>NZ_KB913032.1:5999469-7270070 GCF_000384215.1 Amycolatopsis alba DSM 44262 | reverse complement strand
CGCGGGCTTGGGTGGTCCGCTCGCCGATCGCGGCCGAAAGCTCCCTTGTGGACAGTGACCCCGCGTCACGGACGACCGGCACGACGAGACCGCGGTCGGTCTGGGCCGCGAACCCGAGGTTGATGTCCCGCAGCTGGACGATCTCGTCGCCGTCGACCCGAGAGTTCAGCTCGGGGTGCTTCCGCAGGCCCGCGACGGCGAACCTGGCGATGAGGCCGAGGAGGCTCACCGGCCGATCAGGAGCCGAGGCGTTGAGCGACTTCCGGGCGGCGACGAGTCCGGTCGCGTCGACGTCCACCCAGACCGTCGCCTCGGGGATCTGGCGCCGCGAGGTCGTCAGCTTGTCGGCGACCGCCTTGCGGACCCCTGTCAGCGGGATCCGTGTCTCGCCGTCCCGCCGCTCGGGGACGGTGAGCGCCGCTTCGACGTCGGCACGCCGGATGATGCCGCCCGGTCCGCTGCCGGTCAGTTTCGTCAGGTCGATCTTGTTGTCGGCGGCCATTTTCCGGACGAACGGCGAGATGACGCCCGGTGCTTTGGGCGGCAGTTCGACGACGGTGGTGCGCGTCCGGCGGCGCCGCGTCGTGGTGGTCGTGCCGTAGCCGATGAGGACGTTGCCGCTGCCCTCGCTCGCCGTGGTCACGCCGGGTTCGGTGAAGCCGGGGCCGATGGTGAGCAGGGGAGCGCCGACGGGCAGCGACTGGCCGGGTTCGCCGTGGAGCCGGGTGACGACCCCGGCGAACGGCACTGGCACCTCGACCGCCGCCTTCGCGGTCTCGACCTCGACGACCGCCTGGTCGACGCCGACGGTGTCGCCCTCCGCGACGAGCCAGGTGACGATGGTGCCTTCGGTCAGCCCCTCGCCGAGGTCCGGGAGCAGGAAGTCAGGCACCGGCCACCGCCGGTTCGTCGTTCCACTGCAGCCGGGCGACGGTGTCCAGGATCCGGTCGACGTCCGGCAGCTGGTGGCGTTCCAGTTTCGGCGGCGGATAAGGGATGTCGAGTCCGGTGACGCGCAGGACGGGCGCGTGGAGCTGATGGAAGCACTGCTCGGTGACGCGGGCGACCACCTCGGCGCCGTAACCGCCGAACCCGGCGGCCTCGTGGACGACGACCGCGCGCCCGGTGCGGCGCACCGAGGCGGTGACGGTCTCGTCGTCGAACGGGCTCAGGGACCGGAGGTCGACCACCTCGACGTCCCAGCCCTCGGCCTTCGCGGCTTCCGCGGTCTCCAGCGCGGTGGCGACCATCGGGCCGTACGCGATCAGCGTGACGTCCTTGCCTTCGCGACGCACGACCGCGCGGTCCATGGCCGCGCCTTCACGGGTGAAGGACACGGTTTCCTTCGACCAGTAGCGGCATTTGGGTTCCAGGAAGATCACCGGATCCGGGGAGTCGATCGCGTCGCGCAGGAGGTCGTAGGCGTCCTGGGGCGTGCCGGGGGTGACAACGCGCAGGCCGGGCGTGTGGGTGTAGTAGGCCTCGCTCGAATCGCAGTGGTGCTCGACGCCGCCGATCCCGCCCGCGTAGGGGATCCGGATGACCATGGGCAGCGACAGGGCGCCTCGGGTCCGGTTGCGCAGTTTCGCGACGTGCGAGGTGATCTGCTCGAAAGCGGGGTACGCGAAGGCGTCGAACTGCATTTCGACCACCGGGCGGAACCCGCCCATCGCCATCCCGACCGCGAAGCCGACGATGCCGGACTCCGCCAGTGGCGTGTCGAAACAGCGTTCCTCGCCGAAGTCGGCGGTGATGCCGTCGGTCACCCGGAACACACCGCCGAGCGGGCCGACGTCCTCGCCGAAGATCACCACACGGTCGTCGTCCTTGACGGCGTCGCGCAAGGCGGCGTTGAGCGCCTGGGCCATCGAGATCTCGGTCATCAGCCCTCCACGGCTTCCAGTTCGGCGGCGACCAGCGCCCGCTGGGTGGCCAGCTGACGGGTCGGAACGGCGTAGACGTGCTCGAACAGCGACATCGGATCCGGCTCCACGTCGGCGTTCAGGGTGTCGCGCACCCCGGCCGCGAAGGTCTCCGCTTCGACCCGGAATCGTTCGATATCCTTGCCGGACAACAGGTTCTCGTTGACCAGGTACGTCTCGAGGCGGCGGACAGGGTCGGCCGCACGCCACTTCTCGACCTCGGCCTGGTCGCGGTAGCGGGTGGCGTCGTCGGCGTTGGTGTGCGCGTCGATCCGGTACGTGTGCGCCTCGACCAGGACCGGCCCGAGACCGGCGCGCGCGTGCGCGACGGCGTCGTCCAGCACAGAGAGGACCGCGAGGGCGTCATTGCCGTCGACCTGCTCGGAGCGGACGCCGTAGCCGACGCCCTTGTAGGCCAGCGCGGGCGCGGCGCTCTGCTTCTCGAACGGCACCGAGATCGCGAACCCGTTGTTCTGCACGAAGAACACCACGGGCGCCTTGAACACGGCCGCGAAGTTGAGCGCCTCGTGGAAGTCGCCTTCGCTGGTGGCGCCGTCGCCGATGAGCGCGAACGCGACGGCGTCTTCGCCGCGGCGCCGCATCGCGTGGGCGAGCCCGGCCGCGTGAAGCGTCTGGGTGGCCAGCGGGGTGCACTGGGGAGCGACACGGGTCTTCGCGGGGTCGTAGCCACAGTGCGCGTCGCCGCGAAGCAGCGTCAGGATCTCGCCCGGTTCGAGCCCGCGGGCGACCAGCGCGACCGAGTCGCGGTAGGTGGGAAAGAGCCAGTCGGCTCCGGTGAGCGCCAGCGCGCTCGCGACCTGGCAGGCTTCCTGGCCGGCGCTCGACGGATAGACCGCGAGACGTCCCTGTTTGGTCAGCGCGGTCGCTTGCGCGTCGAACCGGCGCCCGAGCACCATCAGCCGGTAGGCCTCGACGAGCCGGTCGGACGGCGGCTCGGCGTAGCCGCCGTGCTCGTCGACGCGCGTGCCGTCCTCGGCGAGGAACCGCACCGGGACACCGGACGGCAGCAACGCGGCGGCAAGGGTCTCCCGCGACATGGCGCAGCACCACCTTTCACAGACATATGATGCTCAGATCGTGGTTTCCGGCGTCCCGGTGTTCAAGAGGTAGGCGAAATGAGCGACAAACTGTCCGAAGGATCGGTTCAGCCGACCCGAACGTCCAAGAGTGGCGTGGCTCACGGGCCGGATCCGGGACGAACGGTCCTTGCCCTCGACGACATCGACCGCGCGATCCTCGCCGAACTGTCCGCCGACGGCAGGCTCGCGGTCCGCGCGCTGGCGGAACGACTGCATATCTCGCGCACCAACGCTTACGCGAGGTTGGACCGGCTGATGTCCGAAGGCGTCATCACCGGCTTCGGCGCCCGGATCGACCCGCGCCGGGCCGGACTCGGGACGAGCGCGTACATCCTGATCACCGTCGAGCAGACGTCGTGGCGCACGATGTCTGCCGAGCTTCGGGAGATCCCGTTCGTCGAACACGTGTCGCTGGTCGGCGGCGACTTCGACATCCTGCTGCTGGTGCGGACGCCGGACAACGCGTCGCTGCGGGATGTCGTCCTGGTGCGGCTGCAGGAGCTGGACGGCGTGCGGTCGACCCGGACCTGGCTGATCTTCGAGGAACAGCAGGGCGGCGGTGTTCGCCTTTAGTCCTCTTGGTCCAATCCACCGGACAGGTCACTGAACAAACCTGGCCTCGCCGTTGGAAAATCTCATACCCTCCGGGGCAAGCCGAAGGGAGCTGACCTGATGAGGTGGACCTGGGTGCGTGCGACGGTGGCCTTGGTGGTCGCCGCGGCGAGTCTCGCGATCGTCCCGACGAGCCGGCCGAGCGCCGCCGAAGCCTCGTTGACACCCGCCGCGGCGGGCCGGTCCGCGATCTACGGCGGGGGACCGTTTTATCAGGACGGACAGGGTGTCATGGACACCCTTCGCGGGTCCGGTTTCACCACGGTCATCCTGTGGAGCATCCACGTCCACGACAACGGGGATCTGTACTACAACGACCATCTCGTGGTCTCGGGCGGCCGGTACGTCGGCGACGCCGGGTGGCCCGCGCGGCTGCGGACACTGAAGCAGGCGCCGACGTCGGTCAACCGCATCGAGGTCTCGGTCGGTGCCTGGGGCACGCCGGACTGGGAAGCCATCGACAAGCTGATCACCCGCGACGGCACCGGCAGCGGCACGATCCTGTACCGCAACTTCCTGGCGCTGAAGAACGCCACCGGCGCGGACGCGATCAACAATGACGACGAAGCGCACTACGACGTCGGCTCCACCGTCACCTTCGCGCGGATGGCGAACGCCATGGGCTACCGGAACTTCACCCTCGCGCCGTACACCGCGGTGTCGTACTGGCAGGGCGTGAAGAACGGCCTCGGCGGCCTGGTCGACCGCGTGTACCTGCAGGCCTATGCGGGCGGGAGCGGCAACGACCCGGCGACGTGGTCGCGGTCGCTCGGCATGCCGGTGGATCCGGGGCTGTGGAGCAAGAACGGCTCCGGCTGCACCGCGGGGGACTCGCCCGCGCAGGTGGAGAGCCGGATGCGGTCGTGGAAGTCGTCCGCGGGCATCCCCGGCGGCTTCATGTGGCTCTACGACGACATCAAGAAGTGCTCGGCGCAGGGCACGGCCGCCGCGTACGCACGGGCGATCAACACCGCCACCACCAGCTGACCCTTGCCGCGCCAGTGGGTCACGGGCGACGTGTCGTACACGTCGCCCGTGACCCTGTAACGCTCTCCGCCTCCCCGCCGAATACAGGCGGGTTCGATGGGCGGAGGCCGTGGCATCCTGGTGACGGAGAGGCAGCACTCCGCACCCCATTCGGGTGATAACGGTTCGGCATTCGCTGTATCTGAGCTGCACCCCATTGACACCTTCCTACGATCGCGGCGACTGGGTGGAGGAATGCGGTGACGGTGGAGGGCGCTGGTCAGGACTACCTGACACGGCAGATCGGGGCACTGCTCGAAGCGATTCGCGAGGAGGGGCCGGTCGGCGAGGGCAGACGCAGTTTCCGGCTCGCCGGGCATCTCGCCGCGGAGGGCGGGTTCCACCTCGGCGACATCCTCGCCGCGACCGCGCAACTGCTGGCGGTCCACGCCTGGAACAACGGCTACCTCGGCGCGGCGGAACTGCTGACGCGCCGCATGCGGGAGTTCGGTGCCGAGTCGGTCGAGCTGGTGCGATACCTGGTGCGGCTGGAGACCGGCTGTGAGCAGGGCTGGCTCCCGCACGCGGATCGCGACGAACTGATCGCCTACGCCCGGCGCGTCCAGCGCGCGGACATCGAGGAACGCGCGCAGGCCATCGAGGCGTCGTTGCCGGGGGTCACCGATCCCGAGCGTCCTGATCGGATGGCCAGTGAGTCGTGAGATAGTGCTCGGGATCCGCGAGGACACCCCGGATCACCGAGCCGGCCGCGCCGCGTACGGCGGCTCCCGTGCCGAGCGCCGATCGGATGACCCGCACCGGCGACCAGGCCGTGCTGGGCACTCGGCGCTCCAATTCGACGAGGAGTGGCTCACGAAGCCACGGCTCAAGCCGCGCGTACGTTCCGCCTAGCACCACGGCCGGGACGTCCATCAGATTGACCACGGTGGACAGTCCGATGCCGAGATGTCCCGCCGCGGTGGTGACGGCCGCGAGCGCCGCGGCGTCGCCCGATTCGAGGGCGGTGATCAGGGCGTCCACCCTCTCCGCCCCCGCGAGCCGCAGGATCTCCTCCTGTCCGGCCATCCGCTCCAGGCAGCCGTTCGCGCCGCAGGAACACGGCGGACCGTCGGGCGCCACCGGCAGATGGCCGATTTCGCCGCCCGCGCCGCGGACGCCCTCGAACAGGGCGCGGTCCAGCACGATTCCCGCGCCGATCCCGATCTCACCGGACACGTGGACGAAATCCGGCAACGCCGAGCCGTGCCAGAGTTCGGCGAGCGCGGCGAAGTTGGCTTCGTTGGCGACGGTGAAGGTCTCGCCGAGCCGGTCCGCGAGGTCGACGTCGCGCCAGCCCAGATTGGGAGCGAGCCGCACGAGACCGGATTCGACCAGGCCCGGAACCGCGACGCCGACACCGGCGACGGAGACGCCCAGCGCCTCCGCCTGCTTCCGTGCTTTGCGCAGGAACGCCGACACCCGCTGGAAAACGCGCGGTGTCCGATTGTCCGCGTATCGGACCTCTTCGGCCCGGACGGTGCCGGTCAAGTCGACGAGGCAGGACGCCAGATAGTCGACGCCGATCTCGATGCCGAGTCCGTGCGGGCCGGTGGGGGAGAGGGAGACGACGGTACCGCGCCGTCCGGGGCCGACGCGCTGTTCCGGCTCGCCTTCGGCCACGAGATCCGCCGCGATCAAGCGGTCGACCACGCTCGACACGGTCGCCTTCGTGAGGCCGATGGTGGCGGCGAGGCCTGCCCGTGAAACGCCGGGGCCGTCCGCGATCGCGCGGAGGACGAGGGCCGCGTTGTGCTGTCGCACGGTGTGCTGTCCCGCCGGGCGCGTGCCGATCATCGCGCGATTGTATTCGTTCGATGCCTGAACGAAAGCCTTGACCCGCCGGGGTACGCGTCGATAAGTTCAGGCATCAAACTAATTGGTGGAGGCGTGATGGTTCAGGCACCGACGCGTGCGGACAAGTTCAGCTTCGGGCTCTGGACCGTGGGCTGGCAGGCGAACGACATGTTCGGCCCGGCGAGCCGGGGACCGCTCGATCCGGTCGAGGCCGTGCACCGCCTCTCGGACCTCGGCGCCTGGGGCATCACCTTCCACGACGACGACCTCGTACCCTTCGGCTCGGACGACGCCGAGCGGGCACGGCAGCTGAAGCGCTTCCAGGGCGCGCTCGCCGAAACCGGTCTTGTCGTCCCGATGGTGACCACGAACCTGTTCAGCCACCCCGTCTTCAAGGACGGCGGCCTGACCAGCAACGACCGTGACGTCCGCCGCTACGCCCTGCGGAAGGTGCTGCGGAACCTCGATCTCGCCGCCGAGCTCGGCGCCTCGACGTTCGTGCTCTGGGGTGGTCGCGAAGGCAGCGAGACCGACGCCGCGAAGGACGTCCGCGCGGCGATGGACCGCTATCGCGAGGGCATCGACTTCCTCGCCCAGTACGTCATCGACCAGGGCTACGGGCTGCGCCTCGCGCTCGAGCCGAAGCCGAACGAACCGCGCGGCGACATCCTGCTGCCGACCGTCGGGCACGCGCTCGCGTTCATCTCCACGCTGGACAACCACGAGATCGTCGGCGTGAACCCCGAGGTGGGGCATGAGCAGATGGCCGGGCTCAACATCGTCCACGGCATCGGACAGGCCCTGTGGCAGGGCAAGCTGTTCCACGTCGACCTCAACGGCCAGCGCGGTCCGCGGTTCGACCAGGACCTCGTGTTCGGCCACGGCGACGTGCTGTCCTCGTTCTTCCTGGTCGACCTGCTGGAGCACGGCGGCTACGACGGCCCCCGGCACTTCGACTACAAGCCGCTGCGCACGGAGAACATGGACGGCGTCTGGGCCAGCGCCGAGGCCAACATGGCCAGTTACCTGCTGTTCGCCGAACGCTCGCGGGCTTTCCGCGCCGATCCCGAGGTGCGGGCCGCCCTCGACGCCGCGCTCGTCCCGGAACTGGCGACACCGACGCTCAACGAGGGCGAGACGGCCGCGGACCTGCTGGCCGACCGCGCGACCTTCGAGGACTTCGATCCGGACAAGGCCGCGGAACGTGGTTACGGCTTCATCCGCCTGTCCCAGCTGGCGCTCGAACACCTCACCGGGGCGCGCTAGATCGATTCGAAGATGTGGTCTCGCAGCAGCTCGTTCGTCCCGGCGGCGATCGTGCCCGCCATCGCGTCGCGGTACAGCCGCGCGGCGGTCGCGTCGTCGAGATAGCCGCGGGCGCCGTGGTACTGGACGCAGGCCTGGGCGGCCGTCACGGCGAGTTCGGTGGCGGTCAGCTTCAGCACGGACGCCGACTTCGTGTCCAGCTTCCCGAGACTCTGCCGGGTGGCCGCCTGGTACGCGTAGCCGTGGACCAGTTCCAGCTGGGCGTCCAGGTCGGCGATCCGGTGCCGGACAGCCTGATACGACCCCAGCGGAGTGTCTCCGACCCGGTGCGACCGCGCGAACTCCTTCAGCAGCCGCAGGCAGTACCGGACCCCGCCGACCGCGAGCAGGCCGGCGACGAGCCGTTCGAAGTCCAGCGCGCGCACGAGGTACAGGAGCGCCCGCTCGGGCTTGCCGATCAGCTGCCCGGCCGCGACCGGCACGTCGTCGAACTGGACCTCGGTGATGTCCGCGGCACGCCAGCCCAGCATCGGCTGCGGCCGTCGCGTTATCCCGTCGGCGTCGGCGTCGACGATCAGCAGACTCGCCCCCGGCATCCCGCCGGCGGTACCGGTGGCCTTGGTCCTGGCAAGCACGATGAAGTAACCGGCCTGGGAACCGTTGGCCACGAACGACTTCCGCCCTCGTAGCCGGTATCCTCCCGAGCCGTCGGCGTCGGCGCTGGTCGTCAGGTTCCGCAGATCGGTGCCCGCTTCGGGCTCGGTGATGGCCAGCGCCGCGATCTTGTCCCCGCGCTCGCCCGGCGGCAGCAGGCGCGCCTTCTGCTCGGCGTTGCCGAACAACCGCACATACGAGCTCGCCATGTACGCGTGCACCCCGACCGACGCCCGGATCCCCGCGTAGCCGGTGTTGCCCAGTTCGTCGAGGAACACTGCGCTGCGCAGGAAATCCACTCCGGTGTGCGGTAACGCGAGCAAGCCGGCGTCACCGAGTTCTCGCCATCCCGACTCGGAGATATGGCCTTGGGCCTCCCACTTCGACGCGTTCGGCGTCACGATCTTGTCCAAAGTGGACCGGACGGTGGCGCGGAAGTCCTCGTGGCCGCCGAGGTTCGTGGTCACGAGGAGGAGCCTCCGGACGGCAGCAGCGAGGACAGCAGGACCTGGCGGTCGACCTTTCCGTGCAGGGACAACGGAAGCGACTCGCGGATCTCGATGACCGAGGGGATCAGGTACGACGGCAGCCGCTGCCGCAGATAGGTGCGCAGGGCGTGCGGGGTGCAGCCGGGCGCGTCGGTGACCACGAAAGCCAGCATGGCCGCCTCGCCGATCTCCGGCCGGTCCACCGTGACGAACACCTGCCTGACCCCTGGGTGGGTGCCGAGCACGTGCCGGACTTCTCCCAGTTCGATGCGGTGCCCGTTGATCTTCACCTGGTCGTCGTCGCGGCCTTGGAACACCAGCATGCCGTCCGCGCGGAAGTAGGCGAGGTCCCCGGTGTGGTACAGCCGTTCCGGGACACCGTCGATCTCGTAGTCGACGAAACGTTCGCCGGTCGCGTCCGGCATGCCGAGATAGCCGGGCGACAGGCCGGGACCAGCCAGGCACACCTCGCCGATCTCCCCGGCGGCGCAAAGCCTGCCGTCACGTACGAGGTACGCGCGGGTGTTCTGGATCGGCTTGCCGATCGGCAACGCCAGCTCGTCGTGCCGCAGTTCGGTGACGGGGTAGTAGGTGGCGAAGGTGGTGCACTCGGTCGGGCCATAGACGCTGACGAGCTTTTCCGGGCCGTAGTGCGCCAGCGCCCGGCCGATATGGTGCAGGGAGTGCGCCTCGCCGCCGGTGAGGATCGTCTCCACGCTGCCGAGCGCGTCGAGGTCGTTGTCGACCAGGGTGTTGAACAGGGCCGTGGTCAGGAAGACGGTGGTCACCCCGTTGTCCTGCACCACATGCCGCAGTTCCGACAGCCGGACGAAGCTGCTCGGATACAGCACGCAGGTGCCGCCGTTGAGCAGCGCGCCCCAGATCTCGAAGGTGGCCGCGTCGAAGCTGACCGGTGCCAGTTGCAGCGTGACGGCGTGCTCGTCGAGCCGGGTGTAGTGCGCGCCGCTGACCAGCCGGGTGATGCCGCGGTGGCGGATCGGGACACCCTTGGGCAGTCCGGTCGAGCCGGAGGTGAAGTTGATGTAGGCCAGATCGTCCGCGCCCGTACGGGTGGCGGGATTCGTCGTTTGATCGTCCACTGTGGACGACTCGGTCATCGCGGGCGCCGGTACGACGTGGTGCAGCGGGAAGCGTCCGGCACACCGTTCGGGCCGGTCGGTCACCAGCCATTCGCATTCGGCGATGCCGAACATGACCTGCAGCCGATCGTCGGGCCAGGAGTCGTCGAACGGCAGGTACACCGCGCCGCATTTGAGCACCGCGAGCAGCGTCGCGATCAGCCCCGGTGAGCGGGCGACGGAGACTCCGACGACTTCGCCCGCTCGAAGTCCTTGTGCGAGAAGGTGAGCCGCCAGCCGATTGGCGTGCGCGTTCAGCTCACGGTAGGTCATCTTGCGGTCGCGATACACGAGCGCGACCGCGTCGGGAGCGGCCTCGGCGCGCTGTTCGAACAGGTCCTTCGCGCCGAGTTCTTCGGGATAGGGCTGCTCGGTGTCCACATTGGCCAGTGCGTGGACAGATCGTGCTTCGGCACTGGGCACGAGACGCTTCATGACTTCGTCGATCCTCCGGTCGCGGTCGTCACGGTCTCAGTGTGGGGTGGGGGCAGAGGCGCCTGCCCGGCACCAGCGGTGCCGGGCAGGCGGACTCGGTGCCTCCGGTCAGGCGGAGGCGCCGCTGTTGCTTTCGATGGTCGCCGCGATGTCGCGCAGCGTGCTCCTGCCGTACAGGTCCTCCGGTGGCAGGACGTCTTCGCCGAAGTTCTGCTCCGCCTTGGCGATCAGCTTCACCGCGGTGAGGGACGTGCCGCCCATCTCGAAGAAGTTCGCGTTCACGTCCTGGGCGGGCAGGCCGAGCTCCCGGCAGGTACCGAGCAGCCAGGCTTGTACGTCGCTCAGGCCGAACCCGCCGAGGCTGCCTTCCCTGACCGGGAATCGGTAGCCGTTCACGGTGGAATCGACAAAGCGGTTGTGCCCGTAGTTGTCCTGGCCGGAGACGAGCACGTTGCCGAACTTGTCCAGGCTGGCGCTGCCGCCGAACTCCGCCAGTGAATCGGAGTGGGGGTAGACGTGCACGGAGGTGGGCAGGTAGCGCCCGGCGAAACCCAGTCGCATGTTGTCGGTGAGTCCGAGATGTGGGTGAGAGGCGTGCATCAGGGTTGACCAGAAAATAATGAACTGTCCCTGGCGCATCACCTGGGACACCGCATTCGCTTCGTCGGGCGTCCAGTTCGGGTCCTTTTGCAGCTGCCGGTAGTCGTAGCCGAAGAAACCGCGCCGGACGCCGTCCTTGTCGACCTTGTTGATCAGGTCGGGGTTGTAGTCCATGCTTTTGGACTCGTCGTAGTTCATGGACTTGTGGGAACCGGGAATGAACTGCAGGCAGCCCATGTCCACCGACGCCTCGGTGAACGCCGTCCAGACCGTGATCGTGCCGCCGAACTCCGCGTCCTCCGGCCAGACGATCTGGGGGTGCTTCGAGCCCGCGACGTTGGAGAAGTTGTCCGCCTGGTGCCAGTCGGTGCCCTCGTCGCCGGGGTACTTGGGGAAGAACTCGGAACGCCAGCACAGGGTGTCCGGGCCGAGGATGCTCGAGACCCGGTCGACGATTTCGGGCCGGGTGATGTGCTCGGCCAGGAAGTCGATGTCGAGATGCCGGTCATAGTTCGACAGGTTCGTACTGCCCGATATGGTCCGGCCGCCACTGTAAATCGCGTTCTTGGTATTGAGCAGCTTCGGCCTCAGTGCCTGCAGATGTGCGGCCATCTCTTCGGGTTCATAAAGATCGAACGGTCCTATGTAGCCGTCGCGATGGAACTGGGCGAGCTCTTCCTTGCTCAGTTGCAAAGTCTTGCTTTCCTCGATCATATGCACCTTCTGCCGTCACGATGGTACGAGAATCTGCGGCGGAGTCGCCGCCAATAGCGATCACATTCAATTTTTTGTACACAAATCAAGGTGAGCGCGATGTGGATCAGAATCCCGCCGACCTGTGCCACTTAGCTGCTGCGGTGCGCCGGATGTCCGGTTCCATCCGGCCGAGAACATGTTGCACCTGCGGGCATCCGGTACCTAGCGGCCGGTGCGGTGGTTGCTGATCATGGTGCGACACGATCTCATGGACGCTCCCCAGTGGTAATTTCCACGGTCATTTGTGCCCTTTTCAGGGTTCTTCAACGACTGCCCCAGTGCTGGAAAAACCTGATGCCAACGTAACTTCGTGATCTCACCCTGTCAAGATTCTTCCCGGCTTGCGGAAGACACCAATGGTCCTTGTTCGGCTGACTCGATCCGTGTAACACTGACGGCGGAGACTCGTTTGGCGCAATCCGTGGTCGAAGGTCGCTGCCCAAACCACGCTGGGAGATCGAGTTTCGCAACTGGGGAAGGACGATCGAGGATGCCTGGGGGTTATTCCGTCGTGCGTGCCGCGCTATCCACGCCAATTCGCCTGTGGGGGAGGACGGCCGAGCTCGAGGCCTTCGACCACGCACTCGCCACGGTCACCGGGAACACCTGCAAGGTGCTGGAGATCGCGGGCGAGCCGGGGATGGGCAAGACCCGGTTGCTGGCCGCGCTGGAGGAGCGGGCGACGAGAGCCGGGGCCCGTGTCGCACACGGCAAAGCGACGGCCTCGCCGTTGACCAACGACTTCGCGCTGTTCGTCGACGCACTGGAAGATCTGCTCGCCGCGGACGGGAACGAGCTGCTGGCCGAGCTGGACCCGCGCGCGGCCTCTTGCCTGCCGGGGATCTTCCCGGTACTCCATCCGGCCGAGGGTGCTTCCGCCGAATCGCCGCAGCAACGTTACTGGGCGTACCAAGGGATCCGCTCGCTGGTGGGCAAGCTGGCCGACGGCAGGCCGCTCGTGCTGATCCTCGACGACGTGCACAACGCGCAGCCCGGCTCGATCGAAATGATCCTGCACCTGCTCAGGCGGCCGCTGAACGCGCCGTTGCTGCTGGTCCTCGCGCATCGCCCCCGTCAGTCGCCGGCGGAACTGCTCAGCGCGCTGAGCGTCGCGGTCGAGTCAGGTGTCGCGCGTTCGCTCGAGCTCGGGCCGCTGGACGCGGTGAACGCGCTGCGCCTGCTCCCGATGGGGATCCGGCCAGGTCTCCGCAGGCAGCTGCTCCGCGAGCACGGCGGGAAACCGGGTCTGCTCGGCGCGCTGGCGGCCGGACCGCCGGAAGACGTGGCGAGCGCCGATCCGGATGTGCTCCCACCCGGCCCGTTGTCGCATCCGGTGCTCGCCTCGGTCCGGCTGGACCTGCAGGCACTGCCCGCGCTCGCCCGGCAGGTGGCGCAGGCCGCGGCCGTCGTCGGCGACCGCTTCGACTCGGAGCTGGTGGCGGAGGTGGCCGAGCTCGGCCACGATCACACCCTCGAAGGCCTCGACGAGCTGATCGCGCACGACCTGGTGCGCGTGGGAATCGGGAACGACCGGCTGGTCTTCCGTGACCCGGTCGTCCGCTCGATCTGCTACCACCACGCGGGTGGCGGCTGGCGGCTCGGCGCGCACGCCAGGGCCTACCGGCTGCTGCGCGGGCGCGGCGCCCCGCTCGCCGAGCTGGCCCATCATCTCGAACGTGCCGGGAAACCGGCCACCGAAAGCGACGTCCGGACCCTGGTGGTGGCGGTCGAGCAGAGCGGGGACCGGACGCCGGCGACGGTGTCGGGCTGGCTGCGTACCCTGCTGCAGCTTCCGGGCACCGGCCCGGCCGAGCGGCAGCGGCTGGCCGCCCGGCTGGCGCGGTCGACGGCGTTGTCCGGTCTGCTGGCCGAAAGCCTTCCGGGACACCACGCCGCGTGGCAGCACCGCGCCGATCTCGACGACGCGGCTCTCGCCGATCTCACCGAGTCGCATCTGCGGGTGCTGCGGCTGCTCGGCCGCTTCGAGGAGGTGGCCGAGCTGGCCCGGCGACTCGACACCTCGGACGGGGCAGTCGCGGCGCGAGTGGTGCTGGGACTCGCGGAGACCTCGCTGGACAGCGGCGGAGACGTCGCCGGCTCCTTGGCGCGCGTCGAACGACTCGTGCCGGACGCCGAAGAGTCCGGTCGCATCGACGACACCGGTCTGCGGGCGCTGGCGATATACAGCGCCATGCTGGCGACCCTGGGCCGCGGTGTCGAAGCCACGGCGGCCGCGGACCGGGCGGCCGGTCACCTGAACGGCCTCGCCGACCCCGGCACGACCGTGGCCGTGGTCTGCGAGGCATTCGACTGGCTGGGCTGGGCGAATCTCTGGTCCGGGCGTACCGCGGAAGCGCTGGTGCACTACAACCGAGGTCTCGCGCTGGCGGAGCGTCACCGTCAGGTCCACGTCCTCGGCAGGCTCCACCTCGGCTTGGCCACCGCGTATCTGGCGGACGGCGCGCTCGGCGCGGCCGTCGAACACGCCGAAGACGCCAGCGCGCTCGCGAAGCCCTTCGGCAGCACCGGACTGCAGGCGCGGACGAAGCGGTTGTGCGCGGAGATCGGACACGTGATCGCCAGCGGTGGCGAAGGGCCGGAACCCGGCGACTCGGGATCGTTGTGCGCGATGCTGGCCGGGTTGAGCGCCGCTGTCGGCAGGCACGGTGACGCGCGGCTGTGGCACGCGCTCGACGAACGGCTGGGTTCCCGGCCGGGATTGGTCGACCGGTTCGGGCTGACCCTGCTGGCCGCGGCCTGCCTGCAGTGGGGCGCCGATCCCGGCCGGGCGTGGCGGACGCTGCGCGCCGCCGTGGTCGTACTCGGGGTACGCTCGTTCAGCGTGCTGGCGCCACTGGCCGGGCGGGCGTTCCACGCCGCCGACGAGTCCACAGAGGACAGTGCGGCGGAAGCCCGGCGGGAAGAGGCGGACTCGGGACCGGACTTCGACAAGGTCGTCCTGGCCCGGATGGGCCTGCTGAGCACCAGGGAGAACCAGGTGGCCGAACTCGTCGCGCGTGGCCGCACCAACCAGCAGATCGCGCGGGCTCTGGTGCTCAGCCACAAGACCGTGGAGACCTACCTGCGCCGCATCTTCGACAAACTCGAAGTCTCGTCGCGGTCCGAGGTCGCCGCGTTCACCGGCATCATGCCGCGAATGGCCTGAACGCCCGCGGGCGTTCAGGCCTTGGCGAGGCGCAGGCGGGTGCCGCCGCCGTCAAGGGCACGGGTGACCGGGTCTTCGGTCCGGCCGTCCGCGATGATCACGGTCTCGACGCCGCCGCGCAAAGCCTCTCGGGCGGCGATCAGCTTCACGCCCATCCCGCCGCCCATCTTCGGGGTTTCGTCGCCGAGCGCGTGCTCGGCGAGCAGGCTGGCGGGGTCGGCCGGATCGGCGAGCAGACCCGGCGCGGCGGTGAGGAACACCAGGGTCCGCGCCTTCAGTTCCACGGCAACGGCGGCCGCGATCCGGTCGGCGTTGGCGTTGACCGGGCGACCGTCCTCGGCGACCGCGGGCGGGGAGACGACCGGCGTCACGCCGTCGTCGAGCAGCAGCCGCAGCAGGCCGCCGTCGACCGAGGTGATCCGTCCGCTGTGGTCGTCGCGGACCAGCACCCGCCTGCCGTCGATGATCGCGCGGATCGCGGCGCGGCGTTCGGCGCGCAGCAGGTTCGCGTCGAGTCCGGACAGGCCGACCGCGCGGATCCCGGCCCGGCCGAGTTCGCCGAGCACCGCGGGCCGGACCTCACCCAGCAACGCCAGTTGCAGTACCCGTAGCGTCGCGGGGTCGGTGTGGCGGGTCCGCACCCCGCTGGCGGAGAGCAGTTCCCGTTGTGGCACACCGAGTGCGCCCGCGAGCTCGTCCACCGACGCCGAGCCGCCATGGGTCAGCACGATCCGCCGCCCCCGGTGGACCAGCGCCGCCACATCGGTGCATACCCGGCTCGGGTCGACCCCGGCGGCGCCGCCGATCTTGACCACCAGCAGCTCGTCCGTCATCGAGGCTCCTTCTCAGTACAGGACATGGTCTAAATCGGGTGCAGCCCGACGAACTCCAGGCCGGTCCGCTCCGGCCAGCCCATCCGGATGTTGAGGCACTGCACGGCATTGCCCGCGCCGCCCTTGACGAGGTTGTCCAGCGCGCCGATCGCGACCAGCCGATCGGAGTCGGGGTCGAGGGAGAACCCGACGTCGCAGTAGTTGCTGCCGATCAGGAGCTTGGGTTCCGGCAATCGGTACAGGCCGCGGCGCTGGGCGACGATCCGCACGAACGGCTCGTCCTGGTAGGCCGCCCGGTAGGCGCGGCGCAGATCCTGTTCACCGACACCGGGCTCGGTCGTGCAGTGGCACAGCACCTGCGCGCCGCGCACCGCTTCGACGCCGGTGGCCGCCATCCGTACCCGCAACCCGGTTTCCTGCGCGACCTCGGCTTCGTGCCGGTGGCCGTGCGGGGCGAACACCCGCATCGCCCCGCTGCGCTCGGCGTGCAGGTTCGTCGTCGTCGCCGAGGAACCCGAGCCGCTGGACCCGATCTTCGCGTCGATGAGCACGTCCGGCCGGATGAGGCCGGCGGCGGCGAGCGGCCGCAGCGCCAGGGTGGCCGCGGTGGCCATGCAGCCGGGCACGCTGATCCGGTCGGCGGTGCGCAACTGTTCCCGATGCCGCTCCGGCAGGCCCGGCGTGAAGTCCGCCGTCAGGTCCGCGGCGGGATGCGCGTCGCCGTAGTAACGCCGGTAGGCCTCCGGGTCCCGCAGCCGGAAGTCGGCGGTCAGATCGATCACGCAGGGCGCGTCCGGTCCCAGCGAGGTGACGTACTCGGCCGCTTTGCCGTGCGCCACGGCGATGAACACGACGTCATGGCTGTCGAGATCGGCCGGGTCGGTGAAGGTGAGCGGAGTGTGCCCGCGCAGGTTGGGGTGCACGCTGTCCACCCGCCTGCCCTGCTGGCTTGCCGAATAGACCTTGGTGACCTCGGCCTGCGGGTGGGGCAGGAGCAGCCGGAGCAGCTCGCCGCCGATGTAGCCAGCCGCTCCGATGATGCCGACGTTGATCACGTGAGCCCTTTCCGTTCGCCGGACCCGTGACGCAGCGCTCGCGCGGCCTCGACGATCGAGTCGGTGCTGACCCCGGTCGCGACCAGCAGTTCCTCTTCGCCACCGACCATGTCGAAGAATCCTTCCGGGACACCGATCCGGCGCACCGGGCACGGCACGGTCTCGGCGAGCACCTCGCAGACCGCGCCGCCCATCCCGCCCGAGGACACGTGATCCTCGACGGTGATGACCGCACCGGTTTCGGTGGCGGCGGCGATGAGCGCCTCGCGGTCGATCGGCTTGACGGTGTGCATGTTCAGCACCCTGGCGTTGATGCCGGCCGTGGCCAGCAGCTCGTGCGCCCGCAAGGCCATCACCACCGGGAACGGCCCGGTGGCGACGATGGTGAGATCGTCGCCGTCGCGCAGCCGGGTGGCCTTGCCGAGGACGAACTCGGCGGGCTTGTCGTGCACGAGCGGGGTCGCGGCCCGGCCGAGGCGCAGGAAAAGCGGGCCGGGCAGCTCGGCGGTGGCCCACACCGCTGCTTCGGTCTCGACGGCGTCGGCGGGTACCACGACCGTCATGTTCGGCAGGGTCCGCGCGATCGCGATGTCCTCCAGCGCGTGGTGGGTGGGGCCGTAGTGGCCGGCCGAGAACCCCGCATGGGTCACCACCACCCGCACCGGCAGGTTGTTGCCCGCGACGTCCACCTTGAGCTGCTCGCAGGCCCGGCAGGCGGCGAACGAGCTGATGGTGTTGGCGTAGGGCCGCAGGCCCATCGACGCCATGCCCGCGCTGACGCCCATCAGGTTCGCCTCGGCGATCCCGACATTGACGTACCGCTCGGGGAACTGGGCGCCGAAGCCGGTTTCCAGCCCGCCCATGTCGGAGTCGACACAGAACACGCGCGGATCCTTCTCGGCGAGTTCGGCCAGCGTGCTGCGGTAGATCTCACGGGTGCTCACCCGGTAGCGCTCTTGCCAGTCGACGCCGGCCTCGGTCCGCGTGGTGCCTTCCGCGAGGGTCATGACTGCCTCCTTGCCCGCGCCCGCAGCCCGCCCAGCGCGCGGGCGAGCAGCGCCGGGGTCAGCGTGACGTGGTGGCTCTTCTTCTTGTCCTCGAACAGCGGAACGCCCTTGCCCTTGACCGTGGTGGCCAGCACGGCCGTCGGCCGGTCCGGCTGCGACGGCACCTCCGCGAAGGTCCGGCGCAGTTCCTGGACGTCATGGCCGTCGACTTCCCGCACCGTCCAGCCGAAGCTGCGCCACCGGTCGGCCAGCGGCTCCAGCCCGAGATCCTCGGTGCGGCCGGTGATCTGCCAGCCGTTGCGGTCCACGATCGCGACGAGGTTGCCGAGACCGGCGGTGGGCGCGAACTGCGCCGCCTCCCACACTGAACCCTCCTGCAACTCCCCGTCACCCATCAGCACGAACGCGCGGGACGGCAGCCCGGACCGCTTGGCGGCCAGCGCGACACCCGCGCCGAGGGAAAGCCCGTGACCGAGTGAACCGGTCGGGAACTCGACGCCCGGCAGCCTCCGCAACGGATGCCCGGCGAGCCTGCCGCCGGTGACCGCGTAGTCGTCGCATTCGGACTCCGGCAGGAACCCGGCTTCGGTCAGCGCCGCGTACAGCGCCGCGCTCGCGTGGCCCTTGCTCAGGATGAACCGGTCGCGCGCGGCGAAGTCCGGATCGTCCGGCCGGACGTCGAGCACCTCGCCGTAAAGCACGGTGAGGATCTCGACGCACGACAGGCTCCCGCCGACATGGGTGCCCGACGCACTGGAACCCATGTGCAGGATCCGTTCCCGGATCCGCAGTGCCCGTGCCGTCAGCTCCGCCGGTACGTCGGTGGTTTCGGTGGGCACACTCATGCTTCGACCCTCTCCTCGGTGAACTCCGACCACGGCGGGCGGTGCTCGACCGATCTCGCGATCGGGATCAGCGTGTCGAGGTTCTCCCACACCTTGTGCATGGCCTCGGCGCAGCGCAGCAGCACCGGGCCGCTGTTCGGGTTGAGGTGCCAGCGTTGCAGTGTCAGGGAATCCTCGATGACCGCGGTGGTGACGGGGTAGTCCTCGGCCCGGTGTTTCACCGGTGCGACGTCGTTCAGCTTCCACGGGTAGCCGCCGAATCCGGCCCGGTCGCGGAACGCCTCCTGCCAGGGCAGCGGAACCAGCTGGTACTGCTGCAACGGCACGCCTTCCGCGCGCAGCGCCCGGTGCAGGATCGCGCGCAGCGCCCCCGGAGCGACCTCCGGGCAGCCCATCGCCACCGGGTCGAACCGCAGCCGCAGGATGTGCCAGGCGTGTGTGCGGTCCTCGGGCACGGCGGGCAGCAGCAGACCGGGCAGGTCCGCCAGATTGTCGAACATCGCCCGCACGTTGACCTGGCGCGCCGCGTCGTATTCGGCGAGCCTGTCGAGCTGGCAGCGGGCGAAGGCCGCCTGGACGGCGCTGAGTTTGGCGTTGCCTGCCAGCACCCGTGAGACATAGTCGCGTTCACGGCGGGTCAGGTCCTCGCCGAACTGGCGGTGCAGCACGACCTTGCGGTGCAGTTCCGGGTCGGCGGTGGTGATCAGCCCGCCCTCGCCGCAGGTCGGCAGGTTCTTGACCACGTTGAGACTGAACGTGGCGATGTCGCCGAGCGTCCCGGTGCGCTGCCCGCGATAAGTCGCCCCGTGCGACTGGGCCGCGTCCTCGATCAGCAGCAGACCGTGCTGATCGGCCAGTGCCCGCAACGCGGTCATGTCGGCGGGCAGGCCGTGCAGGTGCACCACCAGGATCGCGCGGGTGCGCGGGGTGATGAGTTCCTTGGCCGCGGCTGGAGACATGGCGAAGGTGACCGGGTCGATGTCGACGAACACCGGGACCAGCATCCGCTGCACGGCCCCGACCGCGCTGGCCACGAAACTCAGCGCCGGCACCAGGATCTCCGCTCCCGGTTCGATACCGGCCGCGGCCAGTGCCAGTTCGATCGCCGCGGTGCCGTTGGACACCGCGGCGCAGTGCGGCGCGCCGACGAACTCGGCCCATTCACGCTCCAGTGCGGCGACCTCGCCGCCGCCGGTGCTGTTGGAGGTGAAAGAACCGCTTTCGAAGACCCGCCGGGCGGACTCGTGCTCGGCTTCGGTGACGATCGGCCACCGGATCTGCTCGGCGGGCACACTGCCCCGGTCGATTGTCCGGCTGCCGCCGAACATGGCCAGCTTGGCCATCAGTGGTCCCTTCGGTCAGGTCTGGCTGGGGGTTCGGCCCAGGTGGCTGGTCGAAAGCGTGGCGAGCCCGGTGGCGAGCCGGTCGACCGCGCCGGTGAGGATCTCCGCGGCGAGCAGGTACTCGGACAGGAGGATGTGCTCGTCGGGGGTGTGGTCCTGGTGCGGGTCGCCCGGCCCGTAGGTGGCGATGGGCACCTGCCAGGCGGGGCCGAGCACGTTCATGTCGGAGGTGCCGAGCTTGACCTTGAACTCGACGTCGCCGGTGCGGTCCCGGATGGAACGGGCGAGCGCCTGTGCCACCGGGTCGGCGCGCGAGGTCCGTACCGCCGGAGTGTTCTCCAGGACGGTGATCTCGGTGCGCGCGTCGATGGTCCGGGCGAGTTCGGCGACGTCGGCGAGGAACGTGGTGGCGTCGAAGCCCATCGGCGTCCGGCAGGAGACGACCAGTTCGGCGTCGGTCAGCGTGCCGGACATCCGCACCAGGGTGGGGGAGAGCTGCCGGAAGACCGGGCCGTCCTGCGCGCCGGTGCCGGTGAAGTCCAGCAGCGACTGCCAGAACCGCGCGGCCACTTCGGACGCGGTGGGCTCCGGGCTGCTGGTGTGCGCCTGTGGCCGCCGTACCGAACAGGCGAAGCGCAGCACGCCCTTGTAACCGACGACGACCGTCCCGGCTCCGCTGGGCTCGCCGATCACCACGGCGTCCGCGCGGTGCGTCGCGACGATCTCGTGCGCGCCGACGGAGTCGCGTTCCTCGTCGACCACACCGACGACCATGATCCGCACGCCGTCGGGCCGGTCGGCGCGCGACGCGGCGACGATCATGGCAGCCAGAGGGCCTTTCGCGTCGACGGCGCCCCTGCCGTAGAGCCGGTCGCCGTCGATCCGGAGCGGCGGCCCGCCGGGCACGGTGTCCATATGCCCGAGCAGCATGATCGTCGGGGCGCCGTCGTCGCCCAGGGAGCCGATCACGTTGCCGACCTTGTCGCGGTGGGTGTCGAAGCCCAGATCGGCCAGCTGTCCGGCGAGGAACAGGCCGAGCTCGTCCTCACTCCCGGAGACCGACGCGATGCCCACCATCCTGCGCAGCAGCTCGACTGCCTCGGCGTCGGTGACGGCCGCGGCAAGGGCCCCTTCTCGCATCAGTTCTGCCCTTCGGCGGTCATGCTCCGGCTGTCGTCCCGGAGCCCCGGTGCCACCCCGGCCGGGCTGGTTCCCTTGGGGCGAATCCATTCCCAGTCTGTGGCTCAGCGGTCGGACGGACAGTCGGGGACTTTCCCGACAGGGCGGCCCGGCCCGCGATCTCGGCCCGGCCGGTGGGCGACGGCAGCGCCGCCCGATCGAGCTTTCCGCTGGGCAGCAACGGAAGCCGGTCGAGGACGAGGTACACCGACGGCACCATGTGCGCGGGCAGCAGCGCGGTGAGATAGGCGCGGAGCTCGGCGGCGGTGGGGCGCTTCTCCCCGCGAGGGGTCACGTACGCGGCCAGCTTGGGCTCGCCGCGACCGTCGTCGAAGGCGATGACCACCGGCTCGTTGACCGAAGCGTGCGTCGACAGTTCCGCCTCGATCTCACCGGGTTCGATCCGGAAACCGCGGATCTTGATCTGCTTGTCGAGCCTGCCGAGGAACTCGACGTCGCCGTTGGACCGGAACCGCGCGTGGTCCCCGGTCGCGTAGACCCGGCTGCCGGGCTCGGTGCCGAACGGGTCGGGCAGGAACCGTTGCGCGGTCAGCCGTGGCCGCCGCCAGTAGCCGCGCCCCGGTCCCGCGCCCCCGATGAACAACTCGCCGGGTACGCCGACCGGTGTCGGCCGTCCGTGCTTGTCGAGGATGTACACACGCTGGTTGGCATACGGCCTGCCCCACGGGACACCGCCGGGGTATGAGCGATGGGTGACGCGGTAGGCCAGGCTGCAATAGGACGACTCGGTCATGCCTGCCAGGTTCAGCAGGCGTACGCCGGGGATCAGCTCGAACAACCGGCCGGGCAGGGCCGGGGGCATCCGGTCACCGCCGAGACCGACCACCCGCAGCCGGACGCCGGGCATCCCGCCGCGCGTATGGGTGACGAGCGCGTCGAGCAGTGCGGGCGCGGAGCTCCACGCGGTGACCTGCTGACCGACCAGCAGATCCAGCAGCCGTCCCGGATCGACTGTCTCGGCGTCGCTGGGCACGATCACCGCCGCGCCTGCCGCGAGCGTGCCGAACACCTCGTAGACCGACATGTCGTAACTCAGCGAGGAGATCGCCAGCATCCGGTCGGCTGGCGTCAGCTCGTAGGCCTCGTTCACGCCGTGCAGGGTGTTGACCACTTTGGCGTGCTCGTTGGCCGAGCCCTTGGGCGGCCCGCTGGTGCCGGAGGTGTGGATCACGTACGCCAGCCCGGCACCCTCGGCGCCGGCATCGGGCCGCGCGGCGGGCGATGCCGCCACCGTCGCCCATTCGGTGTCCAGCCGGATGAACCGGATACCCGCGTCGAGCTGTTCGGCCGCGGTGACCGAGGAATGGGTCAGCACCACGGTGGCTTCGGCGTCTCGCGCCATGTAGTTCAGCCTGGCGGGCGGATAGCCGGGATCGAGCGGCACGTAGGCGGCGCCCGCCTTGAGCACACCGAGCGTCGCGATGATCATCAGCTCGGAGCGCGGCAGGCAGATCCCGACCAGCTGTTCGGCACCGACGCCCTGGGCACGCAGGAAATGCGCGAGCCGGTTGGCGCGCTCGTCGAGTTCCCGGTAGGTGAGGGTACGGTCCCCGAACACGACGGCGACACCGTCGGGTGCCTGGTCGACGGACCGTTCGAACAGACCGTGCAGGGTTTGCGGGCCCAGCGCGGTGACCTCGCCGGAGTGCCCGCTCAGCTCGGCGATCAGGCGGGTGCTTTCGGCTTCGGTGATCAGCGGCAGCAGCGACACCGCCTCGTCGGGATGGGCCGTGCCGCGCTCGAGGACCATCGCGAACGCGGCAGCCATCCGGCTCGCGGTGTCCCGGTCGAACAGGTCGGTGCTGAACTTCCAATGGCCGTCGAGGCCGCCGTCGGCGGGGGCGAGTTCGAGGGCGACTTCGCAGTTCGTCGTCACGGTGCGCGCGGGCAGCTCCTCGATCACCAGATCGTCGAGCCGCAGCCGCGCGGGCGGGGTGTCGCGCAGGGTCAGCGTCACCGACACCGGCGGGACCGCTCCGGCCTCGCCCGCCATCGGTTCGAACGGCACCGCCTGATGCGCCTCCGCCGCCTGGCATTCGTCGCGGGCGGCGTCGATCAGCGAACCGAACGCGGGGTCGGCGCGCAGATCCAGGCGCAGGGGCACGGTGGTGGCGAACAAACCGACCATGGACGTGGTCTGCGGCGCGGAGCGGCCGGTCTCGGTCGAGCCGACGAGTACCTCGGGCTGCCCGCTCCACCGCCACAGCACCACGGAGAACGCGGCGAGCAGGACCGCGAACGGGGTGGTGCCCGCGTCGGCGGCCCGCAGTTCGACGGCCGCGGTGACCTCGGGGGTCAGCCGGAAGCCGACCGCGTCGGCGCGCGCGGTCCGCACCGCGGAGCGGGACCTGTCGGCGGGCAGCACCAGCGCGGTCGCGCCCGCCAGGTGGTTCCGCCAGTACCGCCGGTGGTCGTCGAGTTCGCCGTGGCCGAGCCGTTCCCGTTGCCACACCGCGACATCGCCGTACTGGACCGACGGCTGCGGGAGCCGGGAGGCCGTGCCGTGGCGGCCGGACTCGTACAGGGCGGCCAGTTCGGCCAGCAGCACCCCGATCGACCGGCTGTCGCAGGCGACGTGGTGGATGTTGAGCAGCAGCACGTGTTCCCGGTCGCCGACGCGCAGTAAACCGGCGCGCAGCAACGGATCCGTGGCGAGGTCGAAAGGGGTGCCCGCCTCGCGCGCCCACGACTCGTCGATCGCGCGTTCGGGATCGGGCGCGTGGGTGATGTCGCGCACCGGGAGCGGCACCGGCGCCGGCGGGCGCACCACCTGCCATGGCGTGCCGCCTGACTCGACCAGGTTCGTCCGGAGCACTTCGTGCCTGCGCACGATCTCGTCGAGGCAGCGGCCCAGCGTGGGGATGTCGAGCTTGCCGGTGAACCGGACCGCGGCGAGGATGCCCGGCGGCGTCGTCGCGGGATCGGCCCGGTCGAGGAACCACAGCCGTTCCTGGGGCAGTGAGCAGACCAGTCTGCCTCCACTGCGGTCGGCTCGGGCGATCACCCCGTTTCCCGGCATGCCGGTCACTCCTCCCCGTGGACGTGCAGCTCCGCTGCGAGCATCACGGCGCCGGGAGACGGAGACAAGTCGGGCACTGTCCTGACTTAGCGGCTCCGCCGGGGGCGGCTTGGATGAGCGTATGAACGAGCGACCTCGGGTGATCGCGCTGTGGGCCGCACCGCGGTCCCGGTCCACGGCCTTCTTCCGTTCGATGATCCAGTTGGGCGGGCTCGTCACGCTGCACGAGCCGTTCTGCAACATCGTCGACTACGGCCGGACCGAGGTGCTCGGCGACGAGATCACCTCGCACCGTGAGCTGATCTCCCGGATCCGGGAGATCTCGGCCACCCGGACGGTGTTCTTCAAGGACACCACCGATATGCGGTACGACGAGGTCCTCGCGGACGAAGAGTTCCTGGCCGGCGGCCAGCACACCTTCCTGATCCGCTCCCCGGCGGAGGTCGCGGCCTCCTTCTACGCCGTCAAGCCGGACATGGTGTGCTCCGATCTCGGCTTGGAGCGGCTTTACGAACTCCACCAGGCGGTGCTGGCCGCCGGTGGCCGCGCGCCGGTCGTGCTCGATGCCGCCGACCTGGTGAGCGCGCCCGAGGCGATGCTGCGCGGCTACTGCGAGCGGGCCGGTCTCCCGTTCCGCGCCGAAGCCACGAACTGGGCGCCGGGATCGCGGCCGGAGTGGGAACTGTCGGGCCGCTGGCACACCGCGGTGAGCGAGAGTTCCGGCTTCGTCGACAAGACCACGGTGTACGCCGACACCGTGGAGAACAACGCCGAACTCAAGGCGTTCAGCGACCACCACGAGCCGTTCTACCACCTGCTGCGGGACACCCGCCTCGTGCCCGCCGCCTAGCCGTCCTGACCGCTCACGACCACCGAGAGACTGCGCAGGCCGCGTGTCGCGAAAGCCACTTTCGCGACGTCTGATGTCCCGAAAGTGGCTTTCGCGACACGATCGCCCACCTCACCCGAACACGACACCGCCACCCGCGCACCACAAGCAGGTACCTGAAACACCCTTGGCTCTAACGACCCGAATCACTCACGACTTGGCCAGCGCGGCCGCGAGTTCGGCGCGGAGGGCGGTGGCGGTGCCGTACCACTGGCCGTCGATGTGCGCGCGACGGTAGAACAGCTGCGCGTCGCAACGGTCGGTCATGCCGAACGCACCGTGCAGGTGCACCGACTCCTCCGCGCTGCGCCGGGCGACTTCGCCCGCCAGCAACGCGATCCGCGCGCCGGTCCGGGCGTCCGGGCCTTGTTCGGCGGCGGCGTCGGCCAAGGCCCGGACCGCTTCGGCCTCGGCGGCCAGCCCGGCGAGCCGGTGCGCGAGCACCGTCGACTTGGCCAGCGGCGCGCCGAAGGCGTTCCTCGACCGCAGGTACTCGCCGGTGAGCCGGACCGCCGCCTTGGCCGAGCCGACCAGGTAGGCCCCGTGCCTGACCCTGGCCCTGGCGAGCACACCGGGGTAGTCGTCGTCGACGTCGAAGACGCCGCCGGTGACCGCGGCCGACTCCAGCGTCACCGCGTGCAGATCGCCGGCCGCCACGTCGTCCTGACGGCGCACCAGGACTCCGGGCTGGTCGACCGCGACCAGCCCGGCGCACACCCGGCCGTTCGCCGTACCGAGTACCAGCAGATCGTCGACGTCGGTGGCGAACCCGACGAACTTCCGGACCGCGGTGACGGTCGTGCCGTCGGGGGAGACCCGCCACGGCGCCGGGCTCGCCGGATGATCGGTGCCGCTGGTCCGCAGCGCGAGCGCGACGGTCCGGCCGTTTTCGGTGATCCCGTCCAGCAGCGCGGTCTTCCCGCTGACGCCGAGCAGATCGGCGGCGGTGACCGTGTCGGGGAACGGGCTCTGGTACAGCGCCGCGCCCATCAGGTCGGCGACGTCCAGCAGCCGAGCGAAGGTCACGGGTTCGGCCGGGGACCGCAGCCCGGACAGGGCACCGAGCCCGGTCAGCGCCGACCACACCTGCCGCCGGGTTTCGGCATCGACAGGGTCGGGTGCGGCGTCGGCACCCGCCCCTCGCGCGCGTTGCCCGAGCCGTCGCAGCAACGGCGTGGTCTCGTCGTCGAACAGTGCCGTGAGATCAGCCGTCATGGTCATCAGAGAAGTCCCAGTCCACTCGCCGCGATCAGATAGAGCATCACCTCGGAGGTGCCGGAGGCGAGCCGGAGGCTGGGGCCGGTGCGGTAGGCGGCCTCCAGCACCCCGTCTTCGGGGGCGTCCTCGTCCCATCCCGACAGGGCCGCGTCGAGCCCGTCGACTTCGGCGGCGGCGCGCAGGACCGGCCGGGCCTGTTCCGAGGCGTACCACTTGGCCATCGCGGAACCGACCGGATCCGGCTCACCCCGCGTGAGGTTGCGGACCTGCCGCCAGGCCAGTGCCTCCGCCGCCGACAGCCGGGCGTCGAGCTCGGCCAGCGGGTGGGAGTAGGCCGGATCGTCGAGCTTCCCGCTCTGCGCGGCACGCCGGACGACCGTGTCGAACAGGACGCGGGCCTTGGCGTGGAAGTCGATGCCGGTGCGTTCGAGCAGCAGCAGGTCGTTCATCAGGGTCCAGCCGTCGTGCGGCGCGCCGACGACGGCGTCTTCGGTCAGCAGCAGGCCGTCGATCACCACCTGGGTGAACCGGTCGTTGCCCAGCGACGGCACCGTCTCGACATGCACGCCCGCGGAGGTCAGCGGCACGAGGAACAGGGTGATGCCGTCCATGCCGACACCGCTGTCCCGTGTGCGCGCGGCACACAGCGCCATGTCGGCGAACTGCGACTTCTGGTTGTAGATCTTCGCACCGCGCAGCCGCCAGCCACCGCCCTCCGGACTCGCGGTGGTGCGCAGCGCGGCGAGGTCGGACCCGCACTCGGCTTCGGTGAACAGCACCGTGGCCGCCCGCTCGCCACTGGCCAGTGCGGGCAGATGCGCCCGCTTCTGCGCCGCCGACCCGCTGTGCAGCAGGAACGTGCCGACGATGCCGATGCTGAGGGTGTGCAGATCGTCGGGCACGCCCGCCAGCAGCATCTCCTCGGTCAGCGCGGCCGCCTCGGCGGGCCCGAGGCCGAGGCCGCCGAACTCCACCGGCCAGTGCGGCGCGAGCCAGCCTCGTTCGCCGAGCAGGCGGTAGACCTCCAGCCGCCCGGTCTCCGCCGACGGCGGCAGCCTGCGCAGCTGTTCGACCTCCCGCCGCACCTGCTTTTCGGCGAAGAACTCCCGGAGCCGTTCACGGAACTCCGTGCCGGTCATGGCTTCGCCGCTCACCGGGTCGGCCCGCCGTCCGGATCGACCTCGTCGAGCAGCGCGGCCAGTTCGTCCGCCGACACGTCTTCCAGCTCGCGTTTCTCGACGAGCTCGGCCAGTTCGCCGAGGGTGGCGTATTGGAACAGCTCCCGCAGTTCCAGCCGGACGCCGAAGGTTTCGTGAACGCGGGTGGCGACCTGGGTGATCTTGAGGGAACTGCCGCCGATGGCGAAGAACCCGTCGCCGAGGGAGATTTCCTCGACGCCTAGGATCTCCTGCCAGATCGCGGCCACCGCGAGCTGCGTAGCCGTGCTCGGCGGCTCGGCGGCCACGACCACGGCGCCGGTGTCGAGACCGGGAAGCCGCGCGCGGTCGAGCTTGCCGCTGGCGGCGCGAGGCAGTTCCGCCAGGGTCACGAACTGGGTGGGCACGAGGTAGACGGGCAGGATGCCGCGCAGTTCGGCACCCAGCCGCGCGGAATCCAAGTCGTCGCCCGCGACATAGGCGACCAGCTGGGCCGAGCCGCCCGACCCGGAGACCACGACGGCCGCGTCGTCGACCCCGTCGATCGTCAGCAGGGCGTGCTCGATCTCCGTCGGCTCGATCCGCAGGCCGCGGATCTTGACCTGGCTGTCGATGCGCCCGATGAACTCCAGGTTCCCGTCCGCGCGGCGGCGGACCAGATCCCCGGTCCGGTACAGCCGCGCACCGGGGCCGCCGAACGGATCCGGCACGAACTTCTCCGCGGTGGGGCCCGGCGCGTCCAGGTAGCCCCTGGCCACCCCGACGCCGCCGATGAGCAGCTCGCCGGGCACCCCGGACGGGACCGGCTGGCCGAACCGGTCGACGACGTAGGCCTGGTAGTTCGCCATCGGCACGCCGATCGGCGGCATCGCGTCGTGATGCTCGTGCGGGCACAGGAAGTCCACGCAGGCGACCGTCGCCTCGGTGGGCCCGTAGCCGTTGTGGAACTGCCTGCCCTCGGTGTTCCACGCGTTGACCAGCTCGCCGGGGAAGGCTTCCAGGCCGACGAACAGCGCGCGCAGGTCGGGCAGGTCCTCGGGGGAGAGCAGGCGCAGCACGGCGGGCGGCAGGTCGGTGACGGTGACCCGCTCCGACCGCATCAGTTCGGTCAGCCGCACGGGATCCAGCAGTTCCGACCGCGGGGCCTGGACGAGCGTGGCCCCGCTGCACAGCGCGCCGAAGAAGTCGAACAGGCTGACGTCGAACGCCGGGTTGGCGAACTGCAGGACGCGGTCGCCTTCCCGGAGCCCGAACAGTTCGATCACGGCGGGCGCGAAGTTCGCGATCGACCGGTGCGAGACCTGCACGCCCTTGGGCCGTCCGGTCGAACCGGACGTGAAGATCACGTAGGCCAGGTTGTCCGGTGAGACCTCGACCGCGGGCCGGGTGGCAGGCAGGCTGTCGAGCGACGGATCGTCGACGCAGACCGCGCGGACGCCGGGCGGAAGGCTGCCTGCCAGCGCTTCGGTCGTCACGACGATCCCGGCGTGCGCTTCGGTGAGCAGCAGTTCCCGGCGCGCGGGCGGATGGTCGGGGTCGAGCGGCAGATAGGCCCCGCCCGCCTTGTGGATGCCGGTGAACGCGATGGGCAGGCCGGGTCCGCGTTCGAGCAGCACCCCGACGACCGTCTCCGGCCCGGCCCCGGTCTCGATCAGCCGCGCGGCGAGCCGGTTGGCCGCTTCGTCGAGTTCGCGATAGCTCAGCGAGACGCCGCCGAACCGGCTGGCCACCGCGTCCGGCACCCGGTCCACTGTGGACTCGAAGAGCTGGTGCAGGCAGAGCTCCGAAGTGCCGTAGTCACGTTCGGTCCGGTTGTCGTCGACGACGATGGCCTGGTACTCCGCCTCGCCGAGCAGCGGAAGCCCGCCCAGTCGCAGGCCCGGATCGTCGAGGAACAGCTCCAGCGCCCGCCGGTAGTGGTCGAACAAACCCCGGATGCGCGCGACGTCGAACAGTTCCGTGGAGTACTCCGCCCACAGCCGCAGGCCCCGCCCCGGTACCTGGGTGAGCTGGACGGCGAGGTCGAACCGCGCGGTGCCGACCTGGAAGGGATAGACCTCGGCCGCGAGCCCGCCGACGGTCGCCGACTCCGCATTCGAGTGCTGCAGGGTGAACGAAACCTGGAACAGCGGGTTGCGCCCTGGATCGCGGTCGGGGCCGAGCTCGTCGACCAGCTTGCCGAAGGGCAGGTCCTGGTTGAGGTGCGCCTTGATGACGGTGTCGCTGGTGCGGGCCAGCAGCTCACGGAACGTCGGGTTGCCCGCGGTCGAGACCCTCAGCACGACGGTGTTCGCGAAGAAGCCGATCAGCGGATCGATCTCGGGCCGGGTACGGCCGGAGAAGATCGAGCCGACGACCACGTCGGACTGGCCGCTGTAGCGCGACATGATCGCGGTGAACGTGGCCAGCGCGACGGTCAGCTCGGTGACCCGTTCGGTTCTGGCCACCTCGGTGAGCCGTCCGGCCAGCGCTTCCGGCAGCAGCACCTCCTCGGTCGCACCCGCCTGGGAACGCTCGGCGGGCCGGGGCCGGTCGGTGGGCAGGTCGAGCGTGGGCAGGTCACGGAGCTGCTCACGCCAATATTCGAGTTGAGCCTTCGGCGCCTCGCTCGCCAGCCAGCCGCGTTGCCACACCGCGTAGTCGGCGAACTGGACCGGGAGCGGCGCCGGGGCCGCGGCGCCGGTGGTGGCTCGCTGATAGCTGGTGACCAGCTCGCCCAGGACGATGGCGGTCGACCAGCCGTCCGTTGCGATGTGGTGCATGGCGAGCACCAGGACGTACTCGGCCGGTCCGAGCTTGGTCAGCGCGGGCCGGAAGACCGGTCCGGCTTCGAGGTCGAACGGTTCGCGAACCAGTCGTTCGACGGTGACGGCGGCCGCGGTTTCCGGATCCGGTTCGCCGGAGAAGTCGTGCACCGGCAACGCCAGTAGCTCCGGCGCCGGATCGACTTCCTGATACGCCACACCGTTCTCACTGGGATAACGGGTGCGCAGCACCTCGTGCCGCCGGACGACGTCGGTCAGGGCGCGCCGCAGCGCGTCGACATCCAGGTCCGCGCGCAGGCGCAGGACCAGCGGGGAGTTGTAGACCGGGCGGCCTTGCGCCCACCGGTCGAGAAACCACAGCCGCTGCTGGGCGAACGACAACGGCAGCCTTCGGTCCCGCGCGGCAGGCGTGATGCGGCCGGTCCCGGACTGGCCGAGGCCTTGCTGTCGTTCCCGCAGCGCCAGAACCGCTTTGCGCGCTTCGGCGAGGCCTGCGTGCGGACTGGCGTCGGGTCGTGCTGGCGGATTCGGCATCGACATGGTGATGGGGCTCCCCGGTGCTGGAGGGTTCCTCGCCCACGAGGCGGCTTTCACCATGTCCTTTTCGGGTGCGCGGACACGAGTCCGGCATTACCCCTACAGGTCCGGGAGGGCGAGTTCTGCGACATTCGGTCCGCAACCACCGAGCGTGAGGCGGGGATTGAGTGTCCACAGTGGATAGCTTGACGATCGCCGTCGAGACGCAGGTGAGCGGCGGACTCGCCCGGCGGGTGGCCGAGCTCACCAGCGCCGCCTACCGGTCGGGCGATCTCGTTCCAGGGCTTCCGGTCGCCGACGGCGCGAAGGAGGACGCGGCCGGCGTACTGGCCGACCTCGACGGCGGGCACCGGCTGTGGACCGCGACCGCGGGACCGGTCCTGCTGGGCACGGTCCGCGCCCTGCCGGACGGGCGGGCGTGGTCGGTGCGCAGGCTGGCGGTGTCCCCGCGGGCCCGTCGTCTCGGCGTGGGCAGACGGCTGCTGCGGGCCATCGAGGCCGACGCTCTCGCGGCAGGCGCGTCACACGTGGTGCTCGACGCGGTCGTGGAGCGGGGGAACCCGGTTTTCTACACCAGCGCCGGTTATCGCAGCGTCCGGCACTTCGCGGCCTCGGACAAGCCGCTGTCCGAGGTGCACATGGAACGCGTGCTCACCGAGCCGGTGCCGTCGCTGACCTATCCCGACGCCGCCGACCTCGCGGCGTCGCCACCGGGACTGGTCCGGTCGTGGTGGGAAGACCGGGCGGCCGGCGTCGTCCGCGTGACGGGCCCGGCTCCCGACGGCGTCTCCGCCGGGCTGGACCGGCACCGCGCCCTCGCCGGTGCGGCCGTGCTGCGCGGAGTCGACTGGGCGCCGGGCGCCGCGCCCGGCCCGGACACGGTGGAGCGCTTGCCGGGACGGGCCGGGTCGATCCCCGCCTACGCCCAGCCCCGCCTGGGTGATCCGGAGTTCCTCGCCTGGTGGCGGCTGCCTGCGCGTGGGTAAGGGAATTCCCTGACTGGTTGGGGGAACCCCGCGCCGGACAGGCTGCCAGGGGATGCGTGACGGTCATTTCCTCTGAGCGGGCGAGGAGCGCGATGCAGGAAAGCACTGAGGAGCGATTGGGACGGCTGAGCCCGGCCCAACGCGCGGCGCTGGTGTCCGAGCTGCGGGCGCGCCGGGCCGCTCAGCGGCCGGTCGACCGGGTGCCGGCGGTGGGCCGTGACGAACCACTCCCGTTGTCCTTCGCCCAGCAGCGGCTGTGGCTGCTGCACCAGTGGGCCGAAGGAAAGCCGCTCTACAACACCTCGCTCGGCCTGCGCCTGTACGGACCGCTCGACCCGGAGCTGTTGCGGCGCGCGGTGATCGGGCTGGTCGGCAGGCACGAAGCCTTGCGCACGCACTACTTCAACACGCCCGACGGTCCGCGGCAGCGGCCGGGCACGGTGGCCGACGACGATCTGTTCACGATCGTCGATCTGAGCGAGATCGACCCCGCCCAGCGGGAAAGCTGGGCCGCGGACGTGGTCACCAAGGCCGGACGGCGCGGATTCGATCTTTCCCGTGACCCGTCGCTTCGGGCCACCTTGGTCCGTGTGGCCCCCGACGACCACTTGCTCGTGCTGGCCGCGCATCACATCGCCACGGACGCCTGGTCCACCGAGGTCCTGACCAAGGAACTCATCGAGTTCTACACCGCGGGCCGGGCAGGACGGCCCCCGGTGCTGCCCGAGCTGCCCATCCAGTACGCCGACTTCGCGCACTGGGAACGCGGCCCGGTCGCGCAGGCGAAGCGCGACGCGTCACTCGACTACTGGCGCGACACCCTCGCCGGCCTGGACACCGTGAGCTTCCCGACCGACCGGCCGCGGCCGGTCGAGCCGAGCTGGGCGGGTGAGCAGGTCCAACGGCTGCTGCCCGCGAAGCTGCACCGCGAACTGCTCGACCTCGGCGGCCCTTCGACCAGGGTGCTGCCGCTGGCGCTCGCCGGTCTCGCCGCGGTGATCAGCCGTTACACCGGCCAGCACGACATCGTCGCGGGCACCACCTTCGCCGGGCGCACCCGGCCCGAGCTCGAACCGCTGATCGGCTACTTCGCCAACACCGTGGTGCTGCGGGTCTCCACCGCGGGCGGGCCCGGCTTCAGGGAACTGCTGGCCAGAGCGGGCGACACGGTCTACTCGGCGCACACGCACCAGGACGTCCCGTTCGACCAGCTCGTCAGCGAGCTGCATCCGACTCGCGACCTCAACACCAACCCGCTGTTCCAGGTGGCGTTGCTGCAGACCAACGAGCTGCTCAAGCCGGTACGGATGGTCGACGTCGACGTCGTGACGGTCCCCCTGCACAGCGGGACCGCGAGGTTCGACTTCACCCTCAGCGTCGCCGAGCGGTCTGCGGGCGGTATCGAGATGGGTGTCGAGTTCGCCACCGATCTGTTCGACCGGGCCCGGATGGAGCGGATGCTGGCTCATCTGGAGCGGCTTCTGGAGTCCGGGGTCTCGCGTCCCGACGCGCCCCTGCACGAGCTCGACCTGCTCACCGAGCCCGAGCGGATCCAGCTCACCTCGGGCTGGAACGACACCGCGACCCCGGCCACCACCGCCGAAACCTCGATCGGCGCGGCGTTCGACGCGCAGGTGCGGAAGACACCCGGCACGGCCGCGGTCAAACAGGGCGGCGCCGTGCTCGATTACGGCGCCGTGCAGCGTCGCGCCCACCAGATCGCCCACCGGCTGCTGCGGGCGGGCGCCGGGCCGGGCAGCCTCGTCGGCGTGAGCGTCAGCCGCACGGTCGACGTCGTCCCGGCGCTGCTCGGGGTGCTCAAGGTGGGCGCCGCGTACGTGCCGCTGGACCCGAAGTACCCGGCAAGCAGGCTCGGGGTGATCCTCGCCGACGCCGAACCCGTCGCGGTCCTCTGTGACGCGGTCAGCCGCGGCGTGATCGAAAGCGTGGTCACGGAGCCGGGCAGCGCGACGACCCTGATCGACCTCTCGGACGAGACCCTGGGCGATGAGCCCGACTCGGCGCCGCCGGTGCGGGTGACCGCGGGCATGCCGGCCTACGTCAGCTACACCTCCGGGTCGACAGGGAAGCCCAAGGGCGTCGTCGTCGCCCATCGCAACGTGCTCAACCTCTACACCGAACTCGACCGGCGCCTCGGTTCGGAATCGCCGGGGACCTGGCTCGCGGTCAGCAGTATTTCGTTCGACATCTCCGTGCTCGAACTGTTTTGGACGTTGTCACGGGGGTTCACCGTCGTGCTGGCCGACGCCGACCCGGCGACGTTGCTCGCGATGTCCCGCCGTAACCGCCGCGCGACCGCGACACCGGACTTCAGCCTGTTCTACTTCGCCAGCGACGACGACTCCGCCGAGCCGGGCAGCGACCGCTACCGGCTGCTGCTGGAAGGCGCGAAATTCGCCGACCGCAACGGGTTCTCCGCGGTCTGGACGCCCGAACGGCACTTCCACGCCTTCGGCGGCCAGTATCCCGCGCCCTCGGTCACCGCGGCGGCGCTGGCCATGGTCACCGACCGGATCTCGATCCGCGCCGGCAGCGTCGTGCTGCCGCTGCACCACCCCGTGCGCGTGGCCGAGGAATGGTCGGTGGTCGACAACCTGTCCAACGGCCGGGTCGGCATGGCGCTGGCGTCGGGCTGGCACCACGACGACTTCGTCTTCGCGCCGGAAAACTACGCCGAGCGCAAGAAAGTCATGCTCGAAGGCATCGAGACCGTGCGATCGCTGTGGCGCGGCGAAAGCGTCCCGATGACCGGGGGCACCGGGGCAGGGGTCGACGTCCGTATCCGGCCCGCGCCGGTGCAGGCCGAGCTGCCGATGTGGCTCAGCTCCGCGGGCAGCCCGGACACCTTCCGCGCCGCCGCGCGGGCCGGGCTGGGCGTGCTGACCCATCTGCTCGGCCAGGATCTCGACTCGCTCGGCGAGAAGATCGCCGCCTACCGCGAGACCTGGCGCGAACACCACGGCACCGACGGCGGTCACGTGGCGCTCATGGTGCACACCTTCGTCGACCCGGACCACGATCACGCGCTGGCGACCGCGCGCGGCCCGTTCACCCGGTATCTGGGCACCTCGCTGGATCTGTTGCGCGGCCTGGCCAAGGGGCTCGGCATGGAGTTCGACTCACTCGGCGAGGACGACCGCGCCGCGCTGCTCGACCACGCCGCGGACCGCTATCTCGGCACCGGTGGCCTGTTCGGCACCCCGGCCGAATGCGCGGAGTTCGCGTGGCGGCTCTCCGGGATCGGCGTGGACGAGATCGCTTGCCTGATCGACTTCGGCATCGACCCCGAGCAGGTGCTCGCGAGCCTGCCGCACCTCGACATCGTGCGGCGCGCGTTCCACACGCTTCGCGAGCAGCAAAGCGAAGACGCCGAGGACACCAGCTTGGCCGCGTTGATCCGCGAGCACGGCGTGACCCACCTTCAGTGCACCCCGACGCTCGCCGGGTTCCTCGCCGCCGATCCCGGCTCCGCCGACGCGCTGGCCGCGTTGCGCGTGCTGTTCGTCGGTGGTGAGGCGCTGCCCGCGGACCTCGCCCGGCGGCTCGCCGAGCTCACCCCCGCGGCGCTGCACAACATGTACGGCCCCACCGAGACCACCGTGTGGTCCACCGCGGAACTCGTCGGCGGCCTCGACGCCGAGGCGGGGTCCGTGCCGATCGGGCTGCCGCTGGCGAACGAGACGGCGTACGTGCTCGACAACGGGATGAACCCGCAACCCGTCGGCGTCGCGGGCGAGCTGTACCTCGGCGGTGACGGCGTCGCGGCCGGATACCACCGGCGCCCGGCGCTGACCGCGCGGCAGTTCGTCCCCGATCCCTTCGGCGGGCAGGGAAAACAGCTCTACCGCACCGGCGATCTCGCGCGCAGGCTCGCCGACGGCAGGCTGGAGTTCCTCGGCCGCCGCGACAGCCAGGTCAAGATCCGCGGGCACCGGGTGGAGCTGGGCGAGATCGAAGCCGTGCTGCTGAGCCATCCCGGCGTGCGCTCGGCCGCCGTCGCCATGCGGGGGGAGCCCGGCAAGGAGTTCCTGGTGGGCTACGTCGTGCCCGAAGACGGCATCGAGCAGCCCGACGACGCCGCGCTCCGCCTCCATCTGCGTGACGCGCTGCCGGAGCACATGGTGCCGGCGAGGTTCAGCAGGCTCGAGAGCTTCCCGATGACCCCCAACGGGAAAGTCGATCGCAAGAACCTGCCGGATCCCGGCGGCATCACGACGGCGGCAGAATACGAACCGCCCGCCACCCACGCCGAGCGCGTCCTGGCCGAGGTCTGGCAGGAAGTGCTCGGGATCGCGCGGATCGGGGTCCGGTCCGGGTTCTTCGACCTGGGCGGCAACTCGATCTCCGTGGTTCTGGTGGTGGACAACGCGAATCGCCGCGGGGTGCCGATCACCGCACGGCAGCTGTTCGCGCACCAGACGATCAGGGAACTCGCCGGGGTCGCCGAAACCGACGACCCGGCCGACCCGATCGTCGCGCTCCGGTCGGCGGGCTCGGCGCCGCCGCTGATCTGCCTCCACGCGAGTACCGGCTCGTCACTGCCTTACGTCGCGCTGAGCCAGGAGCTGGGACCGGACCGGCCCTGTTACGCCGTCGAACTGCCCGACGCGCTGCCCGGCGAACTGAGCGTGACGCGGCTCGCGGGCCTCTACGCCGACGCCATCGGCGCGCGATGGCCGGACGGGCCGCTCCATCTCGTCGGCTGGTCGCTCGGCGGCAGCCTGGCCGTGGCCGTGGCCGCCGAGTTGCGCGAAGCCGGACGCGAGGTCGGCCTGCTCGCGCTGCTCGACACCGCCGCACCCGCGGTGCCCACCGTCGAGGTGCCGCTGCCGGTCGCGATCGACGGTTTCGTGCGCAGCGTCGCCGAGGCCGCCGGTATCGACATCGCTTCGGACATCGGCGAACTGAGCGCGCTGGAGCCCGACGCGCAGTTCGCCGTCGCGCTCGACCGGCTGGACGCGGCAGGCCTGCTCCCGGCCGGGCAACGCGCCGAGATGCTGGCGCGTGCCCGCGTCTTCGTCGAGCTGACCACCGCGGTGTCGCGCTGGGAACCCGCGCCCTGCCGGGGCGAAGTGACCCTGATCCGGCCGGAGCGGTCCACCACCACCGTGGCCGCTTGGGAGTCCTTCGCGGACGGCCCGGTGCGGACCGTCACCGTGCCCGGCGACCACTTCACCATGACCAACGCCGCCAACGCCGCCGGCCTGGCCGCCGTGCTGACCGACCTGGCCGCCCGTGCCGAGGCGGCGACCGACCCGATCGCCCAGTCCGATGTGGAGGTTCACCATGCCCGATGAAGACGAAGACGACACCCGCTACACCGTGGTCGTCAACCATGAGGAGCAGTACTCGATCTGGCCGACCTACCGTGAGGTCCCGGCGGGCTGGCGCGAGGCAGGCGTGACGGGCACCAAAAGCGAGTGCCTTGCCCACGTGGAGACGGTCTGGACGGATATGCGGCCCTTGAGCCTTCGCCGCGCGATGGGGTCGTGAGCGGCCGGAAGTGACGACGACCGAGAGTTACGAGATCTCGCATCTCGACACGCTGGAAGCCGAGACGGTGCACATCTTCCGCGAGGTGGCGGCGACACTGGAACGTCCGGTGCTGCTGTTCTCCGGCGGCAAGGACTCGATGGTGATGCTGCACGTCGCGGTCAAGGCGTTCTGGCCGGCGCCGCCACCGTTCCCGGTGCTGCACGTCGACACCGGGCACAACTTCGACGAGGTGATCGAGTTCCGCGACCGGGTCGTGCGGGAGACCGGCGTCCGGCTGCTCGTCAGCTCTGTGCAGGACGACATCGACGCGGGCCGGGTGGTGGAGGAGACCGGTCCCGGCGCGGGCCGTAACCGCCTGCAGACCACCACCCTCATCCGCGGGATCGCCGAGCACGGTTTCGACGCCGTCTTCGGCGGCGCGCGCCGTGACGAGGAGAAGGCGCGGGCCAAGGAACGGGTGTTCAGCCTCCGTGACGAGTTCGGCCAGTGGGATCCGCGCACGCAGCGCCCCGAGCTGTGGGACCTCTACAACGGCAGGCACCGCCGTGGCGAGCACCTGCGGGTGTTCCCGCTGTCGAACTGGACGGAACTCGACATCTGGTCCTACATCCGCGACGAGCGGATCGACCTGCCGTCGATCTACTACTCCCACCGGCGCGAGGTGGTCGAGCGTGACGGGATGCTGCTGGCGCACACCCCGTACCTGACGCTGGCCGAAGGGGAACAGCCGTATCCGGCCACGGTGCGATTCCGCACCGTCGGCGACGCGACCTGCACCGGATGCGTCGAATCCACCGCGGGCACGCCGGAGGAAGTGGTCGCCGAGGTGGCCGCCAGCCGGGTCACCGAACGAGGGGCGACCCGCGCGGACGACCGGATCTCCGAAACCGGCATGGAGGACAGGAAGCGGGAGGGGTACTTCTAGTGCGGTCTCGGGTACAGCTGCTGCGACTGGCCACGGCGGGAAGCGTCGACGACGGGAAGTCGACCCTGATCGGACGGCTGCTCTACGACTCCAAAGCCATCTTCACCGATCAGCTGGCATCGATCGAACGGGCGGGCCGCGCTCGCGGCGCGGACCAGCTCGACCTCGCCCTGCTCACCGACGGACTGCGTGCCGAACGGGAACAGGGCATCACCATCGACGTCGCCTACCGCTATTTCGCCACGCCCCGGCGCCGGTTCGTCATCGCCGACACCCCTGGGCATCTGCAGTACACCCGCAACATGGTCACCGGGGCGTCGACGGCCGATCTCGCGCTCATCCTGGTGGACGCGCGCAAGGGGCTGCTGGAGCAGTCGAGGCGGCACGCTTTCCTCGCCAGCCTGCTCGGCATCGGGCATCTCGTGGTGTGCGTCAACAAGATGGACCTCGTGGACTGGTCGTCCGAGCGCTTCGAGCAGATCCGTGAGGAGTTCGAGCAGTTCGCGATGAAGCTTCGGGTCACCGGCGTGACCTTCGTGCCGATGTCGGCCCTGCACGGGGACAACGTCGTGTTCCCCGGTGCGCAGATGCCGTGGTACGACGGTCCTCCGCTGTTGCAGCATCTCGAACAGGTCCATCTCGCCGCCGCCCGCAACCTGATCGACGCCCGGCTGCCCGTGCAGTACGTGGCGCGGCACGGCGAGTTCCGCGGGTACGCGGGAACCGTCGCCGGTGGGGTGTTCCGCCCTGGCGACGACGTCGTCGTGCTGCCGTCGGGTGTCGGCTCGACCGTCGAAGCGATTCACGCCCCTGGAGGACAGGAAGCGGCGTACGCGTTCGCGCGGCAGGCGGTGACCGTGCGGCTGGCCGACGAACTCGACGTGCGCCGCGGCGACCTGATCTGCAAGGTGGGCAACCGGCCGGAGGTCGGGCGCGATCTCGACGCGATGGTCTGCTGGTTCAGCGACCGCGGCACCCTCACCGCGGGCTCGCGGCTGCTCGTCCAGCACAGCACCCAGCAGGCGAGGGCCACCGTGCACAGCTTGCGCTACCGGATCGACGTCACCACGCTGCATCGCGACGAGACGGCGGAATCGTTGTCCCTCAACGAGATCGGCCGGATCAGCCTGCACACCCAGACCCCGCTGGCCTACGACACCTACGAGCGGAACCGGACCACCGGCAGTTTCATCCTCATCGACGAGAACACCGGCGACACCGTCGCCGCCGGGATGGTCCTCCGCCCGGCCGAGGCCGCGCCGACCGTGGTGCCACACCGCGCGACGGTCACCAGGAGCCATCGAGCCACTCGTGGCTGCACGGTGTGGCTCACCGGCCTTTCGGCGTCGGGCAAGTCCACCATCGCCGCCGAGCTCGAACGGTCGCTGATCGACGACGGCAAGCCCGCTTACCTGCTCGACGGGGACAACATCCGGCTCGGGCTCAACGCCGACCTGGGCTTCAGCGCCGAGGACCGCGCCGAGAACGTCCGGCGCGTCGGCGAGGTCGCGCGGCTGTTCGCCGACTCGGGCGCGGTGGCGATCGTCGCGCTGATCAGCCCGTACCGGGCCGACCGGGACCGGGTGCGCGCGAACCACGACGAAGCGGGCCTGCCGTTCCTCGAAGTCTTCGTGGACACCCCGATCGCGGTCTGCGAGTCACGCGATCCCAAGGGCCTCTACGAACGAGCCCGCAAGGGTGAGATCCCCGGTTTCACCGGGATCAGCGCACCGTACGAGTCGCCCCGGCGGCCGGACCTGGTCCTGCGCCCCGACGACGGCGACGTGCGGACGCTGGCCACCAGAATCCGCACCCTGCTCGACTGACCCGAAGGAGCCCGCGCCGATGCCGCCGGAGTTCGCCAGCGATCCGCTGCCCCTGCTGCAGGACCTGATCAGGATCGACACCACCAACCCGCCGGGCCGCGAAGGCGAGGTCGTCGCCTACCTGCAGCGGCTGCTGGCCGACAGCGGGGCGGAGCTGACGGTCCTCGGGCCGGATCCCTTGCGCACCAACCTCGTCGCCCGCTTCCCCGGCCGGGGCGAGGCCCCGCCGCTGCTGCTGCACGCGCATTCCGACGTGGTCCCGGTGGACGGGCAGAAGTGGGACCATCCGCCGTTCGAGGCCAGGATCGTCGACGACCACGTCTGGGGCCGCGGCGCGATCGACATGAAGGGCGGCCTGGCGATGATGCTCGCCGCGCTGTCCCGGCTGGCCGCGGCCGGGGAACGGCCGGCGGGTGACGTGCTGCTGGCGGTGGTGGCCGACGAGGAGGCGGGCAGCGCTGTCGGCGCCCGCTATCTGGTGGACCGGCATCCCGGCCTGTTCGACGGGGTGCGGTACGCCATCGGTGAGGAGGGCGGCGCCGGTGTCGATCTGGCCGGGCTGCGGTTCCATCCGATCGTGGTGGCCGAAAAACGGGCCTGCTGGCTCCGGGTGACCCTGCGCGGCCCCGGTGGCCACGGTTCGCGGCTGACCCCGCCGGACACGCCGATGGCGCGGCTCGGCAAGCTGCTCACCGCGCTGAGCGGGACGAGGCTGCCGCGGCACCAGACCCAGGCCGCCGACCGGATGCTCGCCGCGCTGGCCGCCGCGCTGCCGGAGCCGATGGCGTCCGGGGTCGCCCGGTACCGGGCCGACCAGGCGGGCGACCCTCGCCCGGAAGGCCTGCCGCTGACCGAGGCCTTGCGCCTCGACTCGGTGCTCCGGCACACCGCCAACCCGACGATCGTGCGGACCACCGAGAAGATCAACGTGGTCCCCAGCGAGATCACCGTCGACCTGGACGGCCGGGTGCTGCCCGGCGGGTTCACCGTCGAGGACTTCACCGGCGAACTGCGCGACCTCATCGGCCACGACGCCGAGTTCGAGTTGCTGCTGGAAGGGTCGATGGTCCGCCCGGAGCTGATCGCGGAACCGGAGTTCGGCGGCTTCTACGACACCATGGCCGAGATCCTCACCAAAGCCGACTCCGGCGCGACCCCGCTGCCGATGGTGTCACCGGCGTCCACCGACGCCCGGCTGTTCGCGCAGCTGGGTATCCGGTGCTACGGCTGGCTTCCGCTGCGGCTGCCCGCCGGGGTCGACTACCGCGGCATGCTGCACACCGCCAACGAACGGGTCCCGGTCGAGGCACTGGAGTTCGGCACCACCTGCCTGCGGGACCTCCTCCGCTCCTACCGCTGACCCTCCGTCCCCCCTTCACGGACTTTGTTCACCTATGCCTGACCTGCGCGAGGGTGGTAGTTGCGCGGGTGTATTCCGGTCACAGACCTTGATCAACGGAAGATTCCGGACGTTCAACGGCCGGAATTTTCCCCCGTCGACCACACCGCTGCCCAGCACAAGCCCCGCCCGGCACCAAGACGAAACAGCGCCCGCCTGTGAAGGATTGAGACGTTCACTATCCCAAATCCCTCATCAACGAGACCGAGCGTGGAAGATTCAGGACGCCGAACGTCCCAAATCCTCCACACCCGACCACCAACCGCACCAATGAGTGAGCAAATACTGGTCCCTCAAGGAGGCCTTCACGGACTTCGGGCGCAGGGCGCGCGGGGTCAGCCGAGGTCCGGGAGGGTGCGCAGGGTGCGGATCGGGCGGCTCGCCGCCGGGACGGCCGACAGCACCAGCAGGCACGGCGCCAGGAACAGCACCGCCCTGGCGCCGAACGCGTCGACGAGGAAACCGGCCGTGCCCGCCCCGATCGACAACATGCCGAAGCTGATCAACCGGTAGCTGGCGTTCATCCGGGCGTGCAGCGCGCTCGGCGTGGACCGCTGGCGCACGGTCAGCGCGATCACGCTGCCGCTCGCCGACCCGGTCACGCCGAGGAACAGGCCGATCCCGCAGATCAGGATGTCGCCGCTCCCGCCGTCCGCCAGCGGCAGCAGGAAATAGGAACTGGTGGAGAACACCAGCGAGACCAGCAGCGAACGGCCGTAGCCGAGTCGCCGGATCAGGATCGGGATGCCCAGCGAGCCCACGATGCCGCCGATCCCGCTGGCCACCATGACCGCGCCGTAGACAGCCGGATCGTGGCCGAGTACCCGCACGAAGTAGATCAGGAACGCCACCACGATCATCGCGGAACCGGCGTTGTAGATCCCGGCGTGGGTCACCAGGGCGCGCACCGGCGGATTGCGGAGGACCGCATGCAGCCCTTCGGTGAGTTCGCGGCGTGGATCCCGGTCCGCTTTCCGTTCCGGCACGACCTCACGGTGCCGGATGAGCAGCAGGGCGTTGGCGGAGGTGAGATAGGACAACCCGTCGAACACGAGCGTGCCCGCCGGGCCGAACAGCCCGCTGAGCCAGCCGGCGAGACCGGGGCCCGCGGTGGCGCTGACCGCCAGGTTGACCGAAACAGCGCTGTTGGCCGAAGTCAGGTGCTGCGCGCTGACGAGCCGGGGCACGTAGCTGGTCGCGGCGATGTCATACAGCACCGTCATCACCCCGCCCGCGATCGCGACGACGTAGAGCAGCGGGAGCGTCAGAAACCCGAACAGCGCCAGCAGCGGGACCGCCATCACCAGCACGAACCGGCCGAAGTCCATGACGATCATCACCGGCCGCTTGGTCCGGCGGTCCAGCCACACCCCGGCGAACAGCGGGAGCAGGAAGAACGGCGCCATGTAGCACGCCTGCAACAGGCCGACCTGCGTGCCCGAGCCGTCGAGCACGGTCACCACCAGCAGGGGCAGCACGAACTCGGTGATACGGGAACCGAACTGGGAGACCAGGTCCCCGGTCCAGAACCGGCGGAAGTCCCGCTGGGACCGCAGCCGTCGCGGGCTTTCGGCCTTGGCGGCCGCGTCGATGGCCATCTCACTCGTCCCCAGGGTCGGGTGCGTGGTCACGCGGCAACGCCCGGCCCGCGCGATGGACCCGGCAAGGGTCGCACCACGCGGATACCGACGGCAGTCAGGAGAATCCCCGGCTACTCCACCCGGCGGCCGCGGACGATCCTGCGGGGGTGGGCGACGCGCTGAACACCGTGGACACCGAAACCGAGGCACCCCAGGGCGAGCCGGCCGACCCCGGCCGCAAGCGGCGCCGGGGCTGGCGACGGCTGCGGACCATCGCCTGGTCGCTCGTCGTCGTGCTCATCGTGATCGTCTCCAGTGCCGGTCTCTACGTGACGTGGGCGGTGCGGCATTCGTTCCCCACCGTGGAGGGCACGCTCGCGGTGCCGGGGCTGACCGGCCCGGCAGAGGTGCTGCGCGACGGCTACGGCGTGCCGCAGATCTACGCCGACAATCCGCACGACCTGTTCCTCGCCCAGGGCTACACGCATGCCCAGGACCGGTTCTGGGAGATGGACGTCCGTCGCCACATCACCTCCGGCAGGCTCTCGGAGCTCTTCGGCGAGAGCCAGGTGGTCACCGACTCGACCGTGCGGACCATGGGCTGGCGCCAGGTGGCCGAGCAGGAGCTTCCGCTGCTGTCCCAGCGCACCAGGGACTACCTGCAGGCCTACGCGGACGGCGTGAACGCCTACCTTGCCGAGCACAGCGGGACCGGGCTGAGCCTGGAGTACACCGTGCTCGGCGTGATCAACTCCGGCTACACCCCGGCACCCTGGACCCCGGCCGACTCCGTCGCCTGGCTGAAGGCCATGGCGTGGGATCTCAACGGCACGGTGACCGATCAGGCCCGGCACGCGATGCTGGCCGCGGTCATGCCCCCGGAGACGATCCGGCAGCTGTACCCGGACTACGACTTCCAGCGCTGGGAACCCACCGTGCAGCCCGGCGAGACCAGCCGCGACCCGAAACCGGTCGGCGGGGGCAGCACCGCGCCGTCGTCCGCGGACCCCGGCACCGGGGACATGGCGGGCGCGCTGCGCGACGCGGCGGAGGCGTCGACGGCGCTCGACGACGTGCTCGGCCCGCGCGGCGAGGGCATCGGGTCCAACGGCTGGGTGGTCTCCGGGAAGCTCACCGCGAGCGGGAAACCCATGCTGGCCAACGATCCTCACCTCGCCCCGCAGATGCCGAGCCTCTGGTACCAGAACGGCCTGCACTGCCGTTCGGTCGGCAAGGACTGCCCGTTCGACGTGTCCGGATTCGGCTTTTCCGGCATGCCGGGGGTCATCATCGGGCACAACGCCGACATCTCCTGGGGCCTCACCAACCTCGGCCCCGCCGACACCGACCTGTACCTGGAGCGGGTGACCGACGGGGACTACGAATACCAGGGCCGGAAGGTCCCGCTGCAGACACGCCAGGAGGTGATCAAGGTCGCGGGCGGCAAGGACCGGGTGATCACCGTGCGCTCCACCGGGCACGGGCCGATCCTTTCCGACGTCGTCGACCGGCTGAAGTCCGCCGGGCAGAGCGGCCGGTCACCAGGGGCCGATCCGGTGGGCGGCGGATACGCGGTCGCCATCAAGTGGACCGCGTTGCAGCCCGCCCGCACCCTCGACGCCGTCTTCGAACTGGACGCCGCCCGCGACTGGCACACGTTCCGCCAGGCCGCGTCGAAGTTCGCGGCCCCGGCGCAGAACATGCTCTACGCCGACCGGTTCGGCCACATCGGTTATCAGGCCCCCGGCCTGATCCCGGTCCGCAAACAGGGCGACGGCCGGTATCCGGTACCGGGCTGGACCGACGAGTACGAATGGACGGGCTACATCCCGTTCGACGCGCTGCCCAGCGCGCTGGACCCGGCGAGCGGGTACTTCGTCAACGCGAACAACGCGGTCACCGACCCGTCGTACCCGTACCTGATCACCAAGGCCTGGGGCGACGGCAACCGCAGCCAGCGGATCACCGACCTGATCAAACAGGGCGGCAAGCTCGACGTCGCCGCGATGCAGCGGATCCAGCTCGACACCTACAACGTCAACGCCGAGACGCTGACCCCGCGCCTGCTGGCCGCCCAGGTCGGCAAGGACACCGAGAAGGCAAGAAACCTGTTGCGGGGCTGGGATTTCACCCAGCCTGCCGACTCGGCGCCCGCCGCCTACTTCAACGCCGTCTGGCGAAACCTGCTGCGGCTGATGTTCACCGACAAACTGACCAACGGCGCGCCGAAGGTCGACGTGGACGGCGGCGGCCAGTGGTTCGAGGTGGTCCGTGGCCTGCTGGACCGTCCTGACGACGAGTTCTGGCACAACACCACCGACCCGCGCGGCCTGCGTGGCCGCGACGCCATGCTGGGCGCGGCGATGGACGACGCGGCCAAGGAACTGACCGATCGCCTCGGTGCGGACCCCGGCGCCTGGCGCTGGGGCGAGCTGCACCGGCTCACCCTGAAGAACCAGACCCTCGGCACCGGCCCGGCGCCGGTGCAGTGGCTGCTCAACCGCGGGCCGTACGAGCTCGGGGGCGGACCGGCCACCATCAACGCCGCCGGCTGGAACGCCAAGAAGGGCTACGACGTCAACTGGGTCCCGTCCATGCGCATGGTGGTCGACTGGGCGAACCTGGACTCCTCGCGCTGGATCAACCTCACCGGGGCGTCCGGGCACGCGTTCGACGAGCACTACGACGACCAGATGCCGCTCTGGCAACGCGGCGAGTCCACCGCGTGGGCGTTCGGCCGTGACGCGGTCACGGCAGCCACGAAGAACCACCTGACGCTGAAGCCACCCGGCTAGGCCGTGTCGCGAAGGATGCTTTCGCGACGTCGGCGGACGGCGGCCGCGCTCGCTGCTGGTGATCAGATGGACGACACGCGTGCTTGGACGGACATCACGCGTGTCGTCCATCCAAGCACGCGTGCCGTCCGCTCAAGCACGCTTCGGCCGGGCTGTCGTGAGTGTTGTAGGGCTGATCCCGGACTTGTCGGCCCGCACCCGCGTCGATGATCCTGGCGACGCCCCGCGATGTTCTCGAAGCCATCAAGCCTGGAGTGGCCAATGACCGGTGCCGGTCAGCACGGTGCGGATGTGGACACCGACCTCGACGCGGTCCTGCGCGGCCTGTCGCCGGAAAAACGGCGGCTGGTGGCGGCGGAACTGGCGCGCCGGGCCGCGGTGGCGTCGGCGATCCCCGTCACCGCGCGGACCGGTGACCCGTTGCCGTGTTCCTACGCGCAGGAACGCCTGTGGTACCTCGAACAGACCGATCCGGGGTCGATCGCCTACGTCGTGCCCGCGGCGGTGCGGTTCACCGGCGTGCTACAGGTGGAAGCGCTGCGGCGGTCTCTCGACGAGATCGTGCGCAGGCACGAGGTGCTGCGCACGACGTTCACCGATCGCGGCGGGGTTCCCGGCCAGCTCGTGCACGACGCCGAGCCGCTCACCATCCCGTTGGTGGATCTGAGCGACCGGTCGGCCGAGGCCGCCGAGGCCGAGGTGCGCGAGCGGTACCAGCAGGAGGTCCGGCTGCCGTTCGACCTGGCCGCCGGCCCGTTGATCCGGGCCTGTGTGCTCAAGGTGAGCGACACCGAGCACGTACTCCTGCTGAGCACGCACCACATCGTCTCGGACGGCTGGTCCATCGGTGTCCTGCAACAAGAACTGACGACGCTGTACCAGGCGTACGTGGCGGGCGAGGAGTCCCCGCTGCCGGAGTTGCCGGTGCAGTACGCCGATTTCGCCGTCTGGCAGCGAGGACGGGTGAACGACGGCGAGCTCGACGAGCAGGTGTCGTACTGGCGTGATCACCTGGCCTTCGCGCCGGTGCTGGAGCTGCCGACGGACAAGTTGCGCCCCGCGGCGAGGTCCTCGGCGGGGGAGTCGGTCCCGTTGCGCCTGGGCGCGGACACCGTCCGCGCCGTCGAAAAACTCGCCGAAGGTGAGCAGGCCACCCAATTCATGGTGCTGCTCGCCGCGTACACCGTGCTGTTGCGGCGGTGGAGCGGGCAGCAGGAGATGATCATCGGCTCGCCGATCGCCAACCGGGGGCACGTGGACATCGAGCCGCTGGTCGGGTTCTTCGTGAACACCTTGCCGTTGCGGATGGACACCTCGGGCGACCCGAGTTTCCGCGAACTCGTCCGGGCCGCGCGTGCCGAATGCCTCGCCGCGTACGCCCACCAGGACGTCCCGTTCGAGCGGATGGTGGCCGAGTCCGGAGTGGACCGTTCGGCGGGCTCGATCCCGCTGGTGCAGACCCTGCTCGCGCTGCGGAACGTGCCGATGGCCCGGTTGCGGCTGCCGGGACTGCAGGTGAGCGAGCTCGACCTGCGCACCGAGTCGACCAAATTCGACCTGACCCTGGATCTGGTGCCCACCACCGACGGCGGTCTCGACGGCCGGGCGGAGTTCAGCTCGGACCTGTTCGAAGCGGACACCGTCCGCCGGATGGTCGCCGCGTTCGAGCTGCTGCTGGCCGCCGGGCTGGCCGATCCGGAGACGCCCGTCTCCCGGCTGCCGATCGCCGGGCCCGGCGAACTGGCGGAGATGATCGACGTCGCGAGCGGTGGAGGTTCGGCGGAGCCCGCGAAGACCGCCGGCACCCTGCACGGCCTGTTCGAACGACAGGTGGATCTCGCCCCTGACGCGGAGGCGGTGGCCTTCGGCGAGGAGGTGCTGACCTACCGCGAACTGGACGAGCGCGCGAACCGGCTCGCCTGGTTCCTGCGTGCGGAAGGGGTCCGGCCGGAGCAGCTGGTCGGGATCTCGCTGCCGCGGTCGGAACTGATGATCGTCGCGGTGCTCGGCATCCTGAAGGCGGGCGCCGGGTACGTCCCGCTCGACCCGAACTACCCCCGCCGCCGCGTCGCCTACATGGCCGAGGACGCCGGTGCGGCCCTGGTGCTCACCCATTCCTCGGTGGCAGACCCCGAGCGCGTGCGGACCAGCGACGACGCCGAGGACACCCGCCTGGTCTGCCTCGACGTGGAGGCGGACCGCATCGCGGGGTACCCGGCCGAGCGCCCTCCCGCGGTGGTCGCCGAGCCGAACCTCGCCTACGTCATCTACACCTCCGGCTCGACCGGGCGTCCCAAGGGATCGGCGAACGAGCACGGCCGGGTGGCGAACACCCTGAACGGCGTCAACGGCGCCTACGCGCTGACCCCGGCCGACCGGATGCTCGCCATCTCCTCGCTGAACTACGACATGTCGGTGTACGAGGTTTTCGGCACACTCGCCGCCGGTGCGACGATCGTCGTCCCCAGCGACATCGAGACCACCGACCCGGAGCAGCTGCTCGAACTGTTGCGCACCATGCGGGTGACCGCGTGGAGTTCCGCGCCGGCGCTGCTGGACATGCTGGTCAACCACGCCTACCGGCGCGGCGGCATGGACGGGGTCGTGCTGCGCGCGGTCGGGCTCGGCGGGGACCGCATGCCCCCGGCGCTGCCCGGCAGGCTCGCCGAGCTGGTGCCCGGTGTGCGGCTGCTCAACCTCGCCGGGATGACCGAGGCGTCCTACTGCAGCACCTTTCACCCGGTCGCCGAGCGCAGCCCGGCGGGCGTGCTCTGGGGCCGGTCGCTGCCCAACCACCGGCTCTACGTGCTCGACGAGCACGGCGAGCCGACTCCGCCAGGCGTGGCCGGGGAACTGTTCATCGGCGGCGCGGGACCGGGCCGCGGCTACTGGCACCAGCCAAGCCTGACCGCTCAGCGGTTCCTGCCGGATCCGTACAGCCCGGAGCCGGGTGGCCGGATGTACGCGACGGGCGACCACGCGCGGTTCCTGGCAAGCGGGGACCTCGATTTCCTCGGCAGGCTCGACCTCCAGGTCAAGATCCGGGGCTTCCGGATCGAACTCGGCGAGATCGAGAACGTGCTGTCCGGGCATCCGTCGGTGACCGAGCCGGTGGTCGTCGCCTACACCGACGCCGTCGGCGAACGCCGCCTGGCCGCCTACGTGACGCCGAACGGGGACAACCGGCCGACCGCCGCGGAGCTGCGCGCCCATCTTTCCGACCGGCTGCCGGACCACATGGTGCCGTCGGCCTACCTGGTACTGGACAAGCTTCCCTTGCTGCCCAGCGGAAAGCTGAACCGGGCCGCGCTGCCCGCACCCGGTGCCGACCGGCCGGAAACCAGTTACACGGCCCCCGCGGGCGCGCTGGAGCAGTTGCTCGTCGACGTGTGGTCCGAACTGCTCCCGGTGCCGCGGATCGGTACCACGGACGACTTTTTCGAGCTGGGCGGCCATTCCCTGCTCGCCACGCAGGCGGTGTCACGGGTCCGCGAGCTGCTGCGGGTCAAGCTGGACATCCCCGGTTTCCTCGCGGCGCGCACGGTGCGTGCGGTCGCGACGTACCTGCGCGAGCTCGGCACCGTCGAGGGAATCGACGCCGACGCCGTGGCCGAGCTGGTCCTCGAGGTGAGCGCCATGTCCGACGAAGAGGTCCGCGACCGGCTGTAGCCGGCGAGGTGAAGAGACCGGAGAACCCATGAGCCGTATTCCGCTGGTGTGTGCGCCGTTCGCCGGGAGCGGGGCCGCGTTCTTCCGGCCGTGGCGCACGCTGGCCCACAGTGACCTCGAGATCGTCCCGGTCCGGCTGCCCGGCCGCGAGCGGCGGATCCGCGAGCAACCGTACCGGGATGTGCGCCAGGCGGCGGAAGACCTGCTGCCCGGTCTGCTGACGGAGATCGGCGGCGCCGGGCAGGTGGCGCTGTTCGGCCACAGCCTGGGCGCCGTGCTCGCCTACGAACTGGGCCACCTGCTCGCGGGGACGCCGTCGGTCACCGTGGTCAGCCTGGTGGTGAGCGGTTCTCCCGGCCCGTGGACGCGGCGGGAACTCCGGGCGACCGGCTTGCCCGACAGCGAGTTCGTCGCCAGGGTCGGCGAACTCGCCGGGCACCACGACGCGGCACTGGAAGATCCCGAGGTGCGCCAGATGGTGCTGCCGACGCTGCGCGCCGACGTCGAGATGCACGAAAACTACCGCCCTGGCACGGATACCCCGTTGGCGGCACCGATCACCGCGGTCCGCGGCCGGGACGACAGCCTGGTTTCGGCCGAACAGGCCGGGGAATGGGCCAAGGCGACGAGCCGGGAGTTCGTCCTGCGGGAGCTGCCGGGGGAACACATGTATCTCGCCGATTCCGCGGCGGAGGTGCTCCGGGTGGTCGAGGAGTCGGCGGGGCTGAGCTGACCGCCGGAAATGCCTGCCGGGCCGGGTTTGTCGGGACACTCACTGACTTGTTCCCGGCACGTGATCCGGCGAATCTGATCGCGTGACTGAGTGGCTGCGGCATTTCTCCCGATCCGGGCGGGCAAGGGCGAGGTTGCTGTGCCTGCCGCCCGGCGGCGGTTCGGCCAGGATCTACCAGAACTGGGGTGAGCCGCTCGGTGCCGAGATCGACGTCGTGGGGGTGGAACTGCCCGGCCGCGGCGATCGTGGCATGGAACGGCCGATCACCGACATGGCGGAACTCATCGACGGCGTGCTGCCGGAACTGGACGGGCTCGACGAACTGCCGCTGGTCGTCTTCGGGCACAGCATGGGCGCCGTCGTCGCCTGGGAGCTCTGCCGGACCCTCCGCGCCACCAGGGGGTGGCTGCCCGAAGGACTCGTGGTGGCGGCCGCGGCGGCTCCAGGGAGCCTGCACGCGCCGAACTGGCGCAGCGAAACCTCCGATGAGGGCCTGATCGAGTTGATCACCCGCGCCGAAGGCCTGCCCGCGGACACCCCGCCGGATCCGCTGTTCCTGGAGTACATCCTCCCCATCCTCCGCGCGGATCTGACGGTGGTGAACGAGTTCCGGCCGGAACCGCGGCCGCCGCTCCGCTGCGACCTGCGGGTGTACCTCGGCGCCGACGACCCGCTGGCCGGTGAGGCGGAAGCCGTCGGCTGGCTGGCGGAGGTCGAAGGCACCGCGCGGGTCAGCACGTTCCCCGGCGGGCATTTCTTCCCGCGGGACAACGCGACCTCGATGCTCACGCAACTGCGGCAGGACATCCTCGGCTGTACTGGCCTCACGAAGGAGGTTTCGGCGCCATGGCACCCGGATCGCTCTCCGCGGACCAGTATCGACTACTCCAGCGACGTCTAGACGAAGCGGGCATCGGCAAGGCCGCAGACGGGATCCCCCGTCGCCCGGCCGACGAAGCGCAGAGCCCGGCTTCGCATGCGCAGGAACGGTTGTACTTCTTCGAACAGCTCAACCCTGACAGCGCGCTGTACGTCGTCGCCGGCACGCTCAGGATGCGGGGCGAAGTAGACGTGGCCGCGCTGCGCGAGTCCGTCCGTGTGCTCGTCGAGCGGCACGAGGCGCTGCGCACGGGACTGCGCGTCGACGACGAGGGCGGGGTCGTGCAGATCGTGCACCCGCCCGAGGCGGTGACGGTCGACGTGCCCTTCGCCCAGGTGAGCGAAGACGTGCTGTGGGACGAAGTCCGGCTCGCCTGCCGCCGTCCGTTCGACTTGGCGGGGCCGTGCCTGCTGCGGCCGATGCTGTTCCAGATCGCGCCGGACGACTGGCATCTCCTGCTGTGCGTGCACCACATCGTCGTGGACGGGTGGTCGCTCGGCATCCTCGCCGGTGAGTTCGCCCTCGTCTACGCCGCGCTGTGCGCCGGGACGAAGGCGGCGCTGCCGCCCTTGGCGACTCGTTACGTCGATTTCGCTTCGTGGCATCGGGACTACGTCTCCGGCGGCGCGCTCACCGGCCAGCTCGCGTACTGGCGGGAGCGGCTCGCCGGGGCGCGGGCGGTGGAGCTGCCCGCCGACGCCGCGGCTCGCCCGGACCGCGCGTTCTCCGGTGACGTCGTACCGGTGACCGTTCCCGCGGAACTGGTCGCCGCCCTGCGCCGCATCGGCGACGACGAAGGCGCGACGCTGTACATGGTGCTGGCCGCGGCCTGGGCGATCGTGCTCGCGCGGTGGTCGGGACGCCGGGACGTGGTGTGGGGGACGGCCATCGCCGGGCGCACCCGCACGGAGCTGGAAGGCCTGGTCGGTTTCTTCGTCAACACACTGGCGTTGCGGGTCGACGTGCCGCTCGCGCCGGGCTTCCGGGAGCTGCTCGGCCGGGTGCGGGAGGCCTGCGTCGGCGCCTACGCGAACCAGGACCTGCCGTTCGAACAGCTGGTGCGGGAGATCCGGCCGGACCGGGACGGCTTCAGCCGGTCCCCGATCATCCGGCACATGCTGGTGCTCCACAACACTCCGCGCCGGGTGGTCGAGCCGCCGGGGGTGCGCATGGACGTGCTGCCGGTGCACACCGGCACCGCCAAGTTCGAACTCGAGATCGAGCTGTCCCCGGCGGAAGACGGGGGACTCGCCGGTTTCGCGGAGTTCTCGACGGACGTGCTGACGGCGTCCTCGGCCCGGCGGCTGGTGGCCGCGGTGCTGGCGGTGGCGCGGGCGGGCGTGGCCGAGCCGACCCGCCCGGTGTGGGACCTGCCGCTGACGGAGGCGACCGCTCCCGCCCCCGGCGGCACGGGAGCACAGGTGCTGGACCGGTGGATGGCCCCGGTGCCGATCGGTGTCGTGGGGGAGCTGTTCCTCGGCGGAGTCGTCGCGGGGCAGGGGTTCACCGGCCGACCGGCGTTGACGGCCGCACGGTTCGTGCCGGATCCGTCCGGTACGGGCGCCAGGCTGTACGCGACCGGCGATCGGGCGCGACGGACCGCCGAAGGGCTGGTGGAAATCGTCGACGCGCCCGAACCCGTCGCCGAAACCGCCGGCGCGGGCGCGACCGGCCTGCCGGAGACCGTCGTACCCGCCGCCGGACCGGCGGTCGGACCACGGACCGAGGCCGAGCGCCGGGTCGCGGAGATCTGGGCCGAATTGCTGGGTATCGACGCCGGGTTCGACGTGCACGAGGACTTCTTCGAACTCGGCGGCCACTCCCTGCTCGCGGTCCGGATCCTGCACCGGATCCGCGCGGCCTGCCAGGTGGAACTGGAACTGGCCGACTTCTTCGAGGCGGGCACCGTCGCGAACGTGGCCGGACTGGTCGACGCGGCGGCGCCTGCCCGGCCGGTGGCGGCTATCCCGAGACTCGACCGCTCCCGGTTCCGGGCCCCCACCACGCCGGACGTGACGAAAGGCGAGAACGCCGATGACTGACCAGCAGGCGATCGCGGAGTCGTTCGTCTTCCCCGCCTCCTTCGGCCAGGAACGACTGTGGCTGCTGCACCAGATGGGGTCCGGGGCGGCCTATCACATCAACGGCGCGCTGCGGATGACCGGCACGGTCGACGTCCCCGCCCTGAGGGCCGCACTGCAGTTCCTGGTGGATCGCCACGAGGTGCTGCGGACCGGTGTCGAGGTCGGTGCCGACAGTGCGCTGACCCAGGTGGCGCTGGCCACCGCGGTGGCCCCGCTGAGCGTGGTGGACACGACCCGCGACGGGCTGGACGCGGCGATGCGCGCGGTGACCGAGCCCGAGTTCGACCTCGCCGCGCCGCCCTTGCTGCGGTCCGCATTGCTGCGGGTGCTCGACGGTGAGCCGGGGGAGTGCGTGCTGCTGCTGTGCATGCACCACGTGGTGGTCGACGGCTGGTCGCTGGGCGTACTGGTCGCCGAACTCGGCGAGGTCTACGCGGCGCAGCTGGAAGGCCGCGCCCCCGAGCTGCCGGAGCTGGAACTGCAGTACGCGGATTTCGCGGTATGGCAACGGGACTTCCTCGAAGGCGAGGTGCTCACCGGGCAGCTCGCCCACTGGCGCCGGACACTCGCCGGGGCCAAGCCACTGGAACTGTTCACCGACCACCCGCGTCCGGCGCGTTCCCGCTTCCTCGGTGACAGCGTGTCCGCCGACCTCGACGCCGGGCTGGTCGAGCGGTGGGCCACGGTGGCCGAAGCCGAGCGCGCGACGTTGTTCATGACGCTGACGGCGGCCTGGGCGGTGGTACTGCACCGCTGGTCCGGGCAGGACGACATCGTCGTCGGCACCCCGGTCGCCGGGCGCGGCAGCACCGAACTCGACCGCGTCGTCGGCTTCTTCGTGAACACGCTGCCGCTGCGGGTGGACCTCACCGGCGACCCGAGTTTCCGGCAGCTGCTGGTCCGGGTGCGGGAGGTGTGCCTGGCGGCGTACGCGCACCAGGACGTGCCGTTCGAGCGGATCAGCCAGGAGGCCGACCCGGACCACCAGGGCCCGCGGCCGCCGCTGGTGCGAACCATGCTGGCGCTGGACAACACCCCCGGCGAGCCGTTACGGCTGCCCGGTGTCACCGTGGAACGGCTGCCCGCCCCACGCGGCACCCGGTTCGATCTCGGCCTGGACATCGCGCCCACCACTGGCGGCGGCCTGAGTGTGATCCTGGACTTCGACGCCGAACTGTTCGACCGGACCACCGCGGCCGGTCTGCTGGCCGGGCTGACCGAGGTGCTGCGGAGCGCGGTGTCCGATGTGGACAGTCCGGTGTGGAGACTGCCGGTGATGCCGTCGCGCGAGTCGGCGCTGGTGACGGACTGGGCCTCCGGCGGCGAGTTGCCCGCGGGGCATCCGACGACGGTCGAGTGGTTCGAGGCTGCCGCGGACCGGGCGGGTGCCGAGAAGGCGCTGGTCATGGACGGTGGCGAGGCGCTGTCGGTGGCCGAGGTCGAAGAGCGCGCGAACCGGCTGGCGTGGTGGCTGCGCGGCCAGGGTGTGGAACGTGGGTCGCGGGTCGGTGTCTGCCTGGAGCGCAGTGTCGATCTGGTGGTGGCGTTGTGGGGGATCTGGAAGGCGGGCGGTGTCTACGTCCCGCTGGATCCCGGCAATCCGGCCGGACGCTTGGCGCGGATGGTCGCCGAGGCCGATCTGGTGAAGGTCCTGACGACAGAGTCTTTGCACGAGCTGCTGCCCGCCGATGTCGACCGTGTTCGTCTCGATGACGGTGATCTCGCGCGGGAGATCGCCGCGCAGCCTGCCGGGCGACCGCCTGTCGCGCTCGGCGCGGACGATCCGGCGTATGTGCTGTTCACTTCCGGCTCCACGGGTGCGCCGAAGGGTGTGGTGAACACTCACGGCGGCCTGATCAATCGGCTGCGGACGTTCGAGCGACGGCTGGACCTGACCGCACACGACGTGGCGTTGATCAAGACGCCGATCGGGTTCGACGTGTCGGTGCCGGAGCTGGTGTGGCCCTTGCTGACCGGGGCGCGGATGGTGCTCGCGGAGCCTGGTGGTCACCGCGATCCGGTTTATCTGCATGGTGCGATCGAGCGCCACGGCGTGACGATCTGCCATTTCGTGCCGTTGATGCTGCGTGCTTTTCTCGATTGCGGTGTCGAGGGCCGGTATCCCGCGTTGCGGGTGGTGATGGCCAGCGGGGAGGAGCTGTCCGCAGTTCTGGCGGGCGATTTCCTGCGGGCCTTTCCCGGCGTGCGGCTCATAAACACCTACGGCCCGGCGGAAGCGGCCGTCGACGTGACCCTGCACGAGGTCGCCGAACCACTCGGGACGCGGGTGCCGATCGGCGGCCCGGAGCCGGGAACCACGGCGTACGTGCTCGATCGGTGGCTGTCCCCGGTGCCGCCGGGGGTGGTGGGGGAGCTGTACCTCGGCGGTGGTCAGGTGGGGCTGGGATACGCGGGCAGGCCCGACCTCACCGCCGCGCGATTCGTGCCGGATCCCTTCGGCGACAAGGGATCGCGGATGTACCGGACCGGTGACCTGGCGCGCTGGATCGGCGGCGGCCTGCTCGAGTTCTGCGGTCGCGCCGACTTCCAGCTCAAAGTGCGCGGCCAGCGGGTCGAACCGGGTGAGGTCGAGGCGGCGTTGCGCGACTGCGAGGGCGTCGCCGACGTCGTGGTCGTCGCCCGTCCCGATCCGACGGGGGCGGTCCAGCTCGTGGCCTACCTCGTGGGCCACGACGGCGAGGCGCCGTCCGCCGAGCGGCTGCGGATCCTGCTCGCGGACCGGCTGACCCCGGCCATGGTCCCCGCGGTGTTCGTGGCCATGGAGTCACTGCCGAACTCCGTCAACGGGAAGGTCGACCGGGCGGCGCTGCCGGAACCGGAGTTCGGCCGGACCGAGCGTGCGGCCGTGGCGCCGCGGACGCCGACCGAGCTGCTGCTCGCGCGGCTGTGGTCGGAGGTCCTCGGTGTCGAGGAGATCGGGGTCCAGGACGACTTTTACGCGCTCGGCGGTGATTCGCTGCGGGCGATGACCGTGTTCCAGCGGGCGCGCCACGCGGGGGTCGAGCTGCCGATCCCCGTGATATTGGGAAAGCACAGTGTCGAAGAGCTCGCCTCGGCGGTGCTCGCCGGTCGTGCGGAAGGGCGCACGAACCAGGAAAGGGGAGCGGATCGATGACCGAGGAAGTCTTCACTCCGGAGCGGCCCGCTCCGCCGTATCGCGGGACGGCCTTCGCCGACCCGGCGGAACTGGCCGCGGACTTGGCGGCGGAAGGGTTCGTCCGGCTGTCCGGCGCACACTTCCCGATCGACGTGCTCGGCGCGGAATTCGCCGGGTTCCGGGCGGGCTGGGAAGAACTGAGACAGGACGACCAGCTCGTCGACGGCGGTTTCTACCGCTACCGGCGCTACGGCAGGTTGCACGCGGTGTCCACCGATGCCGGGCTGTCGCTCAGCCCGTTGCCGCATCGGTCGTTCCGGCAGGACAGCATCCCGATGTGGCGCGAACAAGAGCGGATGTTCGCCCCGATCCCGCCCGAGACGCTGGCCGACAGCTGCCTGCACGCGCTGGTGTCCACTGACCTGGCGCTCGCGTCCAGGGTGCGGGACAGTCCTGAATGGACGGTCGGACTGCACCTGATCCGCATCGTCGCGCGGACCGGGGAGAGCGGGTTGCCCACCCCGGAGGGCAGGCACCGTGACGGTCACTCGTTCGTCGGGATGCACTTGCTGCGCAAGGAGAACAGCGCGGGCGGCGAGTCCAGCATCTATCGCGACGGGCACCCCGACGTGCGGTTCACCCTGACCGAGCCGCTGGATTCGGTGCTGGTCGACGACACCGCCCTCTGGCACGAGGCATCCCCGATCTCGGTCCGCGACCGCACCGGCGGCCGGGCCGTGCGCGACATGCTGCTCGTGGATCTCAACCCGGCCTGAGCCGTTCTCGGCCCTGGTACCGGTCCGGTACCGGGTCTACCCCGACGCTGGAGTCTCCGATGCCCACTCCCATTGCCGTACTGGCTTCCCGTATCCGCCTTGAAGAGAAACTCATCCTCGGGGCGCTCGAAAAGCGGGGCGCCGTCCTCGACGTGATCGACTCCCGGCGGCACCCGTTCCGGCTCGACGGGCGCGAGCTGCCCTACGCCGGGGCGCTGAGCCGCGAGATCTCGCACACCCGCAACGTCTACGGCACCAGGCTGCTCGAACACGCCGGGCTGACCGTGGTCAACAGCTACGACGTCATCTCGTTGTGCGGGGACAAACTGCTCACCGCGCTCGCGTTGCAGGACGCGCGGCTGCCGGTGCCGAAGGCGATGGTGAGCCTGTCGCCGGACCACGCTCTCGACGGCCTGACCGAGTTCGGCTTCCCGATGGTGATCAAGCCGGTCATCGGCTCGTGGGGACGGCTCGCGTCGCGGCCGAAGGACAGGGAGGCCGCGGAAACCCTGATGGAGCACCGGGCCGCGCTGGCGAGCCCGCAGTATCAGGTGGTGTACGCGCAGGAGTACGTCGACAAGCCGGGCCGCGACATCAAGGCGTATGTGATGGGCGGTGAGGTGGTCGGCGTCATCTACAAGGTGTCCGACGAATGGCGCACGAACACCGCGCGCACCGGACGGGCGGAGCGCTGCGATCCCAGCGACGAGCTGGTGAAGCTGCTGGTGGCGGTCGCCGAGGCGATCGGCGAAGGGGTGTACGGCATCGACGTGCTCGAAGATCGTGACGGCCGGTTCTACGTCAACGAGGTCAACCACACCCCGGAGTTCCACGGCGCGGTCGAGGTGCTCGACACCGATCTGGTCGGCGCGTACGCGGATTACGTGCTGCGCAGGCTTCCCTCGGCGTTGAGCGCCGGCTGAGATGCGCATGGGATTCACCGCCTGCGACCTGCCGCTCGCCGGACAGCACTGGGAGATCCCGCCCGGCCGGTACGACTGGGTGTGCCTGCTGCTGGAAGGCGCTCCGCGAACCGGCTGGGAGGAGACCGTCTGGCTGCACTACCGCGGCGGGGCGGACCCTGAGTTCCTGCGGCCGTTGCCGGAGGAGTCCGCGGACCGGCCGGGGACCGTGCTCGCCAGGATCGGGGTCGCCAGGCGTGACGACTTGACCGCGCTCGTGCTGCCCGTGCTGGCCGATGCCCGTGTGGTCGCGTTCGCACTTCTGGAGTCCTCTGTGGACGTTCGACGGGCCGAGGGGGTCGCGTGATGGCGGACACCGGGATGCGGAGCCTTTCGCTGCTGGAACACGTCAACAACACCGGTCTGAGCACTGTCGGAGACCTCGCCGCCGCCGGGTTCAACATCTGGGGCAACAGCTTTCCCGCGGCGGACCTGCCGTCGCCGGGCGCCACCTCCGTCGTCGGCGGGGTGCCGTTCCGGTTCCCCGAGCGCGCCCCGGACGGGCGGGACAACGTCCGCTGCCGCGGCCAGCGGATCGACGTCCCCGAAGGCCGGTGGGACTGGGTGCACGTACTCGGCGCCGCCGAGCGCCGCACCGAGGACCCGCTGCTGCTGCGGTACGCCGATGGCACCGTGCGGCCGCAGTGGCTGCGGATGTCCGACTTCTGGCCGGAGACCGAGCCGCGGTTCGGCGAACTGCTCGCCTACCGGTGCGCCACGATGCACTACCCGCGGCACGTCCAGCGGACCACCGCCCCGGCGATCTGGGCGCAACGGGTCCCGCTGTCGGTGCCGGACGGCGTCGTGGCGCTGGAACTGCCGGACAATCCGGCGCTGCACCTGTTCGCGATCACGCTGCAGGCGGGGGAGAGGGTGGCGGTATGAGGGTCGAACTGCCGGGGATCGAGCATTGGCGCCACGATCTCGGCCACTGCCTGCAGACCACCGCGGGGGTGCTGCTGGGCTTCCACGGGGCCGATCCGATCGACGTGCTCGGCGCGGGCTGGGGCTTCGGCTACCGGGCCGGGGACGTCCGCCGCGAGGAGTACTACTTCCCTTGCCTGCGCGGCTCGTTGTTCGCCAGCATCGCGCCGCATCACCCGATCACCTCGACCTGGCACGAGCCCGCCGACGCCGAGCAGGGCTGGCAGGAGGTCAGGGCCGCGGTGGCGGCGGGGCAGCCGGTGGCGGTGGCCGCGGACAACTACCACCTGCCGTTCCGGCCGGCCTATCGAGACGTGCACACCAACCATCTTCTGGTGGTGTACGGCTTCGACGACGAACGCGGCGTGGCGCTGGTGATCGACTCGGTGCCGCCGCGATTCCAGGGCGAGATCACGATTTCGGAGCTGACCGCCGCCCGAGACTCGGCGAACCCCGTCGTCCACGACCGGGACCTGTTCTTCACCGCCCGGCCCATCGGAAACCGGTGGCTGGAGGTCGGTGTGGAGCATCCGCTGCCCAAACTGGACCGTGACCGGCTGAGCGCGGTGCTCACCGCGAACGTCGCCGGGTACACCGGGGACGGCGACGGAGGCCAGGAGTACCACGGACTTCCCGGCCTGCGCCGGTTCTTGACCGACTCCTCCGCCCGGCTCGCCGACGGTGACCCGGCGGTGGTCGACGAGGTGTTCGTGGTGGGAGGCACCGCACTCGCGGTGTCCGGACTGCACGGCGATCACCTGGCCGCCGCCGCCCGCCGCTTCGCCGAACCGGCACTGGCCGAACTGGCGAGGGAGGTCGACCGGATCGCGCACCACTGGTCGGCGGTACGCATCATCGTGGCCGCCGGCCGGGAGGATCCCGCCGCCGCGGCCCGCAGCCTCACCACCCGCACGACCGCCCTTCTGGCCGACTACACCCGGACCCTGAACCGCATGTCGCGCTTCGCCTGACACGGCGTTCCAGTCGGGGACTTCCCCGACTGGTCGCGGGACGGCCTCCCGGCACATGCTGGGCCTTCACTGCTGGTGCTGGGTTGAGGAGGCGTAATGACGGCGACAGCGTGCCCGGAGTGCGAAGGGGCCATCGAGGTCCAGGACTCCGCGCGACAGAACGAGATCGTCGAGTGTCCGGACTGTCTCAGCGAGCTCGAAGTGGTCACCAAGGACCCGCTGGTGGTCGCGATGGCGCCGGAGGTCGAAGAGGACTGGGGCGAATAGCGGCGCCGAGGACAGGGCCGGACATCCGCGTACAGGAGTGAATCCATGAGACTGCCCACCCAGCGAGCCGATCTCATCGGGCTGCTCACCGGCCGGTCGGCCGAACAGCCGTCGGACGTCGCGTACGTGTTCGCCGACGGCGAGGGTGGCGAGCGCCCGGTCACCTACCGGGAGCTCGACACCGCCGCACGGGTCGTGGCGGTCCGGCTGCTGGCCGCCGACGTGCGGCCCGGTGACCGGGCGCTGCTGCTCTACCCACCCGGCGCGGAGTACGTCACCGCGTTCTTCGGCTGCCTGTACGCCGGGGTGACGGCGGTGCCGGTGTATCCGCCGGCGAATCGGCTGGGACTGGAGCGGGTGCTCGCGCTGTCCGCGGACTCCGGCGCGGTGGTGGCCATGACCGACGCGGCGAGCCTGGCCGCCGTCCGCGCGCGGTTCGACGGCCCGGACGGCCCCGGTGTCGAATCCGTCCGGTGGCTGCTGGCCACCGAAGACACCGACGTCGCCGAGGCAGGGGAGTGGACGGCCGGATCCCCGGATCCGGCCGCGATCGCGTTCCTGCAGTACACCTCCGGCTCCACCGCGCGGCCGAAGGGTGTCCTGGTCAGCCACGGCAACCTGCTGGAGAACTCGGCGGTGATCGCCGGCGTGCTCTCGCCGGATCAGGACACCCGCAGCGTGAGCTGGCTGCCGCCGTACCACGACATGGGCCTGATCGGCGGGATCCTTCAGCCGCTCTACAGTGGATTCCCAGGGATGTTGCTGTCCCCCTTGGCTTTCCTGCATCGTCCGGTGCGCTGGCTGCGGGCGATGAGCGATTTCGGCGCGACGGCCAGCGCGGCTCCCGACTTCGCCTACGCCGAATGCGTGCGCCGTGTCAGCGACGAGGAGGCCGAGGGGCTGGACCTGAGCCGCTGGCGGCACGCGCTGGTCGGCGCGGAGCCGGTGCGCTCGCAGACTTTGCGTGCCTTCGCCGAACGCTTCGGCCCGGCCGGGTTCCGCGCCGAAGCGTTCCTGCCCTGTTACGGGCTCGCCGAGGCGACGTTGTTCGTGACCGGCGTGTCGAAGCCCGCTCTCCCGACCGAGCTGACCGTCGATCGTGGCGAGCTGTCCGCGGGCACCGCCGTCGAGGCCGGATCGGGCGTGACACTGGTCGGCTGCGGGCCGGTTCAAGGTGCCGCGCTCGTCATCGCCGACCCGGTGACTTTCCGCGAGTGCCAGGACGGGAGTGTCGGCGAAATCTGGGTCAGCGGGCCTTCGGTGACCGCTGGCTACTGGCAGGCTCCGGAAGAGACCGCGCGCGCGTTCGGCGCCAGGCTGGCCGACGACGACCAGGACCGGACCTGGCTGCGTACCGGCGATCTCGGTTTCCAGCGCGCCGGTGAGCTCTTCGTGACCGGCAGGCTCAAGGAGCTGATCGTGGTCCGCGGGGCGAACCACTACCCGGCCGACATCGAGCTGACCGCGGCGCGGGCGGGCGCGGTGCTGGCCGCGGGCCGGGGTGCCGCGTTCGCCGTCGAAGACGCGGAAACCGAGCGGGTCGTCCTGGTGCACGAGGTGGCCAGAGGCTTCGCATCCGCCGATCTCGCGGAGACAGTCCGCGCGGTACGCGAAGCCGTCACCGGTGAACATGGACTCGACCTGCACGACATCGCGTTGGTACGCCCCGGAAGTGTGCCGAGGACCTCCAGCGGCAAGGTCCGCCGGTCCGCCTGCCGGGACGCCTACCTCGACGGGACGCTGCCGGTGCTGGTCACCATGACGGTCCCGGACACCGGGCAGCCCGAAAACCTGGCAGGCAAAGCGCACGACGCAGTGGCCGAGCTGGTCGCCGAAGCGCTCCAGCTCGCCCCTTCCGCGCTGGAGCCGGACCGGCCGCTCGTCGGCCAGGGCCTCGACTCCCTGCGCGCGATGCGGTTGCGCGCGGCATTGCAGACCGAGCTCGGCGTCGAGGTGGCACTGGACTGGCTGCTGTCCGGCGGGACGGCGGCGGAGATCGCCAAGACCACACGGGAAGGCACCCGCGCGGACGGGATCCCGCGGCTCGACGACGCCACGACGGCCCCCGCGTCGTTCGGGCAGGAGCGGTTGTGGCTGCTCGACCAGGTCGGCGCCTCGTCCGCGTATCACATCGCCGGTCGCGTCGACTGGTCCGGCGAACCCGGCCACCAGGCCCTGCTCGACGGAATCCGCCTGCTCATCGACCGGCATGCCTTGTTGCGCACCGGTTTCCGGCTCGACGCCGATGGCCAGGTCGGACAGCACGTGGTCGCCGACGCCGCGGCCCGGTTCGACCTTCCGGTGTCGCAGGTGGCGGACGACGCGGCGCTCGACGAAGCCTGCGCGCGGCTCGCCGCGGAACCGTTCGACCTCGGCTCGCCGCCGTTGCTGCGCGCGGCCCTGATGCGGGTCTCCGCGACTGACCGGTGGGTGCTCGCGTTGTGCGTGCACCACATCGTGGCCGACGACACCTCGCTGGGCATCCTGACCTCGGAACTGTCCACAGTGTACGAAGCACTGGCCGGTGGCGCCGTTCCCGTGCTGCCCGAAGTGCCGACGCGGTACCGGGATTTCGCCGCGTGGCAGCGGGAAACGGACTCTCGCGAAGGCTTCGGCGAGGCCGACGCCTATTGGCGGGAACGGCTGGCAGGCGCGGTCCCGCTGGAACTGCCCGCCGACGGGCCGTCGGAGGCGACCCGATCGTTCGAGGGCGCCACGCTGGCCGCCGAAGTCCCGCCGGACCTGCTCTCGAAGGTGCGCGAACTGGCGGCCGCCCATGAGCTGACGCCGTTCATGGTGCTGGCCGCGGCTTGGTCGGTGGCGCTGTCGCGGTGGTCCGGGCAGGTCGACGTGGTACTCGGCACGGCCACCGCGGGCCGGTCCCGCCCGGAACTGTCCGAAGTGGTCGGTTTCTTCGCGAACACCCTGCCCTTGCGGGTGAATCTCGGCGACGACCCGAGCTTCGGCGAACTGCTGGGCCGGGTACGGGAAGCCTGCCTGGGGGCGTACGCGCACCAGGAACTGCCCTTCGAACGGATCGTGCGCGCCGCCGGGCAGGATCAGGCAGGCGCGCACGGGCTGTCGATCGTGCGGAACCTGCTCGTGCTCCGTGACCGGCTGCCGGTTCTGGGATCGGTCCAGGTCGAGCAGATCCCCACGGCGACGGCGAAGTTCGATGTCTCCCTCGAGTTCTCCCCGGCCGAGACCGGCGGCCTGACGGGTTTCCTGGAGTACGCCAAGGACGTTCTCACCGAAACCGCGGCCGCCGGGCTGGTGTCGGCTTTCGCGGAGGTGCTGCGGGCCGGCGTCGCCGATGCCGGGCTCCCGGTGTGGCGGCTGCCGATCATGCCCCGATCCGGGGAAGCAGGCGTCCTCCAGATCGGTTACGGCGGCGAGCCGTCCACAGGGCACCCGACGACGGTCGAGTGGTTCGAAGCGGTCGCGGATCAGGCGGGCCCCGAGAAGGCCCTGATCATGGACGGCGGCGAGGCGCTGTCGGTGCCCGAGGTCGAAGAGCGCGCGAACCGGCTCGCGTGGTGGCTGCGCGGCCAGGGTGTGGAACGCGGATCGCGGATCGGGATCTGCCTGGAGCGCAGCACCGACATGGTCGTGGCGTTGTGGGGGATCTGGAAGGCGGGCGGCGTCTACGTCCCGCTGGATCCGGCCAATCCCGCCGGACGGCTGGCGCGGATGGTCGCCGAGGCCGATCTGGTGAAGGTCCTGACGACGCAGTCTCTGCACGAGCGGCTCCCGGCCAGTGTCGACCGTGTTCGTCTCGACGACGGCGACCTCAAGCGGGAGATCGCCGCGCAGCCCGCCGGGCGACCGGCCGTCGTACTCGGCCCGGAGGACCCGGCGTACGTGCTGTTCACCTCCGGCTCCACGGGTGCGCCGAAGGGCGTGGTGAACACCCACGGCGGCCTGACGAATCGGCTGCGGACGTTCGAAGAACGGCTGGACCTGACCGCACACGACGTCGCGCTGATCAAGACGCCGATCGGGTTCGACGTGTCGATGCCGGAACTGGTGTGGCCGCTGCTGACCGGGGCACGGATGGTGCTCGCGGAACCCGGTGGTCACCGCGATCCGGTGTACCTGCACGGCGTGCTCGAACGCCACGGCGTGACGATCTGCCACTTCGTGCCGTTGATGCTGCGCGCTTTCCTCGAATGCGGTGTCGAGGGCCGGTACCCGGCGCTGCGCGTGGTGATGGCCAGCGGGGAAGAGCTGCCCGCCGTGCTGGCAAGCGATTTCCTGCGGGCCTTCCCCGGCGTGCGGCTCGTCAACACCTACGGCCCGGCGGAAACGGCCGTCGACATAACCCTGCACGAAGTCGCCGAACCACTCGGAGCGCGGGTGTCGCTGGGTGGCCCGACCCCCGGCGTGACGCTGTACGTGCTGGACCGGCGGTTGTCCCCGGTGCCGGTGGGCGTGGTCGGCGAGCTGTTCATCGGCGGCTGCCAGCTCGCGTCGGGTTACGCGGGACAGCCGAGGCTGACCGCCGCCAAGTTCGTGCCGAGCCCGTTCGGTGACGGCGAGCGGCTGTACGCGACCGGGGACCAGGTCCGGTGGATCGACGACGGGACGCTGGAGTTCTGGGGACGGCTGGACTTCCAGATCAAGATCCGGAGCCAGCGGGTGGAGCTGGGTGAGATCGAGGCGGCGCTGCGGGAGATCGAGGGAGTCGTCGACGCCGTCGTCGTCGCCCCCGAGGATCCGCGGGGCGGGCGGTTCCTGGCGGCGTACCTGGTGTCCGACACCGCGACCCCGCCGGAGTCCGACCGGTTGCTCGCCGTGCTGAGGGAGCGTCTGCCGTCGCATATGGTCCCGGCCGTGTTCACCTGGTTGCCGTCGATTCCGGTGTCCGCGAACGGCAAGGTCGACCGGCCGTCGTTGCCCGCCGTCACCCTGACCAGGGACAGCGAGATCCCGCATGTCGCACCGCGGGACGAGCTGGAGACGCGGCTCGCCGAGATCTGGACCGAGGTCCTCGGTGTGCCGGGGATCGGCGTGCACGACAGCTTCTTCGACCTCGGCGGGCATTCGCTGCTCGCCACCAAGGTGCTGAGCCGGATCAGGGCGATCCTGCGCGTCGAACTGCAGCTGGCCGATCTGCTCACCGCGCACCTGACCGTGGAGCTGCTCGCCGAACAGGTGCGGTCGCGGCGGCTCCAGCAGGCGTCGCCATCCGACCTGCGGGAGGTGCTCGCCATGGTGGCGGAACTGTCCGAATCCGAGACCGCGGCGCGGCTGGCGGTGAACCCGGAAACGTTGTGAGCAAGGGAAATCGACGCTGTCAGTGGCTTACCGGACTTGTGGCCCGATGGGGGACGCCGTGACGATTTCGTGGTCGCTCGCCGTCACACCGTACTGGAGTGGGTAATGGCCGGGGAACCGTACGAATCGTTCAGCCAGGCCTCGTCGTTCCAGCGCGGACTGTGGTTCCTCGCTCAGATCGACCCCGGCGGCGCCGCTTACAACCTCGCGTTCGCCTGGCGGTTGTCCGGCGAGGTGGACGTCTCCGCCCTGCGGGCGGCCTTCGGCAGGCTCAGCGAGCGTCACCCGGCCCTGCGCACCAGGTTCGCCGACTCGGCGGGGATGCCGACGCGGGTCGTCGACGAACCGTCGAGTCCACTGTCCGTCGTGCCCGACGAGGCCGGGTCCGAGGCCGAAGCGTTGCGGCTGGTGGAGACCGCCGCCCGCGTTCCGATCGATCTCGCGGCCGGGCCGGTCTTCCGTGCCACGCTCGTCCGCTATGGCCCCGGTGCGTATCTGCAAGGCGTGGTGGTCCACCAGATCGCGTTCGACCAGTGGTCGGTCCGGTTGCTGGCCAGGGACCTGTCCGAGTTCTACGCGGCGGAGACCGCCGGACGCGCCGCTTCGCTGCCACCGGTCGGCGCGCACCCCGCCCCGCGGGATCAGGCGGGGGACTCCGAGGCGGCGCTGCGGTACTGGGAGCGCCGGCTCGACGGCTTCCCGGTGGGCCTCGAACTCCCGAGACTGCCGAAGAGCGGCGACGTGACCTCGTCCGCGACCCTGTCGTTCGACATCGCGGGTGAGACGGTGGACGCCGTCGCCGGGCGGACCGGCTGCCCGGCCTCCACGGTCCTGCTGGCGACCTGGGCGTTGCTGCTGCACCGCTACAGCCGTCAGTCCGACCTCATGATCGGCACGCCGGTGCTCGCCGACCACGGCGACACGCGCGAGAACATCGATTGCCTGCAGCATATTCTCGCGTTGCGCCTCGATCTGACCGGAGACCCGGCGTTCGGCGAGCTGACCGCCCGTGTGCGTGACACCTTGCGCGACGCCGTGGTGCACCGCGAGATCGGGTTCGACGACGTCGTCAGGGTGGCGAGTCCGAGCCGCCGGGGACGCGGCGACTCGCTGTTCGAGGTGTGGTTCGAAGCCACCGAGGCGGACGCGGCCGACGTCACCTTGCCTGGCGTCGAAGTCACCTGGCTCGACGTGCCCGCTCCCGAGGCCCGGTACCCGCTCGCCCTGCGGGCACGCCGCCTCGGTGACGGCTGGCGGCTGTCCTTCGACTACGCGACCGGCGAGTTCGCCGCGGACACGATCGCCGCGCTGGGGCGGCACTTCTCCCGGTTGCTCACCGGGATCGCGGCGGGTGGCGATCCGCGGTCGTCCCGGATTCCCTTGCTGGACCACGACGAGCGCGACGCGCTGCTCGCCTCCCGTAGCCAAGGCGCCGTCCTCGCGACCACGCCGGGCACGCTGGTGAGCGTCTTCGAGGAGCAGGTGGCCCGTACGCCCGACCGCACCGCCGTCCGTCTCGACTCGGCGGAGCTGAGTTACGAGGCGCTCAACGGGAAGGCGAATCTGCTCGCCGTCCGGTTGCGCGCGGCGGGGGTCGGGCCGGACACACGGGTCGCGCTGTACCTGGAACGCGGCCTGGAGCTGGTGGTCGCCGTCCTCGGTGTGCTGAAGGCCGGTGGCGCGTACGTCGCCATCGACCAGCGCAACCCCGCGGACCGGATCGGCGCCGTACTGGCCGAAGCGGCCGCGCCGGTGCTGCTGACCACCGAAGGGCTGCGGGCCAAGCTGCCGGAGACCGCGGCCGAGATCTGGCCGCTGGACGGCGTCCACCGGGAACCGGGGGTGCCGGAGAATCCGAGCACCGGCCTCACCCCGGAAAACCTGGCCTACGTGACCTACACCTCCGGGTCGACCGGCGGGCCCAAGGGCATCGCGATGCCCCATCGGGCCGTCGTCAACCTGCTCGGCTGGCAGGCCGCGCACTACGAAATGAGCCAGGACGACCCGCCCCGCACGCTGCAGTTCGCTTCGCTGGCCTTCGACGTGTCCGTCCAGGACATGTTCTCGACCTGGATGGTCGGCGGTGAGCTCGTGCTCATCACCGAGGACGAGCGGTTCGAGCTGGCGGGCCTGCACAAGGTCCTGGAGGCGCGGCAGGTCCGGCGGCTGTTCATCCCGGCGCCCGCGTTGCAGCAGGTGGCCGCCGGCTACCGGGCGGCGGGCGTGCTGCCCACCGCGCTGCGCACCGTCATCTCCGGGTCCGAGCAGTTCATGGCGACCCCGGACGTCCGGCGGCTGGCAGGCACACCCGGAATGGCGCTGCACAACGAGTACGGGCCGTCCGAGACCCATGTCGTCACCTGTTACGACCTGCCGACGGCGACCGGCGACTGGCCTGCTCCGGTCCCGGTGGGCCGCCCGATCGCCAACGCGTCGGTCTACCTCCTCGACGAGCGCGGCGAGGTCGTGCCCGACGGAGTGATCGGCGAGATCCACATCGGCGGCGAGGGGCTGGCCCGCGGGTATCTCGGCCGCCCTGCCGTCACGGCCGAACGATTCCTGCCCGATCCGTTCGCGGCGGGCACCGGACGCCGGATGTACCGCACGGGCGACCTCGGCCGCTGGCTGCCGGGCGGCGACCTGGAATTCCTCGGCCGCGCCGATTTCCAGGTCAAGATCCGCGGCTTCCGGGTGGAACTCGCCGAGGTCGAAGCCGCGCTGGAGAGCGATCCCCGTGTCAGTGAGGCGATCGTGCTGGTGCGGGAGGTGGCGGGCGACCCCCGGCTGGTCGGCTACGTCTGCTGCCCCGGCCCCGGCGCCGAAGACCTCGCCCAGCAGCTGCGGGCGCACGCCGCGTCGAAGGTGCCTGACTACATGGTGCCCAGCAGCGTGGTGGTGCTGGACAGGCTGCCGCTGACCGCGAACGGGAAGATCGACCGCCGTGCACTGCCCGACCCGCGGCGACCTGACGAAGAGAGAGCCGGGCGGCTCGCGCCGGAGACCCCCACCCAGCGTCTGCTCGCCGAGATCTGGGCGACCGCGCTGGGCGTGCCGGAGGTCGGCTGTGACGAGGACTTCTTCGATCTCGGCGGGCATTCGCTGCTGGCGACCAAGGTGCTGGCCAGAGTGCGCGCGTCGTTCGCGGTGGACATCCCGCTGCGAGCGCTGTTCGAGTTCCCGACCGTGACCGAGTTCGCGCTGGCGGTGCAGGACGCCGCGGCGGTCGAAGAGCCGACCGGGACGAGATGACTGGGGCCGGTTACCGGCCGGCGGATACCGGGCCGTCCGGGAACCACCGACAAGGAGGCATATCTGTGAACCTGTCAGACGAAGTGACCAGGCGGTATCGCGAGGAGGGATACTTCGTCCACGAAGGCCTCTTCACGCCGGAAGAGCTCGCCGCGCTCCGCGACGAGGCCCAGGCCGAGTTCGGGCGGCCGGGGCCGCAGCGCACCATGGAAAGCGACTCCGGGAAGGTCCGGGCGGTACACGGCGTGCACCGGACGAACGACGTGTTCCACCGGCTCGTCCGGGACCCCCGGCTGATGCAGGTCGCGAGCGAGCTGCTCGGCGACGACGTCTACATCCACCAGTTCAAGATCAACGCCAAGCACGGTCTCGGCGGCGGGATCTGGGAATGGCACCAGGATTTCCTGTTCTGGCAGATGGAAGACGGGATGCCCGCCCCGGACGCGCTGAGCGCGGTGCTGTTCCTCGATCCGGTGACGGAGTTCAACGGACCGCTCTACCTGGTGCCCGGTTCGCACCGTGAACTGCTGCCGGTCACCTTCGACGAGGGGGAGAACTGGGCGTCGACGCTGGCCGCTTCGCTGAAGTACCGGATAGCGCCCGAGGCGCTCAGCGAATGCATGCTGCGCAACGGCATGGTCGCGCCCCACGGCGAGCCGGGCACCGTGTTGTTCTTCCACGGCCAGATGCTGCACGGTTCGCCGCCCAACATGTCCGCGATCAGCCGCCGCCTGGTGATCATCACCTTCAACGCGGTGCGCAACGTGCCGCAGACGGTGGACCAGACCCGCCCCGAATTCCTCGCTGAACGGGACAGCACCCCGCTGATCCCCGGTTCCACCGACGAACTGCTGCGTGCCAGGGTGACCGCCGCTTCGGGCGACCAGCCGTAACAACGGCGGCCGCCGCCGCACAAGACCGTCTCGCCCGCCGGACCCAGGTTGATGGAATAGAGTGAACCCAGGTATCCGAAAGGGAAAGGCATCGTGCATGACGAGTCGGTTCGAATGGGTGACCATCGACAGCGTGGAACCGCGGCGGCTGGCGGATTTCTGGTGCGGCGTTCTGGGTTACGTCGTTTACGAGGACAAGAACGGCGACGCGGTCGAGATCGGGCCCGATCCGGAGGAGCCGGACGAGCAGCGGTTGGCCGCGTTGCGCAGCGGGCCCGCGGCGCCGAATATTTCCTTCGTCCGCGTTCCCGAGACCAAGACCATCGCCAAGAACCGGCTGCACTTCGAGATCTGCCCGATCGACAGTGACCAGCAGACCGAACTGGAGCGCTTGCTCGCGCTCGGCGCGGCCAAGACGGATGTGGGACAGGGAGACGGCCGGTCCTGGGTGGTGCTCGCGGACCCGGAAGGAAACGAGTTCTGCCTGGCACGCAGTCTCGCGCCGGGAGAATTCGACCTGTAGTCCGGAATTGCCGGGTACGCTGTCCGGGCGGGCACAGGGGAGTTTCTTGTGTTTACCGCCCGGTGGCGGATCCTTGGGCCGCCGCCCGCTCCGAAGGCCCGCTCTCGGACAGCGCGTTCGATCCGCTGTCTTTCGAGTGATGCCGGGGGAAGGACGCGGAGATGACGAATCATCAGCCGGGGACAGGCGGCTTTCATTATTCCGAAGAGTGGGTTCCGGTCGATTCACTGCTTCCCGCGGATTCACCGAGGCTGGCCGGTGAGAGCGCGGAACACATCAGGGTGCTGGCTTTGTCGGAGGCGGTGCTGCCGCCGATAGTCGTGCAGCTGGCGACCAGGCGGGTGATCGACGGAATGCACCGGTTGCGCGCGGCCAGGCTGCGTGGCCGCAGAGAGATCCTGGTCCGGTTCTACGACGGTGACGATGACGACGCCTTCGTCATCGCGGTGGAGACGAACATCGCGCACGGGCTGCCGCTGTCGCAGGCCGATCGCACCGCGGCGTCGGCGCGGATCATCCACGCCCGCCCGCAGTGGTCGGATCGGAAAGTCGCTTCGGTCACCGGTCTTTCGGCGACGACGGTCGGCGCCATCCGGCGGCGTTCGGCCGACGGGACCGGACAGGCGAAGGTGTCGGCCCGGATCGGCCTGGACGGCAAGTCCCGTCCACTCGACGCCACCGAAGGCAGGCTGCTGGCGAGTGACTTGATGAAGCGGCGGCCGGAGGCGCCGATCCGTGAGATCGCCGCGGCGGCGGGGGTCTCCCCGGCCACGGCCTTGGACGTCCGCCGCAGGCTCCGCAACGGTGAACATCCGGTGCCCCAGCGGAAAAGAACGGTTCGTCCGGCGCAGGCCGGTTCCACCGGCCAGGTGGAAGACCAGGAGGCCGACACGCCGCCTGGCCTGGACCGGCGGGCGGTACTCCTGGAACTGGGCAAGGATCCGTCGCTCCGGTTCACCGACGGGGGGCGTGCGCTGCTGCGGTGGCTCGACGCGCACACGGCCGGTATGGAGGAATGGAAGCAGCACATCGACAACCTCCCGCCGCACTCCGTGCGGACCGTGGCGAAGCTGGCGCGGCATAACAGCGTTGCCTGGCAAGAAGTTCTTGAGTACCTTGAAAGCAGGATACCGTGAGATTCGTCCACGTTATCCGGAATTCGCCAGTGGAGCCGATTGTCGTCGGCCGATGTTCAACTGAAGGATCCGGACAGTCGAACACCGCACGGGGAGCACTCGAATCCGTTCGAACGAGGGGGATATCGTGATGCGGGTGAATGTTCTTGTCGGTTCACCGGATTATCTCGCTGATCTCGTCCAGGCGCTGACGAATTCGGGAATCGAGGTCGCCCCGTCGGAATCCCTGTCCGACAGCGAGATCCTCTGGTTCGCCGACGCGGTCCTGATCGACGCGGACATGCTGCGGCCGGACCGGGATCTGTTGCATATCGCCGAAATGGCACAGGTCACCGCGGTACTCGTACTCGACGACAGTGCGACGGCGGCTGATCGCGAGGGATATCGTGAGGCCGGAGCGGCAGGCGTGATCAGCAAGCACGACTCGATCGAACACCTCGTCTCCGTGGTGTGGGCGGTCACTTCCGGACGTGACGTGGCCGATTATCGTGACGTCGAAATACCGGCGGCCCGTGAACAGGCCGATCCGGTGGAAGGCAATCTCTCGGAGCGCGAACAACAGGTGCTGGTGCAGATCTCGCGAGGCCTGACCCACGGCCAGATCGCGACCCGGCTGGGAATCAGCCCGCATACCGTGGACACCTACGTCAAACGCATCCGGGCCAAGCTCGGCGTGGGCAACAAGGCCGAGCTCACCAGAGCGGCCCTGCTGCGCCGGGCGACCGCACCCAGCGTTCCCGCCCCTGGGTGAGGCTTTCAGCCGAGGTCGTTCCCGAGCACGTCGAGTACGTGCCGCAAACTCTTGTCGTTGAGGAAATGCCCGGTGTCGAGGACGTCCAGGTCGAAAGCCGCGGACGTTTCCGCGCGCCACGGCGCCATTCGTGCCGGTGACGCCTCGAAGTCGTCACGCCCGGCGAAAGCGTGAATGGGGACTTCCAGTTCCGCCGGCGGGTCATACGCGTGGGTGCCGAGAACCGTCAGATCGGCACGCAGCGCGGGCAGCAACGCCATGAGCAGATCGTCGTCGTCGAGCACCTCCGGCGGTGTGCCGCCCAGTTCCCGCATGTACGCGACAAGCTGTTCGTCGGTTTCGTTCCAGCCCCGCACCACTTCTTCCAGTATCGGACCCGAACTGCTCGACACGTAGAGCTTGCGTGGCATCGGGAGGCACCGGTCTCGCAGCGCGTGCGCCAGCGCCCAGGAAACACGGGCGCCCATACTGGCGCCGTAGCAGGCGAAAGGGTGGTCGAGCGCCGGTTTGAGCACCTCGACGAGCCGGTCGACGAGCGCGGTCATGCTGGTGTAAGGCGCCTCCCTGAACCGGTCCGCGCGGCCGGGAAGCTGGACGGCGACCAGCTCGACGGAGTACGGCAGCAAGCGCTGCCAGTCCCGGAACATCGACGCACTGCCGCCGGCGTAGTGAAAGCACAGCAACCTGATCCTGGCGTCCTGGCGACGGCCCATCCCCTTGAGCCAGCGGCGCTCGTCCACGCTCAGTCCCTGTCGCCCAGTCCGGCGGACAGCACGCTCAGCAGCTCGGGCGGCGCGTCGATGAACCGGTGGTGTTTGCCGGGCAGCAGCTTGAAAGCCGTTTCACCGCAAGCCGTCCACCCGCCCATGGTGTCGTGGCGGATCTCGACGTCCTCGGTCCAGCCGATCGTGGTGACCGGGCAGTCGAGCCGGAACGGATCGGGCATCACGTACCGCTTGTTGGTCTCCACGTCCTCGCGCAGCACTTCGACGTAGAACGAGATGAGGTCCGGGTTCGGTTCGGACCCGAGCTCCCGGCTCAGCTTGCTCAGCTCCTCGGCGAGTTCGTCGTCGTCCATCTCCAGGAAGCGGCCGAACGGGCCGTCCTGGGGCGCCACCTGCGACGAGATGTACACCGTGGCGGGCTGGGGGAGCCCCGCCCTGGTGATCTCCGAGGACACCTCATAGGCGGCGAGCGCCGAACCGCAGTGCCCGAAGAACGCGTACGGCAGATCGAGATACGGCTCGAGCCCGGTGGCCATCAGCTTCGCCAGCTCTTGGTAAGTCTCGAAGTTGGGCTCGGACAGCCGGGTCTCGTGACCGGGCAGCTCCACCGGCAGCAGGTCGACACCCTCGTACTGGCGCGGCCAGTTCCGGTACATGCTGGCGCCGCAGCCGGAGTACGGGATCAGGAACACCCTGCCGGTGGCTTCGGGCGACGGTTCGCGTGGCAGCCACTTGTTTCGTCGTTTGCGCATCGGCGGCACTCCGGAGGTCAACGTGTCCTGGCGGTGATGGGCAGGTGCTTGTAGCCGGAGATGAAGTTCGAGCGCAGCCGCGCGCGTTCGCCAGCGGACTCGAATCCGGTGAACCGGCTGAGCAGCTCGTCGAACACGATCCGGAGCGTGACGCGGGCGACGTTGTGCCCGACGCAGTAGTGCGGCCCCAGGCCGAACGAGACATGCCGGTTGGGCCTGCGCCGCAACTGGAACGTCATCGCGTCCGGGAAAGCCTCCTCGTCCCGGTTGACCGCGCCGAACCAGACCGCGACGGCGTCGCCCGCCTTGATCTTCGTGCCGCGGATCTCGGTGTCGGTGACGGCGTAGCGCATGAAGTGGCTGACCGGCGAAGCGAGCCGCATCGCCTCTTCCGTCGCGGTCGGCGTGACGCTCAGATCGGCGGCCCATTCGTCGAGCAGCCCGTCCTCCATGTGCTCGGCGAGCACGTAGGTCGGCGAGTGCGGGGTGGTGACGGCAGCGCCGAGCAACACGCTGTAGCAGTTGGACATCACCTCGCCCGGTGACATGGGGCGCTCGTCGATCTCGGTGTTGATCAGCACACTGATCAGGTCGTCACCGAGGTTCTTGCGCCGCTCCTGGAAGATGTCCTGGAAGTAGGCGAACAGTTCGCGGTGCGCGTTGTCCAGCGTGGCTTGGGTCCCGCCGGGGAGCAGGTAGTCGGGATCGTCGGGGGCGCTCGAAGCGGTGAGCAGCCGCACGAGCTCCGGCCAGTCCTGCCGCGGCAGCCCCATCGCCGTTCCGCCGACCGCCACCGGGAGGGCCAGCATCGCCTCGGCGAAGTCGAAGGTCCCGCCGTCGGCGAGCGGTTCGAGTGCTTCGACGACGTGCTCACGGATCATCTCGTGCTGGCGTTCGATCGGTTTGATCGCCAGTGCCTTCTGCAGGGACGCGCGCATGGTCGTGTGGCGCGGCGGATCGGTCGCCGGCAGTTGCCTGCCGCCCGCCGGGTCCTGGATGCCGAGCATGCACAGCATCGTGCCCCGTTCCGAGGTGAACGTCTCGGCGTCACGAAGGACGAGGTGCGCGTCTTCGAACTTGACCACGGACCAGAAGCCCCGCCGGTCGTCCACCTGTTTCCAGCTGAGCCGGTCCAGGCCGCGAAGGTCCTGCCAGACGGATTGGTAATCCCCGTCGCTGTAGAGCATCGGATCGTCGACGGCCGTCGCGGCCCCGCTCATCGGGCATCCGGTGGCCGGGTGCCGGTCCGTCGTCAGGTCATGGGACTGTCGCATCAGCCGTCGCCTCCAAAGGATCCGTCGCGTCGCCACCGAGTTGCTTGCGCAGCTCCTCGGCGAGGTCGGCGATGGTCGGCCGCAGGTACAGGGTGCGGGCGGGCAAAGTAACGTCGAACTCCTCTTGGAGCGCCGCGAGCAGTTCGGCGGCCAGCAGTGAATGCCCGTCCAGGTCGAAGAAGTTGTCGTGTATCCCGATCGGCTCGACCATCAGCGCGTCGCTCCAGATCTCGGCGAGCCGTTGCTCGAGGGGATCCGTCGGCAGCACGTAGTCGTCGGGCACGTTGCGCGGGACCTTCGTGCGCGGCAGGACCGATCGGTTCACCTTGCCGTTGCCGTTCAACGGGATGTCGGCCAGCACGATGACCGCCCACGGCACGAGATGCGGCGGCAGGGTTTCCCGGAGCCGCTCACGCAGGGTGATACCGAAGGCGTTCCAGTCGTCCTGGGGCATCCGGCCGACCGCGACATAGGCGATCAGCCGGGCGTCGCCCGCTCCGTCGATGTGCGCGAGCGCGGCGGCCTGTTCGACGCCGGGTTGCCCCAGCAGTTCCATCTCCACGGTGCTGGGCTCGACCCGGTAGCCGCGGATCCTGATCTGGCGGTCCCCCCGGCCGAGGAAGTCGAGCGTGCCGTCTTCGGCCCAGCGAACGAGATCCCCGGTCCGGTACATCCGGCCGCCCGGCCGGGCCGGATCCGGGTCCGCCACGAATTTCTCCGCCGTGGCGGCGGGCCGGTTCAGGTATCCGGTGGCGACCCCGTCGCCGCCGACCCAGAGCTCACCGACCTCGCCGGGGGCCACCGGCCGCATCGCGTCGTCGAGGACCGCGACCGTGGTGCCGTCGATCGGTACCCCGATGGGCACACGGGGAGCGTCGCCACTGTCCCGTGTCGTCCAGCACGTGGTGAAGGTGGTGTTCTCGGTGGGGCCGTATCCGTTGGTGAAGACGAGATGCGGGTACTCGGCGAGTACGCGTTGTACGTGGGCAGGCGACAGGACATCGCCCCCGGAAAGGAGATGCCGCACCCCGGCGAGGCTGTCGAGCTGATGCGTGACGATCTTGTGGAACAGCCCGGAAGTCAGCCACAGCACGGAGATCTTCTCCGCGCGGATCAGCTCGGCGATCTCGGCAAGGTCGGCGAATCCGGGCGGGGCCAGCGCGAGCCGGTTGCCCTTGACCAGCGGCATCCAGATCTCGAACGTCGAGACGTCGAAGCCGACCCTGGTCATCTGCAGGAACACGTCGTCGTCCTGGACATCGATCCAGGACGGGTCGTCGAGCAGCCGGTGGATCGCGCGGTGGGAGACCACGACACCCTTCGGCTCACCGGTCGATCCCGAGGTGTAGCAGACGTAGGCTGGCGTGTCGGGCACGACTTCCGGCGCGTGGACCGGTTCCGCCTGCCCGGTGACGACATCCTCGTACCGCACCACGGTCGGGACGTCGGGTGCCTGCTCCCGCGTGGCTTCCGTGATCACGGCGAACCGCGTCCGCGCGTCCCGCACGATCCGGGCTCGTTGCTCGGCCAGCTCGGCCGGATCGAGATACAGGTACGCGCCGCCCGCTTTGAGCACCGCCGTCAGGGTGACGATCAGTTCCGGCGACCGCACGAGGACGACCGCGACCACCGACCCGCCTTGGACTCCGGCGCCGCGGAGACGTTGTGCCAGTTCGTCCGAGGCCGCGTCGAGCTGGCGGTAGGTCAGCGTTTGCCCGCGGTAGGAGACCGCGATCGCGTCCGGTGTCCTGGCGGCCTGGTCCGCCACCATCTCGTGAACGCACCGCCGGGTGGCCGAGGGCTGTTCGATGCTCAAGAGTGACTCCCTCGTTCCTGACTCTCGCGACGTCGGACGGCGAAGGGGCGCGGTCACCGGTTGGACGCCGGGGCGGCGTCGCGTCGCGCGCTGCGCGGCCGCAGATCGGTCCAGTTCTGCTCGATGTAGTCGAGACACGCCTGGCGGGAGTCCTCACGGTGGGCGATCGTCCAGCCGGACGGCACGGCCAGCGTCGCGGGCCAGAGTGAGTACTGCTCTTCGTCGTTGACAAGCACCGAGAAGTTCCCGTCGGGATCGTCGAACTGGTTCATGCCGCCGGCTCCTTGCCTAGAAACCCCAGTGTTGAGCGCGATCGAATCGCGTCTGTACGGGAAACCCACGCCGTGACGGTGACAGTACCCACGCGGCGTGCGCCGTCCCTATCCCTCCTTCTTGTGACACCACGGCGATCTCGGCCGCCGGTAGGTTGGCCGTGTCCCCGGCCGCGGAAGGTGAACTGCTGATGGTCGACTTCGAGGTACGCCCGAACCGGCAGCCCGTGCCGGAGGCGAAGCGGAAGGCGATTCTGGCGTCGCCGGGGTTCGGCAAGACCTTCACCGATCACATGGTCACGCTGCGCTGGTCGGCCGAACGCGGCTGGCACGACGGGCGCCTCGAACCTTACGGGCCGTTCATGCTCGACCCCGCGACGTCGGTGTTCCACTATGCGCAGGAATGCTTCGAGGGCATGAAGGCCTACCGTCAGGCCAACGGGGTGATCGCGTTGTTCCGCCCGGACGCGAACGCGGCCAGGTTCACCAGATCGGCCGAGCGGATGGCGATGCCCGAGCTGCCGGAGGAGCTCTTCGTCCGCGCGCTGGAACTGCTCGTCAGCCAGGACAGCGACTGGGTGCCGGACGCCGTCGGCACCAGTCTTTACCTGCGCCCGTTCATGATCGCCACGCAGCCGGGCCTGGGGTTCACCCTGCCGTCGGACAGCTACCTGTTCTGCGTGATCGCCTCACCGGCGACCGCCGCGTTCGGCGCCGGGGACGTGCCGAGACCGCTCAACGTGTGGCTGTCGGAGGACTACACCCGTGCCGCGCCCGGCGGGACCGGGGCCGCCAAGGCCGGCGGGAACTACGCGGGGACGTTCAAGGCCACGCGGCAGGCGGTGGGCAACGGCTGCGATCAGGTGGTGTGGCTGGACGCGGCCGAGCACACCTGGGTCGAGGAAATGGGCGGGATGAACCTGTTCTTCGTCTACGCGCCCGACGGCGACGGCAGGCCGCGCATCGTGACCCCGCCATTGACCGGGACCCTGCTGCCGGGGGTGACCCGCGACTCGCTGCTGGCTTTGGCGCCCGAGCTCGGCATCGCGACCGGGCAAAGCCGGATCTCGGTCGACCAATGGCGACGGCAGTGTGCCTCCGGTGAACTGACCGAGGTGTTCGCGTGCGGTACGGCGGCGGTGATCGCGCCGGTGGGGATGGTCAAGAGTGTGTCGGGCGAATGGCAGATCGGCGACCGCAGGCCAGGCCCGGTGACCCTGCGCCTGCGCGAGGAACTGCTGGGAATCCAGCACGGTCATCGACCCGATCCCTTCTCCTGGGCGCACAAGGTGTGCTGACCCGAACGGCGACGGCAGGTGGTGTCATCCGCGCGCGTTCGACTGCATGATCCGGACAGTTGAACGCGAGCGTCTCGGGGAGAAACTTCGAATGCTGTGAGGTACTGCTGTGAGGAATGATGCACCGCCGAACCCGCTCACCGCGGAACTGGGCGCGGAGGGCAATCCGTACGACCTCATCGGCGTGGGTTTCGGGCCGTCGAACCTCGCCCTCGCCATCGCGGCCGAGGAACTCGACAGCGAACGGAACTGCCTCTTCTTCGAGCGCAGCTCCCGGCTGCGGTGGCACCCCGGTATGTTGATCGACGGCTCACGTATGCAGATCTCGTTCCTGAAGGACCTGGTCTCCCTGCGCAACCTGGCCAGCCCGTACACCTTTTTGCAGTACACCAAGGCCAAGGGCCGCCTCGAACAGTTCGTGAACCTGAACGACTTCCGGCCGACCAGGCTGGAGTACCAGGACTACCTGGAATGGGTGGCGGAATCGTTCTCCGGTCAGGTCCGCTACAACTCCGAGGTCACCAGGGTGACGCCGGTCCGGCGGACGGGGGAGGACGCGCACCGCTTGTTCCGGGTGGAGGCGCGCGATGTCGTCACCGGGCAGACGACCGTCCGCTACGCGGCCAACGTCGTGCACGCCGCCGGTGGGCGGCCCCGGCTGCCCGACGGCGGTGTCTGCGACAGCCCGGCCGTGGTGCACTCCAGCGACTTCCTGCCGCGTTTCCCCGGCCATTTCGCCGACCGGTCGCGGCCTTACGAATTCGGCGTCGCCGGTGACGGCCAGAGCGCCGGTGAGATCGCGGCGTACCTGCTGAGCCGGTATCCCGCGAGCCGCGTGCATCTCCTGCTTTCCGGCAGCGCGCTGCGGGCGGCCGACAGCAACCCGTTCGTCAACGAGCAGTTCTTCGAAGGCAGGGCGAATCACTTCCACGCCAGGACGAAACCGGATCGGACGGGGCTGCTGGCGGAGCTGCGCAACACGAACTACGCCGTGGTGGAACCCGGTTTCCTCGACGACCTCTACCGGCTGGTGTACGACGACGAGGTCCGCGGTACCCGCAGGCTGATCGTCCACCCCGGCACCAAGGTCACCGCCGTCGGCGCGGACGGCGCTTCCCTGCGGGTGGCGGTTACCGATCGGCGCGGCGGGGACGAGGAGATGCGGTGTGACGGGGTGGTGCTGGCCACCGGGTACGTCCGCGCGCTGGACGAGTCGATGTTCGCGGATCTGTTGCCGTTCCTGCGGGAAGAGTCCGGAGATCTCGTGCTGTCACCGGATTACCGGGTGGGCACCACCGCGGAACTGGAAGGCGGGTTCTACGTCCAGGGCTACGGCGAGTCTTCCTTCGGTCTCGGCGACACCCTGTTGTCCCTGTTGCCGTTCCGGGCCAAGCAGATCTTCACCGACATCTGCAAGCAGACCCCGCCGCCGGTGCGGACCCGGCGGCCGGTCGAGGTGTCGAAGGCCTCGGCGTACCCGCCGCCGCATTACGTGGAAACCGATCCGAAGAAGATCTACGCGGTGATGGAGCGGTTCAGCTTCGCCACCCTGATCTCCGCACGGGGCGCCGAGGACCCGGTGGTGACGCACCTGCCGCTGACGCTCGACCGGGCACGCGGTGCGCACGGAGTCCTTTTCGGACACCTGGACCGGGCCAACCCGCATGTGCAGCTCATCGACGGCCATCAGCTGACCGTGCTGTTCCACGGGCCGAACGCCTATCTTTCCCCGCAGGTTTTCGAAACCAGCGTGCTCCCCACCTGGAACTCGATGAACGTGCACGTGCGAGGCCGTGGCCGCCTGCTTCCCGATCGGGCCGCACTGCTGGCCGGGCTTTCCGGTATCTGCGTGAAATCCGATCCCGGTGACGATTCCTATCGGCTGGACCTCGACGATCCGCGCATTGACCGGATGATCGAGCACATAGTAGGTTTCGAAATAGAGATCCACGAATTGGTCGGCCGGTTCAAACTGTCCCAGGAACTCGATGACCAGAACAGAATGCTGGCCGCCTCCGCGCTGTCGGCAACGGCGCGTCGCGGTGAACTCGAACTGATCGAGGAAGTCGTCGGGCTGAACGTCGTCCAGGGATGACAATGCGAGAAGAACAGACCTCACGAAACCTCGATCGCGCGTTCGTCGGCTCGGTGCTGAGCGCCGCGAAATCCGGGAAGGGCGCCGTCCTGCTGTATGAGGGAGCGGCGCAGACCGGGAAGACGTGGGTGCTCGGCGAAGTCCTCGGGCTCGCGGCCGACGCCGGATTCGCGACCACCCGGCTCGGCGCCGGCGAGCACCCGGCCGTCGCTGCGGCCGAGCGCGCGGAGCCGGCCGTCGTGGCGATCGACGACGTGCATCGCGCCTCGCCCGGCTTCGCGCGGGAGCTGCTGGCCATGGTCGCCACCGGGACTCGGACGGTCTGGGTGCTGGCCCGTGAGTCCGGTGCGGGCTGCCCCGAGGTCGAGCGGCTTTGCCAGGTTCTCGGCGGCACGAGGTCGGAGCTCGTCCCGTGGACGGAGGACGAGACCGCCGGTTATCTCGCCGATCGGCTGCACGCCGAGCCGGATCTCGCGCTGACCCGGCTGGCCAACACCGCCGGCGGAAACCCGGCCTTGCTCGAAGCGCTCGTCGACGGCTTGTCGCACGAGGGTTTCGTCGAGGTCGGCGACGGACGCGCCCGGCTGGCCAAACCGGGGCTGCCCGAAAGCGTGCTGCCCGCCGTCCTTGACCGCGTCCTGCGGTTGTGCGGCGAGCAACTGGCTCGGGACGCGCTCGTCGAGCTCACCCGTGCCGCGCTCCCGGCGGGCGACCTTCCCGCTCGTGACCCGCGGGAGACGATGGCCCGCGCGACCGAGGCGTGGTGTTCGGGGGAGCTGTCCCGCGGACTACGGCTGGCGTATCGGGCGATTTCGGAAAGCGGGCGGCTCGCCGTCGACGAGAGGCCCGCCGAGGTGGAGATCGCGGCCGCCGTCGTGCTCGCCGATGCGTCCCGGTTCGACGAGTGCGACACGATACTGGCCACGGTTCGAGACCGGATGCGGTGGACCGGGCAGACCCGATGGGAAGCCCCGTGGTCGGCGGCCAAGGCCCGCCGTCTGGCGAAGGCCGGGCGGCTGAGGGACGCCGTCGCGGTGGTGAACGGCCATGACAGCGCGGAGCTGTCCTCACCCGAGCTGGCGGTGCTCGCGTTGGCGGCGCTTCGTGATGGCGACATCGCGAAGTCGGCACGGTACGTGCGCCGGTGCAAGCTGATCGAGGGCGATCCGGCGGAGTACGGCTCCGTCGTCCTGCAGCTCGCCGAAGCCCAGTACGGCCACGGGCACGCATTGTCGCTGTTCAAGGAGATGTACGGGACGGGACGGCGGCTGCGGGAGCTGCTCGTACGCGAGCCGGCGATGGCCGCGCTGATCGTGCGGGTCGCCCTGTGCGGCGACGACCTCCCCACCGCGCGGTGGGTCTGCGAACTGATCGGCGAGCTGGCGGAGGACGACCTGCCTGCCTTCCGGGCGGCAGACCTGCACGCGCGCGGACTGTCGCGGCGGGACACCGGCCTCCTGTCCCAGGCGCGGCTGCTCTACGCGGACAGCTGGTCGCGTGCCAGGGTGGTCGAAGACCTCGCCGACATCGCGAGCCCGCGAACGGCGAACGCGCTTCAGGAGGCGCTCTCGCTGTATTCGGAGGCGGCCGCGGCACGCGACTTCGCCAGGGTTCGAAGCAGGCTGCGTTCGGTCGGCGTCTACGACACTTATGCGCGGTTCAGCGGAATTCCGGGGGCGACGTTCAGGGATCTGACGGACAAACAGGAAAGCATCGTCCGGCTGGTGGCCGACGGTCTGACGAACCACCAGATCGCGAACCAGGTTTTCGTCACCACGCATACGGTCAACTTTCATCTCAGGAAGATCTTCCGCAAGACCGGCGTGAATTCGCGGGTGGAATTGGCCGCGTTGTACAAGTCTTGGGCAAGTTCGGAATTGCCGCGTTCGGGTTGATGGCCAACTGGGGGCACCACCGGCCCGGACTGGCGGGTCAGTGCGTCGTTTGACGATCTAAGGAGTGCGATCTTGTCTCGTACCGATCAGCCGGATGCCGGAGTCGTCCGCGCGGCGCGGGCCGTCCGGACCGGGAATCTCATCACCGACTTCTACGACGAGGTACGGGAACTGTCGGCCGCGACCTGGCGGGTACCGGTGCGGGACGATCCGGCGCGGTTCGGCGTGGGCGGTGCGCTGCCCGACCTGACACCGGCGGTCCGCGAGTACTTCGCGGCGGCCGAGGTGTCCTGGCACGAGATGGGCAGCTACCGCGGCCACGAGCTGATGCTGCTCAACCTCGCCCGCAACCCTGGGACCAACACGACGAAGACCTTCGCCTCGTTGCTGATCGTCGCACGGGCCGCGGAGTTCGCCCGGCGGTACGGCGAACCCGTGGTGATCTTCTCGCCGACTTCGGCGAACAAGGGAACCGCGCTGCGGGACGCGCTGGCGCGAGCGGTGTCGTGCGGGCTGGTCCGGCCGGACCAGCTGCGGGTGGTCGTCCTCGCGCCCGCGGCGAACATCGCCAAGCTGCGGACCGACGCCTTGTCCGAGGACCCGCGGCTGGCGGAGCTGAACCCTTTGCTGACCTACGACGATCCCGTCGCGGAGAATGTCAAGGTGCTCGGCCGCCGCTTCGTCGACGAGTACGCCGAAACGCTGCTGCGGCAGCACGGTCACCACCTCTGGTACTCCCTCGACCTGGACAACTACCTGGTCGCCGACGTCGGCCGCGCGTTGTTCGAACACGCTGTCGCGCCTGTCGACAAGGCCGAACGGCAGCGTACCCACGCGCACGCGGTGTCGAGTGCTTTCGGCCTGCTCGGCTACCACCTCGGGCGCGACCGGCTGGAACGTGACGGGCAGTCGGATCCGCTACGACGTCCGCACAGCCTGCTCGTCCAGCACCTCGGGACCCCGGACATGGTGTTGCATCTGCGGCACGGCGACTTCGACCGCGAACGCGTCCCGCACTACCGGCTCGATCCGGTGACCGGGCGGCACGAGCAGCGATCCGACCCGCATTTCCCGTACCGCACAAGCGATCCCGGCGAGGTGCTCGATCCGACCTTCTACACACGACGGCCTGCGACGTCGAACCGGATGACCGGCATCATCAAACGGCACGGGGGAGACGGGATCGTCGTGTCCGAGCTGGAATGCCACCAGCGGTACGCGGAGCTGACCCCGCTGCTCACCGACGCGGGTTTCCCCGTACCGGCCGATCCGGCCGCGGTGCGCGAGTGGTCGCTCATGATGGCGCTCACCGGTGTCCTCAACGGAATCGACCGCGGCCTGGTCGAGTCCGGGCACGACGTGGTCGTGCACGGCTCGGGCTGGTACACCGACGAAGACATGAAGCCGCTGACCGAGCGCGGGGTGACGCCGGTGTCTTCGGCGGAGGAGATCTTCAAGTACGTCTCCGCCGGGAGCGGATCTTGCTGATCCGGCGCTCGCTCGTCGCGCGGCCGGTCTTCGCCTGGCGTACCAGCACCCGGCCGGCGTTGGTGCGGGCCAGGTCGGCGTTCGACGACGCGCGCTTGCGCCGTGCGACGGACATCCGGTCCACCATCGGCGGTTCGCTCACCCTCGGCTACGCCGGCGTGCCCGAGGGCGCCAGCCATGTCGTGCCGTTCCTGGAAGAACAGGCCGCCGATGGTGCCGCGATCCACCGGGAAACGCGAACGGCGCGGTGGGCGGAGGCGGTGGCGCCGTCCGGCGTCGACCTGCTGGCCATCGGCGCCCCGGCCGCCCGGCTCCGGCCGCTGATGTCGGACCGGGATCTGCTGCTTCCGTTCCGCATCGAGCTCGTCGTGCCGGTCGTACCGGACGTCGAGGCCATGCGGGCCCGGATGTCGAGGAAGGAACGGCAGCGGGTCGCGCGACAGCGGCGTGACCTCGGCTGGACGCTCGAACACGCCACCGCCACCGAGGATTTCGAGTGGTTCTACGAACACGTGCACCTGCCGACGATGCGTGAGCGGCACGGTCCCGCGACCCGCAGCCTGGAGCGTGAGATCGCGTTCCACTCCGTCTTCCGCCGGGGTTTCCTGTTCTTCCTCACCGAAGGACCCGAACGCATCGCGGGGATGCTGTGCCTGGTCGACTGGCGGACCCGCACCCTCACCCTGCGGCTGGCAGGTGTGACGCACGGGGCCCGGTCGCACTACGGCACGGGCGCGTTCGCGGCGTTGTACGCGCTGATCCTGGAATGGGCGGCCACCAACGGCATCCGGGCGGTCAACCTGTCCGGCAGCGAGCCGTTCCTGAGCAAGGGCATCTTCCAGTTCAAGCGCAAGCTGCACCCTCGGGTGGTCCTGCCGTCCGACCATTTCGGCGGCAAACGGCTGTTGCTTCGGGTGCTGCGGGACACCTCGCGGGTGCGGGACCTCCTGGTGGCGAACCCGGTCATCACCGAGACTCCCGACGGCGCGCTGGAAGCCGTGTACTTCCACGACGAGCGACGCCCGGCCCGGCTGGACCTCCGGTGGGAGGGAACCGGGCTGCGCGCCGCGCGGCTGACCCACCTGGACGAGTTCCTGCGGGGCACCGTGGACAGGGGGGCACCATTCGCATCGGCGTGATGATCCTGCCCGCGGCCCGTTGGCGGGAAGCGCGGCAGTCCTGGGAAATGGCCGACGAACTGGGTTTCGCGCACGCCTGGACCTTCGACCACATCGCGTGGCGCGAGCTGGCCGGGCAACGGTGGTACTCCGCGATGCCGACGCTCGCCGCGGCCGCGCAATGCACCCGGCGGATCCGGCTCGGCACGCTGGTCGCGTCCCCGAACTTCCGGCATCCGGTGCCCTTCGCCAAGGAAGCGGTCACCGTGTCCGACCTTGCGGACGGCCGGTTCGTGCTCGGAATCGGCGCGGGAGGTTCCGGCATCGACGCGGAGGTGCTGGGCGGGGCGCCGTGGTCGCCCGCCGAGCGCCGGGACCGTTTCTCGGAGTTCGTCGAGGTCGTCGACCAGCTGCTGAGGCTGCCGTGTTCGGACTACGCGGGCCGGTTCTACTCCGCGCGCAACGCGTGGATCGACCCGGACGGCGGCGCGCGCGCCAGGATTCCGGTGGTGATCGCCGGAAGCGGTCCCACCGGGATACGGCTGGCGGTTCGGCACGGGGACGGCTGGCTGACCAACGGCGTGGCCGCGCGCCGGGGGAGCGTGGCCCCGGCGGTGACGCCCGAGCTGGCCAGCGAGCAGATCGGCGCCGTCCGGCGGATGTGCGTCGAGGAAGGCCGTGATCCCGCGACGCTGAAGGTGTTCCTGCTGAACGTCAATCGAGCGCAGGCGCCGTTCTCCTCGGCCGCCGCGTTCGCCGACGTCGCCGGCCGGTACGCGGAGGTCGGCGTGACCGATCTGATCGTGCCGTTCCCGAGAAATGAGCCACCGTACGAAGGAGATCTGCGTGTGCTGGAAAAGGTCGCAGCGGATGTGCTGCCCATGGTGGCGGGGGACTGACTGATGTGCGGAATCGCCGGTTGGGTGGACTTCACCCGCGACCTTTCGGCGGAGAGCGCCTGCCTCGGTGAGATGACCGGCGGGCTGGCGCCTCGCGGCCCGGACGACGAGGGGATGTGGCTGTCGCGCGAGGCCGCCGTCGGTCACCGCAGACTCGCGGTCATCGACATCGCCGGCGGCAAGCAGCCGATGGTCACCACCCGGTCGCCCGGTGGCGGGCAGATCGTGCTGACCTACAGCGGCGAGATCTACAACTTCCGGGAGCTGCGCGCCGAGCTCGTCGCGCGCGGGCACCGGATGCACACGCAGTCCGACACGGAAGTGGTCCTGCGCTCGTATGTGGAGTGGGGCGCCGCGGCCGTCGAGCGCTTGGTGGGGATCTTCGCCTTCGCCGTCTGGGACACCGACCGGCGTCAGTTGCTGCTGGTCCGCGACCGGCTCGGCGTGAAACCGTTGTACTACCACCGTTACGCGGGTGGCCTGCTGTTCGGGTCCGAGCCGAAGGCGATCCTCGCCAACCCGCTGTTCACCGCCAGGATGAGCGAACAGTCGCTGCCGATGCTGTTCAACGCCCGGCTCACGCCGTCGGGCGCGACGCCGTTGCTGGAGCTGGCCGAAGTGCGGCCGGGACACGTTCTGAGGTTCACCCCCGGCGAGTTCGCCGAGTCGAGGTACTGGGCGCTGCAGAGCGAGGAGCACACCGACGACCTCGACAAGACGGTGTCGACGGTGCGTGAACTGGTCGAGCGGATCGTCGCCGAGCAACTGGTCTCCGACGTGCCGCTGGGCACGTTGCTCTCCGGCGGCCTCGACTCGTCCGTGGTGGCCGCGCTGGCCGCGGAGACACTGCGGGAGAACGGTTCCGGGCGATTGTCGACGTACTCCGTCGATTTCGCCGGTGCCGAGGCGGACTTCCGGCCGACCGCGCTGCGCCCCGACCGGGACAGCCCGTACGCCAAGCTGACCGCCGCGCATATCGGTGCCGACCACCACGAGGTGATCGTCGACGACGAGCGGATGCTGTCCGCCCTCCCGACCGCCAGGCACGCGCGTGACCTGCCGAGCCTCGGGCAGTTCGACGCGTCGATGCTGGAGCTGTTCCGTTCGGTCCGCGAGACGTCGACCGTCGCGCTGTCCGGTGAGGCGGCGGACGAGGTGTTCGGCGGCTACCCGTGGTTCCGCCACCCGGACGCGGTCTGGGCGGACACGTTTCCCTGGATGGGGGATGGCGTCCGGCTGACCGACTTCGTCGCGCCGGACGTGCGCGCCCGGATCAAACCGGGGGAGCAGGAACGGGACCTCTACCGGACGCTGCTGGCCGAGGTGCCCGGCCTGCCGGGGGAAACCAAGCTGAACGCGCGGATGCGTGAGGTCCTGTATCTGAGCATGCAGGCCCCGCTCAGCCTGTTGCTGGACCGCAAGGACCGGATGAGCATGGCGGTGGGCCTCGAGGTGCGCGTGCCGTATTGCGACCATCGGCTGATCGAGTACGTCTGGAACGTCCCGTGGGAGATGAAGACCGCGGACAACAGGGAGAAGAGCCTGCTCCGCCTGGCGTTCGGCGACCGGCTGCCGCCCGAGGTCCTCGACCGGCCCAAGAGCGCCTATCCGGCGTCGTTCTCCCCTGGCTATGCCGCGCAAGTGATCTCCGGTGTCCGCGCGCTGGCGAGCGACCCGGACTCCCCGCTGGGCGCGGTGCTCGACGGGAAACGGATCGAGGACATGATCTCCGCCGCGGACCGGCCGACGATGACGCACGCCAATCACGCCCACATCCTGATCCCGTTGCTGGAGGTCGACCTGTGGATGCGCGAGCTGGGAGTGACCCTGTGCTGACGGCACCGTTCGTGAACCCGAATTCAGGCAGGCTCCGGTAGGCAAGGGGGAATCGATGTCCGAGCGTGGTGACTTCGCCGGTGCGCCGTCCGGGACGGACCCGCGAATCGATCTCGTCCGGTCGATCTTCGCGGAGGTGCTCGGCGAACCGTGGGTGGCCGCGGACGACGACTTCTTCGAGCTCGGCGGCCAGTCGATGCTGGCGTCCCGTCTGCTGACCCAGTTGCAGGCGGCTTTCGGCGCGCAGATCACCCCGCGGGAGTTCTTCACCGCGCCGACGCCCGCCGGGGTGGCGAGCAGGCTCGACACGTACCGGGCGAGCCGCCCGCCCATCGAGCGGAAGGACCGCACCGCACGGGTCCCGTTGTCGTTCGCGCAGCAGCGCCAGTGGTTCCTCAACCAGGTCGCCGGTGGCGGGGCCGGGTACAACACCCCGCTCGCCTTGTCGCTGTCGGGTGAGCTGGACGTCGAGGCGGTCCGCCTGGCGGTGCGCGATGTGATCGCCCGGCACGAGCCGCTCCGGACGATCTTCCCGGCGGAGGCGGGAACGCCGAGGCAGGAGGTCCTCGAGGTCCCGGACGCGGCCGCGGCGGTGGTGGTGATCGACGTCGAGCCGGACAAGGCGCAAGAGACGGTCCGGCGGTACGCGTCCGAAGGTTTCGACCTGACCGTGGACGCGCCCCTGCGGACCTACCTGTTCGTCCTCGGTCCCGATGAGCATGTGCTTTTGCTGGCGTTGCATCACATCGCGGTCGACGGCTGGTCGTTCGAACCGCTGCGGCGCGACCTGTCCACCGCCTATCAGGCGAGACTGGCCGGCAGCGCGCCACACTGGCCGGAACTGCCGGTGCAGTACGCGGATTACGCGCTGTGGCAACGGGAACTGAGCGACCGCGACGAGGATTCCCTGCTGGCCGCACAGCTGGACTATTGGCGGACGGCGCTCAAGGGCGCACCGGCGCAGCTCACCCTGCCGACCGACCGCTCCCGCCCGGCCGTCGCCGGCTACGACGGCGGCCGGGTGCGCGTCCATCTCGGCGCCGAACTGCACCACCGGCTCACCGCCCTCGCCAGGGAGCACCAGGCCACGCTGTTCATGGTCATCCAGGCGGGTCTCTGCGCCCTTCTGACCAGGTTGGGCGCGGGCACCGACGTGCCGATCGGCGCGCCCATCGCCGGCCGCACCGACGCGGCGCTGGACGACCTCGTCGGGTTCTTCGTCAACACGCTCGTCCTGCGCACTGGCACGGCGGGCGACCCGGACTTCCACGAGCTGATCGAGCGGGTCCGGACGACCGACCTCGCCGCGTTCGACGCCGCCGACGTGCCGTTCGAGCACGTCGTCGAAGCGGTCAACCCGGTTCGTTCCCTCGGCGTGCACCCGCTCTTCCAGGTGCTGTTCCTGGTGGACGCGAACGTCGAGCCCGCGCTGGACGCGCCGGGCCTCAGGTCCCGCTTCGAGGCGGTCGACATCGGGACGTCCCGGTTCGAACTGTCGTTCAACTTCAAGGAACAGCTGTCCGCCGACGGTGAGCCGGGCGGGGTGGACGGCCTGGTCGAGTACGCCACCGACGTGTACGACCACGGCACGGTCGAGGCCATGGCCGAGCAGCTGTGCCTTGTGCTGGACCAGGCCGCCGCCGATCCAGGGCGGCCGATGTCGCGGTACGAACTGCTGTCCGCGCCCGGCAGGCGACGGGTGCTGACCGAATGGAACGACTCCGCCCGTGCCTTGCCCGCCACCGACCTCGCCACGTTGCTGGAGGACCAAGCCGAGCGGACACCGCGGGCGGTCGCCGTCGTCACGGACACGGACAGCGTCACCTACGCCGAACTGCACGCCAGGGCCGATCAAGTGGCCAGGGAACTGGTGGGGCGGGGTGCCGGGCCCGAGCGGGTCGTCGCGGTGGTGCTGGAGAGCTCCGTGGAACTGCTGGTCGCGATGCTGGCCACGGTCAAGGCGGGCGCGGCCTATCTCCCGGTGAGCCCGGACTTTCCCGACGACCGGGTCGGGTTCATGCTCGCCGACGCCGCGCCCGCTGTCGTGGTGACGAGCGTCGAGCACGCATACCGGGTACCCGGTGCCCTGGTCCTCGACGACCCCGAGGACGTGGCGCGGATCGACCGGCAGCCCGCGACGAAACTGACGGGTGACCAGCGGCGTGACGGGGGAGCGGCCGCCTACGTGATCTACACCTCCGGCTCGACAGGGGTGCCCAAGGGGGTCGTGATGCCCGCGGCCGGGCTGCTCAACACGGTGTGCTGGCAGGCGGACGGCGGTTCGGGGGACACGGGCGGGGTCACCGCCCAGCTGGCGAGCGTCGGATTCGACATGTCGTTGCAGGAGATGCTCGCGACGCTCGCCCGCGGTGGCACGCTGGCGATCCCGGAGCCGGACGTCCGCACCGATCCGGCGCGGCTGGTGCACTGGATCGACCGGCACCGGGTGAGCATGATCATGGTGCCGGCGTTGCTGCTCGACGGGATCTGCTCGGCCGCCGCCGCCGAGGGCACCGAGCTGCCGACGCTGACCGACATCGTGCAGGCGGGCTCGGCGCTGACACTGGGCGATGAGCTTCGTTCCCTGCTGGCCGCTCGGCCGGGCCGACGGCTGATCAACCAGTACGGGCCGACGGAGACGCATTGCGCGCTCTCGTTCCCCGTGCCTGCCGAGGTCGTCGCGAGCGGCCGGACCACGACGATCCCGCTCGGCCGCCCGGTGTGGAATCACCGGGTCTACGTGCTGGACGAGGCAGCGCGCCCGGTCCCGCCCGGTGTGCTCGGCGAGGTGTACATCGCGGGCGCGGGGGTGGCCCGTGGCTATCTCGCCAAGCCCGGCCTCACCGCGACGCGGTTCCTTCCGGATCCGTTCGGCGCATCCGGCGAGCGGATGTACCGGACCGGCGATCTGGCCAGGTGGAACGGCGACGGCACGGTGACGTTCGCAGGCCGGGCCGACCACCAGGTGAAGATCCGGGGCTACCGGGTGGAGCCAGGGGAGATCGAAACGACCCTGCACGAGCACCCAGGGGTGGCACAGGCAGCGGTGACCGCGATCGAGGCGGCGCCGGGAGACCTCCGGCTCGTGGCGTACGTGGTGGGCGCGGGCGCTGTCCGGCTCGACGTCGCCGAACTGCGCCGCCATGTGTCCGGAACCCTGCCCTCCTTCATGGTCCCGGCCTCGTTCGTCGTACTGGACCGGTTGCCGGAGAACGCCAACGGGAAAGTGGACCTCGCCGCGCTGCCCGCTCCACAGTGGACGGTGACCGGCCGGGCGCCGCGCACCCCGCAGGAAGAACTGCTGTGCCGGCTGGTCGCCGAGGTGCTGGGGCTCGCCGAAGTCGGGGTGGACGACGGGTTCTTCGATCTCGGCGGCCACTCACTGCTGGCCAGCAAGCTGGCGGGCCGGGTGCGTTCGGTGTTCGGCGTGGACCTGCCGGTGCGGGTGATCTTCGACCGGCAGACCGTCGCGGGCATCGCCAAGGCCATCGACGGTCCGGCGTCCGGCAGGCCGCCGGTCAGGGTGATGAGCCGTCCGGCCAGGGTGCCGTTGTCCTTCGCGCAGCAACGGTTGTGGTTCGTCGAGCAGCTGGCGGAACGGGTGGACGACGGTTCGGCCTACCACCTGCCGTCGGTGTTCTCGCTGACCGGCGAGGTGGATGCGGGCGCGGTGCAGGCGGCGATCGGTGACGTGATCGCCAGGCACGAAAGCCTGCGGACCGTGTTCCCGCTGTCCGGTGACGAGCCGTATCAGCGCGTTCTCGACCCCGAACCGTTCCGTCTGACCACAGTGGACTGTCCGGAGCCCGGTGTGCCCGACGCGGTGGCGGCCGAGGTCGACCGCCCGTTCGACCTCGAGCACGAGCCGCCGTTGCGCGCCAAGCTCTTCCGGCTCGCCCCGGACCGGCACGTGCTGCTGATCTGCCTGCACCACATCGCCACCGACGGCTGGTCGATGCGGCCGCTGTTGCGGGATCTGTCCACCGCGTACGCCGCCAGGCTGGCGGGCGGCGCCCCGGACTGGGCACCGTTGCCTGTCCAGTACGCGGACTACACGCTGTGGCAGCGGGAAAGTCTCCACACCGACGGGACAGGTGTCACGGAGCAGCTGAGGTACTGGACCGGACAGCTGGCAGGCCTGCCCGAACAACTGGAGCTCCCGGTGGATCGGCCCCGGCCGTCGGTACGCGACCGGCGTGGCCGGACCCTCTATTTCGAGCTCGACGCCGATCTGCACGACGGCCTCACCCGGCTCGCCGGAACCGGGGGTGCCAGCTTGTTCATGACGTTGCAGGTGATGCTGGCCGGTCTGCTCACCCGGCTCGGTGCGGGCACGGACATCCCGATCGGCGCGGCGATCGCGGGCCGCAACGACGACGCGTTCAGCGACCTCGTCGGCTTCTTCGTGAACAACCTGGTGCTCCGCACCGACACCAGCGGAAACCCGACTTTCACCGAACTGCTGGCGAGGGTGCGGGAAACCGACCTGGCCGCCTACGCCAACCAGGACGTGCCGTTCGAGCGGCTGGTCGAGGTGCTCAATCCGGCGCGATCGCTGAGCCACAACCCGCTGTTCCAGGTGTCACTGGTCCTGCAGAACGCGGGCGAGGCCACGCTGGAACTCCCTGGCGTGGAGGTGACCGAGCACCAGGCCGGGCTGCGCAACGCCAAGTTCGACCTGCTGTTCGCGTTCACCGAGCGACGTGACGCCGCCGGCCGTCCGCAGGGCATCGACGCGCTGGTCGAGTACGCCACCGATATCTTCGACGAGGAGACGGTCACGTCCCTGACCCAGCGGCTGGTCCAGGTGGTGCGTGCCGCGGTCGCCGATCCCGGTTCGCGCCTGGGCGCCGTCGACGTACTGCTCCCCGGTGAGCGCGAGAAACTGCTCGCCATGTGGTCGGGCTGACGAGAAAGGCGGTGACGGCAGATGAACCTCCACGATCGATTCACGCCCGGCCCGGAGTTCGGTGAGACACTCCGCGCCGGTGCCCGCCGGGCACACGAGACAGGGGAGGTCGACGCGGCGAGCCTCGAAGCGCTGCGCCGATCGGGGCTGCTGGGCATGATGGTCCACGAAGACCATGGTGGCTGGGGCTACGACGCGGCCGCCGCGAACGCCGCGATCGAGACCGTCGCCGCGGACAACCCGTCGATCGCCATCATGTTGTATCTCCACTGCGCGGTGGCGGTGCGGATCGAGCAGTACGGCACCGAGACCCAGAAGAAACACTGGCTTCCGCGCATCGCGCGACGCGGCGAGCTGGTGGCGTCCGCGTGGAGCGAGCCCGGCTCGACAGCGGACAAGCGCTCGCTGTCCACGACCGCCCAGCGTGACACCGCCGGAGGGTGGGAGATCAAGGGCGGCAAGACCTTCTCCACCAGCGCCACCGTCGCCGACTTCTTCATCGTGCTCGTCCAGCTTCCCCCCACCACCGGGACAGCTCACGCCACCGGGCCCACCTACGGCGGGAGCGACCAGGCACTGTTCCTCGTCGAAGCGGCCACCCCCGGCGTCGAGGTGCCCCCGGACGCACTCGACATGGCAGGCATGCGCGGCTCCGGGACGGGAATGGTGCAGTTCCGGGACGTGACCGTCGGGGAGGACAACCTGCTCTGCTCCGGCAGCGCCACCCCCGAAGCGATCCAGCTGCCCCACCGGCTGGGGCTCACCCTCGGCGCGGTCAGCGTGGGGCTGGCCCAGGCGGCGCACGAAACCGCGCTCGCGCACGCCCGCGACCGCGATCTCTTCGACGAGCCACGGTTCCAGCGTCAGCTCGCCTCGACGGAGATCGCCGTCAGATCGGCCCGCGCCGCCGTCCGCGACCTCACCACCGGTCCGGCACAGGACAGGGTGCTGCGTGCCTACTGCGTCAAGGTCTTCGCCTCGACGACCGGTGAGACCGTCTGTGGCACGGTCCGAGGTCTCCTCGGCAGCGCCGGCTACCTCCACGCACACGAGATCAACCGGATCTCCCAGGACGCTGAAGCCGTCACCCATATGGGGCCGCCGACGCATTTGTGCCTCGACCTGATCGCGGGACGGTTGGCCCCCGCGACCGGACCCGATCGGTAGCCTTCGACCCCGGACCGCGACGCGTACATCCATGCCAGGCCTGCCAGGAGGAAGCTATGTCCGTCGAGGACGATGTGGCGAGGCCGCTGCGGGCGAATCCGACCTGGTGGCGGTGGCTGGCCGCGGCGTCGCTCGCCAGGCTGCCCCAGACGATGCTGCCGGTCGCGCTGGTCCTCACCGCACACGACGTGACGGGGTCGTTCGCCGGAGCCGGTCTGCTGAGCGGCGCAAGCGCGCTGACGTACGCGGTGTGCGCGCCGTGGCGGGGCAGGCAAATGGATCGGGCCACGTTGCCCCGTGCGCTGGGCTGGTCGCTGCTGGGGTCGACGGCGGGACTGGTCGCCACGGCGATCGCGGCCGCCGCGGGTGCGCCTTTGGTGGTGCTGCTGGCCTTGGTGGTCGTGGCGGCGGGCAGCGGTGCCGGGGTGAGCGGGGCGTACCGGGCGCTGTTGCCGCAGGTCCTGCACGACGGCCATCTCAAGCAGGCGTACGCGATCGACGCGGTCGCGCTGCAGTCCGCCTGGATCGGCGGTCCGGCGCTGGCGGCCGTGGTGGCCGCTCTGGTCGGGCCGCAGGCGTGTATCGGCACGGTGGCCGCTGTCGTGGCATCGGGTGCGCTGCTCAGCTGGACGTTGCCGGGCAGGCCACCCGGAAACGGCCCCCGGCAGTCGTCGTCGGCGCGAACGCTGCTGGCGCGGCTTTGGGTGCCACTGCTGCTCAACGTGGGCATCGGCGTCAACCTCGGCGCGCTCGACGTCGCCCTTCCCGCGTTGCTGGCGGACCACGGTCAGGCCACCACGAACGGCGGCTTGGTGCTCGCGGGTATCTTCGCCACGAGCGCGCTCAGCGGTTCCGTCTATGCGGCCTTGCCCGCCACGAACCTGCTGCGCAGAACCCCCAGTCTCACCGTGGCCTGGACGCTGATCTCCGTGTACGGCTTCATCACCGCGATCGCCGCCGTGACACCTTCGCTGGTGCTCGCCATCAGCTGCCTGCTGATCGCCGGACTGGCCTTCGCGCCGGGTGACACCGCGGCCATGTTGCTGGTCCCCGAGAAGGTCCCCCCGGATCGGCTGGCGGAGGCGTTCGGGTACTTCTCCGCCTTCGGCTACCTGGGGACCGCCGCCGCCAGCCCGGTGGCGGGATTGCTCGTGACCCGGTTCGGCGCTGACGCGGGTCTGGTCCTGGCGGGCCTGGCGCCACTGCTCACCGCCGTGATAGTGCCGATCACCCGGCCACGGAAGAACTAAAGGTGGTGTCCCGAGCGCCACGTTCGAGACGATGAGCGTCCCAGGCGTGGCGCTCGGGACACACTCACCGATCGCCGGCGGGAGCCAGCAGGTCCGCCTGGTCGAGGTGATCGCGCAGACCGAGGAGTTCCCAGCGTTGCAAAGCGAGAGGCACGTTGCCTTCGCGCCACAGCCGGTCGTGGAACGCCTTCAGGTCGAAGGCGTCGCCCTGACGCCGGGCGCAGGCCGCCAGCAGGTCGAGGATCTGCAGTTTGCCGACCTGGTAACTCAGCCCCTGGCCGGGGTTGCCCGCGAAGAAAGTGGCCTCCTGCCACGCGGTCGCCCGGTCCATGGGGACCGATTCCGCGAGCACGTCGGCAGCTTCCCGCAGGGACAACTCGCCGAGCGCCAGCGCGACGTCGATCTCCACGCGCAATGCACGGAGCCGCATCGCGTTGACGACGAACGCGGCGCCCGCCGGTTCGCCGTCGAAGGCTCCCAGGTTCAGCAGCAGTTCTTCGTGGTAGAGCGCGATTCCCTCGTTCGGCGCGGAGTCGTAGTAGGGACGGCGCGCCGGATTGCCGTGCTGCCAGGACATCGCGAGCTGCTGCGCGTGGACGCCTTCGTGCGCGAGCCCGGTGAGCGGGGTGCGGATCTCGGCGAGGTCGAAGTAAGGCAGGTCCGGGTCCGGGTTCCGGACGTAGCGGATCGCGTCATCGTCCACACGGGACGGTGACGCCGGGTCGTGCGGCACACCCAGCCAGGTCAGCGGTTCGAGATACGCGGGGAGTGGTGCCATCCGGTATCTCCGCGGACCTGCGGGCAGGCTCAGCACATCGTGGTCGAGGTAGAACCGCCGCAAGTCACGTTCGGCGTCGCGTTGCCGGGCGATCAACTCGTCGATGCCGGGCAGATTTCCGTGGGCCGTCGTGTGATCGTCGCGGCGTGGAAGCGTCTCGGCCCACACCGCCCGATTCCGTTCCTGACGGGCCATCGTCCGCAGCTGTTCCGCCGGGAACGGCAGCAGCGCCACGCGGTGCAGGAAGAACGCGAACGCGTCCGCGCCGACAGCGACTTCGTCGGTGTCGAACGGAGCTTGCCCGGCAAGCCAATCCCGGTAGCCGGCGACAGACCGTGCGGCGCTTTCGGCCGCGGCGGGCAAGCGGTGGTCGGGCGCCGACACCGCCAGTGCCGCCATCGCCGTCCGCAGCTGTTCGTCGGCCCGGTGGAGCGCGGTGAGCGTTCGCCGGGCGAACGGCCCGACGATCGTCCCGTCGAGGTTCTCGCGTGCTTGTTCCAGAACAACGGGAACGTTGCGCAGCTGACGAACGACGGCGTCGGCCCGCTGGGTGCCGAACGGTGGCGGCTCCAGCAGAAGGTTGTAGACACAGACCAGGCTTTGGTCGACGTAGAACGACGGATCACGTTGCCAGGAACGCGAAAGATCCAGCTCCCACCGGACCCGCGCCAGCGCCGATCCGAGCAGCCGCCGGTCCACCTGGCCGCTGATGTCCACATCGGACAGCTCGATCCGGCGGTACCGGTCGGCGAACCCTTCGTGGGCCTCGCGCCGGGCACGGATCGCCGAAGCCGACCAGTCGGCGACCCAGTCCGGAGGCCGCTCCACCCTGGTGATGTCGTCGTAGGAATCCGGCTGGGTCCTGGTGCGCCAGGCCCAGAACTCCGCCGCCAGCCCCGGCAGCGCCGCGCTTGGTGCGCCGTCCATTTCCGCCCTCCGTCGTGCCGGGAAACCGCGAGAGCGGACTGAAGATCGACGCTAGCCGTTCGCTCGCGAGGTGGCAAGAAACGGTAGCGCGGAGGCCGTGTGCGCCGAGTGGCCTACCCAACCGAGTAGTTCTCCTGTCACCCGGCCGGTCCCTAGAGTCGAGGTGGTTTCCGTGCCGGCGCCGAGAAGAAGGAGCCCTCTTTGACTCGCCTGCTGTCGCACCCCGTGGTGGAGGACCGGCGGTGACCGCGACCCTGGTGGACCTTTTCGAAGACCGGGTGCGGCAACGGCCGGACGCGGTCGCGCTGGTGTGCGGCGAGATCTCGGTGTCGTATCGCGAACTCGACGACCGGTCGACCAGGCTGGCCGGGCTGCTGGCCGAGCACGGTGCCCGCCCCGGCACGTTCGTCGGCGTGCGGCTGCCGAGGTCCGCGGACCTGCCGATGGTGCTGCTCGCGGTGCTGAAGTCCGGAGCGGCTTATCTGCCGTTGGATCCGTCCTTTCCGGGGGAGCGCGTGGCGTGGATGCTGCGGGACGCGGATCCGGTCGTGGTCGTCAGCACTTCGGATGTGCTCGGCCCTGACGCGCCAGGACAGGTGTACACGCTGCCGAACGGTGTGGAGCTGTTCCACCAGAACAAGGCCGAGACCGACTTCCTTTTCGAGGAGATCTTCACCAAGCTCGAGTACCTGCGAAACGGGATCACCGTGCGTGACGGCGACGTGCTTTTCGACGTCGGCGCGAACATCGGCATGTACACGCTGTTCGCCGGCCTGCGCTGGCCCGACGCCACCATCTACTCCTTCGAACCGATCCCGGCGGTGTACGAGTCGTTGCGCCGCAACGTCGAGCTGCACGGCCTCAACGCCAAGGCCCTCCCGTACGGCCTGGCCGGACAGTCAGGCGAGGCGGACTTCACCTTCTACCCGCATGACACGGTCATCTCCTCCTGCGTCGCCACCGACGAGGCGGCGCACGAGATGGTCCGCTCCTACCTGCGTCACCAATTCGACGAGCTCGCCCAGGATGACGACGACGAGGCCGTCAGCGACGAGGCCGTCGATGAACTGGTCGACGCGCGGCTGTCCAGCGAGCGGTTCACCTGCCGGCTGCGCACCCTTTCGGAGGTCGTGCGCGAGTACGGTGTCGAGCGGATCGACCTGCTGAAGATCGACGTGGAGAGCGCCGAATACGAGGTGCTCAAAGGCATCGACGCCGAGCATTGGCCACTCATCCGGCAGCTCGTGATCGAGGTGCACGGCGTCGACGGACGGCTCGACCAGGTGCTGACCCTGCTGCGGGGGCACGGGTACGAGGTGACCTGCGCCCAGCACAACCGGCTGCTGGACGACACCGCGCTCTGCAACGTCTACGCCATCCGCACGGACGCCGCGCCACCCGGCGAGGAGCCTGCCGCGCCGGAGGAGAGCACGTCTCGACGGCCGCGGGCCCGGATCCTGCTGGACGACCCGGCGGTCGAGGCCCGGCTGTCCGACGGCACGGGCCCGGTTCTTTCGACCGCGCCCCAGGCGGATGACGCGGCGTACCTGATCTACACCTCCGGGTCCACCGGACGGCCGAAAGGTGTGGTCGTCCCGCACCGCAACGTCGTCGCGCTGCTCGCCGCGGCCGACGAGTCGTACGACTTCGGCCCGGAGGACACCTGGACGCTGTTCCATTCGTACGCCTTCGACTTCTCGGTCTGGGAACTGTGGGGCGCCTTGGCGTACGGCGGCAAGCTCGTCGTGGTTCCGGCCGGGATCGCCCAGTCCCCGCCGGATCTCCTGCGCCTGCTCGCCGACCGGCAGGTCACCGTGCTCAACCAGATCCCGTCGGCGTTCTACGAACTGATGCGTGCCGACGCCGAGGACCCGTCCACCTCGGGCAGGCTCGCCTTGCGCTACGTGATCTTCGGCGGTGAGGCGCTCGACCTGGCGAAGCTGGACGAGTGGTACGGACGGCACGGCCACGGTCCCCGGCTGGTCAACATGTACGGCATCACCGAGACCACGGTGCACGTCACGTACGCGGCGCTGGAGCACGGCTTGCCCGCCGCGGTCGGCCTGATCGGCCGTCCGCTGCCCGGTTACCGGTGCTATGTGCTGGACGACGGGCTGGGGCTGGTACCACCGGGGGTGCTGGGCGAGCTGTACGTGAGCGGCGTGGGCCTGGCCTGGGGATATTGGGGTCGCGGTGGCTTGACGGCATCCCGGTTCGTGGCGGATCCGTTCGGCGACGCGGGCGGGCGGATGTACCGCACCGGTGACCTGGTGCGGTGGGGAAGCGGCGGACTGGAGTATCTGGGGCGGACCGACGACCAGGTGAAGATCCGCGGCTTCCGGATCGAACTGGGCGAGGTCGAATCGGTGCTGGCGCGATGCCCCGGCGTGGCCGACGCGGTGGTCGTCGTCGGTACCGACGCGCGTGGCGAGCGATGCCTGGTCGGGCACGTCACCCACGACACCTCGGAAACCTCGGTGGATCCGGCGCGGCTGGGCGTGACGGCGCGGGAGTTCGTCACCGGGTTTCTCCCCGGCTACATGGTGCCGGCGGTCGTCATGGTGTCGGCGCGATTCCCGGTGGCACCCAGCGGAAAGGTCGATCGGCGGGCACTCCCGGCGCCGGTTTTCGGCTCGGCGTCGCGCGCCGCCAGGACCCCGCTGGAAAGCACGTTGTGCGGACTGTTCGGCGAGGTGCTCGGTGTCGAAGACGTCGGCGCCGACGACAGCTTCTTCGACCTGGGCGGGCATTCACTCATCGTGACGCGGCTGGTCAGCCGTGTCCGTTCGGTGCTCGGGGTGGAACTCGGCATGCGGGCGCCGTTCGACGCGCCCACCCCCGCGCTGCTGGCCGTCCTCGTGTCGCAGGCGCGGGAACGCAGGCTCGTCCTGCGGCCGATGCCCCGGCCCGGACACGTGCCGTTGTCCCCGGCGCAGGCGAGGCTGTGGTTCCTGCACCGGCTCGAAGGACCGTCGGCGACGTACAACATCTCGATGACCCTGCGGATCAAGGGAGATTTGGACGAGGCCGCGCTGCGCGCCGCGCTGGGTGACGTGATCGCCCGGCACGAGAGCCTGCGCACGGTGTTCCCGGACACCGACGGCGTGCCACGCCAGCACGTGCTTTCCGTCGACGCCGCCCGGCCGGTCTTCGAGTCGGTCCAGGTGAACGGACAGGACCTGGGCACCGTGCTGGAGTCCCTGGCTCGTAGCACCTTCGATCTCGCTCGCGAACTGCCGATCCGCGCTTGGCTGGTCGAGCGCTCGGCCGACGAGCACGTGTTCGTCGTGCTGCTGCACCACATCGCCGGTGACGGCTGGTCTTTGTCGCCGCTCACCAAGGACCTCAGCACGGCGTACAACGCCCGCCGCGCGGGAAAAGATCCCGAGTGGACGGCACTCCCGGTGCACTACGTGGACTACACGTTGTGGCAGAAGGAGTTGCTCGGCGACGCCGCGGATCCCACGAGCGTCCACGGCACGCAGCTGGAGTACTGGCGGCGGACGCTGTCGGGGTTGCCCGAGCGGATCACGCTGCCCGCCGACCGGCCGCATCCGGCGATCGGCACCCACCGGGGCGACATCCACGAGTTCACCTGGGACGCGGAGCTCCACGCCGCGCTGACCACGCTCGCCGCTCGGTACGGTGCCAGCCTTTTCATGGTGGTGCACGCGGGTCTGGTCGCGCTGCTGTCGAAGCTCGGCGCGGGCGGCGACATCCCGATCGGGACGCCGGTCGCCGGCCGGACCGACGAGGCGCTGGACGATCTGGTCGGGTTCTTCGTCAACACGCTGGTCCTGCGGACCGATTGTTCGGGTGTCACGACGTTCCGGCAGCTGCTCGAACGGGTACGAAGCGTCGACCTGGATGCCTACGCACATCAGGACCTCCCGTTCGACCAGGTCGTCGAGATGCTCAACCCGGCTCGATCCCGTGCGCACCAGTCCCTCTTCCAGGTGCTGCTGGGAATGCAGAACCTGCCGCGGGACGGGATCGCGATGGACGGGCTGAGCGTGACCGACGGGTACGTCCCGACCGGGACGTCGAAGTTCGACCTCTTCCTGCAGTTCACCGAAGGCGAAGCGAAGCTGGACGGCACGATCGAGTTCAACACCGACATCTTCGACCTCGGCACCGCCGTGTCGATCGTGACCCGGCTGCGCCGCCTGCTGACGGCGGTGGCCGCCGAGCCTGAGCACCGCCTCGACGACATCGAGCTGCTGACCGCGGCCGAGCGCAGGCAAGTCCTCGTCGACTGGAACGACACGTCTCGCGACATCCCGTTCGCCGCACTGCCCGATCTCTTCGACGAACAGGTGGCGCGCGCACCGGACGCGGTCGCCGCCGTCTACGAGGACGCACAGCTGACCTACGGCGAACTGGCCGAGCGCGCCAACCGGCTGGCCCGGTTGCTCATCCGCCACGGCGTCGGTCCGGAACGGACGGTCGGCGTGATGATCGGGCGATCGCTGGACGTCGTGGTCGGGCTGATGGCGATCCTCAAGGCGGGCGGCGCGTACCTGCCGATCGACCCGGACTACCCGGCGGAGCGCATCGAGTTCATGCTGGGTGACGCGAGTCCGGCGTTGCTGCTGACCACCGGGTCGATCGCGAAGTCGTTGCCGGACAACGATTATCCGTGCGTCACCATCGACGACGTCGACCTGGAAGCCTATCCGGGCCATCCGGTGCGGGACGACGAGCGGACTGCCGCTCTGAACCGGCTGACTCCCGCATACGTCATCTACACCTCCGGCTCCACGGGGCGGCCGAAGGGGGTGGTGATGACACCGGACGTCATGGTGAACATGTTCGAGTGGCACAACACCGTGCTCGGCAAGGGGCCCGGCATCCGCACCGCCCAGTTCGCGTCGGCGAGCTTCGACGTGTCACTGCAGGAGATGCTGTCGGTGCTCACTTCCGGCCGCACGCTGGTGATCGTGCCTGCCGACGTCCGGACCGACCCGCTCCGGCTGGTGCGGTGGCTCGAAAAGCACCAGGTGAACGAGTTGTTCGCGCCGAACCTGCTGATCGACGCGCTCGGCAGCGCGGCCGAAGAGCTGGACGCGGATCTCCCGGACCTGCGGGACATCGTCCAGGCGGGGGAGGCGCTGACGGTGAGCCGTCAGGTCAGAAGGTTCTGCGGGCGGGTGCCGGAGCGCCGGGTGCACAACAACTACGGCTCGACCGAGGCCCAGGTCGTCACCGCGTACACCCTGGACGGTGATCCCGGCGGCTGGCCCTCTCCGGTGCCGATCGGCCGGTTGCTGGACAACCTTCGTGCCTACGTTCTCGACGGCGCGCTCCGCCCGGTGCCGGTCGGCATCGCCGGTGACCTGTACACCGCGGGCGCGGGGCTGCCGAGGGGATACGGCAACCGTCCAGGGCTGACAGCCGAACGGTTCGTGCCGGATCCCCATGGCGGGCCGGGCGCGCGGATGTACCGCACCGGTGACCTCGCCCGCTGGCATCCGGACGGTCATCTCGAGTTCGCCGGCCGATCGGACGACCAGGTGAAGATCCGCGGGTTCCGGGTCGAGCCGGGTGAGGCGGAAGCGGCGCTCGCCCGCTGTCCGGGAGTCGCGCGGGCGGTGGTCGTCGTCCGGCCGGACAGCCGGGGCGAGCCGTGCCTGGTGGGGTACGTGACACCGGAACCGGGGGCCGCCGCAGACCTGGACGTCCTCGCGCGTGACCATGTCGCGGAGCGGCTGCCCGCGTTCCTGGTACCGGTCGTGGTGCTGGTGCTGGACGCGTTGCCGTTGCTGCCCAACGGAAAGCTGAATCGCCGGGGGCTGCCGGAACCCGTGTTCGCCGGGGCCGCGGACAGTCCTCGCTCGCCGAGGGAAGCGGTGCTGTGCCGGCTGTTCGCCGACGTGCTCGGTATCGGCGAAGTCGGCCCGGACGACGGTTTCTTCGACCTGGGCGGGCATTCGCTGCTGGCGACCGGCCTGATCAGCCGGGTTAAGGCCGTGCTCGGGGTGGAACTGGGTGTCGGGGCGGTGTTCGAAGCGCCCACGCCCGCCGCGCTCGCCCGGCTGATGGCGGGAGACGCCACGGGCGGTGCCTTCGACGTACTGCTCGAGTTGCGCGGACACGGCAGCCTGCCGCCGGTGTTCTGTGTCCATCCGTCGAGCGGGATGAGCTGGTCGTACGCGGGACTGCTCCACCACCTCGATCCGGAGATCCCGCTTTATGGACTGCAGTCGGCGATCTTCGGCGACGACGGTGCCGTGCCGGACACCGTCGAGGAGATCGCCGCGGACTATCTGCGCCGCATCCGGGAGGTACAACCGAGCGGACCGTACCGGTTGCTGGGCTGGTCGTTCGGCGGGCTGGTCGCGCACGCGCTCGCGGTGAGACTCGAACAAGAGGGCGAAAAGGTGGCGCTGCTGGCGATCCTCGACGTACCGCCCGTGGTGGACCGGACCGGCGACCCCCTCCCGGACGACAGCGCCGACGACGTGCTCGCCGACGAGATCGGCCAGGCTGGCTTGCCTGCCGAAACCATGGAGCGAATCGACGCCAGTATCCGGCACAGCGTCCGGCTGCAAGGCGAGTTCACTCCCGTGCGGTTCGGCGGTGACCTGCTGCTGTGCACGGCCGGACCGAGCGGATTGGCCGACGAATGGCGGCCTTACGTCGGTGGCCGCATCACGACCCACCGGATCGACACCACACACCACCGGATGATGCGCACGTCCGCCTTGAGCAGGCTCGGCCCGGTCCTGGCGGCCGCGCTCGGCTGGTCGTCAGAGGGCACGGCCTAAGCGACGTCCGGTTCGACGTCGAGGAAGGCAGCTTCCAGACGGCGGATCCTGGCCCAGAACTCGGCCTCCCGGCCGGATTCGAGCACACCGAGATACGCGCCGGGGACGACGCGGCCGACGAACGGACCGGAAGTCCACACCCGCCAGCCGCCCGTGGCGTCGTCGCCCGAATCGGACGCCGGATCGTCGGTGCCGCGCATCGCCGCGAGCGGGCACGAAAGCCGTGTCCTGACGGGCCCGCGGTAGGCGTTCAGCAGCTGAAGGTCGCCGAGCAGCAGGTCCAGAGCGTGCTCCCAGCTTTCGGGCGAGTCGCGGTAGCCCGCGACCGGGGTGAGCCCGGTGCGGCCGAACACCCGTCCCATGGCCGACGCGCCCGCCTTGGCGTTCTTGTCCGGCGAGCGCCGCTGCGGGGCGCACGCGTCCACGACGATCAACGCGCCAGGGGCGATGCCCATCCGTTGAGCCGCTTCCAACGCGACGAAGGCGCCCATGCCGAAGCCGATTACCACGATGCGGGAAAACCAGTCTTTCGGCGTCGCATCGGCCAAGAGCGCGCCGAGTTCTTCGACAGAGGAAGCCGGTGGTTCCGCGAGCCGTTCCCCATGCCCTGGGTACTCGACTCCCCAGACGTTCGCACCGGCCGCGACGGCCAGTGATCCGAACGTCCGGAGCGTGCCGCCGGCGGGCGGAAGCAGCAGGTAGCCGCGCTCGCCACCGTCCGATGTGGACAGTGTGGTGAGCGTGGTCGTCATGATCCGAAAGATACGCGACGTTAACCCGAACGGGGTAACGATTCGGAGTCGACCAAGATCAAGTCACCCGGCAGGGGGAGGCTCCGACGAAAGGCTGCCCGGTCGTGTCGTATCTGGCGTTCCCCGTTCGACGTCTTGATAGAGAGAGCCGGAAGGAGACAGCGATGACCACCACGACACTGGCCTCGACCACGCGGCTGAATCCGGTGAGCCGTACCCTGCCGGTTCTGCTGGCACTGGAGGACGACGCGGAAGACGTCGGCCGCCTTTCCCCGGACGACCGCCTGACCTGCCACGTGCACGGCCGCTGGATCCACCAGTGCGTCGCCTCCCCGCTGCATGTCAACCCGGTCACCAGGCATCGATGGTGCCGATCCTGCGCGACCGCGCTGACCGTCTCGGTCGACGAGCTGTCCGGTGCCGTCACGATGGCCTGTCCTCGTTGCGGCCACGGCGAAAGCACCGCCTCGGCCCGGCTGATCACGGCGTGCCGGGCCAGCCTGGCCGCGGCGCGCGCCCAGGCTGCCACGCGGGTCGCCTAAGCGACCCACTTGAGGAGCCGTTCGATGATCAGGTCGCGATCCTCCGGACGGAGATAGAGGTAATGACCGGCGTCGGGCAGGATTTCGACGTCGGCGTGGGGGACAAGGCTTTCGAGCCGCGCGGCGGCAGCGGCCGGATCGTGCACGACGCTGCGCCCGCCGAAAAGGGCGAGTGTGGGCAATTCGATGGACCGGAGTGCCTTCTCGCTCGGGCATACCTGGAACGGCACTCGTGCCCGGTAGCACCGGACACCGGCGAGCACCAGCCGAGCGGCGGGCTGGTCGAGGATGTCCTCCCCGGCGGACCACGTCGTGAAGCGCCGCCACAGACGTTCGCTGTCGAAGACGGCCGCAGGAAGGCCGTACCGGAACACCTTCCGGGCGAACGGCGCCGTAACGGTGGTCGCGTCCAGCAAACCGATGGACGCGAGCCTGCCGGGCGCGTGGATCGCCTGGTTGACCGCGTGCCAGCCGCCGGTCGAACCGCCGACGAGGTGCACGGCGGTCAGATCCAGGCGCTCGAAGACGTCGTCGAGAGCGCACGCGCGGTCGCGGATGTCCTTGAACGGCATCTTGTGAACGCTCCCGCCCGCCTCGCCGAGAGTGTCGATAGCGTAGACCGTGTTCTGCTCGGCCAAGGCGGGAAGAAGTGCTGCGTAACAGGCGGAAGTCGCCATGAGCCCTGGCAGCAGGACGATCGGCGCGCCGTTGTCGCCATAGCGGTAGACGCGAGTGATGCCGTGGTGCGTCCTGATGTTCACCACCGCGCCCGGCTCCGGGCACTCGGCCATGGCGCGGTCGTAGGCGGCGAAGTACCGGTCCTCGGCCGCGGGATTTCGGAAGCTCCCGATCTTTTTCATGGGTGGAACGCTAGGCAGCGCCCCGTTCCCGGTCTTGAACGAAAGTAAGATGGGCGGCATGGCCGGGTGGAGTCTGGTGGTGCCGCGCCACGACATCGGCCGCGCGCCCGGTGAGCGGATGCTCCGGCGGCCGCATCCCCGTCTCGCCGCACACGTCTCGAGTTACGTCGGGCACGACCTGCCCGACGCCGGGCCGACCGCGTGGCGGATCACGCCGCTGTCCGTGCTGATCTGGGTGATCGACCTCGAAGCCCCGCGCCGTCCGCGCGGGGAAGGCGTGATCCCGGAATCGCCCGTACTGGGATTGCGAGACCGGCCGCTGCTCGCGGAACAGGACGGGGTCTCGCGCGGGATCGCCGTCGCCCTGACCCCGCTCGGCGCGTACGGATTGTTCGGGATCCCGTTGCGCGAGTTGACCAATTCGGCGATCGCGGCGGTCGATCTGATGCCGTCCGGGCCGCTGACCGAACGGCTCGCGGAGGCGTCGGGCTGGCCGGAGAGGTTCCGGCTCCTGGACGAGTATCTGATGTCGAGGCTCGCTCGCGGTCCGGAACTCGCGCCGACGGTCCGCTACGTGTGGGACAGGCTGTCGGCGGATACGGTCCGAGTGGGCGCACTCGCGGACGAAATCGGCTGGAGCAGGCAGCACCTCAACGCCCGCTTTCGCGAACAGATCGGGCTGAACCCCAGCACGATCGGGCGGATCACCCGGCTAAACCGCGTCATGGCGCTGGTGAACGAGGCGTCGTCCCTCTCCTGGGCGGAGGTGGCGCACCTGGGCGGCTACAGCGACCAGGCGCACCTCGTCCGCGAGTTCCGGGCGCTGACCGGATGCAGCCCGACCGAGGTCGGGAAACCGGCCGGACTATTTGTTCCGCCAGGTCACGGAGCGTGAATCGGCGCTCTCGTAAGGCTGGGTCGTGTACGCCAGTGAGGTGATCGGGTCCGACGCGACCCCGAAGTGCAGGCGGCAAGCTTCGAAGACCGCTCCCTTGACCGAAAAGTCCTTCGGCGCGAAGTTCTGGTCCTCGCATCCGGCGACATCGGTCTTCCCCATGCCCAGAAGGGAGCCCGGCCAGCCGCCGCTCCTGGTCTTGGCGGTCAGGATCGGCGCCGTCACCTCGGCGAGGTTGGTGCCGTCGACGTTCGTCAGCTTCTCGTGGACGAAAAAGAAGTTCTTGCCCCGCAACTTGGCCTTGTCTTCGTCCTTGAGCGGCAGGCTGTCGATGTCGGCGTCAGGTGCCTTCACCGATTCGACGGTGACCGTGAGCCCGACGACGCCCTTCGCGTAGCGGCTGTAGAACGGGATGATCGCCTGCTCGCCGAACTTGAGCTTGGTACCCGGTTTGACGGCGTCGCCGGTGACCTCCAGCGTGGGCGTGGTGGTCAGATACGGCATCTCCGTCGTCGTCGGCGACGGGCTTGCGGGTGCCTCTCCGGACGTCGTGGCCGAGGCACTCCTGGCCTGGCCGGTGTTCGACGGCGGAGTGCAGCCGACCAGCGCGACGCAGGCCATCGCGGCGATGGCGGCATGACGAACTCTCGGACGTGTGGGCACGACCGATCTCCCCTCGAAAGTGAAAGCGCGTGGAATTCCCCCGAGAAGCACTCTAGACAACGAGCGTTCACCCGATCGGCGGAGGTAGGTTGCTGGGCATGACCCAGGTTTCGACGCCTGCCGAGGCGGCCACGAGGATCACTGGACGCGCGGTCGCCGAGCAGAGGAGCCTCGCGAGCGCGGTGACCGAAGTGGTGCTGGACAACGGGGAAACGGTGGTCGTCAAACGGGGCCACGCACGGAACGCGATACCCGCTGAGGCGGCGGGACTGCGGTGGCTGGGTGACGCCGATGCCGTCCGGGTGCCGGAGGTCCGCGGCCACGAAGAGGACTGGCTGGTCACGGAACTGGTCGGCGGCGGGCGGCCGACGCATCACGCGGCGGAACGGCTGGGCCGGGGGCTCGCGGCCTTACACGCGGCCGGAGCGCCCGCGTTCGGCGCCGCGCCTCCGGAAGGGCCTGCCGACGCGTGGATCGGGCTTGCCCCGATGGAGAACGCGCCGGGGGAGGACTGGCCGCGGTGGTACGCCGAGCACCGGGTGCTGCCGTATGTCCGCCGCGCGGTCGACGAGGGCACGCTGGACGGTGCCGAAGCCGCCGTCATCGAGCAGGCCTGCGCGCGGCTTCCGGAGGTGGCCGAACCTCCCGCGCGGCTGCACGGCGACCTGTGGAACGGCAATGTGCTGTGGGGAGCCGTCGAGGCCGCCCTGATCGACCCGGCCGCGCACGGCGGTCATCGCGAGACCGATCTGGCCATGCTGCAGTTGTTCGGCTGCCCGCTGCTCGATCGGGTGCTGGCCGCCTATCAGGAGGTCGCCCCGCTCGCCGACGGCTGGACCGACCGGATCGGGGCACATCAGCTGTTCCCGCTCCTCGTGCACACCGTCCTTTTCGGACGGTCCTACGCCGGGCAGGCGGTCGCGGCGGCGAGGGCCGTCGGCCGGTAGTTCACCGCGCGACGCGGTCGAGCCATTCGGCGAGCATCGCGTGCTCGGCCGGGGTCAGCACGTCCACGGGATCGTTCTGCAGGGCGGCCTTGAGCGCGATCGCCCGGCTGGCGACGTCCGAAGCGGCGTCCACGCTGTCGGTGGTGATCGTCGCGATGATGTGTTCGCGCGCGGCGGTGATCAGGTCCGTGTCGCGCTCTTCGGGCGGGCTGGCGATGAGCGAGAGGATCACGCCCATCCCGGTCGCGTGAACCAGCCGCGCGGCTCGTTCGACCGGTACGCGCAGCCTGCCCGCCTCCGCGATGCGTTCGACGATCCGGCTGAGCAGCGCGTCCGCCTCCTTGCGCGCTTCACGGACGCGGGGTTCGCCGTACATGAGCATGTAGAAGGCGGGCTGGGCCAGGCCGAACTCGACATGCAGGTCCCAGCCGCGCCGGAGATCGTCCACCGGGTCTTCGGTCTCGCCGAGATGGTGCTTCTCGCACAGGTATCTCTGGAAGCCATACGTGGCGACCGCGTCGAGGAGGCCGTCCTTGTCGCCGAAAGTGCGGTAGAGCGTCGGCGCCTGCACTCCGGCGGCGGCGCTGACCGCGCGCGTCGACAACGCGTCGCGCCCGCCGTCCAGCAGCAGTTCCGCCGCCGCGCGGACCAGGCGGTCTTTCGTCGTCAACGTCATGTATCGACGATAACATGGATCGGTTAGCGCTGGTTCGCTATCGGTGATACCTTGAAATCGTTATCAACGGAAACGTCTGATGGGAGCGCACCATGACACGCGTAGCGATCGTCACCGGCGGGTCGCGGGGTATCGGCAGGGAGTCGGCCGAGCGGCTGGCGTCCGACGGATTCGCGGTCGTCGTCGGCTACGGCGGCAACAAGGATGAGGCGCAGGCGGCGGTCGAGGCGATCACCGGCGCGGGCGGTCAGGCGATCGCGGTGCAGGCCGACGTCGCCGACGAGAACGCCGTCGCGGCCCTGTTCGACACCGCGGAGAAGAGTTTCGGCGGGGTCGACGTCGTCGTCCACGCCGCCGGGACCATGTATCTCGCGCCGGTGGCCGAACTGGATCTCGACCGGCTGGACCGGTTGCACCGCACCAACATACGGGGCACCTTCGTGGTCGATCAGCAGGCCGCCCGCCGTGTTCGCGACGGCGGCGCGATCATCAACTTCTCGACGTCGGTGCTCGGCCTCGCCCTGCCAGGGTACGCGGCCTATGCGGCCACGAAGGGCGCCGTCGAGGCGATCACCCTGGTTCTCGCCCGCGAACTGCGCGGCCGTGACATCACGGTGAACGCGGTGGCCCCCGGCCCGACCGCGACGGCGTTGTTCCTCGACGGCAAGGACGAGGAGACCGTCGCTCGCATGGCGGCGCAGCCCCCGCTCGAGCGTCTCGGCACCCCGGCCGACATCGCGGAGGTCGTTTCGTTCCTCGCCGGTCCGGCCCGCTGGGTCAACGGTCAGGTTCTCCGCGCCAACGGCGGAATCGTCTGAGGAGGTTCTCGGTTCACGGTGACCCGTCGTCGCGCCGCATGGCCTGACGGCCCCGCTCCCGGACCTGATGGAAGGTCGCTTGAGCCTGCTGGGAGAACTGCTGGACCTGGGGCGCTTGCCAGGCTTGGCGGGCACGCGTCATGCCGGTGTCCAGGGCCCGCTGCTGGAACTCGCGGGCTTGCCGCAGTTGTTCCGTCCAGGTCTTGGAGACCACGACCGAGCCGGTCCGCCGATCGTGCCAGGACGTCTTGCCGGTGACCGAGGTCCGCAGGAGGCAGCATTCGACAGCCGAGAAGATCAGGAGCGCGACACCGGCCAGCATGAGCGGCACGCTCAACTGGAGGACGGCCGCGATGAGCAGCACCCAGCCGAGGCCTGGGATGAGCACGGTGATCGCGGTTCGGGCGCAGACCTGGCCGAAGCTCAGCCGGCCACCGTCGGCGCGGCACACCGTCAGCGCGAAGGCTGCCTTGCCCAGGGTGCGTCCCCAAACGCGGACGAGAAGCACTTCGTACGCCATGATCAGCAAGACCTGTACCGCCAGGGTCAGGGCGACGACCAGGACGATGTCGCCCCACAGGGCTCCCGCCTCGGCTCCGGCGGTGTCACCGAGAGCGCCCCATTCCCCGAACAGGGATTTGAAGATCCCTTTGCCTGCCAGGACAAAGCCATGTTCGGTGGCCTCGCTCTGGATCTTCTCGGCGGTCAGGAACCAGAGCGGCGAGGTGACCAGCCACGGCACGAGCCAGTCGATCCAGCGGGCTCCCCAGCGGCGGGCCGAGGTCGGATGTGGCGGGAGCGGGCTCCCCGGCGGCTGGATCATCGTCCCACCGCCACCCGTGCTCGCCTGTCCCACAACGGGTTCCTGACCGCGTCCCACCACGTCGAAGCGGCGAACAAGCCGGCCAGGATGTCCAGCGGTTCGAACTTGAAGACGAGGTCGAGGCCGTTGATCACGGTGACGGATTCGATCAGGCAGGCCACGCCGGCGACGGCCGCGGACCAGCGGCTGCGCAGGAGCAGGGCCAGCAGGCTGAGGATCACGACGACGGTGGCGTCGACGACGAGCATGGCCACGGTGCCCATGACGATCTTGACCAGGAGCACGCGCAGCAGGGCGAGCTCGTTCCGCTCGTCGTCCGGAAGCTTCCGTCGTGGGTCGGACGGGTGCCGGGAGAGCTGGAACCGCTCGTCGAACTTGTCCAGCATCGCCGGGTAAGCGGCAGCCCAGGCCAGGAAGACGAGGAAGCCCACAAGGATCAAGCCGGTGGGGCCGTCCTCGGCCTCCTTGTACTTACCGAGGAAGAAGTTGGGCACCATCGCCGCCAGCCCGGCGATCAGCAGCAAGGCGGGCGAGACCCTGCCCAGGCCATGGAACCTGGTCCTGAAGAGCAGGATCAGCGGGAGGCTGATGACCAAGGCTCCGTAGACGAGCCCCGTCTGAAGGAACCAGAGAGCGAGGATCGCCGTGGTCAGCCAGAAGACGGGGTACAGGAACCATCTGCCGATGCGATCGATCACCTCCGGGACGCCCGTGTCGATCAGTTTGTACAGCCACGCGGCCATGACGGCCCCCCTCGTGCAAATATTGCATTCTGCACGGACGGTAGCGAGGTGTCTCCGGTAGTGCAAGAGTTGCATTGTGTAGTTTTTGCTTCGATGGGAGTTCCGGTGGCAGAGGTGTCCGACGCGGGGGAAGACCGCCGCCGGTTCGGCGGTGAACTCAGGCGTCTGCGGGAACAGGCGGGCCGGACACTCGACGAGGCCGCCACGCGCCTGGAGTGTTCGGCCGCCAAGATCAGCCGGATCGAGACCGGTCAGGTCGCCGTCCGGCCGCTGGACCTGCGAGAACTGCTGGACTTCTACGCGGTGGCAGGCGCGCGCCGGGCGGCGATGCTCGCGGTGTCCCGGCAGCGGGGCAAACGGCCGGACCTCGACGGCGTCATCTACGACGGCTACAACCTCTATCTCGGCTACGAAGAAGAGGCCGGTGACATCCGCGAGTACCAGCCGCAGTGGGTGCCCGGTCTGCTGCAGACCCGTGAGTACGCGCACGCGTTGTCTCTCGCGGCCGGCTCGACGCCCGAGGTCGCCGAGCGCCGGGTCGCCCTGAGGATGGAACGCCAGGCGCTCCTCCGCCGGGAAAAGCCGCCTCACCTTTCGGTTGTCGTCGACGAAATCGCGCTTCGCCGTCCGGTGCCCGAGCCGGGCCTGATGGCCGCGCAACTGCGGCACCTGGCCGACGCCGCGGGGGACCCGCACGTCACCGTGCGGGTCCTGCCGTCGTCCGCGGGGATGCATCCCGCCCAGGCGGGCGGGTTCATCATCTTGGGCTTCCCGCGCCCCGAGGATCCGGACGTCGTCTATACCGACGACCTGACCGAGGGGCGGCTCACGCAGGAACCCGGCCGCGTGGCGCAGTACCTCACCGCTTTCGAGCGGGTCCGGGCACTGGCGTTGGAGCCCGCGGAATCGGTCGCCTTGATTCACGACGTGGCGGAGTCACATCCCTGACCGTCCGCGCTCCCGGAATAGTGGCGGACGAAAGCCGTCCAGCCCGCGGGAGAGACGACGAACGCGGGTCCGGGATCCTTGGTGTCCCGGACACCGACCCCGGTTTCCAGGAAGGCGACTTCCACACAGGTCGGGCCGCCTCCGCAACGACTGCTCTTGAACCATCTCGCGCCGGTGAGATCGTGTGCCACGGTAGTTCCTCCCTCATTTGTTTCTCCGGATGAGAAAAGATCGTGGAATGTCCCGTCGTCGCGACGTCGGGAAATTTTGTCGCGACAGCGCACACTCTGTTCACCAGCGAAAACACGGCCGCGGGTGCCGGTCGCCCGCGGTGTCGCTAATCTACGTCCGCATGGTCGCACAGCGCTGAGGGACAGGGGAGCGCTATGGAAGCCCGGAGTGCCGATTCCGGTGACATCGCGGATGCCGAAGAGCTCGGCGCACTGATCAAACGGCTCCGGGACGAGCAGCGTCTCACCCAGGACAACGTCGCGGGCCGCGCGGCGAAACGTGGTCTCCGGATCAGGCGTGAACGAATTTCGGAAATCGAGAACGGCCGACGTGAGCCGCCGACCCAAGGCGAGTTACGCGCCATTCTTCTCGGCCTGGGGCAAACCGAAGAAACGGTGAAGGGATTGCAAGGCCTCCTCGCCGGGACGACCGCCCGACCCTCGGAAGCCGACGTCGTGGAAGTCGCTTTCGCCGAGCCCGTGCGTCAGCCGCCATCGGCGCCCCGCCGGATCGGTTTCGGCCACCGGCTGTTGCTGGTGCTGTCCGGTGCGGTGGCGGGTGTGCTGATCGCGACCGGCGTCGCCGGAGTGTGGCCGTGGACGCTCGTCACCTACGAGGCCGACCTCACGGCGAACGTCGGACGCCCGAACCCCGCCGACGCGCGCGGACCCTGCCCGCAGCGGAGCACCGATGTCCGCGACCACCGCGACGACACCGCGGGGTCGGTCTGGTACCGCGAATGCACGGACTACCTGGAGATCTGGGTGACCGACCACATGAAGGACGGCCGGTGCGTGTGGGCGATCGTGCACTGGAGCAACGGCGTTGTCGACTCGTCGAACCGCGCTTGCCCGGCAGGCAAGATGGAGTTTTCGAAGATCGCCAAGTACGCGCCGGACTTCTGGATGGAGCTGGTCGCGAGACAGACGTGACGGCGGGCCCGCCAGGGAACCGCGGGCCCGCTCGCCAAGTCCTTTGGGGACGGAAGATCAGACGACGGCGCCTTCGGAGTCGTCGTCCGAGCCTGCTTCCTCGATCTTCCACTTCAGCTGGAACTCCACCTCTTCCTCGCCGTCACCGCGCTCGTGCTCGATCGAGAACTGCGCGTGGGCGGGGACGCGGAACCGTTCCCCGGCGATCTGGATGCGGAACGAGGTCTCGGACTCGAGAGCGTCGGCGAGGCGGCGCAGTTTGGCGACGACGTCGGCGGTGGAGTAGACGCGTTCGACGTCTCGGGGAGCGGTTCCGGTCACGGTTTCCTCCAGGGTCCGGCACCCCGGCGGGGTGTCCGTGGCGTCATTCAATCGCGTGATCATCGCGCGCTGTAGCCGGGGTCACAGTGACCGGGCGAGGCGGAAGCCGACGTCGTCGACGCGGAAGGACGGGTGACTGCGGCGCCGAACCGAAGCCCGGCAACTCCAGTGCTCGTCGAACCAGCCGCCGCCTCGCAGCACCCGGTACTCGCCGTACACCTCGGCGTCGTAGACGTCCCAGCACCATTCCCAGACGTTGCCCAGCATGTCGTGCAGGCCCCACGCGTTGGGTGTCTTCCCGCCGACTTCGTGCACGGACTCCGCCGAGTTCTCGCGATACCACGCGATCTCGTCGAGCCGTCCGTACCGAGGACCGGTCGTGCCGGCGCGGCAGGCATGCTCCCATTCCGCTTCGGACGGCAGGCGGTAGCCGTTCGCGGACCGGTCCCACGTCACTTCGGACTCCAGCCGGTATGCCGGGGTCAGCCCTTCGCGTTCGGACGCCGTGTTGCAGAACTGGAGGGCGTCCTCCCACGAGACCTCGGCAAGGGGAAACCTGCCGGGGTCGCGGGTGACCGGAACGGGCGAGAGCAGGAAGGACACGACGTCGACAGCCCAGCTCCGCTGCGTCCGCCGATCCGAAAGCGTGACCTCGCCCGCCGGCACGGTGATCATCTCCATGGTCCCGCCGATGTTACCCAGGCCGCGATGCCTTCAGCCGCAGGACGAACGCGAGCGGGATCAAGGCTAACGCTGCGCTGATCCAGACGGCGTGGCGATAGTCGCCCGTCGTCTCCGTGACGAAACCGGCGAGCACCGGCCCCAGGAACGCGCCCGCGTTGAGCGCGACCGTCGCGAACGAACCGCCGAGGGTGGGCGCTCCGGGAGCCACGTGCATGACCCTCGCCACCAGTGCGGAACCGCAGCCGAAGGACAGTCCACCTTGGACGGTCGTCACGAGGAACAGGGCGACCGGTTGCGCGCCGGTCACCGCCAGTACCGTCCAGCCGACCGGCAAGGCACACAACGCGAGGACCAGGCCACTCCCGAGTTCACCATCGCCCTTACGGCCCGCCACGGTGACCCCGATGAACGCGCCGACGCCGAACGCCGCGAGCAAACCGGAAACCGCGCCGGAGGGCAGGTGCGCGACGTCTTTCGCGATCACCGCGAGGAAGGCGAACGTCGCGAAGGTCGCGCCGTTGACCAAGGCCCCGAGGATCATCGCTTGCCGCACCGGAGGGGATTTTATTTCGCGCGCTTCGCGCCGTATGGAAACTCCGCGTGAGCCCGCCGCGTCGGCGGGTGCCGATCGGAACACCAGTATCAGTGCGGGAAGGCACAACGCCGCGACCGCCCAGAACGCGGAACGCCAGCCCGCGAGATCACCCAGTACGGCTCCGGCGGGCACACCGGCGACACACGACAGCGTGATACCCGCGACCAGGATCGCGGTGGCTCGTGCCTGCTTTCCCTGTGGTGCCAAGGCGGCCGCGACGGGGATGGCGACGGCGAGGAACCCGGCGTTGACGACAGCCGCGGCGATCCGGGTACCGAACAGCACCGGAAAGCTCGTCGTCACGGCGCCGATGACGTGCACGACGGCGAAGGCGGTCAGAAACCCGGCCAACGCCCGGCGGCGCGGCCAGCGTGCGCTGAGCACGGCCATGGCCGGAGCGCCGACGATCATCCCGACGGCGTACGCGGACGTCAGCGCGGCCACCGCGCCGACCGGGACGGACAGGTCACCGGCGATTCCCGGTACCAGACCGGAAACCATGAATTCAGAAGTGCCTTGCGCGAAGACGGCAAGGCCGAGGACATAGACGAACAGAGGCAACGGACGACTCCCAAGCAGAAGACGAGCAGGAGGAGCCGTGCGCTGGACAGGAGGAAACCCGGCCGGGCGCACGGAACAGCGCTCGGTCATCGGAAAGCGGGGTCATCGGGAAGAGAGAGGGCCGATACCTAACGGCCGGATACGACGACTCGCCGCCGGATGACCGGCGGCGACGTTCTGTCCGACTCGGGGCTCGTCACGAGAGCGCACACTACACGCGGCCGTCGGCGACCTTCCACCCGATTACCGCTCACCGATGGGAACGGCGCTCGTTCCGCGTGCCGGAACGCTTTCGTTGCCGCCTCGAATGAACCCGAGTAATGCGCTCTGACCTGCGGTTTTCGTGATTGTTTCGGTACTGGGAACCGATCGGTGATTCGGTTAACCTCGACTTCATGATTCCCACAGTTGTCTGGGGTACAGGCAACATCGGCCGTGCCTCCATCCGGGCCGTCGACGCACATCCGGCGCTGGAACTCACCGGTGTGCTCGTACACGACTCCTCGAAGGTGGGCCGCGACGCGGCCGCGCTCGCGGGAGTCGACGGTGAACTGGGTGTGGCGGCGACCGATGACGTCGAAGCCGTCCTGGCGGCGGGTCCGCGGGCGGTGGTGTACGCCGCGTCCGGCGACATCCGGCCCGCCGAAGCGCTGGCCGACATCGTCCGCGCGATCCGGGCGGGGGCGGTGGTGGTGACCCCCGCGCTCTACGCGCTGTACGACCAGCGCAACGCGCCCGAGGAACTACGGGAGCCTGTGCTCGCGGCGATCGCCGATGGCGGTGGCTCGCTGTTCGTTTCGGGCGTCGATCCGGGCTGGGGCAACGACATCCTGCCGTTGCTGATCAGCGGACTCGGCACCACCGTGGACGCGGTCCGCTGTCAGGAGATCTTCGACTACTCCACCTACGACCAGCCGGATTCCGTGCGCTACCTGGTCGGCATGGGGCAGCCGATGGACTATCAGCCGCCGATGCTGGCCCCGTCCGTCCCCACGATGGTGTGGGGTGGACAGGTGCGGCTGATCGCCCGCGGCCTCGGCGTCGAACTCGACGAAATCCGCGAGACACTCGACCGCCGTCCGCTCGAGGAAACCGTGACCACACGGGCGATGGGCGAATTCGAAGCGGGCACGCAGGGCGCTGTCCGGTTCGAAGTGCAGGGGATCGTGGACGGCGAACCCCGCATCGTCATCGAGCACGTCACCCGCATCCACGCGTCGTGCGCGCCGGACTGGCCGACACCGCCCAGCGGAGACGGGGCGCACCGGGTGATCATCGAAGGCCGCCCCAGGATCGAAGTCTCGGTCGAGGCGACCGACGAGGGCGAGAACCGGTCCGCCGGCGGCAACGCGACCGCGGTCGGCAGACTGGTCGGCGCCATCGACTGGCTCGTGGACGCCAAACCGGGCCTCTACGACGCACTCGACGTCCCCTTGCGACCGGCCACCGGCAAGCTCGGAAGGAGCGCGCGATGAACATCGACATTCCCGAGGGCAAGGACCCGATCGGCTACGTGTGGGGCGAGATGGTGCCCGGCATCGGTGTCGCGGCGTCGCAGCTCTCGCTCGCGGTCTACTCGCACACCACGCTGGGGCTCCGCGAGTTCGAAGCGGCACGGCTGCGGATCGCGCAGATCAACGGTTGCGTCTTCTGCCTGGACTGGCGGACCGAACGCGACGGGGTGAAAGTCGAAGAGGAGTTCGCCGACGCCGTGACCGAGTGGCGCACCACCGACGCCTTCGACGACCGGACCAGGCTGGCCGCCGAGTACGCCGAACGGTACGCGATCGACCACCACGGCATCGACGACGAATTCTGGAAGCGCATGGCCGAGCATTACAGCCAGAAGGAAATCGTGGAACTGAGCATGAGCATCGGTTCCTGGCTCGCCTTCGGGCGGCTGAACCACGTTCTGGGGATCGACACGGTTTGTGTGCTGCCCAAGTTCTGAGGGCCGGTGCTGACCGCTTGCCGTCTCGTGAGTGGTGAGGACGGTTCAAGCCGTCCTTACCACTCACGACCCCGATGCGAGGCTGGCCGTCTCACGTGATTGCCCGGACGACACGCGTGATTGAACGGACGACTCGCGAGACGTCCCGCCAGGCACGCGTGTCGTCCATCCCGTCACGCGTGTCGGCCTGTTGGACACGCGACACCGCCATCCGCGCACCACGGCAGGTACCTAAGACGCCCTTGGTCCTAGCCGTCCTGACGCTCACGACCGCCGAGAGACTGCGCGGCCCGGACACAGGCCGCGTGTCGCGAAAGCCACTTTCGCGACGTCTGATGTCCCGAAAGTGGCTTTCGCAACACGACCAGCGGAGCGCATGCTTGGACCGTCGGCAGGGCTAGTCGTAAGTGGTAAAGCTGGCTCTAACCGTCCTCACCACTCACGAAGCCATTAGAGGAAAACCCTGGCGATGTCCAGCCATTTCCCGGCGTCCTCGCCGACCGCGGTGAGTCCGGTCTCCGTCCGAGGCCTGCGCCGGGTGACCAGAAGACAGAAGTCGAGAGCGCTGCCTTCGACTCGTTGCGCGGCGTTTTCCGGTCCCCAGGACCATGTTTCGCCGTCAGGACCTGCCAGCTCGACACGGAACGGCTCTGTCGGCAGAGGTGACTGGGCGGCGTGGAAAGACAGCTCGCGCCCGGCTACTCCCAACGCGGCCACGTGTTCGAGCCGACTTGTCGGACGGCGCGTGACACCGAGCGTATCGAAAACGTCTTGCCCGTGTGCCCACGTTTCCATGAGCCGAAGGGGCACCATGAGCGTCGCGGTCAGCTGCGAGCCGAACCACGGAAACCCTTGGTCCAGCGGGATTTCCCGGAGTGCCGCCGCCACTTCGGTTCGACCGGCGCGCCAGCGGTCCAGCAGCGCCGATCGCGGTTCGGCCGCCCCTTCGGCGGCTTCGCGATCGGCGTGTCCGCTGCCTGCGGCTTCCACTCGTTTCAGGACGGCGTCGAACGCCTCGGGTGTCCGGATGGCGGTGAGAACGTTCGCGTCGGCCGCGGCGAGGTGAGCGATCTGGTGGGCTATCGTCCATCCCGCCGCCGGCGTGGGCTTGGACCAGTCTGCCGCCGCCGAAACCAGGGCGTCGAGCTCTTCTCCTTCGGCCACAAGGCCGGGCAGAGCGAGGTCACGCTCCACACCGGACAGGTCGAGACCGTAGTCCAACATCTGTTTTCACCTTCGCGAGCGTTGGCGGCACCAGATTCGGGCAGGATCGTTCTGGTGCCGCCAGGCTACCCGAAACGAAGAGACGAGCGAGCTCGTCACAGATCGGTGGCGACGATCTTTTCGATGTTCCGTTCCGCCAGCGCGGTGATGGTGACGAACGGGTTCACCGAGGTGTTACCGGGGATCAACGCGCCGTCGATCACGTAAAGCCCCGGATGGCCGTGGAGCCTGCCGTAATTGTCGGTCGCCTTGCCGAGCACCGCGCCGCCGAGCGGGTGGTAGGTGAGATGGTCGCCCCAGATCTTGTACACGCCGAAAAGATCGGTGCGGTAGATCGTGCCTTCCTTCGAGTTGATCTTGTCGAAGATCGTCTTCGCCATCTCGATCGACGGTTGTTTCCACGCGGTCTGCCAATCGAGGTCGACCTTGTTCGCGCCCGCGTTCCAGGAGAACGTTCCCCGGTTGGGGTTCTTGGTGATCGACAGATAAAAGGAGGCGTAGGTCTCGATGCCGGTCGGCAGCGGGGCGACTTCGGCGAACGCGCCGCCGGCGGCCCAGTTGTCGATGCCCGCGGTGGGGATGGACGACTGCAGCGCCCCGGTGGCGTCCCACATGTGGTTGGCCCGGCCGCACATGACGTTCCCGTTGTCGCCCCAGCCCTTTCCGACCTCGTTGTTGAGGTTGGGCAGCGCGCCGGTCGCCTTGAGCTTGACCAGGAGCTTGCTCGTGCCGACGCTGCCCGCGGCGAAGAACACCTTGTCCGCGGTGACGGATTTCGTCCCGGTGACGGTGCCGGCGGTGTCGAGTTGCTCCATCACCACGGTGTATCCGCCACCGGAGGCGGGCGTGACCGACGTGACGCGGTGCAGCGCCGAGATCGTCACCCGTCCTGTCGCCTTGATCCGCGGGAGATAGGTCTGCTGCAACGACTTCTTGCCCGCGTTGTTGCCGTAGAGGATCTCCCCGGCCAGCGCGGACCTCGGGACCGTGCCCGCCTGCTCCTTCTTCATGTAGTCCCAGTCGTACACGTCCGGGACGAACAGGAACGGGAAACCCGATCGCTGCGCGTGCTTCCGGCCGACCCGCGCGTACTGGTAGCACTCGGCGGTCTCGAACCAGTTCGGATCGATGGTGGCGACGCCGAGACCCGCGTTGGCGCGCGGATAGTAGACGCCGTACATCTCGTCGGCGTTGACCGTGGGCAGGACGGCGCCGAAGTTCTCGCGTTTCGGCGTGACGGCCATGCCGCCGTTGACCAGTGAGCCGCCGCCGAGCCCGCGCCCTTGATAGACGGTGATGCCGCTGAACTCCTCGGCGTCGAGGATTCCGGTGTGGCGCGGGACGTCCTTGTCCAGCGGGAAGCCGAGGAAGTTGCTCAACGGCTGCTTGGTCCTGGTCCGCAGCCAGAAGGACCGGTAGTCGGGAGTGGTGGTGTTGGCGAAGATCTTGCCGTCCGTGCCGGGGGTGTCCCACGCCTTGCCGAGTTCGACGAGGTGGACGTCGACGCCCGCCTCGGCGAGCCGGAGCGCGGCGACGCAGCCGCCGTACCCGGAACCGATGACGAGCGCGGGGATTCGCGCGGCGTCGGCGATCGAACTTTTCGCGGAGGCGGTCCCGCCCAGGGCTGCGGCCCCCAAGATAGAACCAGTTCCTGCAATGAACAGGCGGCGGGATAACTGTCCGGAAGCGCTTCTCCACATGGTTTCGTCGCTCACAAGATCTTCCTCACCGTTGAGGGATTTAGAACAAGTTATACCTTCGGCTATGCCGGGTGGCAATGAACGTGAAGGTTCTTTTCGTTCGCTTGGGCCAGGCAGGCGGGCGGCGTGTCGGTGGATGGGCCACTATGTACTGCTGTGGAGTCCACTCGAGTTGATCGCTGGCTGTGGGCCGTCCGGCTCACCAAGACGCGTCCGGATGCCGCAGCGGCCTGTCGTGGCGGCCATGTCCGCGTGAACGGCAAACCCGCCAAGCCCGCGACCACGGTCGTGGCGGGCGACGAGGTGCGCGCCAGGGTCCACGACACCACGCGGATCTTGGAAGTGACACGGGTGATCCAGAAACGTGTCGGCGCCGCCGACGCCGCGACCTGTTTCATCGACCGGACGCCCGCGCCGCCGCCCGAGTCCGCCGTGCCGGTCGCGCGGCGGGAGCGGGGCGCGGGGCGTCCGACCAAACGGGAACGCCGGGTGCTCGACCGTTTCCGTTCCGGAGAACACTGAACCGTTCACATACATGGACATGATTCACATCCGTTGACGGGTGACAGGGACGTGAACTATAAAGGCTGAGTCCGGGTGTACACGCCGCAACACCTTCCGTCAGTCCGTCACGGAGGTTTCGGGTGTCCCGAAAAAGTACTCTTCGTCGTGCCGTCCTACCGGCGGTCGCCGCCGTGGTCGCCACCGCCGCGCTCCTGCAGATACCGCCCGAGGTGGCGGACGCGGCGCCGGGGCCCGGCGCGCTGACCGGCCTCGACGTCGGTGCGGCCAATCGCCGAGCGCCGGTCGCGGGGCTCTACGACTGGTCGAAAGCCGGTTACCGGGGCGGCGCCGCGCTGCCCGGTTCCGGCGAAGTCAATCCGAACGCCACCTGCCAGGTCACCGCGGCGGAACTGGCAAGCCAGTACAACGTCAAACCCGACGACGGCGCCGACGACACGAACGGGATCCAAGCGGCGATCGACGGGATCAAGAGCGCGTGCTCGCCATCCGGTAGCTACACCAAACTGAGCACGATCACCTTCCCGGCAGGCCGGTTCGACGTCACTCACGAGATCCACGTCGACGCCGATTACCTGATCCTGCGCGGCGCGGGCAAGGACGTCACCAAGTTCGTCTACAAACCCGACGCGAACACCCTCTACGACGCCCTCACCCCGGACGGTTCCGACTGGGACGAGGACGGGATGACCTCGGGTGCGGGCAAGGGCGGCTGGTTGTGGCCCGGCCGAGGGCTGTTCCGGGTCCAGTCCAGGGGAGTGCACTCCTCCTACGCGAGCGACTACGCCTCGGCGCCTGCCAACCGCAAGGACATCTTCGAAGGCACGGTCAACGTCCATTGGAAGGCCGGGGTGAAGCTGCGGGGCAAGCCGGGTGACGCCGCGTTCGCCGCCCGGACGGGGGACAAGGTCGTCCACCTGGCGAGCAGCGGCGCGCTGACCTCGCTCGCCGCCGGGAACCTGGTCAACATCCGCGCGGCCAACTCGCAGAAGTTCTACGAGCAGCAGCAGGCGACGCCGACCACGTTCCCGTTGCTGAACATGCACATGCGCCAGCAGATCTTCACCATCGCGGCGCTCGACACGGCCGCGCGCACCATCACCCTCGACAAGCCGCTCGAATACGACGTCCCGGTGAACTCCACCTCGGACGGTTCGGCCCCGATCGACGGCGCCACCTATGACTCGAAGGCGTCACCGCTCGTCGACCCGGTGCTCGGCGTCGGCTTCGAGAACCTCGGCTTCACGCAGGACATGCCGGGCCTGAACCCGGCCGAGGCGAACAACAACTACGGGAACATGGCGCCCGCCGCGGAAATGCACGGCATCGTGTTCAAGTGGGCGGCGAACTCGTGGGTCCGCGGCATCCGCGCGGACATGACCGGTTCGCATCCGATCGTCACCGAGGAGGCCAAGAACCTCCAGATCGTCGACAACGAACTCAACGGCTCCTGGAACAAGGGCAAGGGCGGCAACGGCTACTTCCGCGGCTCCCGTGTCTGGGATTCGCTCTACGCCGGCAACACCTCGACCCTGCTGCGGCACTTCACCTTCCAGTGGTCCGCCTCGGGCAACGTGGTGATCGGGAACTCGTTCGACTCCGACCTGAACCTGCACGGGGGCTGGGAACGCAACAACCTCTTCGAGCTCAACACGGTCAAGGTCCCGTACGCGCACCGCTCCGGGAACTGCCGGGCCAACTGCGGTGAAGAGGGTGGCGGCGGTCCCGACGACTCGAACTGGTTCCCGATCTGGTGGGGCGCGGGCAAGAAGGCCGTCAAGTGGTCGGGCGCTTCCGGTCCCCGCAACGTGTTCTTCAACAACGCGATGACCAAGCAGCTCACGGACAACGGCCCGTATAACGACTTCTACGCCGACCGGCACCGCGTCTACGCCTTCGGGTGGGACGGCGCCGCGTACAAGCATCTCGACGTCGGCGGCACGCCGATCGCCGACTGGGCGAAGAACGAGCAGCGGGACTACACCGGTGGTCACGGGGTCGACGCGACCAAGACCGACGCCGCGTCCTCGCTGTTCCTGAAGTCCGTCGACGGTGCTCCGCCGTCTTCGTCGACCGGCCAGACCACGACGACTACGTCCAGCTCGACGGCGCCGACCACCACGACCACTTCCGGCCCCGGCGCGTGCCTGACGGCGTCGTTCGCCCGGAAATCGGTGTGGGACAGCGGGTACGGCGGCGGTTTCACCGTCACCAACACCTGTCCGGCCGCGGTGGGTTCGTGGACGGTCGAGTTCGACCTGCCCGCCGGGACGACGGTCACCAGTTCCTGGAGTTCGGTGCTGACCAAGACCGGCCAGCACCACCGGTTCGGGAACGCGACGCACAACGGGAGCGTCAAACCCGGCGGATCGGCGACGTTCGGCTTCAACGCCGCCGGTCAGGGGCTCCCGGTCGCGTGCACGATCGCCGGAACGAAATGCGGAGGCACGGAATGACGAGGAAACGACTGCTCGCCGCGTTCGCGGCCCTGGCGTCGGCGGCGGGCCTGTTCGGGGCCGTCGTCACCGCCGAGGCCGCCGCGCCCAGCCTGTCCGCCACGTTCGCCCAGGGCTCGGTCTGGGACGGCGGGTACGGCGGAAAGTACACGCTCGCCAACACGGGAGACGCGAACAGTACACAGTGGACGATCGAGTTCGATCTTCCCGCCGGTACGGCGATCACCACATCGTGGAGCTCGGTGCTCACCAGGACCGGGCAGCACTACAAGGTCACCAACGCCGGCTTCAACGGCACGATCAAACCCGGCGGTTCGGCGACGTTCGGCTTCAACACCGCCGGGCTCGGCCTGCCGACCGGGTGCACGGTCAACGGCAGCCCGTGCGGGGGAGGGGCGCCGACCACCACCACGGTGCCGCCGACTACGACCACGAGCAGGCCGCCGACGACGACCAGCAGTGTTCCTTCGGGAGAAGTGGTCGACGTGAGCACCACGGCGCAATTGCAAGCCGCGCTGGCCGCCGCGAGCCCAGGGCAGACGATCCGGCTGGCCGCCGGAACCTATCGGGGTTCGTTCGTGGCCACGAAGCCAGGGACCGCCGCCGCGCCGATCACGGTGACCGGACCGTCGACGGCGGTCCTGATCAACGACGGCCCGTCGGGTGAGGCGCCTTCCTGTCCGGCGCCGACGGCGGGCTGGGACTCCGGGTACGGATTCTGGCTCTATAGTGCGCCGTACTGGCACCTCCAGGGCTTCACCGTGCAGGAGTCCAAGAAGGGCATCGTCGCCGACAATTCGCACCACACGGTGATCGAAGGCGTGCGGGTCCATCAGATCGACGAGGAGGCCGTCCACTTCCGCCGTTCCTCCGCCGACAGCGTGATCCGTGACTCGACGATCAGCCACACGGGTCTGGTGCAGGCGGGCTACGGCGAGGGTGTTTACCTCGGCTCGGCGAACTCGAATTGGGAGTGCCACGGCAATTCCGGCGGGGTCGACCGCAGCGACCGGGTTCAGGTGCTGAACAACCACATCGGACCGTACGTCGCCGCGGAAGGCATCGACGTCAAGGAGGGCACCGAGGGCGGCGTCATCCGGGGCAACACCTTCGACGGCCAGGGGATCTCCGGGGAGAACTCGGCCGATTCCTGGATCGACGTCAAGGGATTCGGGTACGTCATCGAGGGCAACACCGGCACCTTCGCCTCGCCGGGGACGTTCGCGAACGGCTACGAGACGCACAATCCGGGGACCACCCCGTCGTTCCCGAACGGCTGCGGGAACGTCTGGCGGGACAACAAGTCCGATCTCGGCGGCGTCGGCCAGTACGCCATCAAGATCACGTCGGCGTCGAAATGCTCGGACCGCCCCAACGTCGTCTACGCGTCCAACACCGTGTCGAGGGCGGTGAACGGGCTGACCAACGTCCCCGTCACGCCTTGACGGACGCCGGTGACGGGAGCCGCGCGGCTCCCGTCACCGGCGGGTCAGTCCCGGACCGCGGTGATCGCGACGGTGGCGTAGCGGGTGGTGAACCGGCCGCCGATCCCGTCGATCGCCGCGCCGACTTCGGCGAGGATCTCTTGTCGCACAGCGGGTTCGACCCAGGTGAGCGAGCCGAACGTCGGGAGCTGGTCCAGCCATTCGTCGCGGGTGTGGACTCGCTCCCAATCGTGGCGGCTTCGCCGCGGCTCGCCGAATCCGCCCGCTTCACGCAGGCCGTCGGCGGCTTTGTCCAGCAGCAGCCCGTACGGGTCGGCGGACTGTTTCGGCACGCTCTTGAGGTCGATCGGAGCATCCGGCACGTGTCGCCGGTACGCGTCCGCCAGGGCGTCCGTGACTTCCGCCGGTGGCTCGGGCACGTGCCAGAACGCGGACCAGAGCCCGCCCGTCCGCAGGACTTCGGCGGCCTTGGCGGCGCCCGCCACCGGGTCCACCCAATGCCAGGCCTGTCCGGAGACGAGCAGGTCGAACCGGCGGCCAGCGGGCTCCCAGGTTTCGAATTTCGCGACTTCGACGTCGATCCCGCTCCGGCGGGCGAACTCGGCCATCCGCGGGTCCGGTTCGACGCCCAGCACGTGACAGCCCGCCGCTTGGAGCTGGCGCGCTTCGATTCCGGTGCCGACGCCGACGTCGAGGGTCTCGCGGCCGGGTGCGGCGGCGACGAGGTGATCGATGAGCTCCGGGGGATAGGCGGGCCGGGTCCGGTCGTAGCGTTCGACGTCCACGCCGAAGGATTCCGCGGCCTGTCGATGGCGATGAGGCTCTTGCCCCGAAGGTAGAGTGGGCATGCGCCCACCATAAGTGGGCACGTGCCCACTCGTCAACGCAAAGGAGCCGTATGCCGACCGGGGTAGCCCTCCGCGCCGTCCGCGTGCAGTTGTTCGACGCCGCCGAGCGGGTCTTGCTGCGGGACGGGCCGAGCGGGCTGACCAGCCGTGCCGTCACCACGGAGGCGGACTGCGCGAAAGGTGTGCTGCACCGGCATTTCGACGACTTCGACGGATTCCTCGCCGAGTTCGTGCTGGACCGGATCGAAAAGCTGGACGAAGAGAGCCTGCGCAAGTCCGTCGGCACCGGAACGGTCGTGGACAACCTCACGTCGGCGCTCACGGCGGTGTTCGAGTCGGTCGCCGTCGCGATCGTCCCGCTCGTGATCTTCCGCGACGAGCTTCGCGCCCGGTTGCAGCGCGAATGGCCTGCCGGGATCCCGGTGCTGACCCAGGCGGCGGTGATGATCGGCGGCTACCTCGGGGCGGAACGCGAGGAAGGCAGGATCGCCGAGGACGCCGACGTCGAGACGCTCGCGGCCACGCTGATCGGCGCCACGCATCTGCTCTTCGCCGATCGCACGGCGCCCGCGCCCGAAGCAGCACAGGTGCGGAAGGTCGTCGAGACGGTGATCAGGACATGAGAAAGGCGGCGAGTCCTCAGTGGACTCGCCGCCTTCGTCAGCGGATCAGGACTGTGCGGCGGTGACGGTGTGCCGCAGCAGCAGCGACGTCGTGACCGGGCCGACGCCGCCGGGGACCGGCGTGATCGAGCCCGCGATCCCCTCGACCGCGGCCTGGTCGACGTCGCCGACGAGCCCGCCTTCAGCGGTCGGGTTGGTGCCGACGTCGATCACCACGGCGCCGGGCTTGACGTGGTCCGCGCCGACGAAGTGCGCGCGGCCGACGGCCACGACCAGGACGTCCGCGGTCTTGGTGACCGCCGCGAGATCCTTGGTGCGGGAGTGGCAGACGGTCACCGTCGCGTTCTCGGCGAGCAGCAGCAGCGCGGCGGGCTTGCCGACGACGGTCGAGCGGCCGACGACCGCGACCTGGGCGCCGGACAGGGCGACCTGCTCACGCTTCAGGATCTCCAGCACCGCGGCGGCGGTGGCGGGCGCGTAGGTCGGCAGGCCCGCGGTGAGCCGGCCGAGGCTGACCGGGTTGGCGCCGTCGACGTCCTTGCGCGGGTCGATGTGCGCGCCGACGTCGTCGAGCGTGACGCCCTCGGGAAGCGGGGTCTGGCAGATGATGCCGTGGACAGCCGGATCCGCGGAGAGCTTGTCGAGTTCGCGGGTGACGTCCTCGCCGGTCGGCTTCTCCAGCTGGACCACGCGGCAGTCGACGCCGACCTTCTTCGCGGCGCGCTCGATCGAGCGCACGTACCAGGCGGTGGCGTCGTCGTCGGTCGGCACGAGCACGGCCAGCGTCGGCGCGGTGCCGGATTCGCGCAGCTTGGCGGCGGTCTCGGTGACCTCGGCGGTGATGGCGGCGGCGATCGCGCGCCCGTCGATCAGGGTCATCGGGCGAGCCTTTCGCGAACCTGGGCGATGAGGACGTCGGCGCGCCCGGCGGCGGGCGTGTACTCGGCGAGCCGGGCCTCGGTCTCCTTGCGGAGCTGCTCGTCCGACATCGACGCGAGGTTGACCTCGACGTTGACCACGCCCGACTCGAGCGCGGACTTGGCGGAGGAGGCGGCGACCGCGATGTCGGAGATGACGTTGGTGTTGGCGCCTTCGAGGATCGAAGCCGCGACGTCGATGACCTCGGCGGCGAGGGCGGCCGTGCGCAGCGGGACCTCGGCGGCGCCGACCAGGGCGGCCTGGATCGCGGCCGTGCGGGCCTGCTTCTCCTCGTCGGTGGCCTTCGGGAGCTTGTACGCGGCGACCACCGCTTCGAACGCGGCGGCGTCTTCGGCGGCGAGGCCGAGCGCGCGGCCGCGGAGGTCCTCGGCCTTGGCCAGCGCCTCGGTCATGGTGGCCTCGTGCTCGGCGTACTTCGGCTTGCCGATGGTCAGGTTGCACACCATGGAGACGAGGGCGGCACCCACGGCGGCGTTCATCGCGGCACCCGCGCCACCACCGGGCGTCGAGGCCTTCGAAGCCAGCTCATCGAGCCACTGACCGACCGGTCGATCCTCCACGCGATGTTCCCTTCCCGCTCGTTTTGCCGTCGCGCCGAAGCCTACCCGTGGGGTTCCCGGACAGCCCGAAGGCCACCTTCGCGTCGCGAAGGTGGCCTTTGAGCGGAGGGGTCAGCCTCGCTGGTACTCCTCCCACGTGAGCTTCGGCGAGACGGCGGGACCGTCGTCGGAGCCGCGGCCGGCGAGGCCGTTGTACCCGAGGTAGTAGTCACCGGCCTGGTGCTGCGCGCCGGACGACAGGTCCGGATCGGACAGTGCGATGGCGTGGATGTGGTAGGCGAAGCCCTGGGCCGGGGTCCGGACCCAAGCCGCGAAGCCCACCTGACGCAGCTTCCGCGCGACGTCGGTCCGCGTGGCCGAGGACATGCCTTCGACGCCGATGTCGAGCGCGCCGCCGCCGTCGTGCGTCCCGGCCGAAGCGCCGACGCCGCCGGGGTTGTACGAGCCCTGCGTGATGGTGAGCTGCCTGCCGAGCAGGCCTTCCGCCTTCACCAGCATCGCCTTGGTGCGGGTGTTCATCGTCTCGCCGTGGTAGGTGAGACGGCTACCCGCCGCGACCGTCGCGGTCACGGTGTACCGGCCCTCGCCCAGCTTCTCGAGCGACGTCTTGCCCGGCAGTCCGGAAGCGTCGATCCCGGTGTAGCCCAGCGACTTCTGGTAGCTCGAATACGCGGTGATCGTCGACGTGCCGAAATGGCCGTCGACGTACTGCTGGTCGAGCAATCCCTTGGCGGACAGGGCCTGCTCCACCAGCAGGACACTGTCCTTGGCGCCCGGAGTCAAGGCGCTGTCGGCCCGGCGCGGGTCGATCTGCGCGGCTTTGAGCACCGCTTCCATACTGGCCGCGGGCAACGCGGCCGCGGCCACTTCGGCACTGGCCGGTGCGGCCACGCCGAAGGAGAGCGCGGTCGCTGTCGCGACGACGGCTACCTTGGTCAACAATTCCTGCCTCCTGAACGAACTTCGACCCGATGTCCGGCCAGCATGAGCAGCGCGAGTACAAGGGCCGTACAAACGGGACGGTCGTTGTCGCCCGGTCGGGTGTCGCTCCGGCGAAATCGGAAGTGACCTGATAAGACTTCCGGTGGACGCCGAAAGGTTGAGACCCACATGGTGCTTCGTACTTCGCCACCCTCAAGGGCTCATCTCAGACTGCTCGCGGAAGCGGACGCGGCACCCCCGGCCCGGCGCCGGGACCTCTACGCCGAAATCGCCGACCGGCGGCTGGCCGCGATCCTCGCCGCGGAAGACGTCGCCGAGGAACACGGGCTGAGCGCGCACGTCCGGACGACCTGTTACGTCCACCGTTGCTGGGTGCATCAGTGTGTCTCCGATCCGATGCACGTCCTGATCGTCACCGGGCACCGGTGGTGCCGTCGCTGCGATCGCACGGTCGACGTCGAGGTCGACGAGACCTTTCCTGGTTCGGTCGAGCTCTCGTGCGACGGCTGTGGCGTCCCGCCGGACACGGCCGCGAATCGCGAGGTGCTCCTGGCCTGCCGGACCAGCCTGAGCGCCATGCACGGTGGGGAAGCTTCGACGCTGTACGTCGTCCCCGACTGCTGACCAGCGCCCGATCGCACCATTCGATGACGCCGAACGGCCGTGTCATCGTGGGCTGTCCGGGGCATCAAGTGGTTTGGACCATCACTGTTACCGAAGCGTGATCTGGACATATCTCACGGACCGTTACTTTGTTGTGGCGCGCAACGAATTGCTTCGCCCGTGGATTTCCAACGCCGGAGGTGTCACGACGTGGACCGGATCTTTGTGCAGCCCAAACGGCGGAAAGGGGTCCGGGGCGCGCTCGCCCTCGGCCTTTCCGCGCTCCTGATCGCCGCCGGTCTCGGCGGCGCGACCGCCGCTGCCGCGGACTACAGCCAGAGCGCCGCGTCCTTGAACGCGACCCAGGCGCAGTTCTCCTTCACCCCGGCGACGACCGCGCGGTACGTCGACATCCACTACACCGGCGTCCCTGGGGTGGGCCAGCAGAACGTCCGCATGACCGACAGCGGGGGAACGTGGCGGCACACCGTCGGTTCGCTCGCCGCCGGCACGGTGCTCGACTACTGGTTCACCTACGAGAAGAACGGGCCGCAGTACGACACCCCGCACTTCGGCTACACCCACGGCGGCAGCGGAACCACGGTCGCCTCACCGACGTTCGACCCGCCGGGCGGCAGTTATCCCAGTGCCCGTTCGGTGACACTTTCGTCCGCGACCGCGGGCGCGACCATCCGGTACACAGTGGACGGATCCACGCCGACCGCGTCGTCCACCGTGTACACCGGGCCGATCACGGTCTCCGCGTCTTCGACGATTTCCGCGATCGCGCTCAAATCGGGCTCGGCGAACTCCGCCGTGGCGTCGGCGAGCTACACGATCGGATCGACGCAGGCGACCTGCCCCGCCCAGGCCGAGGTGCCGGACTTCGGTCCCAACGTGCGGATCTTCGACCCCGGTATGTCGGCGTCGTCGATCCAGGCCAAGCTCGACGCGGACTTCAACGCGCAGAAGGACACCCTGACCGCGCAGTTCACCGAACGCCGGTACGCGCACCTGTTCAAGCCCGGTGTGTACAACGGCATCCACGACGACGTCGGCTACTACACCTCTGTCGCGGGTCTCGGGCAGAACCCAGGGGACGTCGTGATCAACGGCGACGTGACCGTCGACGCGTTCAACGAGTCGGACAAGGGCGTGGCGCTGCAGAACTTCTGGCGCTCGACGGAGAACCTGGCCGTCGTGCCGAGCAGCGGCGCGACCCGCTGGGCCGTCGCGCAGGCCGCGCCGTTCCGCCGGATGGACATCCGCGGGGGATTGAACCTCTTCCCGGCCAGCTACGGCTTCGCCAGCGGCGGGTACACCGCCGACAGCAAGGTCTCGGGCAAGACCGCGTCGATCTCGCAGCAGCAGTGGTACACCCGCGACAGCAGCTACGGCAGCTGGGAGGGCGGCGTCTGGAACATGGTGTTCTCCGGGACGAACGGCGCCCCGGCGAACACGTTCCCGAACCCGCCCGAGACGACACTCGGCACCACTCCGGTGTCCCGTGACGTCCCGTACCTCTACCTGGACGGCTCCGGTAAGTACCGCGTGTTCCTGCCTTCCTTGCGCACCAACGCTTCCGGGCCGAGCTGGGCCAACGGTGGCACGCCGGGCAGTTCGCTGCCGATGAGCCAGTTCTACGTCGTCAAGGCGGGGGACACGGCGTCGTCGATCAACAACGCCCTTTCCCAGGGCTGCAACCTGTTCTTCACTCCAGGCGTCTACCACCTCAACCAGACGCTGAACGTGACCAAGGCCAACACGGTCGTCCTCGGCGTCGGGTACCCGACGCTGGTGCCGGACAACGGTGTCGACGCGATGAAGGTCGCCGACGTGGACGGGGTCCGGCTCAAGGGCCTGCTGTTCGACGCCGGAACGACCAACTCGCAGTCGCTGCTCACGGTCGGCCCGGCCGGCTCGGCGGCGAACCACTCGGCCAACCCGACGACGCTGCAGGACGTGTTCTTCCGGATCGGCGGCCAGATCGCGGGGAAGGCGACCAACAGCCTGATCGTCAACAGCCGGGACACGATCATCGATCACATCTGGGCCTGGCGGGCCGACCACGGCAACGCGGGCACCTACGGGTGGACGGCCAACACCGGCGACACCGGCGTCGTCGTCAACGGGGACAACGTGCTGGCGACCGGCCTGTTCGTCGAGCACTACCAGAAGTACCAGGTGATCTGGAACGGCCAGAACGGCAGGACGATCTTCTTCCAGAACGAGATCCCCTACGACGTCCCGGACCAGGCGGGCTGGAAGAGTCCCAACGGGCTCAACGGGTACGCAGCCTACAAGGTGGGGGACAACGTGACCACGCACGAGGCGTGGGGCCTTGGCAGCTACTGCTTCTTCAACGACAACCCGGCGGTGAACCTGTATCACGCGTTCGAGGTACCGAACCGCTCCGGCGTCCGGTTCCACAACCTGGTGACGGTCTCGCTGAACTACAAGGGGACCATCACCCACGTGATCAACGACGCGGGAGCGGTGACGCCACCGGGAACGACGCCGAGCAACCTGGTGAGCTACCCGTAGCACCGAGGGGCTGAAGGGCGCTTTCCCCGCATGACATGCGGGGAAAGCGCCCTTCAGCTATCTGTATAACGACCTATACTGCGACGCGTCGGGCGCCCGGCGCGTCGCGCGGTTAGGCTCGGCTCCATGATCAGCAGTGATGCCTCCGCGATCGTCGGTGACCTGCGCGAACTGTTCCGCTCCGGCGTCACGAAGCCGGTGACCTGGCGGCGGAAGCAGCTCGCGGGCCTGCGTGCGCTCCTTACCGAGCAGGCGGACGTCTTCATCAAGGCGCTCTACGCCGACCTGCGCAAGAACGCAGTCGAGGCCAAACGCGCGGAGATCGCGCTCGTGCGCAACGAGATCGACCACACGCTGGAGAACCTCGACTCTTGGCTGACCCCGGAGCCCGCCGATATCCCACAGCCCCTGCGGCCTGGCGCCGGGCGTGTCGTGCGGGAGCCGCTCGGGGTCGCGCTGATCATCGGGCCGTGGAACTACCCGCTGCAGCTGGTGCTCGCGCCGCTGGTCGGGGCGCTGGCGGCGGGCAACTGCGCGGTCGTGAAGCCGAGCGAACTGTCCCCGAACACCTCGGCCGCGATCGCCGAGCATCTGCCGGCCTACGTCGAAGGCGTCCGCGTCGTCGAGGGGGCGATCCCGGAGACGACGGCGCTGCTGGAGCAGAAGTTCGACACGATCTTCTACACCGGGAACGGGACCGTCGGCCGGATCGTCATGGCCGCGGCGGCGAAGCATCTCACACCGGTCACGCTCGAACTGGGCGGGAAGAGCCCGGCGATCGTCGAGCCCGGCGCGGATCTCGCCGTGACCGCGCAGCGGCTCGCCTACGGCAAGTTCGCCAACGCGGGTCAGACCTGCGTCGCGCCCGACTACGTCCTCGCGATCGGCGACACCGGCCCGAAGCTGGCCGAGCACCTGGCCGAGACCGTCGAAGCGATGTTCGGCGCGGACCCGGCCACCAGCGACTCCTACGGCCGGATCATCTCGACCCGGCACCATGACCGGCTCGCCGCGCTGCTGGACGACGGGACCGCGGTCGTCGGCGGCAAGGCCGACCGCGACGAGAAGTACATCGCGCCCACCGTGCTCACCGACGTCTCCCCGGACGCGCCGGTGATGCGGGACGAGATCTTCGGCCCGATCCTGCCGATCATCGAGGTCCCGGACGTCGACGCCGCGCTGGCCTTCGTCAACGAACGCGACAAGCCGCTGGCGTTGTACGCCTTCACCGAATCGGACGAAACGAAACGCAGGATCGAGACGGAGACGTCGTCCGGCGGGCTGGTGTTCGGGGCGGCGATCATCCACCTCGCGGCGCCCGAGCTGCCGTTCGGCGGGGTGGGGGAGAGCGGCATGGGCCGCTATCACGGCCGCTACTCGATCGACAACTTCAGCCACGTGAAGGCAGTGCTGGACAAACCCCTTGCCAGCGGTAAGGCCACTTAGAGCGGCAACGTGTCGTGCCGGGTGGCAAGTCCGTGAAGGCCTCCTTGAGGGACTCAGAGTCCCTCAAGGAGGCCTTCACGGACTTCCGAACGTGTCCTTACGGGACCCGCGTGGGGCCGGTGGTGGTGGGACGGTCTTCGCCAGGACGATGTCTGCCAGCCGGATCGTGGCGAGACCGCGTTTGGTCTCCACCGTGCATTCCGCGTCGTCACGGGAGCGCAGGTAGCCGAGCGCGTCGGTGAACCCGCCCTCGATCCGGTACCGCACGACGACCCTCGTGCCGACCGGGACGTCCGGGAGGGTCATCGGTTCAGATGCGCGGTGAGCTCGTCGTCGCTCGGTTCGACCAGGTGGGTGCCGTCCGGCCAGACGATGGTCGGGATCCGCCGCTCACCGTTCTGCAGCGCTCGCACGATCTCTTCAGCGCCGGTGTCCGCTTCGACATCGACGTAGTCGTACTCGACGCCCTTCGCGTCCAGCAAGGCACGGCTGCGTTTGACGTCGGGGCACCAGACGGCGCCGTACACGGTGAGGTCGTTCATGGATCACAGCATGCCAGGTCGCGGTCCGGCCGCTCGTTCGGCGAGGGCCGAGCGGTCGGCGAGGCCGGTCTTGGCGAGCAAGCTCGCGACGTGCTTCTCGACCGTCCTGGGGGAGATGTGCAGCCGGGCCCCGATGTCTTTGTTGCCCATTCGCTCGGCGAGCAGCACCAGCACCTCGTACTCGCGCACGGTGACGCCTGCCGCGCGCAGGTCGCCGGGGACGCGGTCGACCCCGGCGCGGCGCTGGCGGACGGGCGCGCCGAGCTTGCGGAGCAGGCTCCGGCAAGCGGCCGCGACAGCCTGGATGCCCCTGCCGTGGAAGTACTCTTCGGCTTCCTTGAGCCAACCCGCCGGATCGCCCCAGCCGTCGGCGGCGGCCGGTTCGGCGATCAGCCGGAGCCCGAGATAGCGGGCCAGCGGATAAGGCGCCGACGTCTCCAGCGCGGCTGTCACGGCTTGCCCGGCTTCCACCGCCTCGCCTCGCCTGCCGTGCTCGACGGCGTGCGCGAACTCGACGAACTGCCGGTTCCATCGCATCTCGCTCATGGCGGAACCGGCCTCGGGGCAGTCGGCACCGCCGAGCGTGTCGACGAGCGTCCTCAGTCCGTGCTGGCCGGCGAGGTGGAATCGGCTCGGTCGCCGGTCCTCGAGCTCGGTCACCTGGTCGAGCTCGCGGCGCGCCCGCTCGAAGTCCTCTTCGAGCAGTGAACAAAAGACCTGCGCCAGCCCGATGCTCAGCACCATCTCCTGCGCGTTCTCACCGCCGCTTTCCCGGAAGTCCGCGAGTGCCTGTTCCATCGCCGGACGGTCCGCCCGGTGCCCGGCCGACATCGCCCTGGTCATATGCGCGTACTGCAGCAACGCGGTCAACCGGAGCCTGCCGAGCACGGCGAGGTTCTCCTCCAGCAGCGCGTGCGCGGTGTCGAACTCGCAGCGCAGGATCGCGTGCATGGTGCGCACGGAATCGACCGCGCAGTGCAGCGTGATCGACCCGGTCCGCTGGGCGTCGTCGCGGGCGAGCAGCAGGGTCTGCTCGTCGCCGTTCATCAGCACGCGATGCCCGCCGAGCCGGACCAGCGCCTGGGTGCGGAGGTGGTGCAGGTGGTTGTCCTCGGCGGTCCGCCGCGCGAGCTGCATGTAGTGCTCGGACTCGGTGAGATCCCTCGGCAGCGCGAGCATGCCGAGCACCTGGAGCGCCTGGCAGACGACGAACGGCTGCCGGGTCTCCTCGGCCACCTTCCACGCCTGCCGCGCGAGCCGTTCCGCGGTGCCGGTCCGGCCGGGGACGTCAAGCCAGAGATTCGCCTCGACGGCGTCGAGCGCCGCTTGCTGGGCAGGTGAGATCGCCGAGCCGAGGGGAGCGCGGGCCCGTTCGATCTGGCCGAGGCATTCGTCGTGCCGTCCGGCGATGTAGGCGGCCCAGGCCAGCTGGGTGTGCAGTTTCGCGGCCCGTTCCAGCGTCCCGATCTCGCCGAATCCGTCGGAAAGCTCGACGGCGCGGTCGAACTGGCCGGTCTGCCCGAGCGCGTACAGCAGCGTCTCCAGCACTTCGGCCCGGTCACCCGCGTCGGCCCCGGCGAGCAGGTCGACGGCCTTGGTGAGCATCGTGACCGCGGAGTCCGCGGCACCGGCGTCGAGCGCGCGGCGACCGGTTTCGGCGAAAAGGTGGCCCGCCGCCCGCTCGTCCAGCGCGGTCAGGCGGAGCGAAGCGGCGAGGGCGCACAGATCACCGGGCAGCCCTGGGTACAGCTTCTCGACGGCGTCGGCGGCCTGCCGGGCGAGCGCCGCCTTCCGCGCCGGTGACTGACGCGCGAGCAGCGCTTCGGCGGTCAGCGGATGGCGGAAGGCGTACCAGCCGGGTGTCGTCTCGTCGGTGGTCACCAGGTTCGCCGAGACCGCGGCGCTGAGGTGGTTGTGCAAGGTCCGGTCGTTCGTCCCGGTGACCCTCTGCACCACCGGCAGCGGGAAGCGCCGTCCGATGATCGCGGCGACCGACAGCAGTTCGCCCGCCTGCTCGCCGAGTTGCTCCATCCGGACGCCGATACTGGTGATCAGCGCGGCGGGTACACGGGCGCGAAGCTCTCCGATGACGCGCCAGCCGTCCCTGCCCTCCACCAGCAGACCGTCGTTCACCATGCCGTGGAGGAGCTCCTCGACGATGAACGGCAGCCCGGCGCTGTTGCGCCACAACAGTTCCGCCGCCGGTGCGGGCAGGCGTCCCGGCTCGGTCTCCAGACAGGCCGCGGCGAGGGCGCGGGTGTCGGCGAGACCGAGCCTGTCGAGTTCGAGGACGGTGCAGCTCATCCGCTGGGCACCGGTGGTCGCCAGGCGGAGGGCGTCCGAGGGCTCGTTGCGAAGGGTGCCGACGAACAGGGTCTGCGCCGCCGCCAGGTTGTCGACGAGGTATTCGAGGATGAACAGCGTCTCGGCGTCGGCGTCTTGGAGGTCGTCGAGGACCAGCAGCGCGCCGCGTCCGCGGCTCGTGACGGCCAGCAGCCGGAACACCGCTTCGGCGAGCACGAGCAGGGAACCGGATTCCCGAGGCCGGTCGCCTTGGCTCCAGTCGGGGACGAGCTGGGCGAGGACGGGGACGAACGGGTCGAGTTCGGCCGCCTCGGGCGGGCCACCGCCACGGAAGTGTGACCACAATGCCTGGGTCAGTGGCCGGAACGGGACGAGCGGGCCGATCGAACCGGCCCTGCCCTGCAGGACCGGGATGTCCGCGGTGACCGCTCGCGAAGCGGCTTCGATGGCGAGCCGGGACTTGCCGATGCCGCCTTCACCCACGAGAAAGATCGCGCCGCCGCGGCCGGCGATGGCGCGATCGAGAGCTCCGGAAAGCTCGGTCAGTTCGGCGTCACGGCCGATCACCCGCGACGAACGGATTCCCACCGCCGTGACTATAGCGAGCGGTTTCGGCCTTTCGCGGCGAGAAGCTGATCACGAAGGCGGGCGGCGCGTGCCCGCCTTCGTGGCCCGTCTCAGATCCAGCCGCCGGTGAAGACACTGACGACGGACGGCGATCCGGGGTCGCTGGACAGGGTGGCGAGCGGGTTGGCGCTCAGCCGCGGCTTGCTGCCCGCCAGCGCGTGGTTGCGCGAGCCGACCTCGAGGGCGCGCGGCAGGTTCACGGCGCCGAGGGCGTCTTCGGTCGCGGACAGGTCTCTTTCGTACATTCGGGTTCTTCTCCTCATACTCGGTTTACCGGCGGAATGACGGTGGCCGCGGGATGCGGCCGATCGGGGCGGAGCAGGAGTGCGGACGGGACCCGGTCGCCGAATCCCAGCCGCAGCAGGCCGTAGCCGATACCCGCCAGACCGGTCAGCAACCCCGGCGCGGGGATCGCGCCGGGAGTACCGCAGCGCGCGCCGCGCTGGTCGATGGCGGCGAGCAGATGACCGGTCCGGCGACGCGCCGCGGCGGCGGCGCCAGTGTGCCCGTTCTCCGCCAGCACGCACAACACTTCCAGCACTCCGGACTCGCCGTGACACAGGCTGAGATCCTTCATGGGTGCCCCGTCGGACAGTCGTTTGACCGTCCGGTCCAGCTGGAGGGAGTGGGCGGGATCGGGCAGCTGGGCTGCCTGGCCGAGGGCGGCGCCCGCGAGACCGTCGCACCAGCCGCCGGTGCTTTCCGCCCGATCGTCCGCCTTTCCGGGCGATTCTTCGCCGGTCCGGGCGTGTGCCCGCAGGACCCAGTCGATCCCGGCGGAACCGCGCGCGAAACCCGTCCCCAGTGGACGCTCGCGGTCGAGCAGCAGGCCGGCGTATCGGTCCGCCTTCGCCAGCGCCGACTCCAGTCCGGTTTGGACGTACACCGAGCGCATCGAGGCGACCCCGCCCGCCAGCCCCGTGGTGAACCCGGACGGTGTCCCGTGCGTGGCGTCGGGCATCAGGTCGACGGCCTGTTCGATCAGATCACCCGCGGGGAGACCGACCAGAGTGCTGAGCCGGGCGATCGTGTACGCGACGCCACCGAGCCCGAGAAGCCCGCCGCAACCGGCGGTGGCGGCCAGTTCGGGGTCGGCCCGGAGGGTGGCGAAAAGGCTCGGGAGCGGGCTGATCGCGTAGGCGGCCAGATCGCGGTAGCGCGCGATCCCGGTCAGCTCGGCGAGCTGGGCGAGGAACAGCGCGACACCGCAGTAGCCTTCACCGAGCCCCGCGCCCATCGGCAGCACGGTCCAGTAGCGGTCGTCGACGAGTTCGATGCCGAGCCAGTTGGAGCGGTGCTCGTCGGAGAAGGCGTTGGCGACGATGTGATCGGCGATCCCGCAGGCGGTGACCAGCAGTCGTTCCGCGTCGGGTGCCTGGTTCGGCACGGCCGTTTCCGCGGTCTCGCCGCTTCCGTGATGCCCGTCGATCGCCGTGCTGATGGCGAGGGTGGCCGCGATCAGCCATTCCTGGTCGCGCTGGTCGAGCGGATCCATGTCGGCGACCTTCGCCAGCACGGTGTCCAGCGACGGCCGGTCGACCACGCCTTCGACACTGTCGCCGCGTGAATCCAGCAGCGACGTCGAGCCGGGGTTCGAGGTGAACATCGGCACGTCGCCCGTCCACAGGTCGGCCCGTTCGTGCGGCACGAGCCTGAGCAGTTTTTCCTCGCCTGCCGAGTCCTCTTCGAGCAGGTCGAAGGCGCGGTCGCGGTCCTCCGCGTCGCGCAGGAGGTCGGGATGGGTGGTCTCGTCCAGCAGGCGGAAGTAGAAGTTCGTCGGCCGGATGAGCACCCGGATGGGATCTTCGGCGCAGCGCCGGAGGTGCTCGGCGAGTTCGTCCCGAGCGGTGGAGATCGCGTCGTAGCCGAGCCGGAATCCGGCCAGCAGCGCCGCGCTGTGCTCGGCGGGGGTGACGTCGCGGCCGTCGAGACGGGGGAGGTTGTTCCCGCCCGCGAGTTCGCCGGGCACCCGGACCAGTCGCATGTGGTCGGTGCCGGGATCGGCCCAATCGACCCGGTCGGTTGGCAGCTTGCCACCGCGTCCGGCTAGCCCGGAGATGTCGACGGCGCCGTGCTCCCCGGCGAAGAGCTGGGGGAGCAGCAGGGTGCGCTGGACCGATCTCGCCAGCATCGCCGCCGCGGGATCACCCTCCGGCGGGTCGGGCGGCGACGGCTGGAACAGCGTCTCGATGTCGATCAGCACCGGCTGGTCGCCGCAGGCGATGATGTTCTCGTAGTGGACGTCGGTGGCGTCGAGCGCGTGCAGGAGCGCCAGGAGGATGCCCTGGCGGCGGTAAAAGCGGTCGACGTCGGCGATATCGGCGCAGGGTCGGTACTCGACGAACCGGAGCCAGCCGTACCCGTCGCGCGGCAGTGCGTCGGCGGTCCGCAGTTCGAGGCCGGGGAGCCGCTTGTTCAGCTGGTCGACGACGTCGGTGAAGCGCTCGTGCAGGATCAGCGGACGGGGTTTGTAGATCACCTTGGCGCCGCTGGAGAAGCGGAGCAGTTTGACCGACCGTCCTCGCGCGTGCGAGTCGCCGATCCCGCCCGCCACCTCGACGAGCGTGCCGAGCTCGCCGTCCACGACCGAGCCGGGAAGCGCGGCGGCGTCGGCGGCGAAGCGGGTCAGCATTTCGGCGTTGGCTTCGGCGGCGTGCAGACAGGACTGGGCGAGGAGCCGGGCCAGAACCGGGTACTCGCCGAACAACCGGGCGAGTCCGGCCGGAGTGGATTGCCGGCGCACGAAGTCCGAGAAGCGCTCTTCGGGCGTTTCACCCTGGAGAGTGCCGGCCTTGCGGGCGCGGTGGAGTTCGAGGACCAGGGTGCGGACCGAGAGTTTGAGCAGATGCTGGTCGAGCTGAGCCGCGAAACCCCGGCGGAGCGCCTCGACGTCGGCATCGGCGAGGTCATCGGGGACCGCCGCCTGGCAGGCGGCAGCGACGAACGACCTGAAGACCCCGGCGAACTCGACACGCCAGTCACGGACTGGAGGGCGCTCCGGCAGAAGCGTCGTGACAGCGTGTTCGGCGAAGTCGGCCCATACGGGCTTGTCCGCATTCCGTTCGCGCGGGGTCTGGCCGTGCACCCACCAACTCAGCGGCAGGGACGTCGCCGATGTCTGGGGCGTCACACCGGTCATGGTTTCAGCTCGGCCGGGCACGCACATGGGGGCGGCACCCCCCACATTCAGCGCACGCACGAAGATGCCCGGAGAGTGACGGCCGGGTAGGCGGCAGGGGGCGTGCAATCAGGCAAGTACGAGTCTCATCGGCGCCCCGACCGGAATATGGGGTCCCGGCACCCATGCGCGGGACCGGTCCCGGCGCGACCATGGTCAGGTGGCGCGGCGGTCGCTGGGGGATCACCGCGGCGCCGGGCGCGGGCCGGTTTCTGGGGGTCCGGCCCGCGCCGCCGGAGGGAACGTCCACCGCCCGGCGGCGAACTGCTAGCTTCCGCGTCATGGTGGACCACAGCGACAGCGCGGCTTTCCGGAAGCTGGTGACCGGCGCCGAGAGCGGCATCCTCCTGTTCGGCATCACCCCGCCCCGGCTGAGTGCCGATCCCGAACGGATCCGAGAGATCACCGCGGCCACCCTGGGACGGCTGGCCGCCCTCGACATGGACGGTTTGGCGCTCTACGACATCGACGACGAAAGCGACCGCAATCCGGCGGAACGGCCGTTTCCGTACCTGCCGACCATGGATCCCGCGACCTACCATGCGGACTACCTCGACGGGTGGAACCGTTCCGCGATCATCTACCGGTGCGTCGGCAAATACGCCGAGGCCGAACTGCGGACCTGGCTGCAGACAGCGGATTCGGACCGTGTGCACGGTGTCTTCGTCGGTGCGTCCTCCAAGGACAAGCCGGCGCTGACAACTTTGTCCGAGGCGCAGGCCCTGCGCCGGGACGTCCGTCCGGATCTGCTGCTGGGCGGCGTCGCCATCACCGAACGCCCTGAGGAGCATCTGCGTCTGATCGCCAAGCAGGAGGCGGGATGTGCGTACTTCATCTCGCAGGTCGTCTACAACGCTGACGCGGCGAAGAGCATGGTTTCGGATTATTTCTACGCCTGCCGCGAGCGGCGGCTCACGCCAAAGCCCGTCCTCTTCACACTCTCGGTGTGCGGGTCGACGAAGACCCTGGCATTCCTCGAATGGCTCGGCGTCGATGTCCCGCGCTGGCTCGAGAACTCCCTGCGCCACGCGGACGACACGCTGGCCGAATCCTATGAGCAGTGTATGGCGACCGCACGAGACCTGATCGCTTTCTGCCGCAAGCTCGGCATGCCGTTCGGCTTCCTCGTCGAGAGCGTGTCCATCCGCAAGGCCGAGATCGAAGCATCGACCGCCCTCGCCGACGAGCTGAGCCGGCTGCTCGAACGAGGCCGACCGTGTGCTCGATGATGAGCGAGGAGCGAAAGCGGAGGAGCTGCGCAGGGCGGAGGGTGGGTTTTCCCACGGTGTCCACCACGCGGTGGCACCGGGTCGGCGGGCTCCACCAATGGTAGGAATGCCTGGTGACCGAACCGAATTTGATCGAAGCCGCCGCCGAAGAGGCAGTCACCCTCACCAGTGAACTGATCCGCATCGACACCACCAACACCGGTGACCCCGACACGCTGGTGGGTGAACGCGCCGCGGCGGAGTACGTCGCCGAGAAACTCACCGACGCGGGCTACGAGATCACCTATGTCGAGTCCGGCGGCAAGAACCGCCACAACGTGATCGTCCGGCTGCCGGGCGCCGACCCTTCGCGTGGCGCGCTCCTGATCCACGGTCACCTCGACGCCGTCCCCGCCGACGCCTCGGAGTGGTCGGTGCACCCGTTCTCCGGCGCGATCCAGGACGACTACGTCTGGGGCCGCGGTGCTGTCGACATGAAAGACATGCTCGGCATGACGCTCGCGCTGGCCCGCCACTACAAGATCAACAACATCGTCCCGCCGCGTGACCTCGTGTTCGCGTTCCTCGCCGACGAAGAGGCAGGCGGCAAGTACGGCGCGCAGTGGCTGGTGGAGAACCGGCCCGAGCTGTTCGAAGGAGTCACCGAGGCGATCAGCGAGGTCGGGGGCTTCTCGATCACGCTGAAGGACAACGTCCGCGCGTATCTCATCGAGACGGCCGAAAAGGGCATCCGCTGGATGAAGCTGCGCGTGCGCGGTACCGCGGGCCACGGCTCGATGATCCACCGCGACAACGCCGTCACCAAGCTGTCCGAGGCGGTCGCGAGGCTCGGCAACCACCGCTTCCCGCTGGTCATGACCGACTCCGTCCGCGAGTTCCTGGACGGCGTCACCGAGATCACCGGCTGGGACTTCCCCGAGGACGACATCGAGGGTTCCGTCGCCAAGCTCGGCAACATCTCGCGGATGATCGGCGCGACCCTGCGCGACACGGCGAACCCGACGATGCTCACCGCGGGCTACAAGTCGAACGTCATCCCCTCGGTCGCGGAGGCTTCGGTCGACTGCCGGATCCTTCCCGGCCGTCTCGAGGCGTTCAACGCCGAGCTGGAGGAGATCCTCGGCCCGGACATCGAGAAGGAGTGGATGGAGCTGCCGCCGGTCGAGACGACCTTCGACGGTGCCCTCGTCGACGCGATGACCAACGCGGTCCTCGCCGAAGATCCTGGCGCCCGCACGCTCCCGTACATGCTCTCCGGCGGCACCGACGCGAAGTCGTTCCAGTCGCTCGGGATCCGCAACTTCGGGTTCGCCCCGTTGCAGCTGCCCGCGGACCTCGACTTCTCGGCGCTGTTCCACGGGGTCGACGAGCGTGTCCCGGTCGACGCGCTGAAGTTCGGCGTGCGGGTGCTCGACCGCTTCCTGCGCTCGGCCTGATGCCCGGTCTGCTGGCTGCCGACGGGACACCCCTGCATTTCGAACGCTGGGGTGATTCGTCGGCGCCGGTGACCGTGGTGCTCCTCCACGGCTACGCCCTCGACAGGCGGAGCTGGCGCGCCATCGGGCCGGTACTGGCCGAGGCCGCGGAGGAGCCGCTCGCGGTGCTGGCCTACGACCAGCGCGGGCACGGTGAATCCGGCGAGGTCCGGGCCGCGTCGGCGACCATGGGGCAGCTCGCCGACGATCTGGCCGAGGTGCTGGAGAAGGTGATCCCGGACGGCAAGATCGTCCTGGTCGGCCACGACATGGGCGGGCTCGCGATCCTGTCGCTCGCGCAGCGTCACCCGGACGCCTTCGCGGCAAGGGTGGCGGGAATCGGGCTGCTCGCCATGTCCGCAGGCGGGGTCACCCCGGACGCGATCTGGCCGAACGCGCTCGGGAAGCTCGGCCGGGACCTGGAAATGGTGTTCGGGACGAAGCTGATCGGCCTGGTGCGGGAGCATACGAGCAAGGCGGTGACCGCCGGGCTGCGGTGGTGGCTCTTCGGGGACGACCCGGTGCCCGGTGACGTCGAGCTGGCGGTGCGGATGATCCGCGGCAACTGGCCGCAGACGGTGTCCGCGTTCCGTCCTGCACTGGACGCTTACACACGGGAGTCAGCGTTGTCGCAGGTCGGCGCGGTGCCGGTGACCGCGATCGTGGGGGAGCGGGACAAGCTCGTGCCCGCGGCGGACGTCGAGGAGCTGGCCGGCGCGGTGGAGAACGGGACCTCCGTCGTGCTGCCCGGTGTCGGGCACGTCGTGCCGTTGGAAGCGGCCCCGCAGGTGGTGCCGCGTCTGCTGGCACTGGCGAACCGGGCACGCCGACAAGACTGACTTTCTTGACAAGTTCTGTTTTCGGTGACACCTTCTTGGCATGTTCTCCGTTGCGGTGATCGAGGACGCGGAAGCGGCCGAAGTCTCACTCGACCCGGTCCGGGCCCGGCTGCTGGCCGAACTGGCCGAACCGGCGTCGGCCACGATGCTGGCCGCGCGCGTCGATCTGCCGAGACAGAAGGTCAACTACCACTTGCGGGCGCTGGAGAAGCATGGCCTGGTCGAGCTCGTCGAAGAGCGGCGCAAGGGCAACGTCACCGAGCGCATGATGCGCGCGACGGCGTCCTCGTACGTCATCTCGCCGACGGCGCTTTCGGCCGTGCAGCCCGATCCGGCCCAGTCGCCGGACAGGCTCTCCGCGCGCTGGCTGCTCGCGGTGGCGGGCAGGCTGGTACGCGACGTCGGCGTGCTGATCACCGGCTCGACCAAGGCGCGCAAACGGGTCGCGACCTTCGCGATCGACGGCGAGGTGCGGTTCTCCTCCGCCGCGGACAGGGCCGCGTTCGCCGAAGAGCTCACCGTCGCGATCACGAACCTGGTGAGCAAGTACCACGACGAGGACGCCGAGCAGGGCCGTGACCACCGGATTGTCGTCGCCGTCCACCCGAGCGTCAAAACCGAGCCCGAGGAGCACTGAATGGGCCACGAATTCGAGATCTCCGACCGGGTCGAAGTCGACGCGACGCCGGAACAGGTCTGGGACGCCATCGCGACCGGGCCGGGCATCACGTCCTGGTTCATGGGGCGCAACGAAGTCGAAGGCGGCGTCGGCGGCACCGTGAAGACCGCGTTCGGCGGCTACGAACCCGCGTCCGCGATCACCGCCTGGGACCCGCTGGAACGGCTCGTCTACGGCACGGAGCCCGAACCGGACGGACGATTCGTCGCCTACGAATTCCTCATCGAGGGCCGCTCCGGTGGCAGCACCGTGCTGAGGACCGTGACGAGCGGTTTCCTGCCCGGCGACGACTGGGAAGACGAGTTCGAGGCGATGAGCGCCGGCGGAGAGCTGTTCCTTCGCACGCTGGTCGAGTACCTCAACGGTTTCGCCGGCCGGCAGGCGGCGCCGGTGACGGTGTTCGGGCCGATGATCGAGGACTGGGACAGCGCGTGGCTGAAGCTGGGCCGGGAACTGGGCCTGGCCGGGCGGCCGGAGATGGGGGACCGGGTCCGCCTGTCCACCAGCGGGGTGTCCACTGTGGACGGCGAGGTCTACTTCGCGAACGCGCAGACGGTCGGGATCCGGACCCCGGACGCGCTCCTGAGGTTCGTCCGCGGCTTCGTCGGGCCGATGGTCGCGATGCATCATCTGTTCGGCGACGTCGATTCCGCCGAACAGGACGGGATTTGGGCCGACTGGCTCGGCCGCGTGTTCAGGTGATGAGACCGGGCAGGGGGGTGGCGGTGCGCTTGCGGCGCAACCACACCCTCCTGGTCCCGTCGGAGTAGAGCCGGACGGTCGAGAGCTCCCAGCCGGCGAACTCGGCGTGGATCGACAGCTGCGTCGCCGCCGCCCGCCGGGAGACACCGGGAGGCAACTGCAGCCGCCGGTACTCCCAATCCCCTTCGACCACCGCCTCGTCCACAACTGTCATGGCGTGATCACCTGGATCCCTTCTCCGATGGCCGAGCCGACGACCACACGGCCGCTCTGCTCGTCGACGGTGACCGAATCTGGCTGCCGCACGGTGGGGAACCGGTGCTTCTCGATCGGCTCCCCGCCGCGGACGTCGAAGCCGACGACCTCGTTGCGTTCGGTGAGGGTGACCCAGGCCAGGCCACGGGTGCGGTCGTAGGCGATGCCGTACGCCCCGCCGGGGACGGGGTAACGCTGGCGCAGCAGCAGCGGCGTCGTGGAGAACGCCAGCAGCGCGCCCGCTCGCGCGTCGGTGACGAAGACGCGTCCGAGGTCGTCGGTGACAGCGTTGGCGGCGCCGTCGCCTGCGCGCAGGCCCTCGCCGATCTTGCCTTCGGCGAGGTCGACGGCGAACAGGGCGGTGCGCAGCTTGTCGAGCACGACCACGCCGTCACCGGTGTTCAGCACGTCGTCGGCGCTGTAGATCTGGCCGGTGACGGTCTTCGGGGCCGCGTTCTTCGACAGCACCTCGACGACCTTGCGGTCCCGGACCGACACCAGCGTCGCGTCGCCGTCGGCGAGACCGGCCGATGGCTGCCCCGCGACCGGGACCGTCTCCAGCGCGCCATCGGGCAGGGAGACCTTCGCCAGCAGGCTCTTGCCGGGAACGCTGGCGAGCACCTGCGAACCCGAGACCGTGAGCCGCTCCGCCGGGCCGGGCAGGGCCACGGTCTTCTTCGGCGCGTCGAGGGCGGCGAGGTCGTAGATGCGCAGTGAAGGCGGCTCCGAGACGGCGACCACGAGGGCCTTGGTCGTCTCGCTGGTGGCCAGCGCCTTCACCCCTGGCACGGCGAACACCGAACCGGCGGGCTTGACCGTCACCGCGGGGGAGACGGCCGCCGTCACCGCGACAGGGTTCTGCACGATCTGGAGCGAGTCGTTCGGGGTGTCGTCCGTACCGCAGGACGAGAGCACCAGGGCACCGGCGAGCGGGATCGCGATCCGGGAAACGGCGGACAGCCGACCCACCTTGGTGCCTCCACCTGCTACTCGTCGAACGGACTTGTCCAGCATCCCCCGGAAACCCCACCGCGTCACGTCTGTGTCACCCAACAGTCACCTAATCCAGTATTCGAGACGGCTCAGAGGCCGCGTTCCGGGTACCCGACCTCGATCGCGCTGACGTCGTCGAGCGCCGAGCGGATGGCGGGCGGGAGCGTGATCTCCTCGGCGGTGAGCGAACCGGTCAGCTGACCCGTGTCACGGGCCCCGACCACGGGCGCGACCACTCCCGGCCGGTCGCGGACCCAGGCCAGCGCGACGGCCAGCGGGGAGGTGCCGAGGCCGTCGGCGGCCGTCGCGACCGCCTGCACGATCCGGGCCGCGCGATCGGTCCGGTGATGTTCGACATAGCCCGCGAAAACACTCGAAGCGCCGCGCGAATCGGCGGGCGTCCCGCTGCGGTACTTGCCGGTGAGCACTCCCCGGCCCAGCGGCGCCCACGGCAGGATGCCGATGCCGTGGTGCTCCGCGGCCGGGACGACCTCGCGATCGACCCCGCGCTCCAGCAGCGAGTACTCGACCTGCGTCGAGACCAGGGGAGCGACGGCGGAAGTGCGGGCCGCGGCCGTCGCCAGCTGCCAGCCGCAGTAGTTGGAGACGCCGACGTAGCGGGCCTTGCCGCTGGTCACGGCGTAGTCGAGGGCGGCGAGGGTCTCGTCGACCGGCACGGTGGTGTCCCAGGCGTGCAGCTGCCACAGGTCGATGTGGTCGGTGCCGAGCCGGCGCAGCGAACCTTCGAGCGCGCTCAGCAGGGCACCGCGCGAGGCCCCGCCGCCGAACGGGCCGTCGGTGCGGCGGGCGACCGCCTTGGTGGCGAGCACGATGTCGTCACGGGGTACGAGGTCGCCGAGCAACCCTCCGAGGACGCGTTCGCTCTCGCCTTCGCCGTAGATGTCGGCGGTGTCGACCAGGGTGCCCCCGGCGTCGACGAACGCGACCAGCTGGCTGGCCGCCTCCTCCGAGTCGGTGTCGCCACCCCACGTCATGGTCCCGAGGGCCATCCGCGAGACCCGCAGTCCCGACCGGCCGAGCTGTCGCTTTTCCACGACGGGCGAGCCTAGCCGGAAGGCAAGTGCGGGACGCGGAGCAGGTGAGCGTGTCGTGATCGAGTACCACCGGGCGGGTCATCGGCTGTCAACACCCTGAACGGAGTGATGACACTCCGATGGATACATTCTCGCCGTGCGACTCGGACTGAACTTGGGCTATTGGGGCGCGGGAAACGACGCGGCCAACCTGGCATTGGCGAAGAAGGCGGACGAACTGGACTACGCGGTCGTCTGGGCCGCGGAGGCGTACGGCTCGGACGCGCCGACGGTGCTGTCCTGGGTGGCGGCGCAGACCTCACGGATCGATGTGGGCAGCGCGGTGCTGCAGATCCCCGCGCGGACCCCGGCGATGACCGCGATGACCGCCGCGACCCTGGACACGCTGTCGGGCGGCCGGTTCCGCCTCGGCCTCGGTGTCTCCGGCCCGCAGGTCTCCGAAGGCTGGCACGGCGTGAAGTTCGCCTCGCCGCTCGGCCGCACCCGCGAATACGTCGAGATCGTCCGCAAGGCGCTGAGCCGCAGCCGGGTCAAGTACGACGGTGAGCACTTCCAGCTGCCCCTGCCCGGCGGGCCCGGCAAGGCGCTGACCCTCACCGTGCACCCCGTGCGCGAAGAGATCCCCGTGTACCTGGCCGCGATCGGCCCGAAGAACCTCGAACTGACCGGCGAGATCGCGAACGGCTGGCTGCCGGTGTTCTTCTCGCCCGAGCACGCCGGTGAACAGCTGAAGCTGATCCAGGCGGGGGCGGACAAGGCCGGGCGCTCCCTCGACGGCTTCGACGTCGTCCCCACCGTCCCGCTCGTGGTCGGCGACGACTGGAAGGCCTGCGCCGACGCGGTCCGCGGCTACGCGGCGCTGTACATCGGCGGGATGGGCAGCCGGGAGAAGAACTTCTACAACCAGCTCGCCTGCCGGATGGGCTTCGCAAGCGAAGCGGCCGACGTCCAGCAGAAGTACCTGGGCAGGGACTACGAGGGCGCCATGGCGGCCGTCCCGCTGGAGTTCATCGACGCGACGTCGCTGCTAGGGCCGAAGGAACGGATCGCCGAACGGATGCAGGCCTTCGCCGCGGCGGGCGTCACGACGCTGACCATGGCTCCCTCCATGCCGGACCCCGAGAGCTCCGCACACGCTCTCGAGGTCGCCGCCGAGGCGATCGAACTGGCGGGTGTCGCCTGATGGGCTGGTTCGAAGCACTGGTCCTCGGCCTCGTCCAAGGCCTGACCGAGTTCCTGCCGATCTCCTCCAGCGCGCACCTGCGGATCACCGCGGCGCTCGCCGGTTGGGACGATCCGGGCGCCGCCTTCACCGCGGTCACCCAGATCGGCACCGAACTCGCGGTCATCCTGTACTTCTCGACCAAGATCGGGAAGATCCTCCGTGCCTGGTTCTTCTCGATCTACAAGAAGGACTGGCGGCAGGACCCCGACGCCCGGCTCGGCTGGCTGATCATCGTCGGCTCGATGCCGATCGTGGTGCTGGGCCTGCTGCTGCAGGACGCCATCGACGAGTCCTTCCGTGACCTGCGGATCACCGCGACCACGCTGATCGTGTTCGGCTTGATCCTCCTGGTGGCCGACCGCATCGGAAAGCAGGAGCGCACCCTCGACCACCTGACCGTGCCGCACGGCCTCGGGTTCGGGTTCGCGCAGGCGCTCGCGCTGATCCCCGGCGTCTCCCGCTCCGGTGGCACCACCAGCGCCGGGCTGCTGCTCGGCTACACCCGCGCTGAGGCAGCGGAGTACTCGTTCCTGCTGGCGCTGCCGGCGGTGTTCGGCTCGGGCCTGTACAAGCTGACCGACATCGGCAAGGACGGCGCCCCGGCCCAGTGGGGGCCGACGATCCTGGCGACGCTGGTCGCGTTCGGTGTCGGCTACGCGGTGATCGCCTGGCTGATGTCGTACATCAAGACCAAGAGCTTCGTGCCGTTCGTGATCTACCGGCTCGTGCTCGGTGTCCTGCTGTTCGTGCTGATCTTCACCGGCGTCCTGGACCCGCAGGCCGGCCCGCACGTGTAGCCCTGCCGTTGGGCCTCGTGCGTGGCCCCGCTGGACGCGTTGCGAAAGCCACGTTCGCAACCTTCAACGTTGCGAACGTGGCTTTCGCAACACGACCTCCCCGCCAGACCGCACCAGACCCCAGGAGGCGTGGGCCTCGTGAGTGGTAAGGAGCGTTAGGGCGGACCCGTATTTGCGTACCTAGGCCTGACCTGCGGACGGTGGCGTTTCCGCACCGTTGCGGGGCAGACAATCTTCCCCCGTGGACCACACCCGCATCCAGCACAAGCCCGACCCGGCACCGAGACGAAGCAGGCCGAGCGTGGAGGATCCAGGACGTTGAACGTCCCAAAACCTCCACGCTCGACCGCCAGTCACACCAGCGGGTAAGCAAATACAAGTCCGTCAGAACCAGCTTTGCCACTCACGAGACCACCCCGCCCGCGCCCTCCCGGAGGACGAAACGCGAGAGAGGGCAAAGCAGGACACGTAGGGTGGGCCACGTGAGTACTGTGATCCTTCTGCGCCACGGCAAGTCAACGGCGAACGGTTCGGGCGTCCTCGCCGGGCGCACGCCCAAGGTCGGCCTGGACGACACCGGCCGGGCGCAGGCGGCCGCGCTCGTCGAACGCCTGGCGCCGGTTCCGCTCGCCGAGCTGGTGGTCTCGCCGATGCTCCGCTGCCGCCAGACGGTCGCGAAGCTGGCCGAGGCGCGCGGTCTGGACAAGGTCAAAGAGCCCGGTTTGTCCGAAGTGGACTACGGCGAGTGGACCGGTCGCGCGCTCAAGGATCTGGTCAAGGAACCCCTGTGGCGGGTCGTGCAGGCGCATCCGTCGGCCGCGGTCTTCCCCGGCGGCGAAGGGCTCGCCGAGATGCAGGCCCGGTCGGTCGCGGCCGTCCGCGCGCACGACGCCCGGATCACCGCGAAGCACGGCGAGAACGCGGTCTGGCTTTTGTGCAGTCACGGCGACGTGATCAAGTCGATCCTCGCCGACGCGCTCGGCCAGCACCTCGACGCGTTCCAGCGGATCGTGGTCGATCCGGCATCCGTTTCGGTGGTCCGCTACACCGAGACTCGTCCGTTCGTGTTGCGGGTCAACGACAACGGCGGTGACCTGACCGGTCTCGCCCCCGTCGAACCGAAGGCGAAAGCCAAGCGCGGCAAGGGAAAGCAGAGTTCCGACGCGGTGGTGGGCGGTACCACCGGAGCGTGACCATCGCCGTTCGCGGAGTCACCGCCACGGACGGCATCCACCGGCCCCTCACTGCCCGTAAGGTGGCCAGAACAGCAGTTTCGACGACCCTGGAGCAGCACCGATGATTTCGCAGGACAACCCGTTCGCCGCGCCGAGTGAGCTGCCCTACGCCCTTCCTCCGTTCGACCGGATCGCCGACGAGCACTTCCTGCCTGCCTTCGAAGCGGGTCTTGCCGAACACGCCGCCGAAATCGAGGAGATCGCCGGTTCGCCCGAGCCGCCGACCTTCGAGAACACCATCGCCGCGCTCGAGAAGTCCGGCAGGCTGCTGTCCCGTGTCTCCAGCGTGTTCTTCAACCTCTCCGGATCGAACGCGAACGACGAGATCCAGCGTGTGCAGGCCGAAATGGCACCGCGGCTGGCCGCGCACGCGGACGCCGTCAACCTGAACCCGGCCCTGTTCGCCCGGATCAACAGCCTGTTCGAGCGCAAGGACGAACTCGGCCTCGACACCGAGTCGCTGCGCCTGCTGGAGCGTCACCACACCGATGTCCGCCGCGCGGGCGCAGGGCTGCCCGAGGCCGATCAGAAGCGTCTGCGCGAGCTGAACGAGCAGCTTTCGACCCTGGCGACCCGGTTCCAGCAGAACCTGCTGAAGGACACCAACGAGCTCGCCGTGGTCGTCGACGACGTCGCGGAACTCGCGGGGCTGAGCGAAGACGAGATCGCGACGGCCGCCGAAACGGCGGGGGAGAAGGGGAAGTACGTCCTCAAGCTCACCCTGCCGACAGCGCAGGCGGCGCTGGCCTCGCTGGAAGACCGGGCGCTGCGCGAGCGGATCTTCACCGCGTCGGTGTCCCGCGGCAACCGGGGCAACGAGTTCGACAACAACGACGTCGTCGCTCAGACGGTCCGGCTGCGTGCCGAGCGGGCCGGTGTGCTCGGCTTCCCCGACCACGCCTCGTACGTCATCGAGGACGAGACGGCGAAGACGGCCGCAGCCGCGGTCGGGCTCCTGGAGCGCCTCGCGCCGGTCGCGGTCGCCAACGCCAAGGTGGAGGCCGAAGAACTGCAGCGGTACCTCGAAGCCGACATTCCCGGCGCGATCCTGCGGCCGTGGGACTGGGCGTTCTACGCCGAGCGCGTCCGCAAGGACCGGTTCGAGGTCGACACCGCCGCGCTGCGCCCGTACTTCGAGCTGAACCGCGTCCTGACCGACGGGGTCTTCTTCGCCGCGTCCGAGCTGTACGGCTTGAGCTTCACCGAGCGGGAAGACCTGCCGAAGTACCACCCCGAGGTCCGCATCTTCGAGGTCTTCGACGCCGACGGCGCGGAACTCGGCCTGTTCCTGCTCGACTACTACGCCCGCGATTCGAAGCGCGGCGGCGCCTGGATGAACAACTTCGTCGACCAGACGAAACTCCTGGGCACCAAGACGGTCGTGGTGAACGTGCTCAACGTCGCCAAGCCGCCGTCGGGTGAGCCGACCCTGCTGACCTTCGACGAGGTCGTCACCGCGTTCCACGAGTTCGGGCACGCGCTGCACTCGCTGCTTTCGGACGTCGAATACCCGATGTTCTCCGGCACCAACGTCCCGCGTGACTTCGTCGAGTACCCCTCGCAGGTCAACGAGATGTGGATGCTCTGGCCCGAGGTGCTGGCGAACTACGCCAAGCACCACGTGACCGGCGAGCCGCTGCCGCAGGAGCAGATCGACAAGCTCCTGGCGTCGCAGCAGTACGGAGAAGGCTTCTCGACGACCGAGTACCTCGCGGCGTCGCTGCTCGACCAGGCGTGGCACGGGCTCGGCACCGAGGACAAGATCGACGACGTCCAGCGGTTCGAGGCCGAGGCGCTGACCAAGGCCGGGGTCGCGCTGGAAGCGGTGCCACCGCGCTACCGCACCAGCTACTTCGCGCACATCTTCAGCGGCGGCTACAGCGCCGGGTACTACTCCTACATCTGGAGCGAGGTCCTCGACGCCGACACCGTCCAGTGGTTCCGCGAGAACGGCGGGCTCACCAGGGAGAACGGCGACCACTTCCGGCGTGAACTCCTCGGACGCGGTGGCAGTATCGACCCGATGGCCGCCTTCCGCGCGTTCCGCGGCCGCGACCCGGAGATCGAGCCGCTGCTGAAACGCCGCGGTCTCGCCGGGGCCTGAAGCCCTGACGGTTCCCCTGCCTGGACACCCCCAGTGCCCAGGCAGGGGAACCGCGTTCAGGCGGCGAGTTCGGCGACGGCCGCGGCCACGTCGTCCACTTCCCGCTCGGTGTTGTAGTAGTGCGGGCTCAGCCGCAGGCACCAGTCGACGTCCTTGTCTCCGAAGTCGAACTGCGCGAACTCCCGGTAGCTGAGCGCCGAGTTGATCTTTCGCGCGTCCATCGCCTTCTTGAAGGGGACGGCTTCCCAGCCCTTGATCGAGAACGTCACCAGCGCGCCCAGTTCCGGGCCCCGGTCGAGCACTTCGACGCCCGCGATGGCGGCGAGCCCGTCACGCAGCCTCGCCGCGAGCGCGGGAGTGCGCCGTGAGATCGCCTCCAGGCCGACCTCACGGGCATACCTCGCGGCGGCGGCGCAGCCGAGCACGGTGGCGTAAGGGAATTCCCATTCCTCGAACCGGGTGGCCGACTTCGCGGATTCGTAGTCGCCGGGCGCGCTCCAGCGGGCGCCGTGCATGTCGATGAACAGCGGCTCATGCCCGGCTTCGAGGAACCGGTCCGAGACGAACAGGAACCCCGAACCGCGCGGGCCGCGCAGGAACTTGCGGCAGGTCGAGGTGAGCAGGTCGGCGCCGATCTCCTCGACGTCGACGGGATACTGGCCGATCGACTGGCAGGCGTCGACGAGATAGAGCAGACCGAGTTCCCGGCAGTGCCGTCCGATCTCGGCGACCGGCTGGACCAGCCCCGAGTTGGTCGGGATGTGGGTGGCGGCGACCAGTTTCGGCCTCCGTGTGCGCATCAGGGCCGCCATGGCGTCGACGTCGACACCGCCCTCTGCCGTGTCCGGTGCGTGGACGATTTCGATGCCGAACCGCTTCCGCAGCGACAGGAACGCGATCTGGTTGGAGATGAAGTCGTTGCGGGTGGTGAGGACGACGTCGCCGCGTTCGAACCGGATCGAGGACAGCGCGGTGGAGTAGGCGTGAGTGGCACTCGCCGCGAAGGCGATGTTGCGCGGCCGCGCGTTGATCAGGGCGGCGATCTCGCCGTGGAAACCGGCGACCTCGTCCGCCCGTGCGGCGGCGGCCTCGTAACCACCGATCTCGGCTTCGAGACTCAGGTGGTCGAGCATCGTGGTCAGCACCGGCCTGGCCAGCAGGCCGCAGCCGGCGTTGTTGAAATGGACGACCTTTTCGCTGCCGGGCGTATCGGCTCTGAGGGCCGGAACGTCCAGTAGTGGTTCCGCGCGATTTTCAGTAGCACTATCATGTTCCTTCATGTCGGATAGTAGCACTTCCGCGCTCGTCATCCAGCTGCGTTCCCTGGTCCGCTCGGCGGCGACGGGGGACCGGTTGCCCAGCAGCCGTGAGCTCATCGAGCGCTACCGGGTCGGCCCGGTGACGGTGTCGCGCGCGATCGCCCAGCTGGCCGCCGAGGGCGTGGTCGTGACCCGTCCCGGAAGCGGGACGTACGTGGCGGCGAAGCCCTCCGTGTCGGGCGAACCGCTCGACACGGCGTGGCAGACCGTCGCCCTGACCGACCGCAGCGTCGACACCAGGTCCCTGACCGGAACCCTCGGCCCGCCGCCGGACGGCGCGATCCTGCTCGACGGCGGCTACCCGCACCGATCGCTGCAGGCGGCCCGGTTCCTGAGCGCGGCACTCGCGCGGGCAGGCCGCCGTCCGGACGCCTGGGACCGCGCACCCGCTGCCGGTCTGGCCGCACTGAGGTCGGTCTTCGCGGGACCGGCGGGTGCGTCACCGGATGACGTCCTGATCACCGCGGGCGGGCAAAGCGGGCTGTCCATGGCGTTCCGGGCCATCGCGGCGCCCGGAAGCCCGGTCCTCGTCGAATCGCCGACCTATCCGGGAGCGCTCGCCGCGGCACGGGCGGCGGGGCTCCGTCCGGTGCCGGTCCCGATCGACGACGACGGGGTCCGCCCGGACCTGCTGGCCGAGGCGTTCGCGATGACCGGAGCCCGGCTTTTCTACTGTCAGCCCGCGTTCCACAACCCGACCGGGACCGTGCTCACGGCCGATCGCCGCCGTCCGGTGCTCGAGGTGGCGCGGGCGGCCGGAGCGTTCGTCCTGGAGGACGATTTCGCCCGCCATCTGTCACACGGGGCCGCGGCACCGCGCCCGCTGATCACCGAAGACCGCGACGGCACGGTCGTCCATCTGACGTCGGTGACCAAGGCCGCCGCGCCGAGCCTCCGGATCGGCGCGTTGATCGCGCGAGGACCGGTCCTCGACCGGATGAAGGCGATCCGGCGGGTCGACGACTTCTTCGTCTCCCGGCCGCTGCAGGAGGCGGCTCTCGAACTGCTCAGCGCGCCGTCCTGGGAACGTCACGTGCGGAAACTGGGTGCGGAACTGCGGGAACGGTGCGGAAAAGCGGCCGCGGCACTGGCCAGTGAATGTCCTGAATGGACAGTCGCCCGCCTGCCCTCGGGAGGACTGCACCTGTGGGTGCGGCTACCGGCGGGGAGTGACGCGAACGCGATCGCCCGCGCCGCGAGAGAGCGAGGAGTCGTGGTCGGGGCGGGGGAGCGGTTCTTCGCCACCGAGCCTGCCGGGCCGTTCTTGCGACTGGGCTTCGCCGCCACGGCCGACATCGCCGAACTCACCGAAGGCATCCGACGGCTCGGGCAGTTGTCCATGAAGACAGATGTATAACGACCTATACGGCGTGGCTCAGGCCAGTACGGCGTCCAGAAGCAGGTAAACACCACCGCCGAGAACGACACCGGCCACCGTTCCCGCCGTGACCTCGGCCCTGGTGTGGTCGCCGAGTTCGACGCGGGACCAGCAGACCCAGCCGACGCCGAGGAACACCAGCGCGAGCCAGGGGCCGTAGACGCGCATGAGCATCACGGCCGCGCCCGCCGCCACCATCGCGTGCATCGAGATCTTGAACTTCGCTCCGAAGGTGATCGCGAGCGCGGCGACCAGGCAGACGAGCTCGGCGGCCGCGAGCGCGATCATCTCGTGCGGGGCGCCTCCCGCGATCAGGATGACGAATCCGGCGGCCAGTGAGCCGATGCAGACCGCGAACGGGACGAGTCGTCCCGCGCGATCGGTGACATGGTGGCTGTCCCACTTGCCCTTCTTGGCGCCCCGCACGATCACGGCCATCGGGATCAGCGAGCCGGTGACGCCGACGATGAGCCCCCACAGCAGGGTCTTGCCGAAGTGGTGGCCGGTGACCTGCCACGCGACGACCAGTGGCAGGCCCAATACCCAGACCCACGGCGCGAGCACCTCGGTCGCGATCCGCGCGAGACGGCGGCGGGTCACGGGCGCTTCCGTGGGCTGGGTCGGCATGGTGCGTGGTCTCCTCGGGGATCGTGGCCGGAGCGGCTCCTGCCGGACGTGGGCCCGGCAGGAGCGGTGATCATCGTTCCAGACCGCGACGTCCCGCCCGCGCGAGGATGTCGGCGCCCGCCGGGTCGGCCAGGATCGCTTCCCCGAAGGTCTCCTTGGGCAGCACGGTGTTCGCGGCCACGGTCACCGTCTCGGGCGGGGTGTCGTGGCCATCGGGCCGGACGTCCCAGAAGTTCCCCACGAAGGCGACGTTCTCCATCGGCGGCCCCACCTGGAGCACGATCGGGGTGTCGGCCCCGTGGACGACGTTGCCGGTGACGGTGATCCACGCGGCGCCGTAGTCGGTGTAGAGACCGAAGTTGTACGAGGTGAGGACGTCGCGGATCACGTTGCCGCGGACCAGTGCCCCGCCGGCGAACGACGAGCCCTGCGGCGCCGAAAGGTAGATCCCGCCGCCGTCCATCAGTTTCCCCATGCTGCGCTCGACGAGGTTCGAGATCACCTGGGTGCCCTTGGCCCGCTCGCCACCGGTGATCACGACGCCGTTGTGCGGGACGTCGCGGATCTCGTTGTGGGCCACGGTCGTCTCTTCGGACTCGACCACGAGGACGGCGGACGAACCGCGGTACTCGGTGCCGATGTGGTGGACGAGGTTGTCTTCGAGTGACACCCGTGTGCTCGTGTGCACGGCGAGCCCACTGCCCGAGATATCGTCGAAGACGCATCCCCGGATCCGGACGTCGGCGCTGTCCTCGATGAGCAGCCCTCCCGCGCCGAGCCGGGTGAAGTGGCTGTCCTCCACCGTGACCCGGCTGACCGACGTGAGGCTGACGTTGGCGGGCAGCTGAACCGGCTGGGCGGGCACGTGGACGTAGCCGACGTCCGCGCCGAGGTCGATCTTCTGGAACTCGCCCTGCTCGTAGCGAGTATTGCCGTGATAGTGCAGGTAGCCGCCGGTGCGGGTGGGGCCGTTCCAGGTCGCGTCGGCGAAGGTGAAGCCGCGCAGCACGAGGTCGTGCACGCCCTGCCCGCTGATGAGCGTCTCGAGCACAGGGGCGACGACAATGGTCTTGCCGATCTCCTCGCCGGGTCGCGGGCGGTAGTGCAGGACATGGTCGCCCGGCCCGGTCCGGCTGACGGCGAAGGTGCCCGGCTCGGACAGGAACGCCACGTTGTTCTCGAGCACGGTGGGCGCGGCGAGGCCGTCCCAGGTCCCGTCGCCGCCGGCTCCGTACCACTTCGAGTCGTAGAGGGATTTGGCGTTGTCGAAGGCGGGCTGCGCCATCGTGACCGTGGTCGAGGAGGCGTCACCGGAGATCGACGCGACCGCGATCCGGGCTTCGGACCACGGGTAGACGCCGGGGTAGACGAACTCCAGGCCGGACGGATCCGGCCATGACTGAGGCTCGATGCTGTCCGTGACGTAGCCGGTCGCTGTTTTCGTCACGTTTCCTGGCAAGCCGGACGTGCGGGCCGCTCGGGTCGAAGGATGGTCGTCGACAGTGAGCCGTCGCGGCGCCAGGTCGCCGATCGGTGCCGTCCAGACGTCGTCGTCACCGGCTTGCCAGTCGCCGATCTCGCGGCCGCCGCTGAGTTCGACCTTGACCTGTTCCGGTGTTCCGTAGCCGTGCGCTTGGTAGACGACGCGGAAGCCGTTCGCGCCGGAATCGCCTAGTGCACCGTCGAAAATGAGAGGTTGTTCGAGGCGGTGGACGCCCGCGGTGAAGGTGACGACGATGTCGCCGGTCATTCCGGCCGTGACGGCGCGGACAGCGGCTTGCGCAGCTTTGGCGGTGGCGAAGGGCTGGTCGGCGGTCCCTGGCCAGTCGTCCCTGCCGTCGGGGGACACGAAGAATCTGATTTCGGGCATACTGAAGTGCTCCTGCGGGAGGTTTATGGGATATACTGCGGTTTATTACTTAAACACGAATGAGCGAAGAGCGTCAAGGAGTGCTGGTGACGGAAGACGACGCGCAGCCGGATCCCGAGCGGGCGATCGAGCTGCTGTGGGGCGCACCCGAACCGGACCGGCCGGGGTTGAGTCTCGGCCGGATCATCGCGGCGGCGATCGAAGTCGCGGACGCGGAGGGACTCGCCGCGCTGTCGATGCGCAAGGTCGCGGAACGGTTCGGCACCACCACCATGTCGCTGTACCGGTACGTTCCCGGCAAGGCGGAACTGGTGGAACTCATGCGCGACGCCGTGCACGGCGAGTTCCCGATGAAGCCTTCGGCCGGGCTCGGCTGGCGCGCGGGCCTCGAACACTGGGCGCGACGGGTCTGGGAGATGCACCGTTGTCACCCGTGGCTGGTCCACAGCGCCGGAACCCGTCGCCTTCCGGGGCCGAACATCATGGCCGGGTACGACCACGCGCTGGACGTGGCTTCGCGGAGCGGCCTGGCGCCGGCGCAGGTGATCGCGGTCGTGAACCTGGTCGGCGGATTCGTCGAGTCCGTCGCGCGGCAGGCGGGGGAGACCGCGGAACTCCAGCGCCGCACGGGCGTGTCCCATGAACGCTGGTGGAGCGAACGCGAGTCCCTGTTCGAGCGCCTCGACGGCTATCCCGCCCTGACGAGGCTGTGGAAGGGCGGCGGTATGGACGCGCCACTCGACCCCTTCGAATTCGGGCTGCAGCGCACCCTCGACGGGGTCCAGGCGCTCATTGAAGGCGGGGGGAGTGAGGTAATGCGTGACGAAACTGAGCGCGGGGAGTGTGCCATCTGCGGCAAGCCTCTGGAAGGGGTCGGGCGGGGCAGGCCGCGGGACTACTGCTCGAGGGCATGTCAGCAGCGTGCCTATCGCCGGCGGCAGGCTGAGGCGTCCGCAAGCGAATAGTACACGAATAGCCGCTTCGGACGTGCATAGCTGGCGAATAGCATCGGGAGGACACGGTAGGTCGGAGAGCGGGGAGACCGATGTTCGCCAACTGGATCCAAATCGCCGAACTCGCACTGCTGCCAGTGGGCCTCGCGATCGGCTACGCGGCCGGACGAATCTGCCGCCACGACGAGCGCGCCTCCTTCGGCGGGGGAGTCGCGATCACCCACCCCGGCTTGGTTTCGGAATACCAGGACCCCACCTGGGACGCGGGTGCGACTTGGGAATCGGCCAGGTAGGCCGATTCCGGGGGAGGGCGGCGGCAGGTCTCGGGAGAATCCGCTCGGGGCCTGTCGTCGGTTATAAAGTGTATAACGACCTATTCACCTTGGCAACGAACAAGATCAACTACACGATCTGACAATCAAAACCGCCAAGAGTGTCGGGGGTACTGGCTAGGGTTGCCCGATGATCACCGAGATCCAGCTCGAGCCGGTCGAAGAGCACACCGCGACGCCGGTGCTCTTCAAGGGTTTCGTCGAACCCGGAGCTCAGGCCGCTCAGGCGCTGCTCGTACTGGGAAAGGTCGCCCGCACGCGGTTCTGGATGCCGCCGTCGATGGTGAACCGGCTCATCGCCGAGTCCGATCCGGTGTTCACCGCGAGCCGGACAACGTTGCGAGCGGAGGCTTTCTCGCCGTGCTGCGGCGTCTACGCCAGGCTTGATCTCCAGGAAGTCGGAAGTCTCGGTGAAGGGTGCACGAACGTCGACCTGTCGGACGCGACACGAACCGTTCTGGCAGGCGTCGTGGCACAGGATCCGTTGCACCTGACCGTTCGCGGTGAGGGAATCCACTTGCGAACTCTCGACGGGCAGAACGACGAGTCGCTGGTACCGCTGCCTGATCGCTGGGTGGCGGGCTTCGCCGAGGTCGCCGCTGTCACGGCGGGCGCGGTCAAGATGGCGGAGCTGGACAAGGTCGAAACACAGGCCTTCCTGCGGCGGCTGCCCACCGCCGGTGGCAGGTCGTGGGCTGTGCCGTCCGGGCGTGGGCTCCGGCTGACGTCGCGTGCGGGCCGTGACTCGATCCCGGCGTCCGGACTGCATCGGCTGCGCGTGGTCGAGCCACTCGTCCGGTTCGCCCGAGGACTGACCGTCTACACACGACCGGACAGTGAGGTCGCGAGCTGGGTGCTTCAGCTGGAGCGCGCGCGACTCGTCGTGACGCTGTCTCCGGAGCCGTCCCGCGGCTTCTCCGGTGAAGGCGGTTGGTTGAACGCGCTGGCGGCGGGACTCGACGCGCCGGAACTCGTCGCGGGGCGTGCCGGACACGACGTCGTCGACGGCACGTGGTTCCCGCGGGAGCTGCCGAGCGGGAACGCTCCGGTGAACGGCCGACTGGCGAAGGCGCGTGAGCTCGTGGCCGCCGGGGCGGTCCGGTCGTTACCCGGCGGCGGCTACGAGATCACCCGTGCCGGGTCGGTGCAGCGGGTGCGGTTGTCCCCGGCGGGTTGCACCTGTGCTTGGTGGGCCAAGCATCAGGAGACACGGGGGCCGTGTTCGCACGTACTGGCGGCCCGGATGTCAGCGGCTGAGGCGTGATGCCGCCTTCGCCGCCTTCGAACTGCCTTTGAAACCTGCCAGCCAGGTCTTCGTTTCGGCGCTGATCGTGCCCGCGCCGCGTTCCATCAGGTCCGCGGCGAGCTCCAACAGCGCGAAGACGCCGCGGTGAGAAGGTTCCAGCCTCGGCAGTAAGGTGTCCAAAGTGGACAGGATGGCGATCGGGTGTTCGTTCGCGATGGTCGAAAGCCGGGGGGCCAGCCTCGTCGGAATGAGCTCAGGGCCGAGCACGCCCAGTGCTTCGCCGAGCGCGCGAGGGCCGAGCATCCGTCGGTCCAAGAGGGTCAGTGCGGCGTCCATGCCCAGCTGGACGGCGGCGGCGCGTTTCAGCACGAGCGTGGTGGCGATGAGCATCGTGCCGGGAAGGCCGGGTGTCGAAGGACTGTCCAGGAATGGCGGCAGCGCGGCCTTCTCCACGGGGTAGCCGACTTCGAAGTCGTTGAAGAGCAGGTTCCCGGCGACGGCGGCTTCCAGGTGGTCGCGGTCGTAGGGTGAAGAGACCGCTTCGTGGCATTCGGTGAAGCCGAGCCATTCGGGCGCCGGGCTGCCGAAAAGCACGCCCAGCCAGGGGGCTTTCGGTGAGACGGCTTCCGGGGTTTCGTCGATGTCCAGCGAGGTCAAGCCGTACTGGTTCAGGCCGATCTTCGCCGTCCAGGTGAACGGCGGTCCGGGGTCACCGCGCAGCGCAGCGGCGGGGTCGGCGGATTCGGGGTATCGGGCACGGGCGGCGGCGAGGGCGGTCCAGCCGGTGTCGCCGATGGGCGGTCCGCCGAGGGCGTAGCGGATGCAGTCGGCGTGCGGGCCGGTGAGTGCCGAGGCGAGTGAGCGGGCTTCGGGCCGGGTGTCCGGGGCAAGCCTCAGCAGCGCGTCGGCGACGTCGTCTTCGGGTGCTTCCGGGTGTTCGAGCATGCGGGAGACGAAGACGACCGGGTCGAGCCAGCCGCCCTGGTGGGTGGCGGCGGAGACAGGGCGGGCGGTGCCGTCCAGCAGGGCGTTGACCCGGTGGTGGAGCGGACGACGCCAGCCCTCGACCTGTGGTGGGCAGGCGACGTCGCGGCCGCTGAGGCCGAGGACGAGGGTGGCGACCAGTTTGGGGACGGCCGCGGCGTGCTTCTCGCCTGCGATCTTGGTGGCGCGTTTCACCAGTGGTTTGAGGGCGTCCTGGAGTTCGCCGGTGACGCGGTGTGCGCCGTCGAGGACGGCCAGGAGGAGGTCGGCCTGGTCGGGATCGGCGAGGAGGGAGGAGAGGGCTTCCGCGATCGCGGCCGGGGTGTCGGGGACGTCGAGCGGGATGGTCAGTGTTTTGCGCTGGTCCCAGGGTGGTCGTGTGGGTTCGGGGTATTCGGCGGTGTCGATGACGTCCGGTGTCTCGGGGGTGACGCCGAGCCGGGCGGTGGCGAGGGCGCGGACGTCGGAGGCTTCGTGGGTGAGTGCCGCTTCGAAGACTTCGTTGGCGATGTCGGTGAGTTCGGGTCGCCGGTCTGCGATGCGGCCGGCGAGTTTGAGCGCGAGTTTGGCGGTGGTGGCGCCTCGTCCCGCCGCGGCGGCGGGGAGGTGCTGGAGGGCGATTTCGTCGTCGAGGGTGCCTTGTTTGTCCACGAGAGACAGTGCTTTGACGGCGAAGGAGACAGTGCGGGGGAGGCTGCTTCCGCATAGCCGGGCGTAGCGGATTTGTGCCGTTGTGCGTTCGTCCGGTGTGGGTGCGAGCGCTTCGTGGAGGGCGGCGTACCACTGGGCGCGAAAGGCGGCGAAGTCGCGGGCGAGGACGTCGAGGGTGAGGTCGAGCAGTCTGGTGCGGTCGAGTTCGCCGGTGGCGGTGAGTTCGAGGAGCGCGGTCGACCATTTGTCTTCGTCGCGGACGTACTTGTCGAAGGCGGCGAAGCTGGCATCCCCGTTGCCTTCGAGCGTGAGGAGTTCCCAGAGTTCGGTGAGCGCTTCGGGTTCGGTTCGGAGCCGTTCGGCGAGGGGTTTTCCGCCGAAGCGTCCGGCCCAGCGGAACCAGCCCGCGTGGTACTCGGGTGTCCGGATGGGTTCGAGGTCGCCGTCGAGGGTCATGCGGCGGATCGCTTCCCACGCGGTCTGGTGGCCGATCAGGCGGAGAGCCATCGCCTTGCGTTCGGCGAGGGGCCGGTCCTGCAGCACGCGTTCGAGGATCGTGGGTGTGGCGATCCAGAGTTTCCGGAGCAGGGGGTCGCTTGTGGGAAGGATGGCCAAGAGGGCCGTGGCGGCTTGCTGGCCTTTGAGCGGGTTTCGGACGCCGTAGGTGTCGGGTTCGATCTCGATGAATTCTCGGCTGTCCTTGAACGCGGCCATGAGGTCGGGGATGAGGGCTTTCCGCTCGGCGGGGGAGAGCCCGAAGATCCGGGAGAGGACTTCCGAGGGTTGACCGGTGAGGATCGCGTCCAGGTGCACGGGGCCATTGTGTCGTGAGGGGCTACGGCCGAGGTCACGAGCGCCACGCTCGAGACGTTGAGCGTCACGAGACCCGGCCTCTGACTCCCTCAAGGAGTCCTTCACGGACATCTCGGCCCAGTTCCGTTCGTGAGCGTCGTCAGGAACGCTTGGATCTCGTGCGGTGTGAACACGAGGACCGGGCTTTTCTCGCCGAGCTTCGAATCCCGCACGCCGACGTAGCCGGGCATGGAGGCGTTGAACTCGACGCAACCGCTCGCCCCATTGCTGTAGCTGGACTTCCACCAGCCCGAAACAGTGGTGAGGGTGGGGCGGGGTGAATCAGTGGACATCAATTTCCCTTGCACAATCGCGGATCAGAGCACGTGAACGTTCAGGGTTCTCCGCTTGAACCTGAAGTCGTTCGAATGTGTTGCGAAAATCGAGGAGAGCTGCGGCGCTCTCGTAGTAGAGGCCTTCGCGTCGATTTTCGACATAAACGGTTCCAGGGTCGCCCCGGAACTCGGGTGGATAGGTCAAGATGATGAACATGCCGTCCGACGCGCCGTGGGCGCCCGCGCTGAAGGGGAGGACCTGGATGTCGATCTTCGGTCGTTCGGACAGGTCGATCAAGTGCTGCAGTTGCTCACGCATCACCGCAGGTCCGCCGATCTGCCGCCGCAGGACGCTCTCGTCAAGGATCGACCAGATCTGCGGAGCGTCTTCGGTGCGCTCGAGTATCTCCTGTCGCGCCATCCGCAGGTCGACCATGGCGTCGAGTTCGGCTTCGGAGGACCATTTCCGGCCTTCCAGCATGATCGCGCGTGCGTAGGCACGGGTCTGGAACAGTCCGGGAAGTGCGATCAGATCGACGGTGTTGATGCGCGCGGCGCCGGTTTCCAGCCCCAGATACAGATTCAACCATTCGGGCACCGCTCGGTTGAATTTGATCCACCAGTCGCGGCCGCGTTTCGCTCGCCTGGTCATGTCGCGGAAGAATTCGACCTTCTCCGGTGCGCCGTAGAAGGCGAGCAGGATTTCCAGGTCGGCGGGCGCCGGCAGGTTTCGTGCGGTCTCGATGTGCGCGATGACCGTGGTTGCCTTGCCGATACGTTCCGCCGCGGTCGCTCTGTCGTAGCCGGCGGCTTCCCGGAGGCGCTTCATCTCGAGCGCGATCCAGCGCTTGACGGCAGTGGGGTTCAGCGTGCTCATGAAGTCACCGCCTCTTCAGGGTGGTCACGTAGTGCGACCACGACATCACCCGCATGGCCCACGGTGCTGCCATGGACTCCCACAATGTGAAGCTCTACATTTGAGAACGTCTACAACTCGCGATTCTACATTGTGGAGGCGATGGGGTCACCGGCGGGGCCTGAGCGGGGGAGGTGGATGGCAATGATCGAGATCGTGATGGTGGAGCGCGCCGACGCGGTACACCACGTCTACTGCGCCGACAACAACTGACCGAGGGGAGGTTCTGATGCGTCCACGCGTGAAAGGCGAGCATCGACCGGTCCGTTTCGGGGACGGGATTCGGATCGGCGGGAAGGTGTTCGGCATCGCCGCCGAGCTGAAGGATCCGGATGGCGCGGTGTGGGCGCTGCTGGCCTGTCTGGACGGGACGCGAACGGTCGGTCAGGTGGTCGCCGACCTGACGCGGCGCTTCCCGTCGTGCTCCGCCGAGGAAGCCGCGGACGCCATCGAAAGACTGGTCGAACTCGGATATGTCGAGGACGCCGACGAGCCGGAGTGCACCGCGTTGAGCGCGCGGCAGCGTGAACGGCATTCGAGAGGCCGGTCGCTGTACCGCTGGATCGACCTGAAGCGCAGGATCTCGAGCTGGGATTTCCAGGTCCGCCTTGCCGAGGCGCGGGTGGTGGTGGTCGGCGTTGGCGGCGTCGGCTGCACGGCGGCTCTGGGACTGTGCATGTCCGGGGTGGGACGGCTGCACTGTGTCGATCCGGATGTGGTCGAACTGTCCAACCTCAGCCGCCAGATCCTCTACACCGAGCGGGATCTGGGCCGCTTGAAGGTGGAGGTGGCGGTGGACCGGCTGCGGGCGGTCAACTCCGACATCGAGGTCACCGGAGAGGCGACGAGGATCAAGGACGTGGCCTCCCTGCGAAGGCTGGCCGCCGATTGCGACGTGCTGGTGATGGTCGCCGACCAGCCTTCGGAGCTCCGGGCCTGGACGAATGAGGCGTGCGTGTCCACCGGCACCCCTTGGGTGCACGGGGGCTATCACGGCCCGCAGGTCAACGTCGGCATCTACCGTCCGGGTGCAGGGCCGTGTTACGAATGCGCCCGCCTCGCCGAACAGGACCGTGAGGCGTTGCGGCCACCGCTGGAGACCTGGAGGACTCCGACGGAGGTCCCGGTGAACGCGGCGAACGCGGTGACTGCCGGTGTGGTCGGCAACCTGGTCGCGCACGCGGCGATGCGCCTGATCACGGACGCGCCGATGCTCCGGCTGAATTGCCAGTACGGGTTCAGTCTCGCCACCATGGACCACAGTTTCATCACCGGTCTCGACGAGTCGCATGCGGAATGCCGGGCTTGCCGGATGGCGGGGTGATCACCCATCCGGGTCTTCGGTGACCAGACGGCGCGACACACGCCGGATCAGCCCGGCCGCTTCCTCCTCGCCGACCGCTTCTTCGTGCAGCAGGCGGAACAGTTGCCGGTACAGGGCGATTTCGTCCGGGTCCCTGAGCTGATGCTCGCCGGTGAAGGTCTCCACCGCGACGAACTCGGCGTCGATGATCCTGAATCCGTGCAGCGGGGCGATCGGGGTGGCTTTCCCGAAGGGCAGGATCCGGAGGTCGACCGTGTGCAGGCCGGCCAGGGACTGAAGCCGGTCCAGCTGGCCGAGCTGGGTCTCCAGGTCCCCGACGCGGATCCACAGGGCAGCCTCGCCGATCACGAACGGCAGGTCCTTGTCGCCTTGGTACAGCAGCGATTGCCGTTCGATGCGAGCGGCAACCAGCTGTTCGATGTCGGCGCTGGAGGCGTTGCCCATCTGTGCGGGCCCGGACGGCAGGGACAGCAGGCTGCGCATGAAAGCGGGTGTCTGCAGCAAACCGGGGAGCATCGCCGGTTGGAAGGTGGCGACCCTGGCCGCCTGGCGTTCCTGCTCGTGGACCGATCGCTGGGTTGCCCCGGCCCCGCCTGCCTTGCCGAACTCCTGGCGGACCGACACCGATTCGACCCGCGCGCGCCTGAGCAGTTCGGTGACCACGTTCTCTTCGCCGCGGGCGCCGGCCGTCCCGAGCCAGGCGACGATGTCGTCGCCGGTCGGGAACTGCGCGGCTGTTTCGATCTTGGACACCCGTGATTGCGGCCAGCCCAGTTCCTTGGCGAACTGGTTACCCGACATCCCGGTGGCCGCGCGGAGTTCGCGAAGCTTCATCGCGAGCCGGGCGCGGTCGGAGCCAGGGGCGGGTGAGGAAGGCATGATCCCCTTTCGCAGGGTGGGACTGCCGGGTCAGATCGTGATCATGTTACCGCCCTCTCGGGTCCATGGGTCGAATAGTACCCGAATAGCCCTGTGGGGTTGGCATAAAACAAGAATAGGCCTAGGGTGCGGCGAGCCTGCCGAAGCCGTCCTCCCCGTGCCCGGCGTCGATGGCTCGCTGCGCCTCGGCGCGGGCGGCGGACAGCACGCCGTTGTCGAGGTCTCGCGCGCGGATCGCGTCGAGGACGTGGTCCATGGTCGCCGCGGCGGAGCCGATGGTGCCGTACTCGCCGGGGTAACGGTCCGAGCCGACCTGTTCGGCGAGCACGTCGATCATGTCCGGGAAGAAACCGAGCAACGCTTTCGCTTCCCCTGCGATGTCGGCGGCGGCGATGCCTTCCGCCTTGGCGAGCGCGAACATGTGCACCACGCCGCTCATCGAGGTCCAGAGCATGTCCTGCAGGGACGCGTCGAACGCGGCGGCCCGGCCGGCGGAATCGCCGACGAAGCGCGCGTTCTCGCCGAGCGCGGCCAAGGTGGAGCGATGCGTTTCGTAGACGTCGGCGGGCCCGCTGAAGAACAATGCGGCGTCGGGGCCGCCGATCGCGTCGGTCGTCGCCATGATGACGCCGTCGAGGTAGTCGATGCCGTTCCCGGCGGCCCAGTCCGCCATCGCGCGGGCCTGTCGTGGTGATCCGCCGCTGAGGTTCACCAGGGTGCGGCCCTTGAGCGCTTCGGCGTCGAGGATCGACTGTGCCACGGCGTAGTCCCGGACGCAGACGATCACGAGCGGGCTGGCCGCGATCGCTTCGGCGGCCGTCCCGGCGACGGTGGCGTCGAGGCCGTTTTCCTTGCCAGGAGTGCGATTCCAGACGGTGGTGGGGTGGCGGGCGGCGGTGAGCGCGGCGGCGAGGGCGTGCCCCATGGGGCCGAGTCCGAGGACGGTCACGGTGGTCATGGCGGCTAAGCTAAACCTTGACATCGACGTGAGAGTCAAGGCTGGAGCGCGGATGAGGATCGGGGAACTCGCGCGGCGGACGGGTGTCAGCGAGCGCGCGCTCCGGTATTACGAGGAGCAGGGGCTGCTGACCCCGCAGCGGCGGCCGAGCGGCTACCGCGTGTACGGCGACGCCGACGTGGCGGCGGTGCGGCGGATCCGGATCCTGCTCGGGGCCGGGCTGAACACCGCGCAGATCCTGGAGATCCTGCCCTGCATCATCGACGAGGACGGCTGGCTGACACCCGACTGCCCGGAACTCGTCGACGCCCTGCGGCAGCAGCGGAACCGGATCGACGAGGCGATCGGGGAGCTGGAAAGCACTCGGGCCAACCTCGACACGATCATCGGTGCGGACCGGCGGGCGAGCTGAACCGGAAAGGCGGCCGTGCCCCTCGGGACACGGCCGCCTTGCACGGGTGGATCAGGCTCAGATGAGGCCGAGCTTCTTCACCGCGTCGCGCTCTTCGGCCAGCTCGTTGACCGAAGCGTCGATACGGGCGCGCGAGAAGTCGTCGATCTCCAGGCCCTGGACGATCTTGTACTCGCCGTTCGCGGCGGTGACCGGGAACGAGGAGATCAGGCCCTCCGGGACACCGTAGGAGCCGTCGGACACGACCGCCGCCGAGGTCCAGTCGCCCTCGGGGGTGCCGTTGACCCAGGTGTGGACGTGGTCGATCGCCGCGGAGGCGGCCGAAGCGGCGGAGGACAGGCCGCGGGCCTCGATGATCGCCGCGCCGCGCTTGGCGACGGTCGGGATGAAGTCCTCGGCCAGCCACTGCTGGTCGGTGATGACCTCGGTCGCCGGCTTGCCGGACACCTCGGCGTGCGCGATCGACGGGTACTGGGTCGCGGAGTGGTTGCCCCAGATCGCGACCTTCTTCAGCTCCGTCACCGGTACACCCAGCTTCTTCGACAGCTGCGCGAGCGCGCGGTTGTGGTCGAGGCGGGTCATCGCGGTGAAGCGGTCGGCCGGGACGTCCGGCGCGTGCGCCTGCGCGATGAGGGCGTTGGTGTTGGCCGGGTTGCCGACCACGAGGACCTTGATGTCGCTCGCCGCGCCGGCGTTGATGGCCTCGCCCTGCGGTTTGAAGATGCCACCGTTGGCCTCGAGCAGGTCGCCGCGCTCCATGCCCTTGGCACGGGGACGGGCGCCGACCAGCAGGGCGACGTTCGCGCCCTCGAAGGCCTGCTTCGGGTCGTCGAAGATGTCGATGCCCGACAGCAGCGGGAACGCGCCGTCTTCGAGTTCCATCGCGGTGCCCTCAGCCGCCTTGACCGCCTGCGGGATCTCCAGGAGCCGCAGCTTCACCGGGGTGTCCGGGCCGAGCAGCTGACCGGACGCGATGCGGAAGAGCAGCGCGTAGCCGATCTGGCCGGCCGCACCGGTGACGGTGACGTTGACAGGGGCTTGGGTCATTGCGGTTCTCCAGCTTGAGGCGACATCGACTTTGTACCGCGATGCTAGTCCTGTCCCGAGTCGCCGTTCGGGTGCGTCCAGTCACTGTTTTCTTGATCGATGCCACCACCGGCCACGTTCGCGGCGAGCCGGGACAGCAGCCCGGCCAGTGTGGTGATCTCTTCGTCGCTGAATCCGGCGCGGATCCGTTTGTCGTGTGCGATCGCCGCTTTCGCCAGCCGGTGGAAGACCGTTTCACCCTCGTCGGTGAGTTCGACCACGTGCACGCGCCGGTTGTCCGGGTCGCGCCGCCGGGTGATCAGGCCCGCGCTCTCCATCGCGTTGAGGTGATGGGTCAGCGTGGCGCCCTGGATGCCGACCGCGGCCGCGAGTTCCCGCTGGTTGGCCACGCGCCGGGTCTTCAGCGTGATCAGGATCTGCCAGACCGGCTGCGAGCCGCCGTCGGTGGCCAGCGCCTGGTCGAAGGCGCGCCCGACGGTCTTCGCGGTCTTGGCGAGGACGACGCCGATGGGTGCCGTGGTCGGTTTCTGCACGCCACCCAGTATAGCGCATCAATCTAAGCGTTTGACATCGAAACGTTCGATATCTAACGTTGTGGACATCGAACGAGATGGAGGGAACGCCATGCGCAGCACGGAGAACGAGATCCGCGAGCTCGGAGCCCGCTGGGCCGACGCCGAGGTCCGCGGCGACACGGAAGCACTCGACAGGATGACGGCGGCCGACTTCACCCTGGTCGGGCCGCTGGGTTTCGTCCTCGGCAAGCCGCAATGGCTGCAGCGCTACCGGGGCGGGGACCTGATCACCGAGAAGCTCGACTGGGCCGAGGTCGAAATCCGCGACTACCGCGCGGCCGCCGTGTCCGTCGGCGTGCACGCACAGGAGGGAACGCACCAGGGGAACCGGGTCGACGGCCGATTCCGCGTCACCCACGTGTTCGTGCGCGATGGCGAACGGTGGCTCATCGCCGGCATCCACCTGAGCCCGATCGCCGGACCGCCGCCCTTCGCGCGCCCTGAAGCCCCCTGAGTGCCCTCGGCCTCCGGGCGGCGGCGTTGCGAAAGCCACTTTCGCAACCTTCAGCGTTGCGAAAGAAAGTGGCTTTCGCAACGTGCTCCCACTGTCATACCTCTCACCCAAGGACGTGAATCATGCGAATCAGTGTCAGTGTCACCGACTTCTCCTGGCCCGGCGGGCAGGCCGCGCTGGTCGACAACCTCGCCGAGGTCGCCCGCGTGGCCGACACGACCGGCCTCGACACCCTGTGGGTGGCCGACCATCTCCTGCAGACCGCGCCGGGCAGCGATCCGGACTCGGAAATGCTGGAGGCGTACACCACCCTGGGCTTCCTCGCCTCGGAGACGTCCCGGATCAAACTCGGCACGATGGTCAGCGCCGCCACCTTCCGGGCGCCCGCCCTGCTGGTGAAGGCCGTCACCACGCTGGACGTCCTTTCGCGGGGCCGGGCCTGGCTGGGGATCGGCGCGGGATATCAGGAGGACGAGGCACGCGCGATGGGACTGTCGCTCCCGCCGGTCGCCGAACGGTTCGAGCGGCTGGAGGAGACCCTGCGGATCGCGCGCCGGATGTGGGACGGCAACAGCTCCGCGTTCACCGGTCGGCATTACCGGCTGGAACGGCCGGTCAACAACCCGCTGCCGGTCCGGCGGCCACGGGTGCTCATCGGCGGCACCGGGCCGAAGCGGACGCTGCGGCTGGTCGCCGAGTACGCCGACGCGTGCAACCTCTTCGACGTTCCCGACGGCGGCAAGACCGTCCGCGGGCATCTGGACGTCCTCGCCCGGCACTGCGCCGACGTCGGACGGCCGGTCGAGGAGATCGAGAAGACCATCGCGACCCGGCTGGCGCCAGGGGAGTCCTCAAAGGACTTAGCGGGCCGGTGCGCCGAGTTCGCGTCGTGGGGGCTCGACCACGTGGTGGTGATCACCGCCGGGCCATGGCGGCCGGAGGCGGTGGCGGTGCTCGGCGAGGCCGTGGGGCTGATCGCCGCCTGAGCGGGGCTGTCTTTCCGGAACCGTCAACAGCAGTCCGCGAACGCAATTTCCATATCGTGCGAACCGAGTGGTGTTTTCCGGGTAAAGTGGCTTTTTCGCCGCCCCCGGAAAACGGTTACAGACCATAATATAATTTCATGAACCGATTGCCGGGATGGTTTCGTCCGATCGGCGGGCGGCATCGCCGAGATCGTTTCGCTAACATGAGTCCGCCCAGTTCCCCGCCCCCCGTGTGGAAGTTTTGGGAAGGACCCCATGCTCAATGCAGTGGTTGCCGCCGTATCACTTTTCTCGACGATATTAACACCGAATAGCTGGGCGCCGCCGGGACCGCCGCCCGACCGGGTTGTCATCGACGTGGTCACGGTCAACGGCTCCGGTTGCCCGCCGGGTTCGTCCGCGGTCGCCGTCGCCAGGGACAACAGTGCCTTCACCGTGACCTACAGCGAATACACCGCGCAGGTCGGGGTCGGCGCGAAGCCCACCGACTTCCGGAAGAACTGCCAGCTGAATCTCAACATCCACGTGCCGCAGGGATTCACCTACGGTATCGCCAGCGCGGATTACCGCGGTTTCGCGGCGCTCGAGCCGGGCGCAAAGGGTTTGCAGCGGGCGAATTACTATTTCCAGGGCAATTCGCCGACCGCGCAGGTGAGCCACCCCATCAACGGGCCGTTGTCGGACAACTGGCAATTCCGCGACGAGGCCGAGGGCGGAGTCATCATCTACAAGCCCTGCGGCGAGGACCGGAATCTCAACGTGAACACGGAACTGAGGGTCGCGGCGGGTTCGTCGGATCCGAGGAAGACCACCAGTTTCATCACGATGGATTCCACCGACGGTGCGTTCCACACCACCTATCACTTCTCGTGGAAGGTCTGTCCGGGCTCCTGACATCGTCCCCAGGGTGACGGCCTGCTTCCCGGTCCGGAAGAAGGCCGTCTCCCACCCATACCCCGGTCAGGGCGCTGGCCGCCTGAACCGAGGAAATCGCGGCTCGTCGTCGCCCTGCCCGGCGGCGGCGAGTCTTCTCGACGACCCTGTTTCCGCGGTCGCCCCTGAGTCCGGTGACCGAATCCGTTTCGTCCGATCGGCGGGCGGCCGGGACGAGATCGTCTCGCTGACATCGCATCCGCCCAGTTCCCGCCGCGTGGAAGCTTTGGGAAGGATCTCATGCTCAACGTGCTGGTTGCCGCCGTGACGCTGCTCTCCTCGGTCGTCACGCCGAGCGGCTGGGTGCCGCCGCCCCTGCCGTCCGACAAGATCGTCATCGACGTCGTCACGATCATCGGAACCGGATGCAGACCGGGTACCGCGGCTATTTCCGTATCACCGGACAACACCGCGTTCACGGTCACCTACAGCGAATACACCGCCCAGGTCGGACTCGGTGCCAAGCCGACCGATCTGCGCAAGAACTGCCAGCTCAACCTCTATGTCCACGTACCGCAGGGATTCACCTACGGTATCGCGGGCACCGATTACCGTGGATTCGCTTCCCTGGCCGCGGGGGCCACCGGCCTGGAACGAGCGAACTACTACTTCCAGGGCAATTCCCCGACAGCCAACGTGAACCACACCCTCAAGGGCCCGTTGGAGGACAACTGGCAGTTCACCGACAACATCGAAGTCGGGGCCATCGTCTACAAACCCTGCGGCGAGGACCGCAACTTCAACATCAACACGGAATTGCGGGCCGCGGTCGGCACTTCCGATCCGAAGAAGACCACCAGCTTCGTCACCATGGACTCGACCGACGGCTCCATCAAGACCACCTACCACTTCTCGTGGAAGACCTGCCCCAAACCGAAGAACTGATCCCCAGAGGCGGCGGCCTCCTTCGAACCGAAGGGGGCCGTCACCCTTTCCCGGACGGCGCCGGATCCGTGGCCTCCACCCCGAACGCGCGGCCCAGCGCGATCACCGTCTCGTCGAGATGCCCGAGACTGGTGAGCACCGAACGCGCCCGCGGATCGTCGATCCGGTCCGCCACCGGCGTACCGTCGTCCCGGACCAGCGTCCCGTGCCCCGAACCGCCGGGATCGCCGATCGCCTTCCCCAGCACCACGATGTTCTCCCGGATCCGCCCGGTGTACAGCAGCAGCCGATCCGCCTCGTTGACCAGCAGCCCGGCCTGCGACCGCGCGGCGACATGCCGGGCGCGGAAGGCGATCGTCTCCACCGTCGTGAGCACATGCCAGCCGTAGTCACGGCGGCTGCTGAGATTCACCGGATGGGTGAGCGGCTCGATCGTCGTGCGGACCTTGTCCACCGCCCGGTCCAGATCACGCGACTTCTCGATGACACTCACGTTCTCCGCACCGGACAGCAGGCCCGCGGCCTTCTCGACGAACTCGTCCAGCTCGTCAAGCAACGCCGAGACGTCGTCCAGCATCACCGCGCGCGTGCGCACCGGCACGATCACCACCGCCGCCAGCACCCCGGCCGCCGCACCCACCGCGGTCTCCGCGACCCGGATCCAGAGCACTTCGAGGCTGAACGTCCCCAGCAGGCTGTAGAGCAGGCCGAGCATGCTGGTGATGAAGAACGCCATGATCACCTGCGACACCCGCGCCATGTAGACCATGCCGAACACGCACACCAGGATCAGCGCCAGCGTCGCGGGCACACTGCCCGACACCACCAGCGTCAGCACCAGCCCGCCCACGATCCCGATCAGGGTCCCGCCGAGCCGCCGGACACCCTTGACGAACGTCGCCCCCGCGGTCGACGAGCCGATGAACACCACGAACACCGTCAGCACCGCCCAGTACCACCGCTGGCTCGACACCAGCTCGCCGCCGAGAACGGCGAGCCCGCCGCCCACGACGGCCTGAATGGCGCTGCGGGTCTGGTTGTCGTACGCGAACGCCGCAGACTTCTCCTCGTCGGGATCTTCGGGATCGTCGGCGGTATCGGAGACGTCGTGCTCGGCGACCCGCTGCGCCCGCACGTCGGCCAGCGCGAGTTCGGCGAGGGCGCGGCGGACTCCGTCACCGGGCGCGGCGTGCTCGTCGATCCGGCTGCCTTCCACCAGCATCTTGCTGAACTCTTCGGTCTCGCTGATCAGCGGCAGCTCCCGCGGATCGCGCTCGATCAGTGACCGGAACCGCCGCATCCGCGCGATCAGATCGTCACGGACGTCCTCGTCGAGATCCTCGGCGCAGGTGCGCTGCACGGTGATCGTCAGCCACTGCACCGCCAGCTCGACCTCGATCGCGCGACGGCGGAGCCGGTTCGCCGACTCCGCGCCCGCCACCTCGGGCGCGGTGTCCTCGATGAGCAGCACCGACTCGTGCATGCGGGAGTTCGTCGTGCGGAGCCGCTTGCGGGTGCGCTCGCTGCCGCCCACCGCGAGATGGTCCTCGGCCGCCCGCACCACCGCGGCGAGCCTCGCCCGGAACGCCCGCCGGATCCGGAGGAACTCCGCGTCGGTGCGCTTGCGCACCAGGACGAACCGGACGACCGCGTTGGCCGCGATGCCGATGGTCAGCGCCAGCAGCAGCACCGGGACCTGCTTCAGATGCGTCTGCAGGAACATCGCGAAGAAGAACAGGAAGAACGACAGCGACCCCAGCGCGATCCCGCGTGAACCGAACCGCTGGGCGTAGACCGCGACGAAGATCAACAGTACGAACACGACGCTGTCCAGCGGCGGCACCGCCGAACCCACACTGGCCGCGGTGAGCGACGCCGCGCCGAGCACCAGCCCGAGCAACAGCGTCACCGCCTGCTGCCCCGTGGTCGTGTCGTTGACGGTGAAGGCGGAGGTCATCGCGGCGATCGCGGCGACGAGGGTGACCGTGAGCGGCTGGTGGAACGGCAGGATCGCCAGCACCGCGACGACGATGCTGAGCACGGCGGAGAAGGCGAGCCGGAGCCGGACCAGGCCGGGGTCGGAGGCGACCAGACGGTCGGTCGTGGCCTGGGTGATGCGGGAGATCATCGGGCGAGCAGCTCTCCTTGGGCGAGGGTGACCCGCCTGGCGGTGGACGAGGTGATGCGAAGACGGTATCGGGCGTGCCGCGCCGGCTCGGCGAGGGCGAACGGACGGGTCTGAAGGCGCCACCGGAACGTCTCGCCCTCACGCTGGTCCAGCAGCGTCCAGCGCTCGCCGTCGTCGGATCCCTCCAGCACCCACGAACGCGGATCGCCGCGGCGGCTTCCCGAGGTCAGGGTGTACATCACGACGTCGCGGGCGGTGTCTTCGACGGGGAAATCGATGACCGGTTCCCGTTCGGAGAAGGTGACCTCGGTCTTGGTGGTGTCGTCGAACAGGGCACCGGCGCCCGCGGTGATGTCCGTGAGCGGGCACGGGGTGGCCGGTTCGGCGGGGGTCCGGCCCCAGTCCGACGGCTGCGCGCCCATCGTGAACTCCAGCACCGCCCCGTCGGCCAGCGCGGAATGCGCGAGCGTGCTGCTCTCGTGCGGACGTCCGTCGATCGTCAGGCCGTGGACGTACACGGTGTCCTCGGTGTTGCCGGGCGCCTTGACGACCAGGTCCTTCCCGTTCTCCAGGTGGACGGTCGCCTTCGTGAACAGCGGCGAACCGATCGCGTACTCGGGGCTGCCCATCGCCAGCGGGTAGAACCCGAGCGCGCCGAAGACGTACCAGGCGGACATCTCGCCGTTGTCCTCATCGCCCGGATAGCCCTGGCCGAGGTCGCTGCCGACGTAGAGCCGCCGCAGGACCTCCCGCACGATCCGCTGCGTCTTCGAGGGCGCGCCGGCGTGGTTGTAGATCCAGGGAATGTGGTGCGATGGCTGGTTGGAATGCCCGTACTGTCCCATCCGGACATCGCGGGCCTCGGTCATCTCGTGGATCAGCCCGCCGTAGGAACCCGGTTTGCGGCCGGTCTCCGGCGTCGCGAAGAACGTGTCCAGTTTGGACTCCAGCGCCTCGGTGCCGCCGTGCAGCGCGGCGAGCCCGGCGCCGTCGTGCGGAACGGAGAAAGCGGTGTTCCAGGAGTTCGTCTCGGTGAAGTCGCCACCCCACGCCTCGGGGTCGTAGCCCTCGGCGGCGAAATGGCGGCTGCCGTCACGGTTGCGGCCCTGGAAGAACCCGATCAGGTGGTCGAAGTGGTTCGCGTACTGCCGCGAGCGCTGCCGGAAGTACGCGGCGTCGTCGTGGTGGCCGAGCTTCTCGGCGAGATTGGCCAGGCCGAAGTCGTTGACACAGCCTTCCAGCGCCCACGACAGGCCTTCGTGGACCGACGTCGGCGTGAACCCGAGGAAGATCGACTCGGCAAGGCCCTTCCGGCCGACGCTCTGCCCGTGCGGCGTCACGGTCGCGTTCTTCAGGCCCGCTTCGTAGGCGGCCTCGGCGTCGAACCCGCGCACGCCTTTGAGGTAGGCATCGGCGAACGCCACGTCGGAACTGGTGCCGGTCATGAGGTTGGCGTAGCCGGGGGAGGACCAGCGTGAGATCCAGCCGCCTTCACGGTACTGCCGGACGAATCCGTCGATCATCCGGCCGCACCGGCCAGGGGTGAGCAGGGCGTACGCGGGCCAGGTGGTGCGGTAGGTGTCCCAGAAGCCGTTGTTGACGTACATCTCGCCGTCCACGACCTTCGCGCCGGTCCTGGTGCGGGTGCTGGGCCGGAGGCGGCGGATGACCGGGCTCGCGTGGCGGACGCCCTTCGGCGTGTTCTCGTGCGCAGAGTTCGGATACAGGAACAGGCGGTAGAGGTTGGAGTAGAACGTCGTGCGCTGGTCCTCGGTCGCCCCCTCGATCTCGACCCGGTCCAGCACCTCCGCCCACTGTGCGCGGGCCCGGCCGCGGACCTGCTCGAAGGTCGTGCCGGCGGGGATCTCCAGGTCGAGGTTCCGTTTCGCCTGCGCGAGGCTGATCAGCGACGTCGCGATCCGCATCGTCACCTCGCCCGCCGCGAACTCCAGGAACCCGGTCACCGTGCGCCAGGCCGGGCGGCGGATCTTCCCGCCGCGTTCGGCGGGGACATCGAACTCCGCGTGGACGAACATCCGCCGCGCCCCGGCCGACAACCTGCTGCGGACCCAGGTGTGCCCGGTGACCATGCCTTTCGCCGCGTCGAGCCGCAGGCCGCCGCGGTTGCGGGCGTTGTCGAACAGCAGCCAGCCGCGATCACCAGGGAAGGTGAACCGGATCAGCGCCGCGTGATCCGCCGGGGCGATGTCGGTGGTGATGCCGTTGACGAACCGGACACCGTAGTGATGTGGCCGGTCGATCTCGTCGTCATGGGAGAACGCGAGCGCGCGACGGTCACGGTCCGCCTCGACCGGGCCGATCCCCGGCATCACCTGGAAGGTGTGCCGGTCGCCCATCCACGGGCTCGGCTGATGCGACAGTGCGAACGCCTGCAGCGCCGGGCGGTTCGCGGCGTCGTTGTGCCGGTGATAGCTGTAGAGCCAGTTGGTGGCGCTCGCGTCGGTGACCGGGGTCCAGAAGTTGAAGCCGTGCGGGACCGCCGTCGCGGGGAAATTGTTGCCCCGCGAGAACTTGTCGCTGGAATGCGTGCCGCGGGTGGTGCGGACGTGGTCGACCGGTTCGCGGATCTCGACGGCGCGTTCGGTGATCCGGACGTCGTCCAGCCAGCCCGCGCTCGCGCCGTCCGGCGGCTCGCTGATCAGGACGATCCGGGCGATCCGTCGTCCGGCGAACCCGCCCAGCCTGCGGCGTACCAGGTTCCACTGGTCCACGTACAACGTCTTGCCGAGGCCTTGCTCCGAGGCGCTGAACCCGGCGGCTGTCCCGTCGGCGAACTCGACGTCCAGCGCCACGAAGGTGCTGTGATAGCTGGGCACGGCGTCGGGCTCGGCTTCGGGGAAGACCACATAGGACAGTTCCAGGTGGCCGGTGACCTCGATGTCCACTTCGAACACCGTCGCGCGCAGCGTGTTCCCGTAGCGGAGGGCGTGCGCGCCGGTGAAGCCGACGCCCGTCTTCGCCGTCGGCGACGAAGCCGGTCCGGTGCCGACACGCAAGGCTGGATCCACCGGCTGCGGATCACCCGTTTCGAAGGAGGAGAAGAACCCGGTGATCGTCACCAGGCCACCGTAACTCGCACGCGTGAGCCCGGCTCGGTACGGCCTAAGCGTGGGAGGCGAGGAACTCCTCGAAGGTGCCCGCACCGGTCGCGTTCTCCGGCGTCAGGTTGCCGCCTGCCCGAAAAGCGCGGAACGCCTTGCCCGGCAGCCACAGCGGCACGATCGGCTTCCGGCGTCCCACCGACCGCTGAAACGCCTCTGCCAGGTCACGGGCGCTGCGCACCTCGGGGCCGCCCATGTCCGGCACCCGGCCCGACGGCTCACCGGACACCAACGCGACCAGCCGTTCCGCGACGTCGCCGGTGCTGACCGGCTGGAAACGGAATCCGGACGGCATGAACGTCACCGGCAGCCGACGCTGCGCCGCCGACGCCCGCGCGACGAGCTCGTGGAACTGCGTCGCGCGTAGCACCGTCCACGGCAGACCGGACTCCTCGATCACCTTCTCCGAGGCCAGCTTCTCGTCGTAGTAGAAGAACCGGATCACGTCGACGCCGACGATCGAGATGTACGCCAGATGCGGCCGGCCCGCCCGCCGCGCGGCCCCGACCAGATTCCGCGTCACCCGCTCGTCGCCGCGCCCCAGTGTCGACGCACAGTGGATGATCGCCGAGACACCGTCGACAGCGTCGGCCAGGCCGTCACCGGTCTTCAGATCGCACTGGGCCCATTCGTGGGAAACGTCAGTGGGATGCGGCCGACGGCTCATGACCCGGACCGGCAGGTTTCCGGCCGCCAGCCGCCGCACCACTTCGCGGCCGAGGTCGCCGGTACCGCCGGTCACCAGAATCGGTTTCATCACCCAGGTCCTCCGTTCACGAGAGCTTCCACCCTCAAGAACCGGCGGGCTACCCGGAACGTGACAGCTGCCGCGAGAGGAACGCGAGCTTGTCCGGATTCGCGACCGCGCGGAGCCCGGCGATCCGGCCGTCCACGACCTCGAACCCGAGGATGCCGAACAGGGCGTCACCGGCCGTCGCGATCACGGCGGGACCGCCGTTGACCTCGCCGATCGCGATCGACACCGGCGCCGCGCCTGCGAACATCCCGGCGTACAGGCGGGCGACCCGCTCCGCGCCGTGCACCGGACGCCGCGCCGCGGTGACCTTGCCGCCGCCGTCCGACCACGCCGTGACGTCGGCGGTCAGCAAGCTCTCCAACGCGGGCAAGTCACCGTCCCGCGCCGCCGACAGGAAGCTCTCGACCAGCTTTTCGAGCTGTCGAGGGTTCGAAACCCGTCGCTCGTCCGAACGGTCCAGGGTCCGCCGCGCGCGGCTGTGCAGCTGACGCGAGTTGACTTCGGAGACGTCGAGGATCGCGCCGATCTCGCGGTGGCTGTAGGCGAAGGCCTCCTTCAGCACGAACACCGCCCGCTCGACCGGACTGAGCTGTTCCAGCAGCACCAGCATCGCCAGCGACACCGAATCCCGCTGCTCCGCCGTCTCCAGCGGGCCGAGCACGTCGTCCGAGGTCAGGACCGGTTCGGGCAGCCACGGCCCGACATACCGTTCACGCTGTGCCCTGGCCGAGGTCAGCCGGTTCAGGCAGAGATTGGTGACCACCTTCGCCAGCCACGCCCGCGGCGACTCGATCGACCCGCGCTCGGCGCCCGACCACCGCAGGTACGCGTCCTGCACGGCGTCTTCCGCCTCCGCCGCCGAACCGAGCAGGCGATAGGCGAGCCCGAACATGACAGGCCGCAGCCGCTCGAATTCCGTGGCGCCGTCCATCTTCCCCTACGAATCCCGCTGAATCCACTGTGGACACCCCTGCGCCGGAGGTACCGATCACCGGGATGGCCGTACCTGATCGGCGCTGACGTCCACGGTGACTGTATCGGTACGAAGGGAACGTCTGCGTCACCACCGAGAGAGGGGTCTGGAGTGACGTCACGTTCCTCGCGTTCGCGTGCCTCGTTGTGCGCCGTGACCGCAATGACAGTGTTAGCGCTGGTCACAGCGCCCCAAGCCGGAGCGGCACCGGCACCGGGCGCTGTCCACACCACACCGGACAGATCCGGAAAGGACGTCGACGTCCGGGACACGGCGAGATCCGGTCCGCGCGCCCTGGACAGGCTCTCGGCGTCGCGGACGAGCTCCGTCGCGAAGGCTCGCGCGGAACTCGGTAACCAGGCCCTGCTCGATTTCGACGAGCTGACCGGTACTCCCCGCGTCCTCGCCCGCACCGACGGGTTCCTCACCGGACCGAGTGCGAAGTCGCCCCGCGACGTCGTGCTGGACTACCTGCGCGAGCAGGAAGGTCTCGTCGGCCTCGGGGCAGGCGACACCGCGAAACTGAACCTGCGCAAGGACTACGTCGACGTCGAAGGCACGCACCATCTGTCCTTCACCCAGGCCGTCGGCGGCGTCCCGGTCTTCGGCAACGGCCTGAAGGCGCACGTCACCAAGGACGGCAGGCTCATCCAGCTGGACGGCTCGCCCGTGCGCGGCCTTCCCGAGTCGCTCGGCGCGGGTGCCTTGGCCGCACCCGCCCCGGACGCCAAGCAGGTCGCGTTCCTCACCGCCGACGGGATCCGCCCCGCCTGGTACACGCTGGCCAAACCCGCCGCGGACAAGATGTTCCAGGAGGTCACCGACGCCGGGACCGGCAAGCTGCTCTACCGCAAGAACCTGGTCAGCCACGCGAACGACGCCGACGGCGCCAAGGGCCTCGCGTGGGAAGCGAAGCCCGGCCCGCAGAAGCAGGTCAACCTGACCCAGAAGGGCTGGCTGCCCGCCGACGCCAAGACCCTGGACGGCAACGTCGCGCACGTCGCCGCCGACGTCAACGGCGACCAGAAGTTCCAGCCGGAGGAGGAGATCGGGCCGAACACCGACGGCACCTACCGGTACAAGTTCACCGACTTCAACGCCGCCGTCGGCCCGCCGTGCTCGGCGGCGAGGCCCTGCTCCTGGGACCCGAAGACGCCTGGTTCGTGGGCGAAGAACCGGGAACAGAACGCCGTGCAGGCGCTGGCCTACGTCGGGAGCTTCCACGACCACCTGGCCTCGTTCCCGATCGGTTTCACCCGCGAGGCGGGCAACTTCGAGAAGGTCGACGGCGACGCCGTCCAGGTCCACACCCTGCTCGGCGCGCAGACGCCGGGCTACTACGACAACGCGTTCATGGGCACCCCGCCGGACGGCCACGCGCCGACGATGGGGATGTTCCTGTTCCACGACCCCAGGGACCCCGGCGACCCGTTCCTCGCGGCCAACTCCGCCGACGACGCCACGATCATCCACCACGAGTACGCCCACGGCCTGTCCAACCGGCTCGTCGTCGACGCGCAGGGCAACTCGACGCTGAACACCTTCCAGTCCGGCGCGATGGGGGAGGCGTGGAGCGACTGGTACGCCTTCGACTACCTCGTCGGGCGCAACGCGCTCAAGGACACCTTGGCTCCGGGTGAACTCCTCGGCGGGGACTACGTCAGCGACGGCGTACCCCTCGCCCGCACCCAGCCGCTGGACTGCCCGGTCGGCGCCGGTGCGCCGCAGTGCCCCGGCACACCAGGGGCGGGCCCCGGCGGCTACACCTACGGCGACCTCGGCCGGATCATCGGCGGCCCGGAAGTGCACGCCGACGGGGAGATCTGGGTGAGCACGCTGTGGGACGTCCGCTCCGCGCTCGGGGTGCCGCTGACACGGGCACTGGTCACCCGCGCGATGGAACTGTCGCCCGCCTCGCCGTCCTTCCTGGACATGCGGAACGCGATCCTGCAGGCCGACACGGTGATCAACGGCGGCCGCGCGCACGCCAAACTGTGGAAGGCCTTCGCCGCCCGCGGCATGGGCTACTTCGCCGCGTCGATCACCGGCGCCGACACCGAACCGGCCGAGGACTTCTCCACCCCGCCGCCCGCGGGCACCCCGACCGGGACCGTGACCGGCAAGGTCACCGACCGCGAAGGCGGAGCCCCGATCGCGGGCGTCGCCGTCCGCTTCGGCGGGCACGACTCCGGCTTCACCGGCTCGCTGTCCGCGATCACCGACGCCGCCGGCGGCTACACCATCCCCGGCGTGCTGCCGGGTACCTATCCGAAGGTCTACGCCTCCGGTGGCGGCGCCGACAGCGAGACCCGCACGGTCTCGGTGCGCTCGGGCACCACCAAGGTCGACTGGGCGCTGCGGTTCAACTGGGCCTCCGGCACCGCCGGTGCCGCCGTCGCCGGGTTCAACGGCGTCGACTTCACCCCGTATGGCTGCGGCCCCGGTGACCTGGCGGCTTCGTCGGTGCTCGGCGGTGGCGGCTGGTCGACCGACAAGGTCGTCCGCCCCGACGGCACGGTCGAGACCCGGTTCGTCACGATCAAACTGGGCAAGGCGGTCAACGTCAGCGCCATCGAAATCGACCCGTCCAACGTCTGCGGTGACGATCCGCCCGCCGCGGCCAAGGACGTCACCGTCGAAACCTCGGTGGACGGCACGAACTGGGTGAAGGCGGGCAGCGGCGACTTCAAGCCGGCCGACCTGAACAAGCTCACCGCGCTCCAGCTCGCGCCGGGCAGCGCGACCGGGGTGCGGTTCGTGCGGCTGACCGTTTCGTCCAACCAGCTGTCGTTCTACCCGGAACGGACCTGCTCGCCGCAGCCCACCACGGCCGGATGCCTCTATCTGGACGTGCAGAAGCTGGCGGTGCGGGGCGCTCCCGCCTGACCCGTCGAGCTGGGCCTCGTGAGTGGCTAGGGCGGTTGTCGCGGTGTCCTGAAGGCCCCCTTTGAGGCGTTGAACGTCTCAAAGGGGGCCTTCAGGACGCCCGTGCATCTCTGGCTCGTTCACGTCCCTGCCCGGCTGACCCCCGCGTCCAGTGAGGCCGGGCAGTGTCGCGAAAGCCACTTTCGGGACATCAGGCGTCGCGAAAGTGGCTTTCACGACACCCGCGGCTGCGAACTCGCGTGACGGAAGGGACGACACGCGTGTCCAGCTGGACGCCACGCGACGGACCCCGCGATCAACCGCGGCCACAATCCAGCAGGCACCTAAGACACCCTTGGCCCTAACCCGAATCGCCACTCACGGCGTGACCCATGGGACGACACGTGTGTCGTCCCGCCGATCACGTGAGTTCCGTTCCTGATCACGCGAGTCACGTTCCTGGTCACGTGTCGGTGCCGTATGATCGAGTCATCGGGGTAGAAACGTGCTGAGCACGCGCATACACGAGATCGCATGATCCGTCACTCCTTCACCTCGAAGGAGTCGACCTTTGCGTTCCCCTGTTCAAAGCCGTTCCCTGAAGGACGCGTGGCCCGCCCTGACCGGGCTCTCGGCCGTGTTCCTGTTCGAGATGCTCGACAACTCGATCCTCAACGTCGCGTTGCCGACCATCGGCCGCGAACTCTCCGCCTCGACGACCACCCTGCAATGGGTGACCGGCGCGTATTCCGTCGTGTTCGGCGGCCTGATGCTGGCGTTCGGCGCGCTGGCCGACCGAGTGGGCAGGCGCAAGATCATGCTCACCGGACTCGTGCTCCTCGCCGTGGCCAGCCTCGCGACGGCGTTCGTCACCGTCGCGTGGCAGCTCATCGCCGTCCGGGCCGTCATGGGGGTCGCGGCGGCGATGACGACACCGGGGTCACTCGCTCTCGCGTTCCGCCTCTTCGACGAAGACGTGCTGCGAGTCCGCGCGACCACGCTGATCTCGACCGTGGGCCTGATCGGCCTCGCCATCGGCCCCACCGCCGGTGGGCTCGTGCTGTCCATAGCGCCGTGGCAGGCGCTGCTGCTGGTGAACGTGCCTGTCGCCGCGCTCGCGTTCCTCGGCATCCCCGCCGACGATCCCGCCGACCTGCACCGCGACCCGATCGACGTCGCGGGCGCCGTGCTGGGAACCGCGACGATCGTCCTCGCGCTGCTCGCCCCCACGCTCTTCGTCGAAGAAGGCACCGCGTCGGTTCTGCCTTGGACCGCCGCCGTGGCCGCGCTCGCCGCCGGAACCGGCTTCGTCCTGCGTCAGAAGACCGCCCGGCATCCGTTGCTGGACCTGAAACTCGTCGCGCGTCCGCTGGTGTCCAGCGGTCTGGCGCTCAAGGCCGCGGCGGGACTGGCGACCGCCGGGCTCGGCTACCTCGTGACGCTGCACCTCCAGTTCGGTCTCGGCTGGGCACCCGCCCAGGCGGCGATCGGGATGCTGCCCCAGGTCGTCGTTCTCATCGCCGGCGGCGCGCTCGTCACCCCGCTGATGAAGCGTCTCGGACTCGTCAAGGCCGCCTGGCTCAGCGCCGCCGCGGTCGTCTGCGGGCTGGCCGTCTACACGGCGTTCGGTGGGCTCGGCTACGTCTGGATCGCCGTCGCGCTCGCTCTCGTCGCGGTGGGCATGCGCGTGGTCGGTGTCGTCGCGGGCACCAACGTGATGCGTGGCCTGCCGTCGAACCGGACCACCATCGGAGCCGCGCTCGTCGACACCGCCAGCGAAGTCACCACCGGGATCGGCATCGCGCTCAGCGGCACCATCCTGGCGCTGGTCTTCCCCGGAGCCCTGACCTCGGCCCGTGGATCGGCCGACTTCCTCGCAGCGACCACCCACGCCGGGCTCGCGCTCACCGTGCTGTCCGCGGCCCTCGTCAGCTTCGGCATCCTCCGCGGCCGCCGTCCCGAATAGGCGACGGTGCCGTGACCAGGCGGCGATCACGCGAGTCACGGCTTCGCGACGCCACCTTTGCCTGGCGCTCTATAGACGTGAAGGCCCCCTTCGCGATGAAGGGGGCCTTCACGTCCTTACCGGAGGACTACAGCTTCGCGCACTGCCCGGCGGCCGGGCCGCGGACGGTGTTCTGCAGGTCGTAGTCCGTCGGAGCGGGGGAGTTGGCCGCGCACGCCAGAGGTCCGCCGATCGTGCTGGAAGTCAGCACCGGCCCCTTGTTGCCCGTCAACGCCACCGGTCCGCCGATCTCGGTCAGTTCGATCGAGACCGCACCGGTCGCCCCGGTGATCGCCACCGGACCGCCCACCTTCGTCCGGTCCAGCACGATCTGCGCCGCACCCGTCGCCGTCAGCGGACCGGAGATCGACCCGCCGCGGACGATCAGGCTCGCACCCGGCGCCACCGACACCGGACCGGACACCGTCGCACCGTCCACACAGGTCACCCCGCTCTGCACGGTCAGCGGGCCCTTGCGTTCACCGGTGACCGTCTGCGTGCACGCCGCGTCCGGCTTGCCCAGCACCTCGAACTCCGACAGCGACGCCTCCTCGCCCGTGGTCGCGGTGACCTCGAGCCGGTAGTAGGCGTAGTGCGCCGAGTTCGCGATCTTGAACGGCTTGGTCTGCTGGCGCCACTGGAAACTCTGGTCGGTCCGCTGATCCGCGACCGCCCAGCTCTTCCCGTCGTAGGAACCCTTCAGCACCCAGCTCTTCGCGTCACCGGCACCCTTGCCCGAAGTCAGCGTGTAGTACGAACCCGCCTCCTTCGTCGAGGGCACCTGGTACTGGATCGGAGCCTTGACCTTCGCCTCGGTCCGCGACGTGTTGTCGAAGAACGCGGCGTCCGCGCCGGAGACCGGCTTGGTCAGGTCGTGCACCGGCGTCGGCACCGCGTCGCCCTTGGTGATCGACTTCGGCGCGTCGTTCGGGCCGGTACCCCACGACGACGGGTTCGGGCCCATGTCGAAGTCGAGCGTCCCGCCTCCTGCGATCGCCGAATGCGCCAGCGACGTCGAGGTCTGCGCCTTGCCGTTGACCTTCAGGCCCTGCACGTAGACGTTCTTCGCGCTGTTCTTCGGCGCGTTGACCACGATCTTCTTGCCGCCGGGCAGGTTCACGGTCGCCTTGGTGAACAGCGGCGAGCCGATCGCGTAGTCCGAGCTGCCGACCTGCAGCGGGTAGAAGCCCAGCATGCCGAACAGCCACCAAGCCGACTGCTCGCCGTTGTCCTCGTCACCGCCGTAGCCCTGGCCGAGCTCGCTGCCGACGTACAACCTGGACAGCGCCTCGCGGACCTTCGCCTGCGTCTTCGAGGGCTGACCCGCGTAGTCGTACATGTAGAGCGTGTGATGCGCGGCCTGGTTGGAATGCGCGTACATGCCCATCCGGACGTCCCGCGCCTCGGTCATCTCGTGGATGATCCCGCCGTAACTGCCGAACTTCAGCCCCGTCTCGGGGGTGGCGAAGAATTCGTCCAGTTTGGACGCCAGCCCCGCCTTGCCGCCGAAGAGGTTCGCCAGGCCCTGACCGTCCTGCGGGACGGAGAACCGCATGCCCCACGCGTTGGTCTCGGTGTAGTCGATACCCCACACCTCCGGGTCGAACTTGTCCTTGGCGCGGGTGAACTTGCCCGCCGCGTCCCGGCCCTGGAAGAAGCCGACACTGGGGTCGAACACGTTCACGTACTGCGTGGCCCGCTCGGTGAAATACCCGTAGTTGTCCAGGTACTCCTGCTTGCGCGGGTCGTTCGCCGGAGCCTCGTCGTAGAGCTTCTTCGACATGTTCGCGATCGCGTTGTCGTTGACGTAACCCTCGATCGCCCACGAGAACCCGTGGTCCGCGGTGTTCGGCGCGTACCCGAGGAACGTGCCCTCGTCGATGCCCTTCCGGCCGACAGCGCCGTTCGGCGGGGTCACCGTCGCGTTCTTGACCGCCGAGTCGTACGCCGACTGGACGTCGAATCCCTTGACTCCCTTGAGGTACGCGTCCGCGAAGGCGGCGTCCGAACTGGTGCCGGTCATCAGGTCCGCGTAACCGGGGGACGACCAGCGGGAGATCCAGCCACCGTCGCGATACTGCTGCACGAAACCGTCGACCAGCTTGCCGGTGGTGTCGGGGCTGAGCAGCGAGTACGCCGACCACACCGTGCGATAGGTGTCCCAGAACCCGTTGTTGACGTAGAACTCGCCGTCGACCAGTTTCGCCCCGGTCTGCGTCGGGGTGTCCTGACCGGCCTTCGGTGACACCGGGCTCGCGTACTTCTTCACCGGCTTCTCGAGGGTGCCGACGTTTTCGAAGCCCGAGTTCGGGTACAGGAACAGCCGGTACAGGTTGGAGTACAGCGTGATCAGCTGATCTTTCGACGCACCCTCGACCTCGACGACCTTGAGCTTCTCGTCCCAGGCCTTCGCCGCGGTCTCGCTCACCGACTCGACCGACGCGTTCGGGGCGAGCTCCTGCTCCATGTTCTTCTTCGCCTGATCGACGCTGATCAGCGAGGTCGCGATCCGCATGTTCACCGTCTTGTCGGCACCGGCGTCGAACTTCAGGTAGCCCAGGACGTTGTCCCGCTTCTGGTCACCTGAACCGGTCGACAGCTTCGAACCGGCGGTCACCGGCTTGTCGAAGGTGGCGTAGACGAACATCCGCGACGCGCCGGCCGATAGCCCGCTCTTGACGTCGCTGTAGCCGGTGATGGCCCGGCCCGCGGGGTCGAGGGTGAGCCCGCCGTTGTTGTTGACGTTGTCGAAGATCAAGTTCGAGTCCGCACCGGGGAACTTGAACCGGTACAGCGCCGCGTGATCGGTCGGCGCGACCTCGGTCTTGATGCCGTTCTCGAAGTCGACACCGTAGTAGTGCGCCCGAGCTGTCTCGTTGGAGTGCTTGAACGGCAGCTTTCGCGCCTCACGTTCCGGGTTCGGCACCCCGGTGGCGGTCGAAGGCAGGAACTGGAATGTCTGCCGGTCGGCCATCCACGGACTCGGCGCGTGGCTCGCGGAGAACGCCTGCAGCGACGGGAGGTTCTGCTCGTTGTTGCGCGAGTGGTAGGAGTACATCCAGCTCAACGTGCCCGCGTCGGTCGTCGGGATCCAGAAGTTGAACCCGTGCGGCACCGCGGTCGCCGGCATGTTGTTGCCCCGCGAGAACGACCCGTTCGACAGCGAACCGCGCGTGGTCAGCACGTTGTCGGACGGACGCAGGCTCGCCGGCGGCGTCGGCGTCGCCGAGACCTTGATGTCGTCCAGCCAGCCCTGCAACGAGCCAGGGCCGTCGGCGTTGTCGTAACCGACCAGGATCCGGTCGATCGTCTTGCCCTTCGCGACCACGCCGATCTGCGAGCGCACCAGGTTCCACTGGTTGGTGTAGAGCACCTTGCTCGCGCCCTGGCCCTGCGGCGAGAGCCCGAAGCCGTACTGGTCGACGGCGCCGAGCTGGCTCAGGTACGTGCCGTCGGTGAACGCCAGGTCGACCGCGACGTTCGTGCTCGGGTACTTCAGGTCACCGCGAATGAACTCCGGCTGCACCTTGTACGACAGCTCCGAGGTCGCCGCCACCGGGAGGTCGACGTCGAAGATCTTGTTGTACGACCAGCCGTGCCCCGGCGCCTTGTGGCTGCCGGCGTAGCGGAACGCCCGCGTGCCGGTGAAACCGACACGGTTCTTGTTCGTGTAGCCGCCGGTCGGGCCGCTGTCGGCGAAGCTGCGCATGTTCGGCAGCGCCGGCGGGGCCGGGTCCTCGTTGGCCAGCAGCAGCTCCGAGAGCTGCATGATGTCGCCGCCGTTGTTCTTCGTGATGTTCAGGCGGAAGAACTTGTACGCGGCACTCGCCGCGGGCAGGCGGTATTCCTTGGACTGGAACCGGTCCGAGAACTTCTGGCCGGTCTGCTTGTCCAGATCCGTCCAGGCCTGGCCGTCGGCGGAACCCTGCAGCGTCCAGTCCTGCGGGTCGCGGTTGTCGAAGTCGTTCGCGGAGGACAGCGCGTACCGCGTGATCGACGTCGGCTCCGACAGCGCGACCTGCGCCCAGCCGGTCGGTGTCCAGGCAAGCCACTTGGTGTCCGTCGAGCCGTCCACCAGGTTCGACGCGCCCTCGTTCGGGGTGTTCTCGCTGTTGGCGGACGTCTCGGTGACCTTGCCGCGGATGTCACCGGGGATGGTGGTGGCGTTCGCGCCGTCGACACCGAACGCCTTCGGCTTGCCGGACGGGTCGACGTCGACCGTGTCGCTCCACGTCGGCTGCGGCTCGCCTTGCTCGAACGAGGAATAGAAGTCCGGTGGCACCTCTTCGGCCGAGGCGGCGGCCGGAAGGGCCACCACCCCGGACACCACGACCGTGGCACTCAAGAGGCCGCAGACCCAAGGTCTGACGCTTCGGGGCATCGTTGCACCAATGCTTTCTCACGGGGGCAGGCTGGGCGCCGCACAGGCGGGGGACCGGTGGCGCCAAGAGAGAAAAACTCGGGGGTGACATCGATGTCAAGACACCCGGACAAACCTGACCCGAACTGGACAACCCGGATGACCCTGCGAGCCGTCCCGAAACACGGTGGACAACACACAGCGGCCGGGCCAGGGTGAATGAGCCAACCAAGGCTGATCCGGGAAACTGGGGTGGGGAAATGCGGCGGTTGTCCATGCTCGGCGTGGCAGCGCTCATCACGGCAGGCTCGATACTCACGGCTCCGGCGGCCACCGCCGGTGAAACGACTTTCCGCCCGGTGCGCACCTGCGCCGACCTGGTGCGGACCTACGACATTCCCGGCGCGATCACGCACGTCGAGACCGCGACCGTGGTACCGGCGACGGCGACCGAACCGGAGAACTGCGATGTCCGCGGGCACGTCGAACCGGCGGTGCAGTTCCAGTTGCGGCTGCCGACCAAGACGTACGCGGGCCGCTACCTGCAGTTCGGCTGCGGCGGGTTCTGCGGCGCCGTCACTCCGCCGCCGTTCACCGACTGCGGGCTGCCGCACGGCGGCGACGTCGCTGTCGCGGCCACCGACGACGGCCACGTCGGCACGACCCCGCTCGTCTTCGACGACGGCAAGTGGGCCGCGAACGACCAGGCCGCCCGCGACGACTTCGCCTTCCGGGCGCCACACGTGGTCTCGAAGGCGTCCAAGCGCCTCATCTCGGCGTTCTACGGCGCTCCGCCGAAGAAGTCGTACTTCAGCGGCTGCTCCGACGGCGGCCGTGAGGCGCTTCTGCTGGCACAGCGCTACCCGCACGACTTCGACGGCATCGTCGCCGGCGCGCCGGCCGGCTACTGGGGGCCGCTGATCGGCGCCTACCAGACCTGGCTCGCCAAAGTGAACACCGGCGCCGACGGCAAACCCATCCTGACCGGGGACAAACTCCCGGCACTGCACGCCGCGGCACTGTCCTCCTGCGACAAGGTCGACGGTCTCGCCGACGGCGCGATCGACGACCCGCGGGCCTGCCGCTTCGACCCGGCCACGATCGCCTGCCCGCCGGGCACCGACAACGCCGGGTGCCTCACCGCGGCACAGGTCGAGGCCACCAAGAAGATCTACGCCCCGCCGACCGACGAACGCGGCCGCAAGCTGTACCCCGGTGGCCAGACCGTCGGCTCCGAACTGTCCTGGTACGGCTGGACCATCGGGGCACCCGAGTTCGGTGGCGTCCCGTTCGCGCGGGCACTCGCCGACAACTACCTGAAGTACATGGCCTACCCGATCGGGGCACCGCATTCGTCGGTCGACGAGTTTGCCTTCACTTCGCGTGAATTCGACAGGCTGACCCCGGAAGGCATCCGCTCCAACGCGATGTCGACGGATCTGCGCGAATTCCGCCGTGCCGGCGGGAAACTCGTGCTCTGGCATGGCTGGGCGGACCAGGCGATCCCCGCGGCGGGCACCGTCGACTACTACCAGCGGCTCACCCGCGCCAACGGCGGCCATGCCGCGACGCAGGACTGGGCGCGGCTGTTCATGGTGCCGGGGATGTATCACTGCGGCACCGGCGACAAACTGACCGAGTACGACCCGCTGAAGGAGCTGGTCTCCTGGGTCGAGCGCGGCACCGCGCCGGACCGGACGATCGCCACCGGCCGCGGCGCCGACGGCAAGGTCTTCCGCACCCGGCCGGTGTTCCCGTACCCGCTGCAGGCCAAGTACGACGGCACCGGAAGCGTCGACGACGCCGCGAACTTCGTACCTGTACCGCCTTCGAGGCCTTCGCAGGATCTCGTGAACTGGGCGGGGAACGACCTGTACGGCAAGGCCGGTCCTGTTGCTCCCTAACGCGTGACTCGCGTGATCAGACACGGAACTCGCGTGATTGGAGACCGCACACCCGAGTGCGGCATCCAATCACGCGAGTTCGCCGTCTGATCACGCGAGTCACGTGCCCAATCACGCGAGTCACGTCTTCGAGCCCCGGCGAGCGGGCCGCCTAAGACAGCACGCCGTCCAGCAGCCGTACCCGCCGGTCCGCGATCCGGTGCACGTCGTCGTCGTGCGTCGCCACGATGACCGCGGCGCCCTCCTCGGCGCAGCGCCGCAACAGCCGAAGCACCCGCGGGGTGCTCCCGGCGTCCAGATGCGCCGTCGGCTCGTCGGTGAGCAGGACCCGCGGCCGCCCGCTGACCGCCCTGGCGAGCGCGACCCGCTGCTGCTGCCCGAACGACACCTCGAGCGGATAGCGGTCGCCGAGGTCGCCGATCCCGAGTTCCTCCAGCAGTTCCGAAACCCGCGCGTGGATGTCCTTCGCGCTGGGCTTGGGGACGTCGGACCGGAGCCGCAGCGGCAGCGCCACGTTCTCCGCGATCGTCAGTTCGTTCGCGAGACCGAGAGCCTGAGGCAGGACGGCGCAGGTGTGCCACGCCGGAGCGCCCGCTATCGGGACGCCGTCCAGCAGGACACTGCCGGAATCGGGCGAGTCGAAGCCACACAGCAGGGCCAGCAGCGCGCTCTTGCCGGAACCGGACCGGCCGGACACGGTGACGAGTTCGCCCGCGGCCACCCGCAGTTCGAGCCCGCGCAGGACTTCGACGTCCCCGCTGGGATGGGGGAACCGGCGGCGCAACCCGACGGCCTCGAGGGCGGGTTCCGCCATCACGGCACGACCTCCCGTTCTTCGACTTTTTCAAGTCTGCCTTTGTGCATCCGCGCGACCCGGCTGCCGAGTTCGATGAGCCTGTCGTCGTGCGAGGCGACGATGACGGCGAAATCCTGATCCGCCAGGTACTTCAGCGTGTCGAGCACCCGGTCCGCCGACCCTTCGTCCAATTGGGACGTCGGCTCGTCGGCGAGGACGACGGTCGATCGGCGCGCCAGGGTGCAGCCGAACGCGAGGCGCTGCTGCTGCCCGCCCGACAGCGCGGTGATCCGCCAGGCGCCGGTCCCGCCGAGCCCCAGCTGGTCGAGGATGTCGTCGGGCAGGCATTCCGTCCCGGCCGATTCCGCCGCCGCACGGAGATTGTCGGCGACGCTCAGATACCCGAGCAGGTTGTCGGTCGGGTTCTGGAACACCAGGCCGAGGTGGTTCCGCCGCAGCGCCCGCCGGTCGCGATGCCGCAGCTTGCCGGTTTCCGTTCCCTGGAAGGAGATCGTGCCCCGGACAGGCTGCTCGAACAGGCCGAGCGTCCGCAGCAGGGTGGATTTGCCGGAGCCGGACGGTCCCGCCAGCACGGTGATCCCGCGCGCGGGGATGTCGATGGTGACGTCGTCGACTCCGGTGACCGTGCCCGCCGGCGTCTGGTAGTCGACGCCGATCCCGCTCAGCCGGAAGATGGGTTTCTCAGGCACGGATCAACTCCGCGGTCCGGGCGGTGCGCACCGAGCGCATCGCGATCCAGCCAGCCAGCGCGACGACGAGCACGCCGACGGCCAGCACGGTCAGGGCGAGCGGGGTCGGGTTGGGCAGGGCCGACCTCGGCGCGAGGAACGTCGCCGGATCGAAGCGCGGCACCGAAAGACCCGCGACCGAAATCCCGCAGGCGACGCCGATGACCACCGCCAGCCCGCTGAGCGCGCCCAGTTCCATCAGATGACTCGCCAGCAGCGCCCGCGGCCGCATCCCCATCCGCAGGACCAGCGCGCCTGCCAGCGCGTTCTGCCGCCGCCGGACTTCGACCGCGACCAGCAGCGACAGCACCGCCACCACCCCGAGCACGGCGCCGAGTAGCGCCATGAACGAGAACGTCCACGACACGACGTAGAACGGAAGCGCGTCGAGCGCGGACTCACGAGTCACGCGGTTGACCGCCGTGACCACTCCGACGGACGTCAATGCCCCGGTCACCTGAGTCATCGACGAGCCGGACAGCAGGCTCCACTTCGGCACCGCGCGCAGCTGCGCCTCACTGAGCGATTCGCGGGAGATCACGTAGCCGGCCTTGGTGCCGATGATCGGGAACATCGGTACTTCGCCGACGGTCCTCGCATCGGGGAGACCGGCGGCCAGTTTGGGTTTCTGCGCGGCGTCGGTCCCGACCCGGATCGCCGGGATACCCGTGCCGGGGCTCGACAGCTCACCCAGCAAGCGGTCGACCTCGTCACCGTCGAGCGGGCCGAGCGTGGCACCGCGCCGGAAGGTCTGCGGATCCACCACCAGCACGACGTTTCCGGTACCGGTCAGCTCGCCGACGATCGTGGTGGTGCCGCTGATCTCCGCGGGCAACCGGACCTTGCCGGTGCCCACGACGCTTTCGGTGTCGACCCTGGTCTCGGCCCCGACGAAGATGGCCGACTTCGTCTGCAGCGCTTCTTCCTGACCACGGGCGATCCCGATCCCGGTCGCCAGGGTCCCGATGGCCAGCGTACCGATCACGAGGACGCCGGTGACCGGCGCGCGGGCGCTGGCGAGCCGCCGGATCGCCAGTTGCAGCGCCGGCCGTGACCACAGCCGCGCGCGATGCGAGGCGAGGAGCCCGAGCCAGGCCAGCCGTGCGGCGAGGAGGCCGACGGTGAGCACGACGAACACCGGGTAGGTGAGGGCGAGCGGGTCGACCTGGGGGAGCGGGTTGCCGATCCGGGATCCCTTGCTGTAGTCGACGAGCCGGTTCCACCCCAGCAGGGCGACGCCCGCGGTCAGCAGCTCCCACGGGAAGATCGCCAGCAGCTTCACCCCCTTGCGGCGTCCTGACCTGACCCTGCCGAGTTCGAACTCCCGATGAGTGCGGAAGGCGATCACCCCGGCCAGCAGCGCGAGCGAAACGAGCAGGATCGCGGCCGCGACGAGAGACCCCGCCAGCAGCGCCCCGTCGCCCAGTTCACCTGGTGGTCCGTACACTCCGAGCAACAGCCGCGCGAGCACCGCTCCCGCCGCGCCACCGGCGACGATGGGCAGCCCGAGTTCGGCCACGGCCAGCATTCCGAGCGCCCCCGGTGCGCTGCCGCGGGCGGACAGCAGCCTCAGCTGCGGGTGCCTGCGCTGGTACCACTGCAAGGCGACGGTGCCGATTCCGGCGCAGCCGACCAGGATGCTGATGGCCGCGAGCGGCAGGATCGAGACCAGGACGTTCGATTCGGCCTGGTTGCTGATCTCCACCGAACGCTCGAACGGCACCGATCCGACGATCGCGTCACCGAGGCCACGGCCGCTCAGATCCGCCTTGACGTCGGCGATGAGCGCCTTCGACCGCTCCAACAGGTCCTCGGCCTCGCTCACCGTCTTGGGAGGAGCCTCGTAGAACGACATGTGCAGCGCGGCGAACGACGGGACGCCCAAAGCACGGACCGCGTCGTCGAACGTCTTCCCGTCGGTGGCGAACATGACCGAGTCGAGCGGATCGTTGGCGAGCCTGCTGACGACGGCGTTCCGCTGCTGCGAGCACCACCAGCGCGGCGCCGGGTCGGAAAGGTCGCGGTACAGCCCGTTCACCGGGGGCAGCGGGGTGCCTCCGACCTTCGGAACGGCCCCGGTTTTGATCCCCTCCGCCTTGGCCACGACGGTGCCGAGCAAAAGCCCGCCGGCGCCCGCTGTCCCGTCGGCCAGCTCAAGGTGGCCCGGAACCGCCTGATCGCGGTGGGCGATGGTGACCTTGTAGTAGGGAACGCCGTTGAACTCGGTGCCGAAGAGATACGGCGTGTAGCGGGAGGTGACCGGCGCGGCGAAGCCGTGCGCCGGAGCGTTCCGCCGGACCGAATCGATGATCTGCGGGGCGGCCGCGGCGGGGACGTTGTTCTTGTTGAAGACCGGCCCGTAGTAGTCCGGGCACGCGATGCCGGACTGGTACTCGACCGCCGCGCCGCCCGCGGCCGAGGCCTGCAGGATGGCGGCGGTACCGAGGAAACAGGCCAGCAAGGCCGTCACTGCGGCGATGATCAAAGTCAGAGGGCTGGTCAACGCCGCCCGCGGAGCCGCTCGCCACGGCATCGTCACCCTGGGCCCGCTGGGAGCCCCCCACCTCACCCGCATGGCTAAGCACGCTACCGGTCACGGCGGCTCGGCGACAGAAAAAAATCACCCTTTGTTGTCGACGTGAAGTAAAGCGTGGTCCATTGTGGTGACACGGGTGCATGGTCATTGACTGTCGGTCACCAGCTGATCGATCGGTGTCGCCGCGCCCGCCTCCCTTGCCGCCGAGAATGCGTTTTCTCCGAGGGCCTCGACGATGGCGCCGGCGATCCTGTCGACGTCGCCGCGTTCGCCCTTCGCCAGGGGAGCGCCCGCCGATTCACGGGAGGCCGCCGCAGCCCCCAGCAACCGCGCGGCCAGGCGGTAGTCGCCGGCAGCCGCTTCCGCGCCGGCCAGACCTTCCAGGCCGAGCGCGATCGCGCGAGGATCCTCGCTGTGCCGGGCGAGAGCGAGACCGTCCAGCTGGAGACGCTTCGCCTTCGCCGTGTCCCCGCGCTGCTCGGCGATGAACCCGAGTTCGGCGAGGACCAGGGTGCTGCCCGCTTCGGATGCCAACCGGCGATGCCAGTCCAGAATGGACAACAGCCGTTGCTCCGCCTCCTCGAACCGGCCCTGCCGTCGCGCGCCGAGCGCGAGACCTGTCTCGGCGTAGACCTCGCCGGGTTTGAAGCTGTGCTCGACCGCCAGCGCCCTGGCCCGCTCGTGGAACTCCTCCGCACCCGCGAAATCACCGGTGAGCAGCGCTGTCCGGCCGAGCCAGGACAGTTTGTAGGCGACCTCCGGCCACAACTCCAGTTCCTCCGCGCGGCGCAGGCTTTCGCGGTGGACGCGGGCGGCGTGGTCGTAGTCCCCGGCGATCGAGGCCAGCATCCCGACGACGAACGACGCCTGCAGCCAGCCCCAGCGCTCGCCCAGCCCGTCGAAGATCCCGGCACTCTGCGCGGCTATCCGGCCACCACCGGTGAGATCTCCGCCAGAGATCAGGTGGCTCGCCCTGTCGCTCAGCGCGGCCGCGGCGCCCCAGTCGTCACCGATGTCGCGGGCGGTTTCCAACGCGCCGAGAGTGAGCTTCTCCGCCCGGCACAGATCGCCGATCGTGGACCATGCGTAGCCGAGGAACCACAGCGTCCGGGCCCGTGCCACGGGATCGGCGATGCCCCACGCTGTTTCCTCTGCCGCGTCCTCGGTGCCTGTGCCGTCGAGCACGGCGATGCCGGCGCGCCACCCGAGAGCCTGCGCGCGCTCGTCGCCGGTGGTGATCTCCGTGTCGAGCACGAGGTTCAGTGAGCGCCGGGCCTCGGTGAGCCGTCCGCGAAGGAACCAGAACCAGGTCGTCGCGTTCACCAGCCGCAACGCGAGCCGATGTTCGCCCTGCCGCAGCAGCGTTTCCAGGGCGCGCCGGGTGTTGGCCCCTTCCGCGTCGAGCCTGTCGAGCCAGCGCCGCTGTTCCTTGCCGCGAAGCCCCGTGTCGCCGCGTTCGGCCAGTTCGACGTGGAAACGGGCGTGCCGTAGATGCAGTTCGTCGAGTTCGCCCGCCTGATCGGCCTGGTCCAAGGCATAGGCCGAAACGGATTCCAGCAGCCGGAACCGCGGTTGGCCGGACCTGCCCGTCCTGCTGACCACCAGCGACCGGTCGACGAGCCGGGACACCAGGTCCAGGACGTCGGCCGACGCGATCTCACCGCCCGCGCAGACCGCTTCGGCCGCGTCGAGACCGCAGCCTTCGGCGTGGACGGCGAGCCTGCGCAGCACGATCTGTTCGGGCTCGCTCAGCAGGCTCCAGCTCCAGTCGATCATCGCGCGGAGGGTCTGCTGTCGGCGTGGCCCGCCTCGCCTGCCCGAGGACAGCAGGCCGAACCGGTCGTCGAGGCGGGCGAGGAGTTCGTGCACCCCGAGCGTCCGGACCCTGGTGGCGGCGAGTTCGAGCGCGAGCGGGATCCCGTCGAGTGTGTGGCAGATCCGGGCGATCACGGCCGCGTTGCCCGCGTCGAGAGCGAACCCAGGGGCGGCCGCCGCGGCACGGGCGGTGAACAGCCGGACCGCGCTTGACTCCCGTACGGCGGCGAAATCCGCCTCCGCGGGCAGTTCGAGCGGCGGGACCGCCCAGACCTGCTCTCCTGGCAGGCCGAGCGGTTCCTGACTGGTGGCGAGCACGCGCAGTCGGGGAGCGGCCGCCAGCAGCCGCTCCACCAGCGCGGCGACCGGTTCGACGACCTGCTCGCAGTTGTCGAGGACGAGCAGGATCTCCTTGTCGCGTAAGGCGTCCGCCAGCGACTGTGTCAGCGTCTTGGCCGAGTTGGCCTCTTCTCGGAGGTCCAAGACCGCCGTGAGGACGACGGCGACCAGATCCTCCGGCGGGCACGTCGGGCACTCGACGTTGTCCAGGCCTGCCAGCTCGACCAGCCAGGTGCCGTCGGCCATGGCGAGCTTCGACGCGGCCTCGATGGCCAGCCTGGTCTTGCCCACCCCGCCGGGACCGGTGAGGGTGACCAGCCGCGCGTCGGTGACCAGCGACCCGACCTCCTTGACCGCCGTCGTGCGGCCGATCAATTCGGTCAAGGACTCCGGCAGGTTCCCGCGCACCGGCTCGGCGGCTCGGACGGGCTCGAGATCCGGGCTCCGGGTGAGGATCGCCTGGTGCAGAGCGGCGAGATCGGGCCCTGGTTCGAGACCGGACTCGTCACGCAGGCGGGACCGCAGTTCGGCGTAGGTTTCGAGCGCCTCACCGTGCCGCCCGGCGGCGTACAACGCGCGCATCAGCAGCCCTCGGAGCCGCTCCCGGAGCGGATGCCGTGACACCAAACCCACGAGTTCCGCGGTGAGGGCGTCATGTTCGCCGAGCGCCAGCCGGGCATCGGCTCGCTCCTCTTCGGCGAGCAGCCTTTCCTCCTCCAGCCGCTGCGCGGCGGCCACGGCGAAGAGTTCGTCCTCGAAGCCGGCGTACGCGGGCCCTCGCCACAACGCCAGCGCGTCCGCCAGCAGCGCGGCACGGGCACGCGGGTCCACGGCGTCCCTGGCACGGGCGGTGAGCGCGCGGAATCGATGGACGTCCAGATCTCCGGGCTCGACGGCGAGGACGTAGCCGGCGGGTTGATGAGTCACGATCTCTCTCGCGCCCGGCTCGGCCCGGTCGAGGGCGCGGCGCAGCTGGGAGACCTTGGTCTGCAGGGTGTTGCCCGGATTACCCGGCGGATGCTCGCCCCACAGGTCGTCGGTCAGCGACGACACCGACGCCGCCCTGCCCTCCCGGCTCAGCAGCCCGGCGAGCAGGAGGCGGACCTTCGCCTCGGGCACGACGACGGACTCGCCCGCGGTCGTCCACACGGCGAGTGGTCCCAGCAGTCCGAAACGCACGAAACCGACGTTAGCGCGAGGCACCGACAGAAGCGTGCGTGAGGCCGTGCGCGGACCCGCAGCGATCCGTGCGCGGGCGGCGGCACGGTGGTCCCATGAGCGAACACGGCAAGACCCCGGTGACGGTACTGGGGCTGGGCGCGATGGGAACCGCGCTCGTGGAGGCACTACTGGCCGCGGGACATCCGGTCACCGCGTGGAACCGGACCGCGAGCCGCGCCGAGGGCGTGGCGGCGAAGGGGGCAACGGTCGCGCCGACCGTGGCCGAAGCCCTCGCGGCGAACGAGATCGTGATCGCGTGCCTGCTCGACTACGACTCGGTGCACGAGGTCCTGGACCCGGTCGCGGCCGGGCTCGCGGGACGGCAGCTGATCAACCTGACCAACGGCACCCCCGGCCAGGCACGCGAGATGGGCGCGTGGGCCGAGGAGCTGGGTGCGGAGTACCTGGACGGCGGCATCATGGCCGTCCCGCCGATGATCGGCACTCCGGCGTCGTTCATCTTCTACAGCGGCTCGGGCACCGTTTTCGGCCGGGCCCGCACCGCGCTCGACACCTTCGGCGGGGTCAACTACCTCGGCGTCGATCCCGGTCTGGCGCCTCTGTACGACCTCGCGCTGCTCAGCGGGATGTACGGCAACTTCATCGGCGTCATCCAGGCCTACACCTTGGTCGGCTCGGCCGGGGTCAAGGCGAGCGAGCTGACTCCGCTGCTCCGCGGCTGGATGGAGGCGATGCTGAGCAGCTTCCTGGACCGCGCGGCCGAACAGATCGACAGCGGTGACTACGGGACCGACGTCGTGTCGAACATCGCGATGCAGGCCGCCGCGTTCCCGAACCTCGCCAAGGCGGCGGCGGAACAAGGTGTCAGCGCCGAACTGCTGGCCCCGTTGCAGTCGCTGATGGACAGGCGGGTCGCCGCCGGACACGGCGCCGAAGACCTGGTCGGCGTCATCGAAATCCTCAAGAAGTAAAAGGAAACACAATGATCACACTGATCGGGCTCGGCCCGATGGGACAGGCCATGGTCCGCGTTCTCCTGGAGAACGGCCATGGAGTGACGGTCTGGAACCGCACCGCGAGCCGCGCGGACGGCGTCGTCGCCGCGGGCGCCGTGCGCGCCGAAACCCCGGCGGACGCGGTGGCGGCGTCGGAACTGGTGCTGTTGAGCCTCACCGACTACGCGGCGATGTACGACATCTTGGGCAAGGCAGGGGAAACCTTGGCTGGCAAGGTGGTCGTCAACCTCAGCTCGGACACCCCGGAGAAGACCCGCGAAGCCGCCGAGTGGGTCAAGGCCCGCGGCGGGCAGTTCATCGCGGGCGGCGTGATGGTCCCGGCGCCGTTGGTGGGCAAGGAAGAAGCCTACGTCTTCTACAGCGGCCCCACCGAAGTGTTCGAGAAGCACCGCGAAGTGCTGGCGCTGATCGGGCGGGCCGACTTCCTCGGTGAGGACGTCCGGCTGGCTCAGCTGTTCTACCAGGCACAGCTGGACATCTTCCTGAACTCGCTCTCGGCGTTCATGCACGCGAGCGCGCTGGTGCGTTCGGCCGGGGTACCGCTGGAGAAGTTCCTCCCGTACGCCAAGGACAACTTCGCGATGATGGGCTTCTACCTGGAAGCCGCGGTCGAGCAGATCGAGAAGGGCGACCACCCCGGCGACGAGGCCGACGTGATCATGATGGGCGCGAGCGCCGATCACATCGTGCAGGCGAGCCGGGACGCCGGGATCGACGTTGCCCTGCCCGAGGCGGTCAAGTCGCACTACGACCGGGCGATCGCCGCCGGGCACGGGCGCAGCTCGTGGACCAGCCTCTTCGAGATCATCAAGGCTGACGGCAGGTAGGCGGCTGGCTCGTGAGTGGCTAGGAAGGTAAGGCACACGTGTCGTGCCGTTGGGTCAGGCGCCGTGTCTCGAAGGCCCCCTTTGGGACGTTCAACGTCCTGAAGGCCCCCTTTGAGACATCCCGAAGTGCGGCCGCCCGTCAGGACACGTTTGACTTACCGCTCAATAGAACCGTCCTAGCCACTCACGACGCCGAGAATCTCCAGGAAGGCCTTCGCCGCCGGAGTGACTGTGAAGCGGTTCCAGACGAGATGTTCGATCCGCGCAGGCGCGTCGGTCACTGGCACGGTGACCACTCCGGCCAGGTTCGGCACGTACTTCGACGGCAGCAACGCCACGCCCAAGCTCTGGTGGATGAGCCGCGCCATGAAGTCGGCGGCCGTCACCTCGAAGGCCACCTCCCGTGACACCTTCGCCGCGGCGAAGGCCTGATCCGTCTGGGCCCGGCCCGCCGATCCCACCGGGAAGTCGACGAACACCTCCGACGAAAGCCGCTTCAAGTCCACTTCGGACTCTCCGGCGAGGGGATGATCCGGTGCCACCACGGCGATCAGGTCGTCACGCCCCAGTTCGCGGGTGCTCACGCCCTCGGGCCGGTCGGATACCGGCAGGCCGAGGAACGCGACCTCGATCGCCCCGTCCTTGACCTGCTCCACCAGCCGTCCGCTCGCCCCGACCCGGAGCCCGATCCGGACGTGCGGGTATCGGTGGCGGAACGTCTGCAGCGCCGCGGGAACGTCGACCGCCGCGACGGTCGGGATGACGCCGACGGTGAGCCGTCCGCGGATCTCGCCGACGGCGGCGGCGACCTCGGAACCGGCCCGTTCGGCGGCGTCGAGGCATTGGCGGGCGGCCGGGAGGAAAGCCTCGCCCGCGGCGGTGAGCCGCACCCGGCGGCTCGTGCGTTCGAACAGCCGGGCGCCGAGTTCCCGCTCCAGTCGCGCGATCTGGTGGCTCAATGCCGACTGTACGACGAGGCACCGTTCCGCGGCGCGCGTGAAGCTGTTCGTCTCCGCCACCGCCACGACGTACCGCATCTGCTGAAGCTCCATGTATTCATCTTGAATCACGATGGATCAAGTGACAAACATGTGTTGGACTCATCGATCTTCGGCGTCGAAGCTGAGAAGCGTGAAAACACTGACGACCACACCTCGCGCCGCCGGACTCGCCGGCATCGCGCTGACCGCGTTCGCTCCCGTGGTCTGGGGAACGACCTATGTGGTCACTACCGAACTCCTCCCGCCGGGGCATCCGCTGTTCGCCGGGCTCATGCGTGCCCTGCCCGCCGGCCTGATCGCACTGGCCATCACCCGTACCCTCCCGCGCGGTACCTGGTGGCTGAAGGCCGCCGCACTCGGCATCCTCAACATCGGGATGTTCTTCCCGCTGCTGTTCGCCGCGGCCGAACGGCTGCCCGGCGGAGTCGCCGCCACCCTCGGCGCCGCCCAGCCGCTCCTTGTCGCGATCCTCGCCGTGGCCGTGCTGCGGCAGAGCCCGTCGGCGTGGCGGTTCGCCTGGGGGATCGTCGGGATCGTGGGAGTCGGGCTGGTCGTGATCGGACCCGCCGCGGGCTTCGACCTCGTCGGGGTCCTCGCCGGTCTCGGCGGCGCCGCGACCATGGCGCTCGGCGTCACCCTCACCAAACGGTGGGGGCGCCCGGCGGACGTCGGGCCGACGGCGTTCGCTTCATGGCAGCTCACCGCGGGCGGGTTGTTCCTGGTTCCGGTGACCTTCCTGTTCGAAGGCGCGCCGCCCGCCATCGACCTGGACGCGGCGCTCGGTTACCTCTGGCTTGGCCTGATCGGCGGCTTGCTCGCGTACGTCCTGTGGTTCCGCGGCATCACGTCCCTACCGGTCACCTCGGTCGCCGTCCTCGGCCTGCTTTCGCCGATGGTCGCCGCGATCCTCGGTGCCGTCCTGCTCGGCCAGTCGCTCGGCCTGATCCAGCTCGCCGGTTTCGCCCTCGCCCTGGCCTCGATCGTCGCGGGCCAGATCACCCCGAAGACCAAGAAGGAAGGCGTCCGATGAAGATCGCCGTCGTCGGAGCAGCGGGCATGACCGGCTCCCGTGTCGTCACCGAAGCCATCTCCCGCGGGCACCACGTCACCGCTGTCTTCCGCCGCACACCGCCGGACTCGCGGCATCCGGACGTCGAGATCGTCCGCGGCGACATCACCGATGTCGGCCGCATGAGCGAAGTCTTCGGGGGAGTCGACGCCGTCGTGGGCGCGACAAGACCGGCTCCGGGCGCGGAGGACACCGTCGCCGCGACCGCCAAAGCCCTGCTTGACGCCGCGGCGGGCACCCGTGTCCTGGTCGTCGGTGGCGCCGGACCGTTGCGCTCGCCGTCCGGGGGGCTGGTCATCGACGACCCGGTGTTCGTCCCGCTGTCGTGGCGGACGATCGCCTCGGCCAGCACGACACAGCTCCAAGTCTGCGAGGCGCACGACGGCGACTGGGTGTACCTCAGCCCGCCCGCCATGCTTGAGCCCGGAATCCGGACCGGCACCTACCGGCGGGGGACGACGACCATCCTCACCGCGGAGGACGGATCGTCCCGGATCTCGGCGGAGGATCTCGCCGTCGCCATCGTGGACGAACTCGAGAATCCCGGCGGAGACCGGCATTTCACCGTCGGATACTGAACTCGCGCACCGTCACGGCCGCCACATCGGCTCGGGCGGATCGCCGGGCGAGGGGGTCTCCGGGCTCCGTTCGGCCTCGATCTGGATCTCGATGTTGGTCTTGTGCGCGATCGGATCCCAGATCTCCTCGATCGGCGCCAGCAAGGACTGACTCACGCCGCGGCTACGGGCTCGCACGGCGTACCACGCGAACCCGGCCAAGAAGAGGGGAAGGCTAAGAAACGCCGCCACGGGTGCCAGGAGCTCCATGCATCCGACGATACAGTAACGTCGTGTTTCTAGAAACGTACTGTTACTGAATGGGTGGGCGATGACCAGGCTGACACGGGCCGAGCAGCAGCGGCGCACCCACGAGCACCTGCTGGGCGCCGGGCGTCAGGTCTTCCTGCGGCGTGGTTTCCTGGCGGCGACGGTCGAGGAGATCGCGGCCGACGCCGGGTACACCCGCGGCGCCGTTTACAAGCACTTCGGTGGTAAGGAAGGGTTGTGGCTCGCGATCATCAGGGCCGACGCGGACGGTCATCTCCAGGGCCTGCGGGAAGCTCTCGCCCGTGCCGCCACCCGTGAAGAGGTGATCGCGGCGCTGAATCCCGTCGACGTGGCGGACAAGGACGCGGCGAAGTGGAGCGCGGCGGCCGCGGAAGTGCTCGCCGCGACCGCGCAGCAACCGGAAACCGCCACGCTGGTCGCCGCCATCCAGCGTCGTCACGACGACGAGGTGGTGGCCCTGCTCACCGAACACACCCGGCGCCTGCGTCTCGAACCCGCGCTGCCGCTGGATCAGGCCGTCGTCATGCTGGGCGCTCTGGGGATCGGGCTCGCCCTGCGGCAGAGCGTCGCCCCTGCGGCGGACCCGGCGGCCATCCTCGCTCACGTGCTGGAAACAATGATCCCGATCAAGGCAACGTAGCGGACAGGGCCGGCGTGCTCCTGATGACACCGGGGGAGAGGCCGATGCAGTTGTATCCGTTGCAAGAAGGCGAAGAAGTGCTGTGGACCGGAGCGCCACAGCGGCCGCGAAAGTGGTTTCCGGAGCACATCCAGATGGTCGCGCTGGCCGTCCCGTTCGTCTTCCTGTTCTTCGTTTGGGTGGAACACTCGGGATTGCCCCCGTTCATCGGCCTGTTCGCGGCCTTCTTCATCCTTTTCCACCAGCGCCTGAGCGACCGGCGATCGAGGGAAAACGTCCTCACGTACATGGTCACCAATCAGCGGATCATCTTCGTCGCGAACTGGCAGGCCGGTACCGAGTTCCGCTGGGTCTGGTTCCGGTACCTGCAGCATCCGCCGGAGGTCAAGGTGGACGAGACGGGCGTCGGCACGGTCACCTACGGCAGCCGGTGGGGCCGCTCACGGGTCCGGAGCAACGAACTCCGCGGCGCCTGGGCGGCGCCGGTACTGGAGCTGCGGGCGATCCCCGACGCCCGGCGTGTGGCGGATCTCATCGAGGAGGCGCGAAACTGGCTGATCGCCACCTACACTCAGGCGCCGTGATCGATTCCTTCACCACCGCCGACCTCGTGGACGAACACGGCGACAGGCTGCACGTCTGCGACACCCAGTTCCGCCAGTTCGGCGGACACCGGAAGTTCGCGGGTCCGATCCGGACGGTCTCCTGTCACGAGGACAACGGCCTGGTCAAGAAGCTGCTGGCCACACCCGGCGAAGGCGGTGTCCTGGTGGTCGACGGCGGTGGCTCCCTGCATAGCGCGCTCACCGGCGACATGATCGCCAAATCCGCCGTCGACAACGGCTGGGCGGGCGTGGTCGTCCACGGCGCGGTACGCGACAGCGCCGAGCTCGCCGGACTCCCGCTCGGCGTGAAGGCGCTCGGCACCAACCCGCGCAAGAGTTCCAAGGCGGGCGTCGGCGCTGTCGACGTCCCGGTCGGTTTCGGGGGAGTGACCTTCACTCCCGGCGACACTCTTTACTCCGATGACGACGGAGTCGTGATCCTTCCCGCGACCACAGCCTGAGCCGGCTCAGACGACGATGACCCGCCGTCCGCGGGCGTGCCCGGCGTGGCTGTCGGCGTGCGCCGCGGCGGCGTCGGTGAGCGAGTAGGACTTCTCCACCGGGATATGCAGCTTGCCGCGCGAGATGAGGTCGACGGCCTCGGCCAGCGCGTCCGGCACACTCCCGGCGACGCCGGAGAACCGGACGCCGAACTCGGGGGCGCCGAGATCGGCGATGGAGAGCACCTTCCCCGGATCCCCGGTCAGCTCGACCAATTCGCCGATCACGCCTGAACCCGCCAAATCGAGGGCCGCGTCGACCCGGCCGAGTCGCCGCACCCGCTCCACCCAGCCCTCGCCGTACGTCGTGGCGACGGCACCCAGGCCGCGCAGGTAGTCCTGGTTCGCGGCGCCCGCCGTGCCGATCACGGTGATGCCGCGTTCGCGGGCGATCTGCAGGACCGCCGAGCCGACCCCGCCGGACGCGCCGCTGACCAGCAGCGTCTGACCAGGCCGCACGTCGACCTCGCGGATGAGGCGCAGCGCCGTCTCGACCACGGAGGGGTATCCCGCGGCCTCTTCGAACGACAGGTTCGCGGGCATCCTGGCCCAGGCCGGCAGGACGGCGAACTCGGCGTAGGTACTCGAACCCTCGCCGAACACGGAGTCGCCGACCTCGACACCGGTGACGCCTTCGCCGACCTCGTCCACGATCCCGGCGGCGTCGATGCCCACCCCGGACGGCAACACGGTCGGATGAGCCCCCAGGACCTGACCCTCGCGGATCCGCCAGTCGACCGGGTTCACACCCGCCGCCCGCACCGCGATGCGCACCTGACCCGGTCCCGCGTGAGGGGCCTCGGCGTCGACCAGCTGCAGGACTTCCGGACCGCCGAACTCGGTAAAGATCACTTTCTTCATGAGATCGACCGTAGCACTAACCGTTAGTGTTTTGGAACTGTTGTTGTTTTGGATCTGATAGCGTCGCCTCATGACCGCGCCGACCGGGCGTCGCGAGCGCAAGAAGGCCGCGACCCGCCAGAAGATCGCCGAGACCGCTCTGCGGCTCTTCCTGGAACGCGGGTACGACGAGGTGGGCATCCGTGAGGTAGCCGCGGAGGCCGACGTCGCCGTGACCACGCTCTTCTCCCACTTCGCCTCGAAAGAGGCTTTGGTGTTCGAGCAGGACGCGGACTTCGAGCAAGGTCTCACGCGAGCGGTCACCGAAAGGGCTCCGGACGAGCCGCTCATCCCCGCGCTGCGGCGGCAGGTCCACGCGATGGTGCGGCACTGCACGGCGGACGGCGCGGCGCCGATCTTCCGCATGATCGACGAATCGCCCGCGCTGCGGGACTACGAGGACTCGATGCGGCTGCGTCACGCGGAGTCGCTGGCGGCGGCCATCGCCGCCGATCCCGATCTGTCGCAGTCCGCGACGGCCTGCCGCACGATCGCGAGATTCGTGATCGACGCCTATTCGCTGGGCCGTGAGGCGGCCGACCCTGAGGCCGCGGTGGACGAGATCTTCCGGATGATCGAGGCCGCCTGGGAAGCCGCCTGACCCCTGTTCACTTCCGGGCGACGAGCCGTTCCACCAGACCGAGTTTGAACCGCTCCCGGTGTTCCACGGTCAGGCCGAGGCCGCCGATCTTGTCGAGCGGGCGCCGGAGAAAGTGTTCACCCGCCATCGGCACGGTGACCTTCTCGGCGAGCCATTGCAGGCCTCGGACAACGCGCGACGAACTGGCGACGTGGTCGAGAAGAACGAGCCGCCCGCCGGGCCGGAGGACCCGCGTCATTTCCCGCAACGCCTTGCCGTCGTCGGGGATGGCGCAGAGCCCGAGGGTGCAGACCACGGTGTCGAACGAACCGGCCTCGAAGGGTAGGTCGTGGGCGTCGGCCCGCCGCAGTGTCACCGGATGACCGAGACGTTCGGCGCGGGCGCGGGCGATGGCGAGCATGCCGTCACTGAGATCGATGCCGGTGAGCATGACACCTTCGGGATAGAGCGGCAGGTTCAGGCCGGTCCCGACGGCGACTTCGAGGACATCGCCGTCGGCCTGGCCGCACGCCCACGCCCGCGAATCGCCGAACAGCTTCCGGTCGAGAAACTGCATCTCCCGGTCGTAGTTCCGGGATTTACCGTCCCAGTAACGATTCCAGCGCACGGTGCGGGTCATGACGCTCCTTTCAGCAGCAGTGCTCGCCGCGCCAGGCCTCGCGGCCTTCCTTGATCGCGACGGCGGCGATGACGAGGGCGACCAGCGGATCCGCCCAGTACCAGCCGAGGAGACTGTTGAGCAGCAACCCGACCAGCAGCACGCCGGAAAGATAGGTGCAGAGCAAGGTCTGCTTCGAGTCGGCGACCGCGCTCGCGGAGCCGAGTTCCCGGCCGGCGCGACGCTGGGCGTGGGAGAGGAAGGGCATCACGAGCAGCGAGACCGCCGCCAGCACGATGCCGACGGTGGAATGTCCGGCGGGATCGGCGCCGAACAGGGTGCGTATCGATTCGACGGTGACATAGGCGGCCAGCGCGAAGAACGACACCGCGATGACCTTGAGTGCGGTGCGCTCGCGGGCTTCGGGATCTTTACCGGCGAACTGCCAGGCGACGGCCGTGGCGGACGCGACTTCGATGACCGAGTCCAGGCCGAAGCCGATCAGTGCGGTCGAGGAGGCGATGGTGCCCGCGGAGATCGCGACGACCGCCTCGATGACGTTGTAGGTGATCGTCGCGGCGACCAGGAGCCGGACCCGGCGCGACAGTACGGCCCGGCGATCCGGGTCCAGCGTGGACTTCGCGGTGCAGCAGCCGTCCACACAGGAAGTGCTTTCCATGCTCATCGGAGCACCTCGGCATCGTCCACACAGGCCTCGGTGGTGTCGACCGCGAGCACGACCTGAACCAGTTCCCGCAGTGCGCGGGCCAGATGCGCGTCCGCCAGCGCGTAGCGGACCTGCCTGCCTTCATAGGTGGCCACGACCAGCCCGCAGCCTCGGAGGCAAGCCAGGTGATTGGACACGTTGGAGCGGCTCAAACCGAGCTGGTCGGCCAGTTGGCCCGGATAGTTCACCCCGTCGAGAAGGGCGACCAGGATCCGGCACCGGTTCGGGTCGGCGAGGGCACGGCCCAGCCTGGCGAGCGCGGCACCCTGAGTCTCACATGTCAGCACGGAAGGAACAGTACAGCCTCAGCTGACATATGGGCAACGGCTGAAGGATGAGCCGAGCGCGGCGAGACGGAGTGGCCACATGGGACTACTGACACGACGGAGTGTCCGGACGCGACGCTGTGTTCGGTAGCCCGCTGTCAAGACGTCGCCGAGCACGGCCCCGGAGGTGACCCGAAAGGGGGTGGCACACCCACTCCAACGGTCGCATAACGGGCACTCCGAGGAGTTTCCGGACGGCTTCGCATAACACCTCAGAACAGTCGCTGGACCGATTGTGTGGGCACATTAAAGCGTCGAGTAATGGGGGAAATTGTGTTCTCACACAATGGAAAAAGCGGCATTCGGGTGGCCTTCTCGCATTACCTGAAAGTGCGCTTGTGTAGGCAAAGCGCCTTGCTATGTTGATCCCCGTGGAGCCGCACATCGGGGCATGACGGCACGCCACGGTTTGTGGATCTTGTTTGCTCAAGCGACTATCGAAGGGTGGACCTTGCTGTGACCGTGACCGAATCGGGCACTTCCGCCGAAGGTGTCCAGGGGTCGGAAAACCCGCAGTTGAGTTTGGGGCGGGCCGCCGCGCGAAACCTGGCGACCACGACTAAATCCGTTCCGCAGATGCAGGGCATTTCGTCCCGCTGGCTGCTGAAGATGCTCGATTGGGTCCAGGTCAACGGTGGCGCCTATCGGGTCAACCGGCGGCTCAATTACGCGGTCGGTGACGGACGGGTGACGTTCTCCAAGGCGGGCACCGAAGTGAGCGTGATCCCGGCGGAACTGGGCGAACTGAAACCGCTCAAGGGATACGACGACGAAGAAGTACTCGCCGAACTCGCCCGCCGCTTCGAACAGCAGGAGGTGGCCGCAGGCGACGTGCTCGTCGAATTCGGGCACCGGGCCGACCGAGTCTACCTCATCGCCCACGGCAAGATCACCAAAACCGGCCCCGGCCCCTATGGTGACGAGACCGCGCTCGGCGTGGTCAAGGACGGTGACTACTTCGGCGGGCAGGCGCTCGTCGCCGATGACGGCATCTGGGAGTTCACCGCCAAGGCGGCCACCGCCTGCACCGTGCTCACCTTGACCCGGCAGGACTTCGAGCGCGTACTCGAACAGTCCGAATCGCTGCAGGCGCAGATCGAGCAGACATCGCAAGACACCGGACGTTCCAACGATTTCGGCGAAGCCGAGATCGACATCTCCTCCGGTCACGACGGCGAGCCGCTGTTGCCGGGCACGTTCGTCGACTACGAGACCTCGCCACGGGAATACGAACTGAGTGTCGCCCAGACCGTGCTGCGGGTCCACAGCCGGGTGTCCGACCTCTACAACCAGCCGATGGACCAGACCGAACAGCAGCTCCGCCTGACCATCGAGGCGCTGCGCGAGCGCCAAGAGCACGAAATGATCAACAACACGGACTTCGGCCTGCTCCACAACGCCGACTTCACCCAGCGCATCGCGACGCGCACCGGACCGCCCACCCCGGACGACTTCGACGACCTGCTCGCCCTGGTGTGGAAGGAACCCGGCTTCTTCCTCGCGCATCCGCGCACGATCGCCGCGTTCAGCCGCGAGTGCAGCAAACGCGGCATCTACCCGACCGGCGCCGACCTCGGCGGCCACAAGGTGCCGTCCTGGCGCGGGGTCCCGATCCTGCCGTGCAACAAGATCCCGGTGAGCCAGACCAGCACCAGTTCCGTACTGCTGATGCGCACCGGCGAGCAGAACCAGGGTGTGGTCGGCCTGCGTCAGATCGGCCTGCCGGACGAGTACGAGCCCGGATTGAACGTCCGCTTCATGGGGATTTCGGAGCAGGCGATCATCTCCTACCTCGTCAGCACGTACTACTCCGCCGCCGTGCTCGTACCGGACGCCCTGGCCGTCCTCGAAGCCGCCGAACTCGGCCGCGAAGGATGACCGCCACGACGCCGGAGGCCGACCGGCGGCTCAGTCTCGGCCCCGCGGCCGCGCGGAACCTGGCGACGACCACCAAAACGCGGCCGCAGATGCAGAGCATCACGCCGCGCTGGCTGCTGAAGATGCTGCCGTGGGTGGAGGCGACCGGTGGCACCTTCCGGGTCAACCGCCGCCTGACCTACGCCATCGGCGACGGGCGGGTGAGCTTCACCAACGTCGGTACCGAGGTCCGGGTCGTCCCGCAGGAACTCGCGGAACTGGCGCTGCTGCGGGGTTTCGACGACGAGGACACGCTCACCGCGCTCGCCGACCGGTTCGTGCAGCATGAATACCAGCCCGGCGAGACCATCGTCAGCCACGGCTCCCCGCTCGACGAGGTCGTGCTGGTCGCGCACGGCAAGGTCGCGAAAGTGGCGCCGGGCGAGTACGGCGCCGAAGCGGCCATCGGCAGCATGGCCGACGGCGACCACTTCGGTGACGAAATGCTCGCCGGCATCGACCGGAACTGGCCGTTCACCGTCAAGGCCGTCACCCCGGTCATCGTGCTGACCCTGCGCGCCGACGACTTCGCCGACCTCAACGGCCGGTCCGAGGCGCTGCGCCGCCACGTGCAGGACATGCTGGCACACAAAGGAAAGCCGCAGAACGCCAAGGGTGAGTCCGAGATCGGGATGTCGTCCGGGCACGACGGTGAGCCGCTGCTGCCGGGCACGTTCGTCGACTACGAGATCTCGCCACGCGAGTACGACCTGGCCGTCGCGCAGACGGCACTGCGGGTGCACACGCGGGTGACCGATCTCTACAACGGGCCGATGGACCAGTTCGACGAGCAGCTCCGGCTGACCATCGCGGCCCTGCGGGAACGGCAGGAATACGACCTGATCAACAACCGCGAGTTCGGACTACTGCACAACGCCGACCTCAAATCGCGGTTCCAGACCCGGTCCGGTCCGCCGACGCCCGACGACATGGACGAACTCGTCAGCCGACGCCGCAAGACGAAGTTCTTCCTCGCCCATCCGCGCGCGATCGCCGCTTTCGGCAGGGAATGCACCCGCCGCAGCCTGTACCCGGAAGGCACCACGGTCGACGGCAAGGTGGTCGCCGCGTGGCGCGGGGTACCGCTCCTGCCCTGCGACAAGATCCCGATCACCGAGAACGGCACCTCGTCGATCCTCGCCATGCGGACCGGCGTGGACGACAACGGCGTGATCGGCCTGCACCAGACCGGCCTGCCCGACGAGTACGAGCCGGGCCTGAACGTGCGCTTCGACGGCATCTCCGATCAGGCCGTCGCCAGCTATCTGGTCAGTACCTACTACTCGGCCGCCGTGCTCGTGCCCGACGCGCTCGGTGTCCTGGAGAACGTCGAGGTCGCGCGTTGACCCCTCGCCCCGTCACCACAACGAACAACAATGCTCCAGAAAGGACCACCCACGTGACCATCGCCCGTACCCCCGCTCCCGCCAAGGTTCTGCGCACCGAGTACCAGAAGTCGGTGGCGTCGTACTGGAACAAGGAGAAGGATCCGGTCAACCTCCGGCTGGGTGACGTGGACGGGCTGTATCACCACCACTACGGGGTCGGCGAGGTCGACTGGTCCGTACTGGAAGGCCCCGAGAGCACCCGCGACGAGCGGATCATCGCCGAAATGCACCGCCTGGAGACAGCGCAGGCGGACGTCCTGCTCGATCACCTCGGCGACGTCAAACCGGACGACTGGCTCCTCGACGCGGGCTGCGGGCGCGGCGGGTCCAGCATCATGGCCAACGCGCGGTTCGGCTGCCACGTCGACGGGATCTCGATCTCGGAGAAGCAGGTCGAGTTCGCCAATCACCAGGCGGACATCCGGGGCGTCTCCGACAAGGTCGGCTACCACTTCCGCAACATGCTCGACACCGGCTTCGAAACCGGTTCGCGCAAGGCGATCTGGAACAACGAAAGCACCATGTACGTGGACCTCCACGAGCTCTTCGCCGAGCATGCGCGACAGCTGGAGTTCGGCGGCCGCTACGTCACCATCACCGGCTGCTACAACGACGTGACCGGTGGCCGGTCCAAGGCCGTCGCGCAGATCGACCAGCACTACACCTGCAACATCCATCCGCGCAGCCAGTACTTCAAGGCGATGACGGCCAACGACCTGGTGCCGATCTCGGTGGTGGACCTGACGGCCGACACGATCCCGTACTGGGAACTGCGAGCGAAGTCTTCGGTGGCGACAGGGGTCGAAAAACCGTTCCTCGACGCCTATCGCGAAGGCAGCTTCCACTACCTGCTCATCGCGGCGGACCGGGTCTGACCTCGCGAGACCATCGGAGACACTGATGACGGAACAGGGTGCACTGGCCACGTTGCTGGCCGGGCCACGCGGACTGGGTACGTCCGCCGCCCGGCTGGCGGCACGGTTGACCGCTGTTTCTCCGGCGGTGGAGGAAACTCCGCCGCCGGAGGCACCCGCCCTCGACCCGACATACGCATACCGGCCGTGGGGTGATGGGTCGGCGCCGCCGCTGTACGTCCCCGTCACCGAACGGATCAACGTTCCGCTCGCCGACGAGGTCGACCGGCGGCTGATCGGGTGGGCGGGGGAGTGCGGTTTCGACGAGGGGGAGCGCGAGCAGATCGGGAAGGCGGGCTTCGGCAGGCTGGTCATGCTCGCCCACCCGGACTGCGAAGACCCCGACAAGCTGTTGATCTCCGCGAAGCTCAACGCCGCCTGGTGGGCCGCCGACGACCTCTACGCCGACGACACCTCGCTCGGCGCGGTGCCGGCGGAACTGCCCCCGAAACTCGCGTTGGCGATGGCCGCCATGGACCCGGTGCCGTCGTTGGGCGAATTCAGCCGCGACCTCGACGAAACGTTGCGGAGTGACAGAGTTCTGGTGGCGCTGAACTCCGGAACGGAGTACTTGCGGCGGAACGGGACTGCCGCGCAGGTCAACCGCGTCTGTTATTCGACCTTCGCGATGTTCGTGAGCTGGAGCGCCTACGCGGCCTGGCGCCACAGCGGGAAATACCCGCCGGCCTGGGAGTATCTCGCGGCCCGGCAGCACGACAGTTTCTACACCTCGATGACGTTGATCGACGTCCTCGGTGGCTACGAACTGACGTCGAACCTCTACTACGACCCGCGGGTCCGGGAAGCGGCGATCCAGGCGGGCACGGCGTCCGTGCTCGTCAACGACGTGCACTCGGTCGCCAAGGATCTGGAGGACGAGTCGCCACCGTGCAACGCGGTCCTGCTGATCGCCGACGACCGGAAGTGCTCGATCGAGGAGGCCACGGCGATCACCGTCGAGTTGCACAACGACGTCGTCCGGGACTTCCAAGCGGCGCACGAGAAGCTGAGCGTGGTGCCTTCCCTTGAGCTGCAACGGTTCTTACGCGGGCTGCGGGGATGGATGGGCGGCGGGTTCGAATGGCACTCGACGAGCTCTCGCTACAAGGTCGTGAGTGGTAAGGACGGTTAGAACCAGCCCTGCCGACGGTCCAAGCACGCGCTCCGCTGGTCGTGTTGCGAAAGCCACGTTCGCAACGTTGAAGGTTGCGAAAGTGGCTTTCGCAACACGCCCTCCCCGCCAGACCGCACGGGACCCCAGCTCGTGAGTGGTGAGGACGGTGAGAGCCAAGGGTGTTTCAGGTACCTGCTTGTGGTGTGCGGGTGGCGGTGTCGTGTTCGGGTGAGGTGGGCGGTCATGCGTGATCAGGGACGGGTCACGCGAGTCACGCCTGAGGCGCTTGCCCTGTGCCCCGGTCGCTACCCGGCGATCGTGTCGCGAAAGCCACTTTCGGGACATCAGACGTCGCGAAAGTGGCTTTCGCGACACCGCGGCCTGTGTCCGGGCCGCGCAGTCTCTCGGCGGTCGTGAGCGGTCAGGACGGTTAGGACCAAGGGCGTGTTAGGTACCTGCTGTGGTGCGCGGGTGGCGGTGTCGTGTGTCCAGCAGGACGACACGCGTGACGGGATGGACGACACGCGTGTCCGGTGGGACGACTCGCGAGTCGTCCGTTGGCACACGCGTGTCGTCCGTTCAATCACGCGTGTCGTCCGGCCAGTCACGTGAGGCGGCCGGCCCGGCAGTGGGGCCTCGTGAGTAAGGCCGGTGAGAACCAGCCTTACCACTCACGAGACCACTGCTAAACGACGCCTGCTTCGATCAACTGTCCCCAGATGACGCCTTGGTCCACGACCTCGACTTCGAGTTTCTCGGCCTTGGTGAGTTTGCTCGCCCCGACGTCGGCGCCGGTGATCAGCAGGTCGGTGCTCGCCGAGACAGAGGACGCGATGGTCGCGCCCGCCCTTTCGCACAACCGCTGGAAGGTCGGGCGCGGCACCTTCTCGCCAGAACGGGGGTCGCTGATCGAACCGGTGACCACAACTGTCTTGCCCTCCAGCGGCGCGCCTGCCGCGACCACCGGTGGGAGGTCCTCGTCGCGGACGTCCAGCGAGACACCGGCTTCCCGCAGCCGCTCGAGTTCGGGACGCAGCCGGGTGAGATGTTCGATCAGGGACGCGGCGACCTTCGGGCCGATGTCCTCCACGGCGACGAGACCCTCTTCACCCGCGTCCGCGACAGCCTCCAGCGAGCCGAAGCCCGCTCGGCACAGCCGCGCGGCGGTGCCTTCTGAAGCCATCGGGATCGCCAGGCCGATCAGCGCCCGGCGCAGGCCGACGGCTCGGCTCGCGTCGATCGACTCGATCATGCGGGTGGCGGAGACGTCGCCGATGCGGTCGAACTCCAGCAGCGTTTCCTTGGTGAGCCGGTAGAAGTCCGACGGGTGCTCGAGAATCCCGGCCTCGGCGAGCCTTTCGATCCAGACCCCGCCGATCGCGTCGATGTCCGCGGCCGCCCGCGAAGCCCAGTGGATCAGCCGCCGGACGGTCTGGGCGGGGCAGGCGACGTTGGTGCAGAACAGTTCCCGGCTGTTGCCCTGTTCGGTCAACGGCTCTTCGCACGACGGGCACACCGAGGGCGGCACGATCTCCCGCTCCTCGCCGGTGCGCTTGGCGGCGTCGAGCACGCCGGCCACGAACGGGATCACGTCGCCGGCGCGGCGCACCAGGACGGTGTCACCGATCTTGATACCGCGGGCGCGGATGACCTCCTGGTTGGCCAAGGTCGCCCGTGTGACGGTGGTCCCGCCGACGAACACCGGCTCCAGCCACGCGACGGGCGCGATCTTGCCGGTCTTGCCGACATCCCAGACCACGTCCGCGAGCACGGTGGTCTTCTCCTCGGCGGCGAATTTGAACGCCAGCGCGCCGCGCGGTGAGCTGGACCGCGTTCCGGCGGCGGCGTACGCGTCACGATCCGCCAAGCGCAGCACGGCGCCGTCGAGGTCGTAGTCGAGGTCGTTGCGCTGCTGCTCGATGGTCGTGATGACGGCCTGCGCGGCCTCGGCGTCCGCACAGTGCCGCATGTCGGCCGCGGCGAACCCGAGCGTCCGAAGCGCGCTGTCGAGGTCGGTTTCCGCGCTGTCCGGTTCCGTGGAGAGATCGAAGGCGAAGAACTGGAGACGCCGCTCGGCGACAGTGGCCGGATCCTTGGCGCGCAGGGTCCCGGCGGCGGCGTTGCGCGGGTTGATCAGCGGCTTGTCCGGGTGAACCTTGTTGTACGCGGCGAAAGTGGACCGGAGCATGACGGCCTCGCCGCGGACCTCGACCCGGCCGGGCGCGTCGACCTTGTCGGGGACGCCGTCGGTCAGCGCCCGCACCAGCATGGTCACGTCGTCGCCGGTCGTCCCGTCGCCGCGGGTGATCGCCCTGGCGAGCCGCCCGTTCTCGTAGACCAGGGCCAGCGACAGGCCGTCCAGTTTCGGCATGACGACCACCGGCTGTCCGGGGAAGCGGGCGAAGAACGCCTCGACCTGCTCGGGTTTGGTCGCCTTCTCCAGCGACAACATCGGGCGCGAGTGCCGGATGGGCGCGTGCAGGACGGCGGGCGCGCCGACCTGGTCGAGTGGGTTCGGGTCCGGGGTCAGCTCGGGGTTGGCCTCGATGAGCCCCCGCAGCTCGTCTTCGATCGCGTCGTAGTCGGCGTCGGCCACCTTCGGCGAGCCCCGGTAGTAGGCGTCGCGAAGGACGACGATCTGATCGGCGAGTTCTTGGATGCGGTCCCGAGCGTTCACGGGGCAGAGATTACCCGTGACCACCGACAGAACCGTGTCCGAAGAGGACCCGTGTCACGGGTTGATGGCGAGCACCAGGAACGAGGCCAGCAGCACCAGGTGGACGCCGCCCTGCAGCCGGGTCGCGCGGCCGGGGACGACGGTGAGCACGCTGACCGCGATCGTGAGTGCGAGCAACACGATGTGGGTCGCGCCGAGGCCGAGCAGCAGCGGTCCGTCCAGCCAGATCGACGCCAGCGCGATGGTCGGGATGGTGAGCCCGATGCTCGCGATCGCCGAACCGTAGGCGAGGTTCAGGCTGGTCTGCATCCGGTCGCGTCGGGCGGCCCGCGTCGCGGCCAGGGTTTCCGGCAGCAGCACCAGCATGGCGATCACGACGCCGACGAACGACTGCGGGAAGCCCGCCGCCCTGACACCTGCTTCGATCGCGGGGGATTCGACCTTCGCCAGGCCGACGACGGCGACCAGGGCGATCAGCAGCAGGCCGAGACTGGTCAGTGCCGCCTTGCTGCTCGGCGGTTCGGCGTGGTCTTCCTCCTTGACCGAGCCCTCGCTGTCGACCGGAAGGAAGAAGTCGCGGTGGCGCACGGTCTGGGTGAGCACGAAGAGGCCGTAGAGCAGCAGTGAGGCGACGGCGGCGAAGGTGAGCTGGGTGCTGTTGAAGGCAGGGCCGGGGGTGCTGGTGGTGAACGTCGGCAGCACGAGGGTGACGGAAGCGAGTGTCGCCACGGTGGCGAGTGCGCCGCCGCTGCCTTCCGGGTTGAAGTGCGTTTCGCCGTAGCGCCGGGCGCCGACCATGAGCGAAATGCCCGCGATGCCGTTCATGGTGATCATCACCGCGGCGAACACCGTGTCCCTGGCCAGAGTCCCGGCTTCGGGGCCGCCGGAGGACATCATCGTGACGATCAGCGCGACCTCGATGACCGTGACCGCGATCGCCAGCACCAGCGAGCCGAAAGGTTCCCCGACGCGATGCGCGACGACCTCGGCGTGGTGCACCGCGGCCAGCACCGTCCCGCCGAGGGCGACCGCGACGATGGCGACCGGCACCGGGCCCAGATCGCGGCCCCAGCTCAGCGCCAGCACGACTATGGCGAGGACCGGCATGACGGTGGTCCAGGACACGGGGAATCGTCTGCGCGAAGCTGCCATGACGTCACCTTCGCACACCCTGCGTGACATCGCCGCTCCATGTGGGGTGGAGGGTGACGAAGTTCTTAGCAGGAGTACGAGCAGGCGGGGCGTCCCCAGCGAGGCGCACGAGGCACTCGACGCCCGAAGCCGACAGACGCGCGAAGGGTCGAGCAAGACACGTTTGCCTTACCACTCAAGAGTGGACGCCGACTCCGCCGAGGAAGGTGCCGACGAGCAGGTCCGCGGCGCGCGGTGTGTCCATCTCCTCCCGCGAGGCGAGGTGGAGGAGCTGGATCAGCAGGCGGCTCGCCCAGCCATCCGGGATGTCCGCGCGGAGGAAGCCTTCGTCCGTGGCGCGCCGGAGGAACGTGTCCACCTCGGCCGTGAGCCGGTTTCGGCGGTCCTGGATGGACGGTTCGGCGCGCATGCGGGTCAGCTCGACCGGCCAGGCGCGGTTGACCTCGATGATGCCTTCGACGTAGCGATGCAAGGCGACGGGGACCGGCGTCTCGGTGAGCCGGGCGGTGCGGACGACCTTTTCGACCGCGGTCAGCCGGGAGTCGTAGATGGCCGCCAGGAGGTCTTCCCGAGAGGCGAAACGCCGGTAGACGGTGCGCCTGTCGACACCTGCTTCGGCGGCGATCGCGCTGATGCTCGCCGACGGGTCGCGAGCGAGCATCAGCGCGCCAGTCTTCAGGACGGCTTCGAGATTGCGCGCCGCATCAGCTCTCATGTCCGGGAATGTATCACGCTGCTGTGTCGTTAACCGCCATAAGTGCTACATTGATGTGACAGTTAGAGAGGCGTAAAGATGATCACGAACGACAGGCTCTTCATCGGAAGCGAGTGGGCGACGCCGAGCGATCCGGCGCGGCTGGACATCGTGTCCCCGCACGACCAGTCGGTTCTGGGCCGCGTCGTCCAGGCCCTCCCCGCCGACATCGACCGCGCCGTCGCCGCCGCGAGGACCGCGTTCGACGAAGGGCCATGGCCGCGGACCTCGCCGGAGGAGCGGATCGCCGTGCTCCGGCGGCTGAACGCGCTGAGGGAGGCCCGCGTGGACGAGATCGCCGCGCTGATCTCGGCCGAGAACGGCTCGGCCCTCTGGTTCACCCGCGCCGGGCAACCCGGAGTGGGACGTCTGGCCGTCTCGTATCTGAAGGCGGCGGAGGAGTTCGGCTGGGAAGAGACGCTCACGCCTTCGGACCCGGCCGCGCCGTTCCGCTCGATCGTGCGACGGGAGCCGATCGGGGTGGTCGCCGCGATCATCCCGTGGAACTCGCCGTTCTCGGCGTCGCTGGCCAAGGTCATCCCGGCACTGCTCGCGGGGAACACGGTCGTCCTCAAGGTCTCGCCGGAGAACTCGCTCAGCATGAGCCTCCTCGCGGATCTGCTGGCGGAGGCCGGGCTGCCCGCCGGGGTGATCAGCGTGCTTCCCGCGGACCGGGAGACCAGCGAGTACCTGGTGAAGCACCCCGGCGTCGACAAGATCGCGTTCACCGGTTCGACCGCCGCCGGTCGCCGCATCGCGTCGCTGGCCGGTGCACAGCTGAAGCGGGTCAGCCTGGAACTGGGCGGGAAATCCGCGGCCGTGATCCTGTCCGACGCCGTCCTGCCGGACGTGATCGCCGGCTTGAAGTTCGGATCCCTGCTCAACAACGGCGAGGCGTGCATCGCGCAGACGCGGATCCTGGCGCCCCGGAGCCGGTACGACGAGATCGTCGCCGGACTCAAGGAGATGATCGAGTCTCTCGTCGTCGGCGACCCTGCCGACGAGACGACCTTCATCGGCCCGATGGTGCGGCCCGGTCAGCAGCAGCGAGTGCGCGACTACATCGAACTCGGCATCGCCGAAGGCGCGCGGCTGGTCACCGGAGGTCCCGAAATCCCGACGGGCCTGGACAAGGGCAACTACGTCACGCCGACCTTGTTCGCCGACGTCGACAGCACGATGCGCATCGCCAAGGAGGAGATCTTCGGGCCGGTCCTCGTCGTCATTCCCTACGACGACGAGGACGACGCCGTCCGCATCGCCAACGACTCGGAGTACGGGCTCTCCGGCGGTGTCTGGTCCGCCGACGAGGAGCACGCACTCGCGGTCGCGCGGCGGATGCGCACCGGGACCGTCACCGTCAACGGCGCGCCGATCGGCTTCGACGGCCCCTTCGGCGGGTTCAAGGCCAGTGGCATCGGTCGCGAATACGGTGCGGCGGGCCTCGCTCAGTACGTCGAGCTGAAGACCGTCACGACGGGCGAGCGCCGGGGATCTTGACCGTGATCCGCTGTTCCGCTGCCACGATCCGCTGAAGCCGGAACCGGCAGAGTGCGTGGAACATCTCGCCGAACTCCTCGGGGTCGATGCGCCCTTCCAGGTCGCGTTTGCTCGCGTTGAGCACCCGGTTGATCACGGCCGCGGGCACGCGGCCACCGAACTCGCCCATCAGCCAGACACCGATTTCGCCGATCTCCTCCGTGATCGTGCGCTGCGCGGTCATCAGCCTTACCCCTCTGCGTCGGGTTGCGCCGGGCTTGCCCCGGCGCAATCGCGACGTGCGACCGGAAACGCCATGACGGGAAATCCGCGAGATTGCTCTACTCGGCCTAACCGTCCTCGGTTGCACGGAACCGTGCAGCCTGCCGATGCGATCTCCGGGGAAACCCCGATGCGATCGGTTCACGCGTGTGTCAGCCTCGATATCGACCATTGTGGACAGTCAGAGAGGAAGGCACACGCGTAGTGGCCCCAGCGAAGGATGAAGTAGTCGAGCAGTGGATAGCGGAGCTGACGACCTTGACCGAGCTTTACCGGTCCGCGGAGATCGCGGGGTCGACGGAGGCGGTGACGCACGCCGGGTGGCATCCGGGGGCCCGGCTCCGGGCGGGCACCGCGAACGGGCGATTGCTGGCTTACCACGATTCAGGCGTCGAAGCGGAGTGCATCTTCCGGGAGGGGGAGCGCACGCTGTTCAACATCATGAGCACCGGGTACGGGCGCGACACCACTGAGAGCGGGTTCGCGGTGTGGAGTTCGCGGCCGGGTGTGCTGGGCGCGATCGACACCGGGGTGAGCCGTGTGGAGGTTGCCGACGCGGACGGGGTCGTCGTCCAGGCCGACATCGTGGATCACACCTTCGCTGTGGACGTGGATCTGGGACCCGAGCCCCGGACGGTCGACGAGGTGTTCGCGCCGTGGGACCCGCCGGAGTTGACGGTCCGGGTGTACGCCGAGGGCGACACGTTGCGATACGAAGGTCCTTTGCTGACCAGCTAGACGTACGTGAAGGCCCCCTTCATTGCGCTAGAAGCAATGAAGGGGGCCTTCACGTACTCAGAGGATCAGCCGTTCGGAGTCGTGATCACCGCGAACTGGGATCCCTTGCCGGCGATCCGCTCGCTGAGATCGGTGGTGATCGTCTCGATCGGCGCGTAGTTGTTCAGCTCACCGGCCTGGCAGGGGCCCGACCGGGACTGCTGGTTGCCGATCAGGATGCCCAGCGCCGCGTGGTCGGCCTGGCTGAACAGCGGTCCGCCGCTGTCGCCCGGACGGGCGCACAGGTCGGTGTTGATGCCGACGTCCGTGGACAGGACCCGGCCGCAGCGGGTACCGACGAGGTAGCCGGCGCCCGCGCCGCTGTCGACGGAATCGGGGTAGTTCACGGCGCTCGAAGCCGTCCCGGAAGCGCAGACGACATACCCGGCCTTGATGTCGGCGAGCTTGCGGGCGCCGGTGATGTACTCGTCGACCGAGGTGGCCTGAGCACCACACGGGGTGTCACCGTTGCTGTCCATGCCACCGTTGCGGCAGTACTTCAGCACCCGGTTGCGGCCGGTCTGGCCTTCGAGCCACTTCGTCGACGCCGCGTCGTTGACGTACGGCAGGGCCGCGTAGTCGTACGGGTAGGAGCTCTTCTCGATGCCGTGCTGCTGCAGCACGTCGTTGCCGTTGTGCTGCGTCGGCGTGTTGTTGGTCTTCGTCCGCATGCAGTGACCCGCGGTCAGAACCCAGCCCTTGCCGGGGAAACCGCCGCCGGTGGACCGCAGGTTGAAGGCGCTGGTGCAGCCGCCCCAGGTGCCGTCGTCCCGCTTCATGTCCAACCGGAGTCCGCCGCGCATCGGGCCGTAGTTCGTGCAATAGAGCGGATGACAGAAACCCAGATCCACATTCGGCGTGGACAGCGCGTTCGGGTTCTTCAGCACGCGGGAGACGACCATGCCGGATTCCGCCGCCGCGGCCTTGCGAGCGGTGTTCGTCTCGGTGGCCACGACGTCGACGGCGGCACGCACGGCCGCCTTCTCCTGTGCCACCCAGTCGCGTTCCCACAGAACGACACGGTTTTCGGACTCACTGACCGACGGCAGGTAGACCGCTTCCGGTCCCGCGCCGACCTTGGCCGCGACGCGTTCCTTCGCGGCTGTGAGCTGCTGCAACGAATGCTGAACCTGTTGCGTGCGCACGGCGGCACGAACAGGCATCGCCTTGAGATACGGCTCGGCCGCCGCGGGTTTGGTCATGGCCACCACCAGCTGGCCCTTGTCCTGGTCGAGCCACATGCCGCCGTACTCGGCGCCGCGATCGCGGCGCAGCAGCTCGTCCAGCTTGACGCCGTCTGTCTGCAACTCCAGACGGCGTAATGCCTCCTGCTCGTTCACCTGGTAGCTCTCGACCAGGTACCGCACCGACTCCCGCACCGAAGCGGGGTCGAGCGATGTGTGGAACGACTGCACGGTGTCGGCCGACGCCGGACTGCCCAGTGCCGTGGTCGCTGCCAGCACCGAAACGGCCAGGGCCCCCAGTCTTCTAGCTCTCCGCACAAGATCTCCTCACATGTCGGGGACTTCGCGATCATTTAACCGGAGGTCGACCGGCAGGTGTGGGCAGTTTTCGACAGAGCCGCGCCCCGTGCCTGCCGTCGATCCGGCAGGCACGGGGCGACCTTCGAGCTACAGACTCGGCTCCCGACGCTGCTTCCCTTGGCGGGCTTTGACGATCCAGGCGCCGAAAAGGGTCAGCAGACCGACGCAGGTTCCCGCCGACGCGCCGACCTGAGGCGTGCTGATCCTGACGACGCCGACGACGATTCCGCCGCCGATCGTCAGCAGGAGGCACATCCGCAGGGTCGGAGCCCAGCCGGCGAGGACCGCCATCGCCAGGCAGAGCCAGCTGTCGCGGGTCTGCACTTTGCGGTGGCGTCCGGGGCACCTCAGGAGAGGCCGCGCGGCACGGATCATCTCCGCGGAGGTGGCGACTCGGCGAGGTGGCTTTTCGAAGTGCTCGATGACGACTTTGACCCGTCGGGGCGGGCCGTTGTCTGGTGTCGTCGCATTATCAGGCTGTAAGGTCACGGCGTCCTGTCCTTGTTCTAGCGAGCGGGCGAATGGACATCCGCGTGGCCTCCTGTGACAGCAGGGGGCCACGCGCGCGTTACCGGTTCTTGACCCGGTGCGGCTGAGAACATCTTGGCGAAAGCAGACTGTGACCGTTCAGTAGTACTGCGTGTGTCGCGCTGAACGGTATGCACGCGTCGCTCAGCGGTCTGGGTGACTCTGGAAACTACTAAAAGTAGTTGGTGGCGCCGAATGGACGAGTGCCGCCAGACGGGCTCGACGGTCCGATGGCTTGCCTTCCCTGGTCGTCACTGCTTGCGGCATCGCACTGATCCGCGCAGGTGGAGAAGCATATTGTCGAAGTCGTGCGCGTTGCTTCCGCGGTGTGAAAAATACTGATCGCAACCACCGATTGCGTTCAACTTCGACCAAATCCGAGCATCGATGTTCACGGTGGGTTCACTCGAACAGGCGGCCGGGTGCGCCATGGTGTGGCACTTGGCTCACCAACAGCGAGTGACTGCTCTGATCGGGTGGTCACACTCCGGACATGTTCTCGCGGGTCAGGCGTCGGCCGCACGCGTGGCGTGAAGACTGCTCAGCAGCGCGAGGGCGTGAGCGCTCGGCGTGGCCGGTTCGGCGTGATAGATGATCAGCTGCTGGCCAGGGGCACCGCGCACGTCGAACGCTTGATAGGTGAGGGTGAGCGGACCGACGTCGGGATGCACGAGATGTTTGGGTTCACGGGTCTTGCCGCGTACCTGATGGGTCTCCCACAGCTCCCGGAATCGCGCGCTGCCTTCGCCGAGTTCCGTCACCAGCGCCCGCAGGCCGGAGTCGTGCGCGCCGAAGCCCGCCGCGACTCGCAGGTTCGCCACGGTGGCCTGCGCTGTCCAGTCCCAGCGTGCGTAGAACCGTTTTCCTGCGGGGTCGAGGAAAGTCATCCTGGCGAGGTTGTCCGCCACGCTGAACGGCGAGAACAGCGCGTCGGCGAGAGCGTTCGTGGCGAGGACGTCCAGGATCGGATCGATCACGAAGGCGGGGGTGTGGGGGTAGCCGTCCATGAGTTGCCGCAGTTCGGGGCGCACCGTCCGGGGTGACGGCGTGGGTGTGGCGTCCGGTGTCGCCCCGGCCAACCGGTACAGGTGCTCGCGGGCGTCGGGGTCGAGATCCAGGGCACGGCAAAGCGCGTCGAGCACCTGCGGCGACGGGTGGGTTTCGCGGCCCTGCTCCAGGCGGGTGTAGTAGTCGGCGTTCACCCCGGCGAGCACGGCCACTTCCTCGCGACGCAGCCCAGGAACCTTGCGGCGGCCGGAATAAAGCACGCCCGCTTCTTCGGGGGTCCGTCCCGCGCGGCGCGCACGCAGGAACGCGCCCAGCTCACCACTGCCCATGGCACCCAGCGTAGGACGTCGTCAGCCCGGTTGACTGGGTGTGGCGCACCCAGCCACCACGTGTCCTGCCGCCGGATCCTGCCGACGCCGAGGCTTGCCGGTATGACAGACGAAATCGACGTGGTCGGCATGTGGGTCACCGCGGACGGGCACATCAGGCAGGAACTGCGCGCTGACGGGCGCTACGACGAAGCGCGCGGTGCCCGCCGCAGCGCCTACACCGGTCGCTACACGGTGACCGGAAACCATCTCGACTACGTGGACGACACCGGCTTCACCGCGACGGGCGATATCCGCGACGGCGTGCTCCATCACGAGCATCTCGTTCTGTACCGAGAGTCCGACGAGGTGCGCCGATGAGCCCGCTCCGGCCTGGCCGCGTACTGGAGGGCAAGGTCGCGCTGATCACCGGCGCGACCGGCGGGATCGGACGAGCCACCGCGGACCTGTTCGCCCGCGAAGGCGCCCGCCTGATCGTCACCGACATCGACCGGCACGCGCTCGATGAGCTCGTTTCCCGCATCGAGGTGACCGGCGCCGAGATCTTGGGGGCTCGCTTGGACGTTTCTTCGGCCGAGAACTGGGACGAGGTCATCCAGCTGACCCGGCAGCGCTTCGGAAGGCTGGACGTCCTGGTCAACCTCGCCGGCATCGTGGACTGGCCCGGCATCGAGGACACCACCCAGGACGCCTGGGAGCGAGTGATCGCGGTCAACCAGACCGGGACCTGGCTCGGGATGAAGGCCGCCATGCCCCTGTTGCGTGCCTCCGGCAACGCCTCGGTCGTCAACACCTCCTCGGTGCTCGGCCTGGTCGGCAGCGGGGCGGCCGCCGCGTACCAGGCGTCCAAGGGAGCCGTGCGGCTGCTGACCAAGACAGCCGCCGTCGAATACGCGACCCGTGGCGTCCGGGTCAATTCGGTGCACCCCGGTGTCATCGCCACCCCGATGATCCAGGACCTGCTCGACGAACAGGGCGACCGGCAGCCCGACATCGTGCGCACTCCCATGCGCCGCGCGGGTGTCCCCGCCGAGGTCGCCTCGGCGATGCTCTTCCTGGCAGGCGACGGATCTTCGTTCGTCACCGGGACGGAACTCGTCGTCGACGGTGGTCTCACCGCCTACTGAACGGCTCGATTCGCTTCAGCCGAGCAGGAGGAGCGCGTAGTAGGCCAGGAAGTGCTCGACCATGTACGCACCGCCTGTGGACTGGGGCAGCGAAGCCTGGGTGTGCGTGTGCACGGCGTCGAGGATGGCAGGGACGCGATCGTCGCCGTGGGGGAGAGCTTGGGCGAGACGATGCCAGCACCAGGCGCGGTGCAGGTTGAGACCGTGCAGGTGGGCGATCTGCCCGTCGGAGGGATCGGTCACGATCGCCGGGCTGAACAGGCTCGCGGGCTTCCGGTCGGCGATACCGGGCAGGAACCTGTGCAGCCAGCCGTCGAACTCGCTCTCGGGCAGCAGACGGGCCATCAGTTCGGCTTCGGCCAGGGCAGGGGACAGGAAGTCGGCCCCGGAAGGTTCCCAGGAAGCGGGATAGTCGTGGTCGGAGCCGAACCATCGCCAGGCGGTCTCGGTGATGACCTGGTGCAGCCGTGGGTCGGTGAGGTGGCCGGCGTAGGGCAGGGCGCGGGACAGACCGAACGCGCCGTTGTCGTGCACGCCGTACCGGATCGGATAGGTGGCCTGGGGCAACCAGTCGAGGTAGCGGGTCACGAAGACCGCGCTCAACTCTCGCAGGCCCGTCGACCACCGTCCGGCGTCCGGGTCGTCCCAGGTGGCGGTCTCGAAGGTGAGTTCCAGCAGCGCCGACCAGCCGTAGGGGCGTTGGGTGGTGCGATGCTCGTCGGGAGTGAAGAACGCGACCTCACCGGCGAGCGCTTCGGCGGTCAGGTGGTCGTTGAGCACGCTGCGGATCTCCGCCGCGGGCACCAGGTCGGGATGGTGACGCAGCAAGCGCACGAGTACCCAGAACATCTCCACACAGGAATGCCAGTCGAAACTGCCGTAAAAGCACGGATGTGACTGTTTCGGGGAAGGGATCGGCACGTTTTCGAAGTGCCAGTGACTTTCGTGGTGCGGATATTCGCGTACGACGTTCGCCAACGCCGTCTCGGCCAGATCGCGGGCACTCGTTCTCAACAGGCGGCTGCGTTCGACGTCCCATTCGGTCATCGGCGTGCTCCTGGTCTCGTGAGTGGTCGAATCGATCTACGATGACAGTGTGGACGAACGACCGATCACCACCGCGCAGGTCAACTTCCGACGGGTCGCCGAAGAGCTGGAAAGCATGGGGACCCAGGACCGTTTCACCTACATCTTCCGATCCCGATTGTGGGCTTCCTCGTCGGTGTCCGGACCTGGTTCCGAGGCGGTCCAGACGCGGGAGCTCCGCGAGCAACTGCCGATTCTCTTCGAACGCTTCGGCGTGCGCACCCTGCTCGATTTGCCATGCGGGGATTTCGGCTGGCTCAGTGAAGTGGATCTCGACCTGGACCGGTACATCGGTGCCGACATCGTCACCGATCTGGTCGAGTCGAACGCCGCACGGTTCCGGGACGATCCGGTGCGGGAGTTCCGGACGCTCGACCTGACCGGTGATCCGCTGCCGTCCGCCGATCTGGTGCTGTGCCGGGATTGCTTGGTGCACCTGAGTTTCGCCGACATCGAGCGGGCGTTGCGCAATCTCCGGCGCAGCGGCTCCCGGTACCTGCTGACCACGACTTTCACCGAACTGGGCACCAACGCCGACATCGTGACGGGCGACTGGAGGCCGTTGAACCTGTGCCGGGAACCGTTCGGATTCCCGGAGCCGCTGGCGGTGCTGGTCGAGGGATGCACCGAAGAGGGCGGCGCGTACGCCGACAAGTCCCTGGGGCTGTGGGAGATTGCCACGATCGTCGACTGATCGGCGGCGCTACCGGAGCGGGAAGTCGACGCCGTGTTCCTCTTCGGGACGCGGACCGTGGATGCGCCGATCGGCCTCGGAGATGGCCACGTCGTTGATGCTCGCCTCACGGCGGCTCATGAGACCGTGCTCGTCGAACTCCCAGAGTTCGTTGCCGTAGCTGCGCCAGAACTGTCCGGCCCGGTCGTGCCATTCGTACTGGAACCGGACGGCGATCCGGTTCTCCGTGAACGTCCAGAGGTTCTTGCGCAGCGCGTAGTCCTGTTCCCGCTCCCATTTCCCGGTCAGGAAGGCGACGATCTCCTCGCGGCCCCGGACGAACGTGTCCCGGTTCCGCCACACCGAATCCGGTGTGTACGCCGAGGCCACCCGGTGGGGATCGCGGGTGTTCCAGCCGTCCTCGGCCGCTTGGACCTTCTTCAAAGCCGTCTCCCGCGTGAACGGCGGGCAGGGCGGGCGATCTTCCGGCATCGTGGGCCTCCTCAAGTGGAGAACGTGCGTTCTCTTCATCTGGTGACTACAGTAGGGAACGCACGTTCTCAACGTCAAGGGAGTCTTGCATGCCGGCCGCCGTCACCGACGAGCAGAACCGCGTGGATCGCGAGGCCCTGCTCGACGCCGCCGAGAAACTCTTCTACGCGAATGGGATCCAGGCGGTCGGCATGGATCAGGTCCGCACGGCGTCCGGTTTGTCGCTGAAACGGATCTACCGGTTCTTCGAAGCCAAGGAAGACCTCGTGGTGGCGATGCTCCGACGTCGCGATCGGCGCTGGAGGGGCAGTCTGGCCGCCCATGTCGAGCAGGTCCCGGATCCCCGCGAGCGGGTTCTGTCGCTCTTCGACTGGCTCGCCGACTGGTTCGCCGAACCCGGCTTCCGCGGCTGCGCCTGGATCAACGCCCACGGCGAATTCGGTCCGTCGTCCGAGGCGGTGCTGGCCGAAGTGCGGGCGCACAAACGGGCGTTCCACGAGCAGATCGACACCTGGGTGCGGGCAACCGGGCAGGCGCTGACCGAACCGGTGTTCTTGCTCGCCGAAGGGGCCATTGTGACGGCCGGCATCAGCGGAGACCCGGCTCCGGCCCGGCAGGCGCGCGAGGCTGTCGCGGCACTGCTCGGTGTCACCAGCCGAGAGCGCTGATCATTCCTCGTTCCAGCACGGGAGAGAGCGTGGTCATGAAGCTGGCTGTGACGTGGTTGTCGTCCATGTACACCAGCACATTTCCCACGACAGGACGGCAGAGACCCCGTCCGCAGAAGTAGTCGCTGAAGTCGAGCAGGGAGACGTTCGCGGGGATGTCCGCGAGTTTCTCGTACGGCGGCTCGGCGAGCAGCTGCTTTCGGGGAACGCTGCATTCGGGGGCTTTGACACCGTTGGCTTCGATGCAGCCGGGAGGAGAGAAACCGGGACGGGGACTGTCGCGAATCGCCACGACGGGGATCCCGGCACGATCGAGGGCCTTCCACTGCTCGACGAAGCCCTGAGGCGTCTTCTCGGTGGGGCCGACCCGGACGTCGCGAGTGGACAGGGTCAGGACGGCATCGGGTCGCATCGCCAGGATTTCCTTCTGCGCCGCGGAATTCCACGCGAGACAGCCCGCGTCGCCGGGCATCGCGTCCGACGTCGTCGAGAACGGGCAGGCGCCCTTGAGCATGAAGGAGACCTGGTAGCCGTTCTTCTCCGCCATGGGTTTGATCGCGGCGAGATACTGCTGCATATGCGAATCGCCGACGGCGACGATCGTCTTCGTCGGGGTCGTCTCCGGCCGGGAAGTGCAGACCTCGAGGATCTTGTCGAACCGGGAAGGTGTGCACTGCGCGTCGGGGATACCGCCCCAGTCGTTCGGGACGGCGATCAACGGCGGCACGGCTTCCTTGCCGGGCAAAGGTTTCTTCGGCTTCTCGGGGTCACGTGCCATCGCGCCGGGATGATGGTCGTCGTCGAGCGCGAGCGAGAAGTCGGCCTTCTTGGCGCTCACCACTTGCCAGGTGCTCGCGACCAGCAACACCGGGAGCAGCGCGAGCACGGCGAATCGGTACGAGCCCCAACGCGTCCGTTCGCCGACCGCGGACTTCCGCACCGGCTCCTCGACGAACCGATAGGTGGCGGCCGCCAGGACCAGGGAGACCCCGATCACCGCGGCGCCACCGAGTAAACCGACCGCCTCACGGTTACGGGCGATCAAGTAGAACAGCAGGACCGGCCAGTGCCACAGGTACAGCGCGTAGCTGAGGTTGCCGAGGTACACCAGCGGCCGGGACGACAGGAACCGGTCCGCACCTGCCGGGCTGCCGGTCGCCCCGGCGATGATGACCAGCGCGGCGGAGACGGTGGGCCAGAGGGCGGCCCAGCCGGGGAACACCTCGCCGACGTCCAGGATCATCCCGCAGGTCACGAGCCCGGCCATGCCGAGCCAGCCCAGCAGGATCCGAACCAGCCGGGGAAGCACGAAACGGTCGATGGCGAGAGCGAGCAGCCCGCCGAGGGCGAACTCCCAGACCCTGGTGAGGGAGTGGAAGTAGGCCAGTGGCTGGTTGGTCGCGGTCAAGCGCACCGAATAGGCCAGGGACACCGCGAACAGGACGCCGAGCGTGATCGCGACCGTGCCGGTGAGGGAACGGCGCAGCCGGGTGGCGGCGAACGCCACCAGCCCGATCAGCAACGGCCACACGATGTAGAACTGCCCCTGGATGGACAGCGACCAGTAGTGCTGGACGACGCTGGCCGTGTTGTGCTGCGCGAAGTAGTCGACCGAATCGGCGGCCAGCCGCCAGTTCTCGACGTACAGCGCGGAGGCGAAGACCTCCTTGATCGTCTGGAACCACCGGTCCTGCGGAAGCAGCCAGATCCCCAGCGCGAGCACCGCGAGCAGGACGGTCAGCGCAGCGGGGAACAGCCGTTTGATCATCCGGCCCCACAGCGGGCGGAACTCGATCCGGCCGCGACCGGCGGCCCGGACCAGCTGGCCGGTGATCAGGAACCCGGAGATCAGGAAGAAGACGTCGACGCCGCCGGAGATCCGGCCCAGCCATACGTGATAGACCACGACCAGCAGTGCCGCGACGGCACGCAGTCCCTGTAACTCGGGCCGATAGCGGCGGGGCGTTTCCGCTGCTTCGGCGGCTGACATACGCGATTTCCTCACTGACGGACGGACGTCCTGGCAGCCTAGGTGGTCACTCTGGGTGATTTTGCTCCCGCTGTCGGGTGAGGTACCGCAACCAGGCGTAAATCCATGCCAACACCGTGCTCAGTGCCGTCACGACGATGCCGTGCTTGGTGAACTGCCAGAACGTGATCCGGTGGCCGGACCGGGCGGCGATACCGAGCGCGACGACGTTGGCGCTGGCGGCGACGGCGGTGCCGTTCCCGCCGAAATCGGCCCCGAGCGCGAAGGACCGCGGCTGACCGGACTGCAGGCCGCGCGGGAACCTTCTCGGCTCCAGCCCGATCTGCGGATCCTCATCCTGACGATGTACGACAACGAGCAGTACTTCTTCGAGGCGCTCAAGGCAGGCGCGTCGGGCTACGTGCTGAAGTCCGTCGCCGACCGCGATCTGCTGGAAGCCTGCCGTGCCGCCATGCGCGGCGAGCCCTTCCTTTACCTCGGAGCGGTCAACGCCGTGATCCGCAATTACCTCGACCGCGCCCGCGACGGCACCGAACTGCTGGCCAAGGCCATCACCGATCGGGAGGAGGAGATCCTCAAACTCGTCGCAGAAGGCCACTCCTCCAGGGAGATCGCCGATCTGCTCGTCATCAGTGTCAAGACCGTTGAACGGCACCGGGCCAACCTGCTGCACAAACTCGGGCTGAAGGACCGCCTCGAACTCACCCGCTACGCCATCCGAGCCGGGCTCATCGAGCCGTGAACGGAGGTCGTGGCACAGGCTCGGGAACTTCGCGGAGGAGACGCTGAACGTCACGGTGCGATCGCTTTCGCGGTCAAGGCCAGCTGAGCTCGCCGTCACTGATGACGGGACGCCTTTCGCGATAAGCCGGTTCACGGTCGTGGACGTATTTGTCGAGGCGCTCGGCGATCTCGTCGAGGATCTCGGTCACGTTGGCCCAATCGGACCGGTAAACCCCTTCGCTGGCGTTCCACTCCATGACGCGGCCGTGGTCGTCGCCTGGCCGGAGATCGACACAGAGCAGGCCGCCGCCGATTTCGCGGCCGATGGGCAGGACCGCGGTACAGAACGGAAAACCGCCGTCGCCGGCCTGCTTGTGGTGATTTCCTTCGGGAGTGCAGCAATTCGGGTCGGGGTATCGCGACTGCCTGGCGTGCTCCTCCTCGGCCCGCGTCACCGAGAGTGGCAGGTAGTCCTTCGGAAGCAGGTATCCGGACTGGTTCCCGGATCCGTGATCCCGCTGGTCGTCGACGCCGTCCATGACAGCCCACCAGGAACGGAGCTCGGACGGCAGTTCGAGACCGAGGCGGCTCCGAAGGCGCTCGACGTGCGCGGCCGGCGCGGGAGACCGGATCTCTCGTGCGGTGGCGGGTGCGTGTTCGGACAGCAACGCCATGATCCGTTGCCAGGTCCGTTCTACCGATGTGGTCACCCACGCTCCTCTCTCGGCGGATCATCTGTAGCGAAGTCGCGCTCCGAGTCGACTTCCGTCAGAAGATGCTACTCCAGTGTTCTGCAGGAATGAATGGAGGATCGGATGTCGCCCAAGAGCAACAACGGACCGCTGCGTTCTGCTCGCTCTGCCGGAGAACGAAAGAAGAAATCGACAAGGTGGGTTCGCGGTAGAAAGGTCTCGCCTCACGACGAAGGTCACTTGTCGCCGCACGAACGTTTGCGGCCCGTAGCCGTTCAAAGGTTTCTCCAGCGGAGGGTGGAAGACCATCTCAGAGGCGACGCGGAGGCAAAAGGGATATCTGCGTCACTGCACTATTCAGGAGTTCCGGCAAGACTGCCGATCCCTGTACGCATATGGATTGAAGACGAGGCTGACAGTGAGACCGTGCAGGAGGCTGTAAGGGAGCTTCTCGAAGAGTCTGGTTTTGCTGTTTCTCGAGCCTATCCTCCTCAAGTCGGATCATGGCGCCGCTCGTTTGTGTACAGACTCCGTCGAGTCGGCACATCAAAGGAGTTGCGTCGTCGCCTCGACAAGGTGGAGCGAGGCATCGAACTTCAGCTCTTGATCAAAAATCAGGCAGAGGTGGACCAGGCTCAAGGCGACGCGGTAGCCAAGCTCCTGGCCTCACTTCAAAATACTCCCACGGCGTTGATCCAAATCGGATCGATTCTCCTCGTCAAGGTCGACGGTGTTCCACACGTCCGCAACCTCACTCAGGACGAGATTGCACTACTGGACAGTAATCCATCGCTATTGGATAACCCCGAAGTAGCGCTCAGCGCGCTCAATGACGCGGTTGGGCCCTTGCGGGGTCCGAATCGAGTGCTTGCCGCCGAGGTCGACAGTGAAGAGTCTTCCGCCGCCGACTGAGGATCGCGTAGAGTCCTCGCACCAATCGGCCGGACACTTGGCGGTCGTGACTGGTCCAGTCGCGACCGCCAAGTGTCACTCACTCTGAGTGGCAATCTGGGCTCGCGGTTCCTCCTTGGCGTGGTTTGCGGGCTCGGTCAATCACCGGCAGGCCCCAGGCGTCCGCCACGCGTTCCGAGGTCAAGACCGAAGCAGGCGGACCTTCGCCGACGAGGTGGCCGTCCCGTAACAGCAGGCAGTGATCGGCGCGGCCCGCCACTTCGAGGTCGTGCGTGACGCGCAGGACCGTCGTGCCTTCGGCGACTGTGGCGTGCAGTGCCTCGTCGATCAGGCCGCGGGCGTGCAGGTCCAGACCGGCAGACGGCTCGTCGAGCAGCAGCAGCCCGGCTTGCTGGGCCAATCCCTGCGCCACCAGTGCCCGCTGGCGTTGGCCGCCGGAGAGCGTGCCGATCAGCCGGTCCGCGATCGACGTGATGTCCAGTCTTTCCAGGCATTCCCTGACGATCCGTCGGTCCAGTTCGGACAGTCGCCGCCAGTGGCCGCGATGCGCCCAGCGCCCCATCGTGACGGTGGCGCGGACGGTGATCGGCAGCGACTGGGACACCTCGCTCTGCTGAGTCACGTAGGCGACCAGGCCAGGGTCCCGGCGAGTCACCGATCCGGCGGTCGGTGGCAGTACGCCGGCGACGAGGTTGAGCAGCGAAGACTTCCCTGCGCCGTTCGCGCCTGCGATCGCGGTGAGCCGTGCCGAGGGTATGTGGGCGGTGATCCCGCGCAGCACTTCGCGGGAGCCGTAGTGCGCGTGCGCGCGGTCGATCGTGAGTGCCGCTGTGTCCGGGGTCATCCCACCCTCTTTCAGATAATGACAATCATTACCACTATAGTGTGACGCGTGGAGTGGTTGCTGATCCCCTTCGAGGTGTCGTTCGTGCAGCGCGCGCTGGTGGCGGGAGTGCTGGTTTCGGCGGTGTGCGCCATCGTGGGTACCTGGGTGGTGTTGCGGGGCATGGCCTTCATCGGGGACGCCATGTCGCACGGCATGTTGCCCGGTGTGGCGATCGCGTCGCTGACCGGCGTGAACCTGCTGATCGGCGCCGCGATCAGCGCCGGGGTGATGGCGCTCGGTGTCACGGCATTCGGGCGTTCACGAAGGCTGTCCGAAGACACCACGATCGGACTGCTCTTCGTCGGCATGCTCGCGAGCGGCGTGATCATCGTGTCGCACTCGCGGTCCTTCGCGGTCGACCTCACCGGATTCCTCTTCGGCGACGTGCTCGCCGTCGGATCCGGCGACCTGGTCGGCCTCGCGATCACCCTGGCCGTCGTGGGAGCGTTGGCCCTGCTGGGGCATCGTTCGTTCACCGCACTCACCTTCGACGTCCGGAAGGCGCACACGCTGGGGCTTCGCCCGCGTCTGGCCAACGCGGTACTGCTCGGACTGGTCACGCTGACGATCGTCGCGTCGTTCCGCGTGGTGGGAACCCTGCTGGTGTTCGGCCTGCTCATAGCTCCCGCCGCGGCGGCGTTGTTCTGGTCGCGGCGGATCACCACGATCATGCTCATCGCGGCGCTGCTCGGCATCGCCGCCACGGTCGGCGGCCTGCTCGTGTCCTGGCATTGGGGCACCGCCGCGGGCGCGACCATCGCCGCCGGCGCGGTCCTGTTGTTCTTCCTTTCCGCGTTCCTGTCCTTCGTGCGACAGCGAATCCGTTTCCTGACACCGGAGAACTCACGATGAAACTGAAAGCAGCGGCGGCGGTCGTCGCGGTGCTGACCTTGACGGCTTGCACTGGGGAGCAGCCGAAGGAGGTGACACCGGAGGTTCCGCACGGCTACGTCGAAGGCGCCGAAGAAGCGGCAGAAGCGCAGTCACGACTGATCGTCGCCGACGCCGAGACGGGCGCTGTACGCGTGGTGGACCTGATCACCGAGGAGGTGCACGAGACCGGCCGAGTCGACGGAGTGCGTGCCCTGACCGGCGACGGCCGCTTCGGCTACTTGACCGCGCGCGACGGCACTGTCCGGGTGATCGACAGTGGGGCCTGGATGGTCGACCACGGCGACCATGTCCACTACTACCGGGCGAAGGTCCGTGACGTCGGCGTGGTGCCGGGCAAGCAGCCCTTGACGACCTACAGCGATCCCGCCGTTTCGGCACTGTCCTATTCGGACGGTACGGCCATGCTGCTCGACCGGGCTCGGCTCGACAAGGGAACCGTGGCCGAACTGGGGAAGATCACGAGGGAACCACATGCCGGCGTCGCGGTGCCGTACAGCGGACACATCCTCGCTTCGGTTGCGGACCCAGGGAAGCCGCTCGCTCGTGGAGTGCGCGTTCATGACCGGCAAGGCAAAGCCGTTTCGGACGTCCAAGAGCCGTGTCCCGATCTGCAGGGGCAGGCGGTGACGCGGCGCGGGGTCGTGTTCGGTTGCTCGGACGGTGCGTTGCTCGTAACCGAAAAGGACGGTGCGTTCTCAGGCGCGAAGATTCCGTACCCGCGCGCCGTCACGGCGCAGGAACGCGCTACCGCCTTCTTCCACCGACCGGGTGCCTCGACACTCGCGGCACGGGCAGGTGAGACCGCCATGTGGGCCTTGGATGTCGGCCGTCAGAGCTGGCAGTACGTCGAGACCGGACCGGTCGCCGCGGTGAACGCCGTCGGGGAGGGCGGTCCGCTACTGGCCCTGACCCGTGACGGAACGCTGCGCTCCTATGACGGCGCCGGAAAGGAACAGGCGTCGGTCCAGCTCCTGACTCCGGAAGCGACCGCCGCCGACATTCCTTCGCTGCAGGTCGACACGACCCGCGCCTACGTCAACAACCCGCTTTCGGCGGACGTGTACGAGATCGACTACAACGACAACCTCCGTCGCGCCAGGACACTGAAGGTCGGCGGCAAGGCGGGGCACATCGTGGAGACCGGTCGATGAGGCGCCGGGTGCTCGCGCTGTTCGCCGTCGCGCTGGTGGCGGCGGCCGGATGTTCCGGAAGTGGCGGGAACAACGCTTCGGTCGTCGTCACCACGAACATCCTCGGCGACATCACCCGCGCCGTCGTCGGTGATCAGGCCGAAGTCACCGTGCTGATGAAGCCGAACGCCGACCCGCATTCGTTCGGCATCTCCGCACAGCAGGCGGCGCAGGTCGAGCGCGCCGGTCTGATCGTCTACAACGGACTCGGGCTCGAAGAGGGCATGCTGCGCACGGTCCGCACCGCCGAGGAAAACGGCGTTCCCGCTCTGCCTGCGGGGGAGCGGGCGAACCCGATCAGCCACACCGGGAACGCGCCGGATCCCCATTTCTGGACCGACCCGGCGCGGGTGCGCGACGTGGTGAAGGCGATCGCCGACGAGGTCGTCGCCCATGTCGGCGGCGTCGACGAGACGGTGATCCGGGCCAACGCCGAACGCTATCGCGGGGAGATCGAGGCCCTCGACACGATGATGACCGAGAAGTTCCGCGGGATACCGCCCGAACGCAGGAAACTCGTCACAAATCACCATGTGTTCGGCTACCTGGCCCAGCGATACGGCTTCGAAGTGGTCGGCGCGGTCATCCCCGGCGGAACCACGCTCGCCTCGCCCAGTTCCTCGGATCTGAAAGCACTCGCCGACGTCGTCCGCACGGCGGGAGTGCCGGTCGTCTTCGCCGATTCCTCGCAACCGGACCGGCTCGCGCGGGTCTTGGCCGAACAGGCCGGACTGCACGTCACGGTGACCCCGCTGTTCTCGGAATCGCTCAGCGAACCTGGCCAGGGCGCGGCCACCTATCTGGAAATGATGCGCGCCAACACCGAATCGATCACCACCGGATTGACCCGTTCCTGACCGGAACAGACGAAAGGCACATGGAAATGGCACGAACCACCCGTTACGTCGCGTTGATGGCGACGACGGTGAGCACACTCGCGCTCGCCGCCTGCGCGACCGAACAGCCCGCGGCCGAAGCCCGGAAGGACGCGGCGCCCGTCGTCGCGAACCCGGTGGCCGTCACCTACGACGGCGGAATCGCCCTGCTCGACGGGAAGACCTTGAAGGTGGCCAAGGACTTCCCGCTGGAAGGCTTCAACCGGATCAACCCCGCCGGGAACGACCGGCATCTCTTGGTCACGACCTCGACCGGGTTCCGGGTACTCGATGCCGTCGGTGCCGTGCTGACGGACGACGAGGTGAAGGCCGCGAAGCCGGGGCACGTCGTCCGGCACGCAGGCAAGACGGTGCTGTTCGCCGACGGGACCGGCGAAGTGACCGTCTTCGATCCGAAAACGATCGGCACCTCCGCTCTGCCTTCGCCGAAACACAAGACGCCGGAAGCGCATCACGGGGTGGCTGTCGAACTCGAAAACGGTGAGCTGGTCACCACGATCGGGAACAAGGACAAGCGGCTCGGCATCGTGGTGCTGGACAAGAACAAGAAGGAGATCGCGCGCAATGAGCAGTGCCCCGGCGTGCACGGTGAGGCGGCCGCGCAGGGCGAAGCTGTCGTGGTCGGCTGCGAAACCGGCGCGCTGATCTATCGGAACGGCGTCATCACCAAGGTGACCAGCCCGGACCCCTACGGCCGCATCGGCAACCAGTCGGGTTCGGACGTCTCTCCGATCACCTTGGGCGACTACAAGGTCGACAAGGCCGCCGAGCTCGAACGCCCGAACCGGGTTAGCCTGATCGACACGGAGAAGGCCACGATCAAGCACGTCGACATCGGGACCAGTTACACCTTCCGATCGCTGGCCCGCGGTCCTCAGGGCGAGGCCCTGGTGCTGGGCACCGACGGCCAGATCCACGTGATCGATCCGGTGAGCGGTTCGGTGACGCGAAAGATCGCCGTGCTCGGCTCGTGGCAGGAGCCGCTCGAGTGGCAGCAGCCGCGTCCGGCGATCTTCGTCCGGGGCGGAACCGCCTACGTGACCGATCCCGGCAAGAAGGAGATCCATTCGGTCGATCTCGCCTCGGGGACGAAGACCGCGACCGGCACGCTTTCGGGAACGCCGAACGAGGTCAGCGGCGTGCTCGGCGGCTGAGAGGCTCGACAGCCGAGGAGACTCGACCTGTGCTGGATGGCGGTGCGGTCGAGCGGGACGATTCCGGACGTTCAACGTCCGGAATCTTCCCCCGTCAGGTTCCAGGGCGTGGTCGGCACGACCTTGATCAAGATCCGAGACCGGGCGACCCTGTGGCGGTGAAGGAATCAGGACGTTCAACGTCCTGATTCCTTCACCGTCGAGCCCGATAGCCGCGGAACCGCCACCCACGCGCAGGTCAGGCGTGAGTAGGCAGATACGGGTCCGCTCTAACCGTCCTCACTACTCACGACCCCAATGCCGGGCCGACCGTTTCGCGTGACCGGTCCGGCACCGCCACTCGGGCATCAGCGCTTGCCGGCCTTCACGCGGCGCTGTTGTGACTGCTGGTGCGGTCGGGGTCGTGAGTGGTGAGGCTGGTTCTGGTGGACCGGTACTTGTCTACCCACTGGCGGTCGAGCGTGGAGGATTTGGGACGTTCAACGTCCTGAATCCTCCACACTCGGTCTCGGTGCGGTCGAGCGGGGAAGGTTCCGGCCGTTGAACGTCCGGAACCTTCTCCCGTTGAGCCGACAGCCGCAGAACCGCCACCCTCGCGCAGGTCAGGCGTGAGTGGTAAGTCGCGTTCTCACCGTCCTTACCACTCACGAGACCCGCGATCCCCTGGGGTCCAGTGCGGTCTGGCGGGGAGGGCGTGTTGCGAAAGCCACTTTCGCAACGTTGAAGGTTGCGAAAGTGGCTTTCGCAACGCGACCAGCGGGGCGCGTGCTTGGACCGTCGGCAGGTCAGGCGTGAGTGGTGAGGACGGTTCTAACCGTCCTCACCACTCACGAGGCGCGCGGCGGATGAGACCGAGGTCGGTCGCAGTGGCGACGGCGGAGGTGCGGGAGTCGACACCGAGTTTGGTGTAGCTGCGGGCCAGATGGGATTTCACGGTGCCCTCGGTCAGATGGAGCCTGTCGGCGATCGCCCGGTTGGACAGGCCGTCGGCCACCAGGACCAGCACCTCGATCTCCCGCAGGGTCAGCGCGATGTTCGGCATGCGCATGCGGTTCATGAGCCTGTCGGCCACGGTCGGCGCCAGCGTGGAGCGCCCGGCCGCGGCTGTGCGCACGGCGGCTGCCAGATCTTCGGGAGGGGCGTCTTTGAGGAGATAGCCGGTGGCGCCCGCTTCGATGGCGGGCAGGGTGTCGGCGTCCGAGTCGTACGTGGTGACGATCAGAACGCGGGGCGCACCCGGCCGGGCGGTGATGGCCGCCGTGGCTTCGGCTCCGGTCATGCCGGGGCCGAAGCGCAGGTCCATCAGCACGACGTCGATGTCGCCTTCCGAGGCGCGGGCCACCGCTTCCTCCGCTGTCGCGGCTTCGGCCGAGACGAGGAGTCCGGGTTCGGTTTCCAGCAGGGCGCGCAGTCCGGCCCGGACGATGGGGTGGTCGTCGGCCAGGAGGAGACGGATCGGGGGTTCGGTCACGGGAGTTCCTGGGGTTCGACGGGAAACCGCACGGACAAGGCGGCGCCCTGGCCGGGGGAGGACTCGACGGTGAGGGTCCCGTCCAGTGTTTCGGCACGGGTGCGCATCGCGGTCAGTCCGAAGCCACCGCGCTCGGGGTCGAAGCCGATCCCGTCGTCGACGACGTCGAGGGTGACGTGCTCGTCCAGGTAACTCAAGGTGACCCTGGCGATGGACGCTTTGGCGTGCCGGACGGTGTTCGCGAGGGCGGACTGGCCGATGCGCAGCATCGCGACCTCATGCGTGGTCGGCAGCGGAACGGGAGTGCCGACGAGCCGGAAATGCGCGGCGACCCGGTGCCGGGCGCTGATGGTGGCACACAGCCGTTCCAGCGCGTCGGGCAAAGTGGTGTTGTCGAGTGCGGGGGGAGACAGCGCGATGACGAAGCGGCGGGCTTCGGCGAGGTTGTCCGCGGCCGCCTGACGGGCTTGCTCGACGTAGAGGGCGGCGTTCCCGGCGTTGTCGGGCAGCCGTCTTTCGGCGGCACGCAACAGGAGTTGGATGCTCGACAACCCCTGGGCGAGGGTGTCGTGGATTTCGTTGGCCAGCCGCTCCCGTTCGGCGAGCACCCCCGCTTCGTGCTGGGCTCCGGCGAGTTCCGCGCGGGTGGCGGTGAGCTCCTCGATCAGGTTCCGGCGCCGTTCGCTTTCGCGGTACAGCGCCTGATAGCCCCAGACCACGGCGACCGCGACGGCGGCCCCGAGAGCCGGGCCGATCGCCGCCGCCGGGACGAAGGAACCCTGATGGGCGGCGAACGCGATGATCGCGGCCAGCGCTGTCGCGATCACCGCCACCAGGCCCTGACGGCGCGGCAGCAAGTGCAACTGCAGGAAGTACAGCGGGAACGCGACCCACACGCCGTCGGCGGTCAGCGCCAGCAGGACCAGCCATGCGACGCCCACCGCGAACAGCCACCAAGCGGCGGCTCGCCGGGACGTCCTGACACGGGGCAGGAGCGGGCCCGCCGCGTAGACCACGCCGCAGGTCAGTGCCGTCGCGACGACCGCTCCCGCACGGGGTGAGCCGTCGACGACCGCTCGCACTGCCGCCAGCGCGAGCAGGGCGATGAGCAGCAGGTGCAGACACCAGGTCAGCATCCGGCTCGTCGGGGTCAAAGCGGGCGTGGTGATCACAATGCGTCCAGGCTACGGAGCCGGATCGCGGTGCGCCTCTATCCAAAGGTAGAGGCGGCGTGCCGTCTTCCGGCCCGCGAAGTGTGATCTCCGGCCAGATGTCCTCGCGGGGCCCGGCGGCGATCGTGGAGAGGTACCCAATCCACCCGCCGGAGAGGACAGACCGGAACCGTGTTCGTCGCCTGGAGAGACCTGAGATTCGCCAAAGGGCGATTCGCCCTGATGGGTGCCGTAGTCGTGCTGATCACCCTGCTGGTCGGTTTGTTGTCCGGGCTCACCGCCGGGCTCGGCGAGCAGAACATCTCCGCGATCACCGGCCTGCCCGCCGACAAGATCGTCTTCGCCGCTCCCGGCGACGGACAGAGCCTCTCCTACGCCAATTCCGCCCTCACCGAGACGCAGCGGCGGCAGTGGGCCGCGGCCCCTGGCGTCACCGGTGCCGAACCGCTGGGCATCGCCACCACCAAGGCCACCGCGGGGAACCGGAGCGCCGGGATCACCGTGCTGGGTGTCCGGGCCGGTTCGACGCTCACCTCGGACAGCGGCGCCATCACCGGTGACTCGGTGGTGTTGTCGACCTCCGCCGCCGAGGATTTGGGCGTCCGGAACGGGGACACCCTCTCCGTCGCCGGGCGTCCGCTGACCGTCGCCGCCGTGTCAGGGGACGCCTGGTTCAGCCACACCCCGGTGGTGTGGGCAGGCCTCGACGTCTGGGCGAAGACGGTGCCGCCCGCGGGCGGTGAGCCGAGCGCGACCGTGCTGGCGCTGACCACGACAGCCGACGTCGACGTCACGGCCATAGACCGTGCCGTGGGCACGAAGACGGTTTCGAAGACCGACTCGCTGTCCGCGATCGGCTCCTACACCTCCGAAAACGGTTCGCTGCAACTGATGCGGGGTTTCCTTTTCGCCATCTCGGCACTCGTGATCGGTGCCTTCTTCACCGTCTGGACCATCCAGCGCAGCGGCGACATCGCCGTCCTCAAGGCATTGGGGGCCAGTACGGGCTTCCTGCTGAAAGACGCGCTCGGCCAGGCAGTCGTGCTTCTCGTCGGCGGAACCGCCCTCGGGACAGGGCTGGCCGTCGGCCTCGGTGCCGTGGTCGCCGGCTCCGCCGTGCCGTTCCTGCTGACTCCGGCCACCGTTCTCGTCCCGGCCGCCGTGATGATCCTGCTCGGCGCGCTGGGAGCCGCTCTTTCCGTCCGCCGCATCACCGCTGTCGACCCGCTGACCGCACTGGGGAGTGCCCGATGAGCCTGAACCTGACCGGCGTCACCCTCACCTATCCCGACGGCGACTCCCGCCTCACCGCCCTGGACGACGTCACCCTGGACGTGCCCGCGGGCGCGCTCACCGCTGTCGCCGGGCCTTCTGGCTCCGGCAAGTCCAGCCTGCTCGCCGTCGCCGCCACCCTCATCACCCCGGACGACGGGACCGTCACGATCGACGGCACCGTGACCACCGGTCTGACCCGCGGTGAACTCACGGAACTGCGGCGTCGCAAGATCGGGATCGTGTTCCAGCAACCCAATCTGCTGCCCTCGCTCACGGCCGTCGAACAACTTCAGGTCATGGCCCGGATCGACGGCCGCTCCACGGCCAAGGCCCGTGACGCGGCCATGGACCTGCTCGACGCCGTCGGGCTCACACCGCAGGCGGGACGCCGTCCGCACCAGCTCTCCGGTGGTCAACGGCAGCGGGTGAACATCGCCCGCGCTCTGATGAACGAGCCCACCGTGCTGCTGATCGACGAACCGACGAGCGCACTCGACCACGACCGCGGCGCCGCGGTCGTCGACCTGATCACCCGGCTCACTCACGAGCGCTCCACCGCGACCGTTCTGGTCACCCACGACCGGGTCCACCTCGCCGCGGTGGACCGGATCACCGAAGTCCACGACGGGAGGTTGAGCCACTCCGCGCCAGTGGGTTGACATCTTGTCCAGGGATACCGGGCGGCGGATAGTGGAATCGTGCCGTTGACCGGTGGGCCGCAGCGGGTGTCGACTGCCGTGAACGGGCAGCCGATCGACATCGATGCCATCCTGACGAAGTTGCGCGACAAGGCGACGTTGGAACACGTGGCCGGTGTCCTGATGGCCCGGTACGACCTGGCTGATGCCATGATGGCGATCCATGCGTTGCGAACCGCCGCTCTCCGGCACAATGTGGGCCCGGACGCGCTGGCGCGGGCAGTGCTCGTCGCGCCTCGCCCGTGGCGGAACGGACGCTGGTTTCCGCCTCGTGTCTGGCGGAGCGCACCGGAACTCGATTTCCTGTCCGGTTCGTTCGGTCTCCGGCCGTCGGGTCTGCTGTGGGCGGCGCTCGATCGGGTGACCGATCGTGCCCAAACCGCCCAGGGCGACATCCAATCGGTGACCCCGAGCAGGACGGGCCTGAAACTGGAACGAGCCGAAGGCTTCTCGAAGGAGTTCTTCCAGCACTTCGCCCACGTCGAGGGCGATGCCACCGCATGCGGGATCGCCATCCGCGACGAGGTTTCGCATCGGCACGGGGTGGGGCTCGCCGCGACGGCGCTTCCGCCGGGATCGTTGCCGTGGGCGGGATTGGTCCGCCCTTCGACGGCACTGCCGGACAGCGCGGTCCTGATGAGACGGCTGGCCGCAGAGACGCTGCTCGTGTTCTTGACCCTCGACGACACCCGGTACGACCATCTGACGGCGGGTCACGCGGTGCAGACCACCTGGCTCGACGCGGTCGACGGAGGGCTCGTCGGTTCGGTGCTGACGCAGCCTTTGCACCTGCCCGAGGTGCGCTCCGCGTTGTGCGAAGACCTCGAACTGGCCGGGTTCCCGCAGGCACTCATGCGGTTCGGCTACCCCTCCGGGGCGGTACCGGCCAGTCCGCGCCGTGCCGTCGACGAAGTTCTCGGACGCGGCTTCTGAGCGGGGCTCAGTTCCGGATCGCGGCGCGGCGTTCGTCGTACTCGGCCTTGTCGATCTCGCCGCGGGCGAAGCGTTCGTTGAGGATCCGCAAGGCTTCGTCACGGCCGGAAGCCGGCCGCGTGTACCGGCGCAGCAGGAGCACGGCGACGGTGACGAGTCCGGCGACCACGATGACCGCGATGGCGAGCACCAGGACCACACCGATCCAGCCGCTGCCGGCGTAACAGTGTCCGTAAGACATCACCAAAAGTCCTTTCGGTCAGTGGCTCTGACGGCGCGGCGCCGGTGGTCGGCCGAATGCGGGGTCGGCGAACGCGCCCGTCGGCAGGACGCCGAGGGTGTCGTCCCGCGCGGGCGCGTTCGCCGACGGGACGCCGTCCGGAGCGGTGTGGCGTCCGCTCCAGGCGGCGAGTTCGGTGCCGGTCCCACGATCCATCGGGAGCACCTGCCTCATCGGTAGCGGAACCGCTGATTCCCATGGTTCTTGCCACCCGCGACGCCGAGGAGGGTCGGAGGACCCGCCTGGCAGGGTCCTTCGTTCCTGTCCAGGCGGCGGGGAAACCCGGATCGTCGAGCTGTCCGCTCCGTGTCGAGGAGGCGTCGTGAACCAGGCAGTTCGTGTCGAAGCCAGGCTCGACCCCGGTCTGTCGCGCTGGTTGTGGCTGGTGAAGTGGTTGCTGGCGGTCCCGCACTACCTCGTGCTCGCGTTCCTGTGGCTCGCTTTCCTTCTGCTCACGATGGCGGGCGCGGTGGCATTGGTCGTTTTCGCCGCCTCGCGGGCATCTCGTGGAGTTTCGACGGCAGGGCAAGGAGAACGCTGATGCGGGCGATGGTGGTGTACGAGTCGATGTCCGGGAACACCGAACAAGTGGCGAAAGCCGTGGGGGAAGGTCTCGGCCGGTACACGGAGGTCTCCGTGGTGAACGTCGACGACGTCCGGTCCGTGCCGGACGCCGATCTGCTGGTGGTCGGCGGGCCGACTCACGTGCACGGGCTGTCATGGCCGTCGAGCCGGTCCGAGGCGGCCAGGCAGGCCTTGGACGATGTCCGATCGAGTACGGGCCTCCGTGAATGGCTCGGCACCTTGAACCGGTTGCCGGGTGGCCCGGTGGCGGCCTTCGACACCCGGATGGGAAAACCGCGCTGGCTCACCGGTTCCGCCGCGGTCGTCGCGCTACGCAGGTTGCGGCGGCTCGGCCGCGTGCCACTCGTGCCACCGGAGAGCTTCTTGGTCGAGACCGACGGACAACAGCCGGTGTTGCGCGCCGGTGAGCTCGACCGTGCCCGCGAGTGGGGTGCGGCGCTCGGCAGGCGGTTCGCCTCGGTCCGAAAGACCGGCCGTCCGGAAGGCGGTGGCGGCGGTGGGAAGGCGTGAACCCGTGGTGGCGGGAGTCGACGGTTCCGAATCCGCGCTGCGGGCGGTGCGCTGGGCGGCGGGGGAAGCCGTCCGGAACGAGCGACCGCTGCGGCTGGTCCACGCCTGCGTCCCGCCGGACCACGACTATCCCAACCTGGAGGTCACCGCGGCCGAAGTACGTGAAGCCATGTGGGCGACCGCTGCCGGCAGGCTGGAGACCGCCGCCGAAGTCGCCCGGACGTCGGAGCCGTCGCTGAAGATCGAAGCCGAGGCCAGATCCGGGGATCCACGGGTACTGCTGGTCGACGAGTCCTGGCGGGCGGCGATGGTGGTGCTGGGTTCACGCGGGCTCACCGGGGCAGGCCGGTTGCTGCTGGGGTCGTCGGGGCTCGCGCTCGCGGTCCACGGCCACTGTCCGGTCATCGTCGTCCGTGGCGATCGGAGCGGATCGGGACCGGTGCTGGTCGGGGTGGACGACTGGAGTGGTTCGGCAGCCGCGGTGCGGTTCGCGTTCGAGGAAGCGTCGACCCTCGGCGTGCCGGTGACAGTGCTCAAGACCTTGCCCGAGAACGATCCGGCCGGTTCCGCCGCGCAGGAGCTTTCCCTGCGGTCTTTGGAGAAGCACGTCGACTGGGTCGCATCGGGGTTCCCGCAGGTCCTGTCGGAGTGCCTCGTCGTCAGGGGCCGCTCTGGCCGGGTGCTGACGGAGTACGGCGGGCGGGCCGGGCTGATCGTGGTCGGAAACCGTGGCCACAGTGGTTTCGGCGGACTGCTGCTCGGTTCTGTCGGCCAGGAGTTGCCAGGGCGCGTGCCGTGTCCTGTCGCCGTCGTCCGGCCGGGGGCGCTTCCCACGTTCGTCATCCGACGGGAGGAACCGCTCACGGTCAGGGGAGAGCGGCCGCATCAGGCGGTCTTCGGAAAGGATCGAGGAAATGCGGACGACCGGGATCAAGGTGACACCCGACGTGCACGTGACGGTGCGCGGTGACCTTCCGCCCGCCGTCGCCGAGCGTGCCGGGCGGAGGGTGAAACGGCTTTTCGCGATCGCCCACCGTCCCGTGCTCGCCGCGTCGGTGCGGCTGAGCAGGCACGGGAATCCCACCATGGAACAGCCCGTGGTCGTTCAGGCGAACCTCGACGTCGGCGGGAGGCGGCTGCGGGCCCAGGTCGCCGCACCGACCGCCGAAGAGGCGATCGCCCGCTTGGACACGAAGTTGCGGTGCCAGCTGGAGCGGAGCGCGCTCCACCGGGCGGCCAGGCGTGGACGCCGCCCGGACGTCGACCCCGGCGAATGGCGCCACGATTCGCTGTCCGGACTGCCGTCGCTGTGGCTTCCCCTGCCGGAGGGTGAACGAGAGATCGTCCGGCACAAGGCTTACTCGCTCGCACGCTCCACTGTGGACGACGCGTTCTTCGAGATGCACCTCCTGGACTACGACTTCCACCTGTTCACGGAATCGGGGACGGGTCAGGACAGCGTGCTGTACCACGCCGGCCCCACCTTGCACCGGCTGGCGCAGTCGACGCCGCCGGGGCCGCACCGGCTCAGCCCGTTCCGGCTGGCGGTGACCGTCAGCGGGCAACCGGCGCCGGTCCTGACGGCGGCCGAGGCGGTGGAACGGCTCGGTCTGCTCGGTTTGCCGTTCCTCTTCTTCGTCGACATCGGACTGAAGCGGGGCAGCGTCCTCTACCACCGGTACGACGGTCACTACGGCCTGATCACGCCGGCGGGCTAGATCTCTCAATTCCCGCGGAACAGCGAGGTGAGTTCGATCCTGCTCGAAATGCCGAGCTTGTCGTACACATGGGCCAGATGGTTGTCCACCGTCCGGACGGACAGCCGCAACCGCCGCGCGATCTCCGGGCTCGTCGCCTGCCTCGCGGCCAGCCGGGCGATCTCGCGTTCCCTCGGCGTCAGCTGCTGAGTGCCCTCGACGCTGTCGAGCACCGGAGTCCGCGCGGTCGGGCAACATCGCGCCAGTTCGCGCGCCCTCGCGAGAGCGGCGCCCGCCCGTCGTGTCTGCCCCGCTTCCTGCGCCACCCGACCGGCGGCCGTCAGCATCTCGGCGGCGAGAAGGGGAGCGGGCAGGTCGGCGAACGCGTCCGCCGCGGCGAGCAGCGCGGCTTCGTCGTCCGCCGCCATGGCCGCTGCCGCGTCGCGATAGACGCGGGCCAGGTCGCCTTCGACGGTCTCCGCGAGCACCTTCAGGCGTTTCTCCGCCTGCCTCGCCGCGCCGAGCCGGGCGGCCTCGTACAGCACGACCGCTTCCATGCACGGAAGTCCGGCGTCCCTGGCGAGCGCGGCGCCGTCGAGCGCGATCTCCGCCGCGCCACGCAGGTCACCGCGGGCGGCGCTGACCCAGGCGCGATGAGCTTCGGCGTGCGGCCGGAAGAGCCGCTTGACCGCGGTCCGCGAGTCTTCCTCACGAGCGCCGTCGAGGACTTCCGCCGCTTCGTCGACGGATCCGCTCATCGCGAGCGTTCCGGCGAGGATCATCTCGTGCAGGTGGAGGCTGCCGGTCGGATCCTGCGCGGTTTCGATGGCGACGGCTTCGCGCAGTGACGTCACGGCGGCGCGGAGTTCCCCGCGTAGCTGGGAGATCAGTCCGGACAGCGCCGACCATGCCGCGATCAGGCCGGGATCGCCGACCTGCACGGCCGACTGCCCACCGTCCTCGGCGACGTCCTGTGCCTCGGAAAGCCTGCCCGCGAACAGCAACGCGTACCCCTCGGCGAGCCGGAGATACGGCAGTCCGGTGCGGACCAGGTCCTCGTGGCGTTCGGCGAGCCGCCGCCCCTGGCGCGCGATGTCGAGCGCCGTCGAGACCTTGCCGAGCATCGCGTAGGCGTTGACCGCCGTGGTGAACGCCCAGAGTCTCGCGTCGATCGGGGCCGACTCCAGTTCGGCGATCTTGAGCGCGATGTCGAGCGCCTCCCGGCAGTTCCCTTCGGCGAGCAGGATCAGTGCCCGCGTCACCGTCGGGTCGTCCGGCAGCATCGTGGTGGCCTCGTCGTGCCGCGCGAGCCCCCAGTACAGGAGCCTCGCCCTGGTGGTGGTCCAGTCGCTGGGTTCGGACCGGCCGCTTTCCGCGAGTACCGCGATCCCGTCCTGATGCCGTCCGCACCAGCTGAGTACCTCGGCGAGCAAGGTCCGCGCCTGATCGGATCCCGCGTCGACGGCGGCGCGCGCGAGCCGTTCCGCGAGCACGAGGTCATGACGGGCAAGGGATTGCCGGGCCGCGGCGAGCATGTCCGGCACACTCGGCCGCACGCCGGTGGCGAGCTGCCAGGTGGTCAGGCGCAGCAAATCGTCCCTGCGCCGCAACGAGGTCGCGCCGAGGCGTTCGGCAAGGGTTCGATGGATCTCTCTGGCACGTAGTGGTTTCAGGCCGGAACGGAGGACTTCGCCATAGATCGGATGAGCGAGCCGGGCTTCGGAGCGACGGCCGTCGCCGGTGACCTCGAGCAGCCCGGCGCGTTCGGCAGCGAGCAGTCCCGGTTCGGGCTCGACCAGTTCGAGCGGCAAGGGTTCACCACACGCCACCAGCTCGACGACCGACCGCACGGCCGAGTCGCAACTGCGCAGCCGAGCCTCCACGAGTTCGTGCAGCCGCCAGGCGCCGACCACCGGACCCTGCCATCGCCAGGTTCCGCTTTCCTTCACCAGCGCACCGGATTCGAGCCCGTCGAGCACCAAAGCCTGCAAATGCAACGGGTTCCCGTCGGCCAGCCTGCGCAGCCGGGTTCGGACGGACGCCGGAACGTGGCCGTCCAGCGCGTGTCCGATCAGATCGTCGATCAGGGGATCGGCAAGCGGGGAAACCTCCATGCGGCGGGCCTGCCCGTTCTTCCACAAGGTGAAGATCGCGTCCGGAGCACTCGCCCCGGTCACCACGGTCGCGATCACGACGACCCGGCGGTGGGTGCACAGATGATGGACCAGTGCTGCCGAACCCTCGTCGAGCAGATGGGCGTCGTCGACGGCGAGAACCGCGCCGTCCTCGTCCCATCCCGCGGACGCCCATCGGAAAAGTGTTGTGCGGTCGGGTTCTTCGTCCGCCGACGGGGTGGCAGGCAGGAGATGGGAAGCGGCGCCGAGCGGGATCGAGGATCCGGCGCCGGTCGCGGCCAGTAGTTCGACACGGCGCCCGGCCGCGGCCGCGCGATCCATCGCGACCCGCAGCAACCGGGTCTTCCCGACGCCGGGCGGTCCGGCGAGGACGAGCCCGCCGGTTGCCCCCGCCAGCACTTCGTCGATCGAGGAAAGCTCTCTTCGCCGTCCCACCAGCGGCCACGTCGAATCCAAGGCGGCACCCCCTCAGATGTCCTCCGCGGAAACCCTTTTGTGCCAGCCTCGATGCGGTGCCGGGATACGTCAAGCGGCGATACTCCATTCGCATTGAGTAATCCGGGTGCGCGTCCGAATAGGAACTTGAGTAGTGCTTCTGCTCTGTCGGAGGGGATTAATCGCGGCCTAGGTTCATGTCCTCAAACCGACCACGTCGAGGACACGCAATGGCACTCCCGCTTGTTCGTGAAGAAGACGATCTCCACACCATGCCGAGGACGGCGGCACTGTCAGCGGATTTCCCGGAACCCGGCGAACTGGTTGCGGAATCTCTGGCGGACTGTGTGCTTTCCGGCTGGCTGATCGAACGTGCCGACATCTGGACCTATCTGCGCCCGCCGTTGGAGGAACGCCGTATCCAGGGCTGGAAACTGCACGTTTCGGCGACGGTGCTCTCCGCGCCGTGGGTCCTGCAGGCCTGTTTGCCGATTCTGCTCGCCTCTTCGGCGCAGTTCAAATTCGCCTCCACCGCGGTCGACGTGCTGAAACTCAACGACTTCCAGTGCCCGCGTGGCAATTCCGGTAAGTTCATCACCGTCTACCCGCCGGATCGTGATTCTTTGCTGGAACTCGCCGAGAAGCTGCACGAAGCGACCATCGGTTTGTCCGGTCCGGCAATCCTTTCCGACGCCCGCTACCGCAAGGGGAGCCTGGTTCATTACCGGTACGGGGCGTTCGACGGCTACCGGATGCTGACCAATGACGGTGGGTATCGCGATTGTGTACTCGACGAGAACGGCGCGCCGGTGGAGGACCGGAGGCCAGGTCACTTCCAGCCCCCTTCCTGGCTCCTGGACCCGTTCGGACGCGAGGTCACCGCGACCGTGACGTCGGTGTTGCTGAGAGACCGGTACGAGGTCACGCGGGTGGTTCGCCACGCCAACAAGGGCGGTGTCTACCGCGCGCTGGACCGCGAGACCGGACGCGAGGTGATCGTCAAGGAGGCACGGCCCCACGTCGGCACGGATCGTGAAGGTCTCGACGCGCGTGACTACCTCCGGCACGAAGGATTCGTGTTGCGTCACCTCGCCGGGACCGGTCTTGTCCCGGAGTACGTCGATCTTTTGGAGCAGCAGGAACACGTTTTCCTGATCGAGGAATACCTGGACGGTGAACGATTCCGCGACCGGGTCGACGGGATCCTGCGCAGCGGTGACGGCCAGCTCGACACCGCCGAATGCGCCGCGCTTGCCGGGAAGCTCGCCCGGTTGCTGCGTGGTCTGCACCAGCGGGGCGTGGTCGTCCGCGACTTCACGCCGAACAACCTGCTGACGATGCCCGACGGTTCCGTCCGGCTGATCGACCTCGAACTCGCTGCCGTCCGCGCCGGGAGCCCGGCCGAATGGATCGTGCTCGGTGCGGGCAGCGGAACCCCCGGCCTGAGCGCGCCGGAGCAGTTCGCCTGCGTGGACCCGGATCCGGCCGTGGACCTCTTCAGCCTCGGAGCCACGCTCCTACATCAGATCGCCCACGTGAACCCCGACTTCGCCGAGGATCTCCCGGAGGTGCGCCCGTTGGAGGAACGAGTGGCCGAATGGCTCGCCCCGCCACTGACCAGACCGTTGTCGCGCACGCTGAGCCGGGTGATCAAGGGGCTCATGCGCACCGAACCCACCGAACGGATGAGCCTGGCGGAGGTCATCGAACTGACCGAAACCCCGGCGCCGTCGCTCACCAGGTCGAGGGAACTGCTCTGGTCGCCGGAGCAGTGGGACGAACTGGTCGAGGGCGCACTCGGACATCTGACCGAGACGGCCGCCGCCGAATCCGAGCCGAGACCGTGGCCCGAAACCGGGTTCGGGGAGCTGAACGAACCCTGCTCCGTCCAGCACGGCCTGGCAGGCACCCTCGCGGTGCTGGCGAAGCTCAGTGAGAACGACATGCACGTCGACAGGCTCTACGACATCGTGCTGCCCCGGATCCTCCGGCATCTGGACGGCCGGCACCATCGGCTTCCCGGCCTGTATTTCGGCTTCTCCGGGACGGCTTGGGCGCTTTACGACGCAGGCCGGGTGCTGGGCCGCCCGGAGCTCATCGACCGAGCCTTGCGGCTGGTCAAGAGCCTCATCATGGCCTGGCCCAATCCCGACATCACCCACGGCCTCTCGGGGCTGGGCACCTGCTTTCTCTACCTGGCCGGTGAAACCGGCGATGCGGAACTGGCGCGCCGCGCGGTTCGCTGCGCCGAATCCATACTGGCCGCCGCGAATCCGGGGCCTGACGGTCTCATGTGGACGATCCCGATGTCGTTCGATTCCGATCTCGCAGGCTACCGTTCGTACGGCTTCGCCCATGGTGTGGCCGGGATCGGCGCGTTCCTGCTCGCCGCGGCGGGAGCCGCCGGACGCGAGGACTTCGCCGACGCCGCGCGGCGCTGCGGCGACACCCTGCTGACCGCGTCGAGCATCGACACCGGGGCCACTCACTGGCCGGACTGCCCAGGGGCGTCGCGGGCACCGGTGTGGTGGTGCAACGGTTCGGCGGGAATCGGCACCTTTCTGTGCCGCCTCTACGCCGAAACCGGCGACGAGCGGTACCTCGAGGCCGCGACCGGCGCGGCCCGTGCGGTGATGGCGACCCGGCATTGGGCCGGGACCGCCTATTGCCACGGCCTTCCCGGCAACGGCGACTTCCTGCTCGACCTGGCGGGCGCGACCGGTGACCAGACCTACCGGGTCTGGGCGGAGTCGATCGCGCAGCTCATGTGGGCGCGGCGGATCTACCGGAACGGCCGGGCCGTGCTGCCGGACGAGGGCGGCAAGGACATCACCAGTGGCTTCGGCGCGGGGATCTCCGGCCAGCTCGCCTTCCTCGCCCGCCTGAAGTTCGGCGGACGCCGGCTCTTCCACCCCGACCCATCGACCTGGCGCGACGGCGTCTCGCCGGAGCGCTCCGGAACTCGTTCCGAAAGGAGGTGACCGATATGGCCATTCCCAACGTCGAGGCGCTGCAGGCTCTGCCCGAGCCGGGAACAGGTTCGTCCTACATGGACTTCTCCGCAGGCTGCTGCAGCTTCACGTGCGGCAGCAAGTCCTGTGGTGCGACCTGCATCAAGCAGCCGGGTGTGCCCGGCAACGACGACTGATCGAACCGGTAGACGAACTCGCCGGAGGCGTGACACCGACTCCGCCTCCGGCGGGTTTCCCATCACGAGGAGACCCCGGCCATGACCTCCGTACGGCAAGTCGTATCGCGCGACCTGCTCAGGCGCCGCCCGGCCCTCACGGTGCTCGCGGTCGCCGGTGCTGCCGTGGCGCTGGCCTGCGAACTCCTGGTGCCGTCGTCGCTGGCGGACGCCGTCGCGAGTATGTCCGGCCGGGGGGTGGCGACCGGACCGCTGATCACCTTGGCGGTCCTGCTCGGCATCGGTCTCGTGGCGTCCGTCGTCGCGGGTCAGGTGACGGTGCGGGGGATGGCGGCGACCACCGCGTGTCATCGACGGGATCTGCTGGAGAAGACGTTGAGACTGCCGGTCCGGCAGCGGGAGTTCTCTTCCGGTGACCTGCTGACCCGGTTTTCCGGCGACGCCGGCGCTCCCGCACAGCTGGGCTTCGGGGCGATCGGGGTGCTGATCACGGCGGCCGGATCGGTGGTCGCGCTGGTCGCGCTGTGGTTCCTCGACCCATGGCTCACCGGGCTCGTCGGGGCGGAACTCGTCATCAGCTGGTTCGCGGTGCGGGTGTTCCTCCGACGGGTCGGTGACGCCGAGACCCGGTACCGGACCGCGCGCGGCAGGCTGGCCGCGCTGCTGGTCGACGCGCATTCGGGGGTACGGACCATCCGCGCGGGCCGCACTCGCGATCGTGAGTTGCGCCGGATCCTCGGTCCACTGACGGAACTGCGGAGCGCGGGCCTCGCTGCCTGGCGTTCACAGCGGGAGATCGGCTGGCGGATGGGCCTGCTCGCGCCGGTCCAGGAGGTGGCGCTGCTGTCCGTCGCGGGTTTCGGCGTGATGTCCGGACGGCTCGATGGCGGCGAGGTTCTCGCCGCGCTCTTCTACAGTCAACTGGCACTGGGCCTGCTGGAACAGGTGGACTCGCTGGTCGGCATGGTCTACAGCGCGGCCAACTCCCGGCGTCTGCTGGAGGTTCACGACGCACCGTCCGTGCCGGTACCGGCCAGGCCGAGAGCCCTGCCTCCCGGCGACGGTGAGCTCCGCTTCGAAGATGTCGCCGTCGGGCCCTTGAGCCGGGTGACCTTCACGGTTCCGCCCGGCACGCACGTCGCCCTCGTCGGCCGGTCCGGTTCGGGTAAGTCGTCGCTGATGGGAGCGGTCGGCAGGCTGTCCGACGTCACGTCGGGGCGAGTGGTGCTGGACGGCGTCGACGTCCGTGACCTGGAGCTTTCGTCGCTCCGGAGCGAGATCGCCTACGCCTTCGAAGAACCCTTGCTCTTCGGGGCCACGATCGGCGACGCGATCGCCGCGACGGCGCCGCTGCCCGGATCCGCCGTGGCCCGTGCGGCCAGACAGGCACGGGCCGACCTCTTCGTCCGGCGGCTTCCGGACGGCTACGGCACTTTGGCCGATCACCTTCCGTTGTCCGGTGGCGAGGTCCAGCGCCTCGGCCTGGCGAGGGCGCTCGCCCGTCCCGCCCGCGTGCTGGTGCTCGACGACGCGATGTCCAATGTGGACACGGCGACCGCGGCGGAGATCAACCGCGCGATCCGGTCGGCGTGGCGGTCACGGACGGCGCTCGTCGTCGCGCACCGCGTGGTAACCGCGGCAGGCGCGGATCTCGTCGCTTGGCTCGGCGACGGTGGGTTGCGAGCCCTCGCGCCGCATCACGAACTGTGGCGTGACAGCGGTTACCGCGAGCTGTTCGCCGTGGGGGAGCCGTGAGGGCGCGCGACGGTGTGCGGCTGCTGCGCGCCGAACTGGCGCCGTACCAGCGGTCCCTGTGCGCGGTCGCGGGATTGGCCTTGCTGCTGTCCGCGCCGACGGCGCTTTCCGGCGTGCTGATCGCGCGGGCCCTGGACGACGGGTTCTTCGTGCGACGGGCCGAGACCGGACTGTGGTGGCTGGCGTTGCTCGTGCAGATCCAGCTGGCGGGCGCGGTGCTGACCAGGGCGTTGTTCGGCCCGCTTGCCCGGATCGTCGAGCCGCTCCGGGACCGGCTGGTCACCACGATCACGGCAGCCGGGCTGGACCGCGCCTTGGCGGGTGAGAGTGCCCAACCCGGTGCCGCCGTGCGGCAGGCCACCGGCGAGACCGAGTCCGTCCGGAGGCTCGTCGCGACGGTGCTGCGCAACGTGCACACCACGGTCTCCGTCGCGATCGGTGCGCTCGCCGGTCTCGCCGCCGTCGTCCCGGTCGCGGCCTTGATGCTGCTTCCGGGCCTGCTCGCGGCCGTCGCCGTCTACCGACGGCTGGTGAAGTACGCCTGGAAATGGCAGCGGAAGGCGATTCTGATCGAGGAACGCCTCGCCGACGACGCCACCAGGGTGTTCACCGCGCGCAGGGACATCGTCGCCTTCGCGGCCGAACCGACCGCGACCAGGCAGATACGCGAAGGTGTCGAGGCAGCACGGCACGCGGCCGTCAGGTACGCGAGGGTCGGGGTGTTGCGTTCCCTCACCGTGAGCCTCGGCGTCGACCTCGGGCTGCTGGCCCTTCTGGTCCTGGCGCCGGTCCTGATCTCGCAGGGCAGCCTGTCGTCGGGCGACCTCGTCGCCGCCGTGTACTACGTGACGTTCGGGCTCGCTCCGGCGGTGAAGTTCCTCGTCCACGGTGGCGCGGGCTGGCTGGTGGACCTGATCGGGACGATGACCAGGCTCAGCGAGGTCGCCGTCGGGCCAGGGAACCGCGAGTCCCCGAGGCAGGCGGGCGGCAGCCGGAACATCAGCCTGCGCCGTGTCTCGTACACCTATTCGGCGACGGCCGACCCGGTACTGGACGACGTCAGCCTGGACATCCCGTACGGGCAGCACATCGCCGTCGTCGGCCCCAGCGGGGCGGGCAAGTCCACCTTGGCCTCCCTCCTCTGCGGGCTGAGGGCACCGACCGCCGGGTCGATCCGCGGCGGCCGTTCGGTCGCCCTCGTCCCGCAGGAGGCCTACGTCTTCGCCGGAACCGTCCGCGAGAACCTCGCCTACCTGGCGCCGGACACACCCGACAGCGACCTGCTCCGCACCGCGCGGCTCTTCGGTCTGGACGAGCTTGAACTCGACCGGGAGCTACCTCCAAACGGTGCGGGGCTTTCCGCGGGCGAGCGGCAGCTCATCACGCTCGCCCGCACCCATCTTTCCCCCGCGCCGGTGGTGATCCTCGACGAGGCGACCTGTCATCTGGATCCGGCCGCCGAACAACGCGCGGAACTCGCTTTCGCCCGCCGTGGCGGCACACTCGTCGTGATCGCCCATCGGATCAGCAGCGCCTGGCGGGCCGGCCGGGTCCTGCTGGTCGACGCGGGTCAGGTGGTGGACGGCACGCATTCGAGCCTGCTCGCGGGCAACAGCCGGTATCGCGAGCTGGCGATGAGCTGGGAAGCGGAGCCATTCGACAAGGGACGGACAGCCTGATGCACCGAGCGGCCGACGGTTTCGCACTGGACAAGGCGCCGAGGCAGCGCGGAGTGGTTTGGATGTTCCTTTTCCTGGGCACCCTCGCGATCGTGGCGGCGGACCTGGTCGGGTTCACCCGGCTCACCGAGCAGAGTGAGCCGGGGATCGCCGGTGTGGAACGATTCGCCATCCGTGAGCGTGGGCACACCACGGAACCCGTCGCGTACGACCGGATTCCGCCCGCGGGTGGTCCGCACGACCCAGTGCTGCAGAACTGCGGCGTGTATGCCGAGCCATTGCGTAACGAGAACGTGGTGCATTCGCTGGAACACGGCGCGGTCTGGCTCACCTACCGCCCCGACCTGCCTGCCGGTCAGGTGGACCTGTTGCGCAGGCTGGTCAAAGGAAAACACCACACTTTGCTCAGTCCGTACCCCGGCCTGCCCGCCACCGTGGTGGCGACCGCGTGGGGAAGACGGCTCGCATTGGACGATCCGGCGGATCCGCGGATAGTACGATTCCTCGACTTTTATCGCGCCGGTCCGCAGACGGTCGAGAAAGGTGCTCCGTGTGACGGCGGCACCGGAAATCCATTGCCATAGCGAGAATGCGTTTCTCGGTTTCCCCTGATTGGGAACGTGCGCCGGGTGCCCTCGACCGGGACATCCCGGCGTGGTACTTGTGCCGTATACCTCGATAAGTCCCATTGAGGGCTTTTGTGATCGTCAGACCGGGTTCCGGCGTGGTTTGCGAGCCACTGACCGGTCGAACTGGAACAAAATGGCATCCAGGTCGTCCAGACGAGTCGGTTGACGTCGGCAAGCGATGTATGCAGTGGCTATGCAGTGGCGGTGCGCAACTCTATCCGCATTATGGGATTCGGCCACACGGACGCGTCGAGGGTCCTGTTTTCGGGTCGGATCGACGTGTCAGTGGCGTGCCTCTGAACAACGGGAAAATGCCGGGTTTCGACCGCCTGGTGCGTCTTGGACGCGTTGACAACTTCCTCTCAATTGCCGCTCACTTGTGGGATCTCGTACCTGTCGATGGGAGTAGGGATCAGTTTCGCCCTCCTGCTCGCTCATTCTGTCGAATTTCGGAGTCGATCGGAAAGTGTCATTCATATGACCTAATTCCATCGAAGTGGGCTGTTCGTACGTATGCCCTTGCGTATTGTCACCGACTTATGGCTTGCGAAGCCGGATCGAACCTTTCGTACGTATGGAGGTACCCGTTCAAAGTTTCTCGCACTACTTTCCAATGCTGTCGTCCTGGCTCTACGAGGCCGAGTACCGGATGCCAGGATGAGTTGTTCGACAACCGCTTCGGCGGTTGTTGCAGTAGAACCCGCCGCCAGGACGCCTATTCGTGGCGGGCTGATTCGAGTACAGCTCTGTTCGAATGTAAATCCGGCCATAACGGCGATCTATTAAGGAAAATGGTGAAATCTTCCCAAGATCTCGATGTCAGCTTGGACCCGCCTTTACGGAAGGCGCGAAACGAAGGACTGGTCATACGAAAATATGGCGGATCATCGCTCGCCACGCCGGAAATGGTGAGCGCTGTGGCCGCGGAGGTGGCCACGCTCGTCGAAGCGGGCGATCGGGTGGTCCTGGTGGTGTCGGCCATGGGCGACACCACCGACCGGCTGATCGCTCTGGCAGGCGAGTTCGCCGAGCCACCGGCTCCACGAGAGCTCGACCAGTTGATGGCGACGGGTGAACAGGTCTCCGCGTCGGTGCTGGCCATGGCACTGACCGAGCGCGGGGTCCAAGCCGTGTCGTTGTCCGGTGACCAGGCAGGGATCGAGGTGAGCGGCGAACCAGGAGCGGGAACGATCGTGCGGGTCGACCCGGCCAAGATCATCGCGCGGCTGCGTGACGCACGGGTCGTCGTGGTCGCCGGGTTCCAGGGACGTGACGCGAACGGTGAGCTGCTGACGCTGGGCAGAGGCGGTTCCGACACCACCGCGGTGGCGCTCGCGGCCGCGCTCGGCGGTGCCGAATGCGAGATCTGCACCGACGTCCATGGTGTCCGCACGGCCGACCCACGGATCGTGCCGGACACCCGGCCGGTCCAGACCATCTCGTATGACGCGATGGTGGAACTCGCCGGGCTCGGTGCCCGTGTCCTGCATCCCAGGTCCGTCGAACTCGCGCGCCGTCACGGGGTGGCCGTACGGGTGACCCATTCCTCCGATCCCGGTCCTTCCACCGTCGTCACGGCGGAGGAATCCCCGCTGGAGGGGGCTCCCCGCGTCATCGGCATCGCGCACGAACGCGACGTGCGGCTGGTCAGGGTCGAGGTTTCGGCCTCCGATCCGGACCAGTACGCCCGCGTGCTCACGTTGCTCGCCAGGTGCGGGGTGAAACCGGAGAACCTGAGCTGGCCCGATCCCGGCGAACTGCGGTTCACCGTCCGGGGTTCGGACCCGCTCGGTCCGCCGATCACGGAACTCGCGATGGAACTGGACGCCCGTTCCACGGTTTTCGAGGAGCTCGGCTCGGTTTCCGTGGTCGGCACGGCGCTGCTCGATCCACCGGGCTTCCTGCCCGAATTGTTGCGGGTGCTCGCCGACCACCGGGTCACGGTGCCGGCGATGACGACCTCGCAGTCCCGGCTCACCGCCGTGATCCCCGCCGACGCCGTCGACACGACCGTCCGTGCCCTGCACGAGTCGTTCGGCCTCGCGGAGGACCGGACATGAGCCCGTATGGCCAGCCGTCGGGTCTGTTCACCACCGACGGCCTGGTCCTCACGTGCGACGGCCACGAACAGCGGGTTCGCTGGCGCGCCGGCGACCGGCTCGAGCAGTTGTACGAGCGGCTCAGCGACCGGTTGCGGGCCGAAGGCCTCGGGGATCGCCTCGCGGTGGACACCGGGACCACACAGCTCACCTTCGCCGGATTGGACGAGCGGGCCAATCGTCTCGCCCGCCACCTGCGAGCGCGTGGGGTGCTGCCAGGTGACCGGGTCGGGCTGCTGTTCGACGAGCCGGTCCACCCCTACATCGCGATGCTGGCCGTGCTCAAGGTCAACGCGGCGTATGTGCCATTGGACGCGGGTTTTCCCGACGACAGATTGGGCTACATCGTCCGCGACGCAGGCGTCCGGCTCGTGGTGTCGACCTCCGGCCTGCGGAACCGCTTCGAGCCGGACAGCGTCGATCTGGTCTGCCTCGACGAGGACTCGGACCGGATCGCCGCCTTGTCAGGCGAGCGGCTCAGCGCCGCCGAGAAGGGCAAACCGGCCGACGAACTCTGCTACATCGTCTACACGTCCGGTTCGACAGGGCGGCCGAAAGGCGTGACGATCGACCACGCCGCGATCTGCAACTTCGTCCGTGTCGCCGCCGATGTCTACGGAATCCAGGGCACGGACCGGGTCTATCAGGGGATGACGATCGCGTTCGACTTCTCGGTCGAGGAGATCTGGGTCCCGCTGCTGTGCGGCGCGACGCTCGTGCCGAAACCCGGCCGTACCAGCCTGGTCGGCCACGAACTCCACGAATTCCTGCGGGACAACCGGGTCACCGCGCTGTGCTGTGTCCCGACCCTGCTGGCCAGCCTCGACGAGGATCTGCCGCGGCTGCGGTTCCTCCTGGTGTCCGGTGAGGCGTGCCCGGAGGATCTCGTCCGTCGCTGGTACCACCCGGACCGGCGGTTCCTCAACGTCTACGGCCCGACCGAGGCCACGGTCACCGCCACCTGGTCGGTGCTGAGACCGGATCGTCCGGTGACCATCGGGGTGCCTTTGCCGACCTATTCGGTCGTCATCCTCGATCCGGACGAGCCGCGGGCACTGGCCGCGGGAGAACTGGGGGAGATCGGCATCGCCGGGATCGGGCTCGCCGGGGGCTACCTGAACCGGCCGGATCTCACCGAGCGCGCGTTCATCCCGGACTTCCTCGGCATCGGGCACAACCCGTCCCGCCGCATCTACCGCACCGGCGACCTCGGCCGGATCACCGCGGACGGGGAGATCGAGTACCACGGCCGCGCCGACACGCAGGTGAAGATCCGCGGCTACCGGGTCGAGCTCACGGAGATCGAGTCGGTCCTGCTGCAGATAGCCGGGATCGCCCAGGCGGTGGTCGAGACTCATCATCCGGAGGCGGGTACGACCGAACTGGTCGCCTACTACAGCCTGCGACGCGACAGGGACACCATCGACGCCGGAGAGCTACGCCGTCGTCTGGGTGAGCTGCTGCCGGGTTACATGGTGCCCGCCTACCTGGAACAGCTCGATCACATTCCCCTGACCCCGGCGGGCAAGGCCGACCGCAAGAACCTCCCGGCACCGACCAATCCGCGAAGAACGGCGAGTGACGTCGACTACGTGGCGCCTGCCACCGAAACCGAACTCCACCTGGCTGAGGCCATGGGCCGGATCCTCGGCATCGAGCGGATCTCGGCGACGGGGCACTTCTTCGACGACTACGGCGCGGATTCTCTGCTGCTGGCGAAATTCTGTGCCGTGGTCCGGGAACGTGGCGAGGTCGCGCCTTTGTCGGCGAAGGACGTGTACCTGAATCCCACCGTTCGCGGCCTCGCGGAGTTGGTTCCCGCTTCGAACGGGACGACGGTCGCCCGTGCCGAGGAGCCGCGCCGGGCGTCCACCGGGGCCTACGTCCTTTGCGGACTTTTCCAGGCCCTGATCTTCCTCGCCTACGCCGCAGGCTCGGGGTGGATCCTGGACACGGGATTCACCTGGATCTCCGCGGCGACCGCGCTCGTCGACATCTACTCGCGCTCCGTCGCGCTCGGACTTGTCGTGTTCGTCACCCTCTCCGTGGTGCCGATCGTGGCGAAGTGGACGATCGTCGGACGGTGGAAACCGGGGGAGATCCCACTGTGGGGCCCTGGCTATCTGCGCTTCTGGACGGTCAAGACACTGGTCAGGTTCAGTCCGTTGATGCTGTTCACCGGTACCCCGTTGTACTCCTGGTACCTGCGGTCGCTCGGTGCGGACATCGGCAAAGGCGCCTTGATCCTGTCCCGGAATCCACCGGTCTGCACCGATCTTCTCAAGGTCGGCGCCGGCGCGGTCATCCGGAAGGACGCCTTCTTCTCGTGTTACCGCGCCAGGGCGGGCTGGATCCAGACCGGCCGGGTCACCCTCGGCGAGGGTGCCTTCGTCGGCGAGATGACCGTGCTCGACATCGACACCGCGATCGGTGACGACGCGCAGCTCGGCCACTCGTCGTCGTTGAACACCGGTCAGACGGTGCCCGACGGTGAGTCCTGGCACGGGTCGCCTGCCCGTCTTTCCACAGTGGACTACCGGGCGCTGCGAACGGTCCCGCGCGGCCGGTTCAGGCCGTTCGCGTTCTGCGTTTCCAGCGTGCTGCTCATGCTGCTGGTGACGCTTCCCGCGACGCTGGGCGGCACGGACGTGATCGCCGATCGCCTGTTCACGGCGACGGGGGACTTCACCAGCTGGGCCTTCTACCGCGATCAGATCGCCGGTTCGGCGGTGCTGTACTTCGGGGGCTTGCTCGCCGGGCTGGCCGTCGTCCTCACGATCCCGCGCCTGCTCAACCTGTTCCTCCGGCCGGGCCGGGAGTATCCGCTGTACGGCGCGTACTTCGGGATCCAACGACTGATCGCACGGTTGACCAACCTCCGCGCGTACACCTATCTGTTCGGCGACAGCAGCTACATCGTGTACTACCTGAAGGCGCTGGGGTACGACCTGTCGAAGATCCAGCAGACCGGCTCCAACTTCGGGGTGGAGGTCAAGCACGAGACGCCGTTCCTCAGCACGGTCGGCACGGGGACGATGGTCTCGGACGGCCTCTCGATGCTCAACGCGGACTTCTCCGCCTCGTCGTTCCGGCTGCGCCGCACGTCCATCGCGCCACAGGCGTTCCTGGGCAACGAGATCGCCTTCCCACCGGAAGCGAAGGTCGGCCGCAACGTCCTGCTGGCGACCAAGGTGCTCGTTCCCCTGGACGGGCCGGTCCGGGAGAACGTCGGGCTGCTCGGGTCACCCGCTTTCGAGATCCCGCGGAACGTCCGCCGCGACACCGGTTTCGAGCACCTCAGCACCGGCGAGGGCCTGCGCCGGAGTCTGATCGCGAAGAACCGGCACAACATCGGCACGGTCCTCGTCTATCTGCTGGTGCACTGGATCCACCTGTTCGGCGTCACGCTCATCGGGTCGGCGGCCAGTATCGCGCACGACCGGTTCGGCCCGCTCGCGTTCAGTGCCGGAATCGTTGCCTCGCTGCTGTTCTCGGTCGCGTTCCTGATGCTGGCCGAACTCGTGGTGCAGGGCTTCCGTTCGATGCGACCGCGGTTCTGCTCGATCTACGATCCGGCGTTCTGGCGGCACGAGCGGTTCTGGAAGCTCAGTCCCGCCCGCTACCTCGCGTTGTTCAACGGGACACCGTTCAAGTCCTTCCTCTGGCGCTGTCTCGGTGTCCGGATAGGACGTCGCGTCTTCGACGACGGGTGCGCGATCCCGGAACGTTCTCTGGTGGCCATCGGCGACGACTGCGTGCTCAACCTGCACACCGTCCTGCAAGGGCATTCCCTCGAGGACGGAACGTTCAAATCCGACTACATCGCCATCGGCGAGGCCTGCACGATCGGTACCGGCGCCTTCATCCACTATGGAGTGAAGATGGCGGAGGGTTCGATCGCCGAAGCGGACGCGTTCCTGATGAAAGGCACCGTCACCCCGGAACGAACCCGCTGGCACGCCAATCCGGCGGTCGAGCTCGACACGGCAGAAGTCATCACCGCGGCAAGGAGGCTGCCATGACCCACACCCATCCAGCGAAACCGGCGCCCCGTGTCCACGGCGACCTGCCCGGCCCTCGCTCGGCCGAGTTCCTCGAACACCAGCGACAATGGGAATCCAGCGCGCGGGCGTACCCGCGCAACCTGCCGATCGCGATCGCGGGCGCGGAAGGCAGCTACCTGTGGGACATGGACGGGAACGTCTTCATCGACTTCCTGGCCGGTGCGGGGGTGCTGTCCCTCGGTCACAACCACCCCGAGCTGGTGCAGGCGGCCACCGAACAGTTGCACGTGCTCACCCATGGCCTGGACTTCCCGACGCCTGCCAAACGCGAGTTCGTCGACGCCCAGCTGTCGATGCTGCCACCGGGTATGCGCTCGCGGATGAAGATGCACTTCTGTGGCCCTGGCGGGGCCAACGCCGTGGACGCCGCGATCAAACTCTGCAAGACCGCGACCGGACGCGGCGACCTGGTCTCCTTCCAGGGCGGGTTCCACGGGTCGAGTCATGCCGCGATGGCGATGACCGGTCTCGTCTCCCAGAAGCAGCCGATCGCCAACGGGGTGCCAGGGGTGCACTTCTTCCCGTACTCCTACTGTGCCCGCTGCCCGCTCGGACTCTCGCGGGACACCTGTGAAACCAACTGCGTGAGCTTGCTGGAGCGGTCCCTGCGCGATCCCAACGGCGGTATCCCCCTTCCCGCCGCGGTGATCCTGGAAATGGTGCAGGGCGAAGGCGGGGTCATCCCGGCGGACCGCGATTTCGTCCGGCGGGTCCGCGCGCTGACCGCGGAACTGGACATCCCGCTCGTGGTCGACGAGGTGCAGACCGGCTGCGGCCGCACCGGGACCTGGTTCGCGTTCGAGCACTACGACATCGAGCCCGACGTGATCATCGCCTCGAAGGCGTTGAGCGGCATGGGATTGCCGGTGGCGGTCATCCTCTACGACGAGCGGCTGGACGGCTGGGCACCCGGCGCGCACACGGGCACCTTCCGTGGCAACCAGGCCGCGTTCGCCGCGGGCGCCGCGGCCGTCCAGGTCGTCCGGCGGGACGACGTGCTCGGCAACGTCCGGCACCGCGGGCGGCAGCTCGAACGACGGCTCGGCGCGCTGCGAGGTCACCCCTGGGTCCGTGAGGTCCGCGGCCTCGGGCTGATGTGGGGGATCGAGCTCGCCGATCCCCTCGACGGCCGCCCGGCGAGCGGGTACGCCCGCGCTGTCCAGGCGTACGCGCTGCGGCAGGGACTGATCGTCGAACTCGGCGGCCGCAACGACGGCGTGATCCGGCTGATGCCGCCGCTCACCGTGACCGCGGAGGAGATCGAACTCGCCTGCAGCATCCTGCTGGAGGCCGTCGAGCGGGGCGTCTCGATCCCGTAAGCGGATCCCGAAGTCCGTGAAGGACTCCTTGAGGGACTCAGAGTCCCTCAAGGAGTCCTTCACGGACCGCGTCGGCAGGGGAGTTGGTATTATTATACCGGGGCGTGTTAGGGTCGGTATGATAATACCAACTCTGGACGTGAGGTATCCGTGATCGAACTGAAGACGCCCGCCGAGGTTCAGCGCATGCACGTGACCGGGCGTTTCGTGGCCGAGGTGCTCACCGAGGTCGGCGAGCTCGCCGACGTGGGCGTCAACCTCATGGACCTTGAGCACCACGTACGCGGCATGATCGAACGGCGTGGGGCGGAGTCGTGTTACTGGGACTACGCTCCGCCCTTCGGTAAGGGCCCGTTCCGTAACGTCATCTGCCTGGCGGTCAACGACGCCGTCCTGCACGGTCTGCCGCACGACTACACGCTGCGCGACGGCGACGTGCTCACCGCGGACCTCGCGGTCAAGATCGACGGCTGGGCGGCCGACTCGGCGCGCACGGTCATCGTCGGGACGGCAGCCGAAGAGGATCTGCGGATCATCCGCGCCACCGAGGAAGCGCTGGAAGCGGCGATCGACGCGGCACGGCCCGGCAATCGCCTGGGCGACATCTCGGCGGCCATCTGGGCGGTCGCCCGTGGCCACGGTTATCCGGTCAACACCGAGTTCGGCGGCCACGGCATCGGCCGCACCATGCACGAGGAACTTCACGTTCCCAACAAGGGCAAAGCAGGCCGCGGCCTGAAGCTCCAGCCGGGACTGACCCTCGCGCTCGAACCCTGGTTCGCCCGAACGACCGATCGGATCGTCTTCGACGACGACGGCTGGACCATCCGCTCGGCGGACGGTTCACGCGCGGCCCACTCCGAGCACACGGTGGCCGTCACCGAAGACGCCCCGTTGGTGCTCACCCGCCGGGAGCGGGAAGGGGTACTGTCCACAAAGGAGTCCTGATTGCCTCGAACGGGTGACTCCTCGCGCCTTCTTGCCTTTTCGGACAGCGACGGGGCGCACAACAGGCAGCGTCCCGGACTTTCCGTTCCTCCTCGTTCCAGCCTGGATAGGCTCGGGCGATCATCCCTGCGAGGAAGGAAATCCAGCCACAATGCGAAAGAGTCTCAAGAGGCTTTCGGTCGTCGGTGCGGCCGCCCTCGGTCTGCTCGTCGCTGTTCCGGCCAGCCCTGCCTTCGCCATCGGTGAGGTCGCCTGTGGCAACAGGGATGACTTCGTGAAGCTGGACATCTCGTTCGGCAACGGCATGGGGACGAACAAGTGCTTCGCGAACGGCGGCGTCACCGGCACGAACATCGGCGGTGTCTACAACGTCTTCTCCGGCAACAACAAGGTGACGGTCAACTACGAGCGTAACGGCCGGTACGAATCGTCGACCCTCGGATACTGGCAGGGCGTCGGCTTCTCCGGCACCGTCCGGGTGTATGAGGTTCGCATCTGGTAAAGACCGCTTCAAAACTTCACAAGGACCGATTGCCGGGCGGTGTGACATCGCCCGGCAATCGGTTCATGCTTGAATCAAGACATGAGCAATCCCTTGGTCGCCCCGGTGAAAGACTCGACGACGGCGGTGTCGGGTGTGCCGTTGCTGGAGGGTGCGCTCGACCTGAAGTCGGCGATCGAAAGCGGCGACTGGGCATCGGTGGCGATGGGCGCGGTGGGGACCGCGCTGGACGCCCTGACCGCGGTGATGGACCCGTTCGGGGCGGTGTTCGCCGCCGGCGTCGGCTGGTTGATCGAGCACGTCGGCCCGCTGAAAGAGGCGCTCAACGCGCTGACCGGCAACGCGGACGAGATCGCGGCGCAGGCCGAAACCTGGACGAACATCGCAAAAGAGCTCGGGGAAGTGTCGGTCGAGCTGATCGATCTGGTCGAGAAGGATCTCGGCAGCTGGTCGGGGGAAGCGGCTGACACGTACCGGAAGCAGGCGAAGAACACCTCGACGCTGATCGAGAGCGCGCAAAAAGGCAGTGAGGGCGCGGGCAGCGGGGTGAAGACGGCGGGGGAGGTCGTCGCCGCGGTCCGGATGCTGGTCCGGGACATCATCGCCGAACTCATCGGGCACCTGATCTCCTGGGCGCTGCAGGTGGTGTTCACGCTCGGGATCGGGCTGGCGTGGGTGGTGCCGCAGGTGGTGGCGGCGGTGGCGAAGACAGCGTCGAAGATCGCCGGTCTCACCACGAGGCTGGTGAAGGCGCTCAAGGCCCTGACCCCGCTCCTGAAGAAGGCAGGGGACCTGTTCGACGACGCCGCGAAGGCGTTGAAGAACCTCAAGGGCGGGACGGTCAAGCCGTCGGGGAAGCCCAAGGACATCAAGACCAAGTCCCCCGACCCCAAGCCCAAGCCCAAGGACGAGGGCGGCACCAGCCCGTCGGGCGACCACACCGGCCCTTCCGGTGAGCACGGACCGTCCGGCGACAAGGGCAACACCGGTGGAGACAAGGGCGGTTCCGGCGGCGGGGAGAAAACCGGCAACACCAACCCCTCCGGCGATCACGTCACTCCATCCGGTTCCAGCGGCGGCTCCGGCGGCGGGACGAGGGGAGGACCGCCACCTGCCCGCGGGGACAACCCGCCTAACAAGCCTGCCGCGCCCGACGAGAAGAACCTCTGCGGCGACCCGATCGACATCGCCACCGGCGAGGTCGTGATGGTGCAGGACGATCTGTCGCTGGCCGGACCACTGCCGATCCGGATCCGCCGCACTCACATGTCGAGCTACCGGGAAGGCACCGGCTTCGGCCCGTCCTGGGCGTCGACCGCCGATCTGCGGCTGGAGTTCACCGCCGAGCACGCCCATTTCTTCTCCGACGACGGCACGGTCTCGATGTTCCCGCGGCCCGAGCCGGGGCTGCCGATGGAATCGGTGGCGGGGCCTTCGCGCGTGCTGATGGTGGACGAGTCGGGCGTCTACCGGCTGGTCACCTGGGATTCCGGGATCACGCTGTCGTTCGCGCCGGTCTCCGGTGCCCCGGCAGGGGTTCTTCCGCTGACGGCGTTCGAGTTCAGCGAGGACGGTCCCCGGATCGAGGTGGATCACGACGGCGAGGGCTCCGGTGTGCGCTGGCGGCATTCCGACGGACGGGTCATGGAGATCGATCGGGCCCGCGGCCGGATCCACGCGCTGCGGATGACCGATCCGCTGCGGGGCCAAAACGTGGTCGTCATGCGCTACGGCTACGACGACGCCGGGAACCTCACCGAGGTGACCAACTCCTCCGGCCGGGCACTGCGGTTCGACTACGACCCGGCGGGCCGCCTGGCGGAATGGCAGGACCGCAACGGGATCTGGTACCGCTACATCTACGACGCGGCGGGGCGCTGCGTGCGCACCGTCGGCGATCGGGGTTTCCTCGACTGCACCTTCGAGTATGAGCCGAGACGGACTCGCTACACCGATTCCCTCGGCAACGTCACGGTTTTCGAGCTCGACGGCGCGCACCACGTGGTGCGCGAGACGGATCCGCTCGGCGCGTCCACCGTCTACACCTGGGACGACCGGGGCAAGATGCGGTCGAAGACCGACGCGCTCGGCCGCACCACGCGGTTCACTTACAACGCCGACGGCGAGATCTCGAAGGTCACCCGGCCTGACGACAGCGTGGTGCTGGTGAACCGGTCCGAGGACGGCGGGGTCGACGGGCTGCTGGCGGACGAGGGCGACCGCACCCGCTACCGGGCGTACCCGGACGGCATCGGACCCGATCCGCGGGAGGATCCGGTCGGCGTCTCCGGCTCGATCAACCTCGACACCGGACCGGGGCCCGACGAAACCGGCATCGAGGACCACGACCTGTTCGGCAGGCCGCGTTCGGTCCCGCACGGCAGGGGACGAGCCCGCATCGGCTGGACCGTCGAGGGCCTGCGGGCCTGGCGGGTCGGCTCGCTCAGCGAGCGGCAGAGTTGGCGCTACGACAGCGAAGGCAACGAGATCGAGCACGTCGACCCGACGGGTCGTACGACGCGACGTGAGTACGGCCCGTTCGACATGCTGACCGCGGAGATCGATCCGGCGGGCGGGCGGACCCAGTACGCCTACGACACCGAGTTGCGGCCGGTCACGGTGACCAACCCCGCCGGCCTGACCTGGACCTACGAATACGATCCGACGGGCCGCCTCGTCCGGCAGACCGACTTCGACGGCCGGGCGACTACCTACGCCTACGACGCGGCGGGTCAGCTGATCCGGTCCGTCGACCCCGCCGGGCGAGCGACGGAATACGGCTACGACCTCATCGGCAACCTGGTCCGGATCCGCACCGAAGACACCGAGACCACCTACGCCTACGACGTGGTCGGCGAGCTGGTCCGCGCCGATGACGGCGAGTCCGTCGTGGAGTTCGAACGGGACGAGAGCGGCCGTACGGTGCGCGCCGTCACCGATGGCCTGGAAGTGGCCTTCGAATACGACACCGCGCGGGGTGCCATCAGCCGTCGCACCCCGTCGGGCGCGACCAGTGTGTGGTCCTTCGACAAGGAGGAACGGCCGAGCGCGCTGTCGACCGCCGAGCATCTGGTCGAGTACGCCTACGACCCGGAGGGCCGTCCGATCGACCGGCGCGTCGACCGAGGCGCCCGAGTTCGGCAGCAGTTCGACGCCGACGACCGGATCGTCGGCCAGACCCTCACCGACGCGACAGGCGCTGTCCTGAGGCACCGGGAGTTCGCGCGGTCAGCCGACGGCGACCTGACCGCGATCCGCGACGCCGTGGGAGGCGAATCCTTCGGACGTGACGCCGTCGGCCGGATCACCACCCATCTGATCGACGGTGTCCGCGAGGACGTCGCCTACGACCGCGCGGGCAAGATCGTGCGGTGGGGGACCACGAACATCGCGTATGCCGAGGCCGGACCGCGCACGTATGAGCGCAACACGGTCACCAGCGCGGGAGTGGTCCGCTACGAACACGACGCGACCGGCCGTCGCACCGCACGGCACGAAGGCGACCGGAGCTGGCGATACGACTGGGATGCGCGCAACCGGCTGACCGGTCTCACCGCGCCGGACGGCCGCCGCTGGCGGTACCGCTACGACCCGCTGGGCCGCCGCACGGCGAAGGAGCTGCTCGGTCCGGACGGTCAGATCGTCGAACAGGTGCGCTTCGTCTGGGACGGCAACGCCCTGATCGAGCAAACGCACACCGGCCCCGCGGGCGTCACCGTCACCACATGGGAGCGGCGGCCGGACACCGAGGAACCGGTCACGCAGACCGAGCACGGCGCCGGATCGGTGCGGTTCCAGGCTTTCGTGACCGATTCCATCGGCACGCCGACCGATCTGCTCGACCCGGCCGGCGTGCCGAGCTGGACCGGCCGCTGGACGCTGTGGGGCCTGCCGCTGGCCGGTTCCGCGTTCACGGGCACGCCCTTGCGGTTCCCTGGCCAGTACCTGGACGTGGAAAGCGGACTGCACTACAACCTGCACCGCTACTTCGACCCGGCGACCGCGCGCTACCTCAGCCAGGATCCGCTCGGCCTCCCCGCCGGACCCGACCCGGCAGGTTATCCGCACGATCCGACGGCGGGCTCGGATCCGCTCGGTCTGGTGTGGTGCGACAAGAAACGCAAACACGTCGACGGTCCGAGCACCTCCGGAACCGGGCACAACGCGGGCAACACGGGCAGCAGCGCGAAACGTCCGCGGACCGAGAACGACAACCGCGGCGGCCGCACCAAGAACCAGGCGGGCACCACCGAAGAGGTCAGGGCCACCTACGACAAGAACTCCACGCGCGGGAAGGACTTCGTCAACCAGCCGGATCCCAAGCAGGTCACCGACGTTGACGCGCTGAACAAGAACGCGGTCATCCGCAACAAGACGGACCAGAACGGCGACGTCTACGGGGAGAACAACCTGAGCGACGAGCTCGTGGAGACCCTGGAGAGCACCAAGAAGAGCAAACCCGACGCGGACGGAAACGAGTTTCTGCGGGCCGACGAGAAGTGGATCCGCGGGCACCTCGAGAACGGCGACATGGGCGGACCTGGCACCGCGGACAACATGATCCCGCTGACCCACACGGCGAACATGAACTACAAGAAGCTCGAATCGAGCCTGCACAACTTCGTCGACCTGAAGACCGCCCTCGGAAACCGGGACGCCTCCGACATCGGCATCGACTTCCGGGTCAAGCCCAGCGACGAAGTGAAGTTCCCCAAATCGAACAACGACTTCGAACGTGGCATCCGCGATCACGTCGAGATCAACACCCAGTACACCGGGATCACCCCGGATATCGCCAAACGGCTGATGGACAGCAAGATGGACGTCCCGCTCCCGGACCTGCCCCCGCTGGGGACCAAGTTCGACACCATCAGCGGCAAGTTCACCAAGCCCGACGGCACCGAGTGGATCAAGAACCCGAAGGGCCTCGACCTCAGCCAGTACCTGTGAGAGCCGCTGCGCCGGGCAAGTTCGGCCGAAAAACCCGAATACGGCCCGTCACCACGACGCGGCCGTTAGAGTGAACGGTCGCAGCAGCCATCACTCTTGAGGAGCAGCAGTTCATGATCGCCGAGAGCGCGAACCAGCAGAGCGTGACCTTCCCGCAGGAAGCGACGCCGATCTTTGACCTGGTCGCGAAGATGGTGTCGCGGACGCAGACCGAGGACGAGCACGACTTCGATCGCGAAGCCGGTCTCGCGACCTCGGCGTAGCTTCCTGCGGGAAGGTCATTCGGCGGACGTGCCAGGGCTGTCGGCGCGAAGTTCCGCGGCGGTGCGACGAGCGTGGGCGAGGCCGTCGAGGATCCATGGCGGGGGTTGCCGGTCGTTGGTCGCGATCCGCTCGTAGGCGGCGACCAGCCGTTCCGCGATCTTGAGCCGGGTGTCCTCCTGCTCGGAAGGTATCGGGACGAGAGCGAGGCGGGCGGCCGCTGCGGACTCGGCGGGAGCATCGGGCTGCCGCTCCGGGACCGGTAGGCGGCGGAGCCGGAACGACGTCTTCCCCGAGTGCTCCGGCACACCGCCGCGGCGAGCGTCCTGCGAAGGGAACGAATCCGCCCGGAACCGCGCGATCGCCGGCCAGAACCGGGATCGCGCGGACTGCGGTGTCGTCTCGTCGAGCGCGACCGCGATCTCTTGCCAGGTCTTCCCGTCGGCCCTCGCGGCGACGACGGCCGCGTCGAGGATCTGCTGCGCCATTCCGATCAGGCCGGAGTGGTCCGCTGTCGTGTCCGCCCTGGCGGCGTTCGCGGCGAGATCGGCCAGCTCGGCCGCGTGCGCGGCGAGCGCCAGATGGGCACGGGTGACTGCCGTGGAAGCGGAGCGGTGTGTCGTCACCGTCCGCTCCTCGCGGCAGGCCGGGTGATCGGCAAGGGGTTCACGGGCGTTCTCACCTTCGCTAAGTGTGCAGACTTGCATAATTATACAACCCAAGGGTGTGTGCTGGGGTTGAAGAAGGCGCAGGTTATGCCCTGATCGGGTGCGGTCGTGGCGGTTCCGCGCGGGGTGTTGTTCGGCGGGCGGCGTGGTCGGGCACGATTGTTGTCATGCGGACGGCCGGACCGATCCTTCCCCGTGTGGCGGAGGGATACCGATGAGCAGACCCCTGTATCAAGTGAAGGCGGAATTCTTCAAGACGCTGGGCCATCCTGTCCGGATCCGCGTGCTCGAACTCCTCAGCGAGCGGGACCATCACGTCTCGGAACTGCTCGCCGACCTGGGTATCGAGCCCGCCAACCTGTCCCAGCAGCTCGCCGTGCTGCGCCGGGCCAAGCTGGTCGTGCCACGCAAGGACGGCACGACCGTGTCCTACTCGCTGACCAGTCCGTCGGTCGCGGAATTGCTCGCCGTCGCGCGCGGAATTCTCACCAGCGTCATCACCGGCCAGATGGAATTGCTCGACGATCTGCAGAATTCCGCCACTGCTTCCGATGACGCGAATTCGACGGAAACTGGATGAACAGTCATATGGACTGCCGGGGCGCGCGATCGTCGTCAATTTCCTTGCCGACATCGGAGTGATGTTCGGTCAATTCGGAATTTCCGTCGCCGCTCCGAGTCGCCGCCCTCCTCGTTTCCTCGACCAGCGAGTCGAAGATGGGGGTCCCGCACAGCTCCACATGGTCCTCCGTCATGACAGTCGTCGTGCTCGGGCCATCTTGCCCCGGAGCGGTTCCTCGATCCAGTCTCGCCGGGCAATGCACTCGATAGAGCTCACCCTCGTGGGTGAGCTATTCAGCCACGTGAAAATCGAGTGCAGGCCACGGCTCCGCCGTCGTTCTTTCCTGACTCGGGCCGCGGGTTTGCGGAAATGATGCTTCCGTTTTGCGCCTGCCGACAGGAAAAGGATTTCCGGTCAGCTCGGGTGGTGCCTCACGTGACGGTGCCGCCGAACTCGACCCGGTAGCGGGTCGGTGTGGTGCCCAGCGCGGTGGCGAAGTGTTCGCGCAGCCGGGCAGGGGTGCCGAAGCCGGACTGCGCGGCGATCGCGTCGACGCCGAGCGCGGTCGTTTCGAGCAGGTGCCGGGCTCGTGCGAGGCGTTGTGCGACAAGCCAATGGTGAACGGTGGTCCCGGTACGGGCGCGGAAGGAACGGGTGAAGGTACTGCGGCTCATATGTGCCTTGGCGGCGAGCCCGTCGATGCTGTGCGGGACGTCCAACCGGGCCTGTGCCCAGTTCATCACCCCGGTGAGCTGATCCACGTCCGGGGCGGGGACGGGAAGTTCTATGAACTGGGCCTGGCCGCCGGGGCGGTGTGGCGCGGCAACGATCCGGCGGGCGACGCGGTTGGCGACGACCTGACCGGCCGTGCGGGCGAGCAGGTGAAGGCAGGTGTCGATACCGGCGGTCGCGCCCGCGCCGGTCACGACGTCGCCTTCGTCGACGTACAGTTCTTCCGGACGCAGTTCCACGGAGGGGAAGCGCCTCCGGAACGTTTCGACCCACTTCCAATGGGTGGTCGCGGCGCGTCCGTCGAGGATGCCGGCGTCCCCGAGGGCGAAGACTCCCAGGCAGAGCCCGACGACGAGCGCTCCACGTTCGTGCGCGGCACGCAGTGCGGCGGAGACGGGGGAGGGTGTCGGAGTGTCCGGGGCCGACCACCACGGCACGACGACGATTTCGGCGTCCGTGAGCGCGCCGAGACCGGCCGGGACGTCGATCGCGTAGCCGGCGCTCGTGGTCAGGCGGCCCGGCTCCTGGGCGACGACCGTGATCGGCCACGGTTCCATGTCTCCCGCCGGGGATTCCGGCCCCCAAACCAGCGACGGCACGGCGAGGTGGAACGGGCTGATGCCCTCGAACGCCAGGACGGCCACGCTCGGAGTGCTCATGGATCTCTCTTCTCACGGATGTCGGCCGATCTCGACCACGGCTGACCCGAATCCGTATCTCGATATCGAATCGGGTCAGCCATCATGGTAACCGTACCCACGGAAAGCGAAGGAAACACGATGACCAGCACCACTCTCCGCGAAATCAGCACTCTGCCGACGACCCCGGCGGCGCTCTCGGACGCGACGGTGATCCTCGTCGACTACCAGAACACCTACACGCGCGGCGTGATGGAACTCGACGGCTGGAAAGAGGCGCTCGACGAGGCCGCCACCCTGCTGGCCCGCGCGCGGGCCGAGGGCGCGACGGTCATCCATGTCATGCACGACGGCGGCGAGGGCAGCCCGTACGACCTTCAGCAGGACATCGGCCAGATCCACGAACGCGTCGCTCCCGCCGAGGGTGAGCAGATCGTGGTGAAGACCGCGCCGAACTCGTTCGTCGGCACACAGCTGGGGGAACTGGTCGACGCCGCCGGTCACCAGAACGTCGTCGTGGCCGGATTCATGACCCACATGTGCGTCACTTTCACCGCGGAGGGCGCGTTCTTGCGCGGAAACGCCCCGACCGTGGTCGCCGCCGCCTGCGCCACGCGTTCACTCCCGTCGGTCGACGGCCCGGTGGCAGCCGCGGAACAACATCGTGCGGCCCTGGCCACGATCGGCGATCTCTACGCCGTCGTCGTCGCTTCCTCGGCAGACCTCGGCTAGGACTGTTCCCGCCCGGATCTGTCGGTGTGACCCGCTACCGTGCCTCGCGTCGTCGAAACGTGGGAGGGCTGGGTGGAGGGACACATGGAGGTACCGGCGGGGCCGGCGGACGCGCTCGTGCCGGTGCTCACAGAACTGATTCCGTTGCTGCGCAAGAGAATTCCGCAGGATCCCGCGGCGGCGCTCGGCAGGTTGGGTACCCCGGAAACGAAGCCGGACGTGTTCGGTCTCGAGGCCGGCCGGTGGGCGGGGGTGAGCCCAGGTGAGTCACTGGTGGCGAGCCGTCTGCGTTCGCTGGGTGATTCGGTTTCCGAACGGCTGCTCGGCGCACTCGAACTGACCTTGGACGAGCTGGCGGTCGTCATTCCGGACGAGGTCGCGGCGGCGGTTCCTGGGCCGGACGCGACTCCGAAGACCTTCGGCATCGGGATGGCCGGCGGGCAGAACGCCGCGACCGTCGCCGCGGTGCGCCTGCTCGATCAGCTGCGGCCGGGGATCTCCGAGCTGGTCGTCGCGCTGGTCGCGGACCTGGCCGGGTATGAGGCCGTGTCTTCGCTACTGGCGGCCGCGCCGGAGCTCACCGGCGAGAAGGAACTGGCGGCGGAGCACGGAGCGGCGCATCTCGCGTTGGCCGTCGCGGTCGCCTTGCCGGTTCTCCGGCGAGCGGAAGGGCCGCTGGTCGCGGGGACGTCGGCGGCGGTCGTCGGTGTCGCGCTGGGCGCCGTTGCGGCTCTGTTGAGCGAAATTCCGATGCCGCCCGCGTATGCGGACGCGTTGTCGGAGAAACGCCGGGCGGAGTACGTGCTGCCGATTTGGGCGTCGTGTTCGGCAGAGGTGCGCGAGCACCGGTTCACGCTGGCCGAGCGGTCCGTCGTCGGCGAGCCCGACTTCAGCGGGAACGGTCTGGCCGTCGCGGTCCCTGGCGGCGTCGCCGTGCGGACCGGTATCGGCGAAGGTCGGATGGACGTCTCGATGCGGATCCTCGATGGCCCGCCGGACGAGACGAACGTTGACGCGTGGGACGAGGTCGTCGAAATCTCCTGGCAGGCCGAGCGAGGCGACGCCACCTTGGGTGAAGGCAGCTCCTCTCGCTCGAGAACACCGCCGTGGCCGGGCGGTTTCCGGGTCCGCGTGCATGCGATCGGCCGGGACGGCGACGAGCGCGAGCGCTACGAAATCATGCTGTGGCAAGCACTTCCGGGCCCGGACGTGGTGCACAAGCGTGGCGACAGGCTCGGTTACGTCGTCCGCGGCGAGCCTGTCCCCGACATCGAGCCGCCACCGGAAGCCGCCTACCGGTGGATCGACGAGAGCGCGCTCGGCGATGCGGCGACGGTCACGGTGGTCAAGGGCGCTTCTCTCGCCGAGGTGCTCCGCGGCTTTGGCGCGGATCCGGCCGAACCGGAGTCCGCCGAGGAACTCTCGCAGGACTTCGGCCTCGATCCTTGGGTGTCCGTGCTGGCCGTCGAAGGTGGGGTGCTGGCCATCGAGTTCAACGGATACCAGGGTTCGCAGTCTTCGACGCTCAGGCCGTTGTCGCAGGCAGGCCGCGTGGCGAGCTTGTTTTGGAACATCGACGCGATGACCACGCTTTCCTTCGCCGACAACGGGACTGTCTTCGCGTCGTTCGAACTCGGCTGTGCAGAAGAGATCGAGGATCCCGAGGTGAACGAAGCCTTGTCCGGCCTCGATTTCGGCGGCTACCGCGACAAGCTGGAAAAAGGGCTGGTCGCCATCGAGCGGTACTGCGGATACCGGCTGCGACAGGATGACGTCCGGCGGATGAGCGAGGAGAATGTCGCCTATCGCATCCTGCCGCGCCTGCCCGACCTGTACGCGGAGGCACGGAATCCGGACGGTTCGCGGGCTTTTCCAGGGGGAGGCCCCTTGGGCGTCGAAACCGATCGGCTCGCCTTCGTGCCCGAGGAAACCTTGCGGGAACTGGCCTGGCGGGCGGCGTCCGCCGTGGCCGAGCACACCTGCACCGCCGAAGACCCCGTCATCGCCGCCGTACTCGCGCAGCGCCGTCTGAGCCCTGAAGCGGAGTTCTTGGCCAGGCGATCGCAACTGCACGCGGATCGGGAACACGCCTGGTTGTGGCAGGCGATCCACAATGCCACCAACCCGGATCCGCTGGCCGCCGCGATCAACTCGCTTTCGGCGGCGCGGTACGCCTCCGGACAGGCGGGGGAGCAGCTGCTCGAACACGCGAGGCAGGTGGTCCGCCAGTAGTCATCCGCCGACGGACAACAGTGCTCGAACGGCGTCGCGGACGCGGTCGGCGGCGGACTCGGGGGTGGTCGCGTCGAGTTTCCCGTCGAGTTGCAGGAACGCGAGACCGTGGACGACGGCCCATACCGCGGTCGAGAGCGCGTCCGGATCGGCGGATGGGAACACACCGCCGACGATGCTCCTGAGGTAGCCGTTGATGGCCGCGGTCGCGGCGGCCCGCTCTTCGTCGCCGGGATCACAGGGCTCGGTGAACATCACCTTGAACAGCGCTGGGTGCTCGATGGCGAACGAGACGTAGGCGACGGCGATCTCGGTCAGGTCGTCAGGAGTCTCGGGCGCGGGGTGGGCCGCCGCGAGCTTGGTGGCGAGTTCGCGGTAGCCCTCGGCCGCGACCGCCGAAGCAAGCGCGTCACGGTCCGCGAAATGCCGGTACGGGGCCGTTGCCGAGACACCGGCGCGCCGCGCCACCGCCCGCAGCGACAAGCTCGCGTCCCCGGTTTCCTCAAGCAGGTCCCGTGCGGCGCGGATACAGGCATCTCGCAGGTCGCCGTGGTGGTACGACGCGTTCGCTTGCGGCACGGATCACTCTCCCCGATGTTTACAGTGCACACATCATCTGGTTAATGTGAGCACTGCACACATGGTAGCCGAGGGAGACTCGAGAGGAGAAACGGGATGACGAGCACGCTGTTCTCGCCGTTGCGGCTGAGGTCCGGCCTGGAGCTGGGCAACCGGATCGCGAAGGCGGCCATGGAGGAGAACATGGCCGATGGTGGTCAGCTGCCCGGCGAGTCCCTGCTGGAGCTGTACCGGCGTTGGGGTCAAGGTGGGGCCGGGCTGCTGATCACCGGGAACGTGATGGTGCACGCCGAGGCGTTGACCGGTCCCGCCGGTGTGGTGCTGGACGCCGTTGCGCCTTTGGAGCCGTTCGCCGAGTGGGCGAAGGCGGGCAAATCCGGCGGTGCGGCGATGTGGATGCAGATCAACCATCCCGGTCGCCAGGTCCAGGCCGACATGCCCGGCGTTGTCTGGGGTCCGTCCGCGGTCGGCGTCGACCTCGGACGGCACAGCAGCCGTTTCGGCCGCCCCAGTGCGATGACCGCGGAGCAGATTGAGGCCACGGTGGCGAGGTTCGCGGTCACGGCCGCTCGGGCCGAACAGGCAGGATTCGACGGCGTGGAGATCCACGCCGCACACGGCTACCTGCTGTCGCAGTTCCTGTCGCCCCTGGTCAACCGGCGTGACGACCAGTGGGGCGGCTCGCTGCCGAACCGGGCCCGGATGCTGCTGGACGTCGTGCGCGCCGTTCGCGAGGCCGTCTCTTCGTCGTTCGCCGTCGCGGTGAAGCTCAACTCCGCCGATTTCCAGCGCGGCGGCTTCGACGCGGACGATGCTCGCGAGGTGATCGCGATGCTCGAGCCGCTCGGTGTCGATCTGGTCGAGCTTTCCGGCGGCAGCTACGAGAGCCCGGCGATGTCCGGCCGTCCCGCCGACGCGCGCACCCAGGCCCGCGAAGCCTACTTTCTGGACCTGGCCAGGGATCTGGTGAAGACGAGCCCGCTGCCGTTGATGCTGACCGGGGGCATCACCCGCCGCGACACCGCCGAACGAGTCCTCGACGGCGGTGTCGCCTTGGCCGGGATGGGCACCGCGCTCTCCGTCACCCCGGATCTGCCGAACCGCTGGCGGCACGGCGGCGAGGCCGGGCGTGACCTGCGCCCGGTGACGTGGTCGGACAAAGCGCTGGCTTCGGCCGCGAGTATGGCGCAGGTCCGGCACCAGTTGCGCCGCATCGCCCGCGGCCGCCGTCCAGCGCCCGGCACCCACCCGGCCTTGGCGCTGCTCGCCGAGCAGCGTCGGCAGCGGAAGGCGTTGCGCGGCTACCGTTCCTGGCTGTCCACAAGGGAACAAGAGGTGAGCTGACCTACCCTCAACGGAGCGGGCGGAACGTATCGCGCAGGTCGTGGATCCACGCTTCCGGGTTCTCCCACGGACCGAAATGACCGCCCTTCTCGTGGACGTTCACCTGTCGTACGTCTGCGTAGAAGTGGCCTGCCCCTTCCTTGAAGGCGGCGACGCGCCGGTCGCGGTCGTGGGCTCCCGGCGGGGCGGCGTCGCCGAGGTGGAAGGTGAACCCGGTCGGCGCTTCCACCGTCGGGGACCGATCGTGCGACGGCTGCCACGGGTGACGGTTGACGTTCTTGTAGGCGCGGATCGACGAGCCGATGGCTTGGTTGACCCAGTAGATCGTCGCGTTGGTGAGGATGTGGTCGACCGGGTAGGAGTCCTCGAACACCCCGTTCTGGTCGCTCCACTTCTTCCACCGCTTCAGGATCCAGGCGAGCATCCCGATCGGGGAGTCGTTCAGCCCGTGCGTGATCGTCTGGCCGTCGAGCATGTGCACCGCGACATGCGACACGTAGGTGTTCACGAAGTTGACCATGTCGGCACGCTGTTCGGCTGGCAGGTTGTCGATCGGTGCGCCGCCGGTCAGATCCCAGGCGCGGTCGCCATGGAAGATCGTCAGCAGCATTTCGTTGCCGAGGTGGAGACCGTGGAGCGAGTCGGCGTATTTGTGGCCGAGCTGCGCCCCGACCAACGCGCCGTAGTCGGCCGCGCCGACGCCGAAGCGCTGATGGCCGAGTACGTCGGTCATCAGGGTGTGGAACCGGTCGGCCATGCTGACGAAGTTCTCCTTGCCGTTGGTCAGCGGGGTGGAGAACGCGAATCCGGGCAGCGAGGGGACGATGACGTCGAAGGCGTCCGCCGGGTCGCCGCCGTACGCGCCAGGGTCGGCGAGCGGGCGGATCACCTTGCTCCAGTCCCAGAAGGTCCACGGCCAGCCGTGCATGAGCAGCAACGGGATCGGCGCGGGTCCCTTGCCGGGCTCACGGATGAAGTGCACCGGGGTTCCGCCGACGTCGACACGATGGTGTGAGTAGCTGTTCAGCCGCGCTTCGACGGCCCGCCAGTCGAAGCCGTCGGCCCAGTACTCCACGATCGGCTTGAGGTAGGCGGTACTCAGCCCGAAGGCCTCGTCCTCGTTGTCGAGATCGGGGGCGAAGCGGGTCGCCTTCAGCCGCGACCGGAGGTCGTCGAGGACGTCCTGCTCGACGTTGATGACGAACGGTTCGAGAGTGTCGGTCATGGTCATTTCTCCTCGAGGTCAGTAGGTCCAGTCCAGGCGGAGCCTGGTGATGCGGAGTCCGGCGATGAGCCAATGGCCTTCCTGCCTGGTGAAGCGCACCCGGTAGTGGCCGTAGCCGTGCATTCCGGTGGGTTCGCCGGGCGAGTTCGCCGACCTGGCGATGACGTCCTCCATCGCCCAGACGCCGGTGGCCGAATCCTCCGACTCGAAGTCGATTTCGCTGGAGTACAGGTGATGTACCAGCACGGAATCCGGGTGGTTGCGGGATTTGAGCTGTCCCGCGATCTCGTCGCGGCCCGTCATCCGAGCCTGAACCGATCCGTCCACTGCGGAGGCGGTGAACGGCGCGTCGGGGGTGAACAGGGCGGCGAGGTCGTCCCAGCGGTGATGGTCCGCGTTGTAGACGTAGCGAGCCATCACTCGTCGCACGTCCTCTGTCGCCACCAGTCGGGCGAGGTCTTGCATCGGTCTTCCTTCGATAGGCGGAGCTTGCTCGGCCCGGTCGAGAATGCAGAAGACAAAATGGACCGGCAAGTACAGATTTCGACCCTGGCGTTCTGTACTTGCGGGTCCATTTTTCTGCTCCTACCTTGGCGCGGACAGCGAGCCCCGACGCGCCTCCGCAAAGCTGCTGCTGGTCCCGTGATCCCGGCCGCGCGCAGACCCGGTGTAATGTACCGGCAGGTACATTCGGGAGGTCGGATGCTCACGAAGAAGGGCGCCGCGACGCGGCAGCGGATCATCGACGCGGCCGCGGAGGAGATCCGCGAGCGCGGCGTGGGCGCGGCGACCCTCGACGACATCTGCCGTCGCAGCGGAACGGGCAAGAGCCAGCTCTTCCACTACTTCCCGGACGGCAAGGAACAGCTGCTGCTGGCCGTGGCCGAATGGGAAGCGGGCCAGGTGATCGAGGATCAGCAGCCGTACCTCGGGCAACTGACCTCGTGGGACGCGTGGCACCAATGGCGCGATGTGGTGGTCGAGCGATACCGGCGGCAAGGGGTGCACTGCCCGCTCGGGGTGTTGATCACCGAAATCGGCAGGCATACCCCGGCCGCGCAGGCGGTGACCCGGCAACTGCTGGAGCAGTGGCAACACCAGGTCCAGGTGGGCATCGAAGGCATGCGGGAAGCGGGGTGGATCCGCCGTGACGTCGACCCTGTCCGCGCCTCGGCCGCACTGATCGCCGCGATCCAGGGCGGGGTCACGATCCTGATGTCCACCGGATCCGCGGATCACCTCGAGGCGGCGCTGGATCTGTACTTGGACTACTTGCGCGCCGGTGTGCCCGTCCTCGCCTGACCCGTGCCCATCCCGCACCACAACAGGTCGAGGAGGCTTGTCACGTCGCGCCGCCATTCGCCTTTCGGGTCTAGGTACAGGAGGCCGCCCAGGCCGCGCAGGACGGTCTCGGGTTTCAGGTCCGCGCGGACGGTGCCGGCGTCGATGTTGGCCTTCAGCAGTGTGAAGACGGCGCCGACCATCGCCTCGTAAGCTCCCGCGGGCAGTTCCCCGCGTGAGCTGGTCGTGGCGCGCAGGGCGTCGGCCAGGCCGCGTTTGGTCATCATGTAGTGCGCCAGATGGTCGGTCGCCCACGTCCGGAAAGCCTGCTCCGGCGGGTGCTTTTCGAGCAAGGTCGGCACGATGTCGACGAGCTGGCGCACTTCACGCTCGTAGACCGCCAGGATGAGTGCTTCCGGGGTCGGGAAGTGCCGGTACACCGTGCCGACGCCGACTTCGGCCTGCTTCGCGATGGCGTTGAAGGAGACCTCGCCCGACCTGGCCAAGGACTTCGCCGCGGTGGCGAGGATGCGCTCGTGGTTGCGGCGGGTGTCCGCACGCCGGGGATTCACCGATCCCGTCGTCATCGCCCCTCCTGTCCGCCGATCCCGTTCCCCGGTGAATGTAGCCGAGAAACCCAGGAGACCTGGAGCGACTCCAGGGGCGGGCAACGACATTGCGGAGCGGATTGCATTCCGCTAGCTTGAAAATTGGAGCGGATGAATATCCGCTCCAATTCGCGAACAGACTCCCACCACGCAACCTACGCCGTCGGGCCCCCGGCCCGCACGATCGGCGGAAAGAGATCCAGTGGACATCTCTCTCGAAGTCAATGGCAGGACGGAACAGCTGAGTGTCGATCCAGGGGTGACACTGCTGGACACGCTGCGGGAGCGGCTCGACGTCACCGGCCCGAAGAAGGGCTGTGACCGGGGCCAGTGCGGCGCCTGCACGGTGCACGTCGGCGGTCGGCCGGTGCTCTCCTGCCTCACCTTGGCCGCCACCGTGAAACAGCCGGTGACCACGGTCGAAGCCTTGTCCACAGTGGACGGATTGCATCCGGTCCAGCAGGCGTTCGTCGACCAGGACGCCCTTCAGTGCGGATTCTGCACGTCCGGGCAGATCATGTCGGCGGTCGCCGCCGTCGAGCAGGACGTCCAGGACGTCCGCGAGTTCATGTCCGGCAACCTCTGCCGATGCGCGGCCTATCCGAACATCGTCGCGGCGATCGAGCAGGCGAGGCGGGCCGATGCGTCCCTTTGAGCTGCTCGCACCCGAGACCGTCGAGGCCGCCGTCGCCTCGCCCGGCACGTTCCTGGCAGGCGGGACCACGCTCGTCGACCTGATGAAACTCAACGTCCTCACCCCACAGCACGTCCTCGACATCAACGCGGTGCCGTTGCACGGCATCGACACCGCGGATGGGCTGCGGTTCGGCGCGCTGGAGCGGATGAGCGACATCGCCGGACATCCCGGCGTGTATCCGGCGATCTCCCGCGCGCTGCTGCTCAGCGCGTCCCAGCAGATCCGGAACATGGCCAGCATCGGCGGGAACCTGATGCAGCGCACCCGCTGCTCGTACTTCCGGGACGTCGCCATGCCATGCAACCGCCGGGTGCCCGGCAGCGGCTGCCCGGCGATCTCGGGCGCCAACCGGATGCACGCCGTGCTGGGCACGAGCGACGCGTGCGTGGCGACCCACGCCAGTGACGTGGCCGTCGCCCTGGTCGCTCTCGACGCGCGGCTCCGGCTGGTCAGCGAGGCCGGGACCCGCACCGTGGAACTGGGCTCCTTCTACCGTCAGCCCGGCGACACTCCCGAGGTGGAGAACGACCTGCGCCCCGGCGAACTGATCGCCGAGGTCGTCGTGCCACGGCTGGATTGGGCGTCGAACTCCACCTACGTCAAGGTGCGGGACAGGCAGTCCTACGAGTTCGCGCTGTGCTCCGCCGCGGTCGCGCTGCAGGTCGAGGATTCGCGCGTCGTCGACGCGCGGGTCGCGGCCGGCGGCGTCGCGACGGTGCCGTGGCGGCTGCCCGCGGTCGAGGAGGCCTTGCGCGGCGCGCCCGCGACAGTCGCCACCTTCGAAGAGGCCGCGGCGCTGGCCACCGAGGGCGCGCGCCCGTTGTCCGCGAACGGATTCAAACCGTCGTTGCTGCGCCGGACCATCGTCCGCGCGCTGCTGGAACTGACCGAGGGGAGCCGCTGATGACCAGCCGGTTGGACGGGCCGCTGAAGGTCACCGGCCGGGCCGAGTACGGGGCGGACCACAACTTCCCCGGACTGGTCCACGGTTACGTCGTGCTCAGCACGATCGCGCACGGCGAGATCGAGGCGATGGAGGTCACGGCGGCGAAGGGCGCTCCGGGCGTGCTCGCCGTGTACTCGCCGTTCGATCCGCTGGAGCTGCGCACACCTGCGACGGCGTTCTTGGGCGACACCTGGGTTCCTTTGCAGGACAAGGAAGTCGCTTACTACGGCCAGCCGATCGGCTTCGTCGTGGCCGAGACCTACGAACAGGCGCGCGACGCGGCGATGCTGGTCGCGGTCACCTATCGGGCCCGGCCGGCGCTGACTTCGCTGCAGGACGGCCTCGCCTCGGCTGAAGACGCACCGGCATCGAGGGGCGTGCCGGCGTCGCTGGAGGTCCTCGCCCCAGGGGTCGAGTCCATCGAGGACGCCTTGGCCGCGAGTCCGGTGGTCGTCGACGCCACGTATTCCACCGCGACCCAGAACCACGCCGCGATGGAACCGCATTCCGCGGTCGCCGTGTGGGGGCCCGACGGCCTGACGATCCACAGCGGCAATCAGGGATCCGACATTCAGGCGGCCGAGCTCGCCACCGCGCTGGACACGAAGCCGTCCGAAGTGCATGCGGTGAACCCCTTCGTGGGCGGGGCGTTCGGCGGCAAGGGCCGCACGTCCACGCCTGCCTTCCTGGCCGCCGCGGCGGCCAGGGTCCTGGACCGGCCGGTGAAGGCCGCGCTGAGCCGGGAACAGGTCTTCACCGCGACGGCGGGCCGCGCCGCGACCGTGCAGAAGATCTCGCTCGGCGCGGAGCACGACGGCACCCTCAACGCCCTGCGCCACGACTCCTGGTGCAGTACGCCGGCGGATCGGTCGTTCGTCGAGCCGACGTCGCACGGCACCTCGCGCGAGTGGTACGCCACCCGGAACCTGGCCATCAGCCAGAAGATGGTGCCGCTGAACATCCCGCCGACGACGTTCATGCGGGCGCCGGGCGAGGCGCCGGGGTCCTTCGCGCTGGAGAGCGCGATCGACGAGCTCGCGGTGGCGCTGGCCATGGACCCGATCGAGTTGCGCCAGCGGAACAACTCGAACGCGCCGCCCGGCAACGATCTGCAATGGTCGAGCAAACATCTCGACGAATGCTTCCGCGTCGGCGCGGCCCGCTTCGGCTGGGCGGATCGTTCGCCACAGGGGAGGACCGACGGGGACTGGCTGGTGGGCATGGGCACGGCTACCGCCATGTTCCCCGCGCTGCGATTCCCGGCCACGGTCGAGGTCACCCTGCTGCCCGACGACACGGCCGTCGTCGCGACCAGCGGGGCGGACCCTGGAACCGGACTGCTGACCGTACTTTCCTTGGTGGGCGGGGAATCCCTCGACATCTCACCCGATCGTGTGGTTCCGCGGCTCGGTGACTCGACACTGCCGCCCGGTGGCATGTCCGGCGGCTCGACGGCCACCGCGAGCGCGGGATCGGCCATCATGATCGCCGCCGCCAAGGCGATCGACGACCTCGTCAAACTGGCGGCGGCCCCCGGTGCGCCGTTCGCGGGCGAGGACGTCTCCTACGCGGACGGGCGGGTGTTCGCCGAAGGCCGGACGATGACCTTCGGTGAGCTGCTGCGCGCGTTGAACCGCCCGTCGATCTCTGTGACAGGTTCGTCGGCGCCAGGCGAAGAGCTGACGAAGCATTCGTTCAGCTCCTTCGGTGCCCAGTTCTGCGAAGTTCGCGTGCACAAGTGGACGCGCGAGATCCGGGTGTCCCGCATGCTCGGCGTGTTCGACGCAGGCCGGATCATCAACTCGACGGCGGCTCGCAGCCAGATCGTCGGAGGCATGATCTGGGGTGTGTCGGCCGCGCTGCACGAAGGGCTGGAGATCGAGGCCAACGGCCGACTCGCCAACGGTGACTTCGCGAGCTATCTGATTCCGGTGAACGCGGACATCCCCGAGGTCGACGTCCATTTCGTCGAGTACCCGGACACGCTGCACAACCCTGTCGGCGCGAAGGGAATCGGCGAGATCGGCACCGTCGGGATGGCGGCGGCCGTCGCGAACGCCGTCCACAACGCCACCGGCATCCGGGTGCGGCACATCCCGATCCAGATCGAGGATCTCCTGGAGGAGGCTTAAGAACCTCGTGAGTGGCTGCGGGGTTGTGACCGGCTTTGCCACTCACGAGCGACCCCTGTACCGACGCCGTCCGGCGGTGTGCGGGGTTGTGAAAGCCACTTTCGCAACCTTCAACGTTGTGAAAGTGGCTTTCACAACGTCAGCGGGAAGTGGAAAGCGGCGGTGGGCGGCCGGTCCAGCGAGCTCGTGAGTGGCGATTCGTTCGTTTCCTCACGGACGTCCGCCCCTTGCATGACGATCCCCTGACCCGTCTGGTCGGTCGGAGTCCACTGTGGACAACGGGTGGGGTGGATCCTCGGCTGGCCGCTGGACTCGCCTCTGCCCGCTTGGACGAACTCGTGCGGGCGTTGTTCGTACCCGTGTTGCCGGATCGCGAACTGGAGCGTTCCGTGGCGCTGGCGGCGTCGCTGTCCCTGGGCATGATCGCCTGGCAGCTGTGGCGGGAACACGAGACGCCGGACCCGGTCCTCGCCATGACGAGGTTCGCCGACCTGGAGGGCACGGTCCGGTTCACCCGCGACGTGGTGCACGTGAAGCTCCCCTTGGGTCGCCGTCACACGGATCTGTGGCGGGGTGGCGCTCTCGCCGACTCCAGAACGTGGTCTGGCTGGGTGGCCGGACCCTGACCTTCACCGGCGGCTGAGATGAGCGCCCTGGCGGTGGAGCATCTTCGGGTGCGCTTGGCCGAGCTGCACCAGGCGTTGCGTGGTGCGGTCGCTCGTCAGTCCGAGGCCGCGGAATTGCTGACGCGCCCGGATCTGACGTCCTTCTGTGTGACGGACGAACAGGTGGACACCTTGCTGGATCGCGTGGACGCGTTCACCGAGGCGATGACCGAGCCACCGTCCACGCCGCACCGGGATCCGGAGTCCGAACAGCACCTCAGACGTCTGGCCGCGTCGCGCGGTTGGCGATCGCGCCCATGGCGGTGGCACCGAAACGACCGGCCTGTGCGGTGGTCTGGCGCAGTTGCTTGGACTCGTTCGGTCGGAGCTCCGGCGGCGTCGCCTCCGAATGCTGTTCGGCGCCCTTCTTGTCCTTGAGTGCCGCGCCGAACGCCGGCTCGTTCGACTTCTTCAGCTGCGCCTCGGTGACCTGGGCGTCGGTCATCTCCCGGTCGACCTTGGCGGGACCGGCGGACAGGTCGGTGGCCGACGGCGGGAGCTTGTCCGGCGTCGCCTTGGCCGGGTCGGGAGTGCCAGGGGTGCCCGGCGGCCGGTCCGCCGCCATGGGCACGACCTGTTTGACCTCGGCGGCGGAGGTGTCCGGGGGCGCGGCGGTGGTGTCGGCGATCTGCTCCGCCGAGTCCGACTTTCCCTCGCCGACCTTGCCCGCCACCTCGGCTTTGACCTCGGCCGGTTTACCCGAATCGGCGAACTCGTCAGCCTGTTCGAGGTTCTTCGGCGCCTTTTCGGCGATGGCCTTCTCGACGGCCTTGATGAACGCTTCCTTGTCGAAGTCCTTCGGCTTCGCGTCGTTCATCTTCTCGGCGTTGGCCGTCTTGCCCTGCGCCACTTCGTCGTCTTTGGGCGGCACAGACGCGTTCTGCGCCGAGGTCGCCTCCTTCGCCGCCGGGGGACGGGAGCGGGCGACCGTGTGCTTCTTGTGCGCGATGTCCTTCTTCAGCACCGCGAATTTCGGGTCGCTGCCCGGACCTCTGGCCAGCCCCGCGGCCACCGCGCCGTTGCCGACCTTGTCCTGTGCGTCCTTCTGGGACGGGTCCGCCGTCGGCTTCTTGTCGCCTGCCCGCAACGCGGCCAGCGCCGCGGCGTTGGACGGCGGCACACGAGCCGGTTTCCGCTGCGGCGGGCGCTCCTTCACCCCGACCGGTGCCGTGGTCTTGGCCGTCGTCACCGCGGGAAGCTTCGCGCGAGCCCTCGGCGGCGGTGGCATGGGACGGCTCTCCTCCCGCTACGGGAACCTCGAACAGCGTCCCAGCCCGCCGTCACCGAGGCGTCGCGGAAACGTCCTCATCGGCGATAATCGGCACCTCACATCGCGAACACGAAGACGGGGGCCGAGGACGATGTCCACGAGGCAAGACGGAGACAGCTGGGACCTGGCGTCCAGCGTCGGTGCGACCGCCACGATGGCGGCGACGGCCAGGGCGATCGCGACTCGTGCGGATCGTTCGCTGATCGACGATCCGTTCGCCGAGCCGCTCGTCCGGGCGGTGGGCGTCGATCTCCTCACCCGGCTCGCGGCAGGTGAAGTCCCGGCAGGCGAGCTGGTCGAGCAGCTGTGGATCGACGTCGCGAAGATCCGCACCAAGTTCTACGACGAGTTCTTCCTCGACGCGACGAACGCGGGAATCGCGCAGGTCATGATCCTGGCGTCGGGCCTGGATTCCAGGGCGTACCGGCTTCCCTGGCCCGCCGGGACCGTGGTCTACGAGCTCGACCAGCCGCAGGTCATCGAGTTCAAGACGCGCACGCTCGCGGAGCTGGGTGCCGAGCCCACAGCCGACCGGAGAGCGGTCGCGGCCGACCTGCGCGACGACTGGCCCGCCGCGCTGTGTTCCGCCGGTTTCGACCCGGCCCGGCCGACGGCGTGGAGCGCCGAAGGGCTGCTGGGCTACCTCCCGCCCGAGGCCCAGGACAGCCTGTTGGACACCATCACCGAACTCAGCGCACCGGGAAGCCGGATGGCCACCGAAAGCAAGCCCAACCCTCGGCCGGGTGAAGAGGACAGTACGAAGGAACGCCTGGACAGCATCTCCGAACGCTGGCGCGAGCACAGCCTCGACACCGACATGACGAGCCTGCGCTACTTCGGCGAACGCAACGAAGCAGCGCCGTATCTGACCGAACTCGGCTGGGCGTTGAACTCGGCCGGCATCCGCGAGCTGTTCGCTGTCAACGGTCTTCCACCCCTGGAGGACGGCGGCATGCGGTTAGGCGACACGCTCTACGTCAGCGGCACTCTCTCTGCTACGCGTCCAGCGTGACATCGGAGATCGGTACCGACTGGCAGGTCAGGCAGTGGTCGTCGGGGAGGCCGTCCGGCGGCGTGACGAGATGGGCGGTGGTCCCGGCGAGCACGGACACCGCACAGCTCTCGCATTGGCCGAGGCGGCACCCGCTGGGCAGGGAAAGCCCGTTCTTCTTCGCGAACTGCAGGAGCGTCCCGTCGGCCTTGTGCCAGGTGCCTTCGCGACCGGAGCGGGCGAACCGCACTATCGCGGTCGCGTCATCGGCGATGGTCACCGGCGCCGGGGCGGCGTGGAACTTCTCCGCGAAGATGTCCGCGCGGGGCACGCGGCGGGCCAGCAGACCGGAGGTCACTTCCTCGATCATGGATCCGGGCCCGCAAAGGTAGAAGCGTGCCCGTCGATCGATGAGGGAACCGTCGACACTGTCAGCCGACACCCGGCCGTGGACGTCGTGAGTATCGCCAGGCACCGGCTGGCTGTAATGGTTGACGACGCGCACCATGCGGAGGCGTTTCGTCAGGGCGTCGATCCGTTCGCGGAAAGCATGGCTCCCGGAGTTTCGGTTTCCGTAGTGGAGGACGATTTCCGGCGCGTTGTCGGGATCGCTCGCGATCGTCTCCAACAGGCTGAGGAACGGCGTGATCCCGATCCCGGCAGCGATCAGCACCAGCGGCTGCCGATGCCGGGGCGGCAGAGCGAACGAGCCGGACGGCGGCGATACCAGTACCCGCGCGCCCGCATGGAAGAGTTCGTGGACGAGCGGCGAGAACTGTCCGTCCGGCAATCGACGGACGGCGACGCTGTAGGCGGTGCGGCCGAGGTCGCGGGCGGCGGCCGTGAGTGAATAGCTGCGCGTCACCAGCGGTTCGTCGGCCGAGGCCAGGGTGATGTGCTGGCCGGGGCGGAAGTCCGGCAACTCGCCATCGTCCGCCGGGCGCAGGTCGAGCGTCAGGATGTCGTCCGTTTCGAGAGCCGCGCTGTCCACGATGAACTCGCGCTCGGCGATCCACGGCGCCTGCCCGACCGGCCGGACGTCGCAGGCTGTCGAGCGGAGCGCGACAGAGCCACTGATCGGATCCCTGATGTCGTCGCCGATCAGCAGGTTGTAGTTCGCCCCGCCGTCGCCGAGCGGGTCCGAACCCGGCAGCGCGAGGTCGGGCGCAGGTTGCCACCAGCCATATTCGGCGACGACGACGTCCGGGTGCAGCGCCGGGTCGACTCGCGCGCGCATCGTGACCGTCGCCGACAGGGTCGTGATTTCGACCCACTGGCCGGTGACGATGCCGCGGTCGTTCGCGAGTTCGGCGCTGAGGTCGACGGTCGGCTCGGGGTACCGGCGCCGCAGCGACGAGATCCCATGATGCTGGCTGTGGCAGAAGTAGCCGTTCTTCGCGCAGGTCAGGACCAAGGGGTACCGCGTGTCCACCTCCGGCGTGCGAGCGACCGGGACCGGCGACTGGCCGTGCTCGGCGAGGCGTTCGGAATACAGCTCGACCCGTCCGGTCTGGGTGGCGAAACCGGCGACATCGCCGTCGAGGTCTTCGGCGTACTTTCGGTATCCGGACCGCAGCGGGACATCGACACCGCCCGGCTCGTCGCGGAGTCGCTCCGCGGTGAGTTCCAGTGGAGCGAGCTGGTGGTCCCAGGCAGTTTCGATCCGTCCGCCGAAGAACTCGTCGGCCATACCGAGGCGGGCAGCGAGGTCGAAGACGAACTCGGTGTCCGAGCGGGACTCGCCGACCGGTTCGATCATGCGCGGCCGGAGCTGGACCCGTTCCTGCGCCGACGACGTGATCTCGAAACCCGCGCGGAAGGCTTCGTGCTCCCAAGGGGTGTTGACGGGCAGCAGAAGGTCGGCGAAACGGGAAGTCGGATTCTCGAAGAGGTCGAGGTGCACGGAGAAGTCCAGGCTTCGCAACGCCTCCGCGGTCCTCTGTGGATCGGGCTGCGACAAGAGAAGGTTGCCGCCGAAGGAAACCAGCGCCCGGACGCGGTACGGATCGCCGGCGATCGCGGCCTGGCAGAAGTCGCGGGCGTTGATCCAGCCCTGCGACGGTGGTCCGACCGGGAAGTTGTTCAGGCCCAGCGCTTTGGCCCGCTGCCGCGGGTCGAGCTGGTCATGCGAAGTGACGGGACTCGTCGGCTGCTTGGGCAACACGACGTTGCCACCAGGAGCGTCGTAACTGCCGGTGAGGGCGTACAGGGTCGCGATCGCCCGCTCGGTCTGTGTCGCGTTCGCGTGCTGCCCGATCCCGGTCCACGCGGCGTAGGAAACACTCTCCGCGTCGAGGAGTTCTTCGACGAACGCAGCGACGGCGGCGGCATCGATCGTCGTGGCGGCGGCAGTGCGGTCGAGCGGCCAGTCGGCGCACGCTTGCGCATACAGCGCGAATGCCGGGACGCACTCGACGATCCCATCTCGCGTCGGTACCCGCCTCGTCCCGTGCAAGGCGTACTGCGCTGCTTTTGAGGAGTCGACAGGTTCGGCCGCGTCCGTCGGCTCGTTCCAAGCGACGAAACCGACGAGACCAGGTTCGAGATCGGCAGCCCGCAGGAACCGGCCGGTGTCCCGGCGTACCAGGAGCGGCCCGTTCGTCCAGCGTCGGACGAACTGTTCGTCGTGCCCTCGCCGGTCCAGGAGCTGATGGGCGACACCGAGGGCGAGGGCGTCGTCCGTGCCGGGCCGGATCCGCAGCCAGAGGTCCGCCTGCAGTGCGCCGGTGGATCGGCGAGGATCGATGACGACGAGCCGCGCCCCGCGTGCTTTGGCCTCGGCCAGCGCGGCGGACTGCGCGAGCCACGACTTCGCCGGATTGTGACCCCACAGGATCGCCAGGTCGGTTCTCGCGTAGTCAGGCACGGGGAGGGCACTGCCGAAGGTGAAGGCGTGGGCGAAGTCCTTGTGCCAGTTGCAGATCTCGGTGCTGTACAGCGTGTTCGGGCTGCCGTACAGCCGGATGAACCGCTCCACCCAGTCGATCGAGTCGGACATCGGCGTCCCGCTCGGCGACGTCACGGAGAACGCGACGGACTCGGCGCCACTCTCGGCCCGGATGGTTCCGAGCCGGTCGGCGATCTCGGCCATCGCCTCGTCCCAGCCGATCTCCGTCCACTGTGGATCGGCGGCGGATTTCGGCGTCGTCCGCCGCAAGGGCCTGGTCAGCCGCTCGGGGGAGTGGACCAGCTCGGGAGCGGCGCGGCCCTTGGGGCACATCGCGGCACCGGTCGGATGGGCTGGATCCGGGCGGACGCCCGTCATCAGCCCGTTCTCGATGGTGTAAATCGCGCCGCATCGTGAGCGGCACAAAGTGCAGTAACCTCGAATGTCGGCCATGGCTTACTTCGCCTGGTCGAGGAAGGTCTGAGCGAGCAGACTGGCGATCGCCCAGTCCTGCATGGCCACCCCGACGCTCTTGAAGACCGTCCGGCCGGCTCGTTCTCCCGTTCCTTCGGCCAGCGCGTCTCCGAGCTCGACGAGGTCGTCCTCGGTGATGGCTCCGGTCTTGAGCGCGTGAATGATCTCCCCGGCCTCTTCGAGAATCGCTTCTCGCTCGTCGATCACGACGGTCGCTTCGGCGAGCAGCTCGTCGGGGAGTTCGCGCATGGTCGGGCGGAAGGCGCCGATGGCGTTGACGTGGGCGTTCGCGGTCAGCGACGTGGGGGAGAACAGCGGAGTGGTCGATGTCGTCGCGCAGCAGACGATGTCCACACCATGGACCGCCTCGTCGGCGTCAGCGACGGCGAGGACGGTGTCGATCCGCAATTCGGCACCGAGAGCCTTGGCGAGCGCGTCCGCACGGTCAAGGCTGTGGTCGACCACCTTCAGCTCGGCGAGCGGCCGAACGGCGTGCACGGCGCGGACCTGGTCGGCGGCCTGCCCGCCGGCACCGATGAGAGTGCAGGTCCTGGCCTCGGCCGGGGCGAGCAGATCGGTCGCGACGCCGACGATCGCGCCGGTCCGGAGACGGGTCACCTCGGCGGCGTCGGCGACGAGATGGCGCCCGTGGCCGAGCTCGCTCCAGACGACGGTTCCGACGATGGCAGGCACGCGGTCGGTGAAGTTGAGGCTCAATGTCTTGATCATCGCCGAGGCGGTCGGGCGGTGGTGCGTCGACATCACGAGGAACGCGCCGTCACGCAGCGCGGTCCGCGTCGGCATTTCGAACTCTCCGCGTCGCAGCGCGAGAAACCCCTCTCGCACCGCGTCGATCGCGGCGGGCATGGAGACGGCGGAACGGATCTCCTCCGGGCCGACGGTGACGACGTCCATGAAGTCCTCCTGATTTCTTGTCAGCACAGTAGGAAACCCGGTACCAGGTCGTCGTCGGGATCGACGACGAACCGGTGGTCGCCGGTGTGGAACGCTCGCCCCGACACGACCGCGATCACCGCGTCATGTCCCTCGACCTCGGTCGTGCTCGCGACACGGGCGCGCCAGGTTGAGCCGACGATCGACGAATGGACGAGGGTGTGATGGGCCGCCAGCCGTCCGGACGCGTGCAAAGCCGCGACGCGGGACGCGGTTCCCGAACCGCAGGGTGATCTGTCCACCTGGCCATCGGCGAAAACGGTCACGTTGCGCTGGTGGAGGTCACCGTTTTCCTCGACGCCGAGTTCGTCGAAGAAGATCACGCCGTAGATCCCGCTGAGTCTCGGATCGTGCGGGTGCTCGGCGTACGCGCCCGCGTCGAGCTGATTCTTGATCCCTCGGCCCAGATCGATCAGTTCGGGGAGCGAGGCCTTGTCGACGGCGAGATCGAAGTCGGCGGCGGACACGTGGGCGTACATCGCCCCGCCGAACGCGATCACGCAGCGGGCCGTGCCGCGCGACGTCTCCACGACGAGGTCGTCATCCAGGAGATAGCTCGCGACGTTGACGAAATCGACCGAGGTGACCTTGGAATCGACCGTGGCGACGCGTGCGGTCACTCTTCCGGAGGGAACATCGATCACCACGTCGGTGACGCCGCTGGGATCGGCGGGCACCAGACCGGTCCGCACCGCCCAGGTGCCGAGACACATCGTGCCGTGCCCGCACGCGGTGGAGAAGCCGTCCTTGTGCCAGAAGAGAACGCCGAAGTGGGCACCAGGGTCGTCCGGCGCCACGAGGAAACCGCCGTACATGCCCGCGTGCCCGCGCGGTTCGGAACAGAGCAGCCGGCGGAGTCCGTCGAGCTCGGGGTCGGCCATGGCCGCGACACGCTTCTCCGCGACCGTCGGGGCGTCCGGTTCCGCCAGTTCGGTGACGATCCTGAACGGTTCGCCGCCGCAGTGGTAGTCCACCGCGAGGTACTCATCGCTCGTCATGCCGACCTCCCGCCGAGTAGTATGTGACATTGTACAGCCGTGGTGGAGGGATTTCGATGACTGAAGACGAGTTCAAAGGACTTCCCAAGGTCAGCGGCCGCCGCAACCTGCGGGACGAGGTCATCGAGACCCTGCGCGGTGCCGTGATCTCAGGCGGGATGCGTCCCGGCGTCGTCTACTCCGCGCCCACGCTGGCGGAGCGGTTCGGCGTGTCCGCGACGCCGGTGCGCGAGGCGATGCTCGATCTGGTCAAGGAAGGTCTGATGGAGACAGTGCGGAACAAGGGCTTCCGCGTCACCGAACCCACCGAGCACGAACTCGACAACTTCACCGAACTGCGCGCCCTGATCGAGGTGCCCACCGTGCGCCGGATCGCCGAGTCCGGTGTCGACGAGGACGCGTTGAGGCGTCTTCGCGAACTCGCGGGTGCCGTGGAGCGGGCGGCTGCCGCGAACGACCTCATCGGGCACGTCACCGTCGACATGGAGTTCCACCTCGCGCTGCTCGGCCTGGCCGGTAACGAGCACCTCGTCGAAGTCGTCAGGTCACTGCGGGCCCGATCGCGGATCTACGGCCTCAAGGTGCTGGCCGATCGCGGGCACCTGATTCCCTCGTCGCGCGAGCATTCCGAACTCGTCGATCTGATCGAAGCCCAGGACGCGGATGGCGTCGAGGATTTGATGCGCCGCCACATCGGACACGTTCGCGGTATTTGGGCCGCCGGGTGACGGTACTGCCTGTTCGATCATGCCCCCTTGGTCGTACAGGCAGGGGTTGATTCGGCCTTTTCGGCCGCGGGTAGTGATCTTGTGAGGACGGACCGGAAGCCCGGCCGCCCCATTCGAAAGAGGGAGATCACTCATGAAAATGCGGAAACTCGCGGCCGCAGCGGCTGTCGGTTTCACCACCGTCGGCGCGTCTCTGCTCATCAGCGGTACGGCGTTCGCCGGACATCTGGAGTACAAAGGGCCATACAGCACGCCTGACGAATGTGTCCACGCCCTGCGTGCGCTGCCGCCGGATCCCACTGTGGACGGTGCCGAGTGCATCCCCATGAACGGCGCGCACTACATCGAAATCTCGCATACGAACTGACTCTGTTCGGGCTTCGTGCGTGGTGGCAAGTCCGTGAAGGCCTCCTTGAGGGACTCTGAGTCCCTCAAGGAGGCCTTCACGGACAGCCCGCCACCTCCATGGGAACCGGCGGCGGAGTGTCGAACGCCTGCGCCCAGACGGCCTCGATCCAGCCGGTGACCACGTCGACGAGGACGTCCGCCGAGACGCCCTGCGGGAGGGACGGCACATCCGGCTCCCAGCCTGTTTCGCCGTGAACGACACCGAAGAGATGACGGTCCGCGTCGATGGGTTTGTTGAGGACGAAGGAATCCGGACCTTCGAACCGGGCCCACACGTCGAAAGTTCCCTCGCCGTCCTGGTCGGGGAACACCTCGATCTGCACGCTTTCGACGCCGTCGCCGATGGCTTTGACGATCGTCCTCAGCCGAGCGATGACGTCCTCGGAATGCGCGTCGAGGACATGGCGAAGTCGGCGGCTGTACTCGTTCTGGTCCACACGGGACAATCTAGCCTGTCACCACCGCGGCTCGCCGGTGCGAACCCGGCTCACTCAGGTGCGGGTGGCGCGGTGTTCGGTGGTGGCGCTGACGGAACCGGCGTCGGTCTGGACGTGGACGAAGCTGTCGCCGTGGGGGTCGAGGTACATGTCGAAATGCAGGGTGCCGCCGATGGTGAAGGTCCCGGAGCAGTCCGACGCGACGGTGTAGATGCCGGTGAAGGCGTTGTGGGAGCTGGGGGTGTCGTTGAAGTTCGTGCTGGAAATCCCTCGGAGGTTGCCGGCGCCGTCGAACTGCTCGGAACCGGCGAAGGCGAGCGGGACCGTCCCGGTGCCGCTGACCGACCAGCCGTCACCCGCGAACAGATAGGTGCCTTTGAGAGTGGACAGGCCGCAGGGTGGCGCGGCCGCCGTGCTCGCGCCGGCGGAACTGACGAGGATGCCCGTGGTTCCCGCCAGGACAGCGGCGGCCAGGATCATGGAACGACGTGTGAAACGGATACGATTCGACATGAACTCTCCCCAATTCACCGAGAACCTTTGTGGATGATTTTTCGGTCCTGAGTGTCGGCCGATGCTATTGATGGTTCTCGTCGAGAGTCGTCGTGTGCAGAGTCCAAAGTCTTCTGAATCGACAATTCGTTTACAAGGGTTTCAAATGGTGGATATGTTCGATAATTTCCGTGATCGGAGATGACTTCGACGTGTATGCCGAACCTGCCGGATTTATCGTGTGGACGGTGATCTCCGCTGCCGAGTCGACCGTGATCGACGCCCCGACGCGGCGGCGTGCGCCGTGTTCAGGAAGCGGCTCCCCGGTGCCGCCCGTAAGGCTCTGCCCCGACAAGGGTGACTCGGACCGCGCCGCCGCTCGGCACGCGATACTCCCGCCGGTCACCGGGCTTCGCGCCGTGCAGTGCGCGACCGATCGGAGAATCAGGGGAGTAGACCTCCAGATCGCCTTGGCCCGCCTCGTCGCGCGTGCCGAGCAGGAAGGTCTCGGTGTCGCCGTCGTCGTACTCGACGGTGAGCACCATGCCGGGCTCGGCGATCCCGTCGTCCGGGGGATCCTGCCCGACGACGGCTCCGCGCAGCACATCCTCGATCTGCCGAATCCGGGCCTGCCGGTGGGTGTGGAGCGCGATTTCGTCGTCGCCGTCCCGCTCGCCGGCGGTGGAGCGCCGCAACGCGGCGAGCTCCCGCACCAGGCGCGCGTGAGTTTCCGGGGTCAGCCAAGGGCTTGACGAGACGGTTGTCATGGTGATGATCGCCTTTCGATGGGCCGCTGCCGAAAGGCGCCCGCGTCGGTGGCGAATCCGATGGCGGCCTTCAACAGGAGGTCTTTCTCGGTACGCAGCAGGGCGTTCTCGGCGCGAAGCCGGTCCACTTCGGACTGCGTGGTCTCTTCTTCCGGTGGCATCGTCATCCGAATCAGCGGAGGGGATCGAAAGGCCGAAGGGCCTCGGGCTGCTTGCCGGTGGTGATGTGCTCGGCCAGGAGCCGTCCGGTGACCGGTCCGTGGGTCAGTCCCCACATCCCGTGCCCGCCCGCGACGTAGAGACCAGGGGTGCTCGTCGCGCCGATCACGTGCCGCCCGTCGGTGCTGACGGGGCGGGAGCCGACCCATTCGTCGGTGCGCCGGTCCCAGTCCAGGCCGGTGAGGAACGGCCGTGCCGAGCCGATGATCGCGGCGATCCGGGCCGGATCCAGTGGTGCGTCCGGTTTCCGGAACTCCATCGTCCCGGCAACGCGGAGGCCGTCCCGGTACGGCGTGCACGCCACGCGGATGTCCGGCAGGTAAAGCGGTCCTGGCACCGGGAGGTCGGTCGGCACGGTGAAGGAGTAGCCACGTCCGGCGCGGACGGGGACCTTGACGCCCCACCTTCGGCCCAGATCTCCCAGCCAGGCTCCGGTCGCGAGCACGACCGCGTTGGCGTTCACCGTCTGGCCCGTCGTCGAGCGCACGCTCAGCGCGTGGCGGTGCGCGCGCAGGGACGCGACCTCGAACCGGTGACGGATCGTCCCGCCGCGGCTGACCACCGCCCGTGCCAGCGATTCGACGAACCGGCCAGGGTCCACGTAACGCTGCCCGTCGATCCGGACACCGGCGCCCAGCCTCGCCGTCGCCTGAGGGAACCTCTCCGCGAGCTCGGCCGCGGTGAGCCGGGTGTAGGAGATGTCCTGCCCGGTCTCGCCGATGCGCCGCAGTTCCGTGATCAGCCCCGCGGCGTGTCCGGCGGTCTCGAACGCCGCCGTGATCGGCGCTTCGATGGTGGGCGCGTCCACGCCGTTCGCGGTGAGGACGTCGAAGGCTTCGAGGCACTCTTCGTTCAGCGGCGCGTTCGCTTCGACAGCACGAGTCCACGAACGACCGGTGCAGTTCGCGGCGAACCGGGCGAGGAACGACCAGAGCCGCGGGTCGGGGGACGGCGGCACGTGCAGCGGGGCCTGCCGGTCCAGCAGCGTCCGCAGTCCATAGCGCAGGATGCCGGGTTCGTTGAGCGGGATCGCGAGGCCAGGAGAGAGCCAGCCCGCGTTGCCCCACGAGGCGCCCGCCGCGATGCCCTCACGGTCCACCACCGTGACGCCGACCCCGCGTTCCTGCAGGAACCACGCGGTCGACAGGCCGACCACGCCTGCCCCGATCACGATCGCCGAACGCGGGACGCCGTCGATCCGGTCGAGATCGCCCATGAATTCCTCCGCTGAACAAGTGGTGCTGTCGCGGTCAGGATGGCTCGAAATCGGGCGGCGGCGATTGTTCGGATCCGACAATCAGGGCGAGCGGTTTTGGCGGGACCGGTCAAGAGGTGGGATCGGAGACGGCCAGTTCGATGATCATCGCCAGTCGTTTCGCGGGCTGGTCGAGCCGGAGTTCGGTCACGTCGGCCATCTTCTTCAGCCGGTAGCGGATCGTGTTGGGATGCACGCCCAGCTGCTCGGCGGCCTCGGTGAGATCCCCTTGCGCCTCGAGCCACGCGCGCAGCGTCGCGACGTAGCTGGTGGCGTTCGCGCTGTCATGCCGCCGCAATTCGGTGATCGGACCTCGGGCCGGCGCCCGTCCGGACGCCGCGGCTGCTCGAAGCCGCTGCACCAGGATGTCGTCCCAGGCCTCGTCGTAGGCGATCGCGGCCTCCGTGGCAGGCCGCACGTCGTGCAGCGCGAGACATTCGTCGGCCTCCCGCCTGCTGGCAGGCAGCTCCGCAGACACCGCGCCCGACCCGATCCCGGCCAGCATCGTCACCTGACGGGGCAGCGCCTCGCGGATCGAACCGACCCACGCCCTGGCCGCCGCGACATCGTCCCCCGGCAGGACCGTGTAGACGGTGTTGCTGAACAACGTGCTGCGGCCCGGACGTGACCAGCCGAAACCGGTGGTCGCGCGCTCGAACGCGAGCAGGAGCGCGGCATGGCGTTCGTCGCCGATATGGGCCTGCAGCGCGATCACCCGGAACCGGCCGGGAGGCAGGCCGAGCCTGCTGAGCACGGCCGCCGCGTCCGGGGTGCCCTCCAGCAGCCGGATCACCAGATCGGATTCGACCTGCCGTTCCAGATCCGCGCTCGCACGGGAACGCAGCAGATGCAGGCCGACCGTGCGCGAACTGTCCCGCAGCACCGCTCGCCGGACGTCGGTCAGCGGCTGGTCGGACTCGACCCAGATCGAGCCCAGCGCCTCCCGGCCCGCGCGGACCGCGACCACCATGCGCCCGGTCAGCCCGTGTTCGGGATCGGCCTCGACGAACAACGGCTCGTCGGACTCGGCGAGGTGCCCGAACACGCCCCGCCGCTCGAACAGTTCGCGGACCGGCTCCGGAACGCGTCTGCCGAGGATCGTCTCCAGCCGCGCTCGGTCGGCCTGGTGCTGACGGCTGGAGTAGGCCAGGACCCGCGAGAGCCGGTCCTCGATGGTCACCGCGCTGCCGAGCGCGTCCGCCAGACTGTCGGCCAGCGCGAACAGGTCCGTCGGCCCGCGCCCCGACTCGGTCTCGCGGCCTTCCAGGACGAGCCCGTAGACCACTCCGGCGAGCTGGCCCCAGGACACGTCCGGCTCCACCAGCAGCACCGCGACACCGCCGCTCTCCGCACGCTCTGTCGCCTCCCTGTCGAGCGGGGACGATCCGCGGACCAGGACGACCGACGCGTGCGCCGCCGCGGCCAGTTCGACGGCCGTGACGATCGAGTCCGTCCCGACGGCGAGGAAGACGTCCCCGCGCAGGTCGCGTGGATCGGCGGCGTCGTGCATCACCACGTCGCGCAACGCGACCTCACGCGAGACCGGGCAGCAGCACAGCCGTGCCCCGTATCCACCGAGGACGTTCACGAGCCGGTCCAGCGTCACCATGAGCTAGTTCATTCTCCTGTCCGATCGGCAGCCCAGGCGCTGAGGTCGTGGCCGCTTGTTTCCGACCAGCATGCCGCCAACTCGGCGCGCCCCGCGTTCCGGTGGGCGAATCGGTCGAAGAACAGACGCAGACCACGGAGGACGCCTTCACGGCCGATGGTGTTTTCGAGTTGCCTGATCAGTTCGGCGTCGGGGGCGTAGGCGTTGTCCGGTGATTCGGCAGTGGCCCAAGGATCGCTTCCTGCGGCGAGTTCGGGGATCGCCGTCCTGGAAAGGTAAGTCGCGCAGGCTTCGACGAGCCAGGCGTCGTCGCCGCAGTCGACCAGACCGCCGATCCAGGCATGGGCGACTTCGTGGCTGATGACGGTGGCGGCATAGCGAGGGCCACGCGTGGCGACGAAGTCGAACACTTTGTCGTTCACCAGGATCAGGCCGGGGGCGGAGAACGCCAGTGAGGGAAGGTCGCGGACGAAGACGACCTCGCATTTCTCGTACGGGTAAGCCACCTCGAGGTGGTGCTCGTAGAAGGCGATGGACCGGGCCATCAGATCCGCGATGTCCTTTCCTCTGTCCAGACCGGCTGCGCGGTATCTCCGGGCGTACACCGCCAGCGGCACTCCGGACGGGATGGTGGTCCGGCACAGGGACGCCCATGGACCGGCCGCGCCGACGACCAGGTACGGGGCGATCGGTTCTGCGGTGCCGTTGACCAGCCGGGTCCATTCCTGGGGCGCTGTCAGGGTCAGCTTGACCCTGGCACGCAGGCCGGGGTCGTCGAAGCAGCAGAAAACACGGGGAGAGGCGTGGGGGAAGTTCATCCCGTACGTATAGGTCGTCCCGTCGGGATCGGTGCTCCGCCTGAGACCACGGCCTTCCGCCGCGTACGGGAAAAGGGCCTCGGCTTCGAGGACATGGGAAACCGTATCGAGTCCGCTGAGCGTCAGCCTGGCACCGTCCCACACCTCCGCGACAGTGAGTACGTGGCCGTTCAAGACGACCTTTTCCACTGAATGCGCCGAGAGATCCGCGAACGTGGCCTTTTGCTCACAAGCGAACCGGACCACGGTGCGGGACCGGAAGAACTCGGCCACCGGATCGAGTTCCAGTCCGATGTCGTAGGACTCCACGACCAGAACCGAAGCGCGCTCACCCACAGGCATCCCTTTCGTCTCGACTCACAGTCTTGAGGAATCCTTGAGAAGGGGCAGAGAGAAGGCTGAGGTTGCCGCCGCATTCTTGGCTCATCGCACCGCATCGGGCGGCGCCGATACGACAAGGACCTCGATATGGCGAACCACTCGACCTCCACCGGCCGTCGCCGCTCCGCCTGGCGCCCGCTCGCCCTCGCCGCCGTGGTCGGTGGCGTGGCGGTGGCGATGGGCGGGGGGCCACGGTAGAACGCACGTTCGACAGGTGCAACTCCGCGAACCGAGAGCTAAATTTGACGGACGATAGGTGACATGATTACATGGAACATCGCCTTCACGGTGACACTCGACCAGGAGATCTCCGACGACGTCGCCCAGGCAGTGGCGCAGCGAACGGCAAATGACGGTTTCGAACCGATCATGGTCACAGTGCATGGCACGCGCTTGGGGCTCCGTGTCCTCACCGAAGCCTATTTTCCGAATCTCGCGCTTCTACGAAGCCGTATCAGCGGCGCGCTTAGCGAAGTCGGCTTCGCCCCAAGGCAGTGGGAAGCCGTCGAAGCGCTCACAGCAGACGAATCCGAGCGTCGGCTTTCCTCCGTCAGCGCGCCCACGCTCGTGACCGTGGCCGAGTTCGCCGAGTTGTGCGGCGTCGCAGCCCAACGGATCCACGACCTTGAGACCGAGCGAGGGAAAGCCGAGACGGCGGGGCGGAAGCACGACTTCCCCAAGCCGCTCGCGAAGGGTGTGTGGTTGAAACTCGCGGCCGAGCGGTACGCACAGACACGCAAGCGCACCCCCGGCCCGCCCCGGCGCGATCCGAAGTAACCGCCCGGCTGTCGGACAGGAGAACGCCCCGCCTCGAACCGAGTGGCGGGGCGTTCTGCGGGGACTGCTCCGGTGTTTCAGAGGACCACGTCTGAGGCGGTGGAGGTGGGGGTACGCGTCGGTCGCCTCGCGGATTGACGGGCATACTGCTCACGGTGCCCGATCGCGTTCACACTCCGGCGGCGCGCGCCAGCTCGTATACCTCGGCGGCGACGTCCGTCAATTCTTGGCCGTCGCGCATGCCCTTCTGCAGATCGACGAGAATCTCGTCGAAGCCGATTCCGGCGTGCGGAACCAGATCTTCGACAATCTGCTTGGCATTGCCTTGGAAGAGAGCACGATCGCGGCCCTCGTACGGCCGGGAAGTGTATTCGGCGTTCGCGCGCAGCACCGTCTGGATCGGCCTGGTGCGACCGCGTTCGGCCGCCAGTTCCTGGAGCCGGCGCCACTGGGCGGCGGTCCGTTCGGCTCCGACGGCCAGTGGCAGCCAGCCGTCGGCGTGGTCGACGAGCCTTCGCTGCGCTCGTGCGTTGCCTGCGGCGAGCAGGATCGGAAGCGGTCCGGCGGGTTTGGGGCCGACCACGGCCGACGCGATCCGGGTGATCTCGCCGTCGTAGGTCACCGGGTCCGGCCCCCACACCGCCTTGCAGACGTCGATCACCTCGTCCAGCACCTTGCCGCGTTCCTCGAAAGACCGAACGCCCGCGGCCGCGTACTCGGCGAGGGACCACCCCGAGCCAAGGCCGGCGACCACCCGGCCACCGCTCGCCGCGTCCAGCGTGGCAAGCGCCCTGGCGAGCTGGAAGGGCCCGTGCAGTGGCGCCACCAGTACGGACGTGCCCAGCCGGACCCGTTCGGTTGCCGATGCCGCCAGGGACAGCGTGACCAAGGGCTCGGCGACGGAACGGTAGCCGTCGGGCCAGGGCATCCCCGGAATGTCGAACAGGCCTTGGGTCGCGGGCTCGGGAAAGAGGGCCCGTTCATAAGCCCACAGGCTCTGATACCCGATGTGCTCGGCGGCGCGTGCCACTTCGGGCACGTCCTTGCCGATGTCGTACTGATGATTCTGGGGCAGGCCGAGGCCGAGTGCGGTGGTCATGGTTCACGTTCTCCTCGGTGGTCGTCTATCGCTGTCCGGCCGGGCGGATGACAAGTTCGTTGACGTCGACGTCCGGCGGTTGGCTCATGGCGTAGGAAATGGCGGCTGCGATCGCGTCCGCGGAGATGGGCGCTTCCCGGAAGGCACGCATCGTCTCGCGGACGTCCGGCTCGGTGATCGAGTCGACGATTTCGGACTCCACGATCCCCGGAGAGATCGTGGTGACGCGGATGCTCGGATCGACTTCCAGCCGCAGGCCCTCGGTGATGGCCCACGCGGCGTACTTGGTAGCGCAATAGACGGCGCCCATGGGCATGACCTCGTGGGCGCCGACCGAAGCGACGGTGACGAAATGGCCTGCGCCGAGACGTTGGAAATGGGGCAATGCCGCGGCTATACCGTGCAACAGGCCACGAATGTTGACGTCGATCGTGCGATTCCAGTCGCCGGTCAACAGTGAATCCAGTCGCGACAGAAGGCCGACTCCGGCGTTGTTGACGAGCACGTCGATCCGGCCGTGTTTCTCCACGGCCTTGTCGACGAACGCGGTGACATCGTCCGGATCGGTGACGTCGAGTCGATGCGGGTCCGCGCTGCCGCCGACCTCCCGGATCGTTTCCGCCAGCGCGGCGAGCCGATCGGTGCGGCGGGCACCGAGGACGACGTGGTGTCCCTCGTCGGCGAGCCGCAGTGCGGTGGCATGTCCGATGCCGCTGCTCGCACCGGTTATGAGAACCACTTTCTTTTCAGGCACGAAGGTCAACCCCCTTAGGTGACGCGTCATCTACCTGAGGGCGACAGTACATGACATGTCACGTACTGGTGTTAGACTCATCGGGTGGCGCTGAAAGACGACACCCCATGGCTGAACGCCGACGAGCAACGCATGTGGCGGCACTGGATGGGCCTCAATGCGGAACTGCTCGCAACGCTCAACCGCGAGATGCAAGGCGACGCAGGGTTGTCCAACCCGGACTACCAGGTGCTCGCCGTGCTGAGCGAGTCCGATGAAGGACGTATCCGCGTATCCGACCTGGCGGCGCGGCTGCAATGGGAGCGCAGCCGGGTGTCACACCATGTCGCGCGGATGGAGAAACGGGAGTTGGTGTCCCGGCTCGAATGTCCGGACGACGGCCGAGGTGCCTTTGTGCGCATCACCGAGACGGGCCAGACGGCCATCGAGCGCGCCGCGCCCGGTCACGTCCGCTCCGTGCGGCGGCTGGTTTTCGATGCGCTCACCGCGGACGAGGTGGCGCAGCTCGACGAAATCTTCCACCGGCTACGTGCTCGCGTGGGATTGTCGACCGAATGAGACTCCGGAAGTCCGTGAAGGCCCCCTTCACTGCGTCTAGCGCAGTGAAGGGGGCCTTCACGGACGTTACCTACTTCGTGCAGTGGATTCCGGCTTCACCCCGGTACATCACGAAGCTGATCTTCACCGAGTAGAGGTGGATGGTCACGCACTGGTCAGGTGTGTACCCGTACGCCGCCGCATGGTCGTACGCCTGCTGCAGCGCCGTCCGCTTGGCCGACGCCGATGTCTTCTCGATGGTCGTCCCGAGGAACGCTTGGGTCTCCTGAACGGTCGTTTGGGCGTACGCCGCCGTCGGCGCGAGCGCCATGAGTCCGGCGAGGACCGCGGCCCCCGTGCCGCGGGCGATCATTCTCTTCATACTTCCCTCTCCCTGGTTTGTCGTGACCGGCATCAGCGCTGGCAGTAGAGCCAGACTGTCGCGCTGTAGTAGCCCATCTGCGACCGAGGATCGGCGCTGCGGACGTAGCACTGCGAGTCCAGCCAGCCGGTGTTCCGCGCGAAGGTGCGGGCGACCTTTTCCGCTGACGCGATGGCGTCCGACGGATACGGGCCGATACCGGAGCCGTAGAAGTTTCCGATCTCCACGGCGGAAGCAGGCGACGCCGACAGGGTCACCGCGGCCACCGCCAGCGCGGCCGTGGTCAGCAATTTCTTCATCAGAACTCCCCCTTCGGAGCATCAGCCAGGATTGACTGACGCTCATTGGTCATTCATCTCAGCTAACGTGCAAGACGCTAGGGGAGCGCGCCTGCGGATGTCAACCTGAGTGAACAGGTATCCTGTGCTCATTCATTTCAGCTAACGGAGGTGGTGTTGATCGAAGCGCTCTTGCCGAAGAGGTCGAGTTGCTGGGAGCGTTGCGCGACGTCGTCGAGGTGATCAGGCGGCGCGAGTCCAAGCTCGACCAGGGGGAGTAGGCATGCTGGGCAGGAAGAGTGCGCTCTGGCACAGATGCGAGCGCATCGCGTCGGCCGTGCGACTACCGGATCCGTTCGAGGTCACCACGTTGTTCGGCGAGGTCGCGGCGATGCGGGGGCGGCCCATCGAACTGGTGGCGCTCGAGGCGCGGCCAGGGGCGCCGTGCGGAGTGCTCGCGGCCACCGATCGAGCGGACTACGTCTTCTACACACGGGATACGTCCCCGTTGCACCAGTTGCACATCCTGCTGCACGAACTCGGTCATCTGCTGTGCGGGCACGTCGAAGGCGAGGTGCGGGCGGAGACAATCGCCGCGGTGGTCACGCCCACCCTGTCGGTGGATCTGGTTCGCCGGGTCCTCGGCCGCACGACATACGCGCAGGAGCAGGAGAAGGAGGCCGAGCTCGTCGCGTCGTTGCTGATGCGCCGCGCCGCGAGCGCCGTGCCCGGATCCGATCGGCTGCGTCACGTCCTCGGCTCATGATCAGCTACGTGTCCGCCGCGCTGCTGGCGCTGATCGGCCTCACCCGCCTGATGACGGTCCGCACCGGACCGAAGCACCTGGTCACGTTCTTCCTCAGTATGGCGGCCGGCCTCGCCGTCTCCGCCGAGGCCACGGTCCGGTTGCTCGGCGACGACCTGCTCCCGCGGCTGGTCACCAACGCGCTGCAACTGCTCGCGATGCGCGCGCTGGTGCAACTGGTCCGCAGTACCCGGTCCCCGGAGAAGCCGACGGCGCTGTGGCCGATCGTGCTGTGCTGGGCTCTGATGGTGTTGTGCTACCTGGATTTCGCCCCGCATCGGTTCGAAGCGGGCACGCCAGGGTTTCAGTGGCGCTGGAGCATCGTGACCTATCAGATCGTCCTCACGACGTACGCGATCTCGTGCCTGGTGATGTTCACGCGCACTCTGGCCCGCAGTGCTGCGGGCCGTCCACGGGGGACATTCCGGACAGGTCTGCGAATCCTCGTCTGCGCTGCCTTCGCGACCATCGGCTGGGTGCTGTTCTCCGGGCTTCCCTCGCTGTGGCTGGAGATCACCGACCTCGCGGACTTGGACTTCATGCCACGCGCCCGCCTTCTCGGCCTCTGCGCGATGGTGCTGTGGGTCCTCGGCGGACTCTTCACCACCTGGGACGGCGCTCTCCGGCTGGTGCGGGCGTGGCGAGGGATCCGGGCGGTGACACCACTGTGGAAGGAGCTCGTCGCCGCGCACCCGCAGATCGCCCTGCCCGTACGTCACGACATCGAGTTCACGCTGTACCGCAGGGTGATCGAGATTCGCGACGGTCTCCTGGCCTTGCGGGCACACGTCCCGCCGCACCTCGGGGACTGGCTGCGCACCCCGGTCGACGAGCCCACGCGCGCCGCGGCCGAACTCGCGGCGGCCCTGGTCATGCGTGAGGCAGGCCGGAGCTGGCCGCTCCATCCGGCCGGACCGGAAGAGGCGCACCCCAGCATGCGGGACGAGAGCGCCTGGCTGAGTGCGGTGTCGTCCGCGTTCACACACTCCCTCGTCGTGCGGGAAGTGCGGGAACGCGCGATGGCGGACGTCGGGTGACGCGGGCGCGGACGGCGGGTCAGATCACGGGGAGCCGGTCCACCAGTAGTTTCACCCTTTGCTCGGCTTCCCCCGGCAGCAGCCGTCCCGCTCGGGTCAGGGTGGCCAGCCCGTGCAGGGACGCCCAGAACACCTCGGTGAACAGTCCGGGGTGGACACCGTCCCCGGCGACCTCGCCGAGGCATTCCAGCAGGGCGGCGAAAGCGTCCTTCAGCGGTGCCGGAGTGTCCTCGTGCGCGAATGTCAGACCGCCATCGAGCTGGAACATGGCGTCGTAGACCGCCAGGTTGCGCTCGGCGAAGTCGAGGTAGGCGCGGGCGAGGGCGGTGACCCTGGCACGCGGATCGTCCACGGCCGAGGTCGCGGCCCGTAGCGCCGCAGCCATCTCGGAGGCCCCTTCGAGTGCGACGGCGCCGATGATCTCGCGCTTGCCGCGGAAATGACTGTAGAGGACCGGCTGGCTGTATTCGATGCGCTCGGCGAGCCGGCGAGTGGTGACCGCGTCCCAGCCCTGCTGCTCGGCGAGTTCGCGGGCCGTCGCCACGATGAGGCGCTCGCGGTCAGCTTGTTCACGCTGTTTGCGTTCGTGTACCGACATGAGTCGATCCTAGCACTGCTAGACAAGCAAGCGGCAGTAGTACTAGCGTTGCCACAACAGCTAGCAACACTAGATTCGAGGAAGGTCAACATGCTCAGCGCACTCGAGGTCTGCACCGTGGTGGTCGTCGGCCTGATGGTGGGGGTGGAGTTCTCCGTCGCCTTCGTCATCAACCCCATCCTCAGCGGACTCCCGGACGACAGCAATCAGCTCGGCCGCGCCCACGGGGGCCGGATGCTCGGCGCGATCATGCCGTTCTGGTACATCGGCTCGCTCGTCCTGAGCGCGGCCTGGGCCATCGTCGGCTGGCACGACCCCGGTACCGGACTCGTGGTCGTCGCCGCCGCGCTGTTGATCGTCAGCGTGATCATGTCGCTTCTGCTGCTCGTCCCGATCAACAACCAGGGCAAGACGTGGACCCCCGAGAACCGCCCTGAGGACTGGAAAGAGCAGATGAACCGCTGGGACCGTTTCCACTACGTCCGCGTCGCCGTCATCATCGCCGCGTTCGCGCTGCTGGCCACCGCCCTCGCCTTGTAGTCACACTCCGGCCCCGGTTCAGCGGCCGGTCCAGTCCGGCTTCTCCCTGGCCAGGAACGAGCGCACGCCGAGGGCGAAGTCGTCGCTGCCGAACACAGCGGAGACCACGTCCTCGTCCGGCACCAGCAAGCGTCGCCGCATCCGGCGGACGATTTCCTTGGCGGCCCACTGGGTCAGTGGCGCACCTCGCCGGAGATCGCTGAGAACTCGATCGACGGCCCGATCGAGTTCCTCCGGTGGCACCAGTTCGGTGAGCAGCCCCGCGCGTTCGGCGGTGGCGGCGTCCAGGAGACGTCCGCGCAGCAGCAGATCCAGCGTGGCTCCAGGGCCGACGTGTCCCATCAGCAGCGAGATCGTGTTGGCGGACAAGCAGTTCCCGAGCGTCCTGGCGATCGGCACGCCGAAGCGGGCACTGGTGTCCGCGACCCGCAGATCACATGCCGCCGCGAGCGCCAGTCCGCCACCTGTGCAGGCGCCACGGACTACGGCCACCGTCGGTTTCCGGACGGCTTCCAGCCTGTCGACCACCCGCGCGATCGACGCCTCGTAGTCGACCCCGTCCTGTCCGGTCTCGAACTCGGCGAACTGCCGGATGTCCGTGCCCGCGACGAACGCCTTGTCCCCGCTGCCCCGGAGTACGAGGATCCGGACGGCCGGGTCGGCGTCGGCCTGTTCGCAGGCCGCGTAGAGCGCTTCGTACATGGCGAAGGTGAGCGCGTTGCGGGAATCGGGCCGGTTGAACGTCACGGTCAGCATGTCGTCTTCGAGTTCGACGAGCAGATCGTCTCCGGGGGCGGCGACGGGCTTCGGCGCGAACTCGGCGAGCACTTTTTCGGTGTGCTCGCCGAAATCCGGTCCGGTGGTGTCCCGGCGCGTGGGTGTGCGGGAGAACCGCATGGGCGAGCCGAGTTGGCGCACCCGCCCGGCGGTGGGATGCCCGGTGTCCCAGAAGAAACCACGCTCGGTCAGATGCTCGTCGGTGAAGACGGCGGCGTGGTCCGAGATCGGCGCGCACGGCACCCCGGCCGCGACCAGCGTCGTGACCAGGTCGGCGGTGGTGCGCTCCCGTGTGGTGCGCTCGATGTCCGGGATCAGTTCACCGCGCAGTTCGAGCCGCGAGGTGCTGCTTTCGTAGCGTGGATCGTCGTACAGGTCCTCCCGGCCGAGCGCCTTGGTGAAGGCGGCCCAAGTGTTCGGCGTGATCGCGCCGACGGTGATCCAGCCGTCGGCCGTCTCGACAGCTTGGTACGGCGCCTGCGACTGATGCGCGGTGCCGTGTCGTTCACCCGGCTCGCCGGTGGCGAAGTAGCGGCCTGCCTCCCAGACCGCCAGCGAGACCCCGGACTCCAGCAGGGAAACATCCACGTGCTGGCCCTCGCCGGTGCGGTCGCGGTGACGCAGCGCCGCGGTGGCGGCCAGTGCCACGTACAGCCCGCAGGTCAGATCGCAGATCGGCACGCCGACCTTCGCCGGTCCGGCCCCCGGATCGCCGGTCACCGACATCAGCCCGGACCGGGCCTGCGCCATGATGTCCAGCCCTGGCTGGTCGGCCAGCGGACCGTCCTGCCCCCAGCCCGAAGCCGATGCGTAAACCAGCCTGGGATTCCGGGCCAGCAGCTCGTCCGGGCCGAGACCGAGGCGTCGCATCGCACCGGGGCGCAGGTTCTCCACCACCACGTCCGCGGCGGCGGCCAGCCGGAGGAACGCCGACCGGCCGTCCTCGGACTTCAGATCCAGCTCGACGGCTTCCTTGTTCCGGTTGAGGCGCAGGAAGGTGCTGCTCACCCCGCCGACGAACGGGCCGGTGGCGCGGACCGGGTCGCGTGCCTCGCGCGACTCGACCTTGATCACCCTGGCGCCGAGATCGGCCAGCTGCGCCGTGGCGAACGGCGCCGCCAGGAAAACGCCGACCTCGATCACCGTGACACCGTCGAGCGAGCCTGTCATCGTGCCTCCCCGCTGGGATATTCATCCGCATAGCGGAATATGGCTATCGCTATACGAATTTTAGCCGGGTTCTCCGGTGGTGGCAGGATTCGTGGATCACGGCCGGATCGCCAGGAGCAGGCGTGATCGCTCCCAGGCGTCGTCGGCCTTCGAGGGTTCGCCCATCGCCTGGTAGGAATCGCCCAGCTCGCGGAAGAGTTCGGGCACCAGGGCCACGCTGGCTGGCCGGTCCCGGCGCACGGTCGCCACGAGCACCGCCAGCGCGCGCTCGAACTCGAAGCTGGGGAAGACGAACCGGACCAGTGAGCCGACCGCCATCGAACCGGTCGGCTCGCGACGGCGGTCCTTCGACAACCGCAGGGCCTCGTCGAGCAGGGATTGGGCCCGCTCGTCACCTTGGCGGGTGTAGCCGCAGGCGAGGTAGACGAGCGTCATGGCCTGGGTCGCCCGGTGCCCGAGCCCACGGAACAGCGCCAGCGCCCGTTCGAACGCGGAGACCGCGTCGTCGGTCTTGTCCTGGGTGCTGAGCACCGAACCTTCGAGCAGCCAGGCGAACGCCTCACTCGGCTCGTCCCCGAGCCGCCGGGCCAGTTCCCTCGACCGGCGCAAACATGGCGCGACCTCGTCGAGCCGGCCGGCGTCGCGGTGGATGAGTGCCATCAGGATCGACGCGCTCACCGTGCTCACCCACGCTTCGCCGCGCGCGGCCTCGTCCACCTCCCGCAGGCATTCCAGCGCTTCGTCCCATCGCTGTGCGAGGCGGAGGGCCGCGCCGCGCAGCCGCAGTGCGTCCGCCTGGCCCCGGCGGTCGCCGAGTCCGGCGAAAAGCCGCTGCGCCTCGGCCGCGTGCTCGTGTGCCGCTCGGTGGTCCACCGGGAGGATGTGCAGGGCGAGTCCGCGCAGCATCACCGCCTCGCCGAGTCGGTCGCCCGCAGCGGTGCTCGCCCGCAGCGCGGGCCGGTTGGTCTCGGCCCATTCGTCGCGCAGGTTCCTGATCGCGAGGTACCCGGCGGCGACCTGGGCCGCTTCCCAGGCGGGCGCCGGGCAAGCGGCTTCGGCGGCATCCTGCACCAGCACGAGCAGGGACGCGCGTTCGGCATCGAACCACGCGATCGGATCGGCGAGCAGCTCACGGGTGCAGCCCTCGGTCAGCTCGGGCCGGGGCACGGGCCCGCCGATCAGGTCCAGCACCTGGCAGGGGAGTCGCCGGTCCGCCTCGCCTGCGAGCGCGAGCCAGCAGCCGATCGCCCGGCGCAGGGATTCCGCGCGGACCGCCTCGTCGTCCTCCGCGAACGCGCATTCCCTGGCGAACAACCGGGTGAGGTCGTGGAACCGGTACCGCGCCCATCCCGTCGCGTCCACATAGGACACTTCGATCAGATGGACGTCGACAAGGGCTTCGAGCAGTTCCTCCGCCTCCTCCGCGGATACCCCGAGCATCGCCGCACCCGCCCACGAGGCGAAGTCGGGCACCCCGAGCAGCGCGAAGGTCCGGAACGCGTGGCGCAGCCGCGGGGTCAGCCCCTGGTAGCTCAGCCGCAGACTGGCTCGCACGGCCAGATCGCCCGCCACGAGCTCGTCCAGGCGCCGTCGTTCGTCGGAGAGCCGCCGGACGAGCTGCGAAACGGTCAGGCGTGGCCGGGCGACGAGCTTGGCCGCCGCCACGCGGACGGCCAGCGGCAAGTGGCCGCACAGCCCGGCCAGTTCCGCGGCTGCTTCCGGTTCGTCGCCGATCCTGGCGGCCCCGGCCACCTTGCCCAGCAGCCCGACCGCCTGCGCGGGGGTGAGCACGTCCAGCCGGAGGTGGCGGGTGCCTTCCAGGCCCAGCAACGAAGTCCTGCTGGTCACCAGCACGGCCACCGAACGTGTTCCCGGCAGCAGGGGACGCACTTGCGCTTCGCCCGCCGCGTCATCCAGCAGCATGACGACGCGGCGGTCCGCGAGCAGGCTGCGGAACAGCGCCGAACGTTCCTCCAGCCCGTCCGGCAGGCGACCGCTCGGCACCCCGAGCGCGGAGAGCAGTCCGACCAGCGCTCGCCCCGGCTCCAGTGGTCCGGGTCGGGCGCCGCCGAGGTTGACGTAGAGCTGCCCGTCCGGGAACTCCGCCGCCAGCTCGTGCGCCACTCGCAGCGCCAGCGCGGTCTTGCCCACTCCGCCCTGCCCCGCCAGTGCGGAGATCGACCCGGCGCGGGCGTGCGCGATGAGCCGGGTGACCTCCGAGTCCCGTCCGGTGAACTCCGCGACGGCCAGTGGCAGCTGCGCGGGTTTCACCGCGCGCTGGGGGAGGTGAGCGGCTCCGGCAGTGGGCGGGTCCAGTGCCGGATCGGCGCGCAGGATGTCCTGGTGAAGCTTCCGGAGCTCGCGCGAGGGTTCGAGTCCGCTGTGCTGCCCCAAATCGGCCCGCAGGCGGCGATAGGCCGAGAGGGCGTCGTCCGGGCGGCCGTCGCGGTAGAGCGCGAGCATCAGCTGCGCGGCCAGCCGTTGCTGATGCGGATGCTGCCTGGCCAGCGCGGTCAGCTCGGGCAGCGCCTTGGCGTGCCCGCCGAGCCGCAGGGTCACATCGGCGTGGTCGAGCCGCGCGGTGAGCCATTCCTGTTCGAGCGACGGCACGAGCCGGTGGCGGATCAGATCCGAGTCGACGTCGGCCAGCGGGCCGCCCCGCCACAGCCGCAGCGCGTCGGCGAGGATCACCTCCGCCCGGACGTCCTGGCCATCGCCGAGCGCGGCCGCCCTCGCCACCTCACTCCGGAACCGGTGCAGGTCGACAGCGCCGGGATCGACTTCGAGCAGATATCCCTGGCCGCGCCGGGTGATGGCCGCGTCACCCGCGAGCACCCGGCGGAGCTTCGAGACGGTGACCTGGATCGAGTTCGCCTGCCCGCGCGGCGGCCGCTCGCCCCACAGCGCTTCGGCGACCCGGTCGGTCGGCACGACCCGGCCCGCGTCGAGAGCGAGCAGACCGAGTACGCACCGCAGCCGGGCCGCGCCGAGCGGGACCTGACGGCCGTCCTTGACGACTTCCACCGGACCCAGCACACCGAGTTCCATATCGGTGTCGACTGTGTCTGGCGTCGGTTAGTTCCTCTTGCCACGAAACACTTTGCAGTCGCTACCCCGCCAGGCGCCGGGAGACGGCGCTACCAGGGTCCATGGGCGCGATGCCGTCGGTGACGCCACGGGAGTGCTGCGCTTCCTGGAACTTCTGGATCAACGCGTCGGGCACTTCGGCGGTCCGGAAGGTCGCCGGATCGAAGCTCCCGCCAGGGAGCAGGTTCACCGACGGGGGCATCTTGTCTCCCGCGGCCAGTTCGGTGAGCTGCCGCACCGTGGCCGCGAGTTCCTCGTTGGCGTGTTCCAGATTCAGGCGCATCTTGGTGACCTTCTCCATCAGCGACTGGGAGATCTCCAACGGCGAGTCACCCGCCAGTTGCGCCGAACCGGCGGCCATCTGCTCGAATCCCACGCTCAGCATCCCGCCGGCGGCGCCTGCGGCCCCGCTGGCGCCCACGGCGGTGAGGGTGAACCCCGCGAGACCCGTGGCGGCCAGGCCGAGCAGTCCTGTGGCGGCTCCGCCCAACCCTGCCGCCAGGACTTTCAACAGCACGTTACCGTGCGCCTGTTTGGAGGCCGCGTACTGCTTGACCGACTCCTCGAAAGCTTCGGCCAGCTTCTTCAGGTCCTCCTTCGCCGTGACGGCGATGTCATGCGCGGCCACTGCGGCGGCTTCGAGCCTGCTGAGATTGCTGACCCTGATCCCGATCGCGCTCTTGGCCAAGGTGATGGCCGATTTGGCGGCGGAGGCACCGGTCCCGTACCAGTTTTCCAGCTTCGCGATCGCCAGGTCGTACTCGGCGGCATAGTCGTTGCCCAGCCGGTGCCACGTGCGGTGCAGGGTCTCGACGAGGTCTTCGAGTTGCTTGAGGTCGGTGTCCGACACATCCCGGAAGAGCGACGTCACCGTTTCCCGCGCGTCGGGATCGATGCGCAGGTGCGGCTGCCCCGCGGCCGAATGTTCCAGGAGCTTGAGCTGCTCGACGATCGTCTCGAGTGCGTCATGCAGGTCCGGGCTGATCTCGTCGGGATTGAACGGAGGATCGATCAGGTCGTCGAAGAAGCCCATCACTCAGCCCCGCCATTGGTCGGCGGCGCCGTACAGCCCGGCCACTTGATTCAGCGCCTCGGAGAGTCCGAGAGTGTGCTCTCCCAGGGTCCTGAGCTGGCCCTCCAGCATCAGGCGGTACTCGTCGTAGGCGCGAGCGACGTTCGCGAAGCCGAGCTCGCGGCCGAAGGCGTTATCCGGCGCTTCGAGCTTTGGTGAGGTGTAGTTCCCCTTACCGTCCGATCGCGGGATGACGCTCGCCGGCGCCGGGATGTCCGTTATGTCGACCATCCCGGCGCCGGCGCAGGCGCCCATGACGAGGTCGCCCGCCTCGGCCAGTCCTTTGGCCGCCACCTGCAGTTCTGCCAGGTCCACTTCCAGATCAGGCATGGTGTCCCTTCCCCCTGGGATCGATCGGTCGCCCAGGAGGTTAGGAAAGAGTCCTTACCTGTGGCTGATCCGCGGCTGACCGGAACCCGGCCGCGGCGCCTGGAAGCCGCCGATCCTCTGTTCGAGGAGTTCGGCCAGCCGCAGCGGGGTGCGGTCCTCGAACATCGGACCGATGAGCTGCACTCCCACCGGCAGACCTTCGGGGGACCTGCCCGCCGGGATGGCGGTGGCCGGCAGTCCGGGCATGGTGGCCAGACCGGCCCAGGCGAGCTGGTCGAAGTACGGGTACTCGACGCCGTCGATGTCGAGCCGGCGTTCCATCGGATTGGGGTCGTGGTCGTGCGGGAACGCGGGAGTGGGCGTGATCGGGCAGACCACGGCATCGAACTCGGCGAAGAACTGCCGCCAGCCGTGACGGTGGAACTCGCGACGGCTGTTCGCCTCGACCCACTCGTGATGGCTGAACACCATGGCGCGCAGCCGCGTCGAGTCGAGGCTCTGGTCCTCCGCGCTCAGTCCGGCCACGCGGGTCCGCAGCTGATCGAGCGAGTCGACGGGAAAACGCGCGACAGCGCCCGAAATCAGCAACTGCATGTACAGGGTCGAGGCTTCGGTCAGATCGGGCAGCAGCGGAGTGTGCCGTTCGACGCGGGCGCCGGCGTCGGCGAGCGCGTCGGCCACCCGGTTCACGCCCGCCCGCACGGCGGATCCGGTCGGAATGAGCGGATGCTCCTCGATGACCAGGACCCGGAAGTCGCCGAGCCGCTCGTGGCGTGCGGGCGGCAGCGTCAACTTGTGTGCCTTGCCGAACGTCAGCGGGTCCGGTCCGGCCATGACGTCGAGCAGGAGCGTGAGGTCACGGGCCGTGCGTGCCATCGGACCGACGACGGCGAGGTCCGGGTCGACCGGCAACGCCGGCGCGGGCGGCGCGACCATACCGCGGGGCGCCGCCAGCCCGAGCGTCGGCTTGTGCGCGTAGATGCCGCAGAAATGCGCGGGGGTGCGCAGCGAACCGGCGAGGTCGGAGCCGATGGACAGCGCGCCGAATCCGGCCGCCAGCGCCGCCGCCGACCCGCCGGAGGACCCGCCCGAGGTGCGCTCGTGGTCCCACGGATTGGCGGTGGTGCCGTAGATCTCGTTGAAGCTCTGGATGTCTTGCAGCCCCAAGGGCACATTGGTCTTGCCGAGCACCACCGCCCCCGCGTCCTTGAGCCGCGACACCTGCACCGCGTCCTCGGCGGGCAGGTGGTCCCGGTACTGCGGCATGCCCCAGGTCGTGGGCAGCCCGACCATGTTGTAGGACTCTTTCACCGTTACCGGGATGCCGAGCAGCGGCCGGTCCTCGCCGCGGGCACGGGCCTCGTCGGCACCGCGCGCGGCGGCCCGCGCACGGCCGAAGTCCGGCACGCAGATCGCGTTGATCGCCTTGTCGTCCCGTTCGATACGGGCGATCGCCTCGTCGGTCAGTTCCACCGAGGTCACTTCACCGGCGCGCAAGGCGGCCGCCATCTCTTCGGCCGTCTGAAAAATCTCCATGAATCGACGCTAGCGGCCTCCTCGGCCAGTCATAAAATGCCAATTCGCGCAACGGGACGGGGGTCTCACTGTCGCCGGGCGCCGTAGTCCCGCAGGAACAGTGCTTCGGTCAGCGCCATGGCCGAGATTTCTTGCGGTGCGACGCTTTCGTTGGGCGCGTGGATGCGCGCTTGTGGTTCCTCGACGCCGATGAGCAGGATTTCGGCGTCGGGGTACGTCTCGGCGAAGACCGTGCACAGCGGGATCGAGCCGCCTTGTCCGAGCCTGCTCATCGGTCGGCCGTACGCGGTCTGCATGGCGTCGGCCATCGCCCGGTGGGCTGGGCCGTCGGTGGCGGCGCGGAAGGGACGGCCGCACGCCTCGATCTCCGTCGACAGGTGCACGCCCCTGGGTGTCACGGCGGCCAGGTGCCTGGTCAACGCGGTCGCCGCTTCGTGCGGCTCGACGCCGGGCGGGATCCGCAGATTCAGCCGAGCCCTGGCGTGTGGCGTGATGGCGGAGGCGGACCCGACGACCGGAGGGCAGTCGATCCCGAGGATCGTCAACGTCGAACGCGCCCACAGCATGTCCGCGACTCCGGCACCGCCGAGCAGCGCCGCGCCGGGGGAGAGCCCGGCGTCCTCGCGGAACTGCGCTTCCGGGTACGGGGCTCCGGGCCAGAGACCGTCGTTGGGCAACCCCCGGACGGTGGTGTTGCCCTCGTCGTCGCGGAGGGTGGCGAGCACGGACACCAGTACGGCCAGCGCGTCCGGGGCGGGTCCGCCGAACATGCCGGAGTGCAGTGCGGACGGCAGCGCGTCGACGGTGACGATCATGTTGACCATGCCGCGCAGGCTGACCGTGACGGCGGGCCGTCCGACCGCGACGTTCCCGGTGTCGCACACCAGGATCGTGTCGGACCGCAGGAGGTCGGCGTTTTCGGGGACGAAGGCCTCCAAGCCGCCGGTCCCTTGTTCTTCGGAGCCTTCGACGACCAGTTTGAGGTTGACGGGCAGGTCGTCGCCGAGTGCGCGCAGGGCGGTGAGGTGCATGAGGATGTTGCCCTTGCAGTCGGCGGCGCCGCGCCCGTACCAGCGTCCGTCCACTTCGGTCAGCTCGAACGGTGGTGTGTGCCATGCGTCGTCCTTCAACGGCGGCTGGACGTCGTAGTGCGCGTAGAGCAGAACTGTCGGGGCGTCTTCGTTGCCGCACGGCCGGGATCCGACGACGGCCTGGCTGCCGTCCGGGGTGTCGGCGAGCCGGGTGTCGGTGAACCCGGCTTCGGTGAAGGCATCCGCCACCCAAGTGGCCGCGCGATGGCACTCCGCGGGCGGGAATTGCCGTGGGTCGGCGACGGACGGTATCGAGACGAGCTCCGCGAGTTCTTCGCGTGCCTGCGGCATCAGTTCGTTCACCCGGTCACGGATCTCCATCCCCATCACCCTCCTGTCACGCTGGTGAAGCCTTGCTGTTCCAAGTACTGCTGGAAGCCCTCGAGTTTCTCGGGGCAGTAGACCTCGATGACGAGCGTCTGCCCGCGCACCAAGGTGCTCACCGGGAGCACCGGGCGCGTGCCGGGTCCGCCGCCGGAGATTCCGCCCTCGCTCGTCGCGCGGGCGAACGCCGCGTTCGGGTCGGCGCAGATCGAGCCGCCGTCCGTGCCGAGCAGCCGGACGAGCTGGTCCCGCGACGGCGTGCGGGCACCTTCCTGGACCAGCCGCGTCACGAGCAGGTCGGCCTTCGTCTCGGCTTCCGTCGTCGAATGTGCGGAGCGGAACAGCAGGTATCCGGCGAGCAGCAGCACGCCCAGCGCGATACCCACCACGAGGTACACGGTCTTCCGCTGCCTGCGGCTCGATCGTTCGTCCACAGTGGTCACGACGCACTCGCCTCCGATTGCTCCGGCAGCCGCCATGACGGTTTACGCAGGCGGTAGAACAGGAACGGCACGAGCAGACCGAGGCCGAGCGCGCCGCCGGCGACGACCCCGAGGTACACCCACGGGTTGCCGGAACCGAACTGGGACGGCGGGACGAACCCCACCAGCAGTGCTGCCAGCGACGCGCAGAACCCGACCCCGCACAGACCGACCAGCATCGGTGCGCGGTAGCCGCGCGGGTGATCGGGGAACTTGCGCCGCAACCGCACCGCGGCGACGAACATCAGCAGGTACATGATCAGATACACCTGGGTGGTGATCACCGAGAAGATCCAGTACGCGCTCGAAACGTCCGGGATGAACGCGTAGAGCAGGGCGATGAGTGTCGTGATCCCGCCCTGGACGACGAGGATGTTCTGCTGTACGCCCTGTTTGTTGAGCCGCTGCAGGAAAGGCGGCAGGTAGCCCTCTTGCCGGGAGATCAGCAACAGCCCCTTCGACGGACCCGCGAGCCAGGTCAGCATCCCGCCGAGCGACGCCAGGACGAGCATGATGCCGATCAGCGGTGTCAGCCACTGGATCCCGAAGTTGGCGAAGACGGCGTCGAAGGCCTGCATCACCCCGGCGGTGAGCGACAGCTGGTCGGCCGGGATGACCCAGCTGATCGCCAGCGCGGGCAGGATGAAGATGAGCAGTACGAGTCCCATCGCCAGGAACATCGCCCGCGGGAACTCCTTGCCCGGCTTGCGGAGCGAGGACACGTGCACCGCGTTCATCTCCATGCCCGAATAGGACAGGAAGTTGTTCACGATCAGCACGAGGCTGGCGAGTCCGGCCCACGCGGGAAGCAGGTCACCCGCCGACATCGGCGCCGCGGACGGGTGTCCCTGCCCGAGGAACACGAGACCGAGGACCACCAGGAGCACTCCGGGGATGAGCGTTCCGATGACCAGTCCGCCACCGGCGAGCCCGGCCACGCCCTTCGTGCCGCGAGAAGAGATCCAGACCCCTGACCAATACGTCACGACGATGACAGCGGCCGTCCACAAACCACTGTCGGCCAGGCTCGGATCGAAGACGTACGCGAGCGTGCTCGCGACGTATCCGAGCAGGCTCGGGTAGTAGAAGATCGTCATCGCGAACTGGCACCAGACGGCCAGGAAGCCCATCGGTTTGGAGATCCCGAGCGCCACCCAGTTGAAGACCCCGCCGGACCAGCCAGAGGCCAGCTCGGCCGAGACGAGCGAGGTCGGCAGCAGGAACACGATCGCCGGTACGACGTAAAGGAAAACGGCCGCGAGCCCGTACACGGCCATCGTCGGGGACGGGCGCAGGCTCGCGACCGAGCTGGTCGTCATGAGCGCGAGCGCGATCCAGGAGATCCACGCGGCGGGTGGCACCGCGCGGGCGCTCACGATGCTCTCCTGGCTGGTTCGGACAGTGGTCTGGTCATGGTCGTCGGCCTCCTCGAACTCACCTCGGCGTGTGCTCGATCGTGGTCCGCGCGGGGTCCGGCCGGGTCACCCGTTGCGGGCGAGACCACCCGGCTCCGCTGCACCGTGACGACCTGGCCGTACTGCCCGGCCTCACCCGGATCGGGGGAGTACGGCCGCGATCCGCTGTGCTTCCTTGGCCGTGACGCCTTTCGGTCAGCGGGAGAGCATGGAGGGGATCATGGGCGAAGACGTGCGGCACCAGTTCGTGGTGAGCAGACTCTGGGCGGGCGGCGGAGCGACGGCCTTGGTCGCGGCCTTGGCGGCGATCGTGGTCATCCTCGTCGCGACCGGACTGTTCGGTGTGCCCGTGCTGGTCCCGACCGGGGAGGGCGCGTGGGGCGGTATCGGCGCCGCGGCCTACGCGGTGAGCGCCGCGGTCGCCGCGCTGGCCGCGACCGGGTTGCTGCATCTCCTCTTGCTCGGGACACCGCGCGCCAGGTCGTTCTTCGTCTCGATCATGCTGCTCCTCACGGCGATCACCGTGATCATCCCGATGAGCATCGACGTCGATCAGGGCGCCAGGTTCGCGACGGCCGCCGGGAACCTGTTCCTGGGCGTGGTGATCACCGGCACGTTGTCAGGTGTCCTCCGTTCGGCGATCCGGGCTGGCAGGCTGGTCCGCTGACAGCGCTTGATTCATCGGAACCAGGAACGGGTCGAGATCGAGGTCGGTGGTCGAGAAGGTGGCGTCGGCCGGGAGAAACCGGCGGAGACGGGCGAAGACCAGATGCCGTGCGTTCGCGGCCGCCTGACGGGTCGCGTCGAGGATCGCCTCCGCCAGCGCCGTGGACGCCGGGCTGCGGTAGACCCTCGGATCAATGGCCAGATCCACCAGTTCGCCACGGCTGGTCACCGTCGCGATGATCAGCCCGTCCGGGGACTCGGCCGAGACACGCAGATCGGCGGTTTCGTTCCGGACCGTTTCGATTCCGGTCACCAGTTCCTCGTAGGTGTCGCGCATGCCGCCGAGTTCGAGGTCGCGTCGGTTCACGAGGGATATCCCTTCATGCTGACCACGTTTCCGTCCTGATCGAGTACGACGGTCGTCTTCGCGGTCCACCGGATTCTCAGGTCGTAGGGATCGGCGAGGCCGTGTGTCTTCTTCTCGGCTTCGTTGCTCTTGTCGATGTCCGTCGTGTAGATCGGGTTGGGATCGATCTCGTCGTTCCAGACGTAGCGGCTGTCCAGGGTGACCTCGTAGTTGCCGTCCGGGCGGGAAGTCACCTTGGTAGTGCCGTCGAACTGGAAATCGTCCGCGTCCGTGCCGTGCAAGTACTGGTAGCCGACCATGCTTTCGCCGTTTTCGAACGTGGCGTGGAAGCGTTGCGAGAAGTCGTCGCTCGCGCCTTCGCCGTTGCGGTACCCCTCCAGCGCGGTGCGGGCCTCGGTCAGCGTCGGCCCCAGAAGCTGTTCACGCAGGCGCTGGTTGGCCATCATGTAGTCCGTCCACTTGGGATCGTTGTCGATCGTCAAGTCGGGACCCGCGGTCAGGTAGCGGGCGAGGATCTCCCGGCCTGCCCAGTCGTTGTCCCAGTCCTGACCGAGGAACGGTGGATTGCCGACACCCAACGTGGATTTCCCGCCGAACAGTGACTCCTGCTCGATGTGGTGCAATCTGTCGTTGATCGCCGAAGCGACTTTCTCGACGATGAGAAACCGAGCGACTGTCTTGAACGCGCTCGGTAGCTTGCCCGCCAGCCGGTAGGGCCACCGGTTCGCGTCGATGATTTTGTGGATGTACTCCTTCACCGACTTGATGTCGTTCGCGAACTCGCCGCTGATGCTGCCGAGGCGGTACATCTCCGGTGCCACGATGACGGTCGCGAAGTCCACGTTCCCGCGGAGCTTGGCCGCCATCACCTGTCCTGCTTCGTCGCGCCATCCCGTCCCCACGGCGGGCAGGTCGTGATCGACCCGGCTCGCCCACCCCGCCACGCCCGCGCCGTTCAGCCAGTTGCGGGACAACTCCGCCACCAGGTCTTCATTCGTGTCCGGCCAGAAAGTTCGCGGTTTCACCGCCGGCCACAGCCCGTGGGTGTCGCCGGGTTCCTGGATCACCGGGGGAAGCCGTTCGCGGCGGCCTGGTCGGCGGCCGCGTACACCTGAACGGCGGCCAAGCCCCCGTTCCCGGAGGAACCGAAGTCCGCGATGGCCTGTGACGCGCCGTTGCGGGTCACCGCGGCGCCGGGATCGTGGCTCTTCGGATCGAAGTCCGTCGGCTTCTCGGTGCCCCCGTCGTACCGTGTGCGAAAAGCCCGCGCCAGTCTGTCCTGGCCGATTCCGGGCTCATTGGCCGTTATCGCGCGCTGGATGTTCTGCCAGTCTTCGGACATCGCGTTCGCCAGAGCGACGATGCCTTGCATGATCGGCTCGATCACGTCGATGTCCATGTCGGCCCGGTCGGGCGCCATCGCTCAACTCCTCCGCAGCAGACCTGATTCCACGAGCGACTGTGGCGGCAAGAAGAGAGCCGTGCTTCCCGATGTCCGCTTCCGGACAGGCTGTCCTGTCTCGGAAACGCCGAAACCCGGTGAAGGGACACGATCGTGTCCCTTCACCGGGTCGCAAACACGGAGGGGCCGCCCCGCGCCAACAGGCCGGCCCCGGCAAACCCTGTGCCTAGAGCGTCAGACCAGCCATCCGAGCACGTGGGCCAGGTGCGCGAGCAGACCCGAGATCAGGTCGTGGCCGTGGTGCACGTGCTGGGTGAACATCTGCATTGAGGGGCTCCTTGTTCGGATTTCGTGTTCTGTTGTGCTCTCGCGAGGAGCGATCGCAGATTTTCACCGCGTTGGCGCCCTGTCAAAAAACGATTTCCCGAACCTCCGGCGAGTCATGAATCTTCCTACGATAAACACGTAAGTCTTTCGGGTTTTGCGTCAGGGGTGGGTTTCGCGGGCGCTGACACTGTGGGTAGCAAGCTTGAGTCGGGTCAATGTGGACGCCGGGCGTCCACTACGGCAAGTGGGCGCGGGCATTACCCGAACCGGTGATCCACTTGCCACGAATGGTGAGTCGGCGAGAATCACCGATACGGGTGACGGACCCGGCTTTTCGGCGAGACATCGGGTTTCCGGCCGGACAGGCGCGATCACTCATGGTCAGGCGGCCTTCACCGAACGGTGGCGCAGGAGTGCGACGGGTCAACCTGTGCGGTAGGGACGTCGTCCTCGAGCCGGACGCTTCCCAGGCGTTTCGAAGGCTATCGTTCCGTGTGCGCCCACCGACCTCGTTGAGAAAGCTCGCTCCCGCGGTGGGCGACGGAGTGCTCGCCGTCTTCATGATCGGGTTCACGGTCGAAGCAGGCTTCGCCATCGATCTACCGGGGTTCCGGCCTTTCGACACGGTTGGCGTCCTGCTGAGCGTGCTGGTCGGGGTCTTCGTGCTGCTGCTGGCCGGGTGGGCCGCGTACCATGCCCTCGGAGAGACGGACAAGGCCACCGCAGCGTGGCATCAGATGGTGGATCTGCTCCACGCCAAAGGACGCATCGAGGAAGCAGGCCGTATCCAACGTCACCTCGTCGAACCCGGCCGTGCCTAGCCGAATTCTTCCGACTGGCCGCGAACAGGGCGGGCAATCCTCCCCTTGAGCAGACCCAGGTTCGCCAGCGGGATGTAGTGGCCGATCCGCGGATGGTCCAGCGTCACACCGAAGACCCCGGACTCGCCGAACGCGGCAAGGTAGTCGATCGCGGCAGGCATCGGCACGCCGAACAGCGGCACCGCGTCACCCTCCGGGATGGCCAGGCCGAGAGCGTGGGCGGCTTCGTTCGCCCGCGAAGCGCTGCTGTAAAGGCAGATCATCGGCCCTTGATCGGCGGCCACCGCGTAGGGACGGGGGCGGTCGGCCGGGCCGCGCGCGATGAAGAACCAGTGTTCCAAGCGGGTCACCTGCCGCCACAGTGCGATCTGCGCCGCCGTGTCTCCCGCGGGCGCTGCTTTGACCGCCTCGTCGAGACGGTCCAGTTCGGCGACCAGCTCGGGGCTGTTGTCTCCCGCCATTATCCGGTTCTCTCTCGCGTCTGAGCTCAGCTGTCGACGCCACCTTGGTGGCTGCGCCCGGACTCCGAAAGGGCCGAAGAGACCACACCGAGCGGAGGTCGATCCGTCGGTTTCGGCCGGTCGGAGGGGAGGTGGCTGTTAGGGTCCGGGCCCATGCGGGTGTGGTGTTGCGGTCTGGTCGTGGGCGTGGGTGTGCTGCTCGGCGCGTGCGCCGCGGGCGGGTCGAGGACCGGCCAGGTGGTGCCGGCGACGACTGCGGAAGTTCCGAAGACGGTGGCGACCGGCCCTCTGCAGACGTCCACGCCGTCGCCGCCGGAGACCCCGGCTACCACCACGACCCAGCTGACACCGGAGACGACGCGGACCACGACTCATCGCTCCACGACGACCGCGAAGCGCCCGACGACCCCACGCCGCACTCCCACCCGCAGACGCTGACAGGTACTACCCTCCGTCGCCGCCTCGCGCGGGCGTGTGGTTCGCGTATTCAGCCAGCTGGTCCAGGACCGAGGCGGGGTCCGGCATCGCCGCGATCCGCGCGGCGAGGGACACGGCGGAATCGCGGTAGGACGGGTCGGTGAGCACCGTGCGGACGGCGTCGCGGATCCCGCTTCGGGTGGGGGAGCCGGGATCCGCGAGTACACCGGCTCCCGCGCCGGCGACCTGGGCGGCCATGTCGAACTGGTCGGTGGCCAGCGGCGAGACCACCAGCGGTACGCCGTGCGCGAGTGAACCCAATACGGTGCCCGAGCCCGCGTGACAGACGACAGCGTCGACATGGGGCAATATTTGTTGCTGCGGAAGGAAGTTCTCGATCCGCACCTCGGCGGGCTGTGCGCCGAACCGATCCCGGTCGCCGTCACGCCCGATCGTCGCGATGACGTCGACTCCCTCGCCATACAACGCGGAGAGCATGGTCTCCAGCACCCCTGGCCTGGTGTTGTGCGAAGTCCCCGCCGTGACGTAGACGGTCTTGCCGTGCCGCAGTCCTTCGAGGACAGGAGGGCGGTTTCCAGGGGCGGGAAGAATTCCTTCCGGGCGGATCGGCAGGCTGACCGGGTGATCCCAGGTGGTTTCCTTTGGCCGCAACACTTCCGGCCAGATGTCCAGATATGGAACGGTTTCGTGCTCGGGGAACCGGTCGAGACCGAAGCGCCGCACGATCGGATCGAGCGCCTGCCAGCCGCCCGCCATGATCGCGGCGGGTTTCGGCGGTCCGATGCCGTGCACCACGTACGGCAAACCGGCGATCGCCGCCGCGGCGGGCGCGGCGAACTCGGCGGCACCCGCGACCACCAGATCGGGCCGGTGCTCTCGGATCGCGGCCAGCATCCCGTCCACTCGCGACCCGGCCCCGGTTTCGGCCATCACGGTGACCACGTACGCCAGCTTTTCGTCCGGCGACATCACGGCGAGTTCGGCGGGCGAATACCTGCCCCAGGCCTGACGGGCGGCCGCTTCGTCGCCCTGTCCGTCCACGCCGATCGTCGGCAGGCCGGACGCCCGCGCATGCTCGACCGCGCCCGACCCGGTCGCGAACACGACGTCATGTCCGCGATCCCGCGCCGCCACAGCCAACGGCAGTAAGGGGGCGATGCGGCTGTAACCCGCTCCGGCGGAGAAGAACAAGCGCATCACCGAAGGCTACTGCTGGACCCGAACCGACCACGAGGTCGAACACTGAGCATGCATGGTCCCAGGCTGATTGCGGGCGCCAGGGTAAGTGGCTATCTTCACGGGTGTCCGATGGTTGACTACCGGTGTCCGACTATCGGACATCGACCGGCAGTTGTTCCGAGGAGAGTGGACATGCCCGACCTGCCCGTTCCGGACGAGGTGGCCGTTGCGAACCCCAGGGCCGGGGTGAGCCGTTCGGTGTTCCGGCGTGTGCTGGCGGGCAGTACCGCCGGGGCGGTGCTGGAGTGGTACGACTTCGCCCTGTACGGCATCCTCGCCGCGACCGTGCTCGGGCCGCTGTTCTTCCCCGGCGGTAACGGCGTCGCGCAGTTGCTGCTGGCCTTGGCCACCCAGGGACTGGGGTTCGTCGCGCGGCCGATCGGTGGCATCGTCTTCGGGCATCTCGGTGACCGCCTCGGCCGTAAACCTGTGCTGGTCGTGACGTTCCTGCTGCTCGGTCTGTCCACTTCGGCCATCGGGTTGCTGCCGACGTACGCACAGGCGGGTATCGGGGCGACGATCTCGCTCGTCGTCCTGCGCCTGGTCCAGGGCTTCGCGCTCGGTGGCGAGTTCGGTGCCGCCGTGCTGATGGTCGGCGAGTACGGAAGCCCGCGCCGCCGGGGGTTCTGGTCCGCCTGGCCGCAGGCGGGGGCCCCGCTCGGCACGGTACTGGCGACCGGGGTCGTGGGGTTGCTGACGATCGCACTGCCCGGTGGGCAGTTCGAGCACTGGGGCTGGCGCATCGGGTTCCTGCTCGCCGTTCCTTTGCTGGTCATCGGTTTCTGGATCCGCCGCCGCATCGACGAATCGCCCGTGTTCCAGCAGGCGCGTTCACGCGCCGACTCCGCCGCGGCCGAACGGCCGCGGTCGAGCATCCTGGAAACGCTCGCTCATCCGGGACCGGTGCTGCGCGGTCTCGGCGTGCGTCTGGGCGAGAACGTCGCGTTCTACGTCTACACCGTCTTCGTGGTGGCTTATGCCACGACTTCGTTCGGATACACCAAATCCGACGTCTTGCTCGCGGTGACCGTCGGATCCCTGCTGCAGTTCGCGGGCATGCTGGCGGGCGGCCACTGGTCCGATGTGGTCGGGCGGCGGATCGCGATGCTGGTTCCGGCCGCGGGACTGGCGGTCTGGGCGCCGTTGTTCTTCCTGATGGTCCAATCGGACAGCCTGCCGCTGCTCTACGTCGGCGTGGGCGTCGGCGCGGCGCTGCACGGCCTCCTCGCCGGTCCGGAGGCGGCCTGGATCGCGGAACTCTTCCCGACCGAGCGCCGCTTCGCCGGAGCGTCCCTGGTCTTCCAGGGCTCGTCGATCATCGCCGGCGCACCGGCGCCCCTCATCGCCGTCTGGCTCGTCAAGAACCAGGGGACCACCGCCGTCGTGCTGTACCTGGTCGCCACCATCGCGGTCACCCTCGTCGCCTTGCTGTTCAGCGCCGAAACCAAGGGGACCGACTTCGGCGCCGAGCAGGTTTAGCCACCGGGCTCCAGACGGATGCCTACGCACTTGAAAGTGCCTTTTGTAAGCCCTCCCTTACTCACTCATGATGGTGTTACGCACTACCAGTGAGGTGAGAAAGATGGTCGAACGGGAAACGCCGCCCAAGAGGGTCGTCGTCGAGATGTGGTCTGACCTGGGTTGCCCATGGTGTTACCTCGCCAAGTCCCGGCTCCGGACCGCGATCGAGCAGAGACCGGACGCGGATCGGTTCGAGGTCGTGATGCGGTCCTTCGAGCTGAACCCGGCCGCGCCGAAGCGACCGGAGACGGTCGAGGAAGCCTTCATTCGCTCCCACGGCGGAACCGCCGCCCACTTCATGGCGGCAGAGCGCCGGATTCAGGCGATCGCCCGCGAGGAAGGCCTCGAGTTCACGCTGGACCGTCTCAGCGCCAACACCTTCGATCTGCACCGCGTGGTGCAGTACGCCAACGCCGAGGGGCTGGGGTTCGAGTTCTTCTCGGCTGTTCAGGACGGCTTCTTCGTCGGCGCCCTCAACCCTTACGCCCCTGAAGCCCTGGCCGGGGTCGCCGAGTCGGTGGGGCTGGAAGGCAGGCGAGTGCACGCGATCCTCGCGAGCGGTGAATACGCCGACCGCGTACGCGCCGACCGGGCCGAAGGTGTGGAGCTGGGCGCGACCGGCGTGCCGTTCGTCGTCCTCGACCGGCGGGTCGCGGCCCCTGGGGCGCAGAAGGTTCCGGTCTACGGACAGCTGCTGGAGCAGGTGGCAGCCCGCGCCGCGGATTCTTCTACGAGCTGACCGCGGTCTTGCCCCGGCCGACTCCGGTCAGCTCGCTGGCCGTCCGGTTCGCGGCGATCTCGCGGTGGTGGGCGGCGGCCCAGCCTGCCATGGCCTTGACCGCTTCCATCAGCGACCGGCCCAGCTCGGTGAGCTCGTACTCCACCCTCGGCGGGACCTCGGGGTACGCGGTCCGGGTGATCAGCCCGTCGCGCTCGAGGTGCTTGAGCGTCTGGGTCAGCATCCGCTGCGAGATCCCCGTGACGCTTGCCTGCAAGTCGGAATAGCGCAACTTGCCGGTGTTCAGGGTGCTGATGATCAGCACGGTCCACTTGTCGCCGATGCGGTCGAGCACCTCGCGGATGAACGCGCTGTCCTCCGGCCAGGTCTGGCACGGACCTGCGATCTGTCGCTCCGGCGCCATCTCGAATACCTCTCATCTGGTGTGCAACCGCACTACCAGTATGTAACGCCCTCGACCCACTCCGGAAGGACCCAACCCATGTCGTATCTGCTTCACATCGACTCGTCCTCGCTCGGCAAGGCCTCGGTCTCGCGTCAGGTCGCGCAGTCCTTCCTCGACGGCTGGCGCGGTGACGTCGTTCACCGCGACCTGGCTGCTTCGCCCGTGCCTCATCTGTCTGCGGCCGGAATCACCGCCCGCGCCACCGCCCCCGCTCAGCACACGCCCGAGGAGACCGAGGCGGCCGCGTTGCAGGACGCGTTGATCGAAGAGTTCCTCGGCGCGAGCGCCTATCTCTTCACGGTCCCGATGTACAACCTGACGATGCCCTCGGTGTTCAAGGCGTGGCTGGACCAGATCATGGTCTTCGGCCGCACCATGGACTTCGAGGCCCCTTCGCCTGCCGCCGGTCGGCCGGCCGTGGTGATTTCGGCGCGGGGCGGCGGCTACGGTCCCGGCGCGCCCAAACACGGCCTGGACTATGTCGTGCCCACCCTCGAAGCCATGCTCGGCCGTGAGGACATGCTCGGCCTGGACCTCACCACCGTGATTCCCGAACTGACGATGGTGCCCGATGCCCCGGCCCTGGCCGCCCTGCTGCCGAAGCATGAAGCATCGATGGCCGACGCCCACCGCCGTGCCCGCGAGCTCGCCGCCACGATCGCCGCCTGAACCCGGACCGACCGCGGAGCCCTTGTCTCAACGAAGATCTTGCCGGTCCGAAGCCAGGACGTCCGCCAGGTCCGCCGGCGACGGGTAAGCGAAGACGAGGGCGACCGAAACCTCGATACCGAGGGCGCTCTGCAGGCCCGCGGTGATCTGAAAGGCGGCCAGTGAGTCCCCATTGGACTCGAAGAAGTCGCTGTCGGCGTCCAAAGTGTCATCACCGAGGGAATCGCGGTACAGCGACACGATCAGCTCGGGCAGGTCGCGGGTCGTGGTCATCGTGATCCGTTCTCGTCGGTCCGGGTCAGTACGGCTCGGTCGATCTTGCCGCTGTGGGTGGTGGGTACGCGGGCGATGCGGACGAACCGGCGCGGCATCATGTGTGGTGGCAGCGTTTCGGCCAAGTGGGCGCGCAGCGCGGTGTCGGGGACGTCGGCCAGTTCGCCCACGACATGCGCGCTGAGGGAGACCCGGCCTCGTTCGTCCTTGTCCGAGGTGAGAACCGCGCCGGTCACGGCCGGATGGGTCAGCAGGGCGCCTTCGATCTCGGCGGGATCCACGCGATGGCCCCGGATCTTGAGCTGACGGTCCATCCTGCCCAGGTACACCAGGGTGCCGTCGGGGCCTCGCCGGGCCAGGTCCCCGGTGCGGTACAGCCGTGCTCCCGGCGGGCCGAACGGATCCGGGACGAACCGTTCGGCGGTCAGGGCGGGGCGTCCGCCATAACCGCGTGCGACTCCGACGCCGCCGATGTGGATCTCGCCGGTGGCACCGTCGGGTACCGGCCGGTGATCCGGACCGAGCAGCCACACCGACACGCCGTCGATCGGCGCCCCGATCAAGTCGGCCGTCGTGACCGGATCCTTCGGGACGGGGTACCGGGTCGACGTCATGGTGCATTCGGTCGGGCCGTACTGGTTGACCAGCCTGCCCGGCAGCAGGCGCCTGCCGCCCGAGGTCAGGAACGGCAGCAGCGACTCTCCACTCGAAACGACCAGCCCGACCGTCCGCAGTGCCGCCGCGGCTGCCTCGTGTCCGGTCAGGAAGCCGAGGAAAGTCGGGGTCACGCTGAGCAGCGCGGTGATGCCGAAAGCGCGCACGGTCTCGGCGAATTCGGCCGGTCGCAGCAGCCTGGCGCGGGGGACGAGCACCACGCAGCCACCGGCGACGAGCGGTGCGAACACATCGCGGATCGACGCGTCGTAGCCGATCGGGGCCGCCTGCAGGGTGACCGTCCCCGGTCCCAGCCCGTTGTCCGTGCCGATCGCGCGCAGGTAGGACCGCAGACCGCCATGTTCGATCAGCACGGCGTTCGGCTCGCCGGTCGAACCGGACGTGTGGCTGACGTAGGCGAGCGTGCGCGGGGTGACCTCGGACAGGCGCGTCGCCACGGTGGGCGGTGCGGTCTGGTCGATCGGGACGACCGGACCGGGTACGGGCAGCGAGAGCCGTTCGGCGAGCGCCGCCGTCGTCACCAGCATCCACGCACCGCCGGTTCGGCACATGGCTTCGAGACGTGCGTGCGGTAGGTCGGCGTCGAGGGCGAGGAACGCGCCACCCGCCCGCGCCACGGCGGCCATCGCGATCACGGCGTCCACACCGCGGTCGACGGCGATGGCGCAGACCCGTTCCGGCCCCAGCCCGTGGCCTGCCAGGCTCCGCGCGAGCCGCTGGATCCGGTCGGTCAGCTCCCCGTAGCTCAGGTGACCGTCCGGGGTGCGGATCGCGGGTGCCCCGGCGGGATGAGCGAAGAGATCGTCGACGAAGCTCATGTCGGCTCGCCGGCCAGCAGTTGCGCCACCTCGTCGTCTGAGAGCCCGGCGATCTCGTCCTCGAGCGCCTGGGTCACCGCCCTGGCCAGCTCGGCGACCGTGGTGGCTTCGAACAGGCGGCGCAGCGGGAGCTCCACGGCGAACGCGGTCCGCAGCTCGGCGAGAACGCGCGTGGCGAGCAGCGAATGCCCGCCCAGCGCGAAGAAGTCGTCCGTCACCCCGATCCGGTCCACCCCGAGCACCTCGCGCCAGATGTCGGTGATGAGCTGTTCGGCCGGGCCACGGGGTGCCTCGGCCGGGCCGGTGCCGGACGCGGTCAGTTCCGCCGCGGGCAAGGCCTTCCGGTCGACCTTCCCACTCGCCGTCAGCGGCAGGGCGGGGAGTTTCGCCCAGCGTGCCGGGACCATGTACTCCGGCAGCAGTGTGCGCAGATGTTCGCGCAACGTGTCCGCGCCCGGCTCACCGACCACATAGGCGGCCAGCAGCGGGGCGCCCGACGGATCCGCCGCGGTGACCACCACGGCCGCGTCCACGCCGGGATGCCGCAGCAGGGCCGCCTCGACCTCCCCGAGTTCGATGCGCAGACCGCGGATCTTGACCTGATGGTCGATGCGCCCGAGGAACTCGATCGTCCCGTCCGGACGGTGCCGCACCAGGTCTCCCGTGCGGTACAGCCGTGCTCCCGGCGGACCGAACGGATCCGGGACGAACCGCTCGGCGGTGCGGGCGGGGTCGTTGTGGTAGCCGCGGGCCAGCCGTACCCCGCCGAGGCACAGCTCTCCGGGGACCCCGGTGGGAACCAGGCGGAGATCGGCGTCCACGACGTAGGCGCGGGTGCCCGCGACCGTGCGGCCGAGCGGCATCGCGGCACCCGCGGGCTGACCGTCGAGTTCACCGGTCACCGGATGCAGCACCGAGCAGATGGTCGCCTCCGTCGGCCCGTAGCTGCACAGGAACCGTCCCGGCAGGCCGGAGTCCGCCCACATCCGGGCGTCATCCACCGTGACCACGTCGGCGCCGACGTTCATCAAGCGCAGGCCTGCCAGCAGATCCGGGCCGTAGCGCATCGCCTCGCGGTAATAGGCGGGGGTGGTGTCGATGATCGTCACCCCCTGTTCGGCGAGCCTGGCCGGCAGTTCGGCCGGGGTCCAGAACAGCGGATCGCTCACCACGATCGTCGCGCCGGCGAGCAGGGTCGCGCCGATCTGGTCCATGGACACGTCGAAGGTGAGCGCGGACAACAGGACCACCCGGTCGTCGGAGCCGATGGTGTAGGCGTCGGCGATCACGCGGCAGTGATGGGCGTAGGACCGGTGCTCGGTCATGACGCCCTTAGGCCGCCCGGTCGAACCGGAGGTGTAGATGAGGTACGCCAGCGTGCGCGGATCCGGCCGGGGTTCCAGGTCCGTGCCGTCACCGTCGGACCAGTCGACGCCGTCGACGGCCACCACTTCGCGGTCGCCGAAACGCCCGGCGAACTCGCGGGTGGTCACCACGAGCCGCGCGCCGGCGTCGGTGAGCATGAAATCGAGCCGGTCCGCGGGATGCCGCGGGTCGAACGGGGCGTACCCGCCGCCCGATTTGAGCACGCCCAGCAGGACCACCACCGCGTCGAGCGAACGCTCCAGGCATACCCCGACGACGGTCTCGGGCCCGGCCCCGCGCGATCGCAACAGCCGGGCGAACCGGTTGGCCCGTGCGTTCAGTTCGGCATAAGTCAGCTGCTGTCCGCCACAGACCACGGCCACCGCCTCGGGCCGGTGTGCTGCCTGTCGTTCGACGAGTTCGGGTACGCACAAAGAGTGCTCGCCCGCCGGGTCCAGAGTGGACAGTCGCTCGTGATCCGGGTCGGACCAGTCGTGCAGCAGGCGACGGCGTTCGTCTTCGCCGAGAACGTCCAACTCGGCCAGCTCGCCCTCCGGTGCGGCGCCGATGCCCGCCAGCAGACTCAGGTAGTGCCCCGCCATCCGCTCGATCGTCACCCGGTCGAACAGGCTGGTCGCGTACTCGAAGACACAACGCAGCTCTCCGCCGTCGCGTTGCTGCACGGACACGGTCAGGTCGAACTTGGCGACCGAGGCGCCGGCCGGGATCGGCTGGACCGCGGTGCCGCACAAGGTGTCCGGCCGGTTCTCCAGATTCTCCAGCTCGAACATGATCTGGAACAGCGGGTTGCGGGAGAGGTCCCGGTCCGGCTGCAACGCGTCGACGAGATGCTCGAACGGCAGGTCCTGCCGGGCGAATGCCTCGGTGCAGCCGCGCCGGACCTGGTCGAGCAGCTCGACGAAGGTCGGCGAACCCGACAGATCGGCCCGCAGGACCAAGGTGTTGGTGAAGAGACCCAGTAGTTCTTCGGTCTCCTGCCGGGTCCGGCCCGCTACCGGCGTGCCGACCGAGACGTCGGTGCGCCCGGTGTAGCGCCCGAGCAGTACGTGGAACGCGGCGAGCATGGTCATGAACGGTGTCGCGCCCTGCCGGGCGGCCAGCTCGGTCACCGCACGGGCGACCGGAACCGGGACGGTGACCGAAACGGTGTCCCCGCGCGGGTCACGCTGCGCCGGACGCGGCCGGTCGGTGGTCAGCTCGACCGGGGTGAGCCCGGCGAGCCTTTCCCGCCAGTACCGGAGCTGACCGGCCATGTCTTCGAGGGACCGTTCGGATCGCTGCCAGGCGGCGAAGTCGGCGTACTGGACGGGCAACGGCTCGACGTGGGCCTCGTTCAGGTCGCGGAACAGGATGGCCATCGACCAGGCGTCGAAGGCGATGTGGTGCAGGGTCAGCGCGACCAGGTGCTCGTCCTCGGCCACCCGGATCACGGTGACGCGCAGCGGATGCTCGCGTTCGAGATTGAACGGACGGCCCGACACCTGGCGCAGCAGTTCGCGGGCCGCGTCGGGCTCGCCGGTCAGGTCGACGAGGCGGAACGCGACCGGTCCCGGCGGGTCGACGATCTGCACGGGTTCGCCGTTCCGGTCGACGTAGCGGGTGCGCAGTACCTCGTGCCGGGCGGCGAGCCGGTCCAGGGCGTGCTGGAACGTCTTGACGGAAAGCGGTCCGGAAAGCCGCAGGGCCAGCGGGACGAGGTACTCGACGCTGCCGGGGTCGAGCTGGTCGAGGAACCACATCCGCTGCTGGGCGAACGACAACGGCAGGCCGCCGTCACGCGGGACCGGCTGTATCGCCGAGAAGGCGGCTCCGGTGCTGCTCGCGTCGAGCCGGGCGGCGAGGCGTTCGACGGTCCGGTCGTCGAACAGCTCGCCGACCGTCAGCTCTCCGCCGAACTCACGCCGGAGTTTCAGCACGAGCCGGATGGCGAGAAGCGAGTGGCCGCCGAGGGCGAAGAAGTCGGCGCGGACGCCGACGTGCCCGACCCCGAGCAGTTCGGCCATGGCGGCGGCGACGAGCTTTTCGGTCGGTGTGCCTGGCGCCGTGTGATCGTCCGAAGCGGACTCGGGGATACCGTCCGGCGCGGGCAGCGCGGCACGGTCGAGTTTGCCGTTGGGACCCAGCGGGAGTGCGTCGAGGGCGTGGACGACCGGAGGGATCATCGGCGACGGCAACCGCCCGGCGAGGTGCTCGTGCAGGTCGGCGGGCATCGTTCCGTCGGCGGGCACCGCGTAGGCGACGAGAGTGGTGTCCCCGGCCGGTGTCCGGTGGGGGAGAACGGCGGCCGCCGTGACACCCGGATGCGCGCACAGCGCGGCCTCGATCTCGGCGGGCTCGATCCGCACACCGTTGATCTTGACCTGATCGTCGACGCGGCCGACGAACTCCAGCACGCCGTCCTGCCGCCAGTGAACCAGATCGCCGGTGCGATACCAGCGTTCGCCGGGAATCGAGGGGTAGGGATGCGGGGTGAACTGCCGGGCCGTCTGAAGTGGACGATCGACGTAGCCGCGGGCGAGCCCGGCGCCGCTGACACACAGCTCGCCCGGCACCCCGATCGGCACGAGCCGTTCCGAGGCATCCACGACGAACACCCGTGTCCCGGACAGGGGCGTGCCGATGGGCACGGTGCCGTCCTGGTCGTCGCGCCGGTACCGCCACGCGGTCACGTCGATGGCGCATTCCGTGGGACCGTAGGTGTTTTCCAGCTCCACGTCGAGCAGCGTGGTCAGGCGACGGCACAGCGACGCCGGCAGCGCCTCACCCGCCGAGCAGATCAAGCGCAGCGACGCGCACTCGGTGAAACCGGGCTCGTCGAGCAGCAGGCGCAGGACCGACGGGACGAGTTGCAGGACCGTGGCGCCGTGCCGGACGATCGCCCCGGCCATCGCGGCGGGATCGCGGTGGGCGCCAGGCGGCGCCATGACCAGGGTGGCACCGGCGGCGAACGGAGCCAGCAGCTCCCACAGCGAGGCGTCGAACCCGATCGTGGTCTTCTGCAGGACCCGGTCCGCGGCGGTCAGCTGGGTGCGGACCGACCACAGGACCCGGTTGCGGATGCCGTCGTGGGTGACGGCGACTCCCTTGGGCCTGCCTGTCGAACCCGACGTGTGCACAACGTAGGCGATCTGCGCGCCGTGGATCGCCGGGCGCTCGGCGAGCGTGTGACGGGCGATGGCGTCCCGATGCTCGTCCAGATCGATCCTGGTGAGCGCGTCCGGCAGCTCGACGTCCACGGTGGAGTGCGACAGCACCAGCGTGGCGCCGGTGTCGGCGACGACCTGGCGAAGGCGTTCGGCCGGGTGGTCCGGCGGCAGCGGGACGTAGGTGCCGCCCGCGGTGAGGATCGCCAGCAGCGTGACGACCAGGTCGGTGCCGCGGTCCAGCGCGACGCCGACGGGTGTCTCCGTGCCGACGCCCTGCTGTCGCAGGTAAGCGGCCAAGGCACTGACCCGTTCGGCGAGTTCGCCGTAGCTCAATTCGTCCACATCGGACACGACGGCCACGGACCGTGGAGCTCGTGCGGCCCGGTCGAAGAACAACTCCGGCAAGGACTGTCCTGCCGTCACGGTCGCCGCCGTGCCGAAGGAACGCAGCCGGTCCTGTTCGGACTCGGCGACCAGTTCGAGCAGATGCGCGGGATCTTCGGGGGCGGCTGCGATCTCTTCGAGCAGCCGGAGGTAGTTGGCGGCCATCCTGTCGATCCTGGCGCGATCGAACAGGCTCGTCGGATAGATGAGCTGACCCTGTACCGAACCGTCGGCGAACTGGGCCAGGTGCAGCGACAGGTCGAAAGCCGAGGCGGCCCACAGCGGCGGACACAGCGAGACGTCGAGGCCGGGTAGCCGATAGGGCTGGCGACGGGCGTCGTACCAAGCGATACCGGCCTGGAAGACCGGGTTCCGGGACGGGTCGCGCTCCGGCTCCAGCCGGGCGATGACCTGATCGAACGGCACGTCCTGGTGCGCGTACGCCTCGAGAGCGGACTTCCGTGCCTGCCCCAGAAGCTCCTCAAAGGACGGGTCGCCGGACAGATCACCGCGCAGCACCAGCGTGTTGAGGAACATCCCGATCAGGGACAGCTCGTCCGGACGCCTGGTGGAGACCGAGACCCCGACGGCGATGTCGTCCTGTCCCGAATAGCGGGCCAGGAGGAGCTGGTACGCGGCCAGGTACACCATGAACGGCGTCGCGCGGTGGGTGCGGCCAAGCTCTCGCAGCTTCTCGGCCAGTGCGGACGGCACGATGAAATCGACGGAGTCGCCCTCGGCCGCCCATCGTGCCGGTCGGGGCCGGTCGGCGGGCAGTTCGAGCGGGACGAGCCCGGCGAGCCGATCCGTCCAGTACGCGAGCCCGTCGTCAGTGGCTCTCCGCTCGCGGCGGCGCAGGGCATCGTGGTGCTGAAGACCCGGCTCCGGCAGCTTCGTCGCGCCGTAGAACGCGTCGAGTTCCCTGGCCAGCACGCTCCAGGACAAGCCGTCGAAGGCGATGTGGTGCACGGCGATCAGCAGGACCGCTTCGTCGACGGCCAGCCGGACGAGGGTGACCCGCCACGGCGGTTCCGTGCGCAGGTCGATCGGGGTGCGCAGATCGCGCAGCCGGATCTCCCGCAGGCTCGCCTCCCGCTCGGACGGCGACTGGCCCGAGATGTCCACAATGGATGGATTGACCGGCGCCGGAGCCGTGACGACCTGCACCGCGGTACCGTCCACCGTGTCGAACCGGGACCGTAATACCGCGTGCCGCGCCGCGATCTCCGTCAAGGCCGCGGTCAGTGCCTCGACGTCGAGGTCACCACGCAGCCGCAGGGTCGCGGACAGCAGATGCTCGATGGCCGCGCCGGAACGCAGCTGGTCGATGAACCACAGCTGTTCCTGCGCCGACGACAACGGGTGGACGTCACCGCTTGCCACGATGGTCAGCCTTTCGTGCCGTTTTCGCCGGTCGAAGGTTCGGCCATGGCCACGGCGATCTTCCGGGGGCCGGTGAACGGTTCACGGCCGTGTGAGGAGAGCATGTTGTCGACCATCAGCACGTCGCCGCGTTGCCAGTCGAAACGCCGGGACGCGGCCCGGTAGCAGTCCCGCAGGTGGGCCACGACCTCGTCGGGAATGGTGCCGCCGTCGCCGTAGTAGGTGTTGGTCGGCAGGTCTTCTTCGGCGAGCATGGCGCGCAACCCCGCGCAGACGTCCTCGGCCAGCGTCGTCACGTGGAAGAACGTGAGATGGTTGAACCACACGGCCTCGCCCGTGACCGGGTGCCGGTGCACGGCCTGGCGACGGGCCCTGGTGCGCAGCCCGTTCCGGTCGAGCCATTCGGTCTCGACGCCGTTGCGCGCGCAGTAGGCCGTGACCTCGTCGCGGTCGGTGGTGTTGAAGGTCTGCTGCCACGGCAACCCGAACGAGTCGGTGAAGTTCCGCGTCACCATCCAGCCCCTGGCCTCGAACTCCGCCCGTACGGCGGGATCGATCGCGGCGAGGATCCGCCGGGTGTCGGCGAGCGGCGTCGCGCCGAGGGTGTCCGGCGGCCGCACGCAGTAGAAGAACAGGCTCAGCGGCCAGGCGGCCTGGTAGGAGTTCTCGTTGTGCAGGAAGATCTCCTCGGCTTCCGGATAGTCCGTCGAGGTGTACACCTGCCCCTTGATCGTGCTGCGGGGCGACGAGCGCTCCTGGTAGGTCAGCGGCGGGCCTGCCAGGGTGCGGACGGTGGTGTCGAACCCGTCGACGTCGTCGATGCCGAACCCGCGCAGCAACACGGCGCCGTGTTCGAGCAGCTTGTCCCGGATCGCGGCGCGGCCGGCCGTGAGCGACTCCTTGCCCTGGCCTGGCGTCATCACGAGGGGCAGGGCACGTTCCTGCACGGACGGTACAGCGGTCATGTCCGCCATCGTGTCCGTTCGGCCCGTGCCCCAGAAGAGAATGACGGGTAGTGCGGATCGCACCGCCGTGCCGGAGGTTCTGCGTGTTCTTCTCTGCACCCGCGCACGCCCTCGCGGGCAGGCTCGACCCACCGGTGAACCGACAGCCGGGTGCGCCAGTGACTTCCAGGAGAGACACCCATGCGCGAGGAGCAGACCGACCAGCGTGCTTACCTGGTCGTGGTCAACGACGAGGAGCAGTACTCGATCTGGCCGTCCGACCGTGACCTTCCGGCGGGTTGGCGTGCCGAGGGGGAGCGCGGCGGCCGCGAGGAGTGTCTCGCCCGTATCGCCGAGGTGTGGACCGACATGCGGCCTTTGAGCCTGCGCCGTCAGCTCGATCCGACAGCGGGCTGAGCCGGCGAAATCCCATGGACCTGAATGAGGACGAACCGGCGGGTGTGCTCGCCACGATCGGCGCGACACCGCTGGTCGAACTGACCAGGCTCTACCCGTCGGCCGGGTTCCGGCTGTTCGCCAAGCTGGAGGGCCACAATCCCGGCGGCAGCAGCAAGGACCGCGCCGCACTGTCCATGCTCGCCGGCGAGATCCGCGCGGGACGGCTCGTCGCGGGGCGTTCGGTGGTGGTCGAGTCGAGCTCGGGCAACCTGGGGATCGGGATGGCCCAGGTGTGCCGGTACTACGGGATCCGGTTCATCTGCGTGGTGGATCCCCGTACCAGCAAGCAGAATCTCGCGATCATGCGCGCGCTGGGCGCGGAGATCGAGATGATCGAGCACGCCGATCCGGTCACCGGCGACTACCTGCCGGTCCGCCTCGGCCGCATTCGCGAGCTGACCGAACGTCTCGAACACGCCTACTGGCCGAACCAGTACTCCAACCCCGGCAACCCGGCGGCGCATCGGAACACCATGCGCGAGATCGTCGGGCAGGTGCCGGGGGTACTCGACTTCCTGTTCTGCGCCACCAGTTCCTGCGGGACACTGCGCGGCTGCGCCGAATACGCGCGGGCCAACGACCTGCCGGTGACCATCGTGGCCGTCGACGCCGCAGGCAGCGCCATTTTCGCCGACACTCCGGGCCCCCGGCTGATCCCTGGACACGGTGCCGCCGTCCGCCCCGGTCACCATGCGGACGACTTGGCCGACCTGGTCGTACACGTCGCCGATCTGGACAGTGTGCGCGGCTGCCGCCGCCTCGCCGCCCGCGAAGCGATCCTCGCGGGCGGTTCGTCCGGTGCGGTGGTCGCGGCCGTGCACAGCGTGCGCGAGCTGGTGCCACCCGGCGCGACCTGCGCGATCGTCCTGCCCGATCGGGGCGAGCGGTATCTCGACACGATCTACGACGACGCCTGGGTCACGACCCATTTCGGCGGTGTCCCCACGGACGAGCCCGAGCGGGTCCTGACGCGTTATTGATCGCAAGTCCGTGAAGGCCTCCTTGAGGGACTCAGAGTCCATCAAGGAGGCCTTCACGGACTACCGCTTCGTTGGAGTGGGCAGAGGGGTGTCCACCAGTTTCGGTGCCGACCGGACGGCCGGGCTGATCACGGTCGTCAGGGCCAGCGCCGCCATCCACAGGGTGAACAGCCACACCGTCGTGGTGGCGCCTGCCTTGCTCAGCAGGACGCCGCCGATCAGCGAGCCGAGCGGGACGGCCCCGAAGGCGATCATGCCCGCGGCGGCGAGCACCCGGCCCCGGATGTGGTCCGGGGTGATGTCGAGCTGGTAGGCCGAGATCGCCACATTCCACAGTGGACCGACGAACGCCATCGCCGCGAACACCGTACCCAGCAGGAGCGGCTCCGTCACCAGCGCCAGCAGCGGGACCAGCAGGAGCCAGACCCAGTTCGCACCGATCACGACCGTCTTGAGCGACAGCCGTTTCGCCGCCGCGGGGGCGAGCAGCGAGCCGAGCACCCCGCCGACCGCGATGATGCCGAGCATGACACCGATGATCGACGGGGAAGCGCCGTGGTCGGTCGCGATCACGATCACCACCAGGAACAGCGCCTGGAACAGCAGGTTGCTGCCGGCGATCAGGAACGTGGTCGTCCGGAGGAACGGTTGCCGCCACAACCAGACGGCGCCTTCGGTGAACTCGGCCCCCCTCGGCCGCCGGTCAGTGGTGTCGCGCTGGACCTGGAAGTCCTTGCGGATCAGCCCGAGGGTCACCACCGAAACCAGGTAGCTGGCGACGTCGAACACGAACGGTGCCGAGCGGCTGAGGCCGAACAGCATCCCGCCGAGCGGCTTGCCCAGCATGGCCGCGCCCCGGCGGCGGGCCTCGTTGTGGGCCAGCGCCTGGGCGACCTGGGACGTGTCGACCACGTTGGGCACGGCGGCCGCGGCGGCCAAGCGGTAGCACACCGCGAAGGTGCCTTCGAGGAAGCCGACGACGAGGATGTGCGGCAGGGTCAGCCGACCGAACAGCAGGGCCGCCACGACGGTGCTCAGCGCCAGGGCACACAGGAGATCGCAGTAGATCATCGTCCGCTTGCGATCGAATCGGTCGACCAGCGCACCCGCGGGCATCTGGAAGAGCAGCTGAGGCAGCAGCGAGACGAATCCGGTGAGACCGGCGTCGGCCGCCGAGCCGGTCAGGGCGAGGACCAGCAGCGGGTAGGCCACGTTGGACACGTTCGAGCCCAGGATCGACACCGCCGATCCGGTCCACAGCAGAACGAAGTCGCGGTTTCGGTGCAGCGGCGGCGCCTGGGCATCCATGCTCCCGATGCTTATCGCCATCGGCGTGCGCGCACAGAGAAGGATCGGTACTCCGGCGCGCGATCGGCTGCGTGAACGCGCGCCACCTTCACCCTGCCGAATGTCCGCGCGGGCCGGGCATCCTCGACCGATCTGGACAGGAAGGCGGCTCATGGACACCCGACGCGACCCCCGTGCCGAATTGCTGCGGCGACGGCTGCGAGGCTCCGGCACTCCGGAAGCGGGCGGCGGGATCGTCCCAGTGCCACGGGACCGGCCGCTGCCGCTGTCGTTCGCGCAGCGCGGGTTGTGGTTGCTCGACCAGACCAGGCCTGGCGGCGCCGACTACCTGATGCCGGTGCGGTTGCGGCTGCGCGGCGAGGTGAACGAACCGGCATTGCGCCGGGCACTGGACGAGGTCGTCGCCAGACACGAGGTGTTGCGCACCCGGTACCTGGCCGACGGTTCCGGTGGCGAGCCCGTGCAGGTGGTCGACGAGCCGGGCCCGGTGCCCTTCGAACGACTCGACCTCGCAGACCGGCCGGAGTCACTCGAAGGTGTGCTGGCCGACGCCGGTGCCCGCCCGCTCGACCTGTCCGGGGAATGGGCGCTGCGGGTTTTGCTGATCCGACTGTCCGATGTGGATCACGTGCTCCTCCTGTCCGTGCACCACATCGCGTCGGACGGCCTGTCCGAGTCGATCCTGCTGTCCGAATTGGACGAACTCTACGCGGCGTTCGCCACCGGACGTCCGTCTCCGCTCGAACCGCTCACCGTGCAGTACGGCGACTTCTCCGTCTGGCAGCGGGATCGTCTCACCGGCGGCCGTCTCACCGAGAAGATCGAGTACTGGCGCAAGCAACTGGACGGGATCACCCCGCTCGAGCTGCCCGCCGATCGGCCGCGGGGGCCGGTCCGCGACAGCGCGGGCGCCACCGTGCCGGTGTTCGTGCCCGGTCCGACGGCCGAAGCCCTGGCCCGCCTCGGCCGGGAACACGGCGCGACGTCGTACATGGTGCTGCTCGCGGCCTTCCAGGTGCTGCTGAGCCGCTACAGCGGGCAGACCGACGTGGTCGTGGGCAGCCCGGTCGCCGGGCGCGAGCAGGACCGGACCGAAGGGCTGGTCGGGATGTTCGTCACCATGATCGCCCTGCGTGCCGACCTGTCCGCGGATCTGTCCTTCACGGAGTTCCTGTCACGGGTGCGGGCGACCGCGCTCGACGCGTACACCCATCAGGACACGCCCTTCGACCTGGTCGTCGACCAGCTCGCGGGGGAGCGCGACCCGTCCCGGACCCCGCTGTTCCAGGTGGTGTTCCAGCTCGGTGACGAAGGCACGCCACAGCACCTGCCCGGACTCGGTGCCGAACAGGAATCCCCTGGCTGGGACGTGGCGAAGTACGACCTGGACCTTACGCTTGCCACCCGGCCGGACGGCTCGATCACCGGGCGCCTCGGGTACGCCACTGCCCTGTTCGACGCCGAGACGGCGCGCCGCCTGTCCGGTCACTTCGTTCGCCTGCTGGAGAGCATCGCCACCGAGCCGACCGGCCGCGTCCACGGGCTGGCCATGTTGACCGGCGAAGAGCGCGAAGGGTTGCTGGCCGCCGGGAACAGCCCGGACTTGACCTTCCCGGTCGACGAAAGCCTCACCGACGTGTTCGCGGCCAGGCTCGCCGACAACCCCGGCGCCGTCGCCGTGAGCTGTGATGGCGAGCAGCTGACCTACGCCGAGCTCAACGCGCGGGCCAACCGGCTCGCCCACTGGCTCCGGTCGCTCGGATCGGCGCCAGGACGGCTGGTCGGCGTCTCCCTCGACCGGGGGCTCGACCTCGTGGTCGCCCTGCTGGGCGTGCTGAAATCCGGTGCGGGCTACGTGCCTCTCGACCCGGCCCTGCCCGCCGGGCGCCTGGCGATGATGCGGGCCGACGCCGAGGTCGGCATCGTGGTCAGCCGCGGCAAGCTGGCCGGATGGCTCACGGACGAACCGGTCACCGCGGTACTGCTCGACCAGCCCGGTCCCGAGTGGCCGGAGACGGACCCGGAGCGCTTGGCGGGACCGGGTGACGTGGCGTACGTGATCTACACGTCCGGGTCCACCGGACGGCCGAAAGGCGTTCCGGTCACTCACGCGAACGTCCTGCGGCTGCTGCGTTCGTGCGCCGTCGATTTCGCCTTCGGCCCGTCCGACGTCTGGACCCTGTTCCACTCGTACGCTTTCGACTTCTCGGTGTGGGAGCTGTGGGGCGCGTTGCTGCACGGCGGGCGTGTCGTCGTCGTGCCGTTCGAGATTTCCCGGTCCCCGTGGGACTTTCTCGACCTGCTGATCACCGAGGGCGTCACCGTGCTGAACCAGACCCCGTCGGCCTTCCGGCGGCTGGTCGACGCGGTCGCCGAGGCGGAGACCTCGCCGGAGTCGCTGGCGCTGCGTGCCGTGGTGTTCGGCGGTGAGGCTCTCGACGTGGCCGACGTGGCGCCGTGGTTCGCCCGCTTCGGCGACGAACGGCCCGCCTTGGTCAACATGTACGGGATCACCGAGACGACCGTGCACGTGACCTACCGCAGACTGCGCGCCGAGGACACCACGGCCGGTCCGCGCAGCCCCATCGGCAGGCCGCTGCCCGACCTGCGCGTGTACCTGCTCGACGGCAACCTCGAACCCGTGCCGGTCGGGGTGCCCGGTGAGCTCTACGTGTCCGGGCCGGGCCTCGCGCTCGGTTACCTCGGCCATCCGGCACTGACGGCCGACCGGTTCGGTCCCGATCCATACACGCCGCGTCCGGGCGCCCGGATGTACCGCACCGGCGATCTCGCCAGCCGTACTCCCGACGGCGATCTGGAGTTCGCGGGCCGGGCCGACGACCAGGTGAAGATCCGCGGCCACCGGATCGAGCCGGGCGAGGTCGAGTCGGCCCTCGCGGGGCACGCGTCGGTGTCACGCGCCGTGGTGCTCGCCCGCCGCGGTCCGGGAGAAGCGGAGCACCGCCTCATCGCCTACGCCGTGCCGGTCGCCGGCCGCCGGCTCGCCGCGGCGGAGTTGCGTGACCATCTGAGCGGGCTGCTGCCTGCCTACATGGTGCCTGCGGCGTTCGTGCCCTTGGATCGCTTCCCCTTGACCTCCAACGGAAAGATCGACCGTGGCGCGCTGCCCGAACCGGCGGTGGACCACGCGACGCCCACCGGCCCGGTCTCTCCCCGCGACCCCGCGGAGCGCGCTATGGCCGAAGTGTGGGGTACCGCGCTCGGTGTCGGCTCGGTCGGTGTGCACGACAACTTCTTCGCACTGGGCGGTGACTCGATCCGGGCCATCCAGGTGGTGGGCCTGCTGCGCAAACGCGGCCTCCCGGTGACCGTGCAGGATCTGCTGCTGCATCAGACCGTCGAGAGCCTGACCCGCTTCACCGGCACGGCGGCCGGTCCGGTGGAGGACCGGCGGGTCGCCCCGTTCGAGCTGATCGGGGAAACCGACCGGAAGATGCTGCCGGAGGACCTCGCCGACGCCTATCCGATGTCCATGGGCCAGACCGCGATGGTCTACGAAATGGTGGCGGACAAAGAGGTCAGCCTCTACCACAACATCACGTTGTTCCCGATCGTGGACGACGCCCCGTTCTCGCTGTCCGCGCTGCGGGAAGCGGCGGTGCTTCTGGTGCGGCGGCACGAGATCCTGCGGACCAGCTTCGATCTGACCACCTATCGGGTGCCCATGCAGCTCGTGCACCGGACCGCCCCGATGGACGTCGGTCACGACGACCTGCGCGAGATCGCCGAGGCGCGGGTGGAGGAGATACTGGCGGCGTTCGTCGCCGATGCCCGCCGCAGTCCCCTCGACGTCACGAGTGCGCCGCTGGTCCGTTTCCACGTGCACCAGACCGCCGAGCGCCGCTGGACGCTGTCGTTCATCGAGTGCCACGCGGTCCTCGACGGTTGGAGTCACCACTCGCTGCTCGAAGAGCTCTTGGACACCTACCGCAGCCTCCGGGACGGGCTCGCGCCGACGTTCCCCGAGCAGGCGCCGGTGCGGTTCGCCGACTTCATCGCGCACGAGAAGCGCTCCCTTGAGTCCACTGTGGACAGAGAGTTCTGGCGCGATCGGCTGGACCGCTTCGACCCGGTCACCCTGCCGCCAGGGTGGGCGTCGGCGCCGAGCGCGGACGGGCTGCCCCATCAGATCAGCGTGCGGTACGCCGATCTGGAACCCAGGTTGCGCGCGCTGGCCGCCGTCGCGGGCGCTTCGCTGAAGACCGTGCTGTTCGCCGCGCACCTCAAGGTGCTGAGCACGATCAGCGGGTCGAACCGGTTCCACACCGGGCTGGTGCACAACGGCAGGCTGGAGGAACCGGGCGGCGAGCTCGCCAGGGGAATGCACCTCAACCCGCTGCCGGTGTGCGTCGACCTGACCGCGAAGACCTGGACCGGGCTCGTCCGGCAGGTGTTCGCCGAGGAGGTCGCGGTCTGGCCGCACCGGCGGTTCCCGCTCGGTGAGCTGCAGCGGCACTGGGGTTCCGGCCGTCCGCTGGTGGACATTTCGTTCGCTTACCTGGACTTCCACGTCTTCGACACCCAGCGGGTGGAGACGGCGAAGATCGTGGACGAGAGCTACAACGGGTTCGGTGTCGACGTCTGGAGCTTCCCCGGCGTCCTGCACTTCCGGGCGCAGGCCGACCGGATCAGCCCGGACCAGGTGGACGCGCTCGCCCCGATGTACCGGCGGGTGCTCGAAGCCATGGCCGCCGATCCGGACGGCCTGGTTCGTGGCGCCGCGCTCGCCCCGGCCGAGATCGACCGGCTGATGTCGTTCGCGGACGGGCCGGTGGCCGAGTACCCGGACGCATGCGTGCACGAACTGTTCGAACGTCAGGTCGCGCGCACCCCGGACGCGACCGCGTTGCGCTGCGCTGACGGGACCACGGTCACCTACGCCGCGCTCAACGCCCGCGCGAACAAGCTGGCACGTCATCTGCGCGAGCGGGGCGCGGGCCCGGAAACCGTGGTCGGCGTGCTGCTGCGCCGCGGTCCGGAGCTGGTCACCGCGGTGCTGGCGGTCCTCAAATCCGGCGCGGCCTATCTGCCGCTCGATCCTGCACACCCGGAGAAACGGCTGGCCACGGTGCTGACCGAGGCGGGCGCGACCACCGTGGTCACCGAATCCGCCCTGGCCGACCGGGTGCCCGGCACCGCGGCGATCCTGGTCGGAGACCCGGCCATCGACACCCACCAGGACGACGATCCGGACCAGAGCGCGACGCCGTCGACACTCGCGTACGTCATCTACACATCCGGTTCGACGGGGACTCCGAAGGGAGTCATGGTCGAGCACCGGAACCTGGTCAACTACCTGTGCTGGCGCGCCGGTTCGGCGAGCTCCCCGCTGTACTCCTCGATGGCCTTCGACCTGCCGGTGACCTCAGTGTTCCCGGCGCTGCTGTCCGGCGGGACGGTCACCCTCACCCCGGACGACGACACCCCGGCGATCGAGGCGCTGGTCTCGGTGCTGTCGGAGGGCGGCTTCGATCTGGTCAAGCTCACGCCGTCGCATCTGGTGGCGCTCAGCCAGATGCTGCCCGCCGAGGCGTTCGCCGGCGCGGCGTCCCGGCTCGTCGTGGGCGGCGAGGAGCTGACCAGGGACATGCTCACCGCCTGGCGCCGGCATGCCCCGGACGTCCTGGTGGACAACGAATACGGACCGACCGAGGCCACCGTCGGCTGCACTTCGCAGGTGAGCAGGGTCGCCGACCTCGAGGCGGGGCCGGTGCCGATCGGCAGGCCGGGCCCGAACACCGTGCTGCGCGTGCTGGACGCCGACCTCGAGCCGGTTCCGGTCGGCGTGCTCGGCGAGCTGTACATCGGCGGCGCCCAGCTCGCCCGCGGTTATCGCGGCCGTCCCGGCCTGACCGCCGAACGGTTCGTGCCGGACCCGTATTCCGACGGCGGGCGGCTGTACCGCACCGGTGACCTGGCCAGGTACCGGCCCGACGGCGTGCTGGAGTTCGCCGGGCGGGCGGACGATCAGGTGAAGATCCGCGGCTACCGGGTCGAGCTGGGTGAGGTGGAAGCGGTGCTGCGAGCGCATGCCGAGCTGCGTGACGTGGCCGTGCGCGCCCGCCGGACCGCCCGCGGCGACCAGGAACTGGTCGCGTACCTCGTACCCGCCCACGAAGGACTGGATCCGGCCGGTCTGCCCGGTCTGCTGGCCGGTGCCGTGCCGGACTACCTGATCCCGTCCGCGTGGGTGGTGCTGGAAGAACTGCCCACCACCCCCAGCGGCAAGCTCGACACCAAGGCCCTGCCCGAACCGACGGCCACCGCCCGTGCCGCGCTGGCGCCGCGGACCGCGGTGGAGAACATCATCGCCACCGCGCTGGCCAAGGGCCTGGGCATCGATCACGTGGGAGTGGACGTCCCGTTCAGCGATCTGGGCCTGCACTCGCTGCTGATCATCCGGGTGCTGGTCGAGCTCCGCGAAGAGCACGGCCTGCCGGTCGAGCTGCGGGACTTCTACGAGCATCGCACGGTGATCGACCTGGCCACGGCGGTGGACCCGGCGAGCAAGGGCGGCTTCCCGCCCACCGAGGTGGCGGCGCTGGAATCGGCCGCGGGCTGGGCGCGGCAAGCCGTCGTCTGGCTGCGGCGCACGGGATCGAAGCCGCCGCTGTTCTGCATGTACCCTGGCGGCGGCCTGTGGTATGTGCGGCTGGCCGAGCACATCAGCGCCGACCGCCCGGTGGCCGCGCTGGAATGGCCCGGCCTGCACCGGGACACGCCGTCGCCGCAGAGCATCGCGAGTGTGGCCGCGCTGTTCGTGGAGCAGCTCCGCGCGGTGCACCCGGAGGGCCCGTATCACCTGCTCGGCTGGTGCGGCGGGGGACTGGTGACCGGCGAGATGGCCCGCATCCTGCACCGCGACGGCGACCGGCTCACGCTGATGCTGCTCGACCCGGCGCAGGACTTCTACAAGCGGGAGAACATGTGGGAGGAGACCGCCATGTTCGTCCGTGGCGAGAAGCTCCTGGAAGAGCTGAACTCCACGACCGATGCCGACGAACTCGCCGAGATCCGGCGCCAGTTCGCCGAGGTGCTCGACTACATCATCGACGAAGGAACCAAGGAACCGCCGGTGCCCGGCGACCCGTTCTGGCCGCGCCGGATCCGGGTGTGGCGGGAGCTGACCCAGGCGATGCTCGGGTACCGCCAGCGTCCGTATCCCGGCCGGACCCATCTGCTGGTGGGTGACGAGCTGGCCGAGGGCCTGCACGAGACCAACTTCGGGCAGAGCTACGCGCAGTACCGGGACCGTTGGGTCAAACTGGCGCCGGGCGGGCTCAAGATCCACCGCGTCGGTGGCGACCACATGGGCGTGCTGCGACCGCCGCACGTGTCCGGCCTTGCCGGTCTGCTGACCACGCTGATGGAGACCACCGAGGAGGCGTCGCCGTGACCACGCTCGCGGGGATCGACCTCGACCAGGCCACGATCCCGGACCTGCGGCGCGCGATGGACTCCGGTCAGCTGACCTCGGCCGAGCTGACGGCGTTCTATCTCGACCGGATCCGCCTGCTCGACCCGCGGCTGCATTCGGTCATCACGACCAACCCGGACGCGCCGCGGCTCGCGGCCGCGAGCGACGATCGCCGCCGGGCGCGTGGTCTTCTGGACGGCATCCCGGTGCTGATCAAGGACAACATCGACACCGCGGACCGGCAGCGGACGACGGCTGGGTCGTTCGCGCTGGCCGGGGCGCGTCCGGCCGCCGACGCCCATCTGGTCGAGCGGCTCCGCGAGGCCGGGGCGGTGATCCTCGGCAAGACGAACCTTTCGGAGTGGGCGAACTTCCGTGACCGCCGCTCGTCGAGTGGCTGGAGCGCGGTCGGCGGGCAGACCGCCAACCCCTACGTTCTCGACCGCAACACCTGCGGCTCGTCGAGCGGCTCCAGCGCGGCGATCGCCGCGAACCTGGCCACCGTCGCGGTCGGCACCGAGACCAACGGCTCGATCGTCAGCGCGGCGGGCGGGAACGGGGTCGTCGGCGTCAAACCGAGCATCGGACTGGTGAGCCGCCACGGCCTCGTGCCGATCTCCGCGGTGCAGGACACCGCCGGCCCCGTGGCCCGCAACGTGACGGACGCGGCCGTCCTGCTGGCTGTGCTCAACGGCCCGGACGCCCGCGACCCGTCCACCGACGGCAGCCCGGCCCGGCCGGACTATCTGCAGTTCCTGGACCCCTGCGCGGTGCGAGGCAAGAGGATCGGTGTCTGGGACGCGACCGGCGGCACCAGCCCGGAAACCGTGGCGGTGTTCGCCCAAGCCGTGGAGCGGCTGGCGTCCCTTGGCGCGATCACGGTCGAGGTGACGATCCCCGGACTGGACGTGGTGGGCCGCTCCGAACTGCCGTCGATGCTGTACGAGTTCAAGCACGGCATCAACGCCTACCTGGCGGCGACCCCCGGTGATCATCCCGCAGACCTGGCAGGGCTGATCGAGTTCAACAAGTCCAACGCGGACACCGAGATGGGCCATTTCGGACAGGAGCTGTTCGAAGAAGCCCAGGCCACGAGCGGTGACCTGACCGATCCGGACTACCTGCGCCTGCGCGCGGAGGCGACCGGAGCAGCACGGCGCGGGCTGGACGACACGCTCCGCGAGCACCGGCTGGACGCGATCGTGGCGCCGACGAACGGCCCGGCGTGGAGGACCACGCTGGGCAAGGGCGACGACTACCGATTCGGCTCGTCCGCGCCCGCCGCGGTGTCCGGCTACACGAACGTGACCGTCCCCATGGCGTTCGTCGGCCCGCTGCCGGTCGGCCTCTCGATCATGGCGGGCCGGTACAGCGAGCCGACGGTACTGGCGCTGGCGTACGCGTTCGAGCAGGCCACACGGGTGAGGAGGCCGCCGGAGTTCCTGCCGACGAGCTGAGCCCGCCGGTCAGATCAGCCCCGCGCGGACCGCGTGGGCGACCGCGTGGGCACGGTTGCGCACCTGAAGCCGCGCCATCAGTTCGTAGATGACGTTCTTCACGGTGTGCTCCGAACAGGACAGCTTCCGTGCGATGTCGGCGTTGCCGTGTCCGTCCGCCATCAGGGTGAGCACCGTGAGCTGCCGCTCGGTCAAGGGCGCGACCGGATGGACCCCGATGGGCAGGGACAGTTCGGCGCCACCGCTGAGCAACCGGACAAGCAGCCCGTAGGGCAGCCGGCTTTCCCCGTGCACGGCCGAGTGCACGGCGGCGCTGAACTGGGCAGGAGTCGTTTCGGGAGTCTGCAGCAGGATTCGTGCTCCGGCCCGGAAGGCGCGGAGGACACCGGCCGGGCTGAGCGTGTCCGCGGCGACGATCAGCCGATCTCCCGCCGCGCGGAGGGTGGCGGGACAGGCTGTCAACGCCTCGTCGATCGTGCCGCCGGCGGCTACCACCACGGTGTCCGCCGCGGCCGCGACGAGGATCTCCGCCTGTCTCAGCTTCGCGACCACGGCCTCCCGGACGAGCGCGCCTGCCGCGTAGACCTGCACGCTGATCACAGCAGCCTCGCCCGTAGTGCGTAGGCCACGGCGTGGGCCCGGTTGCGCAGCCTGAACCGCTGGGTGATGTCGTGCACGACGGCCGTCACGGTGCGCGCCGAGTAGGACAGCCGCCGGGCGATCTCGTCGGTTTCGTAGCCCTCGGCGACGAGGCGCAGCACGGCGTGCTCGCGTTCGTTGAGCCCGCCGCGGGCCCAGGCCTGCGGCGCGGTGGGTGTCTGGTTCTCCATGCCCTGTTCGAGTACCCGGTCGATCAGGTCCGGTGGCATGGTGCAGTCGCCGACGACGGCGGCGAGCACCGCGCGGGAAAGCCGGTTCGCGCTGGCCTCTCGGCGGCGCAGCAGGCCGTGCGCGCCCGCCGCGATCGCGTGCAGCGCCTCGCCCGGCGACAGTTCGGTGGCCAGCAGCACGATCTCCGGGCGGTGCGGCTGGTTCCGGATGGAGTGCACCACGTCGAGCACCTTGTCGTCCACGAGGTCGACGACCACGACCGTCGCGTCCGATTCCTCGCCGTTCGTCACCACGGTGAGTTCCGGGCTGCCGTTGAGTGTGCAGCCGATACCCGCTTCGAGTACCGGATCGGCCGCGTCCACACTCACCCTTGCGGGCTCTCCCATCCTTTTCCCCTTCCCCGTACAACCGCCGCCCATTTTCATCGGGTAGGCGGCCGGTTGTCTTCCTCACTAAGCATGAAATCGAGATTTTCCGCAACGATTCATTGCTCACTTCGCGTGAATTTCACCGTAGTCACGACGCCGTTCGGGGACGCAGGGACAAACGCGCAGCCGGTGCCCGTGCGGATGTTGCCGCTCTTTCCCTGCCATGCCAAGGCCTCCGGCACCAGGCTGAGTCGAGCACACTTCGGAGGTTGTCATGGCCGAACCAGCGCGCCGCCACTTGATCTCCATCAATGATCTCGACGACGAAGACCTGCGATGGATCGTCGGTCGCGGAGTCGAGTACGCACTCGGCCACCGGACGGACGAACGACCGTTACGCGATTCGGTCGCGGGTATTTTGTTTCGTAAAACCTCGACCAGAACGCGGACGTCATTCTCCGCCGGCGCACTCCGGCTCGGCGCCAAGCTGATCAATTACGGTCCCGGTGATCTTCAGGAGAACACCGGCGAGACCATCGAGGACACCGCCGCCGTGTTGTCGAAGATGCTCGACATGCTCGTGGTGCGGACATCAGGCGGCGAGGCCGAGCTTCGTGCCTATGCCGTGAGCAGGCGGATGGCCGTGATCAACGCGATGTGCGCGGACGAGCACCCCACTCAGGCTCTGGCCGACCTCACCACGCTCACCCAGCGGTTCGGCCGGGTCGAAGGGTTGCGCGTGCTCTACGTCGGCGAGGGCAACAACACCGCTTCGGCGTTGGCTCTGGCGTTGTCCCGCTACACCGACACGGCTCTCTACCTGCGCACGCCGACGGGCTATGGCCTCGAACAACGGTTTCTGGACCGGGCCGAACTCAACGCCAAGCGCAATGGCGCACTGGTGGAGGAGCGGCACGACATGGCCGCGCTCCCGGTCGTCGACGCCGTCTATACCACGAGGTGGCAGACCACCGGAACGGTCAAACACACCGAGGACTGGCGCGAAGTGTTCGCCCCGTTCCACGTCGACGAGGCAGTGATGGCCGCGTCCGGCGCGAAAGTGTTCCTCCACGACCTTCCCGCGCACCGCGGGGAGGAGGTCGCCGCGGAGGTCCTCGACGGACCGGCGAGTCTCGCGTTCACCCTGGCGGAGAACAAGTACCACAGCGCACGGGCCGTACTCGAATGGTGCGCGGGTCCGGTGCGCGATGCCTGAAGACGTCCTGCTGCCGGGTGGCGAATGGCGGCTGTGGAGGGAGTTCGCCCTGCGTGGCCCCGGCTTCCCCGCCGCCGGCGTGCTGCGACTGGCGCCGTTCGGGCTCGCCGAGGCGGCGGACGGACTCGCCAACAGGACAGGCCCCGAGTGGACCGCGTTCGAGGAATTGTTCGCCGGAGCGATGGTGGACAACGTCAAGGAATTGCAGGAGATCGCCGCGTTGCCGGATTTCCAGGCCGCGGTGGCGTGGCAGAATCCCGCCCTTCTGCAGCGCGGGATCGGCTTGTTCCTGGCGTGGGACCCCTCGGTGGACGGGCGCACCAGCAAGCGGCGCGAACGCGAGGAGCTGGTCGCGCACTACTGGCAGCGGTTCTGCGTGAAGAACGACACGATCGGTTTCTTCGGGCCGGTGGGCTGGGGCCGCTGGGACGAGTCGGCCGACGGGGTCGTCGTCGAACCGGGCTCCGGCCTGGTCGCCGAGTCGAACGTCTATTTCTCGAGCTGGGCGGTGGACGCGGTCGCGCGCACGGTCGGCGCCGATCCTCGGCTGCGGACCTGGATCGCGCCACGCCGAGTGTCGTTCGTCCGGGTCACCGGGGACGTGGCGCGGATGCCAGGACGGCGTCCGGACCGGCTTCACCCGCAGGAGCGGGAGGTGCTCGCGCGCTGCGACGGAACCCGCCGTCCAGCGGAGATCGCGGCACAGCTCGGACAGGAAACGACCGAAGAGATCGTGATGTCCATTTTGGACGAATTGCGACGGCGGCGGCTGATCGTGTGGCGGCTGGAGGTGCCGACCTGCGCGTATCCCGAACAATACCTGCGGTCGGTTCTGGAGCGGGTCACGGACCCGGAACTGCGGCGGGACGGGTTGTCCAAAGTGGCGGTCCTCGAACACGGGAGAGACCGGATCAAGGCGGCGGGCGCCGACGCCACCGCCTTGTCCGCGGCGTTCACCGCGCTGGAGAACGAGTTCGAGGCGCTGACCGAGGTCGCGGCGCAACGCGCCAAGGGCACGCGCACCGCACCGTGCCGGGCCCTGATCTACGCCGACTGCCGCCGGTCCGCCACGGTCCGGATCGGCGCCGCGATCCGCGACGAGCTGACTCCGCTGGCCCTGTGCCTCACCGCCGCCCGCTGGATGACGGGCCGGTTCGCGCGAGCCGTCGGGGACCGGATCCGGCAGGCGTACGACCGCTTGCGCGAACAGGACGGGAGCGTGGACCTCGCGTCGTTGTGGATGGAGTGCCTGCCCGCCCCGCACGGCGGTTCGATCGCCGACATCGACCGCATCCAGGACGAGCTGCGAGAACGCTGGGCACGGATCCTGGGGGTATCCGTGGACAGCCGCCGCGTCCGTCTGTCCAGTGTGGACATCGCGGACCGGGTCCGGGAGGAGTTCGGGGAAACCGGTCCGAGCTGGCCGCAAGCCCGTTACGTCAGCCCGGACGTCCTGGTCGTGGCCGACGACGCCGACGAGGTCGCGCGAGGGAACTTCGAGCTGGTCCTCGGCGAGCTGCACGTCGCGATGAACACCGCCAGTACGTCGTTGTGGGTGATGCAGCATCCGGACGCCCGGCGGCTGTTCGCCGAGACCGCGGTCGACTTCCCCGGTCCGCGTCTGCTGCCGATGCTGCCGAAGGAACAGCCGCCGCGATGGTCGGCGCGCAGCCGGATCTCGCTGGACCGGCCTGAGGACTACTACGTGGCCCTGGTCGACCACACGGTCGATCCGGAACGGGGACGGACGGCGCTCAGCGCCGACGTCCTGGTGGAAGAACGGGACGACCGGCTGGTGGCCGTGCTGCCCGACGGCGCGGAGTTCGACCTGCTCGACGTGTTCAGCAACGCGATGACCAACCGGGTCATGGACCGGTTCGCTTTGCGCCCCCGCGCCGGCCATTCGCCACGGGTGACGGTGGACAAGCTGGTGGTGGCGCGGGAGTCGTGGTCGGTTCCGGTGGAATCCCTGGATTTCGTCTCCGAGAAGTCGGAGGCGCGGCGGTTCGTGCTGGCTCGCCGGTGGCGTGACGCGTTGGGACTTCCCAGGTTTGTGTTCGTGGTTTCGCCGGGGGAGCCTCGTCCGTTCTATGTGGATTTCGACGCCCCGGTATTCGTGAACATCTTCGCGAAGGCGGTGCGGCGGCTGGCGCGTCAGGATCCGGACGGCCGGTTGTCGATCACCGAAATGCTGCCCTCACCGGAGCAGGCGTGGCTGACCGACGACAAGGGGAATCGGTACACCTCCGAACTACGCTTCGTCGCGGTCGACCAGTCCGTCCGATGACCGTCGAAGCACCCCCGCTCGGCGCGGCGGACGTGGTGACGGCGGCGAGGCGGACCGCGGGCCGGATCCGGCACACGCCGCTGCTGGCGCCGGACGGCCTGCCAGGGATCCTGCTCAAGGCCGAACATCTGCAGCATGGTGGCTCGTTCAAGACCCGCGGCGCCGCGAACGCGATGCTCGACCTGGCCACCACCCACGTCGTGACCGGCTCGTCGGGCAATCACGGGATCGCGGTCGCCCGGCTCGGCGCCGAGCTGGGGGTCGAGGTGACGGTCGTCGTCGCCGGTGGCGCGGCCGCCGTCAAAGCGGCCACCATCGGCAGGCTCGGCGCACGGGTGATCGAGGTGCCAGGAGGGGTGGCTGACCGGGATCGGTACGCACGCGAGCACGCGGCCCGCACCGGCGCGGCGTTCGTGCCGTCCTCGGATCACCGGTCGGTGGTCGCCGGAGCGGGCACGGTCGGGCTGGAAGTGTTCGACGCCGTCCCGGACCTCGACGTGATCTTCGTGCCGACCGGCGGTGGTGGCCTGCTGGCGGGCGTGTGCCTGGCCGCCGAGGGACTGCGCGGAACACCCCGGATCGTCGGCGTGGAGCCGGCGACGGCCCGGCGCTACGCCCGTTCACTGGCGGCCGGATGCCCGGTCGAGCTGCCGCCGTCCCGCACGGTGGCCGACGGGCTCCGCGGTCAGCGGCCGGGCGAGATCCCGTTCCCGATCATCCAGCGCCGGGTCGACGAGCTGATCGAGGTGACCGACGAAGAGATCCTGGCGGCGATGGAACTGCTGCGTCGCGACGGGGTCGAGGCCGAACCGAGTGGGAGCGTCGCCCTCGCCGGTGCCCTGCGGACGCGGTTCACCGGCCGTGCCGTCGCCATCGTGTCCGGTGGGAACACCCCGCGGCGCTGCCGCGCCGATGTCCGCTAGCCCGAGGAGCGTTGCCGACATGGTCTGGTTGAGCGGAAAATGGCGGCTGTGGGACCAGTTCGCGGTGCGGGGCGCGGGTTTCCCCGCGGCGGGCGTGCTGAGGCTCGCGGAGGAAGGACTCGCGGCGGCCGCGGACCGGCTCGACGCGGGGCTGTCCGGGGCCGCGTGGGACGTGTTCGAGAAACAGTTCGCGACGACGGCCGTGGAAACGGCCGTCGAGCTCCAGTCGATCGCGTCCTCGCCGGGTTTCCGGGACGCGGTCGAGTGGCAGAACTCCACCATCTGGCGAACCGGTGTCGAGTCCTTCCTCGCGTGGAAGCCGTCGGTGGCGGGCCGGACCAGCAAACCCCGGCAGCGTGAAGAGCTGGTCGCGCAGTACTGGCAGCGGTTCTGCGTGAAGAACGACACGATCGGTTTCTTCGGCCCGGTGGGCTGGGGCCGCTGGGCCGAGTCGGCGAACGGAGTCGAGGTCGAGCCCGGTTCCGGGCTGATCACGACGTCGAACGTCTACTTCGCCAGTTGGGCGGTCGACGCGGTGGCCCGCGCGATCGGCGACGATCCGCGGTCGCGGGACTGGGTGGCGCCCCGCCGGGTGCCCTTCGTGCGGGTGACCGGTGACCTGGCCCATCTGCCGGGCAGGCCACCCCAGGCGATTCCCGCGGAACTCCGCCCCGTTCTCGAACTGTGCGACGGACTCCGCTCGGCGCGGAAAATCCAGCAGGAGCTGGGCCCGGCGATCGACGTGGCCGCCGCCGTGACGGAACTGGTGCGGCTCAAGGTGGTCGTCTGGCGGCTGGACGTCCCGGCGAGCGCGCATCCCGAACGGTACTTGCGAACCTGGCTGGCGTCCGTCGGCGAGACCGGTCTCCGGGAGCAGTGGCTCGCCTGGCTGGACGAGCTGGAACGCGGCCGTGATCGGGTGCGGACGTCGACCTCCGCGGAGCTTCCTGGGGAACTCGCCGCGCTGGAGAGCGACTTCACGACGATGACCGGTTCGGCGGCCACTCGCGCCAAGGGCACGAACACCGCCCCGTGCCGCGGCCTGGTCTATTCCGACTGTGTCCGGGCGGCGCGGGCGCGGCTCGGCACGGACCTGCTGGCCGAGCTCGCGCCGGTCGACCTGCTACTGACCAGCGCGACCTGGTTGACCGCGCGGCTCGCCGACGCGGTACTGAGCCACGCGCGGAGGGTCCACACCGACCTGACGGCGGCCGGTACGGTCGGCCTGGCCGCGTTCTGGTTCGCGTGCATGCCGATCCTGCACGGCTCGGCGGTGACCGAGGCCGAGGCGCTCCGCCGGGAGCTGTCCGCCCGGTGGGCACGCATCCTCGACGTCCCCGAGGGAGCCCGGCGCGTCAGGTTGTCCCATGTGGACATCGCGGACCGGGTGCGGGACGAGTTCGGCGATCCGGTCCCCGGCTGGGACATGGCCCGCTACCTCAGTCCTGACGTGTTCGTCGTTCCCGGCACCGACAACGAGTGGGTGCTCGGCGAACTGCACGTCGCGTCGAACACCCTCGGTGCTTCGCTGTTCGTCAACCAGCACCCGGCGCGCGGTGAGCTGCTCGACGAGACCGCGGCCGACTTTCCCGGCCCGCGTCTGCTGCCGATGCTGCCCAAGGAACACCGGTCCCGGCTTTCCGCCCGGATCCGCTACTCGTTGGACCGGCCTGAGGACTACTACGTGGCCCTGGTCGACCACACGGTCGATCCGGAGCGCGAGCGGGCGGTGCTCAGTGCCGACGTCCTGGTGGAAGCACGCGGGGACCGGCTGGTCGCCGTATTACCGGACGGCGCGGAGTTCGACGTGCTCGACGCGTTCGGTCACGTGCTGACCACGCTGGCGATGGACCTGTTCCGGATCATGCCCGACGCGGACCATTCGCCGCGGGTGACGGTGGACAAGCTGGTGGTGGCGCGGGAGTCGTGGTCGGTTCCGGTGGAGTCCCTGGGTTTTGTGTCGGAGAAGTCGGAGGCGCGGCGGTTCGTGCTGGCTCGCCGGTGGCGTGAAGGACTGGGACTTCCGAGGTTCGTGTTCGTGGTTTCGGCGGGGGAGCCTCGTCCGTTCTATGTGGACTTCGACGCCCCGGTGTATGTGAACATCTTCGCCAAGGCCATGCGGCGGCTGGCACGGCAGGATCCGGGCGGCCGGTTGTCGATCACGGAGATGCTGCCCTCGCCCGAGCAGGCGTGGCTCACCGACGACAAAGGAAATCGGTACACCTCCGAACTGCGTTTCGTCGCCGTGCACCGCTGACCACCGGAAGAATTCCCGGTCGGGTTTTCTGCGCTTTCTTCCCTGCGAAAGCCGACGGCCGCCCGTCAGGCTGAGGACATGCTGATCCTGTCCCATGGCGATGTCCGGCGGATTCTCGACGGTGCGGAGCAAGAAGTGCTGGCGGCCGTGCGCACGGCTTATGTCCTGCACACCCAAGGCCGGTCCGCCATTCCGCATTCGGTGTTCCTGCGGTTCCCCGGCGACGACCGGAACCGGATCATCGCGCTGCCCGCGTATCTGGACACACCCGAGGCGCCGGTCGCCGGCGTCAAGTGGGTGTCGTCGTTCCCCGGCAACGTCCAGGCCGGGATGGACCGGGCGTCGGCGGCGATCATTCTCAATTCGATGCGGACCGGCCATCCCGAGGTGTTCCTCGAGGGCGCGACCATCTCGGCACGGCGCACCGCGGCGAGCGCGGCGGTCGCCGCCGTCACCCTCGGCGCGACCGGCTCCGGGGTGTCCCTCATCGGATGCGGCGTGATCAACTTCGAGGTTCTGTCGTTCCTGCGCGCCCTGTACGCCGGGCTGGACTCGGTCACCGTGTTCGACCTCGACCAGGCGCGGTCGACCGCTTTCGCGGACCGGTGCACCACCCGCTGGCCGGAGATGAAGGTCGACGTCGTCACACGGGTCGAGGACGCCCTCGCCGCACATCCGCTGGTGTCCCTGGCGACCAGCGCCACGGTCCCGCATCTGGACGTCGCCCGCTGTCAGCCGGGAGCGTTGATCCTGCACCTGTCGCTGCGCGACCTCACCCCGGAGACGATCCTGGCGAGCACCAACGTCGTCGACGACGCCGACCACGTCTGCCGTGCCGCCACGTCGCTGCATCTCGCGGAGCAACAGGCAGGCAACCGCGACTTCATCGCCCACTCGCTCGGCGAACTCCTCCTCGACGGCGACCGATACCGGCGAAACCCGGACACCCTCACCGTTTTCTCGCCCTTCGGTCTCGGTGCTTTGGACCTCGCCCTCGCGGATCTCGTCCACCGGCGTGCCCGCGAAAGCGGCCTGGGTACTCACGTACCCGACTTTCTCGGTACCTGATCGTTCAAGCGGTACCGCAGCACTGGCGGATGACATCGGCCGTCAGGGGCCCGCCGGGCCGGTGCAGGACCACCGCCCTGAGTTCGGCGGAGCGCGCTGCTTCCTGTAACTCGTCGGGGAAGGTCTCCGTGCACCACAGCGGTTCGATGATTCCCCGGACGGCGTCGGGATCTCGTTGCAGAACGTCGGCGACGGCGGGCCAGCGATGCCGGAGGATCGTCCACAGCGCGAGCGAGTCGATGTCGACCGCGACGCCTTCCAGGGTCCGCACGGCGCGCAGGATCGTGTAGTTGTTGAGGAACAGCTTGATACTGCGCGGATTCGGCGGCAGGAGCGGGGCGAACTTGCGGAGGATGTGCTCCCGCTGGGTGCGCGCGGAAGCCCCCAGCAAAGCATTGGTGGCGTCGACGGCGACGGCGTCCCGCAATTCGGGGCTCATCGCCGCGAGAGTGCCGACGACGGCCTGTTCGTTGCCGTCCGCGTCGCCGATGCGCTCCTTGGCCTGCTCGACTTCCTGCCAGGGAACGGATTCGGTGCTGCCAGGGCGCAGAAGCCTGCCGAGGAATCGTTGCTGCGCGGTGGCGCTCAGGGCAGGCATCGGCACGGTGAGCTGGAAGAGCTTGTCCAGGAACTGGTAGCCGAGCGAGTCGGTCGCGCCGTATTCGGCGGCGTAGGCCTTGCGCAGCCAAGCTCCGTCGGCGGCTATTACGAAGTACGCGGCCGGTGGCAGCGAGGCGTCCGGGTCGTGCCGTCGCGGTGCGTCCCGCACCAGCGTCTGGATCGCCTCCAGCAGCTCGACCACCTGGACGTCCTTGCAGCGGTCGAGGTCGTCGATCAGGAAGACCACGGGTTTGCGCGAGGTGCGCAGGAGCCAGTCGAAGTGCTCGGCCACCCTGCCCATCGGGTTGCTGTCCGACTGCTCGAACAACCGCGCGCCGCGCGCCGAACCCCACAACAGGATCCGGGCCGCGACCCGTGTGCCGGTCCACAGCACGCCGAGCGCGGTGACGACCGGTGCGGCGACCTTGAGGACCTCCGCGAACGGTCCCGCGCCGCCGATCGCTGCCCTGACGACGAGGGCGAGGCCCCCCGCGGTCACGGCGAGCAGGATCAGCGCCAGCAGATAGGGCGCACCCGATCGCCGTGCCCGCTCCGCCGTCTCCCGCAGCCGGAACCGGCCTCGCTCCCACAATCTTCTGTCGGTGACGACCTTCCGCCGCAAGGCCGACAGCAAGGCCCACCACGGGGGTGACAGCCGTGATTGCTGCCAGGCGTCGAACCGGACCACGAGATAGCCGCTTCCGGCGAGCCGCCTGCCCAGGAAGTTGAGCAACGTGCTCTTGCCGGAGCCCCAGGCCCCGTCCAGATGGATCAGCAGTGACGACCTCGGGTCGCGTTGCCGTGTCTCGGTGAGGCGCTGGGTCAATGTGGCGGCGAGGGCGTCGCGTTTGAGCAGGTCGACTTCGGCGGGGGTGTCGGTGGACCACTCGACCTCGACGGCGACCCGGTCTTCGAGCACGCTCGCCAGCCTGCCCAGCTGATCGGCGGTGTCTTCGTCGAGCCGCTGCTGCACGGCGGCCCGGACCAGGCGGTGCACTTGCAGGACGCCGCGGTAATGATCGATCTTGACCAGCATGTAGCGGTTGAGTTCCCGGAGTGCCCTGCTCTGCTCGACGGCGTCGGTGAGAACTCGTTCGAGCGCGGCGGGTATCTCGACGGTCGGCACCGTCTTGAGGTCGGCTCGGCTGATCCAACCGGCCTCGAAGAAGGTCAGCAAGCCGAGCAGGAGCTCCGCTCCGGGGTGATTCTCGGACAGTGTCCGCAGGGAAACCGTCCAGGTCGCGGACAGGTCGGGCTGGGGCAGCTCGCCGGTGGAGGTCAGTTCCTTGAGCGCGTTGTCGAACATGCTCAAGTAGTTCTCGGGTGTATCGCCGGTGACGGCGATCCAAGCCGCCGCCTGCTCCAGTGCCAGGGGCAGGTCGCCCATCGCCTCGGCGATCCTGTCGGCGTCCTGGACGGTCATTCCCGTGTCCCGGAGGGTCAGCAACCGCACGCTCTCCAGGCGCGTGAAGACGTCGATGTCGATCTTGTGGACGTGCGACTGCGAATCGCGGGAGGTGACGATGAAATGCACGTGAGGACCGCGGGGGAGATACCCGTCGATCTCGGTGAAATCGGGCACCCCGTCGAGGACCACGAGCCATTTTCCCGGCGGAACGTCTCCGGCCAGGGCCCGTAGCGCCGCGTGGGTGCCACGTCCGACGCCGATTTGCTGTCCGAGTTCGGCGAACGAGTCGCGTACCGACTTGAGGTCGGTCGCCGACGTCCACCACACAGCGTCGTACTCGTCCACATGGCGGAAGACGTATTCGAGGGCGATCTGGGTCTTCCCGATCCCGCCCATTCCGGTCAGCGCGAGTCCATGGTGGCCTCGGGAGAAGTTCTCTCGCATCCGCTTCAGCACGGACTCGCGGCCGACGAACCGGGGATTCCTCGGCGGCACCGCATACCAGATCGTGGGCGGGCCGTCCCTCACCACCTGCCCGCCGGGCAGCGGAGGGTCGCCGTGAGTCACTCTTCGCCCACCTCACCGCTCGGGTTCCGGACCGATCCCTGGATGAGTCGAGCGGCGCGACCGGATCATTACGGCTTGGGTCATTGATCGGCCGGACGAGCGAGCGTCTCAGGGACCAAGGTCCCCGGCCAGGTGATCCGAAGATCCCTTGGTGCCGTACTTCGTTCCCGACAGGATCGAGAGGAGATCGGCCTTGCTCCCCGAAGAAGGAGAGTTCCTTGCTGTCACCAGCGTCCACCGCGGTCGTTCGTGCCACTTTGCCCGCCGTACGCGCACACTCCACGGAGATCACCGGTGAGTTCTATTCGTCCATGTTCTCCGCGCATCCGGAGTTGCTCGACCTGTTCAACCAGGGCAATCAGGCCGATGGGCGCCAGAAACTCGCGCTGGCGGCCGCCGTGGTCGGCTTCGCCGAGTCTTTGACCGCCGGTGACGAAGCCGCGCCCTTCGAGCTAGTCGCCGAGCGGATCGCTCACAAGCACGTATCGCTGGGGATCCGGGCCGAGCAGTACCCGGTCGTCGGTCACCATCTGCTCACCGCCGTCGGAACCGTCCTGGGTGACGCGGTCACTCCTGAGGTCTTCGCGGCATGGCACGAGGTGTACTGGTTGCTCGCTTGCCGGCTGATCGCGGCCGAAGCCCGCCTCTATCAGCGTGGCGATCTCGACCCGGCCGACCTCTGGCGCCGGTGGCGCGTGGCCAAGCGCCTGGACGAGGCTGTCGACGCGGTTTCGTTCACGATGGTCCCCGACGACGGCGCGGCCGTACCGCAGTTCGCGCCGGGCCAGTACGTATCAGTCGCGGTCGAACTGCCCGATGGCCGACGTCAGCCTCGCCAATACTCGCTGTCGCACGGCCCTGGGCGGGGTTCGCTGCGGATCACCGTCCGCCGGGTCCGCGGCCACGAGGGTGCCCCGGCCGGAGCGGTGTCCAACTACCTGCACGACCAGGTGAACGAAGACGACATCCTGCTGCTCGGGCCGCCCGCGGGGGAGACGACGCTCGACACCGGCGACGGGCCGGTACTCCTCGTCAGCGCCGGAATCGGGATCACGCCGATGGCCGCCATGCTGGACCACCTCGCCCGTACCCAGCCGACCCGGCGGATCGTGCTTGCCCACGCCGACCGCTCGCCCGCCCACCACGCGCTCCGTCGCGAATGCGCCCAAACCGTGAGCGGCCTTGGCGATGCCGACGAACTGTACTGGTACGAAAGCGACCACGACGGCCGCTCGAGGACGGGGCGGATGGATGTCGACGTGCTGCCGCTGCGACCGGACACCACTGCCTATCTGTGTGGCCCTTTGCCGTTCATGCAAGGCATCCGCGCCGGGCTGATCCGGCGCGGTGTGCCCGCCGAACGCATTCGCTACGAAGTCTTCGGGCCCGGAATGCTCGACCAAGGCTGATGCGCATACCGTTCGTAGTGCAGGACCGCGCTGAGGGGAAGCCGGTCCCGCCAGCCGTGCCGTTCCAGATCGGGCACCGCAGGCAGGTCGCGCACCGGGCCGACGCACAACCAGGCCACCGGGCGGACGTTCTCCGGCAGTCCGACCAGTTCGCGCAGGAACTCTTCGCGATAGAAGCTGACCCAGCCGAGCCCGAGCCCTTCGGCGGTCGCGGCCAGCCAGAGGTTCTGAATGGCCAGGCACACCGAGTACAGGCCGGCGTCGGCGATGGCGTGCCTGCCCAGCACCGCGGGGGCGCCACGCGACGGGTCGTAGCCGACCACGATGCCGACGGACGACTCCTCGATGCCCTCGATCTTGATCCGGGAGAAGACGCGGGCCCGCTCAGCGTCCAGTCGGTCCGCGAACACCTGCCGTTCGGTGTGCACGTGCTCCCGGAACCTTTTCCGGACGTCCCTGTCGGACACCACGACGAAGTCCCATGGTTGTGACAGGCCCACGCTCGGTGCGGCGTGGGCCGCGCCCAGCACGCGGTGCAGCATTTCCGTCGGAATCGGCTCCCCGGTGAACTCGCCTCTGGTGTCCCGGCGCCGGTGGATCGTCTCGTACAACAAGCCTTCGCCCGGTTCACATGTCATGAGCCAGATCGTGCCTGTCCGGGCCGGGGATCCAGCGGTCAGGGCCCACTGGGCCTCCGGTGTCATGGACCGTTCGGTCCCGAGCGTGAAGAGACCCGCGACAACGGCGCTCGGGACCGAACGGCTTCAGGACCTTCGAACAGCTATGCCGTTGCCTCCCACGCGGTCACCGCACCACCCGTGACCTGGTCGATCCAGGCCCGATAGCCGGGAACGCTGTTGTAGATTCCGGGACCATTGAGGCAGTTGCTGCTGTTGTTCCCGGATCGGCTGGTGGCGCCGGTCAGCTTGCCGTCCAAAATCGACGGTCCGCCGGAATCGCCGTAGCAGGCACTGGTTCCAGGCGCGCCCTGGAAGCAGATCTCCTTGCCTCGCTTGAAATCGGCGGTACACCGGGAGTCCGCGACGGTAGTGGTGTCCACCTCGCGAAGCTGTGGCGACGCGCCACCGCAACCAGGGGTACCGCACGTCTGACCGTGTCCGATCAGCTTGTTGACGGTGCCGACGGCCGGGCTGGAGGCCGCGATCTTGATCGGCGTGGCGGTGGCTGCTCTCGACAGCTTCACCACGGCGATGTCGTTCGCGCCGAGGGTCGCGCTTGCCGCGGTGATGAGCTCACCACCGGAGCCGGTGTTGACCGAGCCGATCCGAGCGGAGAAACCACCACCGGTGGAGCCCTGGACGCAGTGTTTCGCCGTGACGAGCCATTGCGGGGCGATCAACGACGCCCCGCAGAAATGACGGCCGTTGCGTTGCAGCGACGCGAAGAACGAGTAAGGAGTGGTGACGACCTTGCCGCCGATGATGAAGGGTTCGATCGGCGGTCCAGCCGATGATTCGGCCACAGCCGCGGGCCCGGCGAAGAGCGACCCGGCAACGAGGGCGGCGGCGATCATGGACATACGTCGGATCCACATGATTTTTCGGCCTCCTGCGAAGAAAGGGGAGTCCTGCATGGGACGGGATTCAGTAGTGTCTGATCGATCAACACCCGACCGTAGTGCTCTGTCGAGTATCCGGTACCTCCCTTGGTACTGAATCGGACATACCATCGATGGGTAAGGCGAAGGACGGCTGCCGGGATCAGGGCAGACTGCAGTCCGGTTTCCCGAACTGATGATTGAGGTCTTCCGCGAGCTGCCGGGCCGCGTCGCGCAAAGCGGTGATGTCACTGTCGGCGGTGAACGTGGCCTCCACTGCGGCAGGTACCCGCACGGGCGCGGAACCACCGACACGCTCGAAAGAGCTGCTGTCTGGATGCACTCGTTCGACGGCGATGAGATGCCGGCTGGGCGCTGATCCGCTGGTGAGCAGGTCCGCGCGCACCATGATCGTTCCGGTGATGCCCAGCGTGCGGCTATGCGACGAGGCCAGCGCGACGCCCGCTCCGATCAGCAGGTCCATGACTCTGACCGGCACCCAGTGCGCGTCGTGGAGTTTCGGCACGCTGACGGTGCTGGTCAGTTCGACCGCGAGGGCGACCCCGCCGTTGTGGTGCAACTCCACCACTGGCCACGAGGCTGAGGCCTGGAGATTGTCATCGGCGCGGTACGAGCGGAACCGCCACCGCCGCAACCCGGTGCGTGGGTTCGCCACCACGCCATCGGAAAGCCCCAGCAGCTTTCGAAACCACGATGTGTCGCCCGTGAGGTCCCCGGCCAGGGCCTCGGCATCGAGAATCGCCTTGATGGCGTTCTGGCGATCAGGCCCCGACGTGCGCGGAGGCGGGGACAGGACCGGCTGGGCCGCCAGCGCCAGCCACACACCCTTGTCCTGATCGATCTCCGGCTTCAACCCGTCAAGCAGCGCGACCAGCGCCGCCCGGTCGTCGGCACGCCGGGAGAACCGGTCCCGGTAGGCGCGCTCCAGTTCGTGCTCCGACATCCAGTTCGTGTGCGGCCCGTACCGGTAGGGCACGCCCATCCGGTTGTTCTCGTAGACCACCACATGCGGCGCGTCTGGGCTGGCCGTCACGAACACCACGATCAGGCCAGGCCCGCCCCGGCCGTCGTCCAGCGACTCGATCGCCAGATCGCCGATCAGCGGGCGGACCCAGCGCGCCGCGTACGAGTGCAGGGTCTGGCGTTCCGCTTTACCGTTGGCGACGCCGAGCAGCTCATCCGCCCGCTCGTCGGCGTCCTCGCTCACCCCGTACACGATCAGGCCGCCGCCGGTGTTGGCCATCGCCGCGAGGTCCTTGGCGAACTCCTCGAGCTTCTTGTCCGGGCCCTGCGGCAACGCCCGCTTCCACTCGAGATCGTCGGTCTCGGCCATATCCAGGCGCACCGCGCGATCCACCATCGCGTACGTCAAGGCGGTGGGCGATTCCCCCAGCTCGGCATGGATTCGTGACCACTTGATCGGCATCGCCGGATACTACGAGACCGCCACGCCGGCGTTCCCTGCCTCCGGTCGGTCACCGTCAGCGCAGCAAGGCGAGGCACTTGATCCCGAACCGGTCGCCATAGCTGTTGAAGTAAGACACCAGGCTGAATCCTCTGCCGACCCAGACCGGATACTGCCAGCGGCAGGCGGCGTGGAAGTCGATCGGCACCGAGGTTCCGTGCCCGGCACACCGCCAGGACGCGACGGTTTCCCCGACCGTTGCGTCGGAGTACCCGAGGGAGTTGCAGTACTGGTTGACGGCGATTCCGCCGACATCGCTGTAAGCGGACGGGTTGGTCCAGCAACGGCCGCCGTTGTTGGTGACGGTGAATCCGGCCGCGACCAGGTCGGAGAATTGCCACCGGCAGACGTTGCTCAGCAGTATGGCCTGGTCGGGCTTGTTCCCCGTGCAGAACCAGACATCGGAACGACGCACGGCGTCGTTGAATCCTGCGGCCTGGCAGGCTTCGCGGATCATCATGCCACCGAGGTCGCCATTAGTGGCAGATGCGGCAGGGGAAATGAGCAGGAATGCGATAAGGGTGCTTCCCATTATTGCCAGAACTGACGTGAGTCGTGATCTTCGCATCAGAATCAGCTCGTTTCCGTCGGGTTGGGGGGATCTTCCATGAGGTGCGGAGGTATTTTTGCGCGAATTGACCAGTGATCACAATAGGCCTGCGGGCGTAAGCAAAATTGGCATTTGCTCTATATGGAACGGCCCTGTCCGCCGCGACTTCTGCACGATTCGGACATCTGTGTGTCGGTCCCGCATATCGGCACTGAACGTATGGGTGGCATCAAATCGCCTTCCGTTCTCTGGCAAGCGATCGTCGAGAGTGCCGAACTCTACGCAAATCCGATGGCCTGAGAAGGCCGTCTCCGAAATCCGTCCTCTCAACGGTGCCTGCCGGAAGCGAAAACCACGTTCCACTGCAAAGAGGCGTTGGCCGTCTAGCCCGGATCTTTCGCGCAGGTGAGGGCCTCGCCCCGCGCCGCGGCGTTGGCGGCTCGGCGACCTCCTTTTTGTGTTCGGGGTAGGCGGGTTTGCCCTTTGTCGACTGGGGTGTCGCCGGGTTCCACGTGTCCGGTGGTGGTGCTTGTTGGTAGGGACGGTTCGGGCTGGTCAGGTCGGTGCGGGCAGGGTGGTCAGGCGCTGGTGGGCGTGGTGGGCGATGCGTCCGGCGATGGTGAACAGCCGTAGCCGCAGGCGTTTGGGTTCCCAGCGTCGGGCTTGGTGGCCGGTGAGGGCGAGCATCTGCATCCACGCGGTCAGTTCGAGGGCGAGTGCGACGATCGCGACCCAGATCTGGTTGTGGGCGAATCCGTGTAGGGGCAGGTTCGATAGTCCGGTGGCCTCGGCCACCCCGGCGCCGTCGCGGGGTGTGCGCTCGTCATCACGCCTGGTCGGGGATCTGGGCGATGCGCTGCACCGCGTCATCGGGCAGGGTGAACCCGAGCGAGTAGCCCAGTTTCCGTGCGTGCAGCCAATCCACGAACTCGTGGGTGCCGCCGCCGGAGTCGGCGCGGATCAGCACCTTGCGGCCGATCCGGCCGCCCTTGCCGGTGAACGGCAATTGCCGCAACGCATCCCGCGCTACGCTGATGTGATCGGCCGCCGTGTTCGAGCCGGCGTTACCCGGTCGCAGCAGGATGGATAGGGGTTCGCCGGTGCCCTCGGCACCGTGATCGACAAACGCGCACAGCGGGTGGAAGCCGTAGCCCCGCTTGAACGTCGGGCGCCGCCTTCTCCTTGTCCGAATGCGCGGTCACCAACGTCGCGTCCACATCGACGATCACCGGATGATCGCCACTGATGCCACGGTCCGGGGCGTGCGCACCGGCCAGCTTCCACGCCCCGGCACGTGCCCTCGCACGGGCGGCGGCGTCAGCCCAAGAGATTAGTGCACGCCACGGTGTGCACCCCTGGCAAAGTCAGGCAAGGCCGGCGATTTTCGGTACGAGGTCGGCGGGCCTCGGCAGGGTCGCGATCTCGTCGGCCACCTCGGAGGCGGCCCGGCCCAGCCCAGGGTCGGTGAGCAGGCGGTCGATCAGCTCCGCGTCCACCTGATCCGGCTCCGAACGCAGACCGAGCCCGCGCCGCGCCACGGCGTCCGCATTCACGTACTGGTCCGCGCCGTGCGGCAGCACGAGCTGCGTGACTCCGGCGTCGATCGCGGTCAGCGTCGAGCCTGCCCCGCCGTGGTGCACCAGCGCCGCGCAGGTCGGCAGCAGCGCGGACAGCGGCACCCACCCGGCCGCCCGCACGTTGTCCGGCAGTTCTCCCAGCGGCGACGGGTCCGCGTCGCCGAGGGCGAGTACGAACTCGGCGTCCAGATGCCGTGCCACATCGACGAGTTTGGTCAACGACGTGAGCGCGCCGACCTGGGTCAGCACCGTGCCGAGTGTCACCGCGACGCGCGGGCGCGCGGGCCGTTCGAGCACCCACTCGGGCAGCACGCCGCCTCCGTTGTACGGCACGTACCGCATCGGCCAGCCGCGCACCGGCCGGTCGACCATGCTCGGCGGCGCCACGTCGATCGACTCACACACCTCGGGAAACCCTTGCACGCCATGCCGTTCGCGTTCCTCGACCATCTTCTTGAAGATCACCTCGGTCATCGGCGCCTCGTCGGCGAACCCGAAGCCGTGCGACACGGCCGGCACGCCGAGCTTCGCGGCGACCAGCGGCCCGGTGCCCTCCATCGACGAGTACACGACCACGTCCGGCCGCCACGATTCGGCCGCCGACACGGTCAGGTCCACCGACACGCCGGACAACTTGGCGAAGATCGCGCCGACGAACTCCAACCCCTTCTCGGTGTCGACGTCCGTGCTGTAGTCGAATTCCTCGGGTTGCTCGCTGGCCGCCTGGTGGAACACCGCGCCGATGTCGACACCCGGCGCGGTGTCCACGACGTGCAGGCCGGCGTTCGCGGCCTCCTTGCCGCCCGCGGTCGCCACCAGCACCTCGTGGCCGGCGGCACGCAGCGCGTGTGCCAGGGAGATCGTCGGGAACACATGGCCAAGACCGGGGGAGGTCGCGAAGAGTGCGCGCACGATTCCCATTCAACACGCGATCGGCGATCTCGTCGAGTGGCAGGTTCAGCAGCGCGTTCTCGATCAACTCCGGCATCGCCGGGTGAATCCAGTACTGGCCGCGCGCCATGCTTCACGTGTCGGTGGCAGTACTGCACGAAGTCGTGCGTGTCGCCGCCGGAATCGGTGCGCATCAAGACTTTCTGGCCGACCGATATCCCGGTTGGAATGGCAACTGCGTCAACGCCTGTGCCAAGCGCCCAGCGGATGAAACCCGAAGCCCTGCTTGAAATTCGGTGCGGCGCGTTCCTTGTCCGAGTGCGCGGTCACCAACGTCGCGTCCAGATCGATGATCAGCGGATCGTCGGCGTCGACCCCGTGGTCGGGTCCATGATCACCGGCGCATTCCCATGCCGCGGATGGCGGTCACCGCCTTACGCGGATCCTCGGCCAGCGCGGTGATCAGCCGCGACACGGTTGGATCCGAGGCCACCAGCCCAAACACGCCCAGCGCGACCGCGACCGCCAAATCCAACACGATCTTGCCCGGATCGTGCACTGCGAGGGGTTTCCGCAACGGCGACAACACCCTCGACAAAAGCCGTGATCAGCCCGACCGATTCGGCCGTTCTCAGCAGCAACGCCGCCCCGGCCTGCGACACGACACCCGAACCTGACCCGCCTACCACCAGCTGCGGATACGGCGAACTACACTTGCCCACCTGAATTGTGCTCCTCAACTACAAGCGATACGACCTTTGGCAAGCCGTATCATCGCAGCTCAGAGCACCATTCTCCTTTCACGGCACGCCGTCAGACCCGCACCGCCGTGAAAGCCCCTGGCTAGTCGTCGAACCAGACGATGAGCCTCACGTTGTCGTCGCCGTGGACGCCGGCCAGAGCTCGCATGACAGCCCAGACCGGCGCCCATTCCAGGGTTACCGCCTGGCTCCGGCTCAGGCGTTCACTGCGGAAGACCGCGTCGCCGTCGATCCATTCGGTGCCCTCCGGCCAGATCTTTCCCTCGCCCTGCGCCCCGATCGGAGTGCCACTGACCTTGGCGAACCGCGTGTTATGGCCCGCTTTGCCGCGGAAAGCCAGGCTGCCGTCCGGCTGCCGTCGATACTCGTGAATGCGACTGTCGGGCAGGTCGGCGAGCTCGTCCCAGTCGACGGCCTCGACCTCGGACCAGCCGATCCAAGTGGCGCCGAAGCATCCCCATCGCGCCATGTGGGCCACGGTGAAGTCCGTGGCGTCGTCGGGCAAGCCGCGGTCGGCCGCGATGGGCCGGAAGTTGGCGAAGTTGCGGACACCGAACAGGCAGGCGAACGCGTCGTAGTTTCGGGTGTCGTTCAAGATGTCCAGGTCGATGGCCTGCGCCCAAGAGCCGGGACCGTGCCCGGCGCAGGCCGAAGCCCGGCGGTACTCGATGACGCCATTGATGTCTGTTCCCACTCACAGAGTGTCGGCTACCGCACGGCGAACGACGAGCGATATTCGAAGCCGAACCCGCTCGCCTCACCCCTGCGTGACCAGCTGCCGTCCCAGCGCCACGATCGGCTGGATGGTGGTGTCGTAGTTGCCGAGGACCACGATCACCCAGCCCGCGTCCGGGAACACATCCAGGTTGGTCGCCCGGCCGGGGCCGCTGCCGGAGTGCCCGACGACGCGGCGGGCCGCCGTGACGGCCTCGACGTGGCCGTACCCGTAGAACTGGAGTTCGCCGTCACCGGACGGACGGTCCGCCGGGCTGAGCGCGTGCTTGCCCTCGGTGACGACCCTGGTGAACGGCGGATTGAGCAACTGGTTGCCGTGCAGCGCCTTCGCGAAACGGAGAAGATCGGGCGCCGACGAGAACGCGCCGTGGTACGGGCTTCCGATGTAGGGGAGCCAGGGGGTGGTCGTGATGTCCACCCGCTCTCCGGAGGGCTGGGTCAGGTAGCCGTGGGCGATGCCACCGTCGGCGATCACCGTCGGCTTGAGGTAGAAGTCGGTGTCGGTGAGCCCCGCCGGCGTGAACACGTGCCGCCGCACGTAGTCGTAATAGGACTGCCCCGAAACCGCGGCGACGATGGCGCCGAGGATGAAGTAGCCGTCATTGCTGTAGCCGAAGCGGGTTCCGGGGGTGAACTGCAAGGGCAGTGTGCGCAGATAGGCCGACATGCCCTGCCAGATGTCGTTCTCGCTGTCCCACTCGTCCTCGCCGGGCGGACGCTGGTTGGTCCTGCCCGGCCTGCCCGCGCCCGCGGTATGAGTGAGCAGCTGGTGCACGGTGACCGTGGCGACGTCGGCGGGGAATCCGTCGAGATAGGTGCCGAGCGGCTCGTGGAACGCGAGTCGGCCCTCCTGCGCGAGCCGGGCGACGGCCACCGCGGTGAACGACTTCGTCATCGAGGCGAGGTCGAAACTCGTGGTCGTGTCGTTGGCGACACCTTGGGTCTTGTGGGCCATGCCGTGGGATCTCGTCAGCACTTGCTTGCCCCGGTACGCCACCAGAACGGTGCCGGAGAACTGGTCCGCCGCGGCGCGTTCGGCAACGAACCGGTCGAAGCGCCCGCCCGGCAGGAGGTCGCGCGGCAGCCGGTACCCCGCTTCGCTCGCATCGCCGGTGCCTGACGTGGCGAGCAGGCCTGCCGCGGCGATCGGTGCGGCGCCGAGCAGGCCGAGGACCGAGCGTCGTGATGGGGCAGTGGACACGGTTGTTCCTTTCACCGGGTAAGCGATTCGTAGACGGCCGCGGCGATCTCGCCCTGCGCGGTCTCGACGACGCTCTGCAGCGCCATCGCCTCGTCGACGGAGCCGACGGATTTGTTCATGAACTGGGCGAACATGACCAGCCTGCCGTCCGGCAGCACGATGTAGCCTGCCAGCGCCTTGTGGAGGACATCGCCCATGCTGGCGGTGCCGGTTTTGGCGAAGACCCGGCCCGCGGCCGGTGAATCGGGCAGAACGTGGGCGATCGATCCGTCCCGTCCCATGATCGGCAGCGCTTGCCGGTACGGGACGAAGTACTTCTGCCGCGCCATATGGCTGAGGAAACGGACGAAGAAGTCCGATGTGTAGCGGTCGCCCACCGGGTCGTCGGGGTCGACACCGGCCCGCTCGAACAGCTCCCGCTGGTAACGCTCTCCCGTCACCTTCGGGGTGTCGGGATCGTGACCGGCGACGGCGCCGACGAGATAGGGGAAGTGGACGGTGTGCGGGTTCGAGCTGATCTTGAGCATGACCTTCACCTGTTCCGACAAGGGCGGAGAGATGTACTCGGCCACCTGCGTCCGACGGCCACTGTCCAATCTGGACAGGTGACCGATGACGTCGACGCCCGCGTCGTGCAGTGCCTCGGCGAAGGCGATCTCCGCGAAACGAACCGGGTCGGGCACGAAATACGGGGACACGACCGGCGGGCCGCCCAGCCGCACGTCACCGGTGAGCCGCACGGTGCGCGTACCGTCCGGCGCAGTCGAGACCTCGGTGAAAGTCAGCCGTCGCAAGGGGTTCAAGACGGTGGTGACGTCGTTGACGACGGTCAGGTAGGCGATGTCCGGCCACACCCGGAGCCCGGCCGGGGCACCGGCCTGACCGCCGGGCGTCACCACCACGTCGACGATGTTGTCGTTGACCATCATGGGCGAGACCGGGATCGAGATGTTCCCGATGGCGATCTGCTCACGGCCCTGCCGGAACAACGAGGCGTCCACGGTCACCCGGCCCTCGACGCGGCGGATGCCCCGGCACGCCACCTGGCCGGCCAGGTGGCGCAGCTGCTGGAGGGGGTCCCCGTGTATCGGGGCGGTCGCGCTGCCGTAGGAATGGTCGGGTAACGGCAGCGCGAGCGTGCCGTCCGGCCGGATCCTCGGGCCCAGCAGCAGGTCGCCGCCGGCCACCAGCACCAGATCTCCCCTGAGGGCACCGTTGACCACCGGGCCGGTGCGGTGGACGGTCGTGCGGAACCGGTGGCCGGCGCCGAGCGCGGAGAAGGCGGAGCCCGCGACGAACACCTTGAAGGCGGAGGCCGCGACGAATCGCTGCTCGGGGTTCATGGTGAAGACGGGTTCGGCCCCGGCAGGCTGGAACCGCATACCCCACTGGGAACCGGCGAACTCGGGCCGCTTGATGATGTCGGCGATCTTGGCCGCGAGGGTGCGCTCGGAGGTGTCGGCGCGTGCCGTCGCACCTGCCGACAGCAGACCCGCCGCGGCGATGGGGGTGGCGCCGAGGAGCTTGAGCACGGTGCGACGTGAGTGGTCGCCGGTCTGGACCTGGCCGGAATGTTTCACGAGAGCGAGTTCTACGCGGACGAGGGTTTCGGCACGGTTTCATCCGCGAAGAAACGGTGCCGAAACCCTCGGCTGGTGATACTGGTGCGCGTGCGAGTGCTGGTCGTCGAGGACGACGAGGAAATGGCGTACACGGTGGCCACCGGGCTGCGGCGTGCGCGGATGGCCGTCGACGTGGCGTTGGACGGGACCGGTGGGCTCGAACGCGCGCTGCACACCGACTACGACGTGATCGTGCTGGACCGGGATCTGCCGGGACTACACGGCGACGAGGTGTGCGCGGAGCTGATCGCGGCCCGGTGCCGCAGCCGGATCCTGATGCTGACCGCGGCGGCCACGACCGAAGACCTCGTCGACGGCCTCGGCCTCGGTGCGGACGACTACCTGCCCAAGCCGTTCGACTTCCGGGTGCTCGTGGCTCGGGTCGGGGTGCTGGCGCGACGGGCGCATCCCGCCGTGCCGCCAGTGCTGCGCCACGGTGACCTCGTGGTCGACACGGCCCGGCGCCTGGCCACTCGTGGTGACCGGCCGCTGGAGCTCGCGCCGAAGGAGTTCGGTGTGCTGGAGCTGTTGCTGGCCGCGGAAGGCAGGGCCGTATCGGCGGAGGAACTGCTGGAACGGGTGTGGGACGAGGCGACCGACCCGTTCACCAACGCCGTGAAGATCACGATCAGCAGGCTGCGGGCCCGGCTCGGTGCCCCGCAGGTCATCGAGACCGTGCCCAAGAGCGGCTACCGAATCTGATGGGCCTGTTCCTCCGGCTCGCCGGCCGCTGCCTGCCGCGCCGAACCGTCCGGCTGCGGCTGACCCTCCTGTACGGCGGGCTGTTCCTGCTCTGCGGCGCGGGCGTCCTGACGGCCACGTACTTCCTGGTGCGTCACGCGGTGCAGCCGGCGGGCAACGTGCGGCTGTTCCGGTATCCCCTGGACTCCGCCGCCCCGGCCCCGGCGGGTAGCTCGCTCCCCATGCTGGGCGTCGAGGCCGAGCAGGTCGCCGCGAAGGCCGAAGAAGCCTTGGCGGCGCAACGGCAGGAGGTGCTGCACCAGCTGCTGGTCCAGTCCGGAATCGCGCTGGCCATGATGGTGGCGCTCGCGCTCGCACTCGGCTGGTGGGTGGCAGGCCGCGTCCTGCGCAGGCTGCGCACGATCACCGCGGCGGCACGGAAGATCTCGGCGACCAACCTGCACCAGCGCCTCGCGCCGTCCGGCCCGGACGACGAGCTGAAGGAGCTGGGGGACACCTTCGACGAACTGCTCGGGAGGCTCGAGGCGGCATTCCAGGCGCAGCGCCAGTTCGTGGCCAACGCGTCGCACGAGCTGCGCACACCGCTCGCCCGCCAGCGCACTATCGGGCAGGTGGCGCTCGACGACCCGGACGCGACGATGGCATCCCTGCGTGCGGCGCACGAGCGGATTCTCGTGGCGGGTGCTCAGCAGGAACGGCTGATCGAAGCCATGCTCACCTTGACCCGCGGCCACGGCGGCATCGACGTCCGGCATCCCTTCGATCTCGGCGAGATGGTCACCGAGGTGGTCGACGTCCACCGTCCGCCAGACCTCACGCTGCGGACCACGATCGAACCGTGTCTCGTGTCCGGGCACCGCGCGCTCGCCGAGCGGCTGGTCGTGAACCTGGTGGACAACGCGATCCGGCACAACGTGCCCGGCGGGTGGGTCGAGGTGTCCTGCGGCTCGGGCGTGCTGACCGTGACCAACTCGGGCCCGGTCGTGCCCGCGACCGAGGTGGACCGTCTTTTCCAGCCCTTCCAGCGGCTGGGGAGAGCACGGACAGGGCAAGGCCTGGGGCTGGGCCTGTCGATCGTGCAGGCGATCGCCACCGCTCATGACATGCCGGTCACGGCGACACCGAGGCAGGATGGCGGCTTGACGATGAGGGTCGAGTTCGCCTGACTCCGTGTCCGCTCGTTGAACTCCTCGCGAATCCTTCGCCGGTTACGGTTGCCGCCCCCGGCGTATGCGGGAATTGTTCGCGTTTGGTCTGGATGTTGTCGGAGGGAGCGATATGCGCGTGCGAAAGCTACTCGTGGCCGTCACCGCGGCGACCGCGGTCGCCGGCGGGGTGACCGTGCCGGCGTGGGCGAGCAGCGAGGCCCCAGGTGCCGTCGCGGTGAACCTGGAGGGCGCCAAGAACTTCCGCGATGTCGGCGGGTACACGACGACCGACGGCCGCACGGTGCGTACCGGCGTGGTCTTCCGGTCCGACAAGCTGTCCCGGCTCACCGACGCGGATCTCCGGCGGCTCACCGCCGCGAACGTCTCGCTGGATGTCGATCTGCGCAACGTGAAGGAACGCCACGACGAGCCGGACCGAGTGCCCGCGGGCGCCCGTTACCAGGTGGCCGACGTGGTCTCGCTCGAACACGGGCTGCGGTTCCACGACAACGCCGCCGTCACGCTGGTGAAGGCCATCGCGGCCGGGCTGCTCAACGGATCCGACAACCTGGGCCAGTCGATCGGCTACCCGTTCATGGTCGACTTCGTGGGCGCGGACCACGCGTTCGGCGACCTGCTGCGGGCCATCGCGGCGAACGGTTCCGGCGCCACCGTATTTCATTGTTCGGCGGGCAAGGACCGTACCGGCTGGGGGACGGCGATCCTCCTGAGCCTGCTCGGTGTGCCACGTGCGGCCATCGAGGCCGACTTCATGCTCAGCAATGACAAGCTGGGTGATCCGAAGGCTGTCGAGCTGAGCTGGCTGCGCGCGGCGTTCGACGAGGTCGACCATCTCTACGGGTCCATGGACGCCTACGCCCGCCAAGGACTGCGCCTCGACGATGCGACCATCGACGCGTTGAAGGCCCGTCTGCTGATCTGACACCCAGCCGAGCCACAACACGGCATCCCTGTCGACGTCGCCGTGTTCGGCGGGGAACATCTGCTCTTCAGCTCACCGTCCCCGTTGCCGCGATGGACGGCAGCGCACGGTCGGTATCGGCGATCCTGGCGAACCTCGCCGTCAAGGGCGCCAGTACCGGTGACACGAGTACCTTGTCGGCCATTCTGCGCAGTGTCAGGCCGAGCCGGGTCCGGGGGAAGGCGAACGGTTTGATCCAGCGGGGGAGTTGCTGGACGTCGTCGACGAGTGGCCGCATCCAGTTCTCGTAAGCCGTGAGGCCGGGCGTGAGGGAGCCGGATCCGGTGCCGGACAAGCTGGCCGCGAGGACGTAACCGCTGACGAGCGCGAGCGAGGCACCGCCGCCACCCAGCGGGGTCACGCACCAGGCGGCGTCACCGGCCAGGCATACCCGCCCGCGGTGCCAGACCGGCATGCGGATCTGGGTGAGGTGGTCGAAGTAGACGTCGTCGGAGCCGTCGAACCCGTCCAGGATCCGGGGCGCTTCCCAGCCCACGCCGGAGAAGCGGTCACGGATCCTGGACAGTGCCTCTGCCCGGTCGAGCCGGGTCGGGTCTTCGGCCTCGGTGCAGGCGAGGATGGCGCGCGTGGTGCCGTGATCATCCGGGCGTAAATGCACCTGCCTGCCGCCGACCGTGGTGTACCAGCGCCATCGGCTGTCGTCGTCGGTGGCGCGCGGGATGGTGCCGAAGACCATGGTGATGCCCAGCGCGCGGCGGTCGACCTGGCCCTCGAAGAGCAGGTCGCGGGTGGTGGAGCGGACGCCTTCGGCGACGACCAGCAGGTCGGCGTGTAGGACCCGACCGGCGTTCGTGGTCAGGGTGACCCTGTCGGTCTCTTCCTCGACCGCGACGATGGTGTCGCCGTAACCGATCTCGACCCCTTCGGGCAGCTGCTGCAGGATCGTGCAGGCAAAATCGCCACGCAGGATTTCGAGTTCGGCGGTCGCGCCGTCGGGGCCGTCAGAGGGCAGCTCCACGAGGACCTCACCGGAGGCACCCACGAAAACGGTGCCGGTCTCGGTGGTGTTCTGCGCTCTCACCGCGTCGGTCAAGCCCATCCTGGCGAGTACCTCGCGGCCGACGCCGCGGACGTCGACGTTCTGCCCGCCGTCGCGAAACTCCGTCGCCCTCTCCAGCACGGTCACCTCCCAGCCGGTGCGCCGCAGCCAGAAAGCGGCCGAGAGTCCGGCGATACTCGCGCCGGACACCACGGCGTGTCGAGTGGTCATCAGAGTTCCCCTGTCGATAGCGGGCGTAGTAGCTTTACTGCAAAGCTACTACGCTGCAAAGGTGATCGCATGGCCGATGTCGACCCGCTGACCGAGAGCTGGACGCCGATCCAGATCGAAGTGATGCAGCGGCTTCGAGACTGGGCGGCCGGCTTCGGTGACCTGAATCGCCATCTCGCCGTCTGGATGCGGCTGCCCGCTTCGGACGCCCATGCGCTGGGGCAGATCACCTGGGCCGCCGAAGCGGGGACACCGCTCTCGCCGGTGGAGCTGTCCCGGCGGATCGCCATGACCACCGGGGCCACCACGATTCTGCTGAACCGGCTCGAGGACGCCGGTCATGTCCAGCGCAGCCGCGAGAGCAGCGACCGTCGCCGTGTCACCCTGCGCCCGACCCCCGCCGCGCGCGAACACGCCCGCCGGTTCCTCACCTTCGCCGGCGCCGAGATCGCGGCCACACTCCGCGCCGCCGACCCCGAGGAACTTCGTGTCGTCACCACGTTCCTGTCGAAGATCACCGAGGCGGCGGAGAGTGCCAACCGGCGGTTGGAGCTGTGATCGCCGAGCCCCGTTCGGAAGTGGACCCGGTGTACCGGGCAGAAGAAGCATCGACGCGGGCGAGCGCTACTTGCACAAGGTCTGGACGTTCGTGAAGGTGATGTCGCCTGTGGAGGTGGTGTCAGGGTTGAACCGGAAGACGACGTCATCGTCGCCGAGCTGCCCGCGACGAGCTGCTCCGGCAGGTCGGTGGAGCCGCCCTCCCGAATGGCCGGGTCCGTACCTTCAAGCCGTTGGACAACGTAGCGGCTTCGGCTGCCGGCCTCTCTGACACGGAGGCGTTGTCGACGCAAAAGTCCTTGTGAGCACTGGCGAAATTCGGGTCAGCGCACTTCGCGGGGTCGAGGTCGGCAGCGTCCTGTCGGGCGTCCGGCGCGGCAGAGCCGTCGCACGCGGCCAGAACGAGGACGCCGACCATTACGAAGAGGCCGACCGAGAGTCTTTTGGTGGCACAGTACGTCACGTGGGACGCGTCGAGAGTCCTGCCCCATCCAGCAGGAATGCAAGGAATGGGCCGACCGTGGGCCCGCAACACGAATACCTTTCACGGCCGGGGTCGAGACTGGTGAGGTATTCGGCTGTCGTCGCTTCACGCGCCGAATCGTCGGCAACTTTGGCGAACACCCGTTCGCATACCGAACTGCTCGAAGCATGGCTTTTGGCGCATGGTTAAAGGTGTCGAGAGGCATTCTCCGTGAATGGCAACAGTCCGATTCTTGCCGAGGTCGGGCGCCAAAAGCCGGGACCACCTCGTCGAACCGGCCCAGACCGGGAGTGCGGGCCATCCCTGGCCCTGGCGGGAATGCCGACGACGTTCGAAAGTCCCGACCAAGCTGTCGTTCTCCGTCGCTCAACGGCGACTGGTTCCGCATCGTGGGCGATTCACCGTTCGTGTGAAGCTGTTACTGTAAGTTGGCAACGCTGACTCTGTGTTGATACTCTTCTCTGCGAGATGCCCGCACTGACTATCGAAATCCGGTGGCCGGGTCAGCGTAATTCCTGAACCAGAAACAAGTCGTTTGAATTGACGCCGTCGGCGTTCGACGGGGATTTCCAGTAGCCCGGTCGTCCCTGTGACGACGGCAGGCACTGTCGCGCGGTCTTTTCCGCGGCGTGCCTTGGGATTGGCATTTCCCAGCTCCCTGCGGCACTGGCATGTCGCAGGGAGTCAAGTAATCAACTCATGATCGGAAGGATAGTGAGATGAACCACAGTCCGCCAGGGTTTGCGTCGAGAACATTGACGAAGTGCACCCTGACTCATCTTGCCCAGTCGGCTGACCTCAACCACCAGGGAGATGTCAGCGGTTTCGTTATTTTCCGGCTGATCGACCACGCGGCATGGGTGGCCACGCTCGAGCAGAGCAACGGCCCGACAGCCACCCGTGCCGTGAAGCGGATGGAGTTCCTGAACCGGGTCAAGGAAGGCGCGCTGCTGCATGCCTATGCCCGGATCGAACAGGTCAACAACACCTCGATCGAAGTCTGCGTGAAGGTTACCGCCACCTACTGGACGGGTTGGGCGGACAGCCCTGAAGACGTCCCAGAGCCCCCGACACCAGTGGCTTCGGCGGATCTGGTGTTCGTGGCCATCGACTCCACCGGAACGCCGCGGCCCGCGACACCGGTGCCTGCGACCCGATCGTCATCCGAGGACCTGCATCGGCAGCGCAGCACCGGTTCCGGGAAACGGCCGCCCGGCCGCCCAGGCAAAATCTCTCACTGACCCGTCGGCGCTCCCGGAACGGTTTCTCCAGCGTGGTCCGCGGGGGGTGACGATCGCGTCTGTCGGATCGCACCTGGCGACGACCATTTCGAGAATGGCCGCCTCACCGTCGAGCAGACGGTGAGGCGGCCATGATGGTCATCGTGTCTCGTTCCGGAGCGCCGGCGGTTGGTCCATTCGAGTGAGCAGGTGGTCTGTTTGTGATGCCGCGTGGTCGCGTTCCGATGGATCGGCAGTGAGAAGACGACAGGGTTTGCTGCTCGGCCTCGGTTTGCTTGCCGTGGCGTTGGTCTGGTGGGTTGTCGAGGTCGCTTTCCTGCCGTCGGAAGCACGGGGTAACGCCGCTACCTATGGACAGTTCGTCCTCGCCGCGGTGGGTCTCGCCGTCAGCGTCGTCGGGTTGTGGAAGGCGGTACTCCCGCCGTCGACAGGGCTCGACGAGCTGTCGGACCGGTTCGCGACGGTGATGCGCGCGCAAAGCGTGACGGCGGCGCTGGAGCGTGGCTTGATGCAGCCTTCTCCCTTGCCCCTCCGGTGGTCGGGAGTGGCGAAGGGAATCACTGGGAGTGTCGCCGCGGCGACGGCGTCACGCGGTGCGGAGGCGTGGTTCCAGCCCTTGCCGGGCCTTGGCCCCATAACGTCGGCGGACCTGCGGTCGGGTAACCGCGAGAAGCTGCACAGGGTCTATGGCGCTCTTCCGTCAGGACGGTTGATCCTCGTCGGGCCGGCGGGCTCGGGCAAGAGCTCGGCGGCCGTGCTGCTCCAGCTGGACGCCCTGCAGTACCGGGAATCCGCTGCCGGTGACCACGACCGGTGGCGGATCCCGGTTCCGGTGATCCTCACCCTGCACGGCTGGGATCCGGAGACCACCTCGGTCATGGACTGGCTGGTGAGCAGACTGACCCTGATTCCGTTGCTGCGCGGCCGTGGGGGTGCCCGTCACGCGCGGGCCTTGCTGGAGCGGCACATCACCGTCATCCTCGACGGGCTCGATGAGATCCCGGAACATCTGCGGCCGATCGCGCTGCAGGTGCTCAGCGACCAGGCAACGTTCCGTGTGATTCTGCTCAGCCGCACGGACGAGATGGCCGACGCAGCACGGCAGCACCTGCTTGTCGGCGCGGTGGCGGTGAGGCTGGAGCCGTTGACGCCCGCGGCCACCCTCCGCTACCTGCTCGGCCCGCTGGCCTCACCGGCTCCGTCCGAGTGGAAATCGCTTGCCGAGACGATGAAGGACGACCGTTCCAGTCCCGTGGCGTCGGTGCTGAGCAGCCCGTTGTGGGTGAGTCTTCTGCACGACATCTACCCGCCGCTGGGAAAACTGGACGCCACCGTCGACGAACTGCTCGACACCGATCGGTTCACCGACTCCAGAACCATCACCCAGCACCTACTCGACCAGGCGATCGCCGCCGCTTACACGAGCCGGCCGTGGGAGAAGCCGTCGCCCTACACTCCCGCCACGGTCCGCCGCACCCTCGGCGTCATCGCCGGCAGGCTTCACCGGGACCGCACCCGTGACTTCACCTGGTGGGGGACGGCCGCGTGGTCGCCGATGTCCGGCCGCCTCGCCTCCTTGATACCAACGGTCTTGTTCACGATTCCTGCGGTGCTGACCGCGGGGACACTGATCGCCGTCCTGGCGGACGACCTGTTCTGGGTCATTTCAGGCGCCCTGGCCGGCATCGGGGTCGCGGCCAAGTTCCTGGCACCGGCTGCCAAGTACCCCCTCACACTCGGGGGCTCATTCCAGTCGCGGAACCTCAGGCGAGGGGTCCAGCTGGGGCTGTCTCTGGGCCTCGGTTTCGGGGTTGTGGCAGGCTCGCAGGGAGGATTCGCAGGAGGTTTCGCCTCCGGGTACGTGGGAGGGCTTGGGGTGTGCGTGCCCGTCGGCCTGGTGGGTGGCGTGACGGTCGGTCTACTCGACCATCTGGCTCAGCAAGGACGAAACGACGTCAACCCGCCCACTCCGGTGAACCTCTGGCGCGCTGAACTCGCGACCGTTCCCCTGCTGCTCGTGACCTTCGCTTCGGCGGGCGCGCTCGTTTTCGGGCTTCTCGGGGGCGTGGTCGGGGGTGTTCAGAGCGGGCTGGAAGAAGCCGTCATCGGCGCGTTCGTCGGGGCAGCGATCGCCATCGCGGTGTGGACGGCCCTGTCGAAGACGATGCGATCGGCCTGCGGCCAGCTCTATCTCACCGTCCGGTACCGGACGCCCTTCCGATTCCTGCGGTTCCTCGAAGACGCGCGCTCACGGCACATCCTCAGAACGGTCGGCCCGCTCTACCAATTCCGCCACGCCACGCTGCAAGACCACCTCGCAGCGGAGACCACGCCCACCGCGTCGCCGGATCACCCGAAGTCGTTGACCGAATGACACGGTCCCGTCGAGTTGGCCTGTCCGGGTGACAAACCGGTCGCCGCGTCGGCGAAGGAGTTCGGGATCAGAGGTCCTGCAGGTGGAGGCGGTCTGGGCCCACGAGTTCGGTCCGCGCGTTAGTCTGGCGCGGGGGTGTGATGGCGATGTCAGGGCTGTCTGAGGAGGTCCTGCGCTGGGCAGTCGGCGCGGTGGGCGGCGGTGTTCGGGTGGCCGCTGTCACTGGCTTGCGCGAGGGCGCGAATCCGTGGCTGTTGAGGTTCGAACCGGCGGATCAGGTCGAAGCGGTGGTGCTGCGGCTCGGGGACCCGGCCGACCCCGACCATTGCCGGCGTTTCGGCACCGAGGTGGCGGCGTTGCGGGTTGCCGGTGATTACCGGTTGCCCGCCGCCCAACTGATCGCCGCGGATCTCGACGGTGCTGAAACAGGTACTTTGGCGCTGCTGACCACGGTTCTGCCAGGGGACAGCAAGATTCCTCCGGTCGCCTCTGCCAGGCGGCTGCGCTGCCTGGGAGCTGTGGCGGCCGCACTGCAGACGGTCCCGTTGGCGCCTCGGGCCGCCCTGCCGTTACGGACCCGGTCGATAGCGGATGTGGACTTCGCGGCCTGCCGTCGCGAGAAGGGCACCACTCAGCTGCTGAAGGCCGCCGAGGAACGCCTCGACCGACTTCCGGTGCCCGAAGGCCCGACGGTTTTCGTTCACGGAGATCTGTGGCACGGGAACACGCTGTGGTCCGGCGATCGCTGCACAGGCCTTGTCGATTGGGACTGTGCGGGTGCCGGGTCACCGGGAATCGACCTGAGCGGGGCACGATTCGACGCAGCCTTGATGTTCGGGATCCCTGCCGCCGACCAAGTGCTGCAGGGTTGGCAGCGGGCCGCCGGGCGACGGGCGGATCAGGTCGCCTACTGGGATGTCGTGGCGGCGTCCTGCACTTTGGCCGACATGGCGTTCTGCGTCCCGGCCATGCATGACCAGGGGCGACCAGACCTCGATGCCGACGTTCTTGGGGAGCGCCGGGACGCGTTCCTCAGCGCCGCGCTGGCCCGGCTCGACGCCGAGGAGCGATAGCCCATGGCACAGCTCATGGGAGCGGGAGCCCGGCGCGCCGGGCTCCCGCTCTCGGTCGAGCATGCGCGAAGCGAACGGGATCAGCCGTCGTTCCACGTCCAGGTCTCGGTCGAGCAACCCGCACCGGACTTGCAGAGCGACAGCCTGATTCCGCTTCCCTTCCCGCCGAAGGCGTTGGGGTTGGTGCTGTCCTCGTAGAAGTCCTTGTTGCAGTGGCCCCAGGTGTTCTGGGTGCTGATCGAGCATTCACCCTGCCGGTACTGCCGCCAGCTGCTGCCGTCCCACAGCCAGTTGCTCCAGCGCGCGTACACGCCGGTGCTTTGCGCCACCAGGTAGATCTGGTCGCCGTACTTCACGAAGCACGCTTCGCCATACGCCGATTCCGTGCAGCCATATGTGTTCTGTATGGGACCACCCAGTACCGCCTCGTTGTACTCGGTGGCCAGCGCCGACACCCCGTCGGACGCGGCAGACGGCGCGCCGCCCGCCAGCATGCCCGCGATCGCCAGCAGCGGCGCTGCGGCGAAGCCCGTGATTCTGGTTCCCCGGTTTCTCATGTCGTTTCCCTCCCGGTCGGCCGCCCGGATCCGGGCGGCCGACCAAAGCTGGCTGACGCGCCTGAGGGAAATCTGCAATCAGCCTGGAACGCGCTGGTCACCCGCCCTACGGCAGGCCCCCGCCACCTACCCGGTCCGGGCGTCAGGGCATGAGATTCACCGGCGGAAAACGGACTCTAATGATCGTCGCGCCCGGCCGGACGGGTGTGCACGGCCGGCGGAACGGCATCACGGTCGCGTAGTCCGTCCACAGTGGATTCCGCAGCACGGGAAGGTGTCAGGCGGAACAGGGCCATCGCGCTGATCATGCTGACGCCGCAGATCGCGGCCAGATACCAGGTGATGCCGGTGGTCGCGCCGGTGGCGTTGAGCACCGCGGTGGCGATCATCGGGGCGAGCCCGCCGCCGAGGATCGCGCCGCCCTGCAGCAGCAGCGACATGCCGGAGAACCGGACGTTGACCGGGAAGGTGTCCGCGATGATCGCGCCCTGTACGCAGTGGGTGATCGGGACGACCAGGCCCATGCCCGCCAGTGCGAGCAACGCGAGCCCGGTGTTGCCGGTGTTCAGCAACGGGAAGAACGCGAGGCACCACAGCAGGAGCGCGGCTGATCCGGCGACGAACATGGTGCGCCTGCCGTGGCGGTCGGCGATCCGGGTCCAGACCGGAATGGTGGCGAACCACAGCGCCGCCGATCCGGTCACCGACAGGATCAGGAACTGCCGGTCGTAGTGGAGGTTCTGGGTTCCGTAGGACAGGGTGAAGACCATGAACACGTAGGCGACCGCCGAGTTCGCCACGCCGACCAGCAGGGTCAGCGCGAGCCTGCCGACGCCGACCTTGAGTGCCGCGCCGAGCGGGAACCGGACCACCTGGTCGTTCCGGGTCATCCGCGCGAACGACGGTGATTCGGTGATCCGCAGCCGGATCATCAGGCCGATCGCGACCAGTACGAAGCTCAGCAGGAACGGGATCCGCCAGCCCCACGTGGCGAACGCGCTCGCGGGCATCAGCGCGCTGCTGCCGAGGAACAGCAGGTTCGCCAGCACCAGACCGGCCGGGGTGCCCATCTGCGGGAACCCGGCGTAGCGGTTCCGTTGATCGGCGGGCGCGTGTTCCATCGACATCAGGGTCGCGCCCGCCCCTTCTCCGCCGAGCCCGATGCCCTGCACGATCCGCATCGCGACCAGCAGGATCGGCGCCCAGATGCCGATCGCCTGGTAGTTCGGGATCAACCCGATCAGTGTGGAGCCGATGCCCATCAGCATCAGCGACACCACGAGCGTGGACTTGCGGCCGATCCGATCGCCGAAGTGGCCGAACACCAGGCCGCCGAGCGGGCGCGCGATGAACCCGACGGCGAAGGTGCTGAACGCGGCGAGGGTGCCGACCGTCGGGCTCAGCGAGGGGAAGAACTGCTTGTTGAAGATCAGCGCGGACGCGGTGCCGTAGAGGAAGAAGTCGTACCACTCGAGGGTGGTCCCGGCGAGTGTGGCGGCGGCGATCTTGCGGGGCGCGGGTGCGTTCATCTGCGAAAACCCAATCGACTCTGGTGACAGCCGACCGCGGCTGCTGGCGATTGGGCAGAAGCCTGACACCGTGAGGCATAGGCCACAAATGCCGAATTGCCGTTCTGGTATGCCCAAACAGGTATGTCTCCGAGGTCGAGCACCAAAGTCGATATGCTCTTTTGGGTATAGCTGGCGAGCAGATGCGCATTTGTTCCGCATGGCGCGGCCGGTCAGAGTGAACGGCATGACGCAGTCAGGGCGGTGGATCCGCAACTTCGTGGACGGTGAGTTCGCCGAGCCGGACGGGCCGGGGTTCCCGGCGGTCGATCCGGCGACCGGCACGGAGTTCGCCAGGGTGCACGAGGCCGACCGGCAGCTGGTGCACCGCGCGGTCACCGGTGCCCGCGCCGCGTTGCACGATGGCTGGGCGGACACTCCGGTGCGGGAGCGGACCGCGTTGCTGCGCCGGGCGGCCGATCGGATCGAGGCCCGGTTCGAGGAGTTCGTGGCGGCCGAGGTCGCCGACACCGGAAAGCCGGTCACTCAGGCCCGCGAACTGGACGTGGCCCGCGCGGTGGCGAACTTCCGCACGTTCGCCGATGTGATCGCGGCCGCAGGCCAGGAATCGTTCGTCACCGATCTGCCCGGTGGGGCACAGGCGCTGAACTACGCGGTGCGCAAGCCGCTCGGCGTGGTCGCGGTGATCGTGCCGTGGAACCTGCCGCTGCTGTTGCTGACCTGGAAAGTCGCACCCGCGCTCGGCTGCGGCAACGCGGTCGTGGTCAAGCCGAGCGACCAGACCCCGTCCACCGCGACCCTGTTGGCCGAGGTGCTGGCCGAAGTCGGATTGCCCGCGGGCGCCTACAACGTGGTGCACGGGTTCGGGGGCGACTCGGCGGGGCAGTACCTGACCGAGCATCCCGGTATCGACGGGGTGACGTTCACCGGCTCGTCGGCCACGGGAACCCAGGTGATGCGCACGGTCGCGCCACGGGTCCGGCCGGTCTCGTTCGAACTCGGCGGGAAGAACGCCGCCATCGTGTTCGACGACGCGGATCTCGACGAGACGCTCGCCGGGCTGACCCGGTCCGTGTTCGCGAACACCGGGCAGGTGTGCCTGTGCACCGAGCGGGTGTACGTGCAGCGTTCGGTATTCGAAGAGGTGGCGGGCGGTTTGGTGGAGCGGGCGCGCGGGCTGCGGCTCGGCGACCCGTCGGCCGAGCGGACGACCACCGGCCCGCTGATCTCTCCGGAGCACCGGCGCAAAGTGCTGGACTACCTCGCGCTCGCCACGGAGGCCGGCGCCGAAACCCTGGCCGGCGGCGGGATCCCCGAGATCGGCCCGGAATTCGACGGCGGCTCGTGGCTGGAGCCGACTCTGTGGACCGGCTTGACCAACAAGGACCGGCCGGTGCGGGAGGAGATTTTCGGTCCGGTGGCCGCGCTGATCCCGTTCGACACCGAGGACGAGGCGGTCGCGTTGGCCAACGACACCGAGTACGGGCTGGCTTCCTCGGTGTGGACACAAGACCTGCGTCGGGGACACCGCGTCGCACAGGCCATGCACGTCGGCATGTCCTGGGTGAACACCTGGTTCCTGCGCGACCTGCGCTCGCCGTTCGGCGGGATGGGGCTTTCCGGGATCGGCCGGGAGGGCGGCGCCTCTTCGCTGCACTTCTACACCGAGCCGACGAATGTGTGCGTGCGGCTGTGACCGCGCCGATCGAGGAGGAGGCTCAGTGACGGCAGAACGTCGTACTCGACCTGGAGGGGAGCAGCACATGATGGCCATCGCGGAGATCTCGGCGCTCGCCGAGCGGCTGGACACCGCGCAGATCACGTGCGCGGACACCCCGAGCCTCGCCGACGATCACGAGTTGGACATCGCCGACGCGTACGCCGTCCAGGCCGCGTTGGTGGCCCGCCGGGAGAGTCGTGGCGAGCGGGTGCTCGGGGTCAAACTGGGCCTGACCAGCAAGGCGAAGATGGCACAGATGGGCGTGTCCGAAGTGATCGCCGGCAGGCTCACCGACGCGATGCGGGTCGCCGACGGCGGCGAGGTCTCGTTGGCGGGCTTCATTCATCCCAAGGTGGAGCCGGAGGTCGCGTACCGGCTGGCTCGCGACGTCGATCTCACCGACCCCGCGTTCGACGTGGAGTCCGCGGTGGACGCGATGGCCCCGGCGATCGAGATCATCGACTCCCGGTACCGGGATTTCCGGTTCACCCACACCGATGTGGTCGCGGACAACACCTCGGCCGCCGGGTTCGTGCTCGGCCCTTGGCGCGCGTTCGGCGAGGTGGCGAACCGGGCGGTGCGGCTCAGTTCCGGGGATCGCCAGGTGATCGGCTCGACGGCGGCGATCCTCGGCGATCCGGTGCGCGCGCTGCATGCGCTGGTCGAGCTGTGCCGGAAGCGGGACATCCCGTTGCGAGCCGGGCAGGTGGTGCTGGCCGGGGCGGCGACCGAAGCGGTGCCGTTCGCGCCCGGCGTCGCCGAGGCGGATATCGCCGGACTCGGCCGGGTTTCGGTGCGGGGGCTGGCATGAGCGGGCTGGTGATTCCCGGACGGGCGAAACCGAGGGGCCGGTTCCCGCATGTGAAGGTCGCGGGAGAGCTGATCTACGTGTCCGGCACCAGCTCTCGACGCCCGGACAACACGTTCGCCGGCGTCGAGGTGGACGAACTCGGCACCACGAACCTGGACATCCGGGCGCAGACCCGCGCGGTGATCGACAACCTCCGCGGCATCCTGCACGAGGTCTGCGCCGACCTCTCCGACATCACGCAGATCACCACCTTCCTGGTTTCGATGAACGATTTCGGCGGCTACAACGAGATCTACGGCGAATACTTCGACGAAACAGGCCCTGCCCGCACCACGGTCGCGGTCCATCAGCTGCCGCATCCGCATCTGCTGATCGAAATCCAGGCAATCGCTCATATACCGAAAGATACGGAGGTTCCGCGATGACCGGCATTCCCGAGGTCGTCAATTTCCAGGCCTGGATCGCCGAGCACGAGCATCTGCTCAAGCCGCCGGTGAACAACCGGACCATGGCGCTCGGCAGCGATTTCATCGTGCAGGTCGTGGGTGGGCCGAACCAGCGCACCGATTTCCACGTCGACCCCTATGAGGAATGGTTCTACCAGCTCAAGGGCACCATGCACGTGAACATCATGACCGACGAGGGCCAGAAGACCATCCGTATCTCCGAAGGCGACACGTGGCTGCTGCCGGGCGACATCCCGCACTCGCCACAGCGCCCGGAGGCCGACTCGATCGGCCTGGTCATCGAACGCGTCCGCGAGGAGGGCACGCTGGAGAAGTTCCAGTGGTACTGCCCCGAATGTGCTTCGTTGGTGCACGAGGTGGAACTCCAGGTGCGCGACATCGTCGAGGATCTGCCGCCGGTGTTCACCGCCTTCTACGGCGACGAGCAGGCTCGCACCTGCGGCGGCTGCGGCGCACTCCACCCCGGAAAGGGCTGAGATGACCGGCCTGATCGACATCCACACGCATTACGTGCCGAACGGCTGGCCGGATCTGCGCGCGGACGCCGGGCCGGACGCGCCGTGGCTGCGCGCGGAAACCGAGTCCGAGGCGATGATCATGATGGGGGACAAGGAGTTCCGCCGGATCGGCGCGGACTGCTGGAACGCGGAGACCCGGCTGCTGGACATGGACGCCGATGGCGTGCGCACCCAGGTGGTCTCGCCGACGCCCGCCTTCTTCAACTACGGCCGGACCGGCGAGCAGGCGGGCCGGATCGCCCGGATCTTCAACGACCTGGCGCTGGAGATCGTCGCACCGGCACCCGACCGGCTGATCCCGTTCTGCCAGGTCCCGTTGCAGGACACCGACGCGGCATGCCGTGAACTGGAACGCTGCCTGGCCGCGGGGCATCGCGGGGTGGAGATCGGCAACCACGTCGGGGACCAGGATCTGGACAGCGCCGGGGTGGAAACCTTCCTGCAGCATTGCGCGTCGCTCGGGGTCCCGGTGTTCGTGCACCCGTGGGACATGGCCGATTCACCCCGGCTGGACCGGTGGATGGCGCGGTGGCTGACCGCGATGCCCGCGGAGACGCATCTGTCGATCCTGGCCCTGGTGCTCGGCGGGGTCTTCGACCGGATCGACGCGAGCCTGAAGATCTGCTTCGCGCACGGCGGCGGGTCGTTCGCGTTCTGGCTCGGCCGGATGGAGAACGCCTGGCATCGGCGGAACGACGTGATCGGCACCTCGGAGTTCCCGCCGTCGCACTACCTCGATCGGTTCCACGTCGACTCGGTGGTCTTCGACGAGCGGGCGCTGCGGCTGCTCGTGGACACACTCGGCGCCGAGCGGGTGATGGTCGGCAGTGACTACCCGTACCCGCTCGGCGAACGCCCGGTCGGCGAGGTGGTGCGCAAGAGCGGCTTCCTGAGCGAGACCGAGCGGCAGCTGATCACCAGCGGGAACGCCGAACGCTTTCTCTTCACGTCGTGATCGGACAATCCTGATGCGACATGCCGGTGGCGACGTCGGTCAGGCTGCGGATCAGCGCGTCCACCGACGGGCTGAGCGTGCGCTGGGCGGGCAGGGTGAGTCCGACGCTGTGCCCGATGGGCTCCAGTGCCAGCGCGACCCTGGTTATCCTCGGATCGTCCTTGGTGATCAGGCTGGGCAGGGCGGCGATCACATCGGTTTCCAGCAGCAGCTGCCGCACAGTGAGGAACGACGTGGTCTCCACGCGGTTCGCCGGTAGCGGGAAGCCGTTACGGGTGAACAACCCCTCCAGCTCACGGCGCAGCGCGGTCTCCGCTCCGGGCAGGATCCACGGGTATTCCGCGAGGTCGGCCAGTTCGACGCCGGTCGCGCCCGCCAGCGGATGCGTGGTGCGGACCACCAGATCCACCGACTCGTCGTACAGTTTGCGTCGTTCGATCCGCTCATCCGACGGCGCGGTCAACCTGCCGATGATCAGGTCGACCCGGCCCGCCTCCAGCTCCACCAGCAGCGCTTCGGGAGAACCCTCCCGTACCACGATGGTCAGGTACGGCCGTTCGGTCTTGATCGCCGCGATCGCGCGCGGCAGCAACATGTTCGACCCCGCGAGATGGGTGCCGACCACCACCGTGCCGCGCTCCGCGTCGGCCAGCTCGGCGACATGCCGCCCCGCCTGTTCGAGCTGCGCGAGCACCGCACGGGCATGCCCGGTGAACGCCTCGCCGAACACCGTCGGGGTGATGCCGCGCGGGCCGCGTTCGAACAGCCGCACGTCGAGGATCTCTTCGAGCTCATGCAGACTCCTGGTCGCCACCGGCTGCGTCACATGCAACTCGGCCGCGGCCCCGACCACGGTGCCCTGTCTGGCCAGCGCGTCGAGCAGGACGAGATGACGGAACTTCAGTCGGCCGTCCAACAGACGAGGCAAGAACACCAGCCGATCCTACCCGCGAGGTGCGTATGACCATGACTGTCCGAACCGGACCGATTCGCTATGCCACAGCGGCACGGTTCGCGCCGCCGGTCGCCGTTTCGGAACAGACGCCGTCCAGTGGGGAGATCAGCCCGCAACCGCCGTCCCGGCTGGATCACGTGATGGGGCCGCCGCGCGAGCGCATCCCGCAGGGCGAGGACTGTCTCAACCTGACGATCAGCACCCCTGGTCTGGACGACGGGCACCGGCCGGTACTGGTGTGGCTCCACGGCGGCGGCTTCTCCAGCGGTGGCGGGTTGCTGGAGTGGTACGACGGCGGCGCGCTGACGGCCGAAGGTGACCTGGTGGTGGTCGGCGTCAACTACCGGCTCGGCGCATTCGGCTACCTGTACCTGGACGGGGTCAGCCCCGGCAACCTCGGGCCGGCCGACCAGCTCGAGGCGCTGCGCTGGGTGAGGGCCAACATCGCGGCCTACGGTGGGGACCCGGACAACGTGACGGTCGCCGGGCAGTCGGCAGGCGGCATCTCCATCCGGCTCCTGATGGAGATGCCCGAGGCGCGCGGACTGTTCCGGCGGGCGATCCTGCAGAGCGCGCCGCTCGGCCTCGCTGCCCGCCAGCCCGCTCATGCGGCGCAAGTCGGCCGGGTGTTCGCCGACGCGCTCGGCAGCGACCCGCGCACCGCCGGGATCACGGAAATCCTCGCCGCGCACAAGGAGACCGCGCTGACCAACCTGCGGCTCACCGGTAACCCGATGGAACCGGCGTTCGTTCCGGTGGACACGTTGGACAAGGGGTCCTTCGCGGACAACGTGAGCGACCTCGACGTGCTGTACGGCTGGAACGCCGACGACATGACCGCGTTCCCCGGCGCCCAGGGCACCGACGAGATCTACGCCGAACCGCTGGCCGCTCTCGGCGACCGGCTTCGCGACGCCGGAGCCGTCGTCCGGTCGTATCGCCTGGACTGGCGGCCCGAGGGGTCCGAGTTCGGCGCCACCCACTGTCTGGAACTGCCGCTGCTGCTCGGTACCCAGCGGGCCTGGCAGGACAGCCCGATGCTCGGGAAGGTCCCGTGGCCGGAGGTCGACGCCTTCGGTGCCGCCCTCCGCGCCGTCTGGGCGACCTTCGCTCGCACCGGCACTCTTGACCCCACTCCGGTCGCGGGTCATCCCATCAGGTTCGGCCACGATGAATGGATCGGTTCCCAGGCCGATCATCAGTCCAGGTAGAGCGCTGCCAAGCGGGGCAGGCGACGCTTCAGCTCGGCCTGATCGTCGAAGTCGAAATCCCAGGCGGAGTCCAGTTCTGGGTACCGGATGGTGTATGCGTCAGCGGGAGGTTGCTCTCCGGTTGCCCTGAGGTGCGCGTTCCGGGCAATGCTCAAAGCGTCTTCACACTCCATCTCGTTCCCGTCAGCCGCCGCCACACGGATGGCCGGCAGATCGGCGAGTGCGTCACGGTCGGCCACGACGCGCTCGAACACGTCGCGACCTTGAACGATCAGCCACCCGCGGAAGTAGTCGAAGCCGTCGTCGGAGCAGCCGCCGTTGATCATGTAGGCGGCGGCCCAGCGAGCAAGACACTGGCGCGGTCGGCGACCGCCTCGCCGTCCGCGGAGTCGGAAACCTGGCCGCGGGCGCCTTCGATCAGCGTCCAGAACTGATGAGTGTCCATGACGGTCAGCATGTCAGTCGGGTCTGTTGGTTGTCGCTCTGGTCAGTGGGGGAAGACCCGCCCTGGTCGTAGTGGCACGGTGCCGCGGTGTGCCTTGATCACCTGCGCCACGTCGATCATCGTTTCGGTGTTCCGGATCCGGTCGAGGTAGCCGACGGAGGCGGCCAGTGCGGGCAGGTCAATGGTGAAGTACAGGCTCATCAGGGGGTTCACGAACAGGTCGCTGTCCGCCGTGCGGTAAGTGAACGCCACGTTGCCGAACTCGCCTCGCAGCGAGGCCGCGACCTGGCCGTTCACGATGCTCGGCCGCAGTGGGGTGGCTGCTTGCGCGTGCGCGACTGCGTCGAGGTAGGCCTGTGTTTCCGGCGCGGCTGATGGAATCGACAGCGCACCCAGGTAACCGCCCGCCCGATCGAGCGCGGCGAGGTTTTCCAGGACCTGAGTGTGGGAGACGCCGTGGTAGGCGTCGATCCCGAAACCCAGGCACACCACGAGCTTGTCGACCTCTTCGATCGCGGAGACGGCGGCGAGGCTGGTCATGTCTTCTTCGGGTGTCCCGATCCCGGACTCGTCTCCGCGCATGAGGATGTCCGTGCCGCCGTCCACCAGGACGACCGCGTCGACGGCCAGATGCTGGACAAGCGTGCGGTACGCCGCTGTCAGTTGCCGGACGCCGGTGCGAGGGAACGCGTGCACGGTCGAGGGTAGTTGCCGGGCATGCAACCAGCGGGCGAGCGTGCGTTCCGGGAAGTAGTCGTCGTTGCCCTGGCTGTCGGCTCTGACCGCCGCGACGTCCGGTGCCAGCCAGTCGTCGAGATCGAGGCGCGCGAGGTCGCTGAACGACAGGTTCGCCAGATGCACCCGTTTACCCATCGCGCGCAACGCGAAAGCCAGCGGCAGACCGGCGTAAATGTCGAATCCTCCACCCGCTCCGGCAAGAAGGACACTCGACGCGGGCTTCAACCGGGCGAACAGCGGCGGCTCCGCCAAAGAGAACACGCCTCAATCCTAGAGACCTGTCATCTGCGGCTTCGCCCTGCCGGTTTCACGACTCGATTGCGATGACCATGTCCCGGAGGTAGCGGGCGTCGTCGTCTCGGTGCTGGGCTTGGTACAGGTCTGCGGCTTGTTCCCAGCAGTCGCGGGTTTGGCGCTGGTCGCCGAGAGCAAGGTGTGCCTCGCCGATATGGGTCAAGGTGTTGGCTTCTTCGCAGGCATTTCCGAGGGTGCGCAGCAGTGTGGGGGATTGGCGGTAGTAGTCGAGGGCCTCGGTGTGCCGCCCGGCGATGTAGCCGAGGCTGGTGAGCACCTTCAGGAAACCGGCCGTACTCCGCTGTGTTCGAGGGGGCCGGAAACAGGTACTCAGTGTCGCTGATGTGGAGATGGAGACCGACCTCGGCACGCGCGGGCGGCGGAGACCCCTTCGCCGAAGACCCTCGCCGGGTTGCATAAACTATGAATATAAAAGTGCTATGCTTCAAACATGAGTTGTCAAGCCGCCGCTCCTGGCGCGTCCGCCGCCATCGGGGCGGCCCTCTACGGCCTGGCCACCAGGGCCACGAGACGCCTGCCCCGTGACATGAGCCTGACGTCCGCCGCCACCCTGGCCACCTTGGACCGGACAGGCCCGCGGCGCATCACCGATCTGGCCGTGGTCGAGGGCGTCACCCAGCCCGCGATGACCGCCCTGGTCCGGGTGATGGAGGAGGCCGGACTGGTCGAGCGGCAGGGCGACGCGTCCGACAAGCGGGTCACGCTGGTGTGCCTGACCGAGGCCGGCTCCTCTTATGTCCGGACGCGGCGCCAGGCGGGTGTCCACGCGTTCGAGCGGTTGATCGGCGAGCTCACCGGCGACGAGGTCGAGGCGCTGGTGGCGGCCCTTCCGGCGCTGAAACATCTGGCAGAGCTAGAAAGTCAGGAGCGCGAAGGGCCGAAGCAGTGACCGGGCAGCCGGTCGCGGCGAAGGCGTTCCCGGTGGCGCGTTCCGAGGCGCGGCTGTGGTGCCCGCCCTGATGTTCATCGCTCTGGTCGTGGCGGCGGTCGCCAGCCTCGGGGCGCCGCTCATCACCAGTGTGGCGACCTCGTTCGCTGTCTCGCTCGGCGGCGCGCAGTGGACACTGACCGTCGCGCTGCTCAGCGGCGCCGTCGCCACGCCGGTCCTGGGGCGGCTTGGAGCAGGACCGCACCGGCGGGCCGCGATTCTCACCACGCTGGCAGTAGTCGTCGCCGGCAGTGCGCTCACCGTGCTGCCATTGCCGTTTGCATGGCTGCTGGCCGGCAGGGCGGCCCAGGGCGTCGGGCTCGGGCTGACGGCGCTGATGATGGGCGTGGCTCGGGACCACCTTCCCGAGGAGCGCAGCGCGGCCGTGATCGCCCTGATCTCGGTGGTCTCGATCATCGGGGCCGGTGTCGGCTATCCGCTGGCCGCTCTGCTCGCCGAGCTCGGCGGGGTGCGGGCCGCCTACGGCCTCGGCCTGGTCGTCACCGCCGCCGCCCTCCTGACCGCGTGGTGCTCCATTCCCGAAGCCCCCGAAGGCCGCTCCACCCGCGTGGACGTGGCGGGCGCGGTCGTCCTGGCCGCCGCGCTGCTCCTGGTGCTGTTCCTCGCCGGCGAACGGACTCTGTGGAGCCGGCACCTCGCCGTGGCGGCAGGCCTCGCCGTCGTCGCGATCGTGCTGCTTTGCGTCTGGGTCGTCATCGAGCTGCGCAGCACGACGCCCCTGGTCGATGTGCGGGCGGTGCGGCACCCGGCGGTCGCCGGGGCGAACCTCGCCATGTTCGTCGGCGGGATCGGCATGTACCTCTTGCTTACGCTCATCACCCGGTACGCGCAGACGCCGCACGGCGCCGGCTACGGCTTCGGGCTGACGACTTTCGTCGCCGGGCTGGTCCTCATCCCGTTTTCAGTGCTGGGGTTCGTGGCCGGGAAGCTCACGCCGGGGGTCCGGACGCGGATCGCCGACCCCCTGCTCCTGGCCGGCAGCGCCGTCGTGGTGGGCGGCGGGTTCGTCCTGTTCGCCACCGCCCGGTCCGACCTGGCCGAGCTGTTCGCGGCCATGGGCGTGCTGGGCTTCGGCGTCGGCGGCTTCGCGGCCGCGATGCCCGGTGTCATCCTGGCCGTCACCCCCAAGAGCGAGACGTCGAGCGCCATGAGCTTCAACTACGTCGTCCGCAGCGTCGGGTACTCCCTGGGCAGCGCCATCGGCGGCCTGATCCTCGCCGCGGGCACCGGCCCCGGCCGCCTCTTCCCCGACGACGGCGCCTACACCACCGCGGCGCTGGCCGGCATCGGCGCCATGGCGATCACGACGCTGACAAGCCTCGCCCTCGTCCGCCGACGCTCGGTCAAGACCAACCTGTAACTCATCCCAACACTGGAGGTTCCATGCCCAAGGGCTACTGGGTCAGCGTCTACCCCATCATCACAGACCCTGAGAGTCTTGATGTCTACAACGGACTGGCCGGTCTCGCCGTCAAGGCCGCAGGCGGGCGGACGTTCGCCCGCGGCGGCAGCCGGGTCGTCGCACACGAAGCCGGAATCGCCGAGCGTGTCGTCCTGATCGAGTTCGACAGCTTCGAACAAGCCGTCGCCGCATACGAGAGTGCGGCGTACCAGAAGGCACTGGCCGCACTTCCCGACGGCTTCGAGCGCGACTTCCGCATCGTCGAAGGCCTCGACTGACCGAGGTCCAGAACGAATCAGCAAGGGAGCGAAGGAATCACTCGCCATCCACAGTGGACGGACGGAGGATGCGGGTGACGGCGGCGACGACGGATTCCCGGTGCGCGGCGATCCTCGCCGGGTCGTCGGGGTCCGAACCGTCCGCCTTGAGCAGGCCGACAGGGGTCAGGTGCCAGGCCTGGGAGATCGCGTAGATGAACGTCAGCAGATCGACGGCGTTGAGAGGTGCGCTGTCGCCGTCGGACACGACGGTGGTCTTCGCGAGGTAGGTCTCCAGGGGTTCGGAGGCGGCCTGGGGGCGCTCGAGTTGTGCCCACAGGTTGATCCGCAGCGCCGTGGGCTCGCGCCGGTGGTAGTCGAACAGTTCGCCCGCCCAGCCGGGCAGGTCCTCCGGGCGCGGCGGGACCTTTGCCGCCATTGACTGGACCGCGCTGGTGAGCGCCGCGTCGAAGAGCCCGTCCTTGTTGCCGAAGTAGGCGTAGATCATCCGGACGTTGGTCCCGGCCTCACGGGCGATCCGCTCGATCCGCCCGCCCGCGTGCCCGTGCTCGGCGAACTCGGCGACCGCGACCTGCAGGATTCTGGCTTTCGTCGCCTGGGCGTCGCGTGCGGGCATCGGTTCTCCTGCTCGTCTGGGATGTTTGACAGTCCGTCCGGGGTGTCCCTACTCTACAAGTAAATAAATACTTACTTACTTGGAGGGTGCATGGACCCCGGAATCGAACGGGCCCTGGCGATCACGCCGACGTCGTCGGCAAGGGAGCGCACGATCGACATCACGACCATCGGCGCGCGGACGGGCCTGCCCCGGCGCATCGAGGTGTGGTTCTACCGGGTCGACGGCCGGATCTACCTGACCACGCATCCGGCGAGGAGGAGCTGGTACGCGAACATCCTCGCGAATCGCTCGTTCACCTTTCATCTCAAGCACGGTGTGCGGGCCGACCTGGCCGCCGTCGGCACGTCGATCTCCGAACCCGGCGAACGCGAGGCCGTCTTCCGTGCCGTCATCGCCGACCTGAACCAGCCGGCCAATCCCGCCGGTATCGGGCAACCGGTCCAGCCCCTGGCCGAATGGCTGGCGGGCAGCCCGCTCGTCCGCGTCGACTTCGAGGACGTCAAGAAAGGAGTGAACCGATGATCGCCCTGGTCACCGGAGCGAACAGGGGACTCGGCCGCGACACCGCGCTCGCGCTCGCCCGCCGAGGGGCGAAGGTCGTGGTGACCCACCGCGGCGACGCGGAAGGCGCGGCGGAAGTCGAACGCGCGGTCAAGGAATCGGGTGGTGACGCCTTCTCCTCGCGCCTCGACATCAGCGACGTCGGTTCGTTCCAGGCCTTCGCGGCTGGTTTGACGAGAGAACTCCAGGACCGCTGGGGGACCGGGACCTTCGACGTCCTGGTCAACAACGCCGGCATCGGCGTGTTCGGAGCGCTGGAGCACGTGACGGTGGAGGACTTCGACGCGCTGGTGGGCACGAACTTCCGCGGCACGTTCTTCCTCATCCAAGCGCTGGCGCCGCACTTGGCCGACAGCGGCCGGATCGTCAACGTCACGACGTCGCTCACTCGCCACGTCAGCCCCGGTACGTCGGTCTACGCGGCCTCGAAAGCGGCCGTCGAAGCGATGTCCCGCAGCCTCGCCTCCGAACTCGGCGCGCGCGGCATCCGGATCAACTCGATCGCGCCCGGTCCCACCGCCACCGATTTCAACGGCGGCGCCATGAGGGACGACCCGGACCTGCGGGGCACCCTCGCCGCGCAGACCGCTCTGGGCCGGGTCGGGCGACCGGAGGAGATCGGTGACGCGATCGCCGCTGTCGTCTCCGACGACCTCCGCTGGCTGACCGCCGAACGCATCGAGGTGTCCGGCGGCGCGCTCCTCTGAATCCGCAGCGCTGGGATCGTGGCCGGGACGGAGACGCTTTTGGTCTTCGCCGTCTGATCAGGTCCGGCGGCCGGGTGTCAGTGCCGCGGCGAGCGTCTCCCGGACGGATCGCGCCGGGCGGCCGGTGAGCGAGGGAACCGTGTCGGTGACAGTGGCCTGGGCTCCTGAGGCGACGATCGTGTCGAGTGCGGCGAGCACCGCTGCGAAGTCGGCGGGGACGCCGTTCGCGGTGAACCGGGCGGCCAGCTCCTGTTCGCTCAATCGGACGTGCCGGGCCGGGTCGCCCGTGTGCTCTGTCCAGATCCGGCAGACGTCGTCGTAGCTCAACGCCTCGGGGCCCGTGATGACCAGCTCCGGATCTGGTGCGGCAGGGGCTTGGAGAGCGACGGCCGCGACTGCGGCGATGTCTTCGACGTCGACGAACGGGAGCCTGCCGTCGCCGGTGGCTGTCACGATCTCGCCTGACCACAGGCTGCGCACGCCAGGTGCGCGGCTGATGAAGTTCTGGGTGAACCAGGAAGGCCGCAGCACCACCGCTTCGGGGACGATCCGGGCGACCAGGTCGTGCAGCTCGCCAGGGCCCTCCTGTCCTCGCTCCACCGCGGACGAACTGAGCAGGACGGTCCGCCGCAGTCCACGGTGGACGGCGCGGTCGAGCACCGGTTCGACGACCGCCGCCGGTCGTGCCTCGCCTATCGGGGGGATGAGGTAGAGCGCCTCGACCCCGTCGAACGCGGCGTCGTGGGTCGTGGCGTCGTACCAGTCGAAGCGGGCGGGGGAAGAGCGGCTCACGCGCCGGACGGCGACGCCTGCCTGCTCGACCAGGTCGGCGACACGGGACCCGGTCATGCCGCTCGCGCCCGTGATCAGCGTGATCATGCGGCGGCGTCCGGGAGGCCGGGGGTGCCGATCAGGTCGGCTGCGGCAGCGGGACTCCAGTAGTCGCGGTAGGCGGTGATGCCTTCGTCCCCGACAGTGATCACGCAGATGTAGCGCAGTGTGTAGGGCCTGCCGGTGGCGGTCACGGTCCCGGCCATCGCGAACTCCAGCACGACCGTGTCCGGGTCCGCGGTGTCGTGCCGGGTCTGCTCGACGATCTCGCCCGGCAGCAGCAGATCGTTGTAGCCGGACAGATGTGTGGTGACCGAGTCTCGGCCCGTGACGTGTTCGATCGTCCCAGGCGCGGCGAAGGGGAAGCTCATCGTGCCGTCGGACGCCCACAGCGCGGCGAATCCCGCCATGTCGTGCGCGAGGACGCGGTCTAGGGCGGCGTCGATGGTCTTGTTGGCGCGGGCTCGGCGTTGCGTGTCGTCCACGGTTCTCCGTTGCGTCGATGCGGTTCCGTTCCGACGTCAGCCTACCGGACGATGAGACGGTACCGTCCCGTCGTCGCTATGCTCGTCGCGTGAACACGTCCCGTCGTCCCGTGGCCGGGGCCGCCGTACTCCGGCCTGAACTGACCGAGGCAGTGCTCGACGCCACCCTTGACCAGCTGGCCCAAGGCGGCGTCGGGCGGTTGTCGATGCAGCAGGTCGCGCAGCACGCCGGAGTCGGCAAAAGCGCGCTCTACCGCCGGTGGCCGGGCAAGCTCGACATGGTCATGGAGGCGATCAGCCGCCTCACCGTGCCCGACGGCGAACCCGAAGACACCGGCGACCTCGAGGACGACATCCACTGCATGCTCGTCCGCCTTCACCGACAACCGGCAGACCCGCGCTCGGCGATGATCATCCCGGACCTGCTGGCGGAGACCCGGCGCTCACCCGAACTCGCCGAGGCGTTCACCACCAGGGTCGCCGCACCCCGGCGGGCCTGGGCCCGGATCGCGTTCGACCGGGCCGTCGGGCGAGGCGAGATCCGCGACGAACCGGCGGAGATCGAACTGGCGCTGGACGCATTGGGCAGCGTCCCGTTCTGGTGGACCACGGTGCACGGCGGGACCGTCACGGAGGGCGAGGGCCTGCGGAGGCTGTCCGCGTTCGTTGTGCGCGCACTGCGCTGACGCAGGTAGCTGTCCACGCCGACTGACGGTTCCGGACAGAACTGGCATCCACCGAGAGGGCGTTTGAAGCTCCCACGTGAGCCCAAACGCCCCCTCGACAGATCCTCCTGGCGTCGGGCCCGCTAGGGAGTCTGAGGCTGGTCGCGCCACCAACGCTGGCCGGCTTCAGGAAGGGTTGAGATCGGGTCGTAGTACGGGTAGCGACGCTGCAAGGCTTCGGGGTCTTCGTGTTCGATCCCGTTGCGGTAGTTCTTGGTCCAGTAGGAGATGCCGAGCTCGCGGTCGTACTCGGCGAGCTGGTGGACCCACCGCTTGCCCACGTACGGGACATCGCAAACGATCCGCGGGGTGGCGTAGCCGGGCAGGTAGCCCATGATCGCGTGCTGCAGTTCCTGTGCCTCGTGCACGGAAACCCGCCAGTGCTCGGCGTTGGGGATCATGTCGCACTAAGCGAAACTTGGCATAGGGTGTCGCCTGGATACACCCTTCACCTGCCGTGTTAGCTGTCGCGAACGTCCACAATGGATCTCTGGGCCGTTTCTGGGCCGCCAAAAAAAGTTACAGGACGATAACTTTTGGTTCGCCTGCGACCAGCTCGTCAGCGAGCAAAGGTCGCAGTGCCTCTATATCGTGGCACTCGTCGTCGGGGTGCGCTATCGCTAGATTGAGTGGGCGGTGCTGGGCGAGAGGTCCGAGGTTGTTAGTGGTCCGGCGTGGTTCGATGCGTTTCGAAGCTCGTATGCCGGAGATCCTTCGCCCGTTGACTGACGCTCATCGCGCTCTCTTCAGTCAGATTGGGGGAGTGATGAAACGGCACAGTGTCACACCCAGTCACGGCCTCTGTGTCGCCCTGTCCGGGTATCGCAGGGACTTCATTTGCAGGCCTTTGTCTGGTGTGCGCCGAACTTGGCCTGGGCGTTGGTGAATTGCCCGCCGTACCTCGATGACAGCTGCTGGATCAGGCCGGTGCACGAGAATGAGGTGTAGTCCAGGTAGGACTGTGCCGATTTGGCTGCCTGCGCGTTCCAGTCGACCTTCAGGCTGTCCACTGCCTGGGTGGCGATGTTCTTCGGGTAGCTATCGCCGTACTTCGAGGACAGTTGATCGATCAAGCCGTTTCGCGAGAAAGCGCTGTAGTCGAGATACGACTCCGCGGACCCGCGGGCCTGCTCGACCTGGGGCGGGTACTGCGGAGCCCTGCTGGCTGGACTGGATTCGACCTGGGGCAGTGACGGCGGAGCTTCGCTGGTCGAGCTGGACTGGAGCAGTTGCCCGTTGATGCATGACTGTCCGGTCTGCAGCGGAGGGCAGGACGCTTGCGGCGTGTAGCTGGGCGTCGAAACAGGGACGGGAGTCGTGACGCCGACAACGGGATCGCCGGCGTCACGACCGGAACAGGCGGTGAGAGTGACCACCGCCGCGGCGAAGAGAACGACGCCCTTGATCATGAGGATCCTCCTTGGCACGAGGTGATTCATAGTCGTATGTGCTGCTCTGCGTGTTACTCCGGTCATATCTGCCCTCGAGACGCGGGCCGTGTCATGCCCACCGTGTAAGTCAGGGATGGACCAAGATCGGGTCGCTGCCGGCGAGGACCTGGGCGGGGTCAGGGTCATGACCCAGTCTCATTACGTCGCGGTATTGCTCGGTCAGGAGACGGCGACGGTCGTGCCGGAGTGGACGATGAAAAGCTGTTCGTGGATCGAGGCGGCGAGGACGAGAGGCCGATCAGGTTCGATGCCGCGCATGTGGCGGGCCGCGGCAGGAAGGGTGAGGGCTTCACGGCATCGATGACGTGCTGCCTGATCCGCCTGGCGAACCGGGCCATCCGCGACCTGACCTGGACAACGCCGGAAACCCCGGCCGACACCCCCATCGCAGGTATCGACTTACTACATGGGACTCGGCTGTGGCCGACCGCCGCTGTCCCGGGAGCGATGGCGACATGGTCTGGTGATCCGGTCCCGCGCGACGGTCACCGCCGCGCCGTGACAACTTTCGGGAAACTGGCGATGGTCTGCTGCTGGCCGCGGCAGTCTTCCCCTCGCTGCGGGCCAGCGTCATCGAGACCGGGCGGCCCTGTCGCGGAGACCGTTCGCCGGCGCGAGATGTGGTCGGGCGACGCCGGCACTGACACCACGCCCAGATACCTAAACCAGGTCATCCCGGCCGCGCACAGAACGGGAGCAACACGCCGGCGGGTTGATCAGGTCGACCACGGCCTGTTCGCGGGAGTCCATCCTCCCGGCCTCGGTAATCCGAGTGGACAGCTGCACACATCGTCGAAACATCGTTCGAACGCCATAACCCAGATGCTCGCGGATGCGCGCCGGCATCGGAAGACACTCGACCAGGTATGCGTGCGTGTCAGGTGGTAGACCGACCGGGTCCAACTGCCCCTGCACTGCGTGTTGTTTTCGTCGCGGCCGCAGATGACCATTCGCGTCACGTGCTCAGCGTCGGCAAACGCCCCGACCGCTGGAGCGGGACGTTCGCCGTCCTGGCTGTCGGTATCCAGCTGCAGAACCTCACTGCGGCGTCGTGAACCGTGTCCTCGGCTGTCGTTCGGCCGGTCATACTGAACGCCGCGCGGTTCGACGCGGGCAAACACGCCGAAGCTGACTCTCCGATCTGGCCGGTCACCACCGACTCTCACAGGCAGTGACCACTGCAACTGGTCCGCGAAGTCAAATCCCGGTGTAGCTAGGGGCCTGGTTCAACCGATACTGTTGAGACTACGAAGGGAACCGAAGAGTGGCGAGCGGCGATTAAATAGAGAGATTAATGCGGCAGCGCATAGCCGATGAGGAAGCAGAGACCAAGTTTCGATTGCAACAGCGGGAAAAACAATTGCAGGAAGAGTGCTCCGATCTTCTTTCCTTTGTTGGTCTCATGATCTGCAACAAAGTTCTGCCAGATCCTGTCTTCAGTCATAAACACGTTGAAAGTCCTGGACATAGCACCTCCGCGGAGGCCGCGGAGGTGCTGCTCCCCGCAGCGGAACGTGCTGTGACAGCCTTGCGTAAGGTCCAAGACGGCTTCTATCTCGCTCGGCAGTTCGGCCGAGACGAGATCGATGTTGTGAACAGTGGTGCGGCGACGGGGAAGTTGAACCTGGAGGATGCGCCCAGCGAATACCTTGAGATGCTGCGGAACGCTACCCACGGGTTCGGCTCGAACAATTCGCGACGCGTCGGCCTGACGAACACGCTGCTTGCGCACCACGATGGTGATGTGCCCCATGACATCGGATTCCTGGGATACCTGTACCTCTTGGACTTGATGAGCCAGCCGGAGGTGCTCAGGGGTGCTCTCTACCGCGGAGGACGTCTTTGACATCACTGAACGTTCGTGGATCAGTGGAATCCGCGCCGATGTCGCCGTCGACGCTCCTCCTCAGCACGAACTCGCCGCTCGGAGTTGGTGATGAGCCGCTTTCGCAACTGCTCTCATAACCTGCATCCCCGTCTCGGCGATCGGGGCGAGGAAACGCAGAGACACGCGCGGTTCGCAGCTTGGCGTTCACGTTCTTCCTGCGCCTCCTGGGATTCCGTGCCGATTGCATGAATGTTCGCCGCCTCAACCCGGCTGTCAGGAAAGCTCCGGCTCGGTGTCCCGCTTGAGTTTCGCGAAACGTGTGGCCGCGAACAGTGCCGCCACCGCGATCATGCCGAACGTGGTCATGAGGCGGTTCACGTCGATGGCAGGTTCCCAGCGCAGCTTGCCGTCCTTGATGACGTACGCCCCGACAGGCTTGGCCGACAGGCCGAACCCGGCACCTTCGCCTGAGCGGCCCTTCTCGTCGCGGCTGTCGCCGCCACCGCCACCGGTGCCGACCGTGGCGGCCACGATCACCGTGACCCCGTCGGCGTGGTACGGCTCGCCGTAGACCATCTTGGTTTCGAGGCCGTCTTTGGCTTTCGTCAGCAGTTCGTCGACGTTCATGAGGTGCTCCCAGGGGTTGTCGGTGCGTTCGCGTGTGGGGTGTCAGCTTTCGCGCTGCTGTACCGGTATCGGCAGGCCGATCCCGTAGTGGCCCAGTGGCCGCAGGACTTCCGCGATCGGGCGTCGTGGGGTGGCAGGGAGCGGGGGAGTGCCTTCGGGTAGGTGGCCGATTCGCACGACGAGCTGCGGTTCGGCTCCCTCGGCGACGACGCAATCGCGGACCAGGCCGCGGGTGCAGGTCAGCTCAAGTGGTTCCGTGACCAGGCAGGACGCGAGGTTCAGCCGGGTCGCCGTCAGCACTACGGCGCTGGCGGCTTCGCCTGCTCGTAGCCTGTTGAGTGGAGTGTCATCTGCGGTCGAAAGTACGGTCAGCGCGGCGCCATCCTGGGCGTCGGTGTCGGTGAGCAGGGCGTCGGAGAAGTCTCGTACCAGCGGTGCCGCGGTGGTCAGGACCGCGTTTCGTGCGGGTACGCCGTCTGCGGCGTACCGCCGTCCGCTCCAGGACGCGAGCTCGATTCCATAGTCCGGGTCTGCCCGGTGCAGGCCCCGAGCTTCCACCGCGGCGGCCGTCAACGCCGCACGCCGTGGAGCGTCGTCCACGAATCGCAGCATCGCGGCGTGGTCTGTCGCGCTTCGTACGAGGCGGTTCTCCTCCCAGGCTGTCAACGGCCTGGTGGCATACAGGCGGCGATCCGACCGGCGTCGGGGTATCGCCGTGGCCAGCGCGATGTCCTCTTCGTGCGGTTCCTCAGGGGTGAGTTCCATCCGGGCCAGCACGTCAGGAGCGGGCATCCGGTCGATATGGGTGGCCCAGCCGAGCGCGGCGGCCGCGATCGTGAAGTGATGGAGTACGCACCCGCAGCTGATGAGCAGATCGCGGCCCTCGGGATCGGCCCGCCGCAGCCTGCGGCCCGTGTCCGCGCGCAGTTCGATCGTGCGGCCGCTGAACCGCCAGTCCCAGGGCTGGCTGTTGTGCACCGAAGGGGCGCGTACAGCCAGTGCGACGGCCGCCCTCACCGTGTACGCGTCGGGCAGGTTCTGGTCCATCGCTTTTCCTCCTCGGATCGGACCGTTCTCATGCTCACCGACTACGGATCGCGATCACAGAGGCGAACGAGACGGAGCCGAGGGTCCTTCGACCCTTCCGTCGTGGGAACCGTCCATAGTGGCTGATGGAGAGAGAGTCGGATGTCTCTCGTCGCCTATGACCAAAGTCCTCTCCGCCGTCGACGTACGGCCGAATCCCGATGCCTCCTGGATTCGTACCGTCGAGGGTATGGCCGGCAAGGACAAGGCGCGGATCCCGCGCGTGACGTACGAACGGGAACTGCTGCGGTTGCAGGCCGAGCTGGTCAAGCTTCAGGAGTGGGTGCGGCACGAGGGCGCCCGGCTGGTGGTGGTGTTCGAGGGAAGGGACGCGGCGGGGAAGGGGAGCACGATCAAGCGGGTCACCGAACATCTGAACCCGCGCGTCGTGCGGATCGCGGCTCTGCCGAAGCCTACCGATCGTGAACGGACGCAGTGGTATTTCCAGCGCTACATCGAATACCTGCCCGCGGCCGGTGAGATCGTGCTGTTCGACCGCAGCTGGTACAACCGTGCCGGCGTCGAGCGGGTGATGGGGTTCTGCACTCCCGAAGAACACAGGCGCTTCCTTCAGCAGTGCCCCATCTTCGAGCGGCTGCTGGTCGACGACGGCATCCTCCTGCGGAAGTACTGGTTCTCGGTCAGCCGGGACGAGCAGGAGCGGCGGTTCCGAAACCGGATCGACGATCCGATGCGTCGTTGGAAACTGTCCGCGATGGACCTGCGATCCGTGACGCAATGGGAGGACTACTCGCGGGCGAAGGACGACATGTTCGTGCATACCGATACCGCTGGCTCTCCTTGGCACGTGGTCGAAAGCGAGGAGAAGCGGCGCGGGCGGCTCAACATGATCGCGCACCTTCTCTCGAGCGTGCCCTACCACGACGTCGTCCATGAGGCGGTTTCGCTCCCCGCACGTCCGGAATCGAACGGCTATTGCCGCCCCGACCGGCTGCTGCAGAACTACGTCCCGGACCACGCGGCGACCTTGAAGGAGCCAAAATCATGAGCGCGACCGTCGTGACCGCACCCGGCACCGTGTACTTCGATACGGTGTCTCTGCGGCAGCGGCCCACAGCGGCCCGGCGACCTGCCAGGCGAGTACTTCCTCACCTGGCTCGTGCGGTGGCCGGGAGAGTCGACGCTCGCGTGTCCGGGATCGCTGCGCTACCGGCCGGTCCGGACCGTGACCGCGCCGTTCACGGTGTGCGGAAAGCGGCCAAGCGGCTGCGGTACGCGTTGGAGGCAGGTGCCGAAGCGCTGCCGGTCGAGGCCAAGCCCGCACTGCGTGCCTTCCAGGACCTCCTCGGGGAATTCCAAGACGCTGTCGTCGCCCGCGAGCTCTTGAGCGCCTTGGAGGTCGCTGACGGTACCTTGACGGCGGTCCAGGCGCAGGAGACGGCCAACGCCGATCGATGCGTGGCCGCCCTGCCGAAGGCCTGGCGTGAACTCCGCGATGCCCTTCGTCCGTTATGGACCTGGTGCGCCGGGCGCTGCGAGGGACGAAAGTCCCTCGCCCAAGGGCACTTTGACGCCATCCGGCGGACGCGGCGCACTCGTACGGTCGGGCGGGAACCGGTCCGAAGTGGCCGGTGACGTTCAGACTCCACGGAGGGTGATTTCCCTGCTGACCGGAATCGAACTCGATCACGACCTGAGGTGCGGGCTGGCGGGCTACCTGGCCGCGGTGAGCGCCGCGGTGGGAGTGGGACAAGAGTCCTGTGCCATGGACCTCGATCACCCCGCGTCCGCCTACATCGCCCTGGACCAGCGGTTGCCCCGCCATCCGGAGCGGGACATGGCCCTGCTGTGGGACGAGCGCCACGGCTGGGCCTTCTCCATGGAGACGCATTCCGGAGAGGACCTGCTGGTGCTCGCCTACTTCGGAGGTGAACTCGTGCCCTCGCCGGACGCCGTCGGCCGGTTCGTGACCGCGATTCAAGCTGCCGGCGGTGCGTCCACAGCTCCCGTTCCACCGGCGCCGCGAGCCGATCGCGACCACGTGAAGGCTCGGCTGCTGCAGTACCGGCGTGATACCTGGGCCGCGACGGCATCGCGCGGTCACTTCGTCATCTCGCGGGTGTGTTCGTGACCCATCGAACGGACAGGTCAGGATGGCAGCGCCCCGAGTTGGAACCTGCGGACGCGTTCTCACGCCCGCTGAAACGGCGGGACGGGCCGAAGGTCCCTGGGACCACGCGGCGTAGCGTCGCCGGCGCGAGTTCGCGATGCTGTTCCGGAGGAGGTCGATCGTGAAGAATCTGCCACCGGAGATGCATGCCTGGCGGGTCACCCGGCCAGGGCCGATGGCCTCCGGGCCCCTCGAGTGGTCGCTGGTGGCGGTCCCGCGGCCTTCCGCCGGCGAAGTGCTCGTCAGGGTGCTGGTGTGCGGGGTGTGTCGCACCGATCTGCACGTCGCCGAGGGTGATCTGCCCGTCCACCGGCCGGCGGTCACGCCGGGGCACGAGATCGTCGGCGAGGGCGTCACGGGATTCGCCGACGGCGACCGGGTCGGGGTCGCTTGGCTCCGCGAGACATGCGGAACGTGTCGGTATTGCCTACGTGGCGGGGAGAACCTGTGCCCGGAGTCGCGGTACACCGGTTGGGACGCAGACGGCGGGTACGCCGAGTTCGCTGTCGTGCCGGCCGCTTACGCCCTGCCGTTGCCCAGCGGATACACCGATGACGAACTGGCACCGCTGCTGTGCGCCGGATTGATCGGCTATCACGCGCTGGCGCGGGCGGACCTGCCCGAACGCGGACGCCTCGGAATCTACGGCTTCGGCGGCAGCGCGCATCTGACCACGCAGGTAGCGATCGCCCGTGGTGCCACGGTGCACGTGATGACTCGCAGTGCGGAAGCCCGGAAGCTGGCGTTGGAGCTCGGCGTGGCCTCGGCCGGGGACGCCGCCGATCCGCCGCCGGAGCCTTTGGATTCGGCGATCCTGTTCGCCCCGGTAGGGGAGCTGGTGCCTCCCGCGCTCGAGGCGCTTGATCGCGGGGGTACCTTGGCAATCGCGGGGATCCACTTGTCGGACATCCCGTCCTTGAACTATCAGCGACACCTGTTCCAGGAGCGTCAGGTCCGCAGCGTCACCGCGAACACCCGCGCTGACGCCCGGGAGTTCCTGGACTTCGCAGGGGCTCATCGGCTGGCGGTGAGCACGGTGCCCTATCCCTTGTCCAGGGCTGATCAGGCGCTCTCGGATCTGGCGGCGGACCGGGTGAACGGTGCCGCCGTGCTGAGAGCGACACCGGATCCCTGCTGACCCGGTGCCTCCGACACCTCACGACGCGTTCCGCAGCGGCGGGCGGCCCACCCGAGTGGGCTCACCGTGCCGTCAGGGTTCGCCCGATCAGTTCCACCAGTTCGACCGTGCGGGTCGCGTAACCCCATTCGTTGTCGTACCAGCCGAACACCTTCGCCAGGTGTGAGTCGGCCTTCGTCAGCGGGGCGTCCAAGACGCACGACGCGGGATCGCCGATGATGTCCCGGGACACGAGAGGAGCCTCGGAGTAGCGCAGGATGCCCTTGAGTGCGCCGTCGGAGGCCTCGGCGAACGCGTGGTTGACCTGCTCCACGGTGACCGGTCGGGCGAGTTCGACGGTCAGGTCGGTCAGCGAACCGTCTTCGACCGGGACGCGGACCGCGACGCCGTCGAGCTTGCCTGCCAGTTCCGGTAGCACCAGGCCGATGGCCTTCGCCGCGCCGGTACTGGTGGGTACCACGTTGACCGCCGCCGAGCGGGCGCGTCGCGGATCCTTGTGCGGGCGGTCGAGGAGTGCTTGATCGCCGGTGTAGCTGTGGATCGTGGTGAGCAGCCCGCGGCGGATGCCGAACGTCGAGTGCAGGACTTTCACCATCGGCGCGACGCAGTTCGTCGTGCACGACGCGTTGGAGATGATGTGGTGCTTCGCCGGGTCGTAGTCGTCTTCGTTGACCCCGAGCACGATCGTCACGTCGACGTCCTTGCCCGGTGCGGAGATCACGACCTTCCGGGCGCCCGCGGCCAGGTGCGCGCCGGCGGCTTCACGGGTGCGGAAGCGGCCGGTCGATTCGACGACGACGTCCACGCCGTGTTCTTCCCACGGCAGTCGCGCGGGTTCGGTCTCGGCATGCACCTCGATCAGATGGTCGCCGACTCGCAAGGCGCCGTCTTCGGTGACCTCGACCGGGATGCGCAGCCTGCCGTAGGTGGAGTCGTGGGCGAGCAGATGCGCCAGCATCTGCGGGGACGTGATGTCGTTGATCGCCACCACCTCGATCGGACTGTCCGGCGCTTCCAGCACGCAGCGGAGGATGTCGCGTCCGATCCTGCCGAAGCCGTTGATCCCGACCCGTACCTTTATCAGCTTCTCCTGTCGCCGGCTGCTCGTCTCGATGATGTGCGGCGCGCGAACGCGCCCACAGGGACCTTGGTCCTCGCAGCCGGGGCGGAAGGGCGCCTCATGCGGTGAAGGCGTGCTCAGCTTGATCACCTCGCCCGCGCGCGAGGGAAAGGAGCGCCATCGCCCGCGCGATCGACTCTTGTGGGGAGCCGGTGGTGCTCAGTGCGCGGGCCTCGGGCCACGGCTCGGCGTCGGCGGCCATCAGGTGCGCGATTTCGGGGGTGGCGTCGGAAAGGGTGTCGGTCCGAGTCGCGATTCTTTCCGTCGCCAAGTTTTCCGGTACTTCGCAGCGGATGGCCAGTACCGGGCAGCTGGTGGGCTCGGCGGCCGCGGTGGCGAGCAGCCGGTGCCGGACGGTGGACCACGACGCGTCCACCACGACGGTTTCGCCGAGCGCCAGCAGCGCACCCGCACGGTGCGCGAGTTCCGCGTAGGTCGAGTCGGTGCGGGTTCTGTCGTAAAGGCCCCGCCGGTAGTTCTCGGCGGGGCGCCGGGCAGGGGCCAGCCCGGAGAGTTCTTTGCGGAGCCGGTCCGACTGCAGGAGCGTCGCGCCGAGCGAGTCGGCCAGCCCGCCGGCGACCGTGGACTTGCCGGTACCGGGCGCGCCGCCGACGAGGATCAGCCTGACCTGGCCGAGCCGCAGGTGCCGCAATGCGATGCCGGCGTAGTCGCGGGCCAGTTCGGCGGACTCGGTGTCGCCCTGAGCCGAGCGCAGGCAGGCGACCTTGACCCGGACGAAGGCACGGTAGGCGAGGTAGTGGTGCAGCAGTGCCGGGGGCGCGGGGTCGCCGGTGAACTCGCGGTAGTCGGCGACGAGGTGCGCGGCCAGTTCCGGGACGCCGAGCCGTTCGAGGTCCATGGCGAGGAAGGCGATGTCGTCGAGTACGTCGACGTGGCGGAGATGGTCGTCGAACTCGAGGCAGTCGAGCACGCGAGGGGCGTCGTCGAGGCAGAAGATGTCGTCGGCGAGCAGGTCGCCGTGGCCGTCGACGACGCGCCCTTCGGTGATCCGGCGGTCGAACAGCGTTTCGCGTCCGGCGAGGAATTCTTCGGCCAGCGCCTCGATTTCGATCGCGGTGCCCGCGTCGAGCACGGTGTCGTGGAACGGCCGGACCTGCTCGAAGCTGTCCCGCCAGCGCCCGCGCACCGCGTCGCGGGTCTCGTCGGCGTCGATCGCGGGCCCGCGTTCGGCTCGGGAGTGGAAGGACGCGAGCTGCCTGGCCAGTTGCCGGATCGTCGCGCGCAGGGGTGCACCGGTGTCGACCAGAGTGGACAGTCTGCGGTCCTCGGGCATTCGGCGCATGACGACGAGGTGGTCGCAGATGTCACCGTCCGGCCCGGTGACGTCGGCGACGCCCAGGTAGACGTCCGGCGCGAGCCGCCGGTTCAGCACCACCTCGCGGTGGCATACCTGCTCGCGGGTCTTGCGTTCGGAAAAGTCGAGGAAGCCGAGATCGACCGGTTTCTTGAGCTTGTAAGCGAGTTCTCCGACCAGGAAGACCACGCCGATGTGGGTTTCGTGCATACCAGCCCAGCCGGGTGACGGATCGTTCATGGATCGAGCATCGGCCCGTCGCTGTCGTGGGCGAAGTGCGTTAGGTCCCTGTCATGGCGACGGAGGACCTTCGCTTCAGCGGCGAGGACGGCGCAAGGTCCTGGTGCGCTCCATGAGGTGCGCCGTTCCCGTCGCGGAGAAACATTGTCAGGCGGGCGTCGGAACGGGTCCGCCGTTGGCCGGCGTCTCCTGGGCCGGCACCGTGACAAGCGTGTCCGGGATGGGGTGTGGCGCGGTCGCCGCCGCGGCTTCGCGGGCCAGGAACGAACCCAGCTCGCCGATGGTGCTCATCAACGGCGCGGGGAACACGACCGTGGTGTTCTTGTCGACCCCGATCTCGACCAGGCTCTGCAGATTCCGCAACTGCAGCGCCAGAGGGTGCTCCATCATCGTGTCCGACGCCTCGCCCAGCGCGGCGGCGGCCTGGGCCTCACCTTCGGCGTTGATGATCTTGGCTCGCTTCTCCCGCTCGGCCTCGGCCTGCTTGGCCATCGCCCGCTTCATCGACTCCGGCAGCTGGATGTCCTTCAGCTCCACCAAAGTGACCTCCACACCCCAGTCGAGCGTGGTCACGTCCAAGATCTGGCGGATGTCGCGGTTGATGGCATCGGTCTCGGACAGGGTCTCGTCCAGCGTGTGCTGCCCGACCACCTTGCGCAGCGTCGTCTGCGCGATCTGGTCGATCGCCGCGTAGACGTTTTCGATCGCGACCACCGACTTCACCGCGTCCACGACCCGGAAGTAGGCGACCGCGGACACGTCGACACTGACATTGTCGCGGGTGATGATCCCCTGCGACTGGATCGGCATCGTCACGATCCGCAGCGACACCCGCCGCAGCACGTCGATCACCGGGACGATCAGCCGCAGTCCGGGTTCACGCACCCCGACCACCCGGCCCAACCTGAACAGGACACCCTTCTCGTACTGCTTCACGATCCTGATCGACAAACTCGCCACCAGCAACACGGCGGCGGCACCGGCGGCGATGATCCAGCCACTCATGAGATTCTCCGTTCGACGGTGAGAGGATTGACCGCCGAACCGTTCGGCGGCCGAGACCTAGCGCTTGACGCGGATGACCTGGACGCCCGAACCGCCGCTCACACAGGTGAACGTCGGTGAGCAGAGATACGCGGAGATCATCGCGGTGGCATTGCCCACCCGGAACGGGGCGGGGCTGGTGGTGTCGACCCAGATCAGGTAGCTGTTGGGGTGCGGAGTGCCATCGCAGACCACGGGCTTTTCCGGCCGGCCGGAGCCGAACGCGATGCGGCCGGACACCGCCTGCCGGAGGCTCGCGCCTCCCTGGTTCGTGGCGACCTCCATCGAGGGGCAGGTGAGGGCGACCGGGACGCGCACGAGGGTCGGATCGAGCAGGTTCGCGGCCTTGCCCACGGTGATGGTGACCGTCGACTCGTCGGCGTGGGCGAGCGTCGATGTCATGCCGAGCAACACGCAGGGGATCGCCAAGGCCACTGCCGAACGGGTCCTCCAGGTGGTCATCTCAACCTCCACAGGTCGTGGTTCACGGTCCTAGTGCCAGAGCGCCGCGTGCTGCCCGGCGGAGAAGTCGGCTCGGCCGACCGTGATCCCGGCATTGTTGATCGCGTGGGCTCTCGCTTCGGCGTTCGGAGTCGGCTTGGGGTACTCGTGCGCGATACCTGACCGGTCCCACCAGACGGGCGCCGCCCCGGTCCCGTCGGGCGCGACCACGGACCCGATGACGACTCCGGCGTCGTTGACGGCGGCGGGCTGACCGACGCCATCCACCCGTGGCGGCGCCAGCACGGTGACCCGGCCGGAGCGATCCCAGCGGAATTCCGCCCCGAAGCTGATGCCGGATCTGCTCATCCCGAACGTGTAGCTGATCGCCTCGATTACCTCGGGCGGCCGCGTGCCTTCGCGCCGGTATCGCCAGCGCGCCATGTGAAAGCCGTCGAGCCGAGCGATCTCACCGATGACGAGACCGTCATCGGTGACCCCCGTGGTCCAGCTGGTCGCCTGATGCGGGGCGGACGGTAGCTCGACCACCGCATCGTCGCGATCCCAGAGGAGCGCACGCGGCCCGCTCGGATACTCGGCGAGGCCGGCGATCAGGCCCTGGTTGTTGATACCGGTGGCGACCGCGTCGATGGCGCCTGACGGAAGCCCGAGATCGACGACCTGGCCGCCGGAAGTCCAGCGCACGGGATGGCGGTGCCCGCCGGACGCGCTGTCGGCATGGCCGACGACCGTGTCGAAGTCGTTCATCGCGACGGGACGCGCTCCCTTTCCCGCGGCGAGCGGGGCCAGCCGGGTCAATGTCCCTGCCGCGGACCACCGCAGCGCGCAGTCGAACAGGGGATCGGTGGAGCAGTTCTCCGCGAAGCCGAACACCGTGCCCCGCTGGTTCACCCCGAGCGCGAACGTGTCATGCCCGTCGACCGAACCCAAGTCCGTGATCCGTCGAGCCCTGTTCCAGCGGACGGCGTGAGAGGTCGTGCTCCCCGCAGTCGTGGAGTCGCCGACCACGACGCCGTTGTCGTTCAAGGCTGTGGCCGCACTTCTGCCTCCCGGCAAAGCGCCCAGATCGACGACCGCCGGCGCCCTGGTGTTGCCCGGGTCGTGTGCTTCCGCGGGCCCGGCGGCCAAGCCCGACAGCAGCAAAGCCGCCGCCGTCACCCGCCACAGTCGAGGACCTGTGAGACCGAACATGACACGCTCCCTCCCGGTCTGTGCCGGACTCTCAGCCTCATCCGGTGACTGACGCGCACCCAGTGGCCGACGTTTTCGATTTCCGGGCCGAATTTCCCTATTCACGGCGCGATGGAGAGTCGAGAGTGTCCGGCTCCCCAGGTGGAGGTCATCGCCGGGGAACCAGGGACTGTGGTCCTGGCGCGGGACCGTCGGCCCGGGCCGACGGGACTTCGGGCCCTCCCGTGCGTTCCCGTGCTGCTAGAAGCTGGGAAGCGACCAGACGGGAGAGCGAAGATGAAGATCCTCGTAGCGGCCGCGAGTCGCCACGGCGCGACGCGGGACATCGCCGACGAGATCGGCCGGTGCCTGGGCTCCGAGCTGGGTGGCCGAGCCGTCGTGGAGGTGCAGTCCGCCGAGGATGTCGTCTCGGTCGAAGACTACGACGTGGTGCTGCTGGGCAGTGCCGTGTACATGGGGCATTGGCTCGACGGGGCGAAGACGCTGATCGAACAGCATGAAGTCCTGCGTCACAAGGACGTGTGGCTGTTCTCGAGTGGCCCGGTGGGGGAGCCGCCGAAGCCCGCGGACGAGCCCCTGGACGTCGCCGGGTTGATGACGCTGTCCCGGGCGCACGGGCACCGTGTCTTCCAGGGCCGGATCGATCGGAGCCGGCTGCGGTTCGCCGAGCGGGCGATGGTGGCGGCGCTGCGTGTCAAGGACGGCGACTACCGGGATTGGACGGCGATCCGGAACTGGGCGACCGAGATCGCCGCACAGCTGAAAGCGACGGAAGGGAGCGGTCATGTCGGGCGTGGCTGAGGGCGCGGTGGTCGTCGGGGTCGACGGTTCGGGGTCCGCTCGCCACGCCGCCGTCTGGGCGGCCGGCGAGGCAGTGCGTCGCGGTCTACTCCTGAGACTGGTGCACATCTACGGGATCCCGCAGGTGCGGGTGCCTGCCGTGCTGCCGTCCTCCGAGACGGTCCGGGTCGCTTTCGAGACCCGAGGCAGAAAGTGGCTCACGGAAGCACAGGACGCCGTGTCGGAGCGCTACCCGGATCTTGTCGTCGAGACGGCGGCACGTGAGTGGAGCCCGGTGGCGGCGCTGATCGAGGAGTCGGTGTCGGCGAACATGGTCGTGCTCGGATCACGGGGGCTCGGCGGCTTCACCGGTCTGCTCATCGGTTCGACCGCGGTGGCGCTGGCGCAGCACGGTCACTGCCCGATCGTGGTCGCCAGGGGCAGGCGGCCGGACGACGCGCCACCTGAGACCGGCCCGGTCGTCGTCGGAACGGACGGCTCGGCGGCCGGCGACGTCGCCCTGGCGTTCGCGTTCGACGAGGCGATGCTTCAGAGCGCGGCGCTGACCGTGGTCCGGGCGTGGAACGAGATCTTCGACCACGAGTCGATGCGGTCCCATCCTCTGGCGATCCGGCCCGACGAGGTCGAGGCCGCCGAGCGTGCGGCCGTCGAGGAACAGCTCGCGCCGTGGCGGGAGAAGTTCCCCGAAGTGCCGACGACGGTCGAGATCGTCCGTGACCGGCCGGTGCGCGCGCTGCTCCGCTTCGGCGAGCGGGCGCGGTTGCTGGTCGTCGGCTGCCGTGGGCGTGGCGGTTTCGAGGGCATGTTGCTCGGCTCGACCAGTCAGGCGCTGGTGGCGCATTCGAGTTGCCCGGTGGCGGTCGTCCGCCCCGCGGTCGCGAGCTGAGACAGGGAGCGTAATGCGAGCAAGGGACTTGATGTCGGCCCCCGTCGTCACGGTGACACCGGAGACGACGGCCAAACACGCGGCCGAGTTGCTGGCGGAAAAGGGGTTCACCGCGTTGCCGGTGGTCGACGACGATGGCAGGCTGGTCGGCATCGTGACCGAGGCCGATCTGATCCGGGATCGGTTTCCCCCGGACATCCGTTCCCGGCGGGACCACGAGCAGCACCCCCGTCCGGGCGCGATCGTCGCCCAGGTGATGACGTCGCCGGCGACGGGGATGAGCGCCGGTTCGGATCTCGCCGAGGTCGGCAGGGCGTTGCTGGACGGCCGAATCCGCGCGATGCCCGTGGTGGACGGCTCGACGGTGGTCGGAATCCTCACCCGAGGCGACTTCGTCCGGGCGTTCGCGCGGTCCGATACCGCCATCGAAGCCGACGTCCGCCACCACCTCGAGATCTACGGAGGCCCGGGACGCTGGACCGTCGAGGTCGATGACGGCGCGGTCCGGATCGCCGACCGATACGACAGCGGCACCGACCGGCACGTGGCGAAGCTGCTGGCCGAAGCCGTACCGGGCGTCGTCGAAGCGAAAGTGATCTACCAGGAGGACGAACGATGAGCACGACAGGACTGAAGATCGTCGTCGGGGTGGACGGGACCGAACCTGGACGGGAAGCCGCCCGGTGGGCCGCGAGGGTCGCGGAGCAGCGCGGACTCGGATTGCTGATCGTGCATGCGCTGCGAGTCGAGCAGCTCTCCTATGGAGGCGGCCTGGCGGGTCCGGCACCGTGGTTCGACGTGCTGGCCGGCGAGGGTGAGCGGATCATCGAAGAGGTCGTTCAGCAGGTCCGTGCCGTCGCACCGGAGGTGGCCGTGGATACGGTCATGCCCGCCGACTCGCCCGTGCCGTTCCTCATCGATGCCTCGAAGAAGGCGGTGATGGTCGTCGTCGGCGGCACGGGGCGTGGATTCTTCAGCGAAATGACGATCGGATCGACCGCGTCGGCGGTGATCGCGCACGCGCACTGCCCGGTGGTCGTGATCCGGGGCAGGAAAGGAACGGCCGACTATCCCAAGGAGGGGCCAGTGGTCGTCGGTGTCGACGGGAGCCCGCTGAGCGAGCGTGCGCTCGAGATCGCCTTCGAAGAGGCGTCGTGGCGCAATACCGGGCTGGTGGCCGTGCACGCGTGGCGCGACGTCACCTACGACGACGCCTTCGGCATGGCCAGGCTCGTCGTGCAATGGGAGACCATCGAGGACGAGGAGAAGCGCCTGCTGGCGCAACGCCTGGCAGGCTGGGGCGAGAAGTACCCCGACGTCGACGTCCAGCGAGTGCTCGTCCGTGACAAGCCTCGGCACACCCTGCTCGAATGGAGCGCGAAGGCGCAACTGGTCCTGGTCGGCAGCCGTGGTCACGGTGGCTTCACCGGGCAGTTGCTCGGCTCGACCAGCCAGGCGCTCGCGCATCACGCCGAATGCCCGGTGATGGTGGTTCGCACGGAGAAGAAGACGTGACCGCACTGGGTGCTCCCACGGGGGCCGCGGTGCTGACGGCGGTGGAGCAGTCCCAGGTGGACGCTCAATGGCGGGCGGCGAACTATCTCGCCGCCTGCCAGATCTACCTGATGGACAATCCGCTGCTGACCGAGCCGTTGAAGCCGGAGCACATCAAGCCGCGGTTACTCGGCCACTGGGGGACGTCGCCGGGCCTCAACTTCGTCTACGCGCATCTCAACCGGACGATCGTCCGCCGGGATCTGCGAGCGTTGTTCGTCACCGGGCCGGGACACGGAGGCCCCGCACTGTACGCGCACACCTGGTTGGAGGGCAGCTATTCGGAGGCGTGGCCGGAGGTGTCGTACGACGAGGCAGGGCTGCGTAAGCTCTGCCGGCAGTTCTCGTTTCCCGGTGGCGTGCCCAGTCATGTCGCACCGCAGGTGCCGGGATCGATCCACGAAGGCGGCGAACTCGGCTATTCGCTCGCTCACGCGTATGGCGCGGCGTTCGACAACCCGCACCTGCTGGTCGCCTGTGTGGTCGGTGACGGTGAGGCGGAGACGGGCCCGTTGGCCGCGTCCTGGCATTCGGGGAAGTTCCTCGATCCTGTTCGTGACGGTGCGGTCCTGCCGATCCTGCACCTCAACGGCTACAAGATCGCGAACCCCACAGTGCTGTCCCGGATCTCACAGACGGAGCTCGACGAACTCTTGCGGGGATACGGCTACGCGCCGAAGTATGTGGAAGGGGATGATCCCGCCGTCCTGCATCAGGTCATGGCCGCGGCTCTCGATGTGGCGCTCGACGAGATCGACGGGATCCAAGTGCGTGCGCGGTCCCTCGGCCATATGCGGGACCGGCCCCGATGGCCGATGATCGTCCTCCGGACGCCGAAAGGGTGGACCGGACCGTCCTTTGTGGATGGAAAGCCGGTCGAAGGGACGTGGCGGTCGCACCAGGTACCCATTCCCGATGCCAGGAAGAACCCGGAACATCTGCTGCAGCTGGAAGAATGGCTCCGGTCGTATCGACCCGAGACGCTGTTCGACTCCGACGGCAGGCCGTCGGACGAGGTCACCGCGCTGATACCGCGGGGAGGGCGGCGAATGGGCTCGAGCCCGCACGCCAACGGCGGCCTGACTCTGCGCCCGCTGAACCTGCCCCGGGTCTCCGCCCACGCCGTCGCCGCCGTGCGTCCCGGTTCCGCGGTCGCGGAGCCGACCCGCGTTCTGGGTCGCTACCTGCGAGACGTGTTCTCCTTGAACCGCAAGGCGGTGAACTTCCGGCTCTTCGGGCCGGACGAGACCGCGTCGAACCGGCTCGACGCGGTGTTCGAAGTGACCGCGAAGACGTGGACCGAAGAGATCGAGCCGACGGACGAGAACCTCGCTCCGGGCGGCCGGGTCATGGAGGTGCTCTCCGAGCACCTGTGCCAGGGCTGGCTGGAGGGCTACCTGCTTTCGGGCAGACACGGGCTGTTTTCCTGCTACGAAGCGTTCGTGCACATCATCGATTCGATGCTGAACCAGCACGTCAAGTGGCTGAAGGTGCATCAGGGGATACCGTGGCGGCGTCCGGTGGCTTCACTGAACTATCTGCTGACCTCCCACGTCTGGCGTCAGGACCACAACGGGTTCTCGCACCAGGACCCCGGCTTTGTGGATCATGTGGCGAACAAGAGCGCGGAAGTCGTCCGTGTGTACTTCCCTCCGGACGCGAACACACTCCTCCACGTCGCGGAGCACTGCCTGAAGAGCAGGGACTACGTCAACGTGATCGTGGCGGGCAAGAACGACAGTCCTGTATGGCTCGACGATGAGGAAGCAGCCGTGCACTGTGCCCGCGGCGTCGGCATCTGGGACTGGGCGAGTACGCATACCGAGCGTGAACCCGACGTCGTGCTGGCCTGCGCCGGTGACGCTCCGACTCTCGAAGTCCTCGCCGCGGCCAAACTGCTGCGGGAACTGCTTCCCGAGGTCGCGGTGCGGGTGGTCAACGTGGTCGACCTGATGCGGCTCCAGCCGGCTGCGGAACATCCGCACGGGATGGGAGACCGCGAATTCGACGCCCTGTTCACCGCCGATCGGCCGGTGATCTTCGCCTATCACGGCTACCCCTGGCTGATTCACCGCCTCGCCTACCGGCGCACGAATCACGATAACTTCCACGTGCGCGGATACATCGAGCACGGCACCACCACCACTCCGTTCGACATGTTGGTACGCAACAGCATGGACCGCTTCCAGTTCGTGATCGACGTCATCGACCGTGTTCCCGGGCTCCTGGCCAGAGCCGGCATCGCCCGGCAGCGGATGGCCGACGCGCAGGAGCGACACCGCCGGTGGATCGTCGAAGAAGGCGAGGATCTTCCAGAGATCCGCGAATGGGCCTGGGAGTCGTGAAGCTCTCGGAAGGGTCTTTCGACCCACTCGATCGGGATGTCCGGCCGCTTCGGTACCGGCACGACACAGGTTTGCTGAAGGTGTGACGTTTTCCCGGCGAGGAAAGGAACCAAGGCAATGACGTCTCTCATTCCCGGCCCCCGGCTGACCCTGCCGAGCATCGCGGCCTGGCTGGAGAACCCGTGGCCGTTCTCGGAACACAACCCGGTTCGGGTCGAGGAGTCGGCGGAGGACGGCAAGTATCTGATCCGGGCCGAGCTTCCGGGATTCGACCCGGAAAAGAACATCTCGGTGACCGCGCACGAAGGCCTGCTGACGATCAGCGCGGAGCGCGAGGCGAAGACTGTCGAGCACGGCCGCAGCGAGTTCTATTACGGCAAATTCAGCCGTTCGGTTTCGCTGCCGCCCGGTGCGGACGCCACGAAGATCACCGCGGCCTACAAGGACGGCATCCTGGAAATCTCCATGCCGCTGTCCGACAAACCGCACGAGAAGCAGGTGAAGATCAAGGTCGGCAAGAGCTGACCCTTCCCGGCCGGGCGGACGTGCCACCCCCAGGGCATGTCCGCCCGGCATTCCCGCGCTCGAAGGAGTCGGTATGCGTGTCTTGACCTTGAATCCGGGCTCTTCGAGCTTGAAGGCCGCTTTGGTCGTCGACGGCACCCCTGTCGGATGGTGGGCGTCGAGCCCGACCGACGCGGATGAAGGTTCCGCCGCCGCTCAAGCCCTCGCGCAATGGCCCACCGTGGATGCCGTCGCGATCAGGTTCGTCCACGGTGGTTCCCGGTCCGGCCCGATGCGGGTCGACACCAGGGCACTGGACGCGCTCGAACGACTCTCGTCACTCGCGCCCCTGCACCAGCCGCAAGCGATCGCCCTGGCTCGTGCGGTCTTTCGGCTACGGCCCGGCCTGCCGGTGATCGCCGCTTTCGACACGGCATTTCACGCGGATCTTCCACGGAAGTCCTCGCAGTACGCGCTCCCGAGGGAATGGACCAGGCAGGGCAGACTTCGCCGCTACGGTTTTCACGGCTTGTCCTGCCGTCACGCGGCCCGCCGGACCGCGGAACTCCTTGGTGTCCAAACCCCGCAGCTTCTCTGCTGCCACCTGGGTGCCGGCGTTTCGGTGACCGCGATCCGGGGTGGGCGAAGCGTCGACACCAGTATGGGGTTCACACCGCTGGAGGGGCCCGCCATGGCGACCAGGTCCGGTTCGGTCGATCCGGGTCTGCTGCTGCACGTCATGCGGACGGTCCCGATGTCGGCCGACGACATGGAGCACACTCTGTATCACCACTCCGGACTCGCGGGCATGACCGGGACGAACGGGGATCTCCGTGCCGTTCTCACCTTGGAGGCCGCCGGAGATCCCGATGCCGTGATCGCGATGGAGGTCTACCTGCACCGGATCCGCCGTGAGATCGGCGCGATGGCGATGAGTCTTGATCGGTTGGACGCGGTCGTGTTCACCGGCGGTGTGGCCGAGTATCAGCCCGAGTTGCTCGGTCGGCTGGTGGAGAACCTCAGTGTCCTGGGCATCGAGGTCGATCCCGCTCGATGCCTCGGCGACGGTGACCGGGTGATCAGCCCCGAAGACACGCCGGTCACGGTGTTCGCCCTCGGCACGGGTGAGGATGTCGAGCTGGCGCTTGAAGCGGAGACCGCTCTCGACGAGGTGCAGGTATAGCGGGGAAACCCGATGGCCACGGACGGAGGAAGCGTCGTCCGTGGCCATCGGGTTTCCGGTCAGGAAGCGCTCGGACTGAACCGGTGCACGGCTTCGGGCGTGACGAGCGCGACCGGGCAAGTGGCGTGCTTGACGCATGCCGTGGCGACACTGCCGAACACGAGGCGCTCCCACTGCTTCCGGGAGGGTGATCCCAGCACCAGAAGGTCGGCGCCATGCGCCGCGGCGAGGAGTTCCGAGGTCGGATTTCCCTGTCGCACGGAGGTTTCCACGGTCACCTCCGCGTCGAGCTTCGCCCGGATCCGCTCGGCGGCGTCCTTGACCGAATATCCGTTCCGGACGGGCACACGGCCGTGCGGCTGGAGGGCGAACGACGTTCCGGGGAGAAGTTCTTCTCGTGGCAGTACGAGCAGGACCTCGACGCGATCACCACGGGCGGCGGCTTCGGTGACGGCCCAGCTGATCGCTTCCTCGCTACCGGGTGACCCGTCGGCGCCCACGACGATGCGGCGCGCGTTCTCCGGGCTTGCGTTCATGGTTCGTTCCTTTGCGACGGGAGGTCGATCTTTGCGCGGAGGAGGTCCTGCCAGGTGACGACACCGATCACCTGGCCGAGTTCGAGCACCGGGACCGACCTGAGCCGGTGTTCGAGCATCCTGTCCGCGAGATCGGTGAGTTCGGTGTCCGGATGAGCGCCCACGCCGGGCGCCCGCATGATGTCCCGGACGGTGACCGGGGCACCCAGGTGAACGCCGGCGTCGGGTCCACCGTCCAGCCGCGGATCGGGAAGACAGCCCGCGCGGATGATGTCTTCCTCGGAGAGCAGCCCGATGAGCCTGCCGAGGTCGTCGACGACCGGTAGCGAGGTGAATCCCTTGCCGGTCGACACGGCGATCGCCTCACCGATCGTGGCCGAGGGCGTCACCGCGACGACCGGGGTGGTCATGACATCACGTACTCGCATGGACTCAGTGTCAGCCGCGCGGTTGTGCCGGCGACAGCGCTGGAGGTCCCGCCAAGCCGGGACGGTCGACCCTGCCCGAGGCGAGCGAACCCGCGCGACCCTGACGACACCAACCGCTGGGGACATTCGTCGGAGGTCGAGGTCATGGATGCGTCGTCACGTTGGGCGCGAGCCTGGCACACCGTTCACATCGGACACAATCCGCTGGCGCGCGGGGAAGATCGCGCCGAAGCGATCACCCTCCTGCTCGCCGTTCTCATCGTGCTCGCCGCCTTGCCGTTCGCCGCGGCAGCAGGCTCGGCGGTCTTCGTGGCGAAGTCGGAGCGGGCCGCCGCCGAACAGGGTGAGCGGTATCGCGGCGAGGCGACACTCCTGGAGGACGGCGCGCCGCTCGCCATGGGGGGACGTGCGGGCTTGACGAAGGACACACAGCCCACCGAAGCCACCTGGTCCACTCATGGGGGAGAGGTCCGAGTCGGCGAGGTGCCGGCGTCCCGTGGTGCTCGAGCGGGCGCGAAGGTACCTGTCTGGCTCGACGGTGTAGGGCATCCGGTCGCCTCGCCCTTGACCGTGCCCGACGCGCGCTTGATGGGGATCGGTGCGGCCATCGCACTCTGGCTGGCCGCGATCGTGGTCTCTTCGCTGCTCTACGGGCTGGTCCGGCTGTGGCTCGATCGAGCTCGGCTTTCCCGCTGGCAGGAGGAATGGCGGGCGACGGCCCCGAAATGGACGTCGTGGTAGCGGTGCCGAAGGTCCCGGCTCGCCGGGGCCCACGGCACTCCCGGTCCGTGCGCGCGCGGAGCAGGCTGAAAGGCACCGAACAGAGGAGCGGGATCATGGTCGTCACGCAGTCGCCGGTCGTCACGACCGCGCTGGAAGCGGCCGTCCGGGCGCCGTCGCCGCACAACGCGCAGCCGTGGATCTTCGAGCTGGCGCCGGACGTGATCGATCTGATCCTCGACGAGGACCGGATACTGGGCGTCTGCGATCCCGACGGGCGAGAGGCCCGGCTGGCCTGTGGTGCCGCCTTGTTCAACCTGGAAGTCGCGATCGCCGTGGCCGGGCGGGTCGCGGACGTCGAACTGGCACCTGAGCGTGACCGGCCCTCTTTGCTCGCGAGGGTGGAACTGGGGCCCCGGCATCGGCCGAGTCCGGCTGAGCGGAGGCTCGCGACCGCTGTGCCGCGGCGCTTCAGCAACCGGCGCCCGTTCACCGATCAGGCGGTGCCGCCCGCGGCGCGGGCAGCGGTCGTCCAAGCGGCGCACGAGGAAGGCGCCGGTCTCGTGCTTCTCGACGAACACGGCCTGCTGGAGCCGGTGGCGGCGCTCATCCGACGGGCCGACCACACACAGACCCAGGACAAGGCCTTCCGAGCGGAGCTTCGCGCCTGGGCCAAGGGCCACGGCGGAGACGACGGCGTACCGGACTCCGCGGGCGGGCCCCGGTCCGCGGGCGGCCTGCTCCCCGTCCGGCATTTCGCCGGCAGCGAGGAGATCCGGGTCTTCGAACAGGATCCGCTGGTCGCGGTGCTGACGACCCCGAGCGACGGCTCTCTGTCGCAGGTCCGTGCGGGCCGGGCGATGCAGCGGGTATTGCTCACGGCCTGCGACGCCGGACTGAGCGCGTCGTTCTATTCGCAGCCGATGGAAATCCCTTCCACCCAGGCGGAACTCCGAGCTCTGCTCGGCGGCGCCGTTCATCCGCAGACCGTCTTCCGGCTGGGATACGGCTATCCCGGCGTCCCGACACCACGCCGGCCGATCGACGCGGTCGTCCGGGAACGGCGGGGAGCACGATGAGCGGCTCCCTGCGGACCGCGGTCCCGGCTCATGTCTGGTCGGCCGAGGAGAAGCGAATCCTCGTCGGGGCGGCTCGGCTCGCGGCACGGCGATGGCTCGGCGACGAATGGATCCTTTCCCTTCGCGGGGACACGGTGGATCTCTTCGAGAAGCCGCGCGATACTCACTGGCTTCGCGACCGTGGCGGTCGCGCCCGGTTGATCGCCTGCGGAGCCGCGCTCGCCCATCTCGAGCTCACGGTCCGAGTCCTGGGCTGGTCGCCCCTCGTGGACCTGTCCGCTGACCTCCTCGCACTCGACCGGGTCGCGCGCATCAAGGCGTCGGTCCGGACACGTCCGGAGGCCGGTGATTTCGCCCGGTTCGGCGCGATGTCCGGGCGAGTGTCGAAGCCCCTTCCCCCGTCCTTGGCGGAGTGGAGCCGGAGGGTCGCGAAGGAATGCACCTCAGGGGGAGTGCACGTCGGCTCACTGACTCCGCGCGGCGTGCGAGCACTTCCCAAGGTCGGCGGGCAGATCGGCCGTAGGGCGGCGCCCGAGATCGAAGACCGGGCCGAAACCTGGTCGGCCTTCGTGGTCGGCGGCGAAACGGAAGCGCGCCCCCACCTCGTCCGTGCCGGTGCGGTGACTCAACGTTTACGGCTCGCCGCCGCAGAGCACGGATTGCGCAGTTGCACGCTCACTGAGCCCTTCGACGCACCGGAGGTCCGAGGCGCACTCGTCGGCCTCGGCGCGGCCGCGGGGCTTCCTCAACTGGTCGTCATAGTCCGGAAACACCAGGGAACACCGGCAGAGAAGGGACACACGTCATGACAGACGACACCACGGAGAACCGGATCGTCGTCGGAATGGACGGTTCGGCGAGTTCCGCCGCGGCCGTTCGCTGGGCGGCCGAGCAGGCGACTCGGCAAGGTGCCGTGCTGCAGGTGGTCAACGCGTGGTTCCACGACGCCATGCTGGACGACGTATCGGCGAACCGCTCCGTCGGGCAGGCGAAAGCAGTCCATCTGAAGGCTCTCGAAGCAGCGACGTCGAAACTGCTCGAAGGTCACGAAGCACTTCAGGTCCGCTACGAGGTGCCCGTCGGAGACCCGGGCGACGTCCTGGTCGAGCAGTCGAAGGGCGCCTCTTTACTCGTTCTCGGCAGCCACGGGACAGGGAAGCTACGAGAACTGCTCGTGGGGTCCGTGTGCAACGCGTGCCTGCACAACGCGACCTGTCCCATCGTCGTGATCCCGCCGCCCGCCCGGACACCGGGCAGCAGGCTGGGCCGCCTTCTGAACTCCGTTTCCTACGAGCCGGGCCCGATTCTCTGAGGGTGCCCTGATCCGGGAGCGATGTCATGCGAGAGCAGCCAGGAATCGTCACCATGCTGTGGCGGCGGCTCCACCTCGGGCGTAATCCGCTCGCCCGCTGGTCCGACCGGTGTGAAGCCGCGCTCGCGGTCGGAGCCGTCCTGGCCGCCTTACTGGCGATCCCGTTCGCCGCCGCGGCCGGGTCCGACACCTACGCCCGCAAGATGCTCAAGGCGGCCGAGCAGACCGTGGACCGGCGTGAGACGACAGCGATGTTGCTGGCCGACGCGCCACCCGTGCGGATCCGCCTCGACGGAGTACCGATCGAAGAGACGGCCTACGTGCACGCCCGCTGGACCGTGCCGGGCGGGCCGATCCGGGAGGGCGTGGTCGCCGTCGAGTCCGGTGCCATGACGGGAAACGAGGTCCGGATCTGGCTCGACGCGGCGGGAAAGGTGGTCGATCCGCCCGTGACCCCCACGGACGCGACGAGCACCGGCATCGGCGTCGGCGTCGGGACCTGGCTCGCGTTCGTGACTCTCCTGGCCGGACTGTACCTGGGCTGCCGCGTGCTGCTCGGCCGCTCACGTGAGACCGCCTTGACCCGAGAGTGGGAACGGGTCGCCAAGGACTGGACCGCCGCCTGAGAAAGGAGCACCGATGCGAGTTCTGCTGACCGAGGCCGTATTCGGAGACGCCGACGACGTCGGGAAAGCCTTGCGGGAACTGGGCTGCCGCGTATCCACCTGTCACAGCCGGGCCGGGCTCTGCCGAGCGTTGGCCCCGGGCGGGAGATGTCCGTTCGACGAAGCCGACGCACCGGATCTCGCGGTCGACGTCCGCTCGGTCGAGCCCGAACTGACGACGCGGGAGTTCGGAGTGATCTGCGCGCTCCGGGCGCGGGTGCCGGTCATCCTGACCCCGGCGCCGGGGACCTGCGGCCCGATGATCCCGCCGGGCTTGGAGAGTCGTGTCGTCACCGCTGACGGTGAGGAGCTCATCGAGGCGTGCCGAGGCTTCTTGCGCAGTCGCACCCCGGCCGTTTGAACCAGAACCGTGAACGAGGAGTTTCGATGCGTGCTTCAGAGATCATGACGAGTCCGGCGGTGGCGACGACACCCGACACACCTGTCCGTGAGGCGGTCGCCTTGCTGATCGAGAGGGGGTTCGCCGGGCTTCCGGTCGTCGACACCGAGGGCAAGGTGGTAGGGACCTTCACCGAGTTCGACGCGCTGCGGCGAGCCTGGTCCGGTGGCAACGGGATCATGGTCGGCGAGCTGATGACCACCCCGGTGGAGGTCGTCTCGCCGAAGACCGACGTCGCGGAGATCGGCCGCCGGATGCTCGGCGACCGGCTCCGCTGCCTGCCGGTCGTCGAGGAAGGGGTGCTGGTCGGGGTCGTCAGCAGGCGGGACCTGCTCCGCCCGCTGGTGCGGCCGGACGACACCGTCGCCGCCCACGTCCACAATCTGCTCAGCGACTACGCCGGTCACCGTCCGAGGTGGTCGGTCTCGGTGGACGGAGGCTACGTACAGATCTCCGGCGAGTACCGGGACGAGGCGGAGCGGCGCGTGCTGGACGCGTTGGCCCGGACCGTTCCGGGAGTCGTCGCGGTGGTGTTGACCGGCCGGAAGCCGGCCAAGACATGACGGCGGAGATCACGGCGTTGCTGGCGGACGGGGACATGGTCACCGTCCGCCTGTTGCGTGAGGACGACTTCGACGTCGTGGTGGACCTGCATCGGCGACTCGACGAGCGTGATCGCTATCTGCGGTTCTTCACGGCCCATCCGGCCGGGTTGGAGCATCTGACGCGTTTGGTGCTCGAAGGTCCCGGCCTGGGGGCCTTTCGCGGTGACGACCTGCTCGGTGTCGCCCACTATCGTGTTCAGAGTGAGGGGGACACGGCGGAGGTGGCACTCACCGTCGACGGGAGCGCCCAGGCGCACGGCGTCGGAACCCTGTTGCTGGAGCACCTCGTCTCCCTGGCCCTCGGGAAGGGGATCCGCCGGTTCCTCGCCCTGGTGCTCGCGGAGAACAGCCGCATGGTCCGCGTGTTCTCCGATCTGGGCCTGCCCTGCGTCATCAGCCATACGGGTCCGGAACGTGATGTGGAGATCCAACTCGGTGAACCGGAGACGTATCTCGAACGGATCGAGGAACGGGAGCGGATCGCGGACGTCGCGAGCCTGCGCGCGGTCCTGGAACCCGCGTCCGTCGCCGTGGTGGGAGCGGGACGCCGCGAGGGCTCGGTGGGGCGCGCGGTCCTGCGCAACCTGGTCGATTCCGGCTACTCGGGCGAACTGCACGTGGTGAATCCGAGCGCCACGGAGATCCTCGGAGTCCCCGCTGTTCCGCAGATCTCCTCGCTGCCGGGGCCGGTGGACCTCGTGGTCATCTGTGTCCCCGCGGAAGCGGTACCCGGCGTGGTCGAAGAGTGCGGCCGTCACGGCGTCCGGGCGATCGTCCTCGTCACCGCGGGGCTGACCGGTACGCCGCTCGGCGAGCGAGTGCGTGAAAGCGTGCGCGGACACGGCATACGACTGGTCGGACCGAACTGCTTCGGCGTGGCCAACACGGCGTCTTCCGTGCGATTCGATACCACGTTCGCGCACGGAGTCGCGCCGCCGGGCAGGATCGGTGTCGTCACCCAGTCCGGCGGATTCGGCATCGCTCTGCTGGATTCGTTGTCCGCGTTGGGACTCGGTGTGTCCACTCTGGTCTCCACCGGGGACAAGTACGACGTCAGCGGGAACGACCTCCTGCGCTGGTGGCGCCGGGACGAGAACACCGACATCGCCGTGTTGTACCTCGAATCCTTCGGCAACCCGAAGAAGTTCAGCAGACTGGCCCGCGCACTCGCGCGGGAGAAGCCGGTGGTGGCCATTCGCGGTGCCGGCACGGCGGCCGCTCAGCGAGCCGCGGCCGCGCACACATCGGCGCGAGCGACCCCGGCCGCCACGAAGGGAGCATTGTTCGGGCAGGCAGGTGCCCTCGTCGTGGATTCCGTGACCGAGGTGGTCGGGCTCCTCGCCGCCTTGTCGTGGCAGCCCCTCCCGGCGGGCGATCGGGTGGTCGTGGTGAGCAACGCGGGCGGCGCCGCGGTGCTCGGCGCCGAAGCCTGTACCCGTCACGGTCTGCGAGCCCCGGAGTTGAGCGCGGACACCGTCGCCGGACTGCGCCGCCTGCTGCCCGGACACGCGACCGTGGGAAATCCACTCGACACCAGTGCCGCCGTCACCGCGGAGACGTTCGCCGCTTGCGTGTCGGCCGTGCTCGCGGACGACGCCGTCGACGCGGTGATCGCGGCCGGCGTGCCGACCGGCGTCGGAGATCCACTCGCCGCGCTCAAACCGCCGGAACAGGGAAAACCTGTTCTGGCGGTACGGCTCGGTCAGCTGGAATCCGTGACCGCGCACGCGGGCGTCCCTTGCTATGGCGATGTCGAAGAGGCAGCCGTGATCATGGCGAAACTGGCCGTCCGTTCCCTGTGGCTGAAGAAGGCCGAGGGCGTGATCCCCGACTTGGACGACACCGACCTGGTGACAGCCGCCCGACTCGTCGACGAGTACCTCGCGGCACATCCCGACGGTGGCTGGTTGTCCCGAAAGGACAGCGAGGAGTTCGTCGGCTGCTTCGGAATCCGGAGCACGGGACGCAGGTTCGGTGACACGGAACTGATCGTGCGCGCGCAGATCGACGAGACCTTCGGTCCGGTGATCGTGCTCGGTCTCGGCGGCCTGGACGAGGCACTGCTCGACGACCGCGCCACCGCCCTCTGCCCGCTCACGACCGCCGGCGTCGACGGCCTGATGGACGGCCTGCGGTCGGCTCACCTGCTCTTCGGTGACGGTGACGGCTCTGTCGACAAGGCGGCGGTGCGGAACCTTCTGCTGCGGGTGAGCCGGATGGTGGAGTCGTCGCCCGAGGTCGTGGACGTCGACCTCGATCCGGTGCTGGCCTCCCCCGAAGGCGCTGCGGTGGGTGCGGCCCGTGTGCTCGTCCGGCGCCGGCCGCATAGCGATCCGTATCTTCGGGCGCTGCGCTGAACGGTCCGTCAAGGCCTCCTTGAGGGACCCAGAGTCCCTCAAGGAGGCCTTCACGGACTTGCCGGCCGTGGTTCAGCGGAGCCAGTGGTTGCGGTCGACGAACCGCATGCGGGACCAGAGATTACCGAGCCCCCAGGTCACCCCGGCAGCCGTCGCGGCCAGCGCGATGAGGACGAGGGCGTAGACGAGGTGGTAGTCGATCACAGGGTTGGTCGACATCGTCGGTTCGCCCGCGGCGGTGGTCCGGGAGGGCGGCCACTCGGCCACCCACATCAGCAACATCATCACGGTTCCGGTGACGGCGGAAAGCCGCAGGGCGATCCCCAAGGTCACGGCGAGACCGATGCCGAGCAGACCGGCCATGAACAGCCAGTCCGCCCACCAGGTGCCGCCCCAGGAACGCATCGTCTCGGCGAACGGGCCGACGTCGACCCGGCTCAGGAAGCCTTTCGTCGGCGAACCGCCGTTGATCCACGCGTTGCCGGAAGACGTCGCGTAGCCGAAGCCGAAGGTCTTGTCGGCGAAAGCCCACAGGAACAACAACCCGGTCGCGATGCGGAGCACCGCGAGACTCTTGGCGCCCGTGCTCTGTCCTGTGTGGATGTTCAGGTCACCGGCGGGAACTGTGTGGCGGTGGCCGCTTTCGGTGGTGGCCATGGAATTCTCCTCGAATTCTGCCTTGATGGTCGAATCCAGTCTGTTACGGAGTGGTGCGCGGCTCTGGGGCCGAAAGGCCCGGGTATGCGAGGCCATCGTCATGCGCCGCGGCGAGGCTCGCCCGGCAGGCGCGGATCAGCTGTCGATGTGCGGCGGGGACGACACACACTGGTGCAGCCGGCGACGCTGCCGGCTGTCAGATGCCGAGGGCGGCGGAGCGGATCGTTTCGTCGTCCCAGACGAAGTCGAGCCGGTTCCGCACCTCGACCACGCCGGCGACGTCCGCGACGAGCGCACCGGCCCGTTCGACGGCGCCACGGTTGTCGAGCCTGCCGAGCAGGGTGACGACGCCGTCCTCGACGGTCACGGACGCCTGACCCGGCGCAGTCCAGAGGATGCCGGTGAGGACGTCGCGTTCGATGTCGTGGCGGATCTCCTCGTCCGGACGCTGGAAGCTCGACAGCAGATCCCGGCGTGAGACGACCCCGGTCAGTTTCCCGTCCTCGACGACGAACAGCCGCCGGACGCCCTTGCGCGCAAGCAAAGCCGCCGCCACGTCGACGGAATCCCGGCCGCCGACGGTCAGAACCGGCGCGGTCATCAGGTCTTTCGCGAGAAGTCCGTTCGCTTTCCGTACCTCGTCCTTGGCGTGGCGGCCGGAGACGAAGGAGGCTCGGGGACGCCGGAACCGTGCGAGAAGGTCGGCCTCGGACACGACACCGACCGGGACACCGGCCTCGTCGACGATGGGGATCGCGCTGATCCGGTGCAGCGCCATCAGTCCGGCGAGCCGTTTGTAGGTCGTGTCCGGCGTGACCGCGATCGGGCTGTCTGTCATGACTTGGGAAACGGTCGTGCGCATTGCTCTTCCTTCACTTTCCGGGCGCCGCGGTGCGGGCGATCAAGACCGGGCAGGCGGCGTGGTGCAGCAAGGCCTGTCCGGTCGAACCGAGAAGGAGACCGCGAAACCCGCCCCGTCCCCGGCTTCCGACGATGATCAGCTGAGCTTTCACGCTCCAGCGGAGCAGTTCCTGGCGCGGATCGTCGCGAACGGCGACCTGCTGGACCTTGACGTCCGGATGGCTGTCGCGGAATGGCGCGAGCTGTCCGGCGACCCTGTTCCGCGCGGACTCGGCGACGAGTTCCCACTCGTAGTTGCCGAGAGAGTCTCCGAAGGACCGCGAGCCGCCGACGTGGCCCCATGCGTGGACGGCGATCAGCTCGGCGTCGCGGGCGCTTGCCTCGGCGAAGGCGGCCGTGAGAGCGAGGTCGCTGGTGGAACCGCCGTCGACGCCGACCACGACCGGCCGGTTCCGTGCGCCGGGCAGATCCCAGGTGCGGCCGCGGACCGAGACGACCGGGCACGACGCATGGGCCGCCAGCGAAGTCGTGACCGAGCCGCCGAACAACGAGGTGAGGCGGTTGTGCTCGGTCGAGCCGAGAACGATCATCCTGGCGTCACGGGAGACGTCGAGCAGTGCGAGGGCGGGGGCGTCGTCGGAGATCCTGGTTTCGACCGCGGACACGGCGACGTGTTCGGCCACCTCGGTCATCTCCCGTGCGATGGATTCGCCGCGGACGCGTACCTTGTGCAGGAGTTCCTCGGTCGGTGGCACGGTCGGGCCCGCGTAGAAGTCGGGGATCGCCAGTGCGTGCAGGAGAACGAGAGGCGCGTCGTGTCGCTCGGCCGCCTGCGCGCTCCAGACGGTGGCCGCCTTGGACCCGGCGGATCCGTCGACGCCGACCACGATCGGTCCGGCCGACGGGAGGGGGCGGCTCATGATCGGATCCTTTCGCTCATCACGGCTCATGCCGCAAAGCTAAGAGCACGCGGCCGGACTCGACCGGTGCCGTTGGTCCCGGATTCACGGGACCCCAGGCGCGCCACTGGGCACTAGCGTGCGGGTGCGCGCGGCTGTGGACTCGATCGATGAGGATCCTCATCGCCGGTGGAGGGCTCAGCGGGCTCAGCCTGGCGGCACACCTCGCCGCCCGGACGGAACCGCTCGGGCCGATCACCGTCGTCGACGACGGCAGCCGGCCGATCGCACAGGCCGGCTGGGCTTCCTGGTCGGACCGACCAGGCCTGCTCGACACGGCCGTGTCCCGCACGTTCGATCGGTTCCGGGTTCACGCGGGCGGCCGCGAGCGGATCGTCGACCTCGGCGCCTACCGCTACCGGTTCGTCCGAGGTGACGACTTCGCCGCGGCGGTCACCCGAATGACGTCAAGGCATGGCGGGTTCATATTCCACAGTGGACACATCAGCGGGATCAGGCAGGCGGGCGAAGGTGCGGAAGTCCTTGTGGACGGCGAGGCGATGTACGCGGATTGGGTGTTCGACAGTGTGCTCGGACCCGGACCGCAGAGGATCGACGCTTGGCTGATCTTCCGCGGCTGGCACGTGCGCACCGCCGCCCCGGCGTTCGACCCGGCGATCCCGACGTTCTTCGACTTCCGCACCTCGCAACGCCGGGCGGCGAGCTTCCTCTACGTTCTTCCGCGAGGTCCTCAGGAGGCCTTGGTGGAGCACACCTCCTTCGCGGCGGCTCGCTCGCACGGCGTGGCTTATGTGAAGGAGCAGCGGCACGCGCTCGGCGAATACATCTCCGAAGTGCTCGGGCTCCGGGAATGCACTGTCGGAAAAGAAGAATCCGGGGCGCTGCCCTTGTCCGCCCACCCGGTCGATCGCCGGCGTGGTTCGGTCCTCGCCATCGGCACGAAGGCGGGAATGGTCAAGGCTTCGACCGGATACGCCTTCGAACGGATCCAAACCGACAGTGCGGCGATCGTGAACTCCCTCGTGACCAAGGCACATCCTTTCGATCTGCCGAAGCCACGACCTCGATATCACCTGTTCGACGCCGCGCTGCTCGACGCGATCACCAGGGATCCGGCCCAGCTGGAGCGAGTTTTCACGGCGTTGTTCGATCGCACATCGGCCGAACCGGTGCTGCGGTTTCTCGACGAGGCGAGTTCGGTCGCTCAGGAGGGAAGGCTCTTTTCCGGGCTGCCGCCTTCGTTGTATCGCGCTGTGGCCAGGAGGCACCGATGACCCCGTCCAACAGCTATCGGCGCGCAGGGCTGAGGGGCGATCTGCTGGCCGGGGTCACCGTCGCGGCCTACCTGGTCCCTCAGGTGATGGCCTACGCCGAGGTGGCGGGACTGCCGCCCGAGGCCGGGTTGTGGGCCACGATCGGACCGCTCGCGGTTTACGCGTTCCTGGGCTCGTCGAAGTTCCTCTCGGTGGGACCCGAGTCGACCACCGCACTGATGACCGCGGTCGCCCTGGGACCGCTCGCGGCCGGGGATCCACTGCGTTATGGCGCCCTGGCGGCGGCGCTCGCGTTGCTCGTCGGTGGACTGTGCCTGCTCGGCGGCCTGGCCAAGCTCGGGGTCTTGGCGGACCTGCTGTCGAAACCCGTGTTGACCGGGTACATGGCCGGGATCGCGGTCCTGATGACGGTGAGCCAGCTGGGCAAGATGACCGGAGTTCCCGTCACAGGTGACGGCGTCGTCGCGGAACTGGTCTCATTTTTCGGCAACGTCGTCCAGGTGCACTGGCCAACCCTGCTGCTGGGCGCATCGGTGCCGGCGTCCCTGCTGGTACTTCAGCGCTGGGCGCCCCGGTTCCCCGGGCCGTTGGCCGCGATCTTGCTCGCCGCAGGCGTGGTCAGCGCGTTCTCCCTGACCGGCGCGGGAGTCGAAGTGGTCGGCGCGATCGATGCCGGCTTGCCCGTACCTGGTGTTCCCGCGCTCTCCGCCACGGACCTGCCCGACCTGTTGTTGCCCGCGGTGGGCATCGCGATCGTGGGGTTCTCCGACAACGTCCTGACCGCGCGGGCCTTCGCGGGCAAGCACGGGGACCGGGTCGACGCCGACCGGGAGCTTCGCGCACTCGCCGCGTCGAACGTCACCTCCGGTCTGCTGCACGGTTTCCCGGTCAGTTCGAGCGGGAGCAGGACCGCGCTGGCGATGGCGATGGGTGCCCGGACACAGCTGTACTCGATCACCGCGTTGGGGACGGTGCTCGCCACGGTCTTCTTCGCCGGCCCTGTACTGGCCGTGTTCCCCAAGGCCGCACTGGGAGGAATCGTCGTGTTCGCCGCGCTCAAACTGATCGAGGTCGGCGAGTTCAAGCGGATCGCCCGCTTCCGGCGCAGCGAATTCGTGCTGGCGGCGTCGACCTGCGTGGCCGTCCTGGCACTCGATGTCCTCTATGGAGTTCTCGCCGCCGTCGGACTGTCCATCCTGGATCTTCTGCGCAGGCTGGCGAGACCGCACGGTGCCGTCCTCGGCTTCGTTCCCGGCGTGCCGGGCATGCACGACGTCGACGACTATCCGGAGTCGACCACCGAACCGGGGCTGGTCATCTACCGCTACGACGCGCCTCTGTGCTTCGCCAACGCGGACGACTTCCGGCGGCGCGCGCTCCAGTCCCTCGACGGGAACGAGCCGGTCGAGTGGTTCGTCCTGAACGCCGAAGCCAACGTCGAACTCGACATCACCGCCGCGGACGCGCTCCGCGGCCTGGTCACGGAGCTGCGAGGACGGGGGATCACCTTCGCGATGGCCAGGGTCAAGCAGGAACTGCGCGACGATCTCGCTGCCGCGGGTCTGCTCGACCTCATCGAGGAAAAAGGTCTCTATCCGACCTTGCCGAGTGTGGTCGAGGCATACCGGGCGAGGGGGTCGACCGATGCGTGACAGAACCGAACGAGAGTGGTCCAGCGGCGAGGTGGAGGTCCTGGCCAGGGCCGTTGTCCGTGCGCCGTCGGTGCACAACAGCCAGCCTTGGTCACTGGCGCTGCCGGAATCGCGGGCCGAGCTGAGTGAACGTACCGATCTCGCCCTGCCCCATCAGGATCCTGGCGGAGCCGACAGGCTCATCTCTTGCGGTGCCGCGCTCGCCAACCTCGTCCTGGCCGTTCGTGTCCTGGGGTGGCAGGCGGACGTCGCGGTGCCGGACGGCTATCCACCGCTCGTCGCCGTGGTGGCCGCGATCGGCCGTGAACCACCCTCGGACCACGAGTTGCACGCCTATACCGCGATCTCGCGGAGGCGAAGCCATCGCAGGACCTTTTCGCCGGTGCCGGTGGCGCCCACGACGTTGTCGAGGATCGTCGATCCGGTGCCGGAGGGCGTCCTTTGTCACGCCGTCGGGGCCGAGGAGAAGGAAACCCTTGCCGAGCTTCTCGAAACAGCGGCCAGGGCGATCAAGGGCGACGCCGGGCTTCAGGCGGAGCTCGCCGCCTGGACCTCGGCCTGGCGTACCGATGGCGTCGGTGATGGCCTGGTGATGCCGGGGTACGACAAGGCAAGCCTGCCCTGGGCCGGTCTGGTGCGGGAGACGAGTGTGATCCCCGATGTCCGCACGCTCGCGTCCACGCTGGAAAAGGAGACGCTCCTGATCTTCTGCGCGGAGGACAGCCGGGCCGGGCGAGTGTCGGCCGGCGTGGCGATGCAACGGACCTGGCTCTCCGCGGTGGACGAGGGGCTGGCGGCGTCGGTGGTGTCTCAACCGCTGCACGTGCCGGCCGTACGGACCCGGCTGGCAGCCGCCCTGTCCCTGCCGGTGCCGCCTCAGATGATCATGCGACTGGGCTACCCGGACGGTTCGGTTCGGCGAACCGCGCGGCGCCCGGTCGGTGACCTGCTACGCCGTTCGGATCGCGGTCTCTTGTCCTGACGCGCGGGCCTTGGCAGAACCGATCAATGGTGAAACGCTGAAGGCGTCGGTGACGACGAACACCTGTCGTCACCGATCATGGAGAGGAGCCACTCGATGCCGTCCGAGCGTCAAGCGGCCGAAGAAACGCCCCTGAGCCCGGCGGTTCTGAACGGCCTGCGGCTCGACGAACTGCTGCACGAGGTCCAGGAGCGGCTGTCGGAGATCGTCAAGACCCGTGACCGGCTTCAGGGGCTGCTCGACGCGGTCTTGGCCGTGGCGACCGGCCTCGAACTCGACTCGACGCTGCAGCGGATCGTCCAGGCGGCCGTCGAACTGGTCGACGCGCGCTACGGAGCCCTCGGAGTTCTCGGTGACGAAGAAGGGCTTTCCCAGTTCGTCTACGAGGGCATCGACCCGGAGACGCGCGGCAACATGGGACATCTGCCGGAAGGCCGAGGTCTTCTGGGGCTGCTGATCGAAGAACCTCATCCCGTCCGGCTGCCGGACCTGTCGGCGCATCCGGCGTCCGTGGGCTTTCCGGCGAACCACCCGCCCATGCACAGTTTTCTCGGCGTCCCGGTCCGCGTCCGCGACGAGGTCTTCGGCAACCTGTACATGACCGAGAAGCGGGGAGCGGCCGAGTTCACCGCCGATGACGAGGTCGTTCTCCAGGCGTTGGCCGCTGCGGCGGGTGTCGCGATCGACAATGCCCGCTTGTTCGAGCGGTCCCGTACTCGGGAGCGGTGGCTGGAAGCGGTCGCGGAGGTCAACGGGGAGCTGCTCGGCGGCGCCTCGGTCACGGACACGCTGAATCTGATCGTGACCCGTGTCTGTGAACTCTCGGCCGCCCATGGCGTGATGATCCTGCTGGCGGACGGCGACGGGAACCTCCTCACGGTGAGCGTCGCCGCGGGTGAGGCCGCGAGCAGGCTGGTCGGGGTGTCCATGACGAGCGGGCACCCGGTGTTCGACGAGGTGGTCGCCTCCGGGCAACCGAGCCTCATCGCGGACCTGTCAGGCGTGAACCAGCCGGAAGGCGAACCGGCGTTCGACGGATTCGGCTCGACGGTCGTGGTCCCGTTGAACAGCGCGGCCGGTGTGGGCGGGGTTCTCGTCGCCGGGCGGGAGAAGGGAGCGCCGCTCTACCGGCAGGACCAGATCCCGATGCTGTCCTCGTTCGCCGACCAGGCCGCGGTCGCGCTCGAGTTCGCCGAGAAGCAGCGCACTCAGCGGTTGCTGGACGTGCTGGCCGATCGAGACCGGATCGCGCAGGACCTGCACGATCACGTGATCCAGCGGATGTTCGCCACCGGGATGAGCCTGCAGAGCATCGTGCCGCGAGTGCCCGACGAACTCGCCCGTAACCGGGTGACCCAGGCGGTGGAACAGCTGGACCGGACGGTCCGGGAGATCAGGACGTCGATCTTCGACCTGCACACGTCCGGTTCGGACGCGTCGAAGAGCCTGCGCCGCCGGCTGCTCGACACGATCACCGAGCTCACCACCGACGGTACGGTGACGCCGTCGGTCCGCATCGCCGGCGCCGTCGACACCCTTGTGCCCGTGGACCTGCACGAACACGCGGAAGCTGTGGTGCGGGAGGCGCTCAGCAACGCCATCCGGCATTCCGGCGCCGACGAGATCACCATCGCGGTCGAGGCGGACCGAGACCTGGTGATCGAGGTGACCGACAACGGGATCGGGATCCCGGAGAAGGGGCGGCGCAGTGGTCTGGAGAATCTCGCACAGCGTGCACAGCGCGCCGGTGGCACTGCGGAGTTCACCCGGCGCAACGGCGGCGGGACCCGGCTGGTCTGGCAGGCCCCGTTACCGTGATTCCTTGTCCTTGTCGCCGAACATCGGCGGGACGGCGTCGCGTTTGAGCTCGGTCGCCAGGACCGCCGCCTGGGTCCGGCGCTGGATGCCGAGTTTGGCGAGGATCCGGGAGACGTAGTTCTTCACGGTCTTCTCGGCGAGGAACATCCGCTCGCCGATCTCGCGGTTGGTGAGGCCTTCGCCGATCAGCTCGAAGACGGTGCGTTCCTGCTCCGACAGGGCCGCCGTCGGGTCGTTCTGGTTGCGCTCACGCCGGATCCGGTTCATCAAGGCGGCCGTGGTACGGCTGTCGAGCAGCGACCCGCCACCGGCGATGGTGCGGATCGCCGACACCAGGTCGTTCCCGAGGACTTGCTTGAGCACGAAGCCGGAAGCGCCCGCCATGATCGCGGTGAACAGCGCTTCGTCATCGGCATAGGACGTCAGCATCAGGCAGCGCAGGTCGGTCTGCGTGGACAGCAGTTCGCGACAGAGCTCGATACCGGTGCCGTCGGGCAAGCGCACGTCCAGCACGGCGATGTCCGGAGCGCTTTGCGGGATACGCGCCAGAGCCTCGGATACCGAAGCGGCCTCACCCGCGATCTCGATGTCGGGCTCGTTTCCCAGCAGATCCGCCAGGCCCCGCCGGACGATCTCGTGGTCGTCGACGAGGAACACCTTCGTCGTCATTCGGGGTCCTTCCACCGCAGGGTCCTGGCCGCGAAATCGACCGTACTCGGGTGATCGACGGAAAACATCCGCCTGTACGGCCCCATGAGCCGGGACCTTCGGCCCTATTCGGACGCCGGCCGGGTATTTGGTCCCGGCGATCGGTGCCGTCCGTACCTGCGCGGGCACCGTGACCCGGCGGCACCGTGGAACCAGCGAATCGACCAAGGGGAACGAGGAACCATGGCTGAGCGGTGGACCAAGGCCGAAGCCGAGGTGCTGGCGAGAACGCTGCTGCGAGCACCGTCGGTGCACAACATCCAGCCGTGGCGACTGGGCTTCGACGGCGGCCGGCTGCTGTTGCGTGAGCGGCGGGACTTGGCCCTGCCGGAGCACGATCCGGCAGGCCGGGACAGGCTCATGTCGTGTGGTGCCGCCCTCGCCAACCTCGAACTCGCCGTCCGGGTACTCGGCTACGACAGCCGGACCGAGGCGTTTCCCGACGACGGCGGCCCGGATGTCGTCGCCGTCATCGAGGCCGGAGAACGTTCAGCGCCTTCGGACGTCGACCTGCACCGCTACTCGGCCATCGCGCGGCGCGCCAGCTACCGGCGTCGTTTCTCGGGACGGACGGTGTCTCGCCCCGAGATCGGCGATCTCCTGTCCTCGGCCGCCGAGAACGGCGTCTCCGCGCGGCCGGTGCAGGACGAACTGGAGTTGACGCAGCTGGCGGACCTGCTGGAGTTCGCCGCCGAGGCGTACCAGCACGACCAGGCCTATCAGCGCGAGCTGGCACTCTGGACGATTCGTGACGAGAGGTCCCACCGCCACGGCGTCGGCCTGGCCGCGAGCCTGGCACCGCCGGGGACCCTGCCGTGGGCAGGATTGGTCAGGGCCTCCACCGCGATCCCCGATCGCCGCGTCCTGCAACGGCGCTTGACCGAGGAAACCTTGCTCGTGTTCCTCACCCTCGACGACACCCGGCACGACCACTTGCAGGCAGGACGAGCTCTCCAGTACACCTGGCTCGACGCCGTCGACGCGGGCCTGGCCGGATCGGTCCTCACCCAGCCGCTTCATCTGCCCGAGGTGCGCTCCGCCCTGTGCGAAGACCTGGAGCTCGCCGGTTTCCCCCAGGCCATCATGCGGTTCGGCTATCCCGAAGGTCCGATGCTGCTCGGCCCGCGCCGCGCACTCGCCGAAGTCCTCGGTGCCGAACCCCTGACGAGAGTGGAGTAGTCGTGACGGTGGCTCTGACCTTCCACGGCGGTGCCGGGACGGTGACCGGAAGCAAATACCTGGTCGAAACGGCGGATTCCCGGGTCCTGGTCGACTGCGGCCTGTTCCAGGGACTCACCGCGTTGCGACGCCGCAATTGGGCACCGCTCGCACCCGCGCTCGCCGAACTCGACGCGGTGGTGATCACCCACGCGCATCTGGACCACTGCGGATATCTCCCGGTGCTGGTGCGAGCGGGCTGGCACGGTCCGGTGTACGCGACCCCCGGTACCGCGGAGCTCGTGCCGATCGTCCTCGAGGACAGCGCGCACCTGATGACCGAGGACGCTGCGCACGCCAACAAGTACGGCTGGTCGAAACACCATCCGGCCCTGCCGTTGTACGACGCCGCCGACGCGAAGAAGGCGATCGGCCTGCTGCGGAAACTCGACTTCGAGACCGAAACCGAGATCGCTGCCGGGGTGACCCTCGACTTCGGCCGGGCCGGGCACATTCTCGGCTCGTCGTGGGCTCATCTGCGGTCGAACGCCAGGGATGTCGTCTTCAGCGGCGACCTCGGCCGCCCCGGGCACAGCCTGCTGCGGCCGCCCTCGCCGAGGCCTCCGTGCGACGCGCTGGTCATGGAGTCCACCTACGGCGCCCGTCTCCATCATGACGAAGGCGCGATGGACCGCTTCGGCGAGGTGATCCGCCGGACGGCCCGGCGCGGCGGCAGCGTGCTGATCCCGGCGTTCGCGGTCGACCGCACCGAGGTCGTCCTGGCCGCACTGGCCAAGTTGAGGAGTTCGCACGCGATTCCCGACCTGCCGGTCTACGTCGACAGCCCGATGGCTCTGGCCGCGTTGAAGGTCTATCGCGACGCGCTCCGCTCGAAGTGGCCGGAGATCCGGCCCGAGGCGGCCGGACACGACCCTCTCACGCCGCGTTCGCTCACCGAACTACGGACGGTGGAGGAATCGATGCGGGTCAACGCCCCGCGGATGCCGTCGATCATCATCTCCGCGTCCGGCATGGCGACCGGAGGCCGGGTCCTGCACCATCTCGAACACATGCTGCCCGACCACCGGCATACCGTCCTCATCGTCGGCTACGCCGCGGCCGGCACCCGCGCCAGGCAACTCGCGTCCGGAGCACGGCAGATCAAGATCCACGGCCGCTATGTCACCGTCCGTGCCGACGTCGTCCAGCTGGACGCCTTCAGCGCCCACGCCGACGCGGACGAACTGGTCGCGTGGGCCACGGCCGGTCCCCAGCCGGGAAGCACGTATCTCGTCCATGGCGAGCCCGACGCCGCCGAGGTGGTCGCCGAGCGGCTTCGCAACGAATACGACTGGCAGGCCGTCGTTCCCCACGAGCACGAACGGGTGCTCATCTGATCGTCTGGAAGGCTGTCACGGCGTTTCGATGGGGTGACCGGCCGGGTCCATCGGTCGCCTTCCCCAGGTGAAGTAGGCGATGGGGCCTACGAAGTTGATCGCGATGATGAGCGCCCACCGCCGTTTGGAACCGCGGATCTCGTCGGCGGGACGCACCGCGAGGTCGGACCACGCGGCCGCGGCCAGGGTGATCTGCATCCCGGCGAGGAATCCGAGTACGCCCGCACGGGGCTTCCGCTGGGTGCCGGATCGCTTGTTCATGGCTTGCTCCTTCAGCTTGGACGTCGTTCGAGCGTCGCCCACGGCTTCACGTCGAGCGAGGGCCGTAGGTCCCTCCGAAGCGGCCTGTTCGGCCTCAGTGGAGGCCGGGATCCCGGTTCTACGCTCTTCCGATGGACGGCGATACCGGTGTTGTTCGGGTCGAACTCCGGGACGGACGCGCGGTGAGTGTCGGTCGGCTGAGGCCGGACGACGCCGCGGCACTGGGTAAAGCGATCACCGAAGCGGACAGGGAAACGCTGTACCGCAGGTTCTGCGGCGCGCCGCCGAGGGTGACGCCTCGCCTGCTGGCGTACCTGACCGAACTCGACTTCGAGCGCCGCTACGCACTCGTCGCCCGCGACGGCACCGGAGAAGGGGTGGCGATCGCGAGGTACGAGGCGACACGGGAGGAAGGTGTCGCCGAGATCGCGGTGGTGGTCCTGCCCGGATGGCGCCGCGTCGGGCTGGCGTCGGCCCTCGTCCGCATGCTCGGCGAAGCCGCGCTGAGACACGGGTTCGACCGGTTCACGGCGACCTATCTCGCGGACAACCGGCCGGTCGCGGAACTGCTCGAAGAGGCGGGCGCGCGTCAGGTGATCGCTTCGGGAATCGCGAACGCCTCGGTGGGTCTCACCCTTGAAGCTCCCCGCGAACAGGGGGAGGGCTGAAGGTCCCGCCCGCCGGTTACCAACGACGCTGCCCGCGTACCGCGGTTCTTCCTAACGTTCGAGGCGACATCGGATACCTGACGGGGTGAGCTGACATGCCGGGACATTCGGGAAACGTGGTGGTCGTCGGAGTCGACGGATCGACGTCGGCCACGATGGCGGTGCGCTGGGCGGCGAAACAGGCCCAGCGCCGTCACGCGGAACTCAGGCTGGTCCACGCGATCGACGACGAGTCCCTCGGTTACCCAAGGGCGTTACCGACCAGGGAGAACCTGGCGGAGATGATCAGGATGAGAGGTCATCGCCTCCTTCGGCAGGCGCGTGACGCCGCCAAGGAGGTCGCGACGTCGGTCCAGATCTCTCTCGTCCTCCGGCATGAGAAGTCCTTGCAGGCGTTGGAAGCGATGTCCGAGGACGCGAGCCTTCTCGTTCTGGGGACCGAGGGGATCCGTCCGCTCGGCAGGCTCCTGGTCGGGTCCGTGTCCATCGCGCTCGCGGCCAGGGCCGCCTGCCCGGTCGCGCTGGTCCGCCCCCACGTCGCGGAGGAAGTGCCACCCGAGCTGGGACCTGTCGTGGTCGGCGTGGACGGTTCACCGGCGAGCGAGACGGCCCTGGCGCTGGCGTTCGAGGAGGCTTCCTGGCGTAACGCGACGTTGGTCGCCCTCCATTGCTGGGACGACGCTTTCCTGTCCGCGATCTTCGAAGAGACGCAGTGGACGCTCAACCGTGCCGACGTCGAGGAGCAGGAGCGCGAGGTGCTTTCGGAACGGCTCGCGGGCTGGCGCGAGAAGTACCCGGACGTCGGTGTCGAGCGGGTCGTCGTCCGGGGCCGCCCGGCGGACGAACTGCTGAAGTACGGCGATCGTGCGCAGGTGCTCGTGGTCGGCAGCCGGGGACGCGGTGGGGTGGCCGGGATGCTCCTGGGGTCGACCAGCCAGGCGGTCATGTCGTACGCGCTGTGCCCGGTGGTCGTGGCTCGCCCGGCGGAAGAGGGGAAGCGGTGACCGGCGCGGCCGTGGCGAGAAGTGCGGAGGGACTCACCTCGGAGGAGGCGGCGGCGGCGTTGCTGCGCGACGGGCGGAACATCCTGCCTCCGCCGAAACGGCGGCGTCCGCTGGCCGCGCTCGCCGCGCAGATGATCCATTTCTTCGCGATCATGCTGTGGGCCGCTGCGGGACTGGCGTTGCTGGCCGGCATGCCGGCTCTCGCCATCGCGATCGCCGTGGTCGTCGTGTTCAACGGTGCCTTCTCCTTCGCTCAGGAATACCGTGCGGATCGGGCGGCCGAGCGGTTGCGTGACCTGCTTCCGGTGCGGGCGACCGTGCGCAGGGACGGGCACGCCGTCGTGGTGGACGCCGCCGAGCTGGTCGTGGGGGACGTGGTCCTGGTCGAAGCCGGCGACCGGGTGTGCGCGGACGCCGAGCTCGCCGAATGCGGCCGGCTGTCGGTGGACGAGTCGATGCTCACCGGGGAGAGCCGCCCCGTCCGTCCCGAGCCCGGTGGCCGGGTGTACGCGGGAACCTATGTGACCGAAGGCCATGGTGTGGCGACGGTGACCGCGACCGGTGGCCGGTCCCGGTTGGCCGGGATCTCCGCCGTCACCGCGAGCGCGGTCCGGCCGACGAGCCCGCTGGCGGTGCAGTTGCATCGTGTCGTCCGGCTGGTGGCGTTGATCGCGGTGGCGGTCGGTTGCGTGTTCTTCGCCGTGGCCCTGGGACTAGGACGCGCGGGGACGGAGAGTTTCCTCTTCGCGATCGGCGTGACGGTCGCTCTGGTCCCGGAGGGGCTGTTGCCGACCGTGACGCTTTCGCTGGCGCGCGCCGCACAGAGAATGGCCAAGCGCAAGGCACTCGTGCGACGGCTCGAGGCGGTGGAGACGCTGGGGGCCACGACGTTCATCTGCACCGACAAGACCGGGACGCTCACCCGCAATGAGATGTCGGTCGTGCGGGTATGGACTCCGCCGGGAATCGTGGAGGTCCGTGGTGAGGGCTATGACCCGGCGGGGGAGCTGATCGGTGATCCGGAGGCGGTGTGCGCGACGGCGGCCCTCGCGGACTCGGCGGCCCGCTGTTCACCGGACGCTCACGCGCTCGAACACTCGGGACGGTGGCAGCCGGTCGGTGATCCGATGGAGGTGGCGTTGCACGTGCTCGCCTCCCGTGCGGGTGTGGCACGCGCACCTTCGCCGGCTGAGAGGAACCCGTTCGACCCCCGCCGACGCCGCTCGTCTGTCGTGGACGCGGACGGCCTGCATGTGTCGGGCGCGCCGGACACGGTGCTCCCCCTGTGCGTGGAGGTGCCATCGGACGCGCATGAGGCGATCGATTCGCTGAGCCGGTCCGGCCTTCGCGTGCTCGCCATCGCACGGCGCGCCTCGTCGTCCACAGTGGACGGCGAACGGGACCTTGATCTGCTCGGCCTCGTGGGCCTGCAGGATCCGCCGCGCGCGGACGTCGGCGGAGCGATCGCCTCCTGCCGTCGTGCCGGGATCCGGCTGGCGATGGTCACGGGCGACCATCCCGGGACCGCGCGGGCCATCGCCGCCGAAGTGGGACTGCTCGGACCGGAAGAACTGGTCATGGAGGGGAAAGACCTGCCGGCCGACGACGAGGAACTCGGCAGGGTGCTCGACGTCGACGGGGTCGTCGTCGCCCGCGTCGCACCGGAAGAGAAACTGCGGATCGCGAAGGCATTGCAGGCCAGGGGACATGTCGTCGCGATGACCGGTGACGGCGTCAACGACGGTCCCGCGCTCCGCACCGCGGACATCGGCGTCGCGATGGGCGCGTCCGGCAGCGACGTCGCGCGCGAGGCGGCGGACCTCGTTCTCCTGGACGATCATTTCGGCACCATCGTGTCGGCCGTCGAACTCGGACGTGCCACTTTCGTCAACATCCGGCGGTTTCTGACCTATCACTTGACCGACAACGTCGCCGAGCTCACGCCGTTCGTCGTCTGGGCGCTCGCCGGCGGCCAGATCCCGCTGGCGATCACCGTGCTGCAGGTCCTCGCGCTCGACATCGGCACCGATCTGCTGCCCGCGGTCGCCCTCGGCGCGGAGCCCCCGAACCGGCGCACCATGGAAGGCCCGGCCCGTGGTGGTTCACTGATCGATGGTCGGCTGGCGCGCCGCGCGTTCGGGGTTCTCGGTCCGGCCGAGGCGCTGGCGTCGATGTCGGCGTTCCTCGTCGTGCTGCTGGCCGGAGGCTGGTGGTTCGGAGAGACCGCGGAGGTGGGGTTGCTCGCTGCGGCTTCGGGTACGGCGTTCTCCGCGATCGTGCTCGGGCAGCTGGCCAACGCGTTCGCCTGTCGCAGCGAGTCGCGCTGGGTCGGCCGGATCGGGCTGGGGGGCAACCCACTCCTTTCGTTCGCGATCCTCTTCGAACTCGCGATGCTCGCCGTGTTCCTGCTGATGCCGCCGTTGCCGGGGCTCCTGGGCGGCACCATGCCCGGACCGCTCGGCTGGGTGCTGGCCGTCGCGACCGTGCCGGTCGTCCTGCTCGCCGACACCCTGCACAAAGTGGCCCGAGCCCGTCGGCGGTGAGCCGAAGGGCATCAGGCCTGGGATTCACGGGCGAGGCGCAGAAGCGACTCGAGGTCGTGTTCGATCGCCTTCGCGAAGAAGCCGGCTTCCGGCGAACTGGCGAAGTCCAGCGTCACCCCGAAGGTCACCTTGTCCCGATAGGACAGTACGGCCACCCCGGACCTGAGCCGCATCGCGATAGGCACGTACGGATACAGCTCCAGTACCTCGCGGCCCAGCAGGCGCAGTGGTTCCACCGGTCCGGGAACGTTGGTGGTGACGGTGACGACGTTGTGCTGGGGCAGGTTCGCGGCCAGGCGGATCGCCCAGGCGATCGGCGCGAAAGGCGTGTGTGCGCCGGCGCCGGTCAGGGCGGCACCTGCCTCCGCCTCCTTGCCGGCCTTCAGCTGGGCGAGGCGTCGATGCACCGCGAGCAGTCTGCCCGTGGGATCGGGGATGTCGACGGGGAGCAGTGGCAGCATGAGCGAGACGCGGTTGTCCAGAGTCTGCGCGTCGCCGCGAACGGAGACCGGAACCAGGGTGCGTACAGAGTCCGGCAGTGGCTTTTCTCCCCGGCGCAGCAACACATCGCGGAACGCGCTGGTGATTGAGGCGAGCACCACGTCGTTCATGGTCACGTCGAACGCGGCACGGATCTCGCCGATATCGGCCAGGGAGGTGCGAGCCACCTCGTAACGCCGTCCGGGCCCGATCGGGCCCGACAAGGAAGACCGTGCGGTGGGAATGAGGGCCGAGGCGAGCGCGGTCAGTCCCTTGGCCGTGTCGGCGATCAGGCGGGCCGCGCGGTTCGGCGACATCACCAGTCCGCCGACGCCGCGGATCAGGTCCACGGGAAGCGAGACGATCTCGCGCGCCGCGTTCAGCAACAAGGCGGCCGTGCCGGGGTCTCGCTCCGGTTCCGTGGCGGTCTTCGCCGGGTCCTCAGCGGAGAACATCAGTTTGAGCAACGCGTTCCCCGCGACACCGTCGACGAGACAGTGGTGCACTTTGGACAGCACGGCCCAACGACCGCCGGAGAGTCCTTCGATGACCCAGAACTCCCACAGCGGATGGTCGCGGTCGAGGCGTTCGGACATCAGGAGCGCGACGAGTTCGCAGAGCGCGTTCTCGTCGCCGGGTACAGGTATCAGGACACGGTGAAAGTGCCTTGAAGCGTCGAATCGGTCGTCGTCGACCCAGACCGGTGGACCGAGGTCCAGGGGAACCCGGTGGATCTTTTGCCGGTAGCGGGGGACCAGCGGCAGCTTCGAGGTGATCACTTCGGCGAAGTCCCCCGGCGGCGGCGCGGGCCCTTCGAGTATCGCGACCGAGGCTATCGAGAGCGTGGTGTCGGAATCGCCGTCTTCGAGTTCGAGGAACGCGGCATCCAGCGGACCGAGTCTGTCCATCGTGGCCTCCCGGGACGGGCAGGCGGATCAGGTCTTGAGCACGGCGCGGCGCGCCTCGAACTCGTCTTGGTCGATCTCCCCGCGAGCGAACCTTTCGTTGAGGATCCGGATGGCCTGGTCGTGGTTCTCCGAGGGCCGTGTGGAGCGGCGCAGGAGGATCATCGACACAGTGATGAGCCCGCCGACGAGCACGAGCACGGTGATGAGCAGCAGCATGCCGATCCAGCCGCCGTCCGCGTAGTGCGAGTACTGCATGTCCGCTCCTCTGGTGTTCAGTGGCTTCGGTAGCGCACGGGATCGGTGACGGGTTTCCCGAGTTTCCCGAGGACTTCCTCCGGGTTCCGGCGAGGCGTCGCGGGCAAGGGATCCGCGTTGACCGGTGCCCAGCCCGTCCGGAGCACCATCTGCGGGAACGTCCCGCCGGTGACGAGATCACGGACCTTGTCGCGGGTACCGGCGAGCTCCAGTGGTTCGGTGAGCGGAGAGGTCGCGAGGCCCAGACTCGTCGCGGCGAGCAGAACCGCGCTCGTGGCCTCGCCGGCACGGAGCCGGGACATCGCGTCGTCCGAGGCGGTGCTCAGCACCAGCAGCACGGTTTCGTCGTTCTCACCGGTCGCGCCTTCCGCCTGGGCGAGCTGGGGCTCGGCGAACGCGCGTCCGGGCAGGGCACCGGGGGTGTCGTCCTGTGCGGGCGTGTTCGCCGAGGGGACACCGTCCGGAGAGAAGTGACGTCCGCTCCAGGCAGCGAGTTCGGTGCGGTAGACCGGGTCATCGGAGTGCAGCGCGGCGGCTTCCTTGATGGCGCCGGCCAGGTGGTAGCGCGCGGAGTCGAGGGCCGAGCGCAGAATGGCGCCTTCGTCGGCGGCGCGCCGGGCCAGGGCCTCGATGTACCCCTGGGGGACACCCCAGGAACTGTGCCTGCGCCTGTCGGTTCGACGGCGGGGGATGGCCGCGGCCAGCTCGATGTCGTCCAGCGTCGGCTGATGTCGGTGAAGTTCGATGGCGGCGAGGTGGTCCGGCTCGGCGGGATCGGGCAGGCGGTGCACCTCGGCACGCCAGCCCAAGGCGGCGAAGCCGACCCGGAGGTGGTGCAGCGCCGCGCCGCAGCTGAGCATCAGGTCCCGGCCGTCCGGATCGGCGCCGCCGAGTTGCCGGGTGCGATCGGCGTAGAGGTGGATCGTCCGGTCCCCGGTTCGCCATTGCCAGGGCTGGGAATTGTGCACCGAAGGCGCGCGGACGGCGAGCGCCACCGCGGATTCGACGGTGAAATCGTCGGGAAGGCCCTGGTCCATCGGAAACCTGCCTCTGAGAAGGGGAAACGGGTCGAGGTTCATGGTTCCCGGCCGGGCGGGGCGCGGTCAGGGTCGGAGGGCCCGGCTCGGCGGGCCGTTCGTTCCTGTTCCCGCCGGCGCGGGGAGCGGAGAGTCGACAGGTCCGCTCCCCGCAAGGAGGCGTCGTCATGAGTTCGTCCGTCCGCGTCGAGACAACACTCGATCCAGGCCTGTCCCGGTGGCTCTGGCTGGTGAAATGGCTGCTGGCGATTCCGCATTACCTCGTGCTCGCGGTGCTGTGGCTCGCGTTCGTCCCGCTGACGATGGTGGCGTTCTTCGCCATCCTGTTCACCGGGCGGTATCCGCGGTCGATCTTCGAATTCAACGTCGGGGTCTTCCGGTGGGCGTGGCGAGTGCACTACTACGCCTACGCCGCGCTGGGCACAGACCGGTATCCACCGTTCACGCTGGCCGACGACCCGTCCTATCCGGCCAGGCTCGAAATCGACTATCCGGAGCGCTTGTCACGCGGATCCGTGCTCGTGAAATGGTGGTTGCTGGCGATTCCGCACTACCTCGTCCTCGGCGTCTTCGCGGGCGGCGGTCTGTGGCTGGGCTGGGGACCCTCCGACGACCGGTACAGCTGGGGAGCCGGTGGTTTGATCGGGATCCTGGTGCTCATCGCCGCGATCATCCTGCTGTTCACCGGGAAGTACCCGAAGCCCTTGTACGACTTCGTGATCGGGATGGATCGCTGGGTCATCCGGGTCGGCGCCTACGCCGCGCTGATGACCGACGAGTACCCGCCGTTCCGGCTGGACATGGGCGGAACCGAACCGGGACGGACCTCGATCTCGCCGGAGACACCGGCTCCGAGCCGGTCCGGTGCGCACTGGTCGCCGGGCAGGATCGTCTCGGTCGTCGCCGGCGTCCTGCTGGGCGCTCTTTCCATGGGCCTGCTCACCGGCGGCGTCACCCTGCTCTGGCTGGACAAGGGCGAACGGTCCGACGACGGTTACCTGTCCGCCTCGTCGACCTACAGCACGGGTACTCACGCCCTGACGAGCGAGCGGGTGCACTTCGCCGGCACTCCCGACGACGTGTTGCTCGCCGAACGTGCGCTGGGCGACCTTCGTATCCGGGTCACCGACCTGGGCTCGGAGAACCCGATCTTCGTCGGTATCGCTCCGTCGTCCGAGGTCGCCCGCTACCTGGAGGGGACCGAGTACGTGACGATCACGGACCTGGCCTCCGGCGCGGTCGCCGTCCATCAGGGCTCGGGCGTCCCGTTGCTCCCGGAGAACGCGGGCGTCTGGACGGTCTCGTCGGCCGGGGCGGGAACCCGCACGGTCGAGTGGCCGGATCAGGCGGGTGACTGGACGGTCGTGGTGATGAACGCCGATGGGTCGCCGGGGGTGAACGTCCGGGCGGAAGCCGGTGCGACCGCTCCGGTGCTCGGCCGGCTCGCGTGGGTCTTCCTGACCGCGGGAATCGTGGCGCTCGCCGCCGCGGTCGTGCTGGTCGCGCTCTCCGTCTCACGCGCTTCCCGGGAGCTTTCCGCAACACGGCAAGGAGAATCCTGATGCGCGCGGTGGTGGTCTTCGAGTCGATGTTCGGGAACACGGAAACCCTGGCGACGGCGATCGGAAAGGGACTGGCGGCGCACACCGGCGTCGACGTCCTCAACGTGGACGAGGCGCCCCGTGACTGGGACGGCATCGACCTGCTGGTCGTCGGCGGACCCACCCACGCCTTGGTCATGACCAGACCGGCGACCCGGAAGTCCGCGCTCGAACAGACCGGACACGGCGTGCGATCGGCCACCGGCCTGCGCGAGTGGCTCGGGTCGTGCGGCAGTGCTCAGACGCGGATACCGGTGGCGGTCTTCGACACGAGGATGGCCAAACCACGCTGGCTCACCGGTTCCGCCGCCCGCGGCGCGGAAAAGGTCCTGCGGCGACATGGCGGCGTTCCGCTCGTACCGTCCGAGAGCTTCTTCGTGGACGTGAGCAAAGGGACCACTGCCCTCCGTGAGGGAGAGCGAGAGCGGGCGGAAGCCTGGGGAGCCGGGCTCGGCCGCCTGCTCACCGCGAAAGCGGGCGGGTGAGCGTCACAGGTGGCTCAGCACGGTGGAGAACATTCCCCGTGGCAAGGGAAAAGACCGGTCGGAAGGGAGTGACATGCATGCTCGTCAAGGTGACTGGCTGGTCATCAAGGGACCGATCGTCGGCAAGACGGATCAGCGGGGACTCATCATCGAGGTCCGCTCGCCGGACGGCTCGCCTCCGTACGTGGTGCGCTGGATACAGGACGACCATGTCTCCACGGTCTTTCCCGGACCGGACGCGGTGATCGTCACCGAAGCCGACCAGAACGCAGCCGACGAGGCTCAACGTGCCCGGCTCCTCGCCGTACAGGAGGCCATCGCCACTCGGCACAAGCCGTGAGCTCCTTGCGCCGTCCGCTCGCGCCACACGACCGGCTGTGGCTGAAACTGGATGATCCGGCGAATCTGATGACCATCACCTCCGTGCTGTGGACGGCGGACGAGGTGACTCCAAAAGGCCTCGCGCGGGTGGTCGCGGACCGGCTGCTCGGCAGATACCCGGTGTTCACCCAGCGACCGGTCTGTGAAGGAGGTGACTGGTTCTGGGAGACCGATGTGGACTTCAGCCTCGACAGGCATCTGACGGTGGGAAGGGTGCCTGCGCCGGGCGCAAGGGAAGAGCTGCAGGAGTTGGTCGCCGCTCGCCGGGCACTTCCCTTCGATCCCGATCATCCCTTGTGGACGATGGAGCTGCTGCAGGGATACGGGACCGGCAGCGCCGTGCTGATGCGGTCGCACCATGCCATGGCGGACGGGATCCGGTTGATCCAGGTACTTTTCGGCCTTCTCGATCCGATCGAGGACGAGGACTCCCGGCCGGTCCAGGTCGGCGGGACGAGGCCACAGGCGCCCGGAGGTTCACGAGCGATGTCCAGGGCCGCCGCGAATGTCGTGGAAATGTTCGGCGGGCTGGGTGACCGGCTGGATCGGGTGGCCGGGCGAGCGGGGCCGCTGGCCCGTGCGGCGGTGGCGTGGCCGGTTCTCGGCCTGACCGGTGTCGCCGGCCTGGCCGGGGCGGTGGGCGAACTGGCGACCTCCACGCTTCCTCGCGGACCGGCGGGGCTACTGAAGTTCCTGGTTTCTCGAGGATTCACCCTGCGGAACACCGCGGGTGGTGTGGTGAAGCTCGCGAGCCCCGCGCGGGCCGATGCGCTGTGGGCCGGGGAGCCCGCCGAGGAGAAAACGGCCGCCTGGGGTGACGCCATCCCGCTCGACCTGATCACGGCGGTGGCGCGCGCGACCGGGACCAGCGTCAACGACGTTTGCGTGGCCTTGGTGATGGCCGCCTTCGAACGGTACGCGCGGGATCGTGACGGTGTCGTGGCGCCGATCGACCTGAACTGGCTTCTCCCGGTGAGCCGGTCGGGGTTCGACGCCGGCCTGCCACCCAGGCTCGGCAATGACTTCGCTCTCGTCCTCGCCGGATTCCCTCTGGCGGAGAAAGGTTTTCGGGAGCGTCTCGACGGCGTGCACCGAAGGGTGCAGCGAATTCGCGAGTCCTACGAGCCGATGCTGACCTTCGGGATCCAGTGGCTCTCGGGTCGTATGCCGGAGAGCCTGTCGGAGCCGCTGACCCGCTTCTTCGCCGGCAAGGCGACGGGGGTGCTGACCAACGTGCCCGGACCGCGTCGCCCGATGGCGCTGGCCGGTGTCCGGGTCGACGGCATTGTCGGGTGGGCGCCGTGCAGCGGGCCTCAGGCGGTCACCGTCTGTGTGTTCAGCTACGCGGGTTCCGTCCACTTCGGATTCGGGACGGACCGGAAACTTCTTCCGGATCCGCATCGCCTGGTCGGCGCGCTCGCCGCGGCGACCGCGGACGCCGCGGTGCTCACGAAGGCGTGAGGGCCGTTGCGCGCGCTGCGATGGCGGCGAGGAGACCACGGGTGGTGAGCCAGGCGGCAGGCCGGATCGAACGCCAGTAGAGGGACGCGGTGCGCCGGGCGGCCGGGTCGGCCACGGTGATCCTCGTTTCGATCGTCACGCGGCAGCCGATTTCGGCCAAGGGATCCACGAGGAAGGCCATCGCGATCGTGCCACCGCGAGCGTGGGCGAAGTCGCGGAAGGTCTCCGGAGTGACTTCGTACCACTCGGGTACGGGGCTCCAGAATCGTCCTGCGGCGCCGAGGACGATCTCCCGTCCAGGTCGCTCGCCGAGCAGGATGCCCTTGCCGCCGAGGAGGATCTCCCCGAGATCGGTGACGTGTCCGTGCGACCGGACGTAGCCGGGAAGATCGCGCGCGCGGAAGAGCAGGCGGATAACCGGGGACTCCAGGTCGGCGTCGCGGAGTTCACCGATCGCGCGATAGGCGGCGGTGGCCGCCGCGCTGAGGAGTAGCTCCTCGGCCAGGATGAAGTCCGCACGCGGTGCGAAGCGGTCGATCAGTCGCGCGTTCACCACGTCCGTGCCTTCGCCGTTCACGACGTCCCGGTCTCGGCGTGTTCGGCGTCCCGCGCGATCGCGCGCAGGGTGGCGCCGTGGATGTTCTTGATCAGCGGTGACGCCACCATCCAGTACCGCCGGAAACGAGACAGGCTCACGGAATCGGTGAGGGTGACCCTGATGTCGTAGGTGAGCAGGCTGTGGCGGTCACCGTAGGAGCGGACGGACAGGGACAGCACGATCTTCCCGTAGCCCGGCTCGCCGAAGCCGGCGAACTCGCCCGCTTCGACCCGGAGCCACTCGCTGAAGTCGGGATCCGGGGTGTAACGGTCAGCCGGCGATCCGGCGGTTTCGGCACGGTTCGTGGTCATCGGCTCCTCCTGGTCCGGGGCGACCAACGATTCGCCGGTCGTGGTGTCCGGGTTAGAGCAGAACGTCCCTCTCCGGACGTGCCAAGGACCTGCCGGACGGGGACGCCGGGCACTGCCCCGCGATACCGCGCCGGGCGCAACCTGGGATGAGCCGAGAGGAAGGGCGGGCGGTCACCGTGTCCGGACGTTGGGGTGGGACCAAGCCGGTGGTCGTCGGCGTCGACGGCTCGGAGTCGGCGACGGAGGCGGTGCGCTGGGCGGCCGGAGAGGCGGTGCGGCGAGAAACCTCACTGAGGCTTGTCCACGCCTATTTTTCGACCGGGGACGACTACCCGAATCTCGAAGTCACCGCCGCGGAAGTGCGTGAGGCCCTACGCGAGACCGCCGTGAAGCGGCTTCGGCTGGCGAAGCTGGCGGCATGGGCGGTCGCTCCGAGTCTGGAGATCGAGACCGAGGTGCGGGAAGGTGATCCTCGGCCGGTGCTGATCGACGAATCGAAACACGCACTCGTGCTCGCCGTCGGTACTCGTGGTCTGGACGGCGTCGGCCGGTTGGTGCTGGGTTCGTCCGCCCTCGCCGTGGCGGTCCACGGGCGGTGCCCGCTGGTGGTCGTCCGCGGCGCGCGTTCGCGGTCCGGGCCGGTCGTGGTGGGTGTCGACAGTTGGCAGGCCTCGGCGTTCGCCGTGCGCTTCGCCTTCGAGGAGGCGGCGCGACTGGGGACGTCGGTGACCGTGCTCCGGACCTGGAGTGACCTGAACCTCGCCGACTCCGTGACCGTGCAGGACGCCGAGCGGCAGGCGCTGGAGACGAAGGTGGCGACGGTCGCGGACTGGTTCCCCGGCGTCCCCTTCGACTGTCTCGTGGTCCGGGGAAGACCGGCCAAGGTGCTCAAAGAGTACGGCGAACGGGCCGTCCTGATAGTCGTCGGCACCCGGGGCCGGAACGCGTTCACGGGACTGCTTTTCGGATCAGTGAGCCAGGACCTGACCGGCCGCGCACCCTGCCCGGTCGCCGTCGTCCGGTCCGATGTCGTGCTTCTCGGCGCCGCCGGGACAGCGGAATCGCTTTTGCTGGAAGGAGATGGGGCATGAACGACGTCGAAAGCGCCCGCGCCGCACGAGAGGCGCGTCAGGCGATAGCCGCGGGCTCGGGATCTTCACGGTCTTCGGCCGAGCTCGCCGAAGCCGCGATGAGGCGGTACTTCGCCGCCGAGTCCTACCGCGAGCACAAGCAGGAGGAGCCCGCCGAGGAAGACGAGGAAGTGCCGTCGTGACCGGAACCACGGTCGGCGACGTCATGACCCTAGGCGTCCACTCGGTCCGCAAGTCCACGCCGATCGCCGACATCACGAGGATCCTGGCCGGCCGGGGCATCAGCGCCGTTCCGGTCGTCGATCACGATCGTGATGTCGTGGGTGTCGTGTCCGAGGCGGACTTGTTGCTGAAGCAGGCCGAAGGTGCATCTGTCGTGCGGGCGGCCGAGGACGTGATGACGGCTCCCGCGGTGACGGTCGAAGCGGACAAGCCTCTGCAGGAGGCCGCGAGGCTGATGGTGGGGCACCGGGTGAAGCGACTGCCCGTGGTGGATCGCTACGGGAAACTCAGCGGAATCGTCAGCCGGGCCGACCTGGTCCGGGCTCTCGTCCGCACCGACGCGGACATCCGTGGAGAAGTCGATCAAGACCTCTTGGTGTTGATCCGGCGACCGTCTCGAGGCCAGGTCCGCGCTCAGGTCACCGACGGCATCGTCACCTTGACGGGAACGGTCGAACGCCGGAGCCAGTCCGTCCTCCTCGACGCGTTGATCCGCCGGGTGGCCGGAGTCGTGGACGTCATCGACCGGGTGGAGTACACGTGGGACGACGAGGCGAACAGGCCGGCCGGGTGATCCGGGGGCGCCCGTCCAAGGAGGCCCTGCTCCTCGGCGGGGTGACGGCGTTGCTCGCCGCGGGCGGGCTCGCCAGGCTCTCGGGACCGGCGCCGGCCGCGGTGTTGTGGGCCGCCGCCACGGTCCTGATGGTCGTCCCCGCCACGGTCTGGGTGCTCGCCGACCTGCGGGCGGGTCGCTGGGGCGCCGATCAGCTCGCGATACTCGCGCTCGTCGGTGCCGTCGCGGTCGGGGAGTACCTCGCCGGGGCGATCATCGCCACGATGATCGCGACCGGCCGTGTGCTGGAAGCCGCGGCCGAGCGCCGGGCGGGCCGGGATCTGTCCGCTTTGCTGGCCAGGGCACCGACGTCGGCCCATCTCCGCCGCGGCGACACCGACGACGCGCCGGTGGACACGGTTCCGGTCGGCGACGTGCGCTCGGGCGACCGCGTGGTCGTCCTGTCCGGTGAGGTGGTGCCGGTGGACGGGATGGTGCAGGGGGAGGGGACATTCGACGAGTCGGCCTTGACGGGCGAGGCGGAACCGGTCCTGAGGACGGGCGAGGCCGTGCGCAGCGGCGTGGTGAACGCCGGCCCGGCCGTCGACCTGGTGGTCACCGCTTCCGCTGAAGCCAGCACCTACGCCGGTATCGTCCGGCTCGCGGAGCAGGCGGCCTCAGGCACCGCGCCGATCGCCAGGCTCGCGGACCGGGTCGCCGTCTGGTTCCTGCCCGCCGCACTGGCCATCGCCGGCCTGGCGTGGGCGTTCAGCGGAGACCCTGGCCGTGCGGTCGCGGTACTCGTCACCGCGACGCCCTGCCCGCTCCTGCTCGCCGTACCCGTCGCGATCACCGGCGGCATGTCACGGACGTCGCGTTCGGGGGTCGTGGTCAAAGACGGGGCCGCACTCGAACTTCTCGGTCGCGTAAGGATCTTGGCGATGGACAAGACCGGCACGGTGACCGCCGGACGTCCCGAGGTGATCGCCGTGATGTGCGCCCCAGGCGATACACCGGAGCGTGTACTCGCGCTGGCCGCCGGCGTCGAGGCCTACTCGCCGCATGTGCTCGCGGGCGCGGTGGTGAGGGCCGCCCGCGCTGCCGGTGTCAAGCCCGCGGCGGCCCGCGCGGCGACGGAGACTCCCGGCCAAGGAGTCGAAGGTGAAGTGGACGGGAAGTCCGTCCGGATCGGAAGGCTGCCGGAGGGCGACTTGCCCGCCTGGGCGCGTAGTGCGGTGCGAAGGGGGCGGCTCGACCTCGCGACCGTGTTCTGGGCGCGGGAGAACGGCCATCCCGTCGCCGCCTTCCTCGTACGCGACAAGCTACGGCCGGACGCGGTCCGCACGATCCGGCGGCTGCGCGCGGCAGGCATCGCGAACATCGTGCTCCTCACCGGTGACCGCGTCGACAACGCGGCGGAGGTGGCCGCTCTGCTCGGACTCGACGGAGTACGTGCGGGATGCGATCCCGCGGACAAGATCGCCTTCGTCCGCGCCGAAAACGAACGCGCGGTGACCGCCATGGTCGGCGACGGGGTCAACGACGCCCCCGCCCTCGCGGCGGCGAGTGTCGGGATCGCCCTGGGGTCGCGCGGCTCGACCGCCGCGGCGCAGGCCGCCGACGCGGTGATCGTCGACGATCGCATCGACCGGCTCGCCGACGCCGTGGACATCGCCCGCCGGACGAAACGCCTCGCGGCCCAGAGCGCGGGAATCGGTACCGGCCTGTCGGTGCTGGCCATGCTCGCGGCGGCCGGTGGCTGGCTCGTACCCGTCCTCGGCGCCCTCGTCCAGGAGGGGATCGACATCGCCGTGATCGGAAACGCACTGCGGTCCCTGGCCGCTCCGTTGTCGTCGAGGCGCCGTCGCGCGCCGGACAGCTTGTTGCGGAGGTTCGAGGGCGAGCACGAAGCGCTGCTTCCGGCCCGTTCCGCTGTCCGCCGGGCTGCAGACGCCCTGGCGGAGGGCGGCGGCCCAGGAGTCGAAGACGCTGTCCGGCACGCGTACCGGTTGCTCGAAGACCGGCTGCTGCCTCACGAACTGGCCGAGGAAGAGCAGCTCTACCCGGCGCTGGCCGAGGTTCTGGGCGGCCCCGAAGGAACCATGACGATGAGCCTGGAACACGCCGAGATCGAGCGGCTCGTGCGCCGATTGCGGCGGCACCTGGACGAGGCGCCGGACGGGATCCAAGCCGACCAGATCGACGATCTGCGGGCGACGCTCTATGGCCTGGACGCGATCCTGACCCTGCATTTCGCGCAGGAGGAAGAAGCCTATTTCACCTTGAGGTGACCGAGCGGCGGCACCTCGCGCGCGAGTTCCGGGTCGTGAGTGGCGATTCGGGTTAGAACCCGAATCGCCACTCACGACCCGCAGTCCCTTCCCCTGGGACGCACCGGGACGTTAACCCGGGACAAGGCCGGACTCGTCGGTGTCGGATATCGAAGGCGTCACCAGCGAATCGGCCCATCTCAGGCGCTGACGTGACCCGGCGGGGGACGAAGTCCCGTCGGACCGGGACCTTGGACGGCAGAGGGCGAGGAGTACTTCCGGCGAGCATGGCTCAGGGAAACAACCGTCCGGAGGGAACCCATGAGCTACGTGCGCGACTTGTCGGCTGTCGACCTCGCCGACGCGGAATCTGCCGGCGGCAAGGGAGCCAACCTCGGTGAACTGATCGCGGCCGGGTTCGAGGTCCCGCCAGGGTTCGTCATCCTGCGCGAGGCGTATCTGGCGTCCCTGGAGGAAGCCGGAGTCCGCCACGAGGTGGCCGAGCTGCATGCCGAGGCCATCACGGCGGCGGACGATCCGGAGCGGCTCGCCGCGCTGTGCGATCTGCTGCGCGGGCTGATCCACCGGGCCGGGATGACCGGGAAGATCCTCGCGGAAGTGATCTCCGCGTATCACGGGCTCGGTCAGGACCTGCCGATCGCGGTGCGATCCTCGGCGACAGGAGAGGACGGCGCGGAGGCCTCTTTCGCCGGGATGAACGCGAGTTTCACCAACGTCTGGGGCGACGACGCCGTCCGCGAGCGGATCGTGGACTGCTGGGCGTCGTTGTTCTCGCCCCGAGTGATCGGCTACCGGGCGAGCCGCGGCTTCACCGGTGAACCCGCGATCGCGGTGGTGGCGCAACGGATGATCCCCGCCGACCGCGCCGGCGTCATCTTCACCGCGGACCCACGCTCGGGTGATCGGGACCGGGTCGTGATCGAGGCGGTGTACGGGCAGGGCGAGGCGATCGTGTCGGGCTCCGTCGAACCCGACACGTACCTGGTGTCGAAGGAGGGCCTGCGGCTGCTCTCGGCACGGGTCGGCAGCAAGAGCCACAAGATCATCGCGGAGGTGGGCGGGGGAGACGTCAAGGTCGCTTTGACCCCGCAGGCCGCGGGGCGCCGTGTGCTCGACGACACGATGGTCCTTGAGCTGGCACGGCTGGCCACCCGAGTAGAGGATCACTACGGCTGTCCGCAGGACATCGAGTTCGCTTTGGTGGGCAAGGAGATCTGGATAGTCCAGTCCCGGCCCGTCACGACTCTTCCGCTCGACCGGGAGCGGCCGCCGGATGTGCTGGTGACCGGTCTGGCGGCCTCGCCGGGCCTCGGTGGCGGAACGGTGCGGGTGCTGCACGACCCGGCAGAAGGCGGGCAACTGCGTGACGGCGAGGTACTCGTCGCGCCGATGACCAACCCCGACTGGGTCCCCGCCATCCGCCGGGCGTCCGCGTTGGTGACCGACGGCGGCGGGATGACCTGTCACGCCGCCGTCGTGGCGCGTGAACTGCGGGTCCCGTGCGTCGTCGGCACCGGTGACGCGACCCGGGTTCTCGCGGGGCGCGGTCAGGTCACCGTCGACGGCACGGCCGGCGAGGTGCGGGCCGGTCTCGTTCAGGCGCCTGCTCGTGCCGAGCCCGTGGTGACGACCGCGGCGCCGGAGGCGATCGGCACCAGGTTGTACGTCAACCTCGCCATGCCGGACCACGCCGAGGAGGTGGCCGCGCAGCAGGTGGACGGCGTCGGCCTGCTCCGGGCGGAGTTCTTGCTGACCGAGGCGCTCGGCGGGCGGCATCCCCGCGACCTCATCGCGAAGGGCGAGGAAGAATCCTTTGTGGACGCGATGACCGAGTCGTTGCTGAAGATCACCAAGCCGTTCGGCTCCCGCCCGGTCGTGTACCGGGCGACCGATCTGCGGAGCAACGAGTTCCGCGGGCTGGCGGGCGGCGAGGCCTACGAGCCGGTGGAGAGCAATCCGATGATCGGCTATCGAGGCTGCTTCCGCTATGTACGGGAACAGGACCTGTTCGACCTCGAACTGCGGACCCTGGCCCTGGTCCGGGAGCAGACACCGAACCTGCACCTGATGATCCCGTTCGTCCGCACCAAATGGGAACTGGAGGCCTGCCTCGAACTCGTCGACGCGAGCCCGCTCGGCAGGCAGCGCGGACTGCACCGCTGGATCATGGCCGAAGTCCCCTCGGTGGTGCACTGGCTCCCCGAGTACGCGGGCCTCGGCATCGACGGCGTCTCCATCGGCAGCAACGACCTGACCCAGCTGGTCCTGGGCGTCGACCGCGATTCCGCCGTCTGCGCGGAACTGTTCGACGAAGCAGACCCGGCCGTACTCGCCACCATCGACGAGATCGTCACCACGGCACGAAACCTCGGCCTCACCTCGTCGCTGTGCGGTCAGGCGCCGTCGTCCAAGCCGGGGTTCGCCGAACACCTCGTGCGGTTCGGGATCACGTCGATCTCGGTGAACCCGGACGTGATCGACACCGCGCGGTCCGCGATCGCGGCGGCCGAGCGCCGAGTGCTCCTGGACGGTGCGCGATGAACGCGATCGAGATCCGCGGCCTGCGCAAGACGTTCGGCCGCGTCAAGGCACTGGACGGGCTGGATCTGACGGTGACCACCGGCGAGGTGCACGGTTTCCTCGGCCCGAACGGGGGCGGGCAAGACGACGACCCTGCGGTTGCTGCTGGGCCTGCTGCGGGCGGACGGTGGCGAGATCCGGTTGCTGGGCGGCGATCCCTGGCGTGACGCCGTGTCGTTGCACCGCAGGCTGGCCTACGTGCCCGGCGAGGTGTCGTTGTGGCCGACGCTCACCGGCGGCGAGGTGATCGATCTGCTCGGCAGGCTTCGCGGCGGAATCGACATGCGACGGCGTGAGCGCTACCTCGAACTCTTCGACCTCGACCCGACCCGCAAGGGCCGCGCTTACTCCAAGGGCAACCGGCAGAAGGTCGCGGTCGTCGCGGCACTGGCGTCGGACGCCGAACTGCTCCTGCTGGACGAACCGACCGCGGGTCTCGATCCCCTGATGGAGGACGTCTTCCGCGACTGCATCCGGGAGGAACGTGCCCGCGGCCGGACGGTACTGCTGTCCAGCCACATCCTCTCCGAGGCGGAGGCGTTGTCCGACCGCGTCAGCATCATCAAGGGCGGACGGACGGTGGACACCGGAAGCCTCGACGAGCTCAGGCATCTGACCCGGACCTCGCTCACCGCGCGGCTCACCGCTCCTTCGGCCGGCCTGTCGTCGCTGACGGGTGTCCACGACTTCAGCCAGGACCGGGACACGGTCCGGATGACGGTCGACAACGCCGGTCTCGACGCCGTGCTCTGCGCGCTCGGCCGCTGTGGTGTCCGGAGCCTGACGAGCCAGGCCCCGACGCTGGAGGAGCTTTTCCTGCGCCACTACCGGAAGACGCCGGAACCGGTGGAGGTTCAGTGATGGGCACTCTGAGCGGAACAGGGGAGCTCATCCGTCTCGCCTTCCACCGCGACCGCGTCCGTATTCCACTGTGGACGCTCGCCTGTGTCGTGACGACGGCGGGGGCGGCGGCCGCCACCGCCGACCTGTACCCATCGGAACGGGAACGGACCGTGTTCGCCGAAGGGGTCAACGCGGTTCCCGCGCTGGTCGCCTTCTACGGCCGCATTTACGATCCATCCTCGCTCGGAGCGGCCGCGGTGCTGAAGCTGACCGGTTTCGGTGCCGCGCTGGTAGCGCTGCTGATGATCTTCACCGTGGTTCGGCACACCCGCGCGGAGGAGGAATCCGGCAGGCTGGAATTGATCGGCGCCGGAGCGCTCGGCAGGCACGCCGCACTCGCGGCCGGCCTGGTCGTCGCCGCGACGACGAGCCTGGCGATCGGGGTCCTCACCGCCGTGGGTCTCATCGTCGCGGGATTGCCGGTGGCCGGGTCTCTCGCGCTGGGCCTGGGCTGGACGATGGCGGGCTGGGTGTTCGGGGCGATCGCCGCGGTCACCGCGCAGCTCAGCCGGACCGCACGGCTGGCGACCGGCGGCGCCGCCTCGGTTCTCGGTGTCACCTATCTCGTGCGGGCGGTGGGGGATTCGGGGCCGGAATGGCTGTCGTGGTTCTCTCCGATCGGCTGGGTGCAGCAAATCCGCCCGTTCGCCGGCGAACGCTGGTGGGTGGCGCTGATCTCGGTGGCGGTCACCCTGCAACTCGCGCTGGTCGCCGTCCGGCTCGGCGACCGGCGGGACATGGGCGCCGGGGTGCTGGCCGAACGGCCCGGCCCCGCCCGAGCGGGCCGGAGTCTGCGCGGGACCGGCGGCCTGCTGTGGCGACTGAATCGCTCGACACTGCTCGCGTGGACCTCGGTCTACCTGGTGCTGGGACTGGTGCTCGGAAACCTCGCGAACGGCATCGGCCGTTTCCTGGACAACCCGAAGGCCGAGCGACTGATCACCGCGCTGGGCGGGCAGCAGGCACTGACGGACGCCTTCTTCGCCGCCGAGCTGGGCATCTCGGGCGTCATCGCCGCCGTGTACGCGATGTCGGTCGTGGTGCGCCTGCACAACGAGGAGCAGGCTCTACACGTCGAGCAGCTACTCGCGACCCCGGTGACGCGTACCCGCCTTCTCGCCGGTTACGTCCTGCTGGCTGTGGCCGGGAGCGCGATTCCCCTGGCCGCGGCGGGGCTGGGTGCAGGGCTCTCGTCCGGCCTGCAGACCGGACGGCCAGGCGCCGACATCGGCCGCTTGACGGCGGCGGCCCTGGTCCAGTTGCCGGCGGTCTGGGTGCTCGCGGGGCTGGCCTGTGCCTTGTTCGGCTTGCTGCCGCGGCGGCTCGGAGCGGTGTGGGCGGTACTGGCCGCGATCGTCGTCGTCGGCGAGTTCGGCGTGGTCTTCGGCGTTCCCCAAGCGATCCTGAATCTTTCGCCGTTCACTCACCTGCCGAGCCTTCCCGGCTCGACGGCCGGGATCACCGCGCTTCCCTGGCTCGTTCTGCTCGCCGCCGGGCTGACCGCGCTGGGGATGGCGGGATTCCGCCGCAGGGACATCGGAACTTCCTGATTTCGGAAAGGAGTCTCAATGAACAATCGTCGTCGAGTCCGGACGGTTGGTGGATGACGAAGGCCGCGTCCTGGGAGTCGTCTCCCCAAAGGACCTGCTCACGCGGGAATCCGAGCACTCGTTCCTGAAGTTCCGGCCGAAGTTGCGGCGCAAGGTCCAGGGAACCAGCGCGGGCGAGCTGATAAGTCGGCCCGCGGTGACCGTCGAGCAGGACGCCGGAGTCACCGAGGCGGCGAGATTGATGGAAGACCACCGAGTGCACCGGCTTCCGGTCGTCGACGACGAGGCGAGACTGGTCGGCATCGTCGGCAGGTCCGATCTGCTGCGCGGCTTCCTGCGAACCGACACCGAGTTGAACGAAGAGGTGCGTACCGGCGTGCTCCTGCGGTCGATGTCTCTCGATCCGAACACCGTCTCGGTGGTAATGCACAACGGTGTCGTGACCGTCGGCGGCGAGGTGGAACGAACGAGCATGATCCCGGTGATCGTCGCGCTCATCCGCAGACTGGACGGCGTGGTGGACGTCCCCGAGCGGCTGACCGCGGGACTGGATGACGGGCATCTCCCCATCGAGGAGCCGGTCGGCACAGGCGTGCTCGACTCCCTGAAACGACGCGCCTGAGACGACGAATCCGCCTCTCTGCCCACAGTGGACAGAGAGGCGGATTCGTCTTGTTCAGTTGCGGAAGAGAGCGACCTTGAGTGCGTCGCTGTCCTGGGGACGAGCGAAGACGTCATAGGCCTCCTCCATCTCCTGGAGGCCGAACCGATGTGTGATGAACCGGCTCGTGTCGAGCCGTCCCGCCGCGAGCATGCGCAGGAGCATCGGCGTGCTCGACGTGTCCACCAGGCCGGTGGTGATAGTGATGTCGCGGATCCAGAGATCCTCGAGGTGCAGCGTCGCCGGCGCGCCGTGGACTCCGACGTTGGCGACATGGCCTCCCGGCCGGACGAGCCTGGTGCACAGTTCGAAGGTCTCCGGTATCCCGACAGCCTCGATGGCGACGTCCGCGCCCAGGCCGCCGGTGAGTTCCGCGATGACCGTCGCGGGATCCTCTCCGGGCTGCAGGACGACGTCCGCACCGAACGTCTTCGCCGCGGCGAGACGGCTGGGTTCCTTGTCGATGACCACGACCGAACTCGGGCCGAACAACTGGGCGGCGGTGATCGCGGCGAGCCCGATCGGCCCGGCGCCGACGATGGCCACGCAGTCACCGGGCCCGACCCGCCCGTTGCGGGCGCCGACTTCGTACGACGTCGGCATGATGTCGGCGAGCATCAGAGCCGCCTCATCGGCGATCCCCTTCGGCAGGACGTAGGTCGAGGTGTCGGCGAACGGCACGCGGACGAACTCCGCCTGGACGCCGTCGATCCGGTGACCGAGGATCCAGCCGCCACCGCCGAGGCACTGGCCGTAGACCCCTTTCCGGCAGTACTCGCATCTCCCGCAGGCGGTGATGCACGAAATGAGCACGCGGTCGCCCGGCTTGACCGCCGTCACGGCCTGGCCGACCTCGGTGACCGTCCCGACGGCTTCGTGCCCGAGGATCCGGCCGTTGTTCACGGCCGGGACGTCGCCCTTGAGGATGTGCAGGTCGGTGCCGCAGATGGTGACCGCGTCCACGCGGACGATCGCGTCGGTCGGAGCGGCGAGTGCCGGTTCCGGCCGGTCCACCCAGGCTTTCCGTCCCGGGCCGTCGTAAACCAGCGCCTTCATGTCTTCCTCCTCCACAACGGGAATTGCGCCTGTGAGCGTCTCCCCGATCCGGACGGCCGCCACAGTGCCGAAGGCCCCGGCGCTCCGAGACTTCGGACCGCATCCGGCGCCGCCGGTGCGGACCTAGCGTTGGTGAGAGTTTCCGAACGCCGAGGTCGTCCGGCTGACGGAAGCGGAGGTGGAGACCGGACGCGAACCTGAGGCGTGGCGGAATCCCCGTATCACGTTTGCCTGCAAGGTAAATGGTGTGTCGCGAGACGGAGGGGGAGCCCGTGTCTTGGAGATCTCATGACGAAGGCAGTTGGCGGCGGAGCAACCTGGTCACCCATCACCGGGATCACGCACCACAGGTGAAGGTTCTGGTCGATGAGCTGTACGCGACTCTGTCCGAGAACGGACGCAGCGGATACGAGGACATGATCGAGGCGGAGTACGCCGGTCCGCATGAGCGGGTCGAACACCATCGGTGTGGTGACGGCGTGCTCAGCTTGATTGCCGAGCCCGCCCCCGGCCCTGAGGGGATGCGGCTGACGCATCTGGTCTACGGCGGATGCACCGCGCATCAAGTTCGGCAGGATCTGGTGAGCCGCGGCCTGGGGTCGCTGGGCCTGACCTGGGTTTACCCACCGGAAGCCGACTTGTCCGAAGGCTGAGCGCGCCAGTACTCCAGCGTGGAATTCACTGTATGGGAGGGAAGTCATGCCTTCGTCTGCACACCTGATCCGTTCCGGAATGGCACTGATGGCGGTGGCTGGGCTCTGGCTCGGTTCCTCGGCGGTAACCACGTCGGCGGTCACGGCGCGGCCGCTGAGGCTGGTCGAACTCGAGGGCCTGGGCAGCGGGGGTGAGAGCTGGCCCTACGACATCAATGATCACGACGTTGTGGTCGGCAGCGCGACTCCTGCTGCGGGGGCGGCGCACGCCGCCAGATGGGACAGATCGGCTCGAATCACCGACCTGGGAGCGATCGACGGACGCGACACCCGCGCCGTCGCGGTCAACGATCGGGGAACGAGTGTCGGCTACTACGACGGCTCTGGGGCTCCGCGCGCTGTGCGGTGGTCTGCGTCGGGAACGGTGAGCAGGCTGGCTTCTTTGAACGGTGCGCCGCCTGTCTCGTCGAGCAGCGTTCCGACCGCGCTCGCGGAAGACGACACGGTCGTCGGGTACGCGACCGCGGCCGATACGACCACACACGCCGTGCGGTGGGATGACCACGGCCAGATCCATGATCTAGGCGTTCTGCCTGGTGGCTGGGAGAGCGTGCCCTACGGAATCAACGACTCCGGGACCGTTGCCGGTTTCTCCATCGCCGCCGACGGCCGTCCGCACGCTGTGCGCTGGGATCGCGCGAACCGTATCGTCGAGCTCGCCGGCCTGGCCGGGCAGACCGCCAGCTGGGCACTCGCGATCGGGGACGACGGAGTCGTCATCGGACGCGCGATTGTAGGAATTCTGATGACGGCGGTGCGATGGGACCGGTCCGGGGCGATCACCGAGTTGCGGCCGATGACCGGTCATGACAGCGGTATGGCCACCGCACACAACGCCGCCGGCACCACCGTCGGCGCGTCGGTCGGTGTGCCCTACACCCGCGCGGTGAGCTGGGATCGGCGTGGCGGGCTCACCGTGCTCGACACACTGCCCGGCGGCAGCGATGACCTGACCACCGATATCAACGGCGCGGGTGTGGTCAGCGGCCAAGCGACTCAGGCCGACCGGCAGAACGCGGTCAGCTGGGACCGGCGCGGTGCGATCACGAGACTGCCGGTACTGGCCGGCGGTGCCGGGTCCACGACACTGGGTATCAACGAGGCGGGCGTGATCATCGGCAGCTGGTATCGAGCGGACCAGCGGCCGCTGGCCGTTCTGTGGCGGTGACCGGATGATCAACAACACCGGGTAACGCGAGAACCACCGTCGCGAGATCTACCGCCTTCACCTCTCGCCGGCCTGACACCCGAGGTAAACCAGGTCGCCCGGACTCTGTTCGGCAAGACACCAAACGCGGAATGAAGACCGGCACCAGGAGTTCCCCGCCCGAATTCCACCAAGCGTCAAGATCTGCGTCGAGACTCGACGCAGACCAGTTCAAGCCCGGCGTGCCAGGAAGCGGGCTGATCTCGGCATCGTGCTCGTCTCCCCAGGCATCATCGCCCACCTGCGCGGCTACTTTCCGCTTCAGCCGCTTGGCAGACACTGATCGAGGCGGTACTCGAACCCGACCCGAAACCTGCTTGACCCGAGTCGGCGTGTCCTGCCCCATGCGGTCATCTTCGGAATGGAGCGGAAATGGGCATACCGCGATCAGTGGAACGATGGACGGAGAAAGCGCCGGCGGCGGAGGCAACCGCCGGTAAGCGTCCATCAGGCCTCGCCACGCCGATGGGCCATGATCTCGACACCAGCGAGGATCCAGCCGGTGCCGCTCATTGTGAAGGCGTTCTGGGTGCGATCGATTGTCGTTTTCCGCCGTAAGCATCTCGTCAAGGGGCTGGGCCCAGGAGGGCGGGACCTTCGTCTCTTCTCCCTCGATCCCCTGCAGGACAAAGTGAAATGGACCGGATACGTAGCCGACTCACATAAAAGTGTCAAACGAAACGAGGTCTGATCAATGCAGAAACCTTCCGTCATGACCGCTTGTGCCGTTGCTGCCGCCACACTCGCCGGCGGATTGCTGATCGCCGTGCCGGTCGAAGCCGCCCAGCCTCCGACACCTACCACCCCGACCACCACTGGGCCGACCAAGACGACCACCAAGCCCACCGGCCCCACCTCGCCCACCACGACGACCAAGCCGTCGTCGACATCGCCGACGGCGCCGCCGACGACGTCCAAGACCACGACCAAACCGAAGGTCCCCTCCGGCGGAGTCGAGACCGGCGGTGGCGGCACCGCGGTCGGATAGGAAGCAAGATGGGAAAGCCCGGCTGGGCCCGCAATCATCAAGGACTTCTGCTCCTGACGAGTGTCCTGCTCGCTGTCCTGGCCGGGCTGACCTTCGTCCTGGCGGGCGGACGAGAACAGGCCGCACCTGGTGGCACGACCACATCGGCTCCTCCGCAAACGGCGAGCGCTTCTCCCACTGCCACAGCCGTGCCACGCTCAGATCCGGTCCTCATCGAACTCCCCAAGATCAGGGCGAAGTCCACGTTGGTGCCTCTCGGACTCAACAAGGACAACACCCTGCAGGTGCCCCCGGTGAGCCGGCCGATGCAGGCCGGGTGGTTCTCGGAGGGTGTGTCGCCCGGCGAGATCGGACCGGCCGTGATCGCCGGTCACGTCGACGGGAACAAACAACCGGGGATCTTCTGCCGGCTCAAAGAGATGCAAGCAGGCGACCACGTCGTCATCTCACGGGCGGACGGGCTGGTACTCACCTTCGTCGTCACTCGGGTCATGCAGGTCGACAAGGACGAGTTTCCCACTGACGCCGTATACGGCGATACGAGCGATCCGCAGCTCCGGCTCATCACCTGCGGTGGCAGCTTCGATCGCACGGTGCGCAGCTATCGCGACAACATCATCGTCTTCGCAGCTCTCCAGCAAGGGCAGTAGGTGCTCCGTCCCGGTCCATCGGAGCTGCCTGCTCGCGCGGCCTCAATCGCACCGACGTTTGCCGGCGGTGGCCAAGGAAGGCGCAGCTCGTCGTCGACCACCGCCGAGTATCTGCCGCCGGTCTCGGACCCCGACACCTGGACACTCCGATCGGGCCTTGGAGCGATTGTCTCGCGGCCGAAGAACAGCCAGGCGGAGAAACCGTGGAACGCCTCGGCCTCGTTGGTGATCGCGGGGATCTGATCCCGCAGTTGCGCGTCCGCAAAACGCAGCAGCGTGATCGTCCTGATGACACGCCCCAGCTCCCGAAACGCCCGGTACAGGCGGGTTTTTGTGGGAGTTGCCGCCAAGCCGGCGCAGCTGCGTCTCCCCACCCGCCGTCACGCACCGGGGGCTCGTGCCACACGTTCAGCGCGAGGTCAGGGTCTTCGGCGTGTTCTAAACGGCAGGTTGGCTCGTCCGCCACACCGTCGGACAGCACCCAGACCCCGTCGGGGCCGGGCGAGCCGACCAGGTGCGGGACCCAGCCGCCCTGCTCGCAGACATCGAATCCTGAAGCGTGTGCGGACGCAGGCCCGGCGTCCACGATTTCTCGTTAGAGGTGCGTCGAAGATGCACGACGCGGGGTCGCCGATGCTGTCGCGGGACACGATGGGTGCCACGGAGTAGCGCAGGATGCCCGTCCTTCGCTCCGACACCGGGGATCGATCACCTCGACTCCACGCAAGCGATCGTCCGGCGAGAGGTCGAGCAGGTGCAGCGCGCGTGGCGCGGCCTGGACCCGGAGGGCCTGCGGCCCACCTTCGCCGCCAAGGTCGCCCCGGTGCTGGTCTCCGCGATCAGCACCGGGCAGATCAACGCCGTCGCACTCGCCACCCCCTACGTCGCCGACGTCCTGGCCGACGAACCTGCTCTCTCGAAACCGCCCGCCGTCATCCCGCCCGCGTTCGCCGGGGCGACGACGACCGGACTTCCGCTGGTATCGCTGGAGGACCTGCTGTTCGTCCGACTGCTCGCCGACATCGGCGCGGGCATGTCCACCACCGACGCCCTGTTGATCGGGCTGCGGCGAGCACTGACCTATATGGCCACGGAGATCACGGACGCCGGGCGCACCGCGACCCACGTTCAGCTAATCGCCGACACCCGCATGGCCGGGTACGAACACGTCGTCCGGCTCCCTGCGTGCGACCGCTGCATCGTCCTGGCGGGACGCCTTTACCGGTGCTCCCAAGGTTCCCCGCGGCATCCGCGGTGCGACTGCACGATGACTCCAGTGACCCGCGAACAGTGGCGCGAATCCAATCTCGACAACCATCCGCGTGCGCTGTTCGACTCGATGACCGAGTACGACCAGAACTCGAGGTTCGGTGCCGGAAAGGCCGCCGCCATCAGAGCCGGAGCTGATCTGTCCCAGGTCGTCAACGCTCGCCGGGCCGCGATGCCCGTAGCCGGGCGCTGGACTACCACCCAGGGCACCAGATTCTGAGCAGGGCGGGTCCGCTCGACGCGGTAGCCGCCAAGCGCGGTGCCCCACTGACCAGCGGCATGCTCCACATCGCACCGCCCGATCACGACCTGCTCATCGACGGTGAGGCCGTGATGCTCAGCCGGGGTCCGATCGAGAGCGGCCATCGCCCGGCGGTCAACGCCACTTTCCGTTCCGCCGCCGTGGCCGCGGGTCATCGGGGTGGTTCTCTCCGGTTTACTCGACGACGGCGCGGCAGGGTTGCGTTCGATCGTCGACCGCGGCGGCCTCGCAGTGGTCCAGGACCGTTCACCAGCACATTTGACCTCCACTTAGGTTGAGCTGATGAGCTGCTCGCTGTCGACCTCAAGAAAAAGAAAGCGAACAGCTATGGCGAACAGCACGACCACAACTCTCTCTCCGCGTCCTGCTCCGGAGGATCGACCGTCTCCGATGACACTTCCGGTGGTCCTCGTCGGCGTCGTCCTGGTCGCGATGTCCATCTCGGGGACCGCGGTGGCACTGCCGAGCATCGGCCGTGATCTCGACACCTCCGGCTCCCCGTTGAACTGGGTCGTCGCCGGGTACAACCTGGCCTTCGCCGCCATGACACTCATCACGGGATCGACCGCCGACCGGATCGGCCGACGACGGGTGTTCGTCGTCTCGGCCCTGGTCTTCGCGGCCGGGTTCCTCGGGACGGCGCTGAGCCCGGTGATCCTCGTCACCGACATCGCCCGTGTCGTCTCCGGTGTCGGCGGCGCCGGGATCATGGCGGCCGGTGGTGCCCTCCTCGCCTCCAGCTACAACGGCGCGGCCCGTAACCGCGCCTTCGCCTTGATGGGCACCATGGCCGGGGTCGGTATCGCCGTCGGCCCCACCCTGTCGGGATTGCTGATCAGTGCCACCGGTTGGAGGGAAAGCTTCGCGGTCTTCACGGTCATCGGCTTGCTGGTCGCCTTGGGCGGGACCCGCGCCCGCGAGTCCCGCGCGACCGACGCCGACCGGGCGGACTGGGCGGGCAGTGTCTTGTTCGTCGCCGCGCTGGCACTGCTGATGTTCGCGCTTCTGGAGGCACCGTCACTCGGCTGGTCCCACCCGGTCATCCTGGGCACCGGGATCGCCGGTTTGGTTGTGCTGGTCGTCTTCGGTGTCGTTCAGCGGCGCAGCGCGGCTCCGGTACTGGCGCCCGAACTGGTCGCCAATCGTGGTTTCCTGGGGTGGAGCCTGGCGACCTTGACCACCTCCGTCGGGTTCCTCGGCGTCCTGGTCTTCCTGCCCACCTACTTGCAGGCGGCGGCGGGGCTCTCTCCCGCCGCCTCGGGGGTGACGATGCTGTTGCTGACCGCCCCGGTGCTGATCATGCCCATGGTCGCGGTGGCGCTGGTGAACAAGGGTGTTCCGGCCCGGCTGCTGATCGTGATCGCCCTGGTGCTGGTCGTGGCCGGGAACCTGTGGCTGGTGACGTTGAACGCCGATGACGCGGTCGTGGCCGTCGCGGCACCGTTGGTGATGATCGGGGTCGGCATGGGTGCGTCCTTCGGCATCACCGACGGCCAGGCCATGGCCCTCGTCCCCGCCGACGCCGTCGGTATGGCGGCCGGCTTCCTCAACACCCTGCGAGGAGCGGCCGAGGCTCTCGTGATCGCCGCGTACAGTGCCTCCATCGTCGGTCTCCTCACGGCGCGGCTAGACGATCCGGCCCGCGCCGCCAAGGTCGGCGCCGGACGCCTCACCGAGGGAACCGAGGCCTCGGAACTGGACGCCTTCACCTGGTCATGGCAGCTGACCCAGCTCGGCGTCGGTCTGCTCTGCCTCGCCTTGGCGATCATCGTGGTCGTCCTGATTCACAGCCGCGCGGCGACGACCCGCCGCGCCATCTGACGAACGAGGAGCGGGGATCGTGCGCACCAGTCCCGAGGACCATCTCACGATCGGTGAGGTCATCCACCGGACCGGTGTGCCCGCCTCCGCCCTGCACTTCTACGAACGCAAGGGCCTGATCTTCAGCGAACGCACCGGCAGCAATCAGCGGATCTTCTCCCGGCACATGCTCCGGCGGATCTCCTTGATCCTGGTGGCGAAGCGCCTCCACATTCCGCTGTCGGACGTCGCCGCAGTTTTCACTGGCCTCCCCGTCGATCGCGCCCCCACCCATCGTGACTGGCAACGGGTCTCCCGGCGCTGGAAGAAACAACTGGAGGAACGCCGCCGCGCCATCGAGTCGCTCGAACACGAACTCACCGGTTGTATCGGCTGCGGCTGCCTGTCGATGAAGGCATGCCTGCTCCTCAACCCCGACGACGCCCTCCAGGGGCGTGGCCCCGGACCGGTGCGGCTCCAGCAGCCCAGCGTCCCCATTGCCGGCGACGTCGCGGCCCATTCGCACGATGAGCCAAGACCTGACGCGTGAAGCCAGCGACAGCACGGACGACAGCCCCTCATTGACAGGGTGAGAGTGAGACCCTGATGACGGATATCTCTCACATTCGGTCACCGGATCACGCAACGGGAATCCAGCTTCCGTGCGATCCCAGTGGGACGCGTGCGGGCAGATGAACCCTGGCGAGGGGTTCGCCCGCGAAGTCTTGGGCGGCCAGGATCACCAGGTCCGCCGCGCCCCGATCGGGGTTGTGGACGTACACCAGGTTGTAGCCGTCATCTTCAGCGTCCGTCCCACGCGCCGGGACGAACACGGTCTCGCCCGCGCTCGCGTCACGGCTGAACTCGTGTGTTTCGTGGTACCGGTCAGGAGGTCGTGTTTGAGGAGAGCGCTGCTGAAGCCCTCGTCAGCGCGGTCCGGCTCGGTGGTGCTCGGTGCGGCGTAGAGCTCGGCCGCCGCCGAGTAGTCGAAGCGGTAGGATTTGCCGCTGAAACGGCTGTTCAGGCGCGGGAAGTCCTGCGGGCGGTCGTGCAACAGCGTTCGCGCGACCCGGTCGAGCGTGAGATCGGCGGTCCAGCACCGAGCAGCGCGACCTGTGGACCGCCGTCCTCGAAAGCATGACCCAGGCCATCCGGTTCCCGGACATCCGCGAACGGCTGGCGGATGCCCAGGATGAAGCCCGGAAGGTCTTCGGCGAACGCCTGTCGCGCACCGACGCCGACGCGGCCGGCGCCGTTCAGTTCGCCCTCATCGCCAGCGTGATGATGCAGCATTTCGTCGCTCCCGAGCGAGCTCCCAGTGCCGAAACGGTCATTCGCGGGTTGAAGGCCCTCGCCGGCGATCCCACCTCGCCGAAGTGACCCGCTCCTACGCCGGGTGCCGATCCGGCCCGGATCATCGCTCGTGTCCAGCCCCGATCGCTACGTCGTTGCCCTTCGGGCGCAGGCCCAGCGCACGCGCACAGTGGGAACAAACTTCAGCCGCTCGCCTATGAACCACCCTGCCGGCAATAGAGTGTGACCGCGAACGACGTGCCGGACGGCACCTCCACGCCCAGCCTCGCGACCACCAGCCCGGATGTCCACGCGACACGGTCACGACGTCAACGTTTCTTGATGAGGCACTAGGCGGCCTCGTGACCGAGACAGACCCCACCCGCGAACGGTTACGCGGGGTATTCGATGTGCCGCACACGTCGAAGTACACACGAAGCCGTGCACCATTGGACCACGAAATCGCAAGCGAAGAAGAGGTACCCTGAACTTCTGTGCAAATCAGAATGTCTCGGTAAATAGCGGCATAAATAGAACGCGTATGGTTCTCGAGGGATTCATTCGATTTATAAAATAGTTGTCTGGCGTCTAGCCGTGGGACCGTCCACTGTGGATCTCTCCGCCTGCGCTTGGGCCTTTCGTGATCGGCCGCACGCGATGCCCACCTGCTCTGGGTGGTCGAAACTGGAGACTCGGCAGCGGCGACGTCCGCGTCAGGTGGATGTCCCTCGATGGCCTTCCCGGCACCTGCCCGACGGGGTCCCTGCGACCGGTTGGGCGTTGACGTCAGCGCATGCTGGCGATGTCTGTGCTGGTCAGAGTTCTCGGTTCAGTGTGAGATGTGTCTTAAATCGATCCACTCGGCCATCGTGCAGGCCGGGCTTTCCTGTCTAGGTCCGTCAGTATCTCAACGCTCGAGACGCTGTCCGATGGGTCTGCTGCCAACCGTTGTCGGTGGCCCCAAACAGCGTTTGGGGCCACCGGTTTCATCTAGGTACATATAGAAGTTAACGGGGCTGGTTGGCCCACCATTTCTGGCCGGCTTCGGGCAGGGTGGCGATCGGGTCGTAGTACGGGTAGCGGCGCTGCAAGGCTTCGGGGTCCTCGTGTTCGATCCCGGTGCGGTAGTTCTTGGTCCAGTAGGAAATGCCCAGCTCACGGTCATATTCGGCGAGTTGGTGGACCCAACGCTTGCCCACGTACGGGACATCGCAGACGATCCGCGGCGTGGCGTAACCCGGCAAATATCCCATGATCGCGTGCTGCAATTCTTGGGCTTCCCAGACGGCCACGCGCCAGTGTTCGGCATTGGGGATGCTGTCGCACTCAGCGAAGTTGGGCATTGGGCCTAGCCTGGATGCGTCCTTCATCTGCTGTGTTCGCGGTCGCGAACGTCCACATTGGATCTCTGGGCCGTTTCTGGACCGTCCGAGAAAGTTACAGGACGATAACTTTCGGCTCGCGTGTGGTCAGCTCGTCAGCGAGCAAAGATCGCGGGACCTATTTATCGTGGCACCCGTCGCCAGGGTGCGCTATCGCTAGATTGGGTGAGCGGTGCCGGGCGAGAGGTTCGAGGTTGTTGGTGGTCCGGCGTGGTTCGATGCGTTTCGAAGCTCGTATGCCGGAGATCCTTCGCCCGTTGACTGACGCTCATCGCGCTCTCTTCAGTCAGATTGGGGGAGTGATGAAACGGCACAGTGTCACACCCAGTCACGACCTCTGTCGCCCCTGTCGGAGCATTGCGAGGGGAAAGCAAGGCTTAGGAAGGGGTGTCACCGCGTGCGATGCGGCCGAGGCTGGAGCATGTGGGGCATGTCGGGTCGCGGCGGGCTTTTTGGTAGGCGCGCTGTCCGCTGCGCGGGAAGTGCAGGAAGGAGTGTTCGTCGTCATCGGTGTGAAAGTTGGTGACGGCGAGCATGAAGTGGTTCACCGCTTCGCCTGCGGCGAGACTGTTGAGGGCGATCACGCTGGGTGCTGGGATCTCGTCGACGTAGCGGGCTCGCTCTTGGATCTTGCCTGGGAGCATGTCCAGCGCCAGCGCGGTCGGGTTAATGAGGCCGTCGCACCACATGCAGCTGCCTGCTGGGATGAGTTGCCGGACGGCTACGTGGATCCGGCCGACCTTCCCGGCGGTGTCGACCGGGATTTTCACGCCTGCTTGGGTGGCCGGAACGAGGTATTGGTGGACGGTCTGATTGATCCAGTGCCGAGCAGCGTCGGTGTCGGCGGCGAGGAAGATCCAGTCGGTGGCCGCGACTGCTCGCAGTGCCTCAGGGTGTTGAACCTGCTCGGGGATGACCGTGAGATCGATCGCGGGGTTGGCGCGTTGTGCGTTGCGGGCGGCGAGCTCGATTTTGTTGCTTCCGATGTCGCCCTGGTCGGCTGCGACGAGCCGTGGAAGGTTCGTCTCGTCGACGGTGTCATGATCGACTAGGACGAGATGGCCAACGCCGAGCCGCGCGAGCAGCTCGACGACAAGGCTGCCGACTCCGCCGAGGCCGACCACGGCGACCCGCATCTTCCGGAAAGCTTGTTGTCCGCGGTCCCCGAACAGGCGGGCTTGGCGATCATGGCATGGGTCGCTCAAGGTGGCGGATGCTGGCGAGGGAGTGAGTCGGATCAGGTTTCCGCCGGGGATGACGACCTCGGTTAACGGGGCGCGTGTTCCGTCTGGAAGCCAGAGGTCTCCGGCCGCTGCGCGGGAAGTAAGGACCAGTCCGCCGACGGTCTGGCGGGTTATCTTCCGGAGTGCGGGGTAGCCGCGTTCGTGGCTGGCGAGGTCGACCGGGGAGAAGCTGACGGTCGTCGTGCCGAAGTGATTGTGGACCGCGAGGTAGTTGAGCTTCTCGTCGCGGGCCCGCAGGGCTGCGTCGCGAACGAACTCCGGCTTGAGGGCTCGGTAGCCGGTGGTGCCTTCGATGTAGTCGACGCCGTCTGTGGCGAGGATGAGTTCCCGGGCGAGCAGTCTGGGGCCGCGGGGGCCGTCGGTGCGGCCGGCGAGGATGACGGCGCCGTGCTCGTCGTCATCTGGTCGGAACAGGTGTCGCTGCAGGTCGCTCCAGAGTTGGGGTGAAAGGGTGAGGTTCCAGCCTGGGGCGGGCGGATTCACTGTGTGGTGAACCACTTGATCACCTTCTCGGCTTTGAGTGCCGCGTTGTCCACTGCCGGGTTCCAGCCGTTGGAGCGGCGCGATAGCTGCAGGGCCTGTCTTCCGTTCCAGTCGAGCGTTTGGACGGCGGGTCCATGGGGCTGCCCATCGATCCGGGCGACACAGCCGATGTAGTGCGGGTAGACGTCGGCTCGGGGGTAGGCGGCGCTGATGTGGAAGCCGAGCCACGTCGTCCTGGGTGTGTAGCGGTTTCCGGGGTCGACGTGGTCAACGATGACTGTGGCACCGCCGGCGCCGTCCGGGATGACCTCGACCTGGCTCTCGGCGAAGTGGTCCCGGACGGCGGCGACCGCGGTATCCACCGCGTTGGTCGGCTCGGTCACGAGTTGTCGTCCGCGGCGACGGCGATGAACTCCTGCCCTTTGTGAACGGAGATGACCTCGTCGTCCCCGACGACGTCATAGTGCTTGCCCTTCTTCACAGACAACTGGAAGTCAGTCTGAAGGTCGGCGCCCTGTTCGACAGCCGCGGCCTTGATCTCCGCTCCAGTCATCCGGTGGGCAGGAAGTTCGACGGGGTCGTTGTTGACCGTGACCGCGATCCGGGCGGGAGGCCGTCCGTGTCGGTCGGCAGCGGGCTCGGGCTCAGTGGTTGTGGACATGTTGGGTTGCTCCTTGGGTCGGGGTTACGCACCTTCGGGGGCAAGGTGTGCCTATCTTTAGGCGGTGTTCGACATGTCGAGCACCTACGAATGGACGATAGCATAAGTGCTCGATTTGTCGAACAATGAGCGATAGACGACCGGACCATGCGGAAGAAGAACAGGAGCTCTAGTGGCCAACGCGAGCATCGACGTGATCGCCCTTCACGGGGCTCTGGATGCTGCCAGGGAGGCCAGGGAGTTGTCGTGGCGCCAGTTGGCGAAGCTTCTCGACGTCAGCCCGTCGACGATGTCGCGGTTGGCGAACGGGAAGAACCCCGATGTGGAGGCGTTCGCCACGATGGTGCGGTGGCTCGACGTGCCGGCGGAGAAATTCATGATCGACGACGAGGAACTGCAGCGTCGGGCTGCCGAGCCGCCGGACCTTGTGGCCGAATTGGCGCCGTTGCTGCGGGCGCGCCCGGACCTTGAGCCGGAGGACGTCGAGCATCTGGAGGAGCTGATCGGATCGGCGGTGCGGCGTTTCGGTGCCGACCGGGCCAGAAGGGTGAACTGAAGAGTGGGGGCGCGGTGGACTCAGGCCGCGATGAGAGCGGTAGCGGTGGAAGAGCGAGCTGGGATCGGACTTGGACCTCTTCAGGCGCTGGATCCATATCGGCTCGCCGAGGAGCACGGCATACCTGTCTACCCACTGGACGAGCTCGGGGACGGACCGAAGGCGTATGCCGCGATTCACCACTTCACGTCGGCCCGTTCGAAGGTATGGTCGGCCGCGCTCGTGCCGGTCGGTAGCAGCCGCCTCATTATCGAAAACACCGCCCATAGCGCGACGAGACGTCGAGCGAGTCTGGCCCACGAACTGGGGCATCATCTACTCGAGCACGAGTTCGCAGGGATGCTGCTGACCGACGACGGCTGCCGTCGCTTCGACCCGGCCAGAGAGAACGAAGCCAAGTTCATCTCGGGACAAGTCCTAATCCCCGATGCCGCGGCGAAACGTGCCGCGTTCGACGGGAAGGAGAATCACCAGGTCGCGGCCGCGTACGGCGTGAGCGAACAATTCGCCCAGATGCGGATGTCCGGTGCGCGAGTGCTGGCCCAGCGCGCACTCGCCAAGCAAGCCCGCAGTCGATAGTCGAAACCTGAGGTCCGTAACGCCAACCGCGCAGGCTCGGCCTAAGCCGCGTGCCACGTCGGCGACGATTCGCCGCCAGAGCCATCTTCTTGAGGGGCGCTAATTCGCCACCGATCTTATCCAGTCCACCGCCAAAACGGCGGGGGAGTAGCTCTCCATGCTGGACGCCAATGAGGTCTTCGGCGTCTCGGTCGCCGCGGCCGATGACAGTGCTGTACCGGTCGGGATCCTCGAGCAGGCCGAGGTTCGTGCCCGGATGGCTGATGCGCGCGACTTTGTCGTAGTCAACGCCTGTTTTGGTCGAGCGCCGGGGCGTGTGCCAGATGTCGAGGTCGGCGGTTCAGCCCTGCCATCTTGATGCGGCGGCCCTGGTTCCCTGCCATCCTGCGTCTGGCCGGTGTGGGCGGGAACATGGTGTCGATCGCGAGCCGTGCTCGGTCGTAGCTGGTCAGGGTCAGGTGCACGTAGATTTTGAGGGTGAAGGCTTCGGAGGAGTGGCCGAGGTAGGCGGCGATTTCCTTGATCGTGACGCCTTGGGCGAGCAGATGTGAGGCGTAGAAGTGGCGCAGAGCCTGCATGCCGTCCTGCTGTCGCTGGTAGGAGATGTCGGCTTGGTCGAAGGCGGGTCGCCATACGCGTTGTCCCCAGGTGGATCCTCGCCACGGCCGACGTCTTGTGTCGGTGACGAGCAGGTTGACAGTCTGGGTGCGGATCCTGTCCTGCTCGGCCCAGGGGAGAGTGACGGCGCAGGGCGGGTAGGCCGCCGTGTAGTCATCTATCATCCGAAGGATAGCTTTGGTCATGGGGATCGTTCTGGACTTATGTCCCTTCGGTAATTTGAAGGCCAGAATTCCGTTGCGGTACACGATTTGACGATCGCAGTTGTATGTGAGTTTCGTGCGGTCGATGTTCTCGGGGGAGAAGGCGAACACTTCACCTGGGCGGAGGCCGAGGCCTGCGCCGAGTGGTACGGCTATCTTGTATCGATCGGGAAGTGCCTGCTTAATCGTGCGTATTTTGGTCGCCGGCCACGGTGTCACTCGATGAAAGACGCGTCGTGGCGGGCAGAGGAGGCGGCTTCGGAAGGGGTTAGTTCCGATCAATCTTGCTTCGACTGCCACGTCGAGTGTCGCGGACGCGGTCATCCAGGCGTCAGCCTGGTAGTTGACGGAGATGTGGGAGTGCTCGGCCAGCCAGAGCTTCCACTGCCGCACCACTGCTACGTCGATGTTCCTGATCCTCTTCTTGCCGAGGAAGGGCAGTATTTGATTGTCGAAGATGTTGGCGAGGTTGACTTTGCTGGACTCGTCCTGTGACCTGCCCTGCCGGTAGGTGACGGACAAGTCTGCGAAGCTGACGTCGCCCGCCCTGGGACTGATGTAGATGCCGGCGTAGAGGTCGTTCTCCATCTTCGTCTTGAACTTGCGAGCCAGAGCAAGTTGCCCATCAGGGAACGACTTTGAACGCTCATCGCCGTCAGGATCGGTGAAGCGGACACGGTAGCGCAGGCCAGTGCCGAAGCGAGTGGTTTTCGTGCGTGCTGGAACTCCGGCGCCGTCTCGAATGCGTTCGCCGGTCGAAGGGCTTCGTTTATCCTTCCACCATCGATCCTGTATGTATGCCACAGTGACCGCCTTCTCCGGTCTGCTTCAGCAGGCGACCGATCCCGAGCCAGATCGAGTAATTCACCTACGGCGCAATTCAGCGTAGGTCGAACTGTTCGCATCCATATTCGCTCGATATGATGGATAGTTTCACGCGTGTGGGTTGTATTCAGTGCGTTCTGGTTAAGCGACCTCGGCCCCTACCTGCACAAAGGTGATCCGTATCGAGCGTGGCGGAACATCGGCTGACATGGCAGTAGGTCACATCGTCGCGCTGGCCCGGCATGATGAGCAGCCCGCGCCCGCGATCGAGCGACGGCGCATCGTGGAAGGCTTGCGTGATGAGCGACGACAACGGGGAGAGAGCGCGCGGCGAGTGGCCTGCAGTGGCTGCGCCGCCGGGCCTGCGGGCCAGGTTCGAGGACGACCCCCACAAGCCAGGTGTGACGACCCCGATCTATGCCTTCAGCAATGAGGGGCATCCGCTGGTGCTCGGCCCCGGCGGCACACGGCTGGTGCGGCCGGAGATGGCAGGGGTCAAGCTGCCCTACGCCGGAATCGACGTGCAGTTCGGCCCGCCGTTGGCCGGGCCGTTCACATCGGCGCCGGCGGGCTTGGTGGCGGTGTTCGATGGTGGGCGCGAGCGGCCGGTGCTGTTCTACGATGTGCACGGCCGCGCGGTGTTGATGGATCCAGACGACGTTACGTGCGATCTGGTGCTGGCCGAGACCATCCCCGACCTCAAGCGGGTCGATTTCCGACCGGCGCCCGCCTAGCCTGCTGCGGCTCCTGCGCCGTGGCTGCGGCAGAACGCGCGCGAGATCTCGGCGGACAACGAATTGCCGCCGCGTCTGGCATCCTGCCGATTTCGGCGCCGCGGAGAGCGAGCCGTGGCTGCGGCCGCGCCGACGTGACCAGGAGGTTCGCTCGGACGGATCTTGCCCAGATGCCTGGGCCTGAGCAGGGTTGACAACGGCCAATGCCGCCGCACACCCCGAGTCGGGAGGTCGATATCAGCATGTTCAAGTTCGACACCGCATCCGTAGGCGCCGGTGACCCGCTGATGCCGACGGTCCAGCGGTTCCCGGTCAACGCGGGCGCCCGGCCGCTCAGCGATGAAAATCCCAGCACCTTCCGGCCGTTCATTCTGCGCGGTGTGCGTGCACGCCGGATCACGGTGCGGCCGGAGGCCAAGCATCGCACCACAGCTCACGACACGCTGCATCCCCGCCAGTGCAATGAAGACGGCAAGATGATCGACGACTCCTACACCACCCCGGATGACTGAGCATCGCGATCCGCTGGTCCTGGTCGTCGGTATCCCAGAGGACTGGTCGGCCGCTGCGGTCGGCCGGGAACTCGACGCCCGCGGCGTTCGCCGCCACGTGGTCAACGTCGGCGACTTCCCGCTCAGCCTGTCCCTCGGCGCCGAGTTGACCCCGGACGCCGAGCGCTGGCGCGGCTCCCTGCTCACTGCCGAGCATGACGTCCCGCTGCACGAGGTCACTGCGGTCTACTACGGTAAGCCGACCGAACCGGTGATGCCGGCCGGGATGTCCGGTCCCGAGCTGCGGTTCTCCCGGGCGCAGGCTCGGGTCGGGCTCGGTGGCGTGCTGGCGAGCCTGCCAGTGCGCTGGGTCTCGCACCCTTCGGCGCTGGCCGACGCCGCGTACAAGCCGCGGCAGCTGGCCACGCTGGCTCAGGCCGGCCTGACCGTGCCGCCGACGCTGATCACCAACGACGCTGACGCCGTCCGCGAGTTCGCGGAGAGGTTCGGGGAGCTGATAGTCAAGCCGCTGGCCGAGCCGGTGGTCTACGAGTCCGGCGGCGAAGCCCTGGTCTACACCCGCCGTCTTGGCCGTGACGAACTCGGCTCACTAGACGGCATCGAGGTGACGGCGCACCTCGTTCAGCAGTGGCAGCCGAAGTGGTTCGAGGCCCGCGTGACCGCGGTCGGTGACCGGCTCTTCCCGGTGGCGATCCACGCCGGCAGCGAGAAGGCGCTGATAGATTGGCGCTCGGACTACGACGCCTTGACGTACGAGGTGATCGACGTCCCTGACCACGTCCGGGCGGGGATCGTCCGGTACTTGGACGCGGCGGGGCTGGCGTTCAGCGCGTTCGACTTCGTCGTCGGACCAGACAGGACGTGGACCTGTCTCGAAGCGAACGCGGTTGCTGCCTGGGGCTGGTTGGCCGAAGAATGCGACTTGCCGATCGCCGCGGCGATCGCCGACGCCTTGATCGAGGAGTAGACCTTGGACGCCCTGGACACCGCCACCTGGGAAACCCGGGCGGCCGCCCTCGCTGCCGAGCTGACTGCCGACGGTGTCCTGGCCGACCCAGCGTGGCGCGCCGCGATCGCCGCGACGCCCCGGCACCTGTTCGTCCCGCACATCCTTAACGGTCCCGCCTCGCTGAGCACTGGTGATCCAGGCTGGCTGGACGCGGTCTACGCCAACGAATCCCTGGCTACCCAGACACGACCTGCCAGTGACGACACGACCGGGCGGGAGATCGCCAGCTCGTCCTCGAGCAAGCCGGCGGTCATGGCGGTGATGCTGGAGCGGCTCGCCGCCGAACCTGGACACCAGGTGCTGGAGATCGGCACTGGCACCGGCTACAACGCCGCCCTGTTGTCGCATCGCCTCGGCGCGGACAACGTCTTCTCCCTCGACCTCGACCCCAAGCTGGTCGACACCGCCCAAGAACACCTCACTGCAGCCGGCTACCACCCGCACCTGGCCGCCGGCGACGGGTTCGCGGGCTGGCCGGGCGAGATGACGTTCGACCGGATCATCGCGACCTGCGCGGTCACCGCGATCCCGCCAGCCTGGATCAACCAGCTTGCCGACGGCGGCCGGATCATCGCCACCCTCGACGCTGGTGCCGCTGGGCCGCTGCTCGTGCTCGACAAGACCGCCGAGGACGAAGTCAGCGGCCGCATCGACCCGTTCCCCGTGCTGTTCATGCCGATGCGTACCGACGTCACCAGCCCGTTCGCCCCCGGCCAGAGCCCGTCGGCGGCCGCGGCCGGGATGCCGCACTATGGCACCACCGCTGTGGACCCCGCCGCGCTCATGGAATGGCCCGATCTGGCGTTGTTCCTCTGGCTGCACGCGCCTGGCCTTCGGCTCGGCGGCAGCGTCGAACACGGCGTCGTCGTCGCCGAGCGCGGTCCCGCCCGCGCCGAAGTCGACCTGGCGCCCCTGGTTGAAGGGACGTGGGCGGTACGGCAGTCCGGGCCCTACCGGCTGTGGGACACCGTGGAGCACGCCGTCGCCATGTTCGACGCCCTCGACAAACCGGACGCCACCCGGCTCGGTGTCACCGCGCTGAACGTCCCCGGCAAACAGTTCATCTGGCTCGACGACCCCGATAGCGACCACAGCTGGCCGTTGGCCTGACGGTCGGAGTTGTCAGGCCAAGACCTGGTCTAGCAGGCGCTCTTGCGCGCCGGGGCCGACCCGCATCACGATGTGGAACGTCGTAGCCATGATCGCCGTCTTGACCGCGGGCGCTGTGATCGGGCTGCGGGTGGCCAGCCACCGGTCCCAATCTCGTCAAGGCCCGGCTCACCCTGCGGTAGTGCTCCGCGCGGAGACGGGGTTGCTCCTCTACGTGCCCAGGCGCTCGACTGGATCGCCAGTGAGCTGGACTCTCCCTGTGCATGCAGTGCTGAAGGGCGATGCGCCCACCAACGCGTAACAGCATCGGGTTGACGTGCGACTCGCACCCTTATGAAGGCGTACATTCTCGCAGGTGTCGCGGTACTGCTGGCTGGCTGCTCGGATGGGAGCGCTGCAGACCCCGTCTCGCCTGTATCAAGCGCTGCGCCGATGATGGTGACACTCAACGTCGGCGGGTTCGGCGGCGAACACGTGTCGTACGCCGACCCCTCAGTACCTGGCGGAGTCGGATCGGAGACCCTGCCGAACTCGCGCACACCGTTCTCTAGGAAGATCGTCGTGCCGAAGGGCTCTACTGTAGCTATCACCTGGTCTGGAACCGCGGATGCTGTGCTTATCCGGTGCACTGTCACCGATGAGACCGACCGCTTGGTCCTGGTTGAAGGCAAAGAGAACTGCAGTTACGTCGCGAACTAGGAACTGTCCCAGCCCGTTCGTGTACTCGCAGAAAGCAAACTGCCACAACGCGAGTTGGGAACGCTCAGGCTGTTACGAGTGCGCACTTATCGACCCAAAAGGTGAGGTCGATAAGTGCGCAGATCGACGCTCCCGTATGTAGTTCAGTGCAGGTACTTCACCACTAGTTCTCCATTCACGGGGCGTCGTGACCGCGCCGACGAGACGGCTTGCGCGAGAAGAGAACGTGCGGTCCAATGGAGAGGGTCGAGATCTCCAAGACATAGGTCAAGGAGAGTTGATGCGTCGGGGTCGTCGAGGACGGTGTTGAGTCGTCGGCCGTCAAAGGATGCAGGAACGGCGGCTGGCCATAAGCTGCCGTCGGGCATCTTGAAGAGGGCTAGTTTGTCGCACTCGTCGAGTACCGATTCTAGAAGCGCAGCGCCTGGCTTATCGTGAAGGTCGGAAAGCGGCTTGCGTAGCAGTTTGCCAATTTTCGTTGTTGGCCCTTTCGGTGGGGTATATTGCCAAATCTGGGCGATGCGTTTCACGGCGCTTGGACTGGGTTGCCCTGGGACCATCGTGATTCCGGATGATTCAAGCATCAGCATGCTGGCGACGCCAGCGGTGGTGGGACTGCCGGCGAATGCCGCGCGCAATTCGTTTCGGATGAGCGCATGAAGTGCCTTGTGTTTCGCGGCATACGACAGGCCGGCAGCTACGGCGGCGAATTCTTTTGGCATCGGGCCGTGGAGGCATCGGAGTGCAATAGTGACCAGCGCTTTCAACGCAGTCGGCTTGCTTTCGGCCATGCCATCGTCGAGCAGGTGAGCGGCGAGTTCGGAGCCAACAGGGTAGAGCCACCCCGGCCAATCATTACTGCTGTGGTCGAAGCCGTTGACGATGTCCAACACGAGAGTGCGCCGGTGATCACTCTCGGTAAAGAGCTTGCCTGCTGCGAAGAGCCATGTGTTGCGCCAATGCGGGCTTGGTGCCGTGGCAGTAAGGTTCTTAAAGATGGTGTCGTCGTCGCCGTTGACGAGAGCGCGGGCAGCCATGAGTTCCTGAAGGCTGCGGACCTCGAAAGATACGGTCTCGTCCTGGTCCGCGGCCAGGAGTACCAGGCGCGTGGTTGCGATGTCGATGATCCGATCGGCGAGATCATCTGCCTCATCGATGTCGTCATGCCCGACCTCAATCATCCGATCGTGAGCCAGCTGCCTCAAGCTGGTCAGAGGAAGGCGCGCCTGGGGTTCGTCGGTGTTTTCGCTGTGGGTGTGCAACAGCAGTCCTACGCGCTCGTGCAACTCGGTAATATCGTCGCGATGTCCGCGGAGGAAGCTGCGGTGAGCTGTGGGTTTTTCCTGCTCACGTTTGTAAACAGTGTCATAGTACGACCAGAACAACTCGTACCGTGTCGCCGGCAGATCTCCCAAGTTCTCCAAGATGAAAGTCAGGATCAAGACCTGAAGCGGTGTCTTGATGAGTCGTTCGGTTGCGGGTGCGGACGCCGCTCGATCGAAGCGCTCGAGTACCTGCTCCTGCATTGACACGTCGTCATGAAGGCGCTGGGTGGTCACGTGCCTTCCGTAGGCCACAGCTTCGCTGATTGTGAAGTAGTCCAGGTCGATTTGTGCGAACTCGGCGGGCATGATCCGCTCGGTGTACCCGGTTGGTCGTGTGGTGACGACGATGAACAGGTCCGCGTCGAGGTTGTCGGCATGGTCGACGAGTTCGGCGATCTCGTCGACCACTCGTTGCCTTAGCGACGGAGCGGTAACTTCATCAAACCCGTCAAGGAACAGGACGCTTGGCCACGCTTGCAGCCATTTCTCAAGAGTGGCAGGCAGAATTTCGATTGACGCCCGGTTCGTCACCTGCTGACTCAGCCACCGGATCATCGACGGACCTCCGTCCGGCCCCATGTCCTTGGCCATCGCCGGAAGTGACACGTTCAGCGGCCACCGTCGACTGCTGGGGGCGGACAAGTGGAGCCGTTCAAGGGATGTGGCCGTCTCATTCATGATCACGTCAGCTGCAGGAGTCACGGTGTCGCCCTCAAGGAACCGCGCACGGTAGACCTGGGTGAGGTATCTCGCGATGGTGCTTTTACCGTTGCCTGCGGCACCGGTAATGACGAGATGCCGGGGCTGATCCGCGGGCCATACTGACCGGCGAAGTATTGCGTTCCCAAGTTCGAGACTTATGTCGAGCGCTCGCTTCGACGAGCCGTCACCCGTCTGCACTGGGAGATCGACGACCACACGGTCAACCGACTGCCGTGCCTGCAAGCCGCCGGCCTCGCCGAATCGAATCCATCTATCGTTACGCAGCGTGCTTACGGCGTGATCGCGCAAGACGGGCGTCAGCGTTTCGGGGTCTACGATCCCGGGCAGCGTCCGCAGTCGAGTAAGCAGGTCTCCGACAGTGAGGAGGGCGGGAAAAGCCGCACGTACGCCCTGATTGCCTGATATCAGTGCGTTCAGCGTGTCACGGTGCCATACCTTGATCTTGCGTAGGCCGCGTGAGTGAGGAGTGTCAGACTTGCCCAGCGCGTGATTGCGTTTGATTTCGCGTCCGGCGTAGTCGCGGATCTGGTCGACGCCGCCGCCCTGCGAGGCAGATAGTCGTACATTCGAGATAAATAGTACGTAATTCGGGAACCGTTCACGCTTCGATGTTGTGTCCATCCAGGTATTGAGTTCGCGATGGATCTGCCCCTGGAGCCACAGCAGGTTGTCGGCGGGCGATCTGGGATTTTCACACTGTTTGGCCTGGATAACGGTGTAGCCGTCCCATGCCGTCTCGCCGGCGTCCCACTCGATGCGCCCATCGATGGTTGCTTCTCGGCCACCGTCCTTGCCAGAGCCATACACTTCGACACCTGGGCCGAACGTCGCGGCAGCCAGGGCCACAGCAAGTTGCTCGAAGGCGCGCGGGCCGAGTTCCTCCAGGTGGTAGTCGTTCGCCACAAGGATCCTCTCCGCCTGTCTGCGCAGCCCAGGAACATCGGCTAGCCGTCTGAAGTAGCCTCGACACCGCACGATAGCCGCGCCTGCCGGGCTCGCGCGCGTGAAACGCCCAAGCCAGTCGGGCTGCGCGTAAGGGCGTTGAGCCACTGGTCCATGAGGTGAGGGTTCGGGCTCGAAAGTTTCGTAGAGCTGCGCCGGGACGCGGCTGCGACCTCGTGTCAGGAGTTCGAGGCCCCTGAGCCAGGTGCCGCCCGCAGTGAACGAGCTGCGGGAGCCAAACATGACGAGGGACGCGCACGAAAGGCCCCAGTTCATCGTGCGCGCCGCGTCGCCCGGCTTAAGAGCGGCTCCAGTCCCACTGGTGTGGCTGCGCTCGCCAGTGTGGATCCACCACGGGCGGCTGCCGTAGCGCTACTGTGCACATGGAACGAGCTGCCGCGCGTGGGCGACCGGGCGATCGCGTCGAGGGCGAGCGGACGGTGGACATCTGCCCAGGCGGTCCGCTCGGTGGAGGTGGCATCGACGGTGACGTGGTGCTTGCGTCAGCTGTTGACGGCGGTTCCCTCCGGTTCGGGCCATCCGCAGGCTCAGCTCCACCTTGTTCGACAGGACTTGAGCTCGATGTCCTCTGCCGTCTCGTCGGAGGGCTTGCGGTCGTATCCGGCTGGAAGGCTGAGATTGCCCGGGCGGTGTGCCCCTACCGTGGCGTTCAGAGCTGCCGCGCCAGCAGCAGGAGAAGTCCGCGGCTTGTCGTCGCGTTGCGCCGAGTCCACGTCAAGCAAGGGCAGGTCGGCGATCCAGTCCCGTCGATCCGGTCAAGTGCATGGGGTTCAGTGTCCCGTCCAACCGCGACCATGACGCCAGGCTCGCTCTGAGTGCTGATTTCGTACAAATAATCATTGAGATCAACGGTTTCGGAGAGCGCCTGGGTGGAGTCCGACCCGGAGTCGCGAGCGCCAGTGACGCAACGATCTCTATCTTGCCGTGGTGTGTCGCCCGGAACGGGGGCGGATAGCCCTTGTCGCGCCAGCTGTCGATCGGCACGATTTGACCGGGAAACCAGTGGTCGAGCGACGAAGCCGGATTCTCGGAAAGTTGGTGCAGTTCGGCGCAGGCCGCACCTATAAGGCTTCGTCCGGGTTCGCCGAGGGGCACGATGTCCTTCCCGACCGAAGCACGTGGCCCTCCGTGAAGGAACTGTCGATGAAGCCTGATGAGACCAGCGGCGCCAGACCCGCGCGGCGCGGGGCGCAAGTACCGGTTCCGGGTGAGGTCCTGGCCGCGTCAGGTGATGCGAAACGTCGCCGTCTTGAGCTGCACGACCTGTTCTCGAAGGTGCTGTCCGACGGGGAGGCCCCGCACGGCGACCTGGTGTCAGGTCAAGGGGAGGCATTATCGCTAGTGCAGCACGACCACGAGCTGCTTGTTGCCTTGCGTGAGGAAGAGTTCAGCGGATTCGTCTGGTCTGAGCTGTCGCATCGCCTCGCCGGCTACGGGCTCGGCGTGATCGGTGCCTGGATCGTCTCGGGTGAGATCTATCGGCGTGCCACCGAGAAGGGCAGACCGGTCAAGCCGCCGTCGCCTCCGTTGACGCGGGATGAAAGGGTCGCGATCGCCTCCGACGCGGTCACCATGGGTATCGAGCTGTTCCTCAAGAAAGGCCTCGTCGGGAAGGACTGGGATCCGCTGCGAGGCGCACGGTTGTCGACGTACTTCATCGGCGCCTGTGTGCTGTGTTTCGCCAATCAGTGCCGACGCCAGCTGGCTCAGCGGGCGTTGAGCGACCAGGACGTGTTCATCCCGGACTTCGCCTGGGATGCCGCGACGCCCTCCGCTGAACGGGTCGCGCTGGCCAGGCTCGGCCTCGGCACCATCCTCGCTCCCAAACCCAAGGCGAAGAGCAAGACCACCGCGCAGTACCCGTCCGATGTGGTGAACCTGGTCGTGTCGTATTCGGTGCTGGGCTACGCCTCGAGCGAGATCTCCGACCTGATCAGCAGCGAGACCACCCGCTACAGCGCGAGCGCGGTCCGCAAGATGCTCAGTAGCTACCGCAAGCAGGCCAAGGAACAGATCGAGGGAGGCCGAGCATGAGTTCCGCCGCTGTCATGTCGTCGAAGACCGCCGAGCGTCTGGTCAACCGGTCCTCGGTCGGTACCCGGGGCGCCCGCAAGCTTGCAGGTCGCGCGAACCCGGACGTCGTTGCCGCGGTGCTCGATCGTGTCGGTGATCCCGCAGTCGCGGCGGCTCCTGCAGTCTCGCGAACCGGAGTGCCCCAGGGTTCTCCGAAATATACGACTCCGGAGCACCTGCCTCGACCGGGCGGACGGCTGACGAAGGAGGACCTTGATCCCCTCGTCAAGGACGCGGGCGACGGGAATCCCGCCGCGATCCAGTCGCTGCTGCGGATGATCGGCCCGGTCGTGGTCCGGTACTGCCGCGCCAGAATGGGCGGCCGCGATCTGTCCTACCTGTCGGCGGACGACGTCGCGCAGGAAGTCTGCATGGCGGTGCTGAAAGCACTGCCCGGCTACCAGGATCGCGGTGGTTCGTTCCTTTATCTCGTGCACGCGATCGCCGCCAACAAGGTCTCCGATGCCTACCGCGCGGTCTCCGGTGACCGGTCGGAGCCGGTACCGGAACTCCCGGAGCGGCCCATCGGCGACAACGAACCCGAAACCCACGCCCTGCACCTCGACCTCGGTGCCCGGCTCAACCGCCTGCTCTCCACTCTTCCGCGTGTGCAGCAGGAGATCCTCGCCCTCCGCATCGCCGTCGGCCTGTCCGCCGCCGAAACCGCCGAGGCGCTCGGGATCTCCGCCGGCAACGTGCGCGTGACGCAGCACCGCGCACTGGCCCGCCTGCGGACGATGGTCAAGCAGGACGAGTTCTAGCCCGCGCGGTCGGCCTTATTTCCGTCGCCGGACCGGTCTTCGATCCCGCACGACGACCCCTCCTGCCCGTCAGGTTCCTGCATAGGTATGGAGCGACGCGGGTGAGCCGCAAGATGATCGAGACAAACCTGTGACGGTTACCGTCGGCGAGACGAGTCCCGTGGAAGGGGAGTGCCCGTGATGATCGCCGAGGGCCCCGACGTCGGCCGTTGGGGGAGAGCCGGGATTACACCTGGGGCCTCTGTGCGCAAGCATGCCGACCGTCCGGGCCTAACCGTGCCAACGAAGATCGGAAAGGACATGACTATGCCTCACGAACGCTGGGTGTATTCGCCGCCTGCACCGTGCACCTGTGACGCACTGCCGCAGAGCTTTCGCCTCGCGGCCGCGACGGTTCTCACCGTCACGGTGATGGCGCTCGGCGCGGCGCTGCTAATCACCGGGCAATCTACAGGGGAGATCCTGCATCTGTTTTCCGGTCTCGCCGTGATCGTGGCCGGGACCACCTGGGCCGCGACGACTGGCCGCCGCCTGCCATCACCCTCCTGGACGGTACCAGCGTGGTGAGCGACGCTGTCGCACGGCGCGTCGGAGAGTACATCCGTCGCGCCGCGCAGTTCGGACGTGGGATGAAGGCCTTCTCGCTCGTTCTGATGGAGCTCTGAGCTGCTACTGGAAGCCGGGTCCCTGGACATCGGATCTACGATGCTGGCTCTGCGTGGAACGAGGGCGCACCCAGGGCGGCCCCAGATTCTTCCAGCTAGGGAGATGTGATGGCCATCTTAGGTCTTTCATTGACGGCTGAATGCTGATTCGCATGACATAAGAGGCCCCTAGGTTTAAGGATTCGGGCACTCGTCGATCGTGGCGAACTGCCGTTGTTGGCGGAACTGTGTAGTCAGTTGCCAGGTGACACGGGGATCGAGGGCCATTTGCTGCCGTGCTGCAGCCAGGGCGACGATGCTGCCATCCTTCACCGCAGTGTGTACGGATTGGGCTTGGAGTTCGTTGGTGAAGAATTCGACGACGGTAGCGCAGAAGTAGAGGTAGCTTGCTGCTTCCCATTCGAGTCGGGTCAGAGCAGTCACTGCGCCGTCGCTGGCGCGCGGAAGGATCGTCTCACACTTTTTTAAGAGCCACCACGCGTCCGAGCAGGTGGGGCCAGCGAGATTGGTGAGAAACGTGCCGGGGTCCTGCTCGTCGTCAAGTTGGGCTGCAGTGCTGGTGAACGCGGGGAGTCTGGCAGCGAGGTCGGCGGCCACTAGCGATGACGCGACGGTTTCGAGATCGTCATCTTTCTCGGTGTCGATGTGGTGGTCGTACATTGTGGTCGCGATCCGGCGCAGCTCGCGAGGGAGTCCACCTGATAGGCAGTAGCACAAGTGGACAAATGGTTCCGGGATGCCGATTGCGCGTTTCGCGAGCCATACCCTGGCCTCATCGAGCGTGAATGGCTCGATGCGGACGACGGTAGTGAAGGCGCTGTCGAACGCGTCGCGAACCGGGATACCTCGACGATGAAACGACGTCAGGGCGTCTTCTGATACTGACACCAGGAAGAGGCAGTGGGGTACCCCGAAGACCCCCTTGATCTCGTCAATAAATTCTCGGGCTTGGGCGGGGTCGGCGAGTTTGTCCAGCTCATCGATCGCAACGATGATGCCGCTGATGTCGCGAGGAGCCAGTACGGCGACTACTCGGTCGAGCAAACGACGGTAGTCATCGACGATTTCTGGGTGCGTCAGCGGGCGCTCTGCGTGTGCGACAGTTCTTGTTAGGCCGATATCAAACACCCCGCCGCCATTGATTTTGCCGGACCACCCAGTTGTGCGGGTTTGCAAGAACCGTACTTGGCGAAGATCGTGTAGAGCTAGTGTGCACAGGGCTTGATGATCGAGGCTGTAGTAGCGGCGGATGCGTCGCCGCCACGACCCGAAGAATATCTGGTATAAGCCTTCGGTCAGGTATTTGGCGATCAGGCCAGTTGGCCGAATGATCGAATATCCTAATAGGAGCATTCCGCTGATCTGCAGCAAGAAGCCCCATCGCCAAGGATTCAGGTACGTCAATGGTTCGGTCAGTAGCCCAGAAATCATCGCCGTTACTCGTGCCTGGGCTGCATCCGTAGTGAGACCAACGTTGTCGAGGGTGACCATTGCTGCCGCTGCCACAAACGCCGTTACGCTGATGCCAAGGATGCGGATGCCTTCGAGTGCCCGTGCCCTTGCTGCTTTTCGGCGTCGCAGACGTCTCCATAGTCGCTCGTCTTCTGACTCCGCATGGACTTCGGCTGTGGGTCCTGCGGTGCGCAGGACTGCGCGGCAGGTGATGGCGTAGAGGTGGAGGATAAATTCGCGAGCATCGTATCGGGCGGGGGCGCTAGCTGTAATAGTGAGAAACGGTGGCTCGTCTGCGGGAGTGAAGGCGTTGTCGAGCGCATGCTCAATCAAGGTCGTCTTTCCTGCTCCGCGAGGCCCGGCGATCCCGATGGCGCCCGGGTCCGGACGTGACAGTTCACGCCGGAAGGCATCGATCGAGCTCGTGTGAACCAGAGGGCTATCCCGTGAATGAGTCAGTAAGCCTGAACCGTCACGCAAGGTCAGATAGGGTTCGCGTGTTGGCTCTTTCGCTCCGTTGATCCACTCCCGCACGAATGGTTTGACGAGGTCGTCCCGGACGGCTCGCCGCCAGTCGTTATGCTCTCCGCGTCGCTGGAACCAGGCGCGCAGAACGCCGAGCTCCCAGGTTAGGCGGATCCAGACACTTGCGGGCAATCCGTGTCTGATGAGGACGTTTACCGCCCCCAGTGACGCTCCGATAAGCAGTAGCGGTATCGAGGCAGTGATCGTTCCTCTGGATAGCGAGAATGTGCTGATGATCCATGCAGAAACTGAGGGGATCGCCAGTCCAATTATCCATGCAACGAGATTACGGCGGTCCGGCCGCCATCCATGCTCCCACGGGATCGGCCGCTGTTCTTCCAATGAGGTAAGCGCTCTATCCGCATGGAGGACAGGCTTGTACACTAGAAGCGATCTTTCCATGAGGGTTGAATTAGATGAAACCTCGTCAACAAGTTGACTCTCATCGAGTCGCTCACTGGTTATCTCATCGGCGAACTCCGGTTGCTGAATCACCTTATTCATAATATCCTTGATCTCCCATTTTAGGTTAAGGCGAACATAGCGGAGCTCGTCGTCTTCATTCACCACGTCACCCTCCCCGGCTGATCGGTGCCAGCCTGCCTCTCCTGCCACGTTGCCATACTGCGCGAGGGAAAGGATGGTCCGAATGGGCGATCGACCCGTAGTCGGGTGCCAACGATGTGGCCCGCGCGACTATCACGGAGATGGCTTGATAGGGTCGAACGACCCAAGGGCTAGGTAGCATAGGGTTATCTTTCCGTCTAGCTTGTTGTTATTACAACATAATCTTGCCGTTCAGTGCCGCGGAGAGTCCGGATGCCAACAGATTCAGAATCTTTCGCCGGCGAGCCAGCTCTCTCCTGGTCGACGCTCTTTCCGGCGTCAGCGAGTTCGAACGCGTCGACCTTGAGAGTCGATTCCTTGATCTAGGGGTTCAGTATGCGAAAAGGGCCTTTGCCTGCACGACGCCCGAGTGGGTGTTTAGACGTCTGGCCACTCGCAGGTAATTGTGCTCTGTTGGCCTTCTGAGTTTCGTGATTGCGGCTTTGGTCGTCATGTTCGAGCAAGCCGCCTGACGCGAATCACGGCGGGCGGATCTGTACCCAGTGCTGCCGAATCGGGCGATCAACCGGGTTTCGGCGCGATGGCAATCCTGCTCGTCCGGAAACCTGGGCATGCTGGTGCGCCGGCTCGTCGGACAGGTCCGGCGGGTGGCGCAGGGCGACATCGATCAGCGGGTCGACACGGACGGCCGGTCGGAGGTCGGCACCATCGGCGGCGCCGTGGAGCGATGCGGCTCCGTGCCCGGAGCGAGGTCACCGCGGCAGCACGAGCCGCCGATCGCCTTGCCCGCTTCGAAGAAACCGACCGGATCGCCACCGAGCTCGGCACCAAAGTGACCAAGGTGCTGTTCGGAGCCAGTCTGGCGGTCCAATCGGTCGCGAGTCACCAGCCGTCCTTGCGTACGGTGACGGACGAGGTGACAGTGGAAATCGATGACGCGCTCGACGAGGTCAGAGCGGCCCTGTACGGTCGGCAGCCCCTGGCAGGGGAGGACTCCCTGTGCGCCCGGTTGGCGACGCTCGCCGACGAACTGGAGTCGGCGTTGGGAGTGAGGCTCGAGCTGAGGCTGGACGGGGAACTCTCCCGCGACCTTCCCGCCGGGGTGGCTGACGAAGCGATGACCGTAGTGCGTGAGGCGGTGGCCGCCTTCGCCGCCGTTGAACCGGCCGTGCCGCTCGAGATCGGCATAGACACCGGGGAGGCCGAAGTCCGGTTGCGGATTGCCGGGTCGCTGCCCAACGCTGCGTCACGAGTATTCGAGAGCGAGTGTTACCGCTGTGTCTCTAGGGCGTGTCCTGTAAGTCATTGGAGCCAGAGCATGATCGCGGCGATGGTGAGTTCGGCCTGGTAGTAGGCGGCGCGTTTGGCGTAGCGGGTGGCCAGGTCGCGGAACTGTTTGAGCCGGTTGAAGCACCGTTCGACCACGTTGCGCTGCTTATAGACCTCGGCGTCGAACGCTGGTGGTCGCCCGCCGCTGCGGCCTTTGGCTGCGCGGCGGGCGACCTGGTCGTCCCGTTCCGGACTGACGAACCTGATCCGCCGGTCTCGCATCGCCCGGCGGGTTGACGGATGCGAATACGCCTTGTCCGCGATCACCGTCTCCGGTCGGCAGCGTGGCCGGCCGGGACCGATCCGGGCGACGGTGATGCCGTCCAGCAGCGGAACCAGCTCCGGGTTGTCTCCGGCTTGGCCGGGGGTGAGCAGGAACCGCATCGGCAGGCCTCGTCCGTCGACGGCGAGATGGATCTTGGTGCTCAGCCCGCCACGGGACCGCCCGAGTCCTTCCCCATCGAGGGCGAGGGCTTCGATTCCGTCGCTGCGTCCCCCTTTTTCCGGGCGCCGGCGGAATGCTGATGCGCCCGAACCACGCTCGAGTCGACGGAAACGATCCACTCGAGGTCGCCGACGGCGTCGTCCTTGACGATCACCCGGTCGAGAATCCGGTCCCAGGTGCCGTCCTTGGTCCACAACCGCAGCCGTTCATGCGCCGTCTTCCAAGGCCCGTAACGATCAGGCAGGTCACGCCAGGGCGCTCCAGTGCGCAACTTCCACAGGATCGCGTTGATGACCTGGCGATGATCCCGCCACCGCCGCCCACCACCTTGCTGAGGCGGCAGCAACGGCTCGATCACCGCCCATGCCTTATCCGTCAACTCACCACGACCAACCACGACCGCAATCCAACCGAACCCCAGCTAGATCACTTACAGGACACGCCCTAGTCGATGTCACATCGCAGGTATGGGCGGTGTAGCCCTGGGTGAAGATCACGTAGACCACGGCGAGGACTCCGGAGAGCCGCTCCGGCAGGAGATGGTCGGCGGGGACGTCGAGGCTGATCCCGGCGTCGCGGATCTTGCGTTTCGCCCGCACGAGTCGTTGTGCCAACGTCGCTTCCCTGACCAGGAACGTGCGCGCGATCTGCCCCGCGGTCATTCCTGCCACGGCCTGCAAGGTCAGCGCGACCCGCGCTTCCTCCGCTAGCGCGGGATGGCAGCAGGTGAAAAGGAGACTGAGCCGCTCGTCCCCGACGCCGAGCAGGCTTTCCTCTCCGATGTCCATTTGCGTCACCTCCGGCGGAAACCCCAGCTCGGCGAGCTTTTCCTGACCGCGGCGCGCTCGGCGCAGCCGGTCGATCGCGCTGTTGCGTGCCGCGGTCAGCAACCAGGCCACCGGATCGTCCGGAGCCGCATCACCCCATTTGCGCAGGGCGAGCGCGCACGCGTCCTGCAGGGCGTCCTCGGCGAGTTCGAAGTCGCCGAGCACCCGGACCAGCGCGGCGAGCATCCGGGATCGATGCTCGCGATACGTCTCCGACAAGACCGGCGCCGACGTCATACGCCGGTCGCCGCCCGGTGGTCGAGAGCGGGCACCCCGGCGATCGGGCGCACCTCGATCATGCCGTCTTCGGCCATCGGGCACAGCGCCGCCAGCTCCAGTGCCACATCGAGACCGGGACAGTCGAGCACGGAGATGCTCGTGGGTTTCGGGGAACGGGCCGTACGTGTCCTCCACTCACCTGTATCGATCCGTCGAAGAGGATGATGAACAGCTCGACGGTAACTCGACAGGACGCGACCGGCCGGCCTCGCAGACTTTCGTGACGCGGGCTCGCGCTGACTAGTGCCGACGGCGTACGAGGCCGGGCTCTGTCAGCTGGTATGGGTTAGGCACCCTCATCGGGAGGCGTTGGCGGCTTTTCAGGCGTTTCGATGACGCCGACGTTCTGTGTTGCTGTTCCGAGGCCGGTTACGAGGTGTAGCTGAGGGGTGCCGTGTTTTGGCCAGCCGTCGTAGGTCTGGAAGTAGCCTTTGATGACGTTTGCGACGCCTGGTTGCCACTCGTTGGCGGTAGTTGCGAACATGAGGATGTCTGCTTGTAGCCAGGCCGCGACCTGGCATTTCTTGTGGACTTCGGCGCCTTGCGCCGTTCTCTTCGTTCCGCTGAGGCTTGCTGAGCTTTTGCATTCGGCGACGATGAGTGTGTCGTCTCGTAGGCGACCAGATCGGTTTCCACCTTGGGGCTAGTGCCGTCGAGCAGCTCGATTTCCATGACGTCTTGATATTGGACCGGACGTCGGGAGGGGGTGTTTGCCAGGTGTCTGGCGAGCAGCGCCGGCACGTCTCCGTGGTCGGCGAGCAGTTGCTGTGCGACGGGGTGGAGGCCGTAGAACCAGGTCGGTTCGTCGGTCGAGTGGTGCCAGGTGGTGTGATCGAGGTCGTTGGTGTCGTTACAGCGTTCACAGTTCCACCGCTGGCCGAGCGCGTCGATCGTCTGCAGTTGCCTGGTTTGGCAGGTTTGGCAGCGCAGGACCAGACCGCGGCGGAGAACCCCACCGCGGAGGGCCGCGTCGACTCGTGCCCGCACGTCTTTGGTGTCGTCGCACTCGGCGCGGCTGCAAATGCCAGGGAAGCTCAGGACACCTCCGTCTCGGAGGGCGACGCCGTCCCCGTCTGGGAAGGCTTTGTCGATGTCGTTTCCGAGATGTCCCATCTTTTTGAGTGCGGGGAGGAGTGGGCCGCCGAACATCTCTGCGAACTGTGCGCGTCCGCCGAGCATGCGGGCCAGCTGTGCGGTGCGTTGGCCGGCGTCGCTGGTACGGACCGTCATGCCATGTTCCCCTGCCTTGGCGTCGATGAAGGCACGCAGGCTCAGGTGGCGTAGGGCGGGTCTGGCCAGCCGGTTGATGCTTTGGATGCCGGCGACGACGAAGTCGAACCGGTCGGCGCGATACGAGGTGCCGGTACGGCTGTTGCGGCGAGGGTGGGCTGGGGACTCGTTCCTGACGCGAAAAGGTGCTGGCTGTGTACCCCTCGACCCCGGACATGATGTTCCTGTGGCCAGGCGATGTCGATTTGCCAGGCGAGGCCGGGATGGGTAGCCAGGGTCTGGTCGTCGATGGCTGGTGCTGGTAGCGCCGCGACCATTTCGCGTGCGCCCGCCTCGTCGAGGGTTGTCGGTATGGACAGGATGTCGTCGAACTGTTCATGGATTGCGAAGTGCCCGGTACCTGTGCGTGTCACTCGATGTCGAGTGGTGCTTTGGTCCATGGGGCGTCGTTGGTGAGGAGCCTGCCACTGGTCCTGATGTTCTCGTTGTCGCGCAGTCGGCGTTCGAAGTCGAGAACGTTGTCCGCTGGCCGGGACACCGACGTCAGGAGCAGAGATCGAGGTCGGCCTGCGGCGGTCTTCGTGGCGAGATCGAACAGCCCGCTGCTCAGCGGATAGCTGAGTTTCTCCTCGTCGATCCCGAACACGGTGGGCAGCCACACGCACCGACCGTAGGTGAGGCGTATCAGCCTCGCGAGCGCGAAGTCCTCGGCGGAATCGCCCAAGACGGCGACGGCGGGCCAAGCATCGAGGGCTGGTGACTGGACGGCCACGAGCCCGGTGGTCGTGGCCGTCCAGTCACCAGCCCTCGATGCGCAGAGCAGCTGCCACAGCGTGGCCGTGTCAAGCTCTGGTTCGGCGGACGTCAAGTCGGGTGGTGATGCGACACCCGCGTGTGAGGCGACCGCCGCTCCCGCCAGACCACCCCACGAGGGAGGACAATGCAGCACGTGACCGGCATACGCGCCTGGTATCGACTCGGCCGCCGGGAACTCCGCCGATGAGGCTTCCAGGAAATAGCTCACTTTTGGTGACTCATCCCCACCCGTCAACCGGTACGGCGAGCAAGCTCGTGCGACGGCCTCCCGCGCTTCCATGGCGCCGGGACCGGGCTCAAGTTCTTCGTCGAAGTGTTCGGCGATCTTCGCGGCGCGCGCTTCGCCGGTTAGTGGGTTTCCGGAGTCGTCGTTGACAATGAAGCTTCCTGACGCGAAGTGACAATATTCGCCGACGGTGTGACTGAATGCGACGATGTAGTCCGGGTCGTAGGCGCGGCACGCTCGCAGCAAGATCGGGTCGACAACACCGGCTCGATGCGGAACAAGGGCGAAACCAGCTCCGCCCCAGATCTGTCCGGCGAGGAAGAGGGCGCGACGGGCCCAGTAGGACCAGTTGTCGCCCCCGTCGAAAACGATCGCCACCCGGGCGGGTCGCAGACCACGGTTGATCACCGAGTACTTCATCGGTGTCGCGTCGCTCACAGTCATGTCGTGACAGACGGGTACAAGATCGAAGTCGTTACAGGCAGGTCTGGTGACCGTCGGGGGTCCGCTTCTGCAGACAGTAAACTACTCTCAGTCACCAGCAGTGGGGGTACTGCCCTGATCATAAGACAGGGAGACCGGAACAGGCGGTGAGGGTGACCGCCGCGGCCGCCGCGGTGAAGAGGGCGACGCCCTTGATCATGAGGATGCTCCTTGGCGCGAGGTGATTTGTAGTCGTGTGTGGTGTTCTGTGTGTTACGCCGGTCATGTCTGACCCTCGAGAGGTGGGCCGTGTCATGCCAACCGTGTAAGCCAGGGATGGACCAAGATCGGGTCGCTGGCGGCGAAGGCCTGGGTGGGGTCAGGCGTTATGACCAGTCCCGTTACGGACGGCTTGTAGACCTGCGTCGGCAGTGCGCGGCAGGACTGGCGTAAGTTCGACCGCGCCCAACGACGGCCAACGCCGCTGCTTGATCGAGGCGTGTCATGCATCGCCTATAACGCTGGCGATGCATAATCGGCGTCATGACCATGACGTTTCGCGGACAGGTATTGAGGGGCCGCAGCCTTGTCCAGCCCAGATGTGACGTCTAGTGGCTGCCGCAGTGGTCCGGCGGTCATTAACGCTCGGGCCTGCAGCTGAGTCGTGGCATGCACGCCGCACGGTCGCCGAGAAGAACGCGGCCTGGACCAGCCAACCCGACACGTTCCTGCTGGCCTGGGCTGAGGGCGTACTGCGCGACGCGCTGCGCCGGTCGCCCCTGCTCGACGCACGATCGTACGAGATCTTCGGCCAGGGCTCGCGGGTGAACAACACTTATATCGAGCAGGCGAGCGACATCGATCTCGTCCTCATGGTCAAGATGCCGTTCGAATCGAACGTTGATGCCCTCGACGAGCCCAGCATGGACAACTTCAGGGAAAGCTACCAGGTCGGCCCCTACAGCTGGGAGGAGTTCCGCGAGGACGTCATGGCCGCCCTGGGTGAGTCTTACCTCGTGCGCATGGGTCGCCGATGCGTCAACGTCGATGCCCCGAACTCGATCTTCGGTGCGATGGTCGACATCCTCGTCGCGACGGAATACCGCTTGTACTCGGCGTTCCCGTCGCCGGGCGTCGAGGTCTACGAGCAGGGCGTCTTCTTCCGCGACCGCGAAGGTCGACGGATCGTCAACTTCCCCAAGCAGCACAGGCGCAATGGCGACCAGAAGGACCTATGTACCGGTGGCCGTTTCAAAGAGGCTGTCCGGACGGCCAAACGCGCCCGGAGGCTGGCCGAGCGAGAGCGGATGATCGCTGAAGGCGCGGCGCCGTCATACCTGCTTGAGTGCCTCCTGTACAACGTTCCTGACATTGTCTATCGGACGTCCTCGCCCGGGGATGCCTACCGCGGCGCCCTTGAGTGGCTGCGCCGGAGTCACCGCGAGGATCCGATGTTTTTCGCCGAGTTGCCATGCCAGAACGGCATCAATCGGCTCTTCGGCGAAAGCCCTGATCAGTGGGAGGCCTGTGAGGCTGGAGGGATCGTCGATGTCCTTCACGAGATCAGAAGTCCCAGGCCGGTAGTCGCAGCATGACTTGGATGGCGGCGCAGACGACAGCGGTGCTCGCGATCTTAGGCGCCGCGCTTACCGCCCTGCTGAGCTACGGGTTGAACCGGCGCGCCGCGCGCCGTGAGCGTCGCGCCCTTGCGTTCAGCGAGGCGCTCAGCGTCATCGAGGACTACGCGGAGATGCCATACCGCATCCGGCGACGCCCGGGAACTTTGGAGGGGCGTCAGCAGCTTACCGAGGAGGTGAGCAGGATCTATTCGCGGCTGGCGTTCCACCAGGCGCTGCTCGACATTGAGACGCCCAAGGTCGCGGCCGCTTACCGGCAGCTCGTGAACGAAGCGAAGGTCCAGGTCGGCGGACAGATGAAGACAGCATGGCAGAAACCTGTTCGCGTCGACGATGCGGCGATGAATCTCGAGGAGCACTACGATCGCAAGCGCGTGGACCACGCTCGGGATCATTGCGTGGCGACCATGCGCGCCGTGCTTGGGCACAGGCGTATTCCTGCGGCGCTTCCCTACGAGCCTCCCGCACAGGAGGGGCAGTAGATTCATGAACCCACCACACCTGGACGTTGCTGTGGCGGCAGCACTGGAATAGCGAGGATGAGGCACAAGTAATCCGAAAATAACTAATATTACATTACTAGGAAATAAATGAGTCTGGGTCACTACATCGATGGGTGCGAGAGCCTAGAATAGCTAGCTGTAGAGGCGTTTTGAGCCTTGATGATCAGTTTGTGTAACGCGCAACGCGACAGTGCCCGCGCTCGGGAAGCGAAGCGTGCACCTGACTCGTGAAGACGTGCTCGTGCCGGAGGACTTCGCTGCCGAACTCGGCCCGGCGATGACTGTCGCTCCCCGACGGCGGGATCTCAGGCCCTATAGGCTGGCTGTGGTCCTGACGATCGGACGTTGTTGAGCCGTTAACCTGGGAAGAGGCCAGGTGCTGCTGCCGGCGGGCTAGCGGACCCGTGTATCGAGCACTGAACAGCTGGCTGGACAGTCTGGGTAGGTAGGTGTCGCTCCGCGGTCTCGTCAGAGTTGAATCCCCGTGTAGGCGGTCTGGCCATAGCCGCCGTTTTCGACGTCGACGAACCCCCATTTGTCAGGGGCCGCGCTATCGGGGATGCGGTAAGCCCACGTCATTTCCGCCGATTCCTCGGGTTGGATCGCTCCTGTGTTACATTCAGGGTTTCCCTTGATCTTGTAGAGGCTGTCGATCGTGTCGAACTCGCGTCCTTTTTTGTCGACGAACCTGGTGGCGACAGGAAGAGCGCAGGTAAGGTCCATGGAGCGGGCTCCGTTATTGCGCACATGTGTTGTGACAACGAAGAATTTGTAGCCGGTGCCTGCGGGCTCTGCCGTGTACTTCGCGTTGGGGCTTCCCTGACGATAGCTGGTTTTGTTCAGCTGAATGAAGCTTTCAAGCCGCGTGGACTTGACTGTTATCTGGGCTCCGCCCTGAGTGAGTGTCGCAGGCAGTTGTGACGGTTCGACAGGTTTCGATGGGCTTACTGATGTTGACGAGTTCGATGGCGCCGAGCGAGTGCTACCTCGAGAGGATGACGTGTCGATGCTTCCGTCAGCTCGGACCCAGTGGCCTGAGCCGTCGAAGCACGGCGGGGCCTGACTGCTCGTCTGGCAGGGATTGCCGGCGCCGCTGGTCGCGGAACAGGCTGCGGAAACCGCTGCCACGACAGTAAGTGCGGCGATCAAGCACGATTGAATCCGGTGCGTCTTCGGGCTGTGATGTGTTGGCGTTGACGTACTGGGTTCATTCATAAGGGGGAGACACTCCGTGCACGACGTGGGTGCACCCTCATGGGCGCACGCTACCTCGAACGTCGCGCAGGCCGACTGGGTCGTTAGCGCCTGTCGGTAGAGACAGGTCGAAATGCCCGGGTCCACTAGGGCCGAACGGCCCTGGTCTGACGGTGGCTGCGAAGGGCTGCCTCCCGACAGGAAGTCTACGAGTAACGTTTCGTCCTTCGCGTGAGTCATTGAGCGTGTTCGCGCGCCTAGACTGGTTCACATGGCCAAGGTCGCTCGGCATCATCACACCGTGCCTCGCTTCTACCTGGAGCGGTTCGCGCGTGACGGCCGCGTGGGAACAGTCGAGCTTCCAGGTGAAAAACGGTTCGTGCAGCGGATCGGAGACGCTGCGACGAGAAACAACTTCTACACGCTCGACACAGTGAAGGCCGAGGACGCAGACCTTTTCGAGCGTGAGCTAAGCAAGCTGGAGGCTAAAGCAGCGTCCGTCTTTCGGGAAGTACTCGATAAGGGCACGTGGCCACTCTGTGAAGAGGCGCGGCGATCTGTAGCCGAGTTCGCCGCAGTCCAGTATCTGCGTGGCCCAGATCAGCGGCGCCTCATGGAACAGATCATCGCGCTGACAACGAAACTGGAACTGAGCCTGGCCGGCAAAGCCAGCATCTTCGACCATGCCAAAGAGCGACTGGGGAGAGAGATCACCGAGGAGGAGGCGGACCTGCTCTGGGCTGATGTAATCAGGGAGAGCGGCCCGCCAATCGAGTTGTCCGCTCGAGGTCACATCGAGCAGCTGCTGCGTGTCGTTCCGGATGTGTTTCGTTACCTCATCTGCCGTCCATGGGTCTTGACGAGGTTCAGCCGCCGGAGGTTGTTCACCTCGGACACGCCGCTCGCGCTTCTCAGACGCCCTGACGATCAGTCAGGGGTCGCGCCAGCCTTGGCGACAGCGTGGGGGCTCGCGCTGCCGCTGTCGCGCGAGGTCGGGCTGCTCATGGCCGACTCGTTGCCGATCGCCGAACACACGGCTTTCGAGGTCATCGTGGCAGGGCGCTTCGACACTGAAGGGCCACCTTCAACGCGCCTCGCTGCGCTGTTCAACGGTGTCACCATGAGAAACGCTCGTAGATGGCTGTTCCATCATCCCGATGATCACGCACTGATAGGCACGAGCTTGCCGACGGCGCGCGATGTCGAGATCGGGATGTCGTCCGTTGACTTCGTCGCGATGGGCGAATCGTTCCGGACTCAGCTCAGGCGGGACCGGTAGGCCGTGTGCAGGTCTCCGTTCTTGTGCCCGTGGTGAACCGCAACGCGGGTGGCTAAAGGTGCTCCGGACCGCGAGTGGCCGGGGCACCGGGTCGTGGGAGAAGATGGGTGAATGGTCCGTCGACCTGCCTCCGCGAGGACCGCGAGCGCCGGGGTGACCCAGACTAGGCACGCGGTCGAGTCCGGCCTGCAATGGGTGTTCCGTGAGCAGCCGCTCGAGGACTACGGGATCGATGCCCATGTCGAACTGGTCGACGGCGAAGAGATGCTCGGCAGGCTGATCGCGCTGCAGATCAAGAGCGGTCGAAGCTACTTCGGTTCCCCGGCTGATGGCGGCTGGTGGTTCCGCGACCAGGCCGCTCACTTCAAGTATTGGCTCCGGTTCTCGGTCCCGGTGATCGTGGTGCTGGTCGACCTGGACACCGGACTGTGCCACTGGCAGCTGGTCACCGATGCGACAGTCGAGAAGTCGGGTTCGAAACAGTGGAAGCTGTTCGTGCCGGAGGCGCACGTCCTGGACAGCTCCGCCGTCTGGCCGTTGAGGGAGGCCGCCGAGAGCAGTGCCGGACAAAGCCGCCAACCGCTCGGCGGGCCGATCGGTTCGTTCTCCGCGTCGGATCTCGAGGTGCACAGCGCGGTGCAGGGCGACGGCGTGCTTCCCGCGTACGTGGTCCGCGCCCATGACCGCGCTCTGGACGAGCTGGTCGCTGGCGTGACGAGCCCAGCGGCCCGGTCGGGCTGCGCGATCCTCATCGGGGATTCCTGCACGGGCAAGACCAGAGCTCTGTACGAGGCGTTGCACCGGCGCGGGAGCGGGCCGGGCGCGACCAGCCTGGCCGATGCGGGCTGGCGCGTGTGGCCCGAAATGAATCCTCTGCCGCCCCGGCGATTTCTCGAGGAGCTCAAGCTGGTCGGGTCGCGGACGGTCGTCTGGCTCAATGAGGCGCAGCGCTACCTGGCCGACCCGGCGGAGGACGTTCGAGCCGGGATCGCGGCCGAGCTACTGGCGCTGCTCGGCGACGAGTCTCGCGGACCTGTCCTCGTACTGGGCACGTTGTGGCCTGACCGCTGGCAGGAACTCACCCACGAGCCCGAAAAGGCCGAGGTCGACCCCTTTGCCTCGGCCCGGCAGCTCCTCGAGGGCAACCACCTTCGCGTGCCGGACCGGTTCACGAACGCCGAGGTCACCGTGGCGCGGCAGTCAGGTGATCCGTTACTGGTGGCCGCGGCGAACCGGTTGGCGGGGACCTCGGTGACGCAGGAACTGGCCGGGGCGACAGACCTCTTGCGTCGGTACGAGACGGCTGGCGCAGCGTCGCAGGCCGTCGTGCACGCTCTGATGGACGCACGCAGGCTCGGGCACGGCGAATGGTTCTCGACGTCGTTCTTGCACGCCGCGACGCGCTGCTATCTGCACGGCGACGCCCGGCGCGGTGCCGACGAGGATCCGTCCTGGTTCGATGCGGCGATCGCTGGCCTGCTGGAGCCGGGGGCGGCAAGCGGTCCGTTGCTCCGCCGTGATCTTCCCGGCTATCGGCTCGACGATTACCTGGACGAGCGCGGCCGGGTGCACCGCCGGTTCGAGTTTCCGCTCGCGGAGTTCTGGACGGCTGTTGCCGAGAGTGAGATGACTTCGGACAGTCGGCTGCGGATGGCGGCCGGTGCCGCGGCACGGCTCCGGTGGCGGATCGCCGCTGCTCTGTACGAACTTACCGGTACGATCGACGCCGGTAAACAGCTGAGTGCGCTCGCATCGCATCGCCTGTTCGAGGCAGCACCGGACGCCGCCGAGCGCTTCGCACGACTGGCTGCCGCAGCTGGTGTGCCGGAGGCTTTGACCTTGGTGGCTTTGCACGGTAGTGGCCGTGGTCGCGGTGATGGGATGTCGTTGCTGCGGCAGGCCGGGGAACTTGGTGATCCCAAGGCCCTTGACCACCTAGCCTTCAAACTGGAAAGCACTGGGGACAAGGAAGGTGCGGAAGCCGTCGCACGGCGGGCCGTCGCGTTCGGGTCATGGGTAGCGACCGTGTCTGTCGCCGAATGGCGGGACGGCGACTTCCCCCGTGAAGCGGAGAAATTGGTCCAAGGCCTGCCCGAAGATCTGCGATGGGCGGCGCTGGCGGAATTCGCGACGAGACGGGACGGGCTCGAGGACGCCGAGGGCGCGGAGCGGCTCGCCTTGGAAGCAGCAGCCGAGGGCCACCCCGGCGTGGTGTGGACGCTCGCGGACGAACGGCAAGACAGAGGCGACAAGACCGCGGCTCGCCGGTTACTGGCACGAGTCCCTGATCCCGACGCGCCCGAGGACGCGTTGCGCGTTGCGTTGATCGGTGCGCGTGCCGGCGACTATGAGCGGGCGAGGAGGCTGCTGGCGAGAGTGTCCGGTGCGCGTGAGGTCGACGACCAGGCCGCGGTCATCGCCGAAGCGTCGCCGCACCTTATCCGAGTGCTCCGTGACGTCCTGGAAGCACTCGGTGAGCACAAAGTCGTCCGGCGGCTGCTCGATCGGCTCGAAACCGGTCAGCCGCGTGAGCTCTCGACGGGCGCGGACACCTGGTCGACGGCGGACACCGCGCAGACGGAAGACGACGTCGTCCAGGCGTACGTGACCCTTGCTGGCTTCCACGCCCGGCGGGGTGATTTCACCCAAGCCGAGTCTCTGGCCATGGCGGCCTCCGTTCTGGGAGAAACGGCGGGGCTGGTGGCGGTCAGCGAGCAGTTGCTGGATCGGGGCGATCAGCGAAGCGCCGAGCGGCTCGCGCTGTGCGCTGTGAACTCAGCGGACACGGAATGGTCTGATGCGTCACCAGGAAAAGCGCTGGCCGCGGCGCGCGGAGACGATGCTGTGCTGAAGTGGGGTCTCGAGGCGGACGGCAGCACGGCCCAGCCGTGGTAGACAGCTTGATCCGCACAGCCGCCCCAGCAACAGCAGCCCACGTAGGTCTTCCAGCGGCGAGTCGAGGGCGACTCGAACCTTCCTGTCGAGACTGGGACGACGGGTCCAGCCGGATGTCGGCGTCCCGGCTGAGTGGGGTGCAGTGATCAGTGCGGTGTGATCTCGTTCGGCAAAGGCCAGCCCTGTGAACGCCACCTCGACGACGGAAGTCGCCATCATCTTGCCGACGCTGACCGCGATCATGATCACCACTGTTACAAGCCGCCGATCTGCCGCCGCTGATGGTCGTGGAGACAGGGCTGGTCGAGGCGCTCAAAGCGCTGGCGAGTAGCCAAGTAGCCAGGCTGCCGATATTTGGCAGACGACCGCCAGCTTGTCGGCTGGATCACTCACCAGCCGCACTGGTGGCCCTGACCTCTTCCAATGGACGAGTGATCCGGATGTGAATTACTGCGGCCTCGGAAGGCATGTCGTGAACTTACGTCCAGATGCCTTCGAGGCCGTTGTCGGTGGGTGGCTAGCCTCCGGCCTGGGCGAAAGCAGTGAGCACGTCGATGGGACCCTGCCGGGCTTCGTCCGGCATTTTCGCCAAGAGTTAGCGATCTCCTTGCACCGCCGGTTGGTGACCTGGCGTACGACGCGATCTCCCTCACGGGTGAGGGCGACCACGATCTCTCGTCGGGTGCCGGTGCTGTGCTGTCGGTCGACCATGGGACTGGCCGTAGAGCACGTCACGCCGAGATGCTTGGCCAAGTCGACCTGCCGGACAGCGCGGCATCGGCGATGGCGTCGATGATCAAGGTGGCCACCTCTCGCAAAGCGGACGACATGAGGACGCAGCGTGGCCGAGCAGAGTCCTACTTGGATGCAACTACTCTCAGTCATCAGAAGCAGGGTACTGCCTGCTTTTGAAGCACGGAGTATGCGAAGCATGAAGTCACTGGGAAAAGATCCACAAAGACTGAATACTTCTGCGCGCACGAATTTGTTTAGGATGTGTCGTTTAAGCGGTGGAAAACCTTGAATGTTGGACGGCTTTCAGAGTGTCGATTCGCGCTGCAACCCAATTTTCCGTCGTTCGGCTTGGAGTGTCCACTCTGGATCTTCTCGTTCGTTCCTGGGCCGTTTCACGATCGGTAGCACTTGCACCTGTCCGCCCCCGGGTGGTCACCACTGAAGATCCGACCCGCTGGATGCTCTGAGTTGGGCGCAGGTGCCCGTTGTCTCTCGGTGGCTCTACCGGCGCATGGCCAGGCCGGATCTCTGGGGCAGAATGGAGGTCAATGTCGACCAGACTGGCGACGTCTGCGCTGGTCAGATGGTTCTTGGACTAGTCTGAGATGCGTCTCAAGTCCTACCCGGCCAACCCTGCAGACTGGGCGTCTCCGGTTAAAAGCCCGGTCGGTGTTCACCAGGTGAGGCACTGCCCGATTCGTCTGCGGCTTGCCGTTGCCGGTGGCCCCGAACGTCGTTCGGGGCCACCGGTTTCATCTAGCCACATATAGAAGTCAGCCGTGCTGGCTGGCCCACCATTTCTGGCCGGTTTCGGGCAGCGTGGCGATCGGGTCGTAGTACGGGTAGTGACGCTGCAAGGCTTCGGGGTCCTCGTGCTCGATCCCGGTGCGGTAGTTCTTGGTCCAGTAGGAAATCCCCAGCTCACGGTCATATTCGGTGAGCTGGTGGACCCAGCGTTTCCCGACGTACGGGACGTCGCAGACGATGCGCGGCGTGGCGTAGCCGGGCAGATATCCCATGATCGCGTGCTGCAATTCTTGGGCTTCCCAGACGGCCACGCGCCAGTGTTCGGCATTGGGGATGCTGTCACACATGTAGAAGTAGTACGGCAGGATGCTCGCTTCGCCCTGCAGCGCGAAGCACAGGTCCAGCAGCTCGGCCGGGGTCGCGTTGACGCCCTTCATGAGCACGCCCTGGTTGCGCACGTCGCGAACGCCGACGTCGAGTGCGGTCCGGGCGGCTTCGGCGACCAGCGGGGTGACCGACTGCGCGTGGTTGACGTGGGTGTGGATCGCGAGGTTGACGCCGCGGCGCTGGGCGGTGCCGGCGACGCGCTCGAGGCCTTCGACGACCTTCGGCTGGATCCAGTGCTGCGGCAGGGCGGCGAGCGCCTTGGTGGCGAGCCGGATGTCGCGGACGGTGTCGATGTCCATGAGCCGCATCAGGAACGACTCCAGCTGCGGCCACGGCACGTTGGCGACGTCGCCGCCGGAGACCACCACGTCACGCACGCCGGGGGTCTTCTTCAGGTACTCGATCATCGCGTCCTGGCGGTCGACCGGCTTGAGCGAGAGCTTGTGCTTCTCGACCTGCTCGGTGGAGTTGCCGACCAGGTCCATCCGGGTGCAGTGCCCGCAGTACTGGGGGCAGGTGGAGATCATCTCGGCGAGGACCTTGGTGGGGTAGCGATGGGTCAGCCCCTCCACGACCCACATCTCGGCCTCGTGCAGCGAGTCCCGCTCGGAGTGCGGGTGGCTCGGCCATTCGGTGTCGCGGTCGCTGCGCACGGGGAGCATGTAGCGGCGGATCGGGTCGGCGTACCAGGCCTCGGTCACCTTCGCCGGGTCGGTGCCCGCGTTGGGCGCCATCGTGTTGATCATCTGCGGCGGCAGCAGCATCGACATCGTGGCCATCTCGCGCTGGTCGGCGAGCATGTCCTCGTAGAAGCGCTCCTCGAGCTGGTCGCCCATCAGGGCGCGCAGCTGCTTGGCGTTGCGGATGCAGTGCACTCGTTGCCACTGCGCGTCGCGCCACTCCGCCTCGGTCACGTCGTGCCAGCCGGGGAAGCGGCGCCAGTCGGGTTCGATCAGTTCGACTCGGGTGTAGTCGTAGGGCTGATCGTAGGCGGCCACCGGCGAGGTCGGTTCCTGGATCGCAGTCACTTGTACTCCTCGTCGTCGGAAACGCGTGAAAATATCCTGTCACATCGTTCGAACGACGTAAATATTCCTGTCTTGCTGGGCGTGTCAGGCAGACACTGCCTCCTGCTTCGAACGGTCGCGAAGATGTTCGACGGCAGCGATTCCGGCGATCAAGGCAGCGGCGAGGAACAGCAGACCGGCCGAATAGTCGAGGTGATGAACCGCTTCAAGCCGCGTCGATGGCGCGTTCTGCTCGCGGACGCCGACCGCGGTCATCACACCGGCGCCGCCGAACACCAGCACCGAGACCAGCGGCCCGAGCACGGGTACGACGACACCGTTCTCGGCGAGACGAGGACCGGTCGTGACGACCACCGCGACGACGGTGGCGCACAGCAGCGCCAGCAGGAGCGCGCCAGGGATCGCCGCGTCGTGGTCGATCAGTTTCTCCGGCACCCCGCCGGTCCCCAGATCCAGGATGAACAGCACGAGCGCGGACAACACGGCCCCGCCGACGGCGAACTGCACCCTCCACCGCGACGCCCCCACCAGGCATCCGGCGGCGACACCCACCGCGGCCGCCAGCCAGCCCAGCACCGGCTGGAACGCCACGGAGTACACCGCCAGCAGCAGGGGAGCCATCGCCCCGACCTGCACACTCGCCGAGGTCGCGGCGGCGAAGAACGCCCGCGATCCGGCGATCGCGCACGCGATGATCCCGCCGACGAGCACGATCAGCCCGCCGATGGCCACGACGACCTCCGGATGCCTGCCGATCGATTCGACCGGCAGATCGAGGAGTTCACTGACCTTCAGCACGTCGACAGCCTGCGCGGCCATCGGCAGCAGCACCGCCAGGATCGCGGCGACGGCGAACCTCGCCGACAGCGGACGCGGCTCGGGCCACTCCGGATCCAGCGCACGGGCACCGCGCGTGAGAACGGCCAGCACCGCTCCGGCCACGCTCATCGCGGTGAGGATCAGATGCCAGACCAGGCCACCGGTCGCGAGCATCAGCCACGACGCACCCGCCAGGCTCGCGGCGAACAACTGCGTCCCCACCGTGAGCCCGATCAGCACGAGCCCGGCCGTGCGGGCGCCCCGCCGATGAAGATCCTGCGCCGCGGCGAGCACCGCCAGCAGCACCACCGGCGGCCCTGCCGGCGCGATGATCGCCAGGGATGGATGCCCGCCCAGGTCCGGGAAGAGATGGACGAGAGCCGTCGGGAGGGACAGCACGACTCCCGCCACCAGCAGCCACGGCCACCATCTGGTCAGGAACACGGCGGCGAGCACCGCGACCAGCGGCACCAGTGAGACCGCCACCAGATCGGACGGCCAGCCCTGCGGTGCCGCCAGCGCGATGAGTGGCCGCAGGATCGAGGTGCCCCGGACAGCGGTGAAAACGACCACCGCCCCGAGCCCCAACGCCGCCGACAAAGTGGTCCCGACGACGGCCGACTTCGTTTTTTCAGCTCCCCAGCTCATTTCATCGACCCTAACCACGGCGTGATCATCCGCACGCTGCAAACTCGGAAGGGTGACCAAAGCGCGAACCACGCTCCTGCTCGGCGGGCGCATCTACAGCCCCTCCGCCCCCGACGCCACCGCCATGGCGATCACGGACGGCACCGTCGTCTGGGTGGGGCAGGACGGCCCGGCCAAGGCACTGCATCCCGACGCCGAGGTGGTCGACCTCCACGGCGCTTTCGTGGCACCCGCCTTCGTCGACGCGCACGTCCACGCCACCGCGACCGGCCTGCATCTCACCGGGTTGAACCTCGCCGGCGTCCTCGGCGCCGCTGACCTGCTCGCCGCGGTCCGCGACGCCGTCCGCCCCGGTCAGGTGCTGGTCGCGCACGGCTGGGACGAGTCCCGCTGGGCTGACGGCAGGCTGCCCAGCCGCGCGGAGATCGACGAGGCCTCGAACGGGACCCCGGTCTATCTGAGCCGGGTCGACGTCCACTCCGCGCTCGTCTCCAGCGCTCTGGTCGCACTCACGACCGGCGTGCACGACGCGCCGGGTTGGTCGCCCGACGGACCGCTGACCCGCGACGCGCACCACCTCGTCCGCGCCGCGATGCGCGAGGCGATCACCCCTCGGCAACGACGTGAAGCCCAGCGCGCCTTCCTCGCCGAGGCCGCCGCACGCGGGGTCGCCAGCGTCCACGAATGCGCGGGCCCGGACATCTCCGGCGCCGACGACCTCACCGACCTGCTCGCGCTCGCCGCGGAACCGGGACTGCCGGAAGTCGTCGGCTACTGGGGTGAACGCGGCGGTGTCGACGCCGCCCGCGCACTGGGTGCCAGGGGAGTGGCCGGCGACTTGTTCGTCGACGGCGCCCTCGGCTCCCGCACCGCCGCGTTGCACGAGCCGTACACCGACGTCCACGGCACCTCCGGGACGCTCTACCTCGACGCCCCCGCGATCGCCGAGCACATCAGCGCCTGCACCGAGGCGGAACTGCAGGCCGGCTTCCACGTCATCGGCGACGCCGCCGTCGCCGAGGTCGTCGAAGGATTCCGGCTCGCGGAGAAGACCGTCGGCCGCCGGGCACTGGCCGCCCGCCACCACCGGCTCGAACACGTCGAGATGATCGACGTCGCCCAGGCGCGGGAGCTCGCAGGCTGGGGTGTGGTCGCCTCGGTCCAGCCGCAGTTCGACGCGGAATGGGGCGGCCCGCACGGCATGTACGTCGATCGCCTCGGTACCGAGCGGGCCCCGAAACTCAATCCCTTCGCCGCCATGGCCGCCGAAGGGCTCCTGCTGGCTTTCGGCTCCGACGCCCCTGTCACGCCTGTCGACCCCTGGGCCACCGTCCGCGCCGGGACCTACCACCGCACCCCCGGATCGGGACTGTCCGCTCGCGCGTCCTTCACCGCCCACACCCGCGCGGGACACCGCGCCGCCGGAGTCAACGACGGCGTCACCGGCAGCCTGGTCCCCGGCGCTCCCGCGCACTACGCGATCTGGGACGCCACGGACCTCGTCGTCGCGACACCGGACTCGCGGGTGCAGCGCTGGTCGACCGACCCGCGGGCGGGCGTGCCGCCGCTGCCGAACCTGGAGGAGGGGGCGACGCTGCCCCGCTGTCTGCGCACGGTCCGCGACGGGCAGGTCATCCACGACGTGTTCACCCGCACGGCCTAGGGTTCAGGCGTGTCTGAGACCGTCACGAACGTGGCCCCCGAAGCAGCGTCCCGGAAGCGGTTCTCTCGCGCCTGGCTCCTGCGTTTCCTCGTCGCCGCAGCGTCGGGCTTCACGCTGTACCTGAGTTTCGCGCCGCGTCCGCTGTGGTGGCTCGCACCGCTGGCGTTCACCGGCTTCGCGCTGGTGGTCCACGGACGCCGGTTCCGTGGCGCGTTCGGCTACGCGTTCGTTTTCGGGATGGGGTTCTTCCTGCCCCTGCTGACCTGGCTGCTGGACTTCCTCGGTCCGGACTTCGGGCCGTGGCCGTGGCTCGGGCTGGCGATGGCGCTGTCGGTGTATCTCGGCTTCGGCGGCGCTTTCGCCACCGTCGTGTGGAGGCTGCCGCTGGGACCGCTGTGGGCGGCGCTGGTGATCGTCGCCCTGGAGACGCCCCGCGCCTGGTTCCCCTTCGGTGGCTTCCCGTGGGGCCGCGTCGCGTTCAGCCAGCCCGAAGGCGCGTTCGTCTCGCTGGCCTCGATCGGCGGCGCTCCGCTGGTCGGTCTCGCCGTCGTGCTGACGGGGTTCGGTCTCGCGGCCCTGTGCCTGCGGCTGAAAGGTGCCGATCCCGCCCGGTCGCTCGTGGCCACGTCGGCACTGACGCTCGTGCCGGTGGTGGCCGGGCTAGCGGTGTGGCCGACGGTCGGCACCGAGGCCCAGGACGGCGAACTCACCGTGGCCACGGTCCAGGGCAACGCCCCCGACATCGGGCTGGCGCTGGAAGGGCGCCGCGACGAACTCCGGAACAATCACCTCGACGAGAGCGCCCGGCTGCTCGAACAGCTCAAGGCGAGCAACACCAAGGTCGATCTGCTGGTCTGGCCCGAGACCGCGATGGCCATGCGCACCGGCGACGCCGGCGTCGACCAAATGGTCCGCGACTACGGCACGCAGGCGATCATCGGCGCGCTGGTCCGGCTGCCGGACGGTTCGGCGCAGAACTCCGCGCTCGTGTGGGATCCGGTCACCGGCCCTGGCCAGCGCTACGCCAAGCAGCAGCTCGTCCCGTTCGGCGAGTACGTCCCGGCCCGTGAAGTCGCGAAGCTGGTGACCCCGTTCGTCGACAGCGTCGCGAACATGAAGCCGGGCAACGGCGCCAACGCCGCGCTGTCGGTCGCGGGGACCAAGGTCGGCGTCTTCATCTGTTACGAGACCGCGTTCGACTACCCGGCGCGCGAATCGGTCGCCGACGGCGCGGAACTGCTCGTCGTGCCGACCAACAACGCTTGGTACGGACCGGGGGAGATGAGCTACCAGCAGCTGGCGATGTCGCGGCTGCGGGCGGTCGAACACGGTCGGGCTGTGATCGTTTCCGCGACCAGCGGAGTCAGCGCGATCGTCGCCCCGGACGGTTCCATCACGGCCTCCACCAGCCTGTTCACCGCAGACTCCCTGGTGGGGCGCGTACCGCTGAGGCAGCAGACTACGCTGTCGGATCTACTCGGTGTAACGACGGAGTACGGGCTGCTGGCCCTGGCGATCGCCGGGGTTACCGGCGGGTACGTGCTCCGTTTCCGCACCCGGCGCGCGAGCGCCGCCAAGGCAACGAGGGAAGCGGCGGGCTGACCCGCCGGAACACGGAGGAAAAGCGGATGGCGCAGGCGCCACGGGGGGCCCAGGGAATCGACCCGGTGCTGGTGGTGGTCCCGACGTACAACGAGCGGGAGAACATCGGCCCGATCCTGGAACGTCTGCTCAAGGCACTCCCGGACGTGAACGCCCTCGTCGTCGACGACGGCAGCCCCGACGGGACGGGCGACATCGCCGACGAACTCGCGAAGGCCGACGAGCGGATCCAGGTCATGCACCGGACCGAGAAGGCCGGTCTGGGCGCCGCGTATGTCGCCGGATTCCGCTGGGGTCTCTCCCGTGACTACGCCACCATCGTCGAGATGGACGCCGACGGCTCGCACGCGCCGGAGGATCTGCCACGGGTGCTGGCCGCACTCGAGGACGCGGACCTGTCCATCGGCTCCCGCTACGTTCCCGGCGGCAGCACGGTGAACTGGCCATTCCAGCGCAAGGCGCTGTCCTGGGTGGCGAACTTCTACGCAAGGATCGCGCTCGGCACCAAGATCAACGACATCACCGCCGGCTTCCGCGCGTACCGCCGCACGGTGCTGGAGAAGCTGCCGCTCGACGAGATCGCCTCGCGTGGCTACTGCTTCCAGATCGACCTCGCGTTCCGCACGGCGCTCGCCGGCTTCGAAGTGGTCGAGGTGCCGATCACCTTCACCGAACGTGAGGTCGGTCAGTCGAAGATGAGCGGTTCGGTCGTGCGCGAGGCGATCGTCCTGGTCGGCGTGTGGGGGATCAAGCGTCGCTGGCAGCAGCTTCGCGGGCTGGTCAAGAAGGGCTGACGCCCAGCACGCTCACGCCGAGCTTCCCCAGCGCCTGCACCGTCGGTTCGTCCGGCGCCGCGTCGGTGATCACGCCCGCGACGTCGGACAGGGGGAGCACGGTGAACGGCGAGGCCGCGCCGATCTTCTCCGAACTGGCCAGCACGTAGGTGTCGGCGGCACGTTTGGCGAGCGTGCGTTTCATCGCGGCCTCGTCCGAGTCGCCGGTCGTGAGTCCCGTCTCGGGGTGCACGCCGGTGACGCCGAGGAAGAACAGGTCGGCGTTGATCCCGTCCGCCGCCTCCGCCGCGGCCGCTCCGCAGGTGACGGCGGAATGTTTGAAGAGCCGTCCGCCGATGAGGAACACCTCGACCTTCGGATGCGTGACGAGCGCGGCCGCGACCGTGGGACTGTGCGTGACGATCGTCGCTTCGAGGTCGATGGGGAGAGCCTTCGCCAGCGCGAGCGCGGTGGTGCCGCCGTCGAGGATGACGGTCGATCCGAGCCGGATCAACGCTGCTGCACGTTTCGCGATCCGTTCCTTGCCCGCGACGCTGACCGCCATCCGCGTCGCGTAGTCGGCGGTGGCGGGGGAGACGGGCAGAGCTCCGCCGTAGACCCGCTGACAGAGTCCGGCATCGGCGAGTTCTCGCAGGTCACGGCGGATACTGTCTTCTGATACGCCGAGTTCGGCGGCGAGGTCCTTGGCCACGATCCGGCCTTCGGTCTTCAGGCGTTCGATCAGCAGGTCTCGTCGTTGCGCAGCCAGCATTTGCACGTTCCTCCTTGTTCTTGCCGATTGTTGCACATTATGCTCCGCCGCATGAGCAAACCTCTGATGATCCTCATCGCCGGCCCGTTCCGCTCCGGCACCGGCGACGACCCCGAACTCCTCGCCCGCAACCTCGCCCGGCTCGAAGAGGCCGCCTGGCCGATCTTCCGCAGCGGACACGTGCCGATGATCGGCGAGTGGGTCGCGCTCCCGGTGCTGCGCGGCGCGGGCGGGAAGACCGTGGCCGACCCGGTCGCCAAGGAGGTCATGTACCCGACGGCCGACAGGCTGCTGCACCACTGCGACGCCGTCCTGCGCCTGCCCGGTGAATCCACCGGCGCCGACCAGGACGTCGCCATCGCGCTGTCCCGCGGCCTCGACGTCTACCACCGGGCGGAGGACATCCCCGGATATCAAGCCGCCTAGTTCCTGGCCGACCCTCCTAGTTCCTGGCCGACCCTCCTCGACCGTCCATAAAGGATGCTTTCGCGACGCGCGGTGCCGCCGGGCCGCGCTGGGCAGGGGTGATCGTGAGTGGCGATTCGGGTTAGAACCCGAATCGCCACTCACGATCACCTGGACCGACGCCGCACTGCGCTAGAGCGGACGCTGGTGTTGTGAAAGCCACTTTCGCAACACCAGCCGGCGAGACCGGCCTGCCCTTTCTGTCGAATCGCCGCGCACACCCCTCGATCAAGCCGCCTGAAGTTCCGCCAGCACGGCCTTGATCGCCGGGCTGGCCTCGGCGCTGCGACGCCACGCCGCGTGCACCTCGCGCGTCGGCGGGCGCCGCAGTGGCCGGGCGACGAGTCCGTCACTCAACGGTGGGCGCGCCAAACGCGGGATCAGCGCGAGGACCTCGCCCGAGGCGACCAGCGACAGCTGCGTGGAGAAGTCGTCCACCAGATGCCGCACGTCGGGTTCCTCGGGCGAACCGGCGAACAGCCGCCGGAACCACTGATGACACACCGTGCCGGGCGGACTGGTCACCCACGCGTGCCCGGCGAGGTCCGCACCCTCCAGCGGTGACCCGGCTCCGGCCAGCGGGTGCGTCTCGGCCATGACGACATCACCGAGGTCGGTGTGCACCAGGTGCCGGGACAAGGCGGGCGACAGCGGGACCGGCAGACCGTCGGCGTCGTGCAGGAGTGCGAGATCGGCGGTTCCGGCGTCGACACTGTGCAGCGCCTGGCCGGGATCCTGCTCGGTGATCCGCAGGCGGAGGTCGGGGTGGCGCTTCAGCAGCCGTGGATGGACGGGAGCGAGCAGTCCGCGGATCGCGGTGGAGAACGCGGCCACCCGCAGGACGCCACGAGGCGCGCCCTCCGCGACCGACTGAGCGGCCTCGGTGCAACGCTCGAGCGCCTGGAACACCTCCAGAGAGGAGTCGACGACGGCTTGCCCGGCCGGAGTCAGCACGACGCCGCGCCCCGCCGGAGCGAGCACCGGCGTCCCGATCTGGCGTTCCAGCCGTTTGATCTGCTGCGACACCGCCGAGGAAGTGAAGCCCAGCTCGTCCGCGGCTCGTGCCAGCGTTCCCAGCGCGGCCACCGACCGCAGTGCCCGTAAGGCTCCGACCTCGATCATGAAGCCAGGCTACGCACTATTGGCCAAAAAGCATCGCTGGACCGCAGGTATCGGCGCCGACAGGATCGGCAGCATGACCGAATCGCTCTTCGGCTCCAACCTCGTCGCCATGGTCACCCCGATGGAACCCGGCGGCACACTCAGCGAACCCGGCCTCGCCCGCCTGGTCGACCACCTGCTCGCCACCGGCTGCGACGGCATCGTCGTCGGCGGGACCACCGGCGAGTCACCCACCCTGACCGACACCGAAGCCGCCCTGCTCGTCCGCGCCGTGGCGAACCAAGCCGGGAACCGGGCACGCGTGATCGCCGGCGTCGGAACCTACGACACCGCCACCAGCATCCGCCGCGCGCGGGACGCCGAGGCGGCCGGGGCCGACGCGCTCCTGCTCGTCTGCCCCTACTACTCCAAGCCGACACAGGCCGGAATTGTGGCGCACTGCCTGGCGGTGGCCGACGCCACCGAACTCCCGGTGATGCTCTACGACGTCCCCGCCCGCACCGGGACGACCATGGAAGCGGCCACCCTCGTCGAACTCGCCCGCCACCCCAAGATCCGGGCCGTCAAGGACGCCAAGGGCGACCTGTTCGAAGCGATGTCCGTCATGACACGCACCCCGCTGGCCTACTACTGCGGCATCGACGAACTCAACCTGCCCTACCTCGCCGCCGGCGCCACAGGGCTCGTGAGCGTCGTGGGCAACGCCTTCGCCGACCGCAACGCCGAGCTCATCCGCGCCGTACGCGGGGGAGACCTCGACACCGCACGGGCGCTCAACGCCGCACTGCACCCGCTGGCGGACGCGATCATGCGGACTTCGCAGGGGGCGATCATTACCAAGGCGGCACTCGCCGAACTCGGCGTCATCCCGCACGCGACGGTCCGGCTTCCGCTGCTCGAATCACCGCCGGAGCACCTGCGGCGACTGCGAGAGGCGCTGGCACCGCTCGTCGCGGTCGCCTGACCCCGGACATGACGAAACCCCCGCGGAGGGAGGTCGCGGGGGCTTCGCCGTGTTCGTGGTGGGGCTAGCTACTTGTGCCGTGCGTCAGGCGGACCGGGTGGTCCTTCGTCCCTTCAGCTCGGCGAGACGTTCGTTGAGCAGATCTTCGAGCTCCGGAATCGAGCGGCGCTCCAGGAGCATGTCCCAGTGCGTCCTCGGGGGCTTGACCTTTTTCTGCTCCGGCTGCCCGCCGTCCACGATCTCGGACTCGCTGCCGTGCAGCCTGCACTCCCACACCGAGGGGATCTCGGCGTCGTCGGAGAAGGGCACCTCGAACTCGTGGTTCTTGGGGCAGGCGTAGCGCACGGTGCGCCGAGGGGCGAGGTCGTGGTTGCGGTCGGTCTCGTAGCTGACCGCTCCCAGCCGGCTTCCACGGAGAACACGGTCGGCCATGATGGGGGTCCTTTCAGTCAGCTCCGGGTGGAGCCAGGGTGATGCTCACCCTATGCAACGACGGAGTGGGCCAGAGGATTCCCTGGACACCATGTCCTTGCTCACGATGAGCTGTGTCACCCGGTGGCAACAGCTTCTCCTAGTAGGAGTGGTTTCGCGCTCTGGCGTGACGTCAATACGGCCATCTTGGTGCGGATATCCCCCAGATGGGCTAGTAGTACGCCTGTCACGTCAACCGTAACTGACCGTGTTGGGCCGAGGTAGGCCCCAGGTCGCCCAGTCGAAAGTGCCGACGGCACAATACCTGATAACGGACAGTGTTCAGTTCACCCTCGGAACGTGATACCGATGAACTTTCAACTAGCGCTTGCTCGGTATCCGCCACCACCACGGTGTCCCCGGCCCGCAACACCTCACCGTCGGACACCCTCGCGTTGAACCGTCCCGTCTGCCCGCACCAGCACAACACCTCGACCTGCACCGGCTGCAACTCGTCCGCCAGTTCGAACAACCGCGCCGCCCCCGGAAACAACACACTCCGGAAATCCGTCGCGATCCCGAAGCAGTACACGTCTATCTGGACGTCATCGGCCAGTTCAGCCAGCTGATCCACCTGAACAGGTGACAAAAACTGGGCCTCGTCGACGATCAGGTAGTCCACGTGCCGCCCCGCCGCCCACTGCTCACGCACCAGCAACCGCAGATCGGTCTCGTTCCCCACCTCGATCGCCTTGCGCGTCAACCCGATCCGGCTGGTGATCTGCGGCTCACCGGAGCGGTCATGCCGCACCAGCACCATCCCGCGACGACCCTGCCGCGCGTGGTTGTGGTCGATCTGCAACGCCAGCGTCGACTTCCCGCAGTCCATCGGCCCGTAACAGAACTTCAACTTCCCGACGACCGGCACACCCCGCCGTGAACCCGCCACCGGCACCGACGACAACGCGTCCGTGGGGTCCGGGCCACTCTCCTTCAGTACGGTCACGACGGTCGACCCTATCGGCACGCTCCGTCCTCACAGCACCGCCGGTGGTCGGTTACCCGCCGCCTCGATCGCCCGGCGCACCGGCACCAGCCACACGAACACGAAACCGAGCACGAAGAAGATCACCAGCGCGATGATCGCCCAGCGGAACGAACCGGTGATCTGCCCGACCGCCGCGAACAACAGGGGACCCAGCCACGACGTGCCCCGCTCACCGACCACGTACAACGAGAAGTACTGCGCGTCCTTCCCCTCCGGGATCATCTGCCCGAACAACGACCGCGACAACGCGTTCGTCCCGCCGAGCACCAGCCCGATCCCGACCGCCACCGCGTAGAACTGCAGCGGCTGACCGGCCTCGATGAAGAACGCGAAGCACAACACGACCACCCAGGCCACCAGGCTGCCCAAGATCGTCTTCTTCGCCCCGACACGGGCCGCGATCGCCCCATGGATCATCGCCCCGGCATACGCCAGGAACTGGATCACCAGGATCGTGACGATCAACACCTGAGTGCTGTACTTCAGCTCGTCCTTCCCGTACTGCGCCGACACCGACACCACCGTCGTGATGCCGTCGGTGAAGATCAGGTAGCTCCCGAGGAACGCCAGCGTCAGGGGATAGGCCTTCGCCTCCCTGATCGTCTGCTTCAGCTCCTTGAACCCCGCCGTCAGCACCGACAGACCCCGCTCGGCCGACGTCGGCACATGAGTCTGGGGGAGTGAGCGCACCGCCGGGACGGTGAACACCGCCCACCAGATCCCCGACGTCAGGAAGCAGATCTGGATCGCCAGATGCTCGCTTACCCCGAAGAAGCCATGCCCCATGAAGAACCCCAGCTGCAGCGCCAGCGCCAGACCACCGCCGAGATACCCGAACGCCCAACCCTTCGACGACACCGCGTCCCGCTCATCCGGCTCCGCGATGTCCACCAGGAACGAGTAATAGACGACCAGCGCACCGCCATAACCGATATTGGCCAGGATGAACGTCCAGACACCGACCTGCCAGTCCGTCCCCGCGATGAAGAACATCGCCGCCGACGCCACCGCGCCCAGGAACGCGAACCCGCCGAGAATCCGCCGCTTGTGCCTGCTCCGGTCCGCGATCGCGCCGGCGATCGGCAACACCAGGACCTGCGTCACCGTCGCGACCGACAGCAGATACCCCCACAACGACCCGGCCGGGAAATGCAGCCCGAACAACGAGACGTCACAGTTCTGCAGGGTGCTCGAAGCTCCACTCGAATCGGTGCACGCCTTGTCCCCGTTAAGGGTGAAATTCGTCTTGGCATCCGCGGACGCGATATCGCTCAAATAGAGCGCACCGAACACCGTGATGACCGACGAATAGAACGGCGAATTGGCCCAGTCGTAGAGGTACCAAGCCCGCCACACCCGCTTGCGGTCACGGGTCACGGCCACCGTCATGCACTGCTCCTGAGGTCGTAAACGTCGAGGTCAGCGGGAGACTACTGGTGATCACACCCGCCTGTCCGGCACGAGTCCGGACCGTGTTCGTTTCGACGTTTGACGAACCCTTCCCGGCCACTTGCCCGACCTTCGTCGGCGTGTCGCTGCCACGAACCACGTGTGTTTCATGTGAGGCTGGTGGTCAAGCTGTGACTCTTGTGAAGCAAGTGTCCGTTATTTACTGTTCCGCTCATGAGGACCCATCGCCTTCGCACAGCACACCGCGTAGTGGCGAGAACGCTCCTGCTCGCCCTCGCCGTGACGGGCCTGCAGATCGCCACCACCGGATCCGCCGCCGCGGATCCCCACGGCTCCTACTGGGCCAAGCTCCGCATGTGTGAATCGAGCGGGCGCTACAACATCAACACCGGCAACGGCTACTACGGCGCCTACCAGTTCGACCTGCCCACCTGGCGCAGCGTCGGCGGCCAAGGGCGACCCGACCAGGCCAGCCCCCGCGAACAGGACTACCGGGCTCTCTACCTCTACCGCATGCGCGGCTGGCAACCCTGGGAATGCGCAGGCAAACTCGGCTTCCGCAACGACGACGACGCCCGCAGCAAACGCGTCCCGTCCTACGACGACTCCGCCTACATCGGCGGGGGAGGACAACCCGCCCCGCCGCCTCCGCCCAAGCCGAAACCCACCCCGCCCGCCCCTCCCGGCGGACCCAAACCCGACTGGCCAGGCGTCGTCTACGCCTACGGAGACTGCGCGGCACCCCTCAAGCAGTTCCAACTGCGGATGAACGCCTATGGCTACGGCTTCACCGGCACAGGCTGCTACTACGACAAAACCCGCGAAGCCGTCCTCGCCCTCCAGCGCGCCAACGGCATCAACGACTCAGGCCGCCTCGGCCCCAAGACCTGGGACGCCGCCTGGAACGGCAAACCACCCCGGTGACCACCCGCGCGGCTGCGGGAGCAGCGTCCCGAGCGCCACGTTCGAGACGATGAGCGTCTCGGGCGGGCGCTCGGGACGCTGCCAGCGCACCCGAGGGGAGCGGCAACCGAGTCAGGACAGCCAGGCGCCCCGCTCACGAAGCACCTCACGCAGCAGATCAGGCCGGTCCGTCACGATCCCGTGCACCCCCAGATCCAGCAACGACCGCATCTCCGCCGGATCGTCCACCGTCCACGTGTGCACCTCGAAACCCCCACGCGCCGCCTGCCGCAGGAACGCCCGGTCCACCACTTTCAACCGGCCCTGCCGCACCGGCACCTGCGCCATCGCGCCCCGAGACAACGCCCTCAACGACACCAACGGCAGAAACCCGTTCGCCCACATCACCGCCACCGAACGCGGCCCCATCGCCGTCACCAGCTTCGGACCGGCCAGCTTCCGGATCCGCGCCAACCGCGCATCGGAGAACGACGCCGCCGCGACCCGGTCATGGGCCCCGGCCCGCTCGACCGCCCGCACGAAAGGCACCACCGCGTGATTCGACTTCACGTCGACGTTGAACCGCGCCTCCGGCAACTCCTCAAGGACGTCCTCCAGCCGGGACAGCGGCGCACGGCCGCCGATCTTGACCGTCCGCAGCTGCGCCCACGTCTGCCGGGAGATCAACCCCGCGCCATCGGTCGTCCGGTCCAGCGACGCGTCATGATGCACGACCACCACACCGTCCGACGTCGCGTGCACATCCGTCTCGAGATAGCGGTAACCCTCAGTCACCGCCTGCTGGAAGGCCGGCAACGAGTTCTCCAGTCCTTCCAGCTCACCGAGGTGCCAACCCCGATGAGCGAAGGCACGGGGAAGCGGGTCGGCGAGGTACGGAAACAGTGTCGGCACCCCACTAGTGTGCACTTCGGTCGTGGCCCCGGCGTGAGCGTCCGATGGCCAGCTAGGGTCTGCTTCGTGAGGGAAGTGGCCGAACACCCGAAAACGTCCGCCGAAGAGGTGTCCGAGCTCCGCCGCGCGGGGGCACCCAAGCACTGCGGATGGTGTGGCCGTCGGCTCGAACAAGGCGGCAACGTCGGCAGACGCCGCCGCTACTGCGGGCAATCCTGTCGCCAGCGGGCCTACGAACGCCGCACCGCCCTGCAGCGCAGCGGCCTCCCCGAAGACGCCGTCGTCCTCTCCGACACCGAGATCGCCACCCTGCAGGACAGGCTCTTCCAGCTCCGCTGCGCCGCCGAAGACGTCGTCACCGCGGCCGACGACGGCGCCTCCATCGCAGAGCTCCGCAACCTCGCCGGCGAGATCGCCCAGGCGGCCAAGGACCTCGAACAGCTCCGCTGACCTACACGATCCCGTCCAGCGCCCGATACGTCCGGTTGCTCGCGGCCGCCGCCCGCTGCTCACGCCCCGTCGCCTCGATGTAGTTCTGACTGGTCGCCAGGCTCGCGTGCCCCAGCAGCGCCATGATCTCCGACGCCGTCGCCCCATCCTCGGCCAGCCGTGTCGCGAACGTGTGCCGCAACGCGTGAAGGTTCGCCCCGACCGGCACGCGGTCGTGCAGGCCCGCCCACCGGTAGCAGGACTTGACCAGGTACTCCAGCGCGCCGCGGCCGATCGGCTCGCCGGCACGATCCCGGAGGAGGGGAGTGGAGGGCCCGAACCGCTGCTGCGCGAAGCGACGGCGGCAAGAGGCCAGATACTCCTCGATGATCTTCTCCATGATCGGCTGCACCGGAATGGACCGATCGCGACTTCCCTTGCCGTGGACGTGCAGGCGCATCTCACCCTGGCGGCCGACCAGCGACCGCGTCGTCAGCGCTCGCATCTCCGCGGCGCGCAGTCCGGCGACGAGCCCGAGCGCGATCACCAAGACGTCCCGCTCCGGCCAGGGATCCCGCGTCCGGCGCGAACCGTCCGCGGCGGCCGCGAGCAGCTGCTCCGGGGTTTCCTCGCCCCGCAACGGTTTCGGCGTCAACGGTGGGGCTTTCGGCCGGGCGACCGCGCCCATCGGATTGCCCGCGAGCAACCCGTCGGACACGCAGAAGGTGAGGAACTGGTTCCAGGTCGACCAAGCGCGCAAGACCGAACTCTTGGCGTGGGTGTCCGCGAAGGCGCCGAAGGCGTTGCGAAGGGCCTGAGCGGTGAGCATCTCGACAGTGAGTTCGTCAGGGGAGCGGCCCTGCTCGCGGAGTAGAAGAGTGGTGATGCCCGCGAGGTCGCGACGGTACGCGTCGGTGGTGTGAGGAGAATCCTTACGGGGACGACGTGCGGCGAAAAAGGCTTGCTGTGCCTCGGAAACCCTCATGGGAATCTTGTACCGCATGGCACCGACAGTCTTACACTGGGTTATATTCCGTTTCATGCATAATAGTGATTATGCATGAAACGGAGTGATGGGTCCGGAAACCCCTCGCGGGGGATCTCGGCCCGCTCGCCGTCTTCCGAAGTGTCGCGAATGGGTCACTCCTGACACTTTTCGTCCTGAACGACCCATTCGCGACAACTGGGTCCAGCCTGGCGACGTCAGGTCGCAAGGTGACCGGCAGGGCTGGCCGAGTCGGCGAAGTGAGCCAAGGCTGACGTCCTCGTTGATCTTCGACGGCCGAGATGTCCATATTGATTCGTCACAGTGACGTATTGAGGCTGGGTGATCGGACGCCCGATCTGCGTCCTCGGGGGCGTCCGCGGTCATCTTGAGGGCCAGCGGGCAGCCGGGCTCAGGGAGAACTGAAGGGAGCCGCGTCCGCGTCCGGCGTGGCGCAGGGAGCTTTCCCCGCGTGACATGCGGCGAAAGCTCCCTCCAGACGCTCCTGAGGACCCCTCTCGACCCTCGATATCCAGGTCAGCCAAAGTGCCGATAATGTACATTATGTCAAGTAGTCGAGATGTCAGCGCTCCCCGGCGCTTCAAAACGTGTGGTGGACGCAGACAGAACGGCCGCGAGGCCTTCTTGCAGGTCCTTGACGAAGTACTCGGGCATCTCCAGCGACGGGAAGTGTCCCCCGGCTTCGGGCGTCCTCCAGCGAACGATCTGCCGGTAGCGCTGCTGCGCCCAGGGACGCGGATACTTCTCGATGTCGCGGGGGTACATGGTGATCGCCGACGGGACGTCGACTCGAAGTTCGGGGTCCAGCGAGTTGTGGCTTTCGTAGTAGATGCGGGCCGACGACGCACCGGTTCGCGTCAGCCAGTACAGAGTGACGTCGTCGAGAATCCTGTCCCTGGACATGGTTTCGAACGGGCTGTCTTCGGTGTCCGTCCACTCGGCAAACTTGTCGAGGATCCAGGCGAGAAGCCCGACCGGTGAGTCGACGAGTGAGTAGCCGATGGTCTGAGGCCGAGTCGCCTGCTGCTTCGCGTACGCCGCGCGGTGGTGCCAGAAGTCGTGCGTTTCCTCGGTCCACCTGCGTTCGACTGCGGTCAGCCCATCCGTCGTCAGTCCGCGTAGTCCCTCCGCGAAGGTCGTGTGGATGCCGAGGACGTGTTCCGGGAACCGGCCGGCGAGAACCGTGGTGATGTTGCCTCCCCAGTCTCCCCCGTGTGCCACGAACTTGTCGTAGCCGAGCCTTCCCATCAGGTCCACCCATGCGGCCGCGATCTTTTCGGTCCCCCACCCGGTGGTGGCGGGTTTGTCGCTGTAGCCGAATCCTGGCAGTGACGGAATCACGACGTGGAACGCCGGTGTGTCCGAGTCTTGGGGATCGGCCAGTTCGTCCGCTATGTCGATGAATTCGGCGACGCTGCCTGGCCAGCCGTGGGTGAGGATCAGCGGAGTGGCATCGGCGCGCGTGGACCGGCGGTGCAGGAAGTGGATTCCCAGACCGTCGATGGTCGTGCGGAACTGTCCGATGTCGTTGAGGCGCTCTTCGAACGGCCGCCAGTCGTACTCGGTGCGCCAGTAGTTCACGACATCGACGAGGTCGGCGAGCGGGACGCCCTGGTCCCATCGGCGTGGGTCGGGTGCGGGGCGGTGGACCGTCTCGGCTTCCGGCAGTCGCGCCGCGGCCAATCGTGCGCGCAGATCGTCGAGTTCGGCGTCGGTCGCGCGGGCTTCGAATGCTTGCACGTCGCTGGTTGAACGGGGCATGTGACCTCCTGACCATTGCGGAACCGGCTAAGACGGTTCTAACACGTCGCGAGGTCAGGGTGCAACCGGCTAAGGTGGTTCCATGGCTGCTGGGTTTCCTGATTTCCGCCTCGGTAGCGTGCTGGCGACCAGCTTCACGGCGACGTTGACGGAGCGCTGCGGCGAGGCCCTCGAGCGCATACCCACGCCGCAGAGGCTCGTCGACTGGCTGGCGGTGAGCGGTCTCGCCGTGGACTCCTGCACCACGGCTCAGCTCGAACTGGCTCGGGAGCTGAGGGAATCGATTCACGCGGCCGCGACCGCGGCGGCGATCCACGACGCTCCCCCGGCGTCCGCTGTCCGGATCATCAATGACCGCAGCATCCAGGGTCGGGCCGCGGCTGTACTGACACCCGAGGGCACTCGTGAGTGGCGTCTGAGTTCGGCGTCCTGCGTGGAAGACGCCCTTGGTGTGATCGCCGCCGACGCGATCAGCGTGATCTCCGGCGAGCGAGACGGAAAGCTGGCCTTGTGCGCCTCGCCGACGTGCCAGGCCGCGTTTTTCGACACCAGTCAGAGCCGCACGCGTAAATGGTGCGATATGGGTACTTGCGGGAATCGTCAGAAGAAGGCGCGCTTCAACGCCAATCAGCGCGAGAACCCCAGTTGAGACAGGCTTGTGTCGGCAATGTGGACGTTCATCGTGCAGGGAACCCTGCCGTCGGCGTCGGCCAGCTTCGCTGCCTGTGTCAGGAATTCCGCTTCGAGCGAGCGTACGACCGCAGGGTCGAGTGGCATGAAGTTGTAGATCATCGAGAGGCGTGACCACACCTGTTCCGCGGTGCCGCCGAGGTCGATGGGTTCGGTGTCCCAGGCGATGGGTGAGAAGCCGGCGGGGACGAGAATCTCGTCGATGCCATCCCGGTGCAGGGTGCGCTTGTCGCCCAGTGGGGGAATCTGCTGTTCCGGCGGGGCGCCGTCGAACGCCGGGCGGATCAGTTTCTGGAACAGCTCGTAGCTTCCGCTTCCGCCTGCTTGGCCGCTGCTGACGATCAGCGCCAGGTGTCCACCGGGAGCCAGGACCCTGGCCAGTTCGGCGGCGACCTGGTCGATGTCGGGCATCAGCATGAAGGCCATGTGGGAGACGCACGCGTCGAAGCTGTCGTCGGCAAAAGGCAGTTCCTGTGCTCGTCCTGTCGTCAGCGGCACGCCGCGGAGTGAGGGGCGCTGACGCGCGAGAGCAAGGTCGGCGCTTGAGAGGTCGACTCCGGCGGCCTGGTGGCCGCTCTTGACGAGCAGGTCGAGAAGGAAGCCGTCACCACAGCCAAGGTCGAGTACCCGGACGTGTCCTGAGACGTGATCTCTGAGGATTTCGTAGCTCGACCGCCCGTCGGGTGCGCGGCCGTGGCTCATCATCCTCGACGTCGCTGCCGGATGCCGGGCGTGGAATTCGCGCAGGAAAGCCTCTTGAGCCGTTGTGGTCACGATCCCCCGTCATTCCTCGTCGCGTGATCCGAGCCGTTGGGTGATCCGGTCGAACAGCTCCCCCAGCGGCTCGCCGACGTCCTTGCCGAATTCGGTCAGCCCGTAGGTGACCTGGGGTGGTGTGGTCGGTTCGACGCGCCGCCAGATCAGGCCGTCCTGGACCAGTGCGCGCAGGGATTGGGCGAGCATCTTCTCGCTGATGCCCCGGATGCTCTCGCGTAGCTCGTAGAACCGGAGATCGTTGCCCTGCAAGGAGATCAGTACCCAGATTCCCCAGCGGCTGGTGACGTGATCGACGACGTCACGGGCGGGGCAGTCGGTGTGAAACACCTCATACCGCGTCTCGGTGCCGGCTTGGGTGAACTGCGCGCCTTCTGCCACGTCGGGAGCTTACCTCAAGGTATGTGCTTACGAAAAGTAAGCCCGGCTTCTAGCGTCGTGACCCACAGAGGACATCGGATGAAGGAGCTGTTCATGATCGTGGTGACCGGGGCTACCGGGAACATCGGCCGGCCGTTGACCGAGGCGCTCGTCGAGGCGGGCGAGCAGGTGACGACGGTGTCGCGGCACGCGGCGGCGGCACCGGAGGGCGGTCGGCATGTAGTGGCGGATCTGGCGGAACCTGCCGGCCTCGAGCCCGCTTTGGACGGGGCGAAGGCGTTGTTCCTGCTGCTTTCCGGTGATCTGCACGCCACCGGCGCCAATCCGGCCGACATCATCGACCGGGCGGCGGCGAGCGGGGTTCGCCGGGTCGTCCTGCTATCCACGCTGGGTGTGGCGACGAGGCCGTTCGGCACGACGCGGATCGCGATGCGCGAACTGGAGGACGTGGTGAAGGAGTCCGGTTTGGACTGGGCGATTCTGCGGCCGGGCGGGTTCGCCTCCAACGCTTTGTGGTGGGCGGAGTCCGTGCGCTCGCGGCAGGTGGTCGCCGCGCCGTTCGGTGACACCGGGGTTCCGATCATCGATCCGGCGGACATCGGGGAGGTCGCGGCGGCTTGCCTGGTGGACGATCGGCATCGCGGTGAGGTGTACGAACTGACCGGTCCGACGGTGATCACGCCGCGCGAGCAGGCAGCGGCTCTCGCTGACGTGCTGGGTTCTCCGGTGCGTTTCCAGGAGCTCACCCGTGCCGAGGCCAAGGCGGGGATGGTCCAGAGCATGCCGGCGGAGCTTGCGGACGACACCTTGGACATCATCAGCTCGCCGACTCCGGCCGAGCTGCGGGTGAGTTCGGACGTGGAGCGGGTGCTCGGTCGTGCGCCGCGGTCGTTCGCCGAGTGGGCTGCCAGGAATGTCGCTGCCTTCCGCTGACGAGGCACGCTAGGGTCGTCCCTGGAAATCGAGCCGGGGGGTCACCGAGATGTCCGAGACCACCGCTGTGCGCGTCGATCCGTCCAACGAACGGATGTTGAAGGCGTGGAACGGCGACGAAGGCGCGCTGTGGGCGAAGCGCGCGCAGCGGTTCAACGACGGTGTCGCCGCGTACCGTGACGTCTTCTTCTCCGCGGCCGACATCCAGGCGGGCGATCGTGTCCTTGATGTCGGTTGCGGGGCCGGTCAGACGACGCGGGACGCGGCGCAGTTCGCCACCGAGGGGTCCGCGCTGGGTGTGGACCTTTCCGGGGAGATGCTCGGCCTCGCCCGGCGGCTCGCTGATGAGGAACGTGTTCCCAACGTCTCGTTCGAGCAGGTGGACGCTCAGGTTCACGCGTTTCCCGAAGCGGGCCTCGACGTGGTGATCAGCAGGCATGGATCGATGTTCTTCGGTAGTCCCCTGGCCGCGTTCTCCAACCTCGCTCGGGCGACGCGACCAGGGGGCCGTCTGGTGCTGTTGACGTGGCAGCCGTTGCGGCTCAACGAGTGGATCACGACGTTCCGGACGATCTTCGCGGCCGGTCGTGAGGTTCCGTCGGTGAATCTCGCGCTCAGCGATCCTGCGGAAACCGAGGGGCTGCTGACGTCCGCCGGGTACGCCGATGTCCGGTGCACCGCGGTGAACAAGCCGATGTACTTCGGTCAGGACGTCGAGGACGCGGCCGATTTCATCGTCGAGCAGCACGGCGGGCGGTTGAGCGACCTGGACGACGCCACCCGCGCGAAGGCCGTCGAAACGTTGCGCGCCGATCTTGCCGAGCACCAGACCGACCGAGGCGTTTTCTACGGCTCGGCGGCCTGGCTCGTCGAGGCCCGGCGTCCTTGACCTACGGCTTGCGGGCGATCAGGTAGGCCTGCGGGCTGGACTCGAACTCTCCGGACGGCTCACGGACAAGCTTGGAGAGCACACTGAACCCGGCCTCCCCCAGCTGTTCGGCGATCTTCTCCGGTGAGAGCCGGTACGCGTCGCAGGTGATGTCGTGCCCGTACGCGTGCTCGATGTGGCGTACTTCGTCGCCGACCTGGAACGCGACCATCAGGTGGCCGCCTGTGGCGAGGACGCGGTGGAAGTCGGCGAAGATCTCCGGCAGGCGTTCGCGTGGGGTGTGGATGATCGAGTACCACGCGACGACGCCGGCCAGCGCACCGTCCTCAAAGGACAAACCGGGCATCTCCCCGATCTGGAAGTCCAGGTGCGGGTACCACTTCCGCGCGACGGCGACCATCTCCGGCGAGAGGTCGATGCCGCGGATGTCGAGCCCGAGGCCGTGGAGGTAGTCGGTGATACGGCCGGGGCCGCAGCCGATTTCGGCGACGCGTCCGCCGCCGGCGGCCTGGACCAGTTCGGCGTACGCGCCGAGCATGGCGCGGTCCCAGGTGGATCCGGCGAGGTGGTCGCGGAGGAGTTCGGCGTAGTCGGCCGCGACGGTGTTGTAAGCGGTGCGGGTGATGTCGAGGTAGTCGGTCACGGCGGGCACCTTAGTGGCGGGCTCCGACAACAATCGTCGCGTACAGGTCGTCATCGGTGCTCACTTCGGGCTTCAAATCGTTGTGCGCCATGGCTTCCGCGGTGTTCGCGGATTGGGTTTCGCCGGTTTCGATCAGCAGGTGACCGCCGGGAGCGAGCCACTGGAGAGCTTCGGCGGCGACGCGGCGGTGGACGTCGACGCCGTCATGGCCACCGTCGAGTGCGACGCGGGGTTCGTGGTCGCGTGCTTCGGGCGGCATCATCGCGATGGCGTCGGTGGGGACGTAGGGGGCGTTGACGACGAGGAGGTCGACGCGGCCCCGCAGTGAGGCGGGAAGGGGTGCGTAGAGGTCGCCTTCGAAGACCTCTCCCCCGGCGTTGGCGACGTTGATCCGGGCGCAGCGGACGGCGGCGGGTTCGATGTCGGCCGCGTAGAGCTGTATTCCGGGGAGCTCGGTGGCGATGGCGGCGCCGAGCGCGCCGGTGCCGCAACAGAGGTCGAGGACGACCGCTCCTGGTCCGGCGAGGGCGACGGCGTGCCGGACGAGGAGTTCGGAGCGTTGGCGTGGCACGAAGACGCCGGGTTCGACGGTGATGCGGAGTCCGTGGAATTCGGCCCAGCCGAGGATGACTTCGAGTGGTTCGCCGTCGACGCGGCGCCGGATCATGGTGTCGAGTTCGGCGGGTGTGCGGGCTTCGGCGCTGAGCAGCCGGGCTTCGTCTTCGGCGAAGACGCACCCGGCCGCCCGGAGCCTGGCGACGACGGTCACTGGTCGCGCAGCCTGGCGAGGATCTCGTCGAGGGCCTGGCGGACGGTGTCGGGGACGCCGTTGGTGCGCAGGTCGGTGAGGAAGTGTTCGTTGAGCCCGCCGGGGGTCATGTGCTTGCCGGTGAGGGTTTCGAGGGAGCCGCTCTGCTGGAGCAGGGATTGGCCGAGCTGTCCGAAGATGTGGCTGGTGAAGGCGGTCGCCGTGGTGTCCTCGATGCCTTGGTCGGTCATCCAGGCGGCGATGGTGCCGAGGTAGTCGAGGTGGGCGGCGAAGGTGGCCGTGGCGCCGCTGAAGATGTCGAGGTCTTTCTCGGCGGCGGGGACGACGCTGCCGCCGATGCTGTCGAAGAGGGTGCGGGCTTCGGGGTTGTCGGGGTACATGGCGGTGAGGCTCTGGCGTCGGGCGGCCGGGGGCAGCGGGATGCTCCGGACGACTTCGCGGGCGGGGGCGGCCCAGTCGCGCAGCTGGTCTAGGGAGACGCCGGCGAGGGCGCTGATCAGGACGTGGTCGGGCCGGAAGGTGAGTGCCTGGAGGACTTCCTGGGCGATCGGCGTGCGGACGGCGAGGACGATCGTCGTGGCGCTGTCGACGACGGCTTGGTTGCTGTCGCGGACTTCGACGTTGGCGAAGCGGGCGGAGAGTTCTTGCCCGACGCTGCGGCTGCGGGGTGAGAGGTAGATCGAGGGCGGGTCGGCGATGTCCTTGCTGAGGCCTTCGACGATGGCGGCGGTGATCTCCCCGGCGCCGATGAATCCGTATTCCATGGTCACTCTCCTAGGCTCCGGTGTGGCCGTCGACGCGTTCGCGGATGAGGTCGGCGTGGCCGTTGTGGCGGGCGTATTCGCCGATCATGTGGACGTAGAGCATGCGGAGCGAGAACGGGTCGCCGCCGAGGTCGAAGGTGTCGTCGAGGGAGCCTCCGGCGGCGGCTTCGTCGGCGAGACGGATCTCTTCGAGGAGGGTGTCGTAGGCCTCTTCGGCCTGATCGGCGTCAAGGGCTTCGAAGTCGTGGTCTTTGCCGAGGGCCGGGTCGTAGAGGGGCCCGATGTCCTGTGCGGCGTAGTGCAGCCGGAACCAGATGCGTTCGACCTTGGCCAGGTGCCGGATGAGGCCGAGGAGGGTGAGGTTCGAGGGCGGGACCGATGCCGTGGCGAGCTGTTCTCCGGTGAGGCCGGCGAGTTTGTGGAGGAAGGTGCTGCGGTGCCAGTCCAGCAGGGAGGGCAGGAGAACGCGTTCGTCGGCGGCGGTGTCGCCGGACGGACGTGTCACCTCGGGGGCGGTCCATGTCATGACGGCGATCATGCCATCGGGTGAAGTGGGCTTGTGGTGGACGGGACGTGAGCGGGGTCACCGAGCGTGGGTTGAATCCTTTCGTGTGGGTCGTGGCTCTTGTAAGGGCCGGGACAAGCCCGGCGTGAGAAGGAGGTCGTCGTGGAGTCCGAGTGGCCGAGGGAGTCTTTGGTCGCGGCGGCGCAGGGTGGGGACGCGGACGCCATCGCCGCCTTGGTCTCGGGTTCCCATCCGCATGTGCAGCGGTTCGCTCGCTCGTTGTGTGCTTCGCCGGAGGACGCGGAGGATTCGGCGCAGGAGGCGTTGATCATCCTGTACCGCAAGATCGGCACTTTGCGGGCGACCGGCGCGCTCGCGTCGTGGATGTTCCGGATCGTGCGCAACGAGTGTCTCCGCCGTGCGAAGCGGGCGTTGCGCGGGGACGATCTGGCGGCTTCCGGTGCGATGGTCTCGGCGGAGGACGACGCCTTGGAGCGGCTGGAGGCGCGGCGGGTGGCGGCGGCGATCGCCGGGTTGCCCGCCGATCAGCGTCGCGTCTTGATCATGCGTGACATCCAGGGGTATCCGGGCCGGGCGGTCGCGGACGCGCTCGGGCTGAGCCCGGCCGCGATGAAGTCCCGGCTGCACCGGGCGCGGGCGACGGTCCGGGCCTTTCTCACCGATCCCGATGTCTGTTGAGGAGTTCGTTCATGCTCGAAATCGGATCCACCGTCCCTGACCTGGTCCTGGAGGACACCGCCGGGAAGGCCGTCCGGCTTTCGGACTTCCGCGGCAATGTGCTGGTCTACTTCATGCGTTCGACCACGTGTCCTGTCTGCACCGGGCATGTGAAGGATCTCGCGCGGCGGGCCGGGGAGCTGGCGGCCGCCGATGTGCGGGTGCTGATCGCCGTCCCCGAGGGCCGGGCCGAAGCCGCCGCGTGGCGGGCGAAGCGCGGGTTGTCGCTTCAGGTGGTCACCGGCCGTGGTGGCACCCCGCATGAGGCTTTCGGGCTGGCGAAGAAGATGTTGCAGCAGTCAGGGAGCGTGCTGATCGACCGCGAGGGAGTGGTCCGCCACGCGCATGCGGCGACCATGCCGACCGGCGCCTATGACAAGAAAGGCATCGCCGAGGCGGTCGCGGGGCTTGCTCGGGTGCGTTGACTGAAGGTGTGAATCAGTGCTTCACTTCTTGGGTGCCGTACCGACGTACACCGAAGGTCCAGGAGCGCCTCGACGCCCAGCGTGACGCCCTTCTCGCCGCCGCCATCGAGCAGCTCGCCGAGCGCGGGTACGCGGGTTGCTCGGTGTCGGCGGTGGCGGAGCGGGCCGGGGTGGCCGTGGGAAGCGTGTACCGCCACTTCCCCACCAAGGCCGCGCTGGTCGTGGAGTTGTTCCGGAAGGTCGTCACCCGTGAGGTCGAGGCGGTGCGCACGGTGTCGGAGCGGCCGGGGACACCGGCCGAGCGGGTCGTGGCGGTCTTCGACACCTTCGCGAACCGTGCGTTGAAGACCCCGCGGATGGCGTACGCGCTGCTCGCGGAGCCTGTCGACGCGCCGATCGAGGCCGAGCGGCTGGTGTTCCGGCGCGCGTTCCGTGACGTCGTGGCCCAGCACGTGGCCGACGGTGTCCGGTCCGGGGTGTTCCCCGCCCAGGACGCCGAGGTCACCGCGGCGGCGCTTGTCGGCGCGGCTGCCGAGGTGCTGATCGGCCCGTTGACCACCGGCAGTGCGGACGAGGTGTCCGGGCTGCGCACTTTCGTCCTGCGTTCTTTGGGAGGTTCCGATGCCGGTCACTCATGAGGTCACCAACCAGGTGCCGCCGCTGGCGGAGTACGACGTCGCCGCCGATCCGGCCCTGCTGGAGGGTCTGGAGCGGGCGGGCGCCGGCTGGGCGGTGGCGGAGGTGCACGCGCTCGGCAGGCTGGCCGGGAGCGAGCAGGCCCAGGAATGGGGCAGGCTGGCCAACGAGAACGAGCCGGTGCTGCAGACGCACGACCGGGTCGGGAACCGGATCGACGAGGTCGAGTTCCATCCGTACTGGCACGAGCTGATGGACGTCGCGGTGTCCTACGGGCTGCACGCGACGCCGTGGCGGGATTCCCGGCCGGGTGCGCACGCGGCGCGGGCGGCGAAGATGTACGTGTGGAGTCAGGTCGACGCCGGGCACACGTGCCCGATTTCGATGACGTACGCGGCGGTTCCGGCGTTGCGGTTCAATCCCGAGCTGTCCGAGCGGTACGAGCCGTTGCTGGCGGCGACGGAGTACGACTTCGGGCTGCGTGAGCCGAGCACGAAGCGCGGGCTGATCGCCGGGATGTCGATGACGGAGAAGCAGGGCGGTTCCGACGTCCGGGCGAACACGACCACGGCACGGCCGCTCGGTGACGGCAGCTACGTGATCGTCGGGCACAAGTGGTTCACCTCGGCGCCGATGTCGGACATGTTCCTGACCCTGGCCCAGGCGCCGGGTGGCCTGTCGTGCTTCCTGCTCCCCCGTGTCCTGCCGGACGGCTCGCGCAACGGGATCCGGTTGCAGCGGCTGAAGGACAAACTGGGCAACCGGTCCAACGCGTCGTCGGAGATCGAGTACGACGACGCGATCGGCTGGCTGGTCGGCGAGGAGGGCCGCGGGGTGCGCACCATCATCGAGATGGTGAACAACACCCGGCTGGACTGCGCGGTCGGGAGCGCGTCGGGGATGCGGTACGGCGCCGTGCGGGCCATCCACCACGCGCGGCATCGTCGCGCGTTCGGCGCGGCCCTGGCGGATCAGCCGCTGATGGGCAATGTGCTGGCGGACCTCGTCGTGGAGTCCGAGGCGGCGACGACGGTCGGGATGCGGCTGGCGGCGGCCACCGACCGGCCGGGTGACGAGCAGGAGCAGGCGTTCCGGCGGCTGGGGCTGGCGGTGACGAAGTACTGGGTGTGCAAGCGTGGTCCGTCGCATGCGGTGGAAGCGCTGGAGTGCCTGGGCGGCAACGGGTACGTCGAGGAGTCGGGGATGCCTCGGCTCTACCGCGAGGCTCCGCTGATGTCGATCTGGGAGGGTTCCGGCAACGTGGCGGCGCTGGACGCGTTGCGGGCGATGGCCAAGCAGCCGGAGTCGGTGGCGGCGTACTTCGCCGAGGTCGAGCAGGCGGCGGGTGCCGACGCCCGGCTGGACGACGCGGCGGCGAGGCTGCGCAAGGAGCTGTCCGATCTGTCGGACATCGAGTACCGCGCGCGGCGGCTGGTCGAATCGATGGCGCTGGTGCTGCAGGGTTCGTTGCTGGTGCGGCACGGGACACCGGCGGTGGCCGACGCGTTCTGCGCGTCGCGGCTGGGCGGAGACTGGGGCGTCGCGTTCGGGACGCTTCCGTCCGGTGTGGACACCAGGGCGATCATCGCCCGCGCCGAAGTCTGAGCGGGACACCTTCTTCCCACGCTCAGTACCTGCCTGACCACGTGCAGCGCCGGGCAGGCGCGGTGCACGGCGAACAGCCGCAGGATTGCGGAATTCGGGGGCATCCAAGGGCTCGCGTGTCGGCTACGTTCCTCGGTCATGGTCGATCGCCGAAGATGCCTGGTCCTGGTTCCTCTTGCGCTGCTCGCCTCCGGTTGCGCGTCGGCCACTCCAGCGCCGATCTTCGCCGCGGCAAGTCCGTCCACGGAGAGCGCCCCGATGATGGACGCGGCGGTCCCGTCCGGCTCACCGTTCGTCGCGGTGGACGGACGGGACCTGAGGGCCTGCGCCGACGGGGAGTGCGAGGTGCTGGTGCGAACCGGAGACCAGATCCCCAACGACGGCGGAGCCGGGCCGCTCGCGGTGACGGTCCAGGCCGGGAAGGTGGGTCTCGCGCCCGCTTCCGGCGGGATGGGCGGGGCGGTGTCCGGTCCACCAGGGATGGTCCATCAGATCAACCGGCAGGTGATCGTCGTCGTCGCGGTTCAGGGCGGCGAAGGCATCATCCGGCTCAGCAAGAAATAGCGGATCAGGCCAGGCCGGCGACGAACTCGCTGAGCAGCCGGTTCGCCGTGCCGGAGGTGTAGAGGCGCTCGAAGTCCGCGCGGGCGACCCGATGGTGGAATTCTCCTCGATCGCCCGGATCCCCGGCGTCGTGGACGGTGTTGGTGAACCACGTCGCGAAGGCCTGGTAGTTCCACACGTCGTTCAGGCGGGTGTCGGAGTAGGCGTCGAGCAGGCCCGGATCGTCGTTCTTGTAGTAGTGGACGAGGGCGTCGGCGAACGCGTCGGCGTCGTACAGGGCGAGATTCATGCCTTTCGCGCTCATCGGCGGGACGATGTGGGCGGCGTCGCCGAGCAGGTGGAGCCTGCCGTGACTCATCGGGCTGAGGACCTCGCTCCTCAGTGGTACCAGCTGTTTCTCGACGATCGCGCCCTTCGTGGTGATCGGTTCGCCGAACCTCGTACCGAGTTCGCTCCAGATCCGTTCGTCCGGCCAGTCTTCGGTGGTGTCGTTGAGCGGGCACTGGAGGTAGAACCGGCTCGCTTGTGGCCCGCGGCCGAACTGGGCCGCGAATCCACGCCGGTGGATCGCCATCAAGGTCTGCTGGTGGGCGGGCACCTCGGCGAGGATGACCAGCCACGCGTAGCCGTACTCGTGGGTGTGGCGGGTGATCCGGTCCTCGGGGACGGCGGCGCGGGTCACGCCGTGGCTGCCGTCGCATCCGGCGATGAAGTCGCCTTCGATGATCGACCCGTCGCCGAGCCGGACGCGGGGGTTTTCGTGGTCCTCCACGGTCACTTCGGTGTCGAACCGCAGGTCGCCTCCCTCCTGCCGGAACCCGCTGATGAGGTTCCGGACCAGAACCTGCTGCGGGCAGAACCGGCCTTCCCGGTGTTCCTCGACGGAGAGTCCCAAGGGCCGGGGCTGTCCGTCGACGCGGAAGCCGAGGTTCGGCTCCGTGGGTACCCCGTCGCCGACGCGGTCTTCGAGGCCCCGTTTCCGGAATGCGCGGGTCGCTCTGGTGTCGATGACCCCGGCGCGTTGCCGGTGCTCGACGTACTCGCGGCTGCGTCGTTCGAAGACGACACAGCCGATTCCCTCGCGCAGCAGGAAGTTGCCGAGCGCGAGGCCGGAGACACCTGCTCCGATGATCAGCACGGGTTTGGTCTCTTTCACGGTGGACATGGTTCGAGTTTCACCGAGTTCGAGGTGTCCTACTACCGGTATTCTGACTAACCATGCTGGAATTCCGCCGAGGCCTGCAGCCGGGTGACACCGGCCGGGGATCACTGGTCCACGGGCAGATGGTCGGGCCGCACACCCATGTCCGAGGTCAGCTGCTCTACCCGTCCACCGGCGCGCTCGCGACCACCACCGAGCGGGGGACCTGGGTCGCGCCGGCGAACCGGATCACCTGGACGCCGCCCGGCTTCGAGCATTCCCATCGGGCGTACGGCGAGACCGACGTCAGGCGGATCGATCTGCCCATCCGGTTCTGCCGCTTCCTGCCCGCGCTGCCGTCGGTCTTCGCGGTGACACCGCTGCTGCGCGAGGCACTCCTGGCGCTCAGCGACGGGCGGACTCGCGAATCAGGATCCCGCCACCGGCTCCGCGGCCTGATCATCGACGAACTCGTCGACGCCCCGCAGCAGGAGCTGTACCTGCCCGAGCCTGCCGACGACAGGCTGCGGACGGTGACCTCGCTGCTGCACGCCGACCCGTCGAGCTCCGCGACGTTGCGCGAACTCGGGCGGAGCGCCGGCGCCAGCGAACGCGTGCTCAGCAGGCTGTTCCACGACGAGCTCGGCGTGAGCTTCCGGCAGTGGCGGAGCATGCTCCGCGTCCAGCACGCCCTCGTCCTCCTTGGGGACGGGCACGCGGTGACCACGGTGTCATCCAGGCTGGGCTGGGCGAATCCCACCAGCTTCATCGAGGCCTTCGTCGCCGTCGTCGGAGAGACTCCCGGCCGCTATCAGGCCGGACTCCGACGCTGTACCTACTAGTATGTACGACATGCATGCGATGCAGTACGAGATCACCCTCCCCGCCGACTACGACATGGGCATCATCCGCGAACGCGTCGCCACCCGCGGACATCTGCTCGACGATTTCGGCGGTCTGGGGCTGAAGGTGTACGGGATCCGTGAGCGCGGCGTCGACGGCTCGACGCTGAACCAGTACTCGCCCTTCTACCTGTGGCACGACGAGGCCGGGATGAACGCCTTCCTGTTCGGCGGCCCGTTCAGCGGCATCGTCGACTCGTTCGGACGTCCCGTCGTGCAGCACTGGACCGTGCTCGGGTTCGAGGAAGGACCCGCGTTCGGCACTCCCCCTGTCACGGCGGGAAAACACGTCGTCTCGATCCCCGCCGAGACCGACCCGGTCGCCTTCCTGGGCGAGACCCTCGACGGGCTCCGCGAGCATTTGCGGCAGGACGGCGCGCATTCGGGCGCGTTGGCCGTCGACCCGCGGACCTGGCAGGTGGTGCGCTACAGCCTGTGGGCCGGTGAGGCACCGGAATCCGACGAGGTCCGGTACCGGATCCTCCACCTGTCCTCGCCGCACCTGGACGAGCTGCGGCGAGGACAGCAGTGGGATCAGCCGATCAGCGCGGCGAACAGCACTCCGGGGTCGGCTTCGGGCGGGCCGGCTGGCCACTGATCCCGGTACGGGTACCAGAGCCCGTCCTTGCCCAGCCGCACCTGCACGCCTGTGCCATGGACGGTGCACCGGTTGCGCTCGACGTCCAGGCCCTCGCCGGGATCGTCCACCACCTCGGTGAAAGCGGCCCGCGCCCGGCCCATCGCCTGCGGCGGCGGTGTCCACGCGGTCTCCAGCACGTCGAGACCGGCCCGGCCACCATGCCGCCAGGCGAGTACCGCGCGGTCGAAGTCCGCGCCGTTCTCGTCCGGTCGCAGCCGGTCGGAGGTCTCCGGACAGGTGGCGGCGAGGCGGACGGCGTCCTGCTTGCGGGTGAGCTTCGGTTGCGACGCCAGCAGCGCGGTGGCCGCCTGACTCGCGTTGGCGGCCAGCAGCGCGAAGGTCTCCGCCGGGATGCCGGGCGCTTCCGGCACCGTCGGGCCACCCGCGGGCACGAACGCGGCGAGGTCCGGCAAAGGGCCCGGCTCGTCGGCGTAGGCCCGCTCCGCCGGGATGTCGTCGTCCCCGGTGCGCACGAACCGAGGCGCGTTGCGGTGCTGCAACTCGTCGAGGAGTTCCCGTTCCCCCTTGCCGCGCATCAGCAGCAACACGAAGGGATCCGCGTCGAGCAGCCACGAGGCCTGGAACGACAACGCCGCGGCGTGACGGCACGGCAGCTCCCAGCCGGGACAGTCGCAGTCCGGATCGAGGTCACCGATCACGGGCAGCAGATACACCCCGGCGTCGTCGGCGGCCTCGACGAGGTCGTGCGGCATGTCCCGGTCCAGTAGCGCGGCGAGATGCCCCGCGCGGGAGGCGACCCGGTCCAGGAACCGGTCCCATTCGTCACCGGTCAGTTCCGCGAGACGGACCTCGGTCCGGTACTGGCCCTCCTCGTCGTCGACCACGGCGGCGATCCGCCCAGGGCTGACCGTGATCGGACCGACCCGGCCCGCCGCGGCGTACTTGCGGCCCTGTTTGAGCTGCCGCAAGTCCAGCGCGGTGTCCTCCATCGCGCTGATCCACGCCCGGCCCCACCAGGAGCGGGCGAACTGGCCGTGCCCGCCCTGGCGCCCGAAAGCGGGGAAGCCACGGACGCGATCGTCAGGCGTACTCATCGGCGGCTCCTCAGCTCGACCAGATCGGCCAGCTCCGCGTCGGTCAATTCGGTCAAGGCGGCCTCGCCGCCGGCGAGCACCGCGTCGGCGAGCGCGCGTTTCTCCCGCAGCATCGCCGCGATCCGGTCCTCGACCGTGCCCTCGGCGATGAGCCGGTGCACCTGCACCGGCCTGGTCTGCCCGATCCGGTACGCGCGGTCGGTGGCCTGATCCTCCACCGCCGGGTTCCACCAGCGGTCGTAGTGCACGACGTGATCGGCGCGGGTCAGGTTCAGCCCGGTCCCCGCCGCCTTGAGCGACAGCAGGAACACCGGCACCTCACCGGCCTGGAACCGGCGCACGAGATCCTCGCGCTTGGGCACCGGCGTGCCGCCGTGCAGCAGCTGCGTGCCGATCCCGCGCTGCGCGAGATGCCGTTCCAGCAGCCGCGCCATGGCGACGTACTGGGTGAACACCAGCACCGCGCCGTCCTCGGCGAGGATCGTGCCCAGGAGTTCGTCGAGCAGTTCGAGCTTGCCGGACCGGCCGTCCAGCACCGCGTCCGCCGGTTCCTTGAGGTACTGCGCCGGATGGTTGCAGATCTGCTTGAGCCCGGTGAGCAGCTTGACGATCCGGCCCCGGCGCGCGATGCCCTCGCTGCCGGCGATCTCCGCCATCAGCTCGCGCACCGTCGCCTCGTACAGGGCGGCCTGCTCGGCGGTGAGCGTCACCGGGCGGTCCGTCTCGGTCTTGGCAGGCAGCTCCGGCGCGATCCCCGGATCCGATTTGCGGCGGCGCAACAGGAACGGGCGGACCAGCCGGGACAGCCGCTCCGCCGCGTCGGGGTCCTTTCCGGACTCGACCGGTTTCGCCCACACCCGGCGGAAGTCCGCCATGCTGCCGAGCAAGCCGGGTGTCGTCCAGTCCAGGATCGCCCACAGCTCGGAGAGATTGTTCTCCACCGGGGTGCCCGTCAACGCCACCCGCGCCGACGACGTCAGCGTCCGCAACGCCTTCGCCGTGCCGGAGCGATGGTTCTTGACGTGCTGGGCCTCGTCCGCGACCAGCAGTCCCCAGTGGACTCCTCCCAGCGGCTCCGGGTCGACGCGCAGCGTGCCGTAGGTCGTGAGCACGAAGCCGTCGCCGAGTTCGTCCAGTGAACGCTCGGTGCCGTGGAACCGCCGCACCGGGACGCCGGGGGCGAACCGGGTGATCTCGCGTTCCCAGTTGCCCAGCAGCGAGGCCGGGCAGACGACCAGGGTCGGGCCGTCCGCGCGATGCAGATGGAGCGAGATCAGCGTGATCGTCTTGCCGAGGCCCATGTCGTCGGCGAGGCAGCCGCCGAGCCCGATCGACGTCATCGCGGTGAGCCACTGCAGACCGCGCAGCTGATAGTCGCGCAGCGTCGCGGCGAGAGCGCGTGGCGGGGCCTGTGGTTCGGGAGGCGCGAGCAGCCGCTCCCGTAGCGCGGCGAGCCAGCCGTCGGTGAGGACGTCGACGCGTTCGCCGTCGACCTCCGCCGTCCCGCTCAGGGCGGCGCCGAGCGCGTCGATCGGCGTCAGCGGTTTCAGGGCGCGATCCCGTGCCTTTGCCGCCAGCGCCGGATCGACCAGCACCCACTGATCACGCAGCCGCACGACGGGACGGTGCGCCTCGGCCAGCGCGTCCATCTCCGAGGCCGTGAGCGGTGCGCCGCCCAGAGCCAGCTGCCAGTCGAACTGCAGCAGCGAGCCGCCTGCGAAGAAGGAGGGGAGGTCGTCCGGGGGCGCGTCACCCCCGCCGACGACGGCTTTCGCGCTCAGGTCGCGGACGAGATCGGCGGGCCAGTGGACGTCGATGCCCGCCGTGGCCAGCAGGGGCGCGGCGGTGGTGAGCAGCTCGACGATGTCGGTGTCGCCGAGCCCGACCTCGTCGGGGACCGCGGCGCCGAGCAGAGGTTCCAGCGGTGGCCACAGCTGGGCGGCACGGCGCAGGGCCAGCATCACGTCGATCCGGGCCCTCGGGCCGAACCGGTCGTCACCCGACCAGAGCGCGGCGGCGTCGATCAGGACACCGGGGTCGGCGAGGCTGTGCACCTGGACGACCCCGCTGAAACGGCCGATGGTGAAGTCGTCGCCGGGCGCCTCGATCCGTACCGAGACCCGGACCCCGGAGTCCAGCCCGGCCGCGACCTCGGCGGCCCAGTCCCGTAGCTGCGGGACCCGGTGCGCGGGCGGAGCGGCGAAGGCCTTGACTCTGGTCGCCTGCGCGGCAGCGGGTGTGCGGGGCAGGGTGTCGGCCACCGCGTCGAGAAACGCGCGCAGCAGCGGATACCGCGCGGGAAGCAGATTCCCGTCACCGGGGATCGCCCGTGCGCGTGCCGGCATCGCCTCGGACAGCTCGCGCAGCCAAGCCGCGTCAGCGGGTTCCAAGGGGCCCGCGCGCCAGGCGTCCACATCGGACTCCGTGAGCCCTGGAAGCAACCGGCCCGCCTCGGCGAGCTTCAACGCCGCGGTGGCCGCCGTGCTCCAGAAACGCGCGGAGGGATCATCGCTCTCACGGAGCCGCAGCAGCGCGGGGAGCGCCTCGGCCATCGGGAGCCGTACGCAGGGCACCGTGGCGAGCTCGGGGAGGGCGACTGTCACCTCCCCGGTCCCCGGCGTATCCCCCTCGGCGTTCCAGAAGACGAATCCGCTGGTCCGAGGCGGGTTCTTCGGTTCGAAAACGACACTGCCGAAACCGTCGTGAGACGTCACTCAGCCCCAATCTCTGTACGGTGTACAGTTCAGGATAACACAACTCTGTACAGTGTAGAGAGAACGTGATGACGGACGCGGACCACACCGGAACGGGCGATCCACGGCGGACCATCGAACTGCTCTGGGGTGTGCGGGAGAAACCCCGCCGCGGCCCCAAACCCAAGCTCACCGTCGAGGAGATCGTCACCGCCGCGATCGAAATCGCCGACACCGAGGGCATCACCGCGCTGTCGGTGCGCCGGGGCGCGGAGAAGCTCGGCGTCTCCCCCATGACGATCTACACCTACATCCCCAGCCGCGCCGAACTGCTCGACCTGATGATGGACCGGGTCCACGGCGAGCTGACCGATCCGCCGGAGAGCCACGACTGGCGGGTCACGATGACGATCCTCGCCGAGGACGCCTGGGAGATGTACCACCGGCATCCATGGCTGCTGCAGCTCACCACCGGCCGTCTCCCCCTCGGCCCGCACACCTTCGCCAAACACGAGCGCGAACTGGCCGCCGTCGACGCGATCGGGCTCACCGATCTGGAGATGGACGCCGTCGTGGCCATGGTCAACGGCTTCGTCCAGGGCATCGCGCGGGGTTCGGTCGAGTCGGCGAGTCTCGTGCGCCGGTCCGGGCTGACGGACATGGAGTGGTGGACGGCCAGCGCGCCGGTGCTCGCGGAGATCCCTGAAGCCGACGCGGGACTGTTCCCGCTGGCAGCGCGGATCGGACAGGCAGCGGGGGAAGCGCACGGTGCGGCGAGCGCGCCGTTGCACACCTTCCGGTTCGGGCTGGCGCGGATCCTGGACGGGGTCGAGCAACTGGTCGGCGGCTCGGACGCCTCCGGAGCCGAACTGCCCTTGTGAGCGGCAAGGACGGTTCTATTGAGAGGTAAGGCAAACGTGTCGTGCTCGACCGCTGGCGTATCTGCCGGCTTCGGGTGTCGTGAAAGCCCGCATCGGGTCGGGGGGCTGGTGGCCGGCGACGTTGCGAAAGCCACTTTCGCAACGTTGAAGGTTGCGAAAGTGGCTTTCGCACCACCCGAAGCCGGCACGCCGATGAGCGAGCACGACAGCTTCGCCTTGCCCCTCAGTGGAACGGTCCTTGCCGCTCAGGAGGCCGGCGGGCGGGCGAGGTCGGCCAGCTGCCGGACGACGTCGTCGTACCGCGCCTGATCCGCGACCGCCCGCGCCTGCGCACGCTCCAGTTCCTCGCCCAGCGCCGTCGCCCGCGCTTCGGCCAGGACGCGGGCGGCGCGCTCCCGCGCCAGATCGGCCTGCAGGCCGGCACAGTCCTTTTCGGACACCGTCATCCGCGCCTTCGCCTCGTCGAACCGGTCCAGCAGGGCTTCGCGTTCGGCCGCCGCCCGCACCAGAGCCGTGTCCCGCTCACCCAGATCTGCCGCCAGACGGGCCTTTTCCTCCTTGACGGCCGCGAAATCCTCACGCAGTGTCCGAAGGTCGGAGGTCAGGGCGTCGCGGTCGCGTTCGGCCGCCACGGTCGCGGCTTCCGCGGCGCCCCGTGCGCGTTCGTGGGCGGCGATCTCGGCCCACGAACGTCGGCGGGTCTCCTCCGCGTCCTTCAGGGCCTGCTCGGCGGCGCGTTCCGCCGTGGCCTTGGCCGTCTTGTCGTCCCGTGACGCGGTGAGCGCGGTCGCCCGCGCCGTGTCCGCCTTCGCCGCGGCCTGCTGAGCGTCCTCCGCCTCGCGCCTGGCCGTGGCCGCCTCGGTCTCGGCTTCGGTGACCCGGCCCAGCGCCGCCTCGTCGGCGTCGTCGAACCGCGACCGCATCGCGCCCAGCAACTCCACGAGCGACGCCGCCGTCGGGGTGAACTCGTCGGCGATCCGGCGCACTTCGAGGAGCGGATCCGCCACGCTCGCCACCGCGGCCGCCCGCCGGGCCCGCGACGCCGCATCGGCATGCGCCTTGCCGCAGTAGGCCGAGGGGCGACCGCCTTTGCGTTTCCCTTCGGCGTCCACCGCGGGCGGGGGCAGAGGATTGTCGCAGCCTTCCAGCGCGCACAGCCGGACCTCGTCGGCGTCCGTATCGATCACCGCAGCAGGGTAGCGCCGGTCCCACCGATAGGGTCGATCGTGTGCGTCTCCTGTTTACCTTCGCCGGCGGCAACGGTCACTTCCGGCCGCTCGTCCCCCTCGCCCGCGCCCTCGCCGCCGCAGGTCACACGATCGCGTTCACCGGCGAGCCGATGATGGTCCCGATCGTCGAGGCGGCCGGTTTCACCGCGTTCCCGTCGGGACCGGACCTCGGCAGTGACGGCAAGCGTCGCCCGTTGCTGCCCGTCGACCGTGAGCGTGAGGACGCCGACCTCCGTGACGGTTTCGTCCGCCGCACCGCACCCCGGCGCGCGGCCGACGTCCTTGCGCTCTGCGCGGACTGGGCACCGGATCTGCTCGTCTGCGACGAGGCCGACCTCGGGGCGATGATCGCCGCCGAGAAGCTCGGACTCCCCCACGCGACGGTCCTGGTCACCGCCGCCGGTGCCCTCATCCGCCCCGACCTCGTCGACGACGCGCTCAACGAGGTCCGGGCCGTCCACGGGCTCGCCCCGCAGCGGAACCTGGAGTCGGCCTACCGGCATCTCGTGCTCTCCCCGTTCCCCGCGAGCTTCCGCGATCCCCGCTTCCCGCTGCCGCCGACCGCGCGGTCCTTCCACATCCCGGTTCCCGGCCCCGGCACGGCGCCGGACTGGCACGTCGAAGGCCGCCCGGCGCTCTACTTCACCCTCGGCACCATCTTCAACACCGAATCCGGTGACCTGTTCGCCCGTGTGCTGGCCGGGCTGAGAGACGTCGACGCGACCTGTGTCGTCACCGTCGGGAACCTCATCGACCCCGCGGAGTTCGGCAGGCAGCCGGACCACATCCACCTCGCGAAATACCTGCCGCAGGACGATGTCCTCCCGTACTGCGACGCGGCCGTCACCCACGGCGGGTCGGGCAGCCTGCTGGGCACGATCAGCCACGGACTGCCGATGGTGCTGCTGCCGATGGGCGCCGACCAGCCCCACAACGGCGATCGTGTCACGGAACTCGGGCTCGGCACCGTCCTCGACGTCATCCACGCGACCCCGGCGGACATCCGTGACGCGGTGTCCTCGGTGCTCGGGGAACCGTCCTACCGGGAAGCGGCCGCGCGGTTGCGCGACGAGGTCACCGCGTACCCGCCGCCGGAGAAGATCGTTCCGCTCCTGGAAGGGCTCCTCCGGTGACCACCGAACTCGACGCGGCGATCACACAGGCGTTCCGCGAAGAGTCGGGTCAGGTCATCGCCACGCTGATCCGGGTCACCGGCGACTGGGACCTCGCCGAGGAGTGCGCCCAGGAGGCGTTCGCGCTCGCGCTGCACACCTGGCCCCGCGACGGTGTCCCGGCGAAACCCGGCGCCTGGCTGACCACGACCGCGCGCAATCGCGCCACCGACCGGATCCGGCGAGAGGCCGTCGGCGCGGAGAAACTGCGGGAAGCCGCCGAGCTGACCGCGGCCGCCGAACCGGAGTGGGACGAGAGCGGTGTCCACGACGACCGGCTCCGGCTGATCTTCACCTGCTGCCATCCCGCACTGCCGATGGAAGGTCAGGTCGCGCTCGCGCTGCGGACCCTGGCCGGGCTCACCACCGCCGAGATCGCCCGCGCCTTCCTCGTTTCCGAGGCGACGATGTCGCAGCGCCTGGTCCGGGTGAAACGGAAGATCCGCACCGCGGGAATCCCGTACCGGGTGCCACCGTCGGCTCTGCTGCCCGAACGCACGGCCGCGGTGCTGGGGATGCTGTACCTGCTGTTCAACGAGGGGTACTCGGCCAGCGCCGGCACCGATCTGCTGCGCACCGACCTTTCCGCGGAGGCCATCCGGCTCGCCCGGATCCTCGCCGGGCTGATGCCCGGTGAACCGGAGGTCCTCGGTCTGCTGGCGCTGCTGCTCCTGCACAACGCCCGCCGTGCCACACGGGTCGACGACGAAGGCACGCTGGTCTCGCTCGAAGACCAGGACCGCGCCCGCTGGAACACCGCCGAGATCGCCGAGGGCACCGAGTTGCTGGAGACCGCGCTCCACCGCGGAGCCCCTGGGCAGTATCAGATCCAGGCCGCCATCGCCGCCTGTCACGCGACGGCGGCCCTCGCGTCCGACACCGACTGGGCACAGATCGCCGCGCTCTACGGGGAGCTGCTGCGTTTCGTGCCCTCGCCGGTCGTCGAGTTGAACCGGGCGGTCGCCGTCGCCATGGCCGAAGGGCCCGAGGCCGGACTCGAACTGGCCGACAAGCTCACCGCGGACGGCAGTCTCCCCGGCTACCACCTGCTTCCCGCGACCCGCGCGGACCTGCTCCGGCGTCTCGACCGGTTCGGCGAGGCCGCCGAGGCCTACCGCGAGGCGCTCACGCTGGCAGGCACCGACGCCGAGCGCGCCTATCTGTCGGGAAAGCTCGCCGAAATCTCCTGACATCGGCTGTCTGTCCGCGGGGACGCCGTTCGTCGGTGGGCGACAGGTACCGAAAAGGAAAGGGGCTTCTCATGCCCATGCTCGACGTCCCCGGCGCCCGGCTCCACCACACCGTCACCGGCAGCGGGCCGGTCCTGCTGTGCATTCCCGGCGGGGCCGCGGACTCCGGCATGTTCGCCCCGATCACGGGGCCGCTCGCGGAGCACTACACGGTGATCACCTACGACCCGCGCGGGATCTCCCGCAGCATCCTCGACGATCCCGATGAGAAACAACGAGTCGAGGTCCACGCTGACGACGCGCTGCGCCTGCTCGACAGTGTGAGCGAGGAACCCGCGGTGATCTTCGCGTCCAGCGGTGGGTGCATGCAGGCGTTCGACCTCGTCACCCGCCGGCCGGGACGGGTGCGGACGCTCTTCGCGCACGAACCGCCGCTGACGTATCTGCTGGACGGGCAGCCCGACATCGATCCCGACGAGCTGCTGCACATCCACCGGGAGCACGGCATCGAGGCGGCGGTGGCGAAGTTCATGGCCGAGGCCGGTTTCGAGGCGGGCGAAGGTGCTCTCTCGCCGGAGATGCGGAAGAACATGGAGTTTTTCGTCGTGCATCTGATGAAGATCATCGGGGGCTTCCGGCCCGACTACGAGGCGCTGAAGGCCTCCGGGACGCGGATCGTCGTCGGTGTCGGGGAGACCTCGGCCGGGCAGCCCGCGCACGAGGCCGCTGTCCTCGCCGCCGGTCGCCTGGGGGTCGAGCCGGCCTATTTCCCCGGTGACCACGGCGGTTTCGCCTCGGAGGCCGCGGCGTTCGCTCCGTTGCTCCGGAAGACTCTCGACGGCTGACCCCGGATGTCAGGAAAGGGTCGTTCAGGACGAAGAACGCCCCTTTCCTGACGGCAGGTCAGGCGCGGGCGTGCACGATCAGCCCGCCGACCAGAGCACCGAAGCCGCCGATCGCCGCCAGTGTCCGGACCAGGTTCCACCGCTCCCAGACACCCTCGAACTTCGACCGCAGCGCCTCGAAGTCGGTGCTGTCGCCGTTGAAGCCTGCCTCGAGCGCGTTGTTCAGCGGCACGTTGATCGCCATGGTCACGATCAGCATCACCAGCAGCAGGACGAATCCCACGATGATCCACGGCAGCGCGGACCGTAGTTCCGAGCGGAAGTGCAGCGCCGCAGCCGCCGCGGCGAGCAACGGCGCGCCACCGAAGCTGAGTGCGAACCAGCCGTTGAGGATCGCGATGTTGATCTCCCGCATCCCCGTCACGTACGTCCGGGCGTCGGCCCGCGCCAGCCCCGGCATGACCGAGCACGTGTAGGCATAGAACAGGCCGGCGATCAATCCCGCCGCGATGACGGCCGCGATCAGGACGATCTCGCTCAGCGTCGACATTCCGGTCGTCTCCCTTCTCGTTACAGCTTGTTTCATCGATTCCAGACCCCAGTGGCCGCAGCCTTCGCTGCGTAGTCGGAGAAGTCCCTCGCGGGCCTGCCCAGCACCTTCTCGACGTCATCGGTGAGTGATTCGTTCCGACCGTCGAGGACTCGCGCGAACAGGTCGGTCAGTCCTTCGATCTCCTCTTCCGGCACACCCTGTTCGGCCGCCCCCGCAGCGAACTCCGCTGCGGAAACCGGAATGTACTGGACATCTCGCCCCGAAGCCTTGCCGATTTCGGCCGCCGCGTCCGCGAAACTCAGCAACCGAGATCCCGTCAGCTCGTAGACCCGGCCGTTGTGCCCGTCGGTGGTCAGCGCGGTCACCACGACGTCGACGATGTCCTCGACATCGATGAACGGTTCGGTCACCTGCCCGGCGGGCAGCACGATCTCGCCGGCGAGGACGGGTTCCAGCAGGAAGTGCTCGCTGAAGTTCTGCGCGAACCAGCTGGCCCGCACGACCGTCCATTCGGCACCGGAGTCCCGCACGCCCTGTTCGCTGACCACGGCCTCCTCCTCGCCGCGGCCCGACAGCAGGACCAGCCGCCGGACGCCGTGGTCCACCGCCAGCTTCGAGAAGTCGCGGATCGCCTCGGCAGCGCCGGGGAAGGCCAGGTCGGGGTAGTAGGTCACGTAGGCCGCGCTGATCCCGGTGACCGCGGCGGTCCAGGTCGAGCGGTCGTTCCAGTCGAACCCCGGCCGCGACGCCTTCCGGACCTCGATACCCTGCTCGCTCAGCCGCTGCGCCACCCGGCTCCCGGTCTTGCCGGTGGCGCCGAGGACCAGGACCGTCTCGTTGTTCTTCGTCTCTGTCATGCCTCTAGTCAAGCGCCTCAGCATGAGACGAAACATAGTTCAGAGGCTCTTTTCCATGTTTCATCGTCTACACTCTGCGGCATGGATCCTCTCGCCGGTCTGCTCGACGGACCCCGCGCCCGCAGTGCGTTCCTGCTGAAGTCGGTCATGACCCCGCCGTGGTCGCTGCGCATCGAGGACGAGGCGCCGCTGACGGTGATGGCGCAGGTCCGCGGCGATTCCTGGGTCGTTCCCGAGCACGGGGACGCCGTCCGCCTCGGCACCGGCGACATCGCCATCGCCCGCGGCCCGGACCCGTATCTCGTCGCGGACGACCCGGCCACCCCGCCGCAGGCGATGATCCTGCCCGGACAGGAATGCCTGACCCCGGACGGACAGCACCTCACCGAGCTGTCCGATCTCGGCGTCCGCACCTGGGGCAGCGACCCGGACGGCCCCGTCGTGCTGCTCACCGGCACCTATCCGCTGGAAGGCGAGGTCAGCAAACGGCTGTTGAACGCGCTGCCGCCGCTGGTGGTCGTGCGCAACGACGAGTGGGAGAACCCGCTCGTGCCGCTGCTCGCCGGGGAGATCGTCAAGGACACGCCGGGCCAGGAAGCCGTGCTGGACCGGGTGCTCGATCTGCTCCTGGTCGCCGCGCTGCGGACCTGGTTCGACCGGCCCGGCGCCGAGGCACCCGCCTGGTATCGAGCGCACCGTGACCCCGTCGTCGGACGGGCACTGAAACTGTTGCAGCACAAGCCTTCCGAGCCATGGACCGTGGCAAGTCTCGCGGCCGACACCGGGGTCTCCCGCGCCGCGTTCGCCCGCCGGTTCACCGCCGCGGTGGGCGAACCGCCGATGACGTACCTCGCGAGCTGGCGGATCGCGCTCGCCGCGGATCTCCTGCGCCAGCATCCCGACGTCACGATCGGCGCGGTCGCCAGGCAGGTCGGCTACGGCAGTTCGTTCGCGCTCAGCACCGCGTTCAAACGCGAGCACGGCGTCAGCCCGCAGGGTTACCGCACCGGCGTCGCGTAGCGCTCGACCAGTTCCGCGCCGATCCGCGCGAGTTCCGCCTGCACCGACGGCGGCCCCAGCACCTCGATCATCGAGCCCCAGCCCGCGAGCTGCCGGGCGATCATCCACGCCACCGGCGCCGACACCGTCACCCGCACCCGCCCGTCGTCGAGTGTCTCCTCGACGTGCGCCTGCCGTCCGAAGTGGTCCTGGAGGATCGGCAGCTGCCGTTCGGCGATGAGCACGGTCGCGTCCAGCCCCGAACGACGTCGTTCGACCTGATCGACCACCTGCTCCCACGCCCTCGACAGCTCGAAGTCGCCCGGCCGCCCGGCGGGCAGGTCGGTCACCTCGACATCGGACATGCGATCGGTCCTGAAGGTGCGCTGTCCCTTCTCGGTTCCCGCGATGAGGTACCAGACGTCGTCCTTGTCCACGAGCCCCCACGGATCCACGACCCGCTCGACCGGTTCCGCGTCCTTCTTCGTATAGCCGAAGCGGACTTTGCGGCGTCGCACGATCCCGGCCTGGAGCACGGTGAGCGGTTCGGGCCGGTCCTTCTCCCGCTCACCCCACCGCGACGGATCGATGACGACCGCGTCGGCGGCGGCCAGGGCATCGGCCCGGAAAGTGTCCGGCAGCGCCCGGACCAGCTTCCGCAGCGCGGATTTGACCTCGGGCGAGATCGACGCCGCCGGGCCCGCGAGCAGGAACAATGCCTGCGCCTCCGAGGCCGACAGTCCACTGAGGTCGGTCCGGGCGCCGCCGATCAGTGACCATCCGCCGCCACGGCCGGGCTGCGGATACACCGGAACACCCGCCGCAGACAGCGCCTCGAGGTCACGCCGGGCCGTGGCCACCGAGATCTCGAGTTCGTCCGCCAGTTCGGCGGCCGTGACACGGCCGCGGGCCTGCATCAGCAGAAGGGTGGCCACCAGGCGATCCGCACGCATGTGCCCAGTCTCGCAGCCAAACCGCTCACCCCATGCGCACTTTGTGCACGCGGCTACCAGTGGGCAGGAGCGGACAGGGACTCGGGCAGGGTCGTCGTCGCGTCCCCCTTGGCCGCGTCCAGCTGCGACTGGATGAGGAACAGGGCGTCACGAAGGTCCGCGCCGCGGATGTCGGCGTCCCGCAGATCCGCCCCGATGACGTCCGCCTGCCGGAGATCGGCCCCCCGCAGGTCCGCGCCGATCAGGTACGCCCCGCGAAGAAGCGCACCGCGCAGGTTCGCCCCCTTGAGCTTCGCGCCGATGAGGTCGGCACCTCGCCGGTCCTTCTTCTTGCCCGGCACGACGGCTCGGGCGAGTTCGCTCGCGCGCAGCAGCAGGCCGTTCACCGCGCCCCGGTGCGTATGGACGTCCGTTTTCCGCAGTACGCCGGGCGTTTCCAGCGTCATCCGCTCGGTCCGGTCGATCATCTCGGCGAGGTGTTCACGGATCGTCGCGGACGTCGGCAGCGCAGCCGCCTCGGTGAGGTAGTAGAGCAGCTCCTGCAGATCCCGCATGACCGGGAAGACCGCGAACATCGTTTTCGCCGTCTTCGGCGCTTTCCGCCAGTCTTCGCCGTCGAAGGTGACCTGGGAAACCTTCTGGCCCGCGCCGAAGCAGTCATAGACCGTGCAGCCGGTGAAGCCCTTCGTGCGGAGCTTGTCGTGAATGCCGCACCGGGAGTCCTCACGCAGGTTCGGGCACGCCTTGCCCGCCGGCTTGGTGATCGCGAAATCGGCTGACGCCGCGAAGGCGGGGACGACGCAGCACAGGCCGAAGCAGTTCTCGCAGTCGGCTCGCAGGCTGGAAAGGGCTGGCACGGTGGTTCGGGCTCCCGGTTGCTCGGCAGGTGTTCCGTGCACAGGGTACGGAGGGGCCGGGGTGCACTTTCCGTGCAGGGCACCCGCCGCCAATGGCCGCCAGACGAAGGTCGGGTCCTGCCCCATTCAGTCGATATCGGACATGCCGAACGCTCCATAACCTCGATCCCCATGGGATCGGCAGATGCCGTCCCATGCGGTCGAGCTGGGCCGCTTTTCCGCCGCTGTGGTCTTGACCGGCCGGTTCCCTGCGAACGACAGGACGAACACATGCGAGAGATGAGACAAGCGCGTTGGCTGTCCCGTGCCGGACTGGCGAGCGCGGTCGCGGTGGCGATCAGCGTGACCGCCGCTCCCGCGCAAGCCGCCGAAGGGCAGATCCTCGCCGCCGGGGCCGCTGAAGCGATCCCGAACAGCTACATCGTCACGCTGAAGGACTCCGGCGTCGTGGGCGCGCTGGCGAACCGCTTCGGCGCGAAGGTGGAGCAGGTCTACAGCAGCTCGCTCAAGGGCTTCTCCGCAACGCTGTCGGAAAGGCAGGCCAAGCGGCTCGCCGCCGACCCCTCGGTGGCGTCGGTCGAGCAGAACCAGGTCTTCCACGCGGACGCGACCCAGACCAACCCGCCGTCGTGGGGTCTCGACCGCGTCGACCAGCGCAACCTCCCGCTCGACAACAAGTACAGCTACACCTCCACCGGCGCGGGCGTGAACGTCTACGTGATCGACACCGGCGTTCGGATCAGCCACCAGACCTTCGGCGGCCGGGCCCGCAACGGCTACGACTTCGTCGACAACGACGCCGTCGCCCAGGACGGCAACGGCCACGGCACCCACGTCGCCGGCACCATCGCCGGTGCGCAGTACGGCATCGCCAAGGGCGCCACCGTCTACGGCGTCCGCGTCCTCAACAACTCCGGCAGCGGCACCACCGCCGGTGTCATCGCGGGCATCGACTGGGTCACCAAGAACCACGTCAAGCCGGCCGCGGCCAACATGAGCCTCGGCGGCGGCGCCTCGACCACGCTGGACGACGCCGTCCGCCGCTCGATCGCCGCGGGCGTCACCTACGGCGTGGCCGCCGGTAATTCCAACGCGAACGCCTCGGGCTTCTCCCCCGCCCGCGTGACCCAGGCGATCACCGTCGGCTCGACCACCAACACCGACGCGCGGTCCAGCTTCTCCAACTACGGCAACCTGGTCGATATCTTCGCGCCGGGCACCAACATCACCTCGTCGTGGAACACCAACGACACCGCGACGAACACCATCAGCGGCACCTCGATGGCGACCCCGCATGTGGTCGGCGTCGCGGCCCGCTTCCTGCAGAACAACAAGACCGCCACACCCGCTCAGGTGGCCACCGCGCTGATCAACGCGGCCACCAACGGCAAGGTGACCAACCCTGGCTCCGGTTCCCCGACCCGGCTCCTGTACTGGGCGCCGACCGCCTGATCCCGCACCTGTGACGAAGGGGCGGTCCTGACGAAGTCCGTCAGGACCGCCCCTTTTCACCATTCGGCGCTACAGCACCTTGCGGATGCCAGGCACCACGGCCGCGAGTCCGGCGGCGTTCGGATGCAACGGCGCGAAGCTGTTGTTCACCACCGAAGGGATGAGCCCCTCGATCCACTTGACGCCGATCGGCTGACAGGCGTCGTGGCCGATGCTCGGCGTGCGGATGTCGACGTACTTCGCACCGTGTGCGGCGGACTGTTCGGCCATCCGCGCGTTGAGCCGGTCGATGTTGGCCTGGATGTAGTCGGCGTCCTGCGGCAGCACGGGGACGAGCGGCCAGCAGCCGCGCGGTTTGAGCCCGGTCGGGTAGCCGACCATGACGATCTCCGCTCGCGGCGCGCGCTGGCGGATCTGCTCGATCACCGTGCCGTAGGTCGCGGCGAACGCGTCGATCCTGGTGGCGTACTTGTCCACCCCGCCCGCGGTGTTGGCCGCCTTGCACGAAGTGCCGATGGGGAGCAGGTTCACACACGACGACGCGAGCCCGACCAGCCCGATGTCGTTGCCGCCCATGCCGACGGTCACCAGCGTCGTGTCGGCCGAGAGCGCGTCGAACTGCGGCGGATTGGTGCCGGAGACGATGCCCTTCTGCGGGTTGGTGAAATGAGCCGTGGTCGCGCCGCCGCAGGTGACGTCGCGCAGTTCGTCGACCTTGAGCTCCCTGGCCAGCAGGCCCGCGTAGTTGATCGCGGACCTGGCGCAGGTGAACAGATCGGACTGCGGCAGGACCACCGAGCCCGCCGAGAACGAGTCACCCATCGCGACGTACACCTGTCTCTCGGCCGAGGCGAGAGCCGGTGTCCCGATGCCGACGAGGGTCAGTGCGGTGCCCGCCACCGCGGCGATCCGAGCGAGTTTTCTCCACTGAGAACGTGTCACAGCCACCTCCGGCATGCGTCGTCGAATGCTGCGGTCAGGGTCCGCCGGGAGCGGGTGAACCACTAGAACGGAGGCGCGCGTTCCTGATCGGAGTTTTGTAGGTTGCCTCTATGACGAAGGCGTCGGCACAGCCGTGGCGCCGGCTGGACGCCTCCGTGCTGACCCGGCTGGAGCCCGACACCGCCGCGATCGCGTCCGCCGCGATGGACCAGGTCCGCGCCGGGCTGCGGGCGCCGCTGGACGACCGGACCGTCGCGAACGTCCAAACCACCCTCGACGTCGCCCTCGACGCCTTCTTCACCGAGATCGGTCATCCCGACATCACCACCGACTGCGAGGTCTACCGGGCACAGGGCCGGGCCCAGCACACCGCGGGCCGCAGCCTGGAGGAGATGCTCGGCTTCTACCAGTCGGCGGCGCTGGGGGTCTGGCGGCAGCTCACCTCGGCGGCACCGGCCGTGGATCTGCCGACCCAGGCCATCGTCGAACTCGGTGAGGCCCTGTTCGCCTTCATCGCGGAACTCTCGGCCGCGGCCGCCGACGGATACGCCGAAGCCAGGTCACAGGCGGCGCGGGCCGGGCAAGCGCGACGGGACCGGCTGCTCGGTCTCCTGCTGACCGAACCCGCGGCTGCCCCGGACATCCTCGACGACGCCGCGAACCAGGCCGCGTGGGTGCTGCCCGGACGGCTCGCGATCGCCGTCACCGGCGCCGATGCCGCACCTCGGCTGCTGGACCGGATGCCGGGACGGGTGCTGGTCGGCCGTCATCACGACCTCACCGCCGTGGTCATGCCCGCCGACCGGCTCGAGTGGTACCTCGGCCGGTTGCGGGACCTGCTCTGCGACGAGCAGGCAGGGGTGGGCCCGGTGGTGCCGCTTCGGTCTGCCGTGCTCAGCGCCCGCCGGGCGAGCGCGTTGTGGCGGCTGACCCGCACCGGCGCGCTCGGCGACAGCGCCCTCGTCCACACCACCGAGCACGGCATCGACCTGCTCCTGACCGCCGATCCCGAACTCGCCACCGAGTTCGCGGAAGAGGTCCTCGCACCGCTGGCCGGACTGCCGGAACCGGCGAGGCAACGGCTCACCGCGACCCTCACGGCATGGCTCGCACGGCCCGACCAGCCCCAGGCGATCGGCGACGAACTGCACGTCCATGTCCAGACCGTCCGCTACCGGATCCGGCAGCTGCGGACGCTCTTCGGCGGCACCATCGACGATCCGGCCGGCCGTTTCGCGCTCGCGATCGCGCTGAGGATCGACCCGCTGGTCACGACGTGCTCAGAGCGGGACGTCCATCCGCTGCGTCCCGACGACCGATAGCAGCCGCAACGCGTTCTCCGACGGAGTGCCGGGTTCGGCGGTGTAGATGACGACCTGCTGGTCCCGATCGGTGATGTCGAGGACGTCGCAGTTCACGCTGACCGGTCCGACCACCGGATGCCGGAACGTCTTGCACAGGGTCGGAGCGGCGCAGACGTCGTGCGCGGCCCAGAGCCGCGCGAACTCCTCACTGCCGTCGAGGAGTTCGCGGATCAGCCCGGTGATCTCGGGGTCGTCGGGGTAGCGGCCGGCGGTGGCGCGGAGGTTCCGGACCGCGCTCGCGGAGAACTCCTCCACATCGGACACGCCGTACATCCGCCGCCCCGGTGGTCCCAGGAACGCGCGCCGGACGAGGTTGCGGTCGCGTCGAGGCAGCGCCGAGAAGTCCTCCATCAGGGCAGCGGCGAGGTCGTTCCAGGCGAGCACCTCGTAGCTCGCGGACAGCACGATCGCCGCCGCCTGCGGAAGACGCTGCAGCAGCGCGAGAATGCTCGGCCGGACCTCCCTGGACGGACCGGGTGGCGGTCCCGGCGGAGCACCGGCGAGATGGTGCAGATGATCGCGTTCCGCGTCCGACAGCCGCAGCGCCCTGGTCAGCCCGGCCAGCACCTCGCGAGAGGGACGGGGACCGCGAGCCTGCTCCAGCCGCGTGTAGTACTCGGTCGAAATGAACGCCAGCTGCGCCACCTCCTCGCGACGCAGGCCCGGAGTCCGGCGACGCGGCCCGGCGGGAAGGCCGACGTCGGCGGGGGTGATCCGCTCGCGTCTGCTGCGCAGGAAGTCCGCCAGCTGTTGTCTGTCCACCCCTCCAGTGTGGACGATCCCGGTTCGCCAGCCAGGTACCGCCGATGCCTGGATAGGCGCCGGGCGCGGGGGAAGTCTCGGTGCCATGACCAACACAACGACAGTTTCGGGCCTGCTCGACGGCAAGGTCGCCTTCATCACCGGCGCCGGACGCGGGATCGGAGCCGCCGCCGCGCGGCTGTTCGCCAGGGAAGGCGCTCGCGTCGTGCTCGCCGCCCGCACCGAGTCCCAGCTGAAGGCCGTGGCCGAGGAGATCCGCGCCGAGGGCGGCGTCGCGGACCACGTGGTGTGCGACCTCGGCGACGCGGCGAGTATCCGCGCGGCCGTCGACCGTGCCGTGGAACTGCACGGCAGGCTCGACGTCGCTTTCAACAACGGCGCGACGAACGTGCCGCCCGGTCCGATGGACCAGGTGACCGAGGCCGATTTCGATCACATCTACGCGGTGAACCTCAAGGGCCCTTGGCTGTCGATGCTCGCCGAGATCGAGGCGATCCGGGCCACCGCGGGTACCGGGGCCATCGTCAACAACACCAGCGTCGGCAGCCTGATGGCCAACCCGGACCTCCCCGCGTACGGCGCGATGAAACGAGGCGTCAACAGCCTCACCGCCTCGGCCGCCGTCACCTACGGTCCGGAAGGAATCCGCATCAACGGCGTCGCGCCCGGCACGACGATGACCGAGATGTTCAACGAGTGGATGGCGAGCTCACCCGGCATCCTCGAACAGCTCAACGCCCGGACCCCACTGGGGCGCGTGGCCGAGCCCGAGGAGGTCGCCCAGGCCGCGGCGTGGCTGCTGAGCGACCGTGCCTCCTATGTGACCGGCACGGTCCTGCGGGTGGACGGCGGCATGCTGTCCTGAACCCGTACCTGATGACCGGGTCTCATTCGGATCCGGTCATCAGAGCGAGCATGCTGTGCGGCGCCTCGTCCCCGATCATCATCGAGTACACGTCGTCGTCCTCCGCCACGGCCGCAGTCCTGGCGAACATGCCCTGTTCGTGTTCGGCGAGCGCGGTTTCCACGTCGTCGGGATACGTGGCGAGCGCCTTGGCGAGTTCGGCGGCGTCCTGCATGGCGGTGTTGGCGCCTTCACCGTTCGGGGGCCTGAGGTGTGCGGCGTCGCCGAGCAAAGTCACGCCCGGCACCCGCTCCCAGCGATGCCCGGCGGGCAGCGTGAAAAGGCGGCGCAGCACCGGCTCCGTGTCGCTGTCGGTGATCAGAGCCGTGATCGCGGGCGCCCAGCCCTCGTATTCCTTCACCACTTGCGCGGTCATGGTCGCGGGATCGTTGCCGTGGAGCCAGTCCTGGGGTTTCTTCAGCTGCGCGTAGATGTGCAGCGTTCCGCCGTCCTCTCGATGAGCCAGCAGTCCCCTGCCGGGTGCGAGAGCGAACAATGATCCGGATCCGACCGCCTTCGCGGCGTCGGCATGGCGGTTGTCGGCGTCGAACAGGAAAGTCTCGACGACCGCGATACCGACGTAGTCAGGAGTGGCGTCCGACAGCATCGGGCGTACACGGGACCACGCGCCGTCCGCACCGACGAGCAGCCCGGTGGTGATGGTGGTTCCGTCGGCGAAGGCGACCTCGTGCCGGTTCCCGCCGACGGACCGCACGCCGGTGACCTTGTGTCCCCATCGGACAGTGTCGGCCGGAAGCGAGTCGAGGAGCAGCTGCCGCAGTGCACCGCGCGGCACTTCGGGACGCACGCCGGTTCCGTTATCGGGCAGGTCGAGCAAGACGGAGCCGGTCCGGTCCAGGAGCCGGTAGGACTCGCGACCAGGCAGGACGAGCTCGCGAAACTCCTCGATCAGGCCGGCCGCCTCGATCGCGGGCCTGCCGTTCCAGGGATGGATGTCGAGCAGTCCTCCCTGGCGGCGCGCGGCCGGTGAGGATTCCGCCTCATAGACCGTGGCCGGGATGCCGTGCACGTGTAGTACCCGCGCCAGCATCAGACCGCCCAATCCCGCTCCGATGATCGTTGTCATGGTGCCCCCTCGGCTGTTGGATTGACGATCCAAAGCTAACACGATTTTGGATCGCCAATCCACTCATGCCACACTGGGGCTCATGGCGAAGGGATCGCGGCGTACCGACGGGCTGTCCAGGGAAGTGATCGTCCGGGCCGCGACGGACCTGCTGGACAGCGGCGGCGAGACCGCGCTGACGCTGAAGGCGCTCACCACTCGCTTGAACACCGGTTACGGGGCGATCTACCACCACGTCGCGGACAAGGACGACCTGCTCGCGGCGGCCACCGACGACCTCATCGCCCGCGTGATGACCAGCGTGGTCACCGACACGGAGCCACGAGAAGGCCTGCGCGCGGTGGCGCTGGGCCTGTTCGACGCGATCGACGCGCATCCCTGGGCCGGCGCACAGATCGCCCGCGAACCTTGGCGATCCGCGCTGCTGGACGTCTACGAGACCATCGGCAGGCTGCTCGACACGCTCGGCGTCCCTGAACAGGCGCTCGTCGACGCGGCGGGCGCGCTGGTGAACTACGTCCTCGGTGTCGCCGGGCAGAACGCCGCCAACACCCGAGCCCTCGCCGACGCGGATCGCTCGGCGGCTCTGGGCGCCATCGCCGCGCGATGGTCGCAGCTGGACCCCGAGAAGTACCCGTTCGTACACAAGGCGGCTGCGCAGCTGCGTGAGCACGACGACCGCGAGCAGTTCCTCGCCGGCGTCGACATCTTCCTGGCCGGTATCGCGACCCTTCGTTAACCGATCGCCCGCCGGATCGCGCTGGAGCTGCATGGCCGCGTTCAGCGCCAGTCCGGCGGCGATGATCTCGAACAGTGCCTGGTCGACGTCGAACCCGGCGGACAGCTCGCCGTTCTCCACTGCCGCGACCAGATCCGCTCGCGGCCGCCCCTGCCAGCGTGACCAGACCTCCACGCCGGGCGTCGCGCGCACGTGCTGCCCATCGGGGAATGGCTGAGCCTCACGCGCAAGGATCAAAAACGCTTCGCGAGTGCGTAAGCGAGTGCCTCTCCGCACTGTCCGTCAGAAGAGACGACGACCAAGCTAGGGAAAGACATGCTCATCGGTCTCGCCATGCCAGCGGCGACAGGGTCACAGCGGCTTCTGCGATGCGTCGAGCGGTCTCAGTCGCGAGTCCCTTGCGGGCTGAGTCGATCCATCCGGCCACACGCTCGACGCCGGTTTCCCGGTACTCGACGGCTTGGAACAGCATTTCGAGCTTGTCCGCGTCCTTCGCGCATTTCGCTTCGATGGTCTGCCGGGTTTCGTACTCGTCCACTGCCGATCGGACCAGATCACGCGAAGCAGACGGCAAGGCGGCTGTCTGGTCGGCGGTGATCTCCCGTGGCTCCGGCCTGGTCATGTATTTGGCTGCCGTGTGCGGAATGTCCCCGGTCCGGGTCTCCTGAGTGTCGTGCCAGAGCGCGAGGAAAGACGCGCGTTCCGGATTCGCGCCTTCCTCCGCCGCCAGAAGAGCCGCGATCTGTGCCGTACGAAAGCTGTGCTCCGCGATCGACTCGGGGTCCCGAACGCCGACATGCCACCATCCCGCACGCCGGATGCGCTTGAGCAATCCGAGTTCGTAGGTGAAGGCGGCGAGTCCAGCGGGCTCGTCTGGCATGTGGGGTTCTCCTATCGATCGGCGAGACGCAGAGCGTAGTGAAGGCCGGCGACCTGATCACGTCCCTCGCGATTCAGCACGGCGGTGGAACTGATCATCTCCAGCGCCCCGGCGAGTGCGCTACGGGAATCCGGGCTGGTGGCGAGAAGTACGGGACGGCTGGCCACAAGCGCGTGGACGGTGTGCAGGTTGAGCGGCAGATGCGGTGAGGCTGGATCCAGCCGGCTCACCAGATGGTGGAGCAATCGCACGCCGGACCACGCTTTGGTGTCGTCCGCGGCCATGAAGGTGTCGTCAGTCTGGTCGTCGGGAAGTTCTCCGATCCAGTGTGCCCAGTAGTTGAGGTTCGCGAGATCGGCGCGCGTCCCGTTGGCGCGAAGGACGAAGTCGTGCAGGTGGGAGCCATCTCCGATCGAGGCGAGTGCGACCGAAGCCGAGCGCGCTTCCAGCAGGCTGGTCACGTCGCCATCAGCGATGGGCCGTCGACCAGCGCTTGACCACTCACCCCGCAGCCACTCCGCCACCTGGTCACGCTGGTCGAACCCGAGCAGGTAGACCGCCTGCCGTCGAAGCAGGGCTTCCTCGGCATGAACGCCCCGTTCCGCAACGGTCATCAGGTGATCGAAGAACCTGGTGCGTTCGTCGGCACCCATCGTGGGTCCGGACGCGACCGGTCCTCGGCGTGGCACCTTCGGCTCGAAGATCTTCAGTTCTTGCGGCAGGTACCCGGTGAACGGCCACGTGATCAGGTTCGTCAGCGTCTTGCGGTGCACGCTCGCGGCAAGCGGGTGCACCTCGGGATCGACCCATCGGTCACCAGAGGCGATTCCGGTCGAGAGGACAAGATCAGCGTTGATGGCCGAGCGAAGATGCCGACCAGTCGACGAAGGCGCCCCGAGCCTGGACAGCCGGGAACACAACCTGACGAAGTCCCCAGCGGGCATCGCGGACAAGGGACGCCGCCCTGACTCCCACCCTTGAATCGTGCTGCCGTCGACCGCGAGACGTTCCGCAAGGCGCTCTTGGGTCAGGCCTGCGGATTGGCGTGCGAGCTTCAGGACGAAGCCGGTCACGATGCCCGTCGAACGGGAACCCTGACTCCCGGTCAGTGTTGCCGGTGCTCCGCTCACGGGCACTCCCAGCTCTGAACGATTCCGGCCGGACCGCACCCGTACTCGCGGTCCGTTCTGCCAACTCACTGGTGATCGTAGCGTCACTCCACAGGGTTTCGGGATGGCTCTGAGCAGCCAGAACACGACGGGAGTGACGAGTCATGAAGGCAGCTGTCCCGCGAACGCAGAGGCACCGCGTTCGTTCCCGCAGAGTTCATCCGCCGTGCGTGCCACGACCTCGAGGCGAGGGCTTGTCACGCGCGGCGGGGTACGAGTGGCGGCTATTCGCCGAGGCCGAGGCGCACTTGTACCGCCGCGTCTCGCTGGCCCCGGATCTGTACTGGCCTCCGATGCTGCTCCCCTGGTGCGAAGAGAACCAACGGGAACCACTCGGGCACGAACGAACGGCCATCAGCGCGGACCGGATCGCAGCCCCTCGGGTTGCCGTGCGTTGCCCACGGTGCGGCGGCCTGCTGCTCGACTCGAACGCGGTAGCACGCGGAGAGAGGGTGCGCGGTGGACAAGCGTGACCGCGACCTTCTCGCCGGTCTGGCGCGAGTCAACACCGACATCGGCACGGTCACTCTGGACCTCTTGACCTTGCAGTCCTCTGACGAGTACTACGCGGCTGGCCTGCGAACGCTCGGCCGGGACCTCGTGAAGATCGGCGCCGCGCTTGCTCGGCGCGCAGGCGAACTGGACGGCGAGGAGCAGGCCACCGAACTTCTGTGCGGCTCCCCGCTGGAAAGCGCTCCCTAGTTTCTCGGCCGCCGCGTCTTGCCCCTCGCTCGGCGCGGCGGTCGAGTCCCACACGCAATTCCTTGATCTGCCGGTTACCGCGTTGGTGCTCTGCCCAGCACGGCAGCCGGTTTCGACCTGCCTACGTGACGAAAGAGGACAGCTCGATGCCACGTAACCCAGCAGGACCGAGCCCGACCCGGTCGGTACCTGGCAAGGACAGGCCCACCAGTCCCACGGATCCCAATTCCCGCCCGCCGAACGTGCCTCCCCCGCCACCGCGCCCGCAAAGTCAGGAGAGGCCTGTGCCCAAAAACCGAAGGCCTCATCAGAGCGATCCACGTAGCTGTCTCACCGGGGGAGGGAGCAAGGTCTTCGGTGATGCTGGCAGTCGTCCGCCACAGCTGCCGACCGGTCCGACACGATCTGGTGGCGGATACCCCTCGACACGGTTTCGTCGGCCGCCGGACCAGCCTGAACAGGACGACGAGGTTTAGAATCGCCCCATGCGAAGGACCCGAGAAATGCGCAGGCTGACGGACGTTTTCCTTGCAGGAGACGTCCAAGCCCGCTTCTCCAGCGGGGACCTCCGACGCGAGGCGAACATCACCAACCAACGGCTGGCCACGCTGCTCGAAGTTCTGCGTGACCGTGGCTGGGTCACTCACGGGTGGGGCGAGTCCTCACCCGGTGCCCCGCCCTACTACATGCTTACCGATGTCGGTCGGCGCGAGCTGGCGGAGTAGTCACGTGGACAGTTCCGATGCGCTGGTAGATGTGCGCCTTGCCGGATCGCCGGACGGACACCCACGTTGACTCACCCCAGGTCAGGCCTCGTCGATTCCTCGGCTGCGTCGTCGCCGAGCAGAATCGCCAGCAGGTCATGCCGGAGTGGTGCCGACGGTTCCTCTGTTGCGGCGAGTGCGCGCCGGCGAATGCGGGACAGCATCGCCGTGACCTCGTCGTGCAGCGTCTGGGACTGGGTGGCCTGGAGCTGAGCCGTGGCGAGTTGCCCGCGCGCGGCGGTCAACTCGGTCTGGACCTCCGCGAGTTGTGTCCGTGACGCGGTCTCGCGTGCCGCCTGCTCGGCGAGGGCTTCCCGATGGCGGTCATCTTGATCTCGTAGCTGCACCCGGACGGCGTCCAAGTCGGCGGTCAGCTCGCGTTTCTGTGTGTCCAGCAGCCGCTCCCCCGCCTTGCGTCGCTCGTCCGATTCGGCCAGGGCGGTCCGCGCGGCGTCTCGCTCCGCGGTCCGTGTCGCCAGCTCCTCACCGCGAGCGGCGAGCGTGGCGGCCAGTTTGTCGGCCCGGTTTCGCTGTGCCGACACCTCCTCGGCCACTTCCTTCGCGCGTTGGGTGATCACCGCGGTGGCCGACTCCGCTGTCGCCTGCGCCAGCTGAGCGGCGGACCGGGCTTCGACCGCCTCGTCCGCGGTCGCCCTGGCCAGATTCTCAGCCTGCTCGGCCACCCTGGCCGCTTCGATCGCCTGCTCGGCGGCATGGGTGGCTTCGGCCGCCTGTTCCAGTGCGACGTCCCGTTGCCGGTCGGCCTCCGATGCGGTCTCGCGGGCAACGTCGGCCTGGCTGACAGCTGCCGCGATCTCGTCGCGCAGGTGCGCGGTGACGGCGTCGAGCGCGTTGCTCAACGTGCGCAGCGGGCCGGTCACCGCGGCCGCGGCCTGGTCGAAGGCTTGCCCGGCGTCTGTCAGCGCCCCGGCCGGTACGGCGTCGTCGCCCAGCGCCTCCCGTAGAGCCTGCTCGGCCGCGGCCAGTTGCTTGCAGCTTTTCCCGCCCGGCCACGTCCGATCCGGGCAGAACTCATAGGGCCTGCCTCCGCGTGGTCCTGGCGGCGGCAGCGGCTGCCGACACTTCCGAAACCCGCATCGCGCCTGCTCCGACACATGTTCCTCGACAGCCGCGCCCTCGTTCTCGCTCATTCCCCAAGCTTACCTTGATAGATATATAACCCTTAACTCTGGTTGCGTTATAACTAACCTTAACCCAACTTAGCTACAGAAGATACATTTTGTAGCTAAGTTTGACGCGGGCCGTTTCTCCTCTCCATCTCGACCGGAAAACGCTCGATCGCCCGCCGAAACGGGCTCGAATCGGCGATCTGAAAACGCGTTTGCCGTTACGGCCGGTAACAGGCAGAGTCGGCGGTCCCAGGATGGTCACCCCGTTTCGTCACGGTGACGATCCGAAGCCGCCACGGTCCCCGCGAGCGCGACCACTACGGTGATCGGATGAAACTCCTGTCCGGCGCCGATTCCGCCGCTGTCTCCCCCGGAGAGCTCGCGGGCGAGAGCGAAGTCTGGCCGGGGGTGACGGATCCGGCCGGCCTGCTTTCGGGCATCACCGAGTGGTTGACCGGATATGGCAACCAGCAGACCCGCCGCACCTACGCGGAAGGGCTGGGACTGCCGGTCAGCGCCGACGACATCGGCGCCTGGGTACAGCCCGACAGCAAGGCTCCGGACCGATGGGCCGACGCCGTGGCCGACTACGCCCAGGCCGTCATCGTCGCGCCTGTGGCCAAGCCGGTACGACGGGCGGGACCTCCGCCCGCAGGCCGGGGCCGGTTGCGGGCGTGCCATTGGCTGCGGTGGTGCGCGGCCCAGGGAGTGGATCCGACAGCCACCACTTCGGCACAGGTGAAGAAGTGGCTGAGTGACCTGGAAAACGCAGGCGCGGCGCCGTCGACGAGAGACCGGATGCTGGCCACGGTGAAGACCATGTACGCGTCGCTGGCGGATGCGGGCCTGGTGGCGGCGAATCCGGCGGCGCTGGACCGGCGGCGGCTGGGGCTGACCGCGGCGGCGGCGAGTACGTCGGCGACGGTGACACTGACGACGCGGCAGGTCGCGGCGTTGCACCGGGCGGCGGGGGCGCCGCGCAGGGGTGCGAGTGCGTGCGATGTCGCTCGTGCGGTCGCGGTTGTCGCGTTGTTCACGCTGGGGTTGCGGGTCAGCGAGCTGTGCGGCCTGGACGAGGCCGATCTGCACGTCACCCGTGGGCGGCGGGCGCTGCGTGTCCGGGGCAAGGGCGGGAAGGTCCGGGTCGTCTACCTGAGTGTGCCCGCGGAGAACGCACTGCTGGAGTATCTCGCGCTGCGCGCGGACGGGGCGGGATCGGCGATCGTGGCAGGCAAGCGCAGCGGCGGTACCTTGTCGGACCGGCCGTTGCTGGTGACCAGGGGCGGACGCAGGTTCGCTCGGCAGGCGGTCTGGCAGTTACTGCGCCGGGTCGCCGCGAGCGCCGGGGCGGATCTGGCCGGTGTGGCGGAGATGATGCACCCGCACGCGCTGCGGCACTTTTACGTCACGGCCGCGGTGGAGGCGGGGGCGTCACTGGAGCACGTGCAGGCCGATGTCGGTCACGCCAGCATCGACACCACCAGTGGCGTCTACGACCATGCGGCCCGTGACCCGGCGCGCAGCGCTGTCGACCTGGTCGCCGACGCGTGGCATCCCGCGTCGAACTGACCCTGGCGAGAAAACCAGTGGCGGATCGAAGGGACCGTTTGCTAGCTTTCCGGGGACCGTGCGACAGAACGAGGAGGTGGTACCCGTGAACCTGATGACATGGGTGCTCCCCTCTGGGGTCACGGTCGGGCGATAGGTCGTCCGGGAGCGCCGTTCTTTGCGCACTCCCGAAAGGCACGACCATGAACTTCACTTCCGAACAGCGTCTCGACGGCGACGTCCTCGAGCGCGAGTTCACCCTCGGCGAGATCCCCGGTGTCCTGTGGACACCCGTCTCCGTCTCCGCTCCGGTCCCGCTGATCCTGCTCGGCCACCCCGGCGGGCTGGGCAAGATGCACCCCCGGCTGAAGGCCAGGGCTCAGGGCACCGTGGCGGAGGGCTATGCCGCCGCGACCATCGAGCTTCCCGGAGCCGGCGACAGGCCTCGTCTGGCCGCCGTCGACGAGGCCCGCGCCGACCTGCAGCGAGCCGTGAAGGCAGGCGAACCGGTCACCGAGGACGTCATCCAGAGGCTTGTTCTCCCGCTGGTGGACCAAGCGGTCCCGGAATGGCAGACCACTGTGGACGCTCTTCTGGCGCTGCCAGGGATCGACGGGCCGGTCGGGATCGCGGGCGGGGTGACCGCCGTCGGCGTCCGGCTGGCCGTGGTCGAGCCGCGGGTCGCGGCCGCGCTGCTGTTCGCGGGGAGCTACGTGCCCCGCAGCACGTTCGACGAGGCCCGGCGGATCACCATTCCGCTGCATGTCCTGTTGCAGTGGGACGACGAAGGAAACGACCGGCAGCAGGCCCTGGACCTGTTCGACGCGTTCGGCTCGAAAGAGAAGACGCTGCACGCCAACATGGGTGGGCACACCGGTGTCCCGCAGTTCGAGGGTGAGCCCGCGAACCGCTTCTTCGCGCGGCATCTGAAGTAAGCGGCTCGTGAGTGGTGTGGACCTGTATTTGCCTACTCACGGGGATCTGGTCTCGCGTCGGTGTCTTCGTGCTGGGTGGAAGGTGTGACGGGGGAGGAAGCTGGACACTGACCGTCCTAATTCCTGCATCGTCGCCCCCCGGCACCCGCTGAATCGCCACCTTCGCGCAGGTCACGTGAAGGCCTCCTTGCCTACCTTCAGGGTAGGCAAGGAGGCCTTCACGGACTAAGCGAACACGGTCGAGTGTGGAGGATCCAGGACCGGAGCGAGCCCGTCAGACTGCCTCGAGCACAAAGAACAGAAAGCTCAGGAATGCCTTCCTGCCCGCAAGTTCCTCGGGGAACAGTTCGTACGCTTCCGGCGCCGGAGGAGGCTCACTGACGACGGCGGTCCGGAAACCGGCCGCGGTGAAGGCGTCGGTCATCGCGTGCAGCGGACGGTGCCAGTACGTCAGCACGGCGTTCTGACCGCTGAAGGTGTACTCGTCGTTCCACTTGACGGTCTCGAAGTAGTCGGCTTCGGGGTGGAGCAGCTTGTAGCCGATCGGGTGGTTGACGGCCAGGATCAGCCGTCCGCCGGGTTTCAGCACGCGCCGGATCTCGGCCAGCGGCCCGGACCAGTCCTCCAGGTAGTGCAGGACGAGGGCCACGACGACGTCGTCGAACGCGCCGTCGGGGAACGGCAGCGGGCTGCCGATGTCGGCGACCCGGAGGTCGGCGTCGTCACCGAGCCTTTTCCGGGCCAGCTCGACCATTTTGGCGCTGGAGTCGAATCCGGTCACGATGGCGCCCCGGTCGCGCAGGTTTTCGGTGATCGGACCCGCGCCGCAGCCCGCGTCGAGGATCCGCCGACCCGACACGTCCCCGGCCAGGTTCAAGATCGCGGGTCTCGTGTAATACGCGTTGATGAGACTGGCTTCGTTCTCGGCCGCATACGCCTCGGCAAAGCTGTCGTAGTCGTTTTCCGCGACCTCGGGAATGGCTGACATAGGACCCAATATGGCACGACTCGCCAGGCGCATCGGGTCTTACTTGTCGGCTGCCGCGTACACCAGCTCCAGGACTCCGGAGCGGAACGCTTTGCTTTTCACCAGGCGCAGGTTCAGCGGCTGATCCAGTTCCGGGAACAGCGGTGCCCCTTTGCCGGTGGCGGCGGGCAGTACCCACAAGTGGTACTCGTCGACCACGCCGAGCTTGATCAGCGAGTGAAGGAACTCGGTACCGCCTGCGGCGACGAGATCCTTGCCGGGCTCTGCCTTGAGTTTGGCGATCTCCTCCACCGTGTCGCCACTGGCGATCCGCGTCACGGGCCAGTCTGCGGATTTCAGGGTGCGGGAGAACACGACCTTGGGGATCTCGTTCATGGCCTTGGCGGACGGGTGATCGGAGCCGGGCCAGTACCCGGCCATGGCCTCGTAGGTGTTGCGGCCCATGAGGAAAGCACCCGTGTCCCACAGCCGGCTGACGAAGTACTCCTCCTGCTCGGGGTCGTCGATGCTCATCATGACGTCCCGGATGCCGTTGTCCCCGTCCGCGCTCTTGCCGTCGAGCGAGACGTAGAACCCCAGAATCAGCTTTCTCATCAGGTACTTCCTTTCCTTCTCGGCCTGCCGCGACCACTCTCCCTTCGAACACAGAAGCTGTCAAGACAATTTTCTTTGTCGGTGGCGACGACGTCGCGATCGGCGGCAAACCGGGGCCGGTCGCGCGGAAGTTCCGGCACCGGCCCCGATCCGCTTGCAGGACCACGGTGATCCAGGGGCGAATCCCAGGTTCCGCGATGTGTGGGTCGAGCGGATCTAGGCAGGATCGGCGTCGAGAAGGGCGAGCAGCCGCTCCCAGTGCCGCTGTGATCCGGCGGCGTCGAAGGCTTCGGTGTCGGCCATGGTGAAGCCGTGGACGGTGCCGGGGTAGATCTCGCAGCTGTAGCTGACACCGGCGGCGTCGAACGCCTGGCTGATCTCGGTGATGGCCTCGGGTGTCATGTCGCCCTCGGCGAGGCCGAGGTGGACTTTCGCGGTGAGGCCGGGGATCTGGCGGTGCGGGCTGTCGGGTGCGTCGGTGACCAGTGCGCCGGGGTGGAATCCGGCGACGGCGGCGACCTGCTCGGGGTGGGCGGTCGCGGTGCGCATCGCGAGGACGGCGCCCAGGCAGTAGCCGATCGTGGCGACCGGTCCGGACCTGACCTCGGGCTGGGAGGTCAGGAAGCCGAGATAGGCCTTGGCGTCGCTCAGGACGTCTTCGGTGGCGTGGCCCTTGATGAGGGGCATGATCTCGCCGAAGAGCGAGGACCGGTTCTCGGCGGTGATGCGCTCGGGGAGATCGAACACCGGTGCCGGGCGGTGCCGGTAGAAGACGTTCGGGACGAGGACGTAGTACCCGTGCGAGGACAGTTCGCGGGCCATCTCCCAGAGAACGGGGCGTGGTCCGAAGGCGTCCGGGTAGAGGAGGACGCCCGGATGGGTGGCGCCGTCGTCGGGGAAGGCGGCGAAGGCGTCGGACAGACCGTCCGGGGTGGGAATCCCCGGTGTGATGGTGGGAATGGCGATTCTTCCTTTCTTGCTACTCGGACGGCGCGGCGCGGATGTGCGCTCGTTCGCCCTGCCGTCCGATGAGACTCAGGTACTCGACGGGGCCGGCGCCGGTGGCACCGAACCAGTGCGGGGTGCGGGTGTCGAATTCCGCTGCCTCGCCGGGTTTGAGGATGAGGTCGTGCTCGCCGAGGACCAGCCGCAGGGTGCCGTTGAGCACGTAGACCCAGTCGTGTCCCTCATGGGTACGCAGGTCCGGCTCGGCGTTGTCGTTTCCACGGGGAAGGACGAACTTGTAGGCCTGGATACCGCCGGGTCTTCGGGTCAGCGGCAGGATGGTCGATCCGTCGCCGCAGGCGATCGGGCGCAGGTTGATCCGGGGGTTGCCGGTCGGTGGCGCATCGACGAGTTCGTCGAGGGTCAGGCCGTGGGCACGGGCGAGCGGCAACAGCTGCTCCAGGGTGGGCCGCCGTAACCCTGCCTCGAGCCGGGACAGCGTGCTGGCCGAAATGCCCGTCTCCTCGGCGAGGTCGGCCAGGGTGGTGTCCTGGCTCTGCCGGAGATGCTTCAACCTGGGCCCGACGGCGTCGAGAGTGCGGTTGGCGGCCTCGTCCATACGTTCAATTTGCCATTCGGCAACAGACTTTGCCACTTCGGCCTCGTGATCGTCATCATCGCAGGAGACGAACGGAGAGGACGACCGATGACGCACGGGTTCGACAAGGAGTACTGGGAAGAGCACTGGCGGCAGAGCGGTGCCGTCAGCCCGCCGAATCCGTACCTCGCCCGTGAGCTCGGTGAGCTGAAGCCGGGTACGGCGCTGGACGCGGGTTGTGGCGAGGGTGCCGAGGCGGCCTGGCTCGCCTCCCAGGGGTGGCAGGTGACCGCCGCCGACATCTCGTCCGCGGTGCTGGCCCGCGCCGCCGAGCGCCACGGGTCCGAGCACGTGCGATGGATCGAGGCGGACCTGGGCAGCTGGGCACCTGAAACACGGTTCGACCTGGTCACGACGCATTACGCGCATCCGGCGATGCCGCAGCTCGAGTTCTACGACCGGATCGCCGGCTGGGTGGCACCCGGCGGCACGCTGCTGATCGTCGGGCACCTCCACGCCCATGGCGGCCACGGCCACCATTCGCCGCCCGAGGCGTCGGTCACCGCCGCGGCCGTCACGGCACGGCTGGACGAGAAGGCTTGGGAAGTCGTCACAGCCGAGGAGTATCACCGGCTCCATGGCGACCGGCAGGTTCCTCTCCAGGACGTCGTCGTGCGCGCCATCCGGCGCCCGTAGCCGCGAGCTACCGCGCGTCGTGCCTGGCGAGAAAGTGGCGCTGTTCGGCGGCGGCCTCCTGGTCCTCCGGGCTTTCTCCCCCGAACCCGCCGTGCGTCATCGCCTCGAACACGTGCAGTTCGGCCTCCACACCGGCGGCGCGCAGCGCGCGGTGCATCCGAACGGTGTTGGACAGGAACAGATCGCGGGTTCCGCTGCGGAGATAGGTGGGCGGGAAACCGGACAGGTCGCCCAGGACCGGGGAGAGGTACGGATCGCGCAGGTCGGCGCCTGCCGCGTAGAGCTCGTTGGGCGCCCGCAAGCTGCGGAGGACATTGTCCACTCCGGCGAGAGTTTGGAAGGTGTCACCCGCTTCGGTGAGGTCGACTTGCGGGGTGTTGAGCACCAGGGCGGCCGGCATCGGCAGCCCGGAGTCCTTGGCGCGCAGCAGAAGAGCCGAGGCGATGTTCCCGCCCGCGGAGTCGCCACCGACGAAGACCCGTGACGGATCGCGGTCCCGCACCACGCGCCGGTACACGGCGATCGCGTCGTCGAGGGCTGTCGGGTACGGATGCAGCGGCGGGAGCCGGTAGTCCACGCCCCACGTGAGCATGCCCGTCGACAGCGCGGCCCTCCCGGTGGTCACGCGGCAGGCCTCCCCGCCGCCGACCAGCAGCGCACCGGGGTGCATCCAGAGGAAGACCGGCTCGTCCGGCGTTTCCTCCACGTCGCGGGGTCTGGCGGCGTACACGGTGACGCCGTCGACCTCGAAGTCTTCGACGGTGACCGGCAGGTCGGCGATCGGGAACCGCTGGGCCGTGGACTGGTTGGCCTGGTCGACCATCGCGAGCCACGCGTCCGTGTCCTCGAACGCCGGGTAGGTCAGTTCCCCGCGACTGGCGGCGAGCCAGGCCTGCGCCTGCTTGCTGACCGTGGATGGAGCAGGGAACGTGCGCTCGCTCATGACTCGGCCCCTCTAAGTTGCGGAACAGCGGAACGAGCACTACGTTAACTGACTAAATTTAGTCACACAAGGAAGGCGGCGCATGCCAAGAACGAGCGAGCGCGGCGGCCCCCGGACGCGCGCCCGGATCCTGGAGGTCTCGAACCGGCTGTTCCTCGAGCACGGGTACGAAGCCGTCACGGTCGCCGAGATCGCGCGCGAAGCCGGATTCTCGAGCGTGACGGTCTTCAATCACTTCCCGCGCAAGGAGGATCTCTTCCTGGACCGCGCGGCCGACGCGATCGACCTGCTGCGCTCGGCCGTCCGCGACCGCGCACCGGGCGTCGACGTGCTGACGTCCTTGCGGGACATGAGCCTTCAGCTCTTCGACGCCCAGCATCCGCTCTCCGGCGTCAACGACAGTTCGGCGCCGTTCTTCCGGACGGTCGCCGAGTCGCCCGCGCTCGTCGCGCGCGCGAGGGCGATCGAGTCCGAGCTTCAGCGGACACTGGCCGAGGAGCTCGACCGCGACCCGGCCTTCGAGGGCGATGGGATGTTGCTCGCCGCGTTCTTCATCTCCGGGTACAGCGCGATGATGGTCGAGACCGCGCGCCGCCTGATCGAGGGCGAGGTGGCGAACACCGTGGCGATGGACCACCGCGTGAGTCTCGATCGGCTGTTCACGGCACTCCGCGACGGGGTCGCCTGACCGGCGTCAGCCGAGACGCAGCCTGTCGGCCAGGCCGGCGGCGGCGAAGGCGGCCACCAGGTCGTCCCGGCCTTCGGTGAAGTGCTCCCAGCTGTCGATGTGCACGGGGACGACGGTGCGGGCGCCGAGGATCCGCGTCGCCTCCGCGGCGAGTGCGCTGTCGAGGACGAGCAGGGCGCCGTGGAGGACCGGCTTCAGGCGCGGGGCCCCGGCGAAGAGCACCGTGGTGTCGACCGGGCCGAATCGGTCGGCGACCTGCCGGACGGCGTCGAGCGAGGCGTTGTCGCCGCTGACGTAGACCGTGGGCAGATCCTGACCGGTGAGCACGAAGCCGACGACGTCGCCGGTGACCTGTTCCGCGCCTTCCGGCCCGTGCAGCGCGGGCACTGCGGTCACGGTCACCACTCCCCCGTCCGGCCGGTTCAGTTCGACCGTCTCCCAGGTCGCGAGCCCTTTCGCGGTACCGCCAAGGCGGCCCGCACCGCTGGGCGTGGTCAGGGTCAGCGGCACGTCGGCGAGCAGTTTCCGGCCGGAGTGGTCGAGGTTGTCGGGGTGCTCGTCGTGGGACAGCAGGACCGCGTCGATGCGGCCGAGGTCCGAGGGCGCGATCGAGGCGGGGGCCGTCTTGGTGAGGCCGGGTCTCCCGTCAGGGCGGCCATAGTGGCCGGGTTCGTCGAAGGTCGGGTCGGTGAGGAACCGCAGGCCGCCGTAGCCGATCAGCGCGGTCGGGCCGCCGACGACCTGCACGGAGAGCTGTTCGCTGATCTGGTTCATCTTCCACCTCACGGATAGGTATTGTTCTTTCCGTGAGGAACTTTAGCCAGTTCTCACGGAAGAGTGCAATGGTTTCCGTGAGTCTTTCTCATGGTTGAACCCGGCGCTTACCATGAGAACGTGGACGACCCCGATCTTGACTCCGCCGCCCTGCCGCCCGCGCCGGGCGCCGAGCAGTACGTCGCGCTGGCACTCGCCAACACCACGATCGCGCTGCCGGGCGGCCAGTTCATCGATCTCCTCGGCACTCCGAGCACGACGACGGAGTGGCTGGTCGCCCAAGGGCTCGCTCCGGTCGACGCCGGCCTGCAGGAGATGTGCGCGGGACTGGTCCGTTCACTGCGTGAGCAGGTGCGGGTCCTGCTCGCCTCGATGGCCTGCGGGGAGCCCGCTCCGCCGAGCGCCCTCAACGCCGTCAACGAAGCGCTGAGCAAGGCACCCACCGCGGAGCTGCTGCGCTGGGATCCGGTCCGCGGGCTGTATCGCACCGCGTCGCATCCGATCACCCAGATCGTCGAGCACGCGCTGGCGACACTCGCCGTCAACGCCGCGGACCTGCTCACCGGGCCGGATGCCGAGCGGATCGCCGCCTGCGGATCGGCCCCGTGCAGCCGGTTCTTCCTGCGCAACGGACGGCGCCAGTGGTGCTCCGTGCGCTGCGGTGACCGCGCCCGCGCCGCACGCGCCTACGCCAAGCGCTCCCAGCACGAACCGGTCTGACGCCTCAGCGATAGGTCGCGAATCGTTCCAGCAACGGCTTCGGGGAGTCTTCGGCGAAGCAGAGAACGAGATTCTCGGCGGATTCGGCCGCCGAAGCCTCACTGCGCGGGAACAGCGCCTGCTCGTACGCGGCGAGAGCGGCTTCGAGGTCGCCAGGATGGGCGGCGAGAGCCAGGCCGAGCTCGGCGCCGTCGAGCATCGCGAGATTGGCGCCCTCTCCGGCGAACGGCGACATCAGATGAGCGGCGTCGCCGAGCAGGGTGACACCGGGAACCCGGTCCCAGCGGTGACCGATCGGCAGTGCGTGGATCGGCCGTGGGACCAGCTCGCCGTCCGCGTCGGTGATCAGTGCTCGCAGGCCCGCGTCCCAGCCGTCGAAATGGCTCAGCACAGCGGCTTTCGCGGTGGTGGTGTCGGTGAAGTCGATCGTGGAGATCCAGTCCTCGGCGGTCCTCAGCGCGATGTAGACGTGAAGGCTGCCACTGGCGTCGTGGTGCGCCAGGAGACCTTTGGCCGCACCGAGTGCGAAGAACATGCCGCCTCCGATGAGCGCGGCGCTCGCCGGGTGGCGGTCCTCGGCGTCGTGAAGGTGCACCTCGACGAAGGAGATTCCCTCATAGGCCGGTCGAGCACCGGAGACCAGAGGCCGGACCTTGGACCACGCGCCGTCGGCGCCGATCAGCAGGTCCGTGGTGAACGCCGTGCCGTCGGCCAGGGTGACTTCGTGCCGTCCGCCACCGAGCGGTCGCGCGCCGGTGACCTTGGCGTCCCAGCGGACGCTGTCCTCGGGGAGCGACCCGAGCAGGAGGTTTCGCAGGTCACCACGGGTGACTTCGGGGCGGCCGCCGTCGCCGTCGTCGGTCTCCTCCAGGTGCACGACGCCGTGACTGTCGAGAATGCGCATGGCCTCGCCGCCGGGATGCACCAGCGAGAGGAACGCCTCGTGGAGACCGGCGGCCCGCAGTGCCTCCTGTCCGGAGTCCTCGTGGATGTCGAGCATCCCGCCTTGTGTCCGGGCGGACGGCGACGCGTCCAGATCGAAGACGGCGGCTTCGATCCCGTTGACGTGCAGGACACGCGCCAGGGTGAGGCCGCCGAGGCCGGCACCGATGATCGCGATGGGGTGATGAGTGGTCATGTCTGGTTCCTTTCGGGTGGTACGGCGGTGTCCGCGATCCCGGTGATCAGCACCTGCAAGCCCCACGACATCCGCTGCGCTGGTCGCCCGGTGAGCAGGTCGGCCGAATGGGCGGCGATCTGCGGATAGGCCGTCTCGTCGGCGTCGCGCACGGCACGAGCGAGCGCGTCCCAGTCCTCCGGCGACTCCTGGTCGGCGTGCTCGGCCGCGGTCGACGTCGCGTGCTGCAGGAGGATGTCGATCCCCCACGCACGCCGTTCGGCTGACACTCCGCCCTCGGCGAGGAGGGCGAGCAGGTCTTCGACCAGGCGGAGGTAGTTCTCGCCACTCGGGCGGGCCACCAGCGCGGACAAGGCGAGGCCGGGGTATTCGAGCAGCATCGAGGTGTAGGCCGTGAGCAGTCGCTCGAGCCGGTCTCGCCAGCCGCCCTCGGACGACGGCGACGGGATCGTGCCGAGGAGCTCGTCCAGGATCGCCGCGTGCAGTTCGGCGGCGTTGCGGACGTAGACGTAGAGCGAGGCCGCGCCGGTGTCGAGTTCCTGCGCCAGGCGGCGCATCGTGACCTTCCGCAGGCCTTCCTCGCGGAGGATCCCGACCGCGGTGGCGACGATGCCGTCACGGGTCAACGCGGGTTTGGCCGGTCGTTCCCGGCGGCTCTTCTCGGGTGCCATGCCTTCACAGTAACGAACATGTTCGTTACGAACAAGTTCGGCGCAGGTCACAGGGAAGCGGAACTACTTCCAACGGGGGTTTGTCCGTCCACTGCGGACTGAAATGACAACGGCAGAGAGATCGACTCTCCCTGCCACTTCTAACATATAGCGCACCAGGGGGCTTGCGGCAAGACCCCGGTCGTGCCGCAGAATCTCCCGCCGTGAAACACGAGCTCGACACACGGGGGAACTCTTGATCGACGTGATCATCGCCGGCGGCGGACCGACCGGCATGATGCTGGGCGCCGAACTGCGGCTGCACGGCGTCCGCGTGGTCGTCCTGGAGAAGGACCGGGAACAGACCAAGGTCGTCCGCTCCATGGGCCTGCACGCGCGCAGCATCGAAGTGATGGACCAGCGAGGCCTGCTGGAGCGCTTCCTCGAACACGGAACGAAGTACCCGGTCGGCGGCTCGTTCGCGGGCATTGTCAAACCGGCGCCGTCGCTGGACGGCGCCCACTCCTACATCCTCGGCATCCCCCAGACGGTCACCGACCGGCTGCTGATCGAGCACGCCGCCGAGGTGGGCGTCGAGATCCGGCGCGGCTGCGAGCTGACCGGGTCGAGCCAGGACGAGGACGGGGTGGACGTCGAACTGGCCGACGGGACGAGGCTGCGCTCGCGCTATCTCGTCGGCTGCGACGGCGGCCGCAGCACGGTCCGCAAACTCCTCGGGATCGGCTTTCCGGGGGAACCCGCCACCGCCGAGACGCTCCTGGGCGAGATGGAGCTGACCGAGGACTGGGAAACGGTGCTCGCCGTGATGACCGAGGTCCGCAAGACCCAGCTGCGGTTCGGCCTCTCCCCGATCGGGGACGGGGTGTACCGGGTCGGCGTGCCCGCCGAAGGACTGTGCGACGACCCCCGTGTCCCGCCGACCTTCGAGGAGGTCAAACGACAGCTCAAGGCCGTCGCCGGAAGCGACTTCGGTGTGCATTCACCGCGCTGGCTCTCCCGCTTCGGCGACGCCACCCGGCTGGCCGAGCAGTACCGCGTCGGCCGCGCTTTCCTGGCAGGCGACGCGGCGCACATCCACCCGCCCGTCGGCGGGCAGGGGCTCAACCTCGGTGTCCAGGACGCCTTCAACCTCGGTTGGAAACTGGCCGCGGCGGTCAACGGCTGGGCGCCGGAAGATCTGCTGGACACCTATCAGACCGAACGGCATCCGGTGGCCGCCGCGGTCCTGGACAACACGCGCGCGCAGATGCAGCTGATGTCGCTCGACCCCGGCTCCCGGGCGGTCCGGCGGCTGCTGGCGGAACTGATGGAGTTCGAGGAGGTGAGCCGGTTCCTGACCGAGAAGATCACCGCGACCGGGATCCGCTACGACTTCGGAGAAGGGCACGAACTTCTCGGCCGCCGGATGCCGGACCTCGAACTCGAACAGGGGCATCTCTACGGGCTGACCCGAGGCGGCCGCGGCCTGCTGCTCGACCGGACCGGCGGGCTTTCGGTACGGGACTGGGCGGACCGCGTCGACCACGTCGTCACCCTCGGCGAGAATCTGCCGGTTCCGGCGGTCTTGCTGCGGCCGGACGGGCACGTGGCGTGGACAGGCGAAGACCAGGGGGAACTGATCGTCGCGTTGCGGCGGTGGTTCGGAGAGGGCCAAGTGCTCTAGCGCGCCGGGGGCACCGGCTATTGGCTGGTGCCGTTCCGTACACGTTGCCACGGCAGGAGCTGATGACCATGACCGGACGGGTCGTGCACTTCGAGATCCCCTTCGAGGACGGCGAACGCGCACGAGGTTTCTACCGGGAGATCTTCGGCTGGAAGGCCGAGATACCGCCGGGGATGGACTACACGATGATCGCCTCGGGGCCGACCGTGGAGACCGGCATGCCCGCGGAGCCGGGTTTCATCAACGGCGGGATGCTGGCGAAGGAGCACACCGTCGCGTCCGGCCCGGTGATCGTGCTCGAGGTCGACAGTGTCGACGACACGCTCGCGGTGATCGAGAAACAGGGCGGTTCGACCCTCGTCGGGCGGACCGCGGTCGGCAGCATGGGCTTCTCCGCCTACTTCAAGGATCCGGAAGGCAACGTCATGGGTCTCTGGGAGACGGCGGACCAGGGCTGACAGCTGACGTCCGCAGGGCCCGTGACCGAGCCGCGTCACGGGCCCTGCGGGCCCCGGTAGGGCAGCGTCTGGTTGTAGACGATGTTGGTGTTGGTGCTCCCGAACAACGCGAGCTCGTTGACGATCTCCTCCAGCCGCCCCATGGACGGCGCCGCGATCTTCAGCGAGTAACAGTCGTCACCGGTGGTGCGGAGGCATTCGAGGATCTCGGTCCGCTCCGCCAGCAGCTTGTGCAACGGCGCGTGCTTGCTGCCCGGATACTTCAGCCGCACCACCGCGAGTACGACATACCCGGCCTTTTCGAGGTCGACGTCGGCCCGGTAGCCGGTGATCACCCCGGCCGCCTCCAGCCGTTTCACCCGCTCGGTGGTCGCCGACGCGCTCAAGCTGACCCGCTTCCCCAGCTCGGTGAGCGGCAGCCGCCCGTCTTTCTGCAGCTCGACCAGGATCGCCCAGTCCGTCGCGTCGAGAATCTCGGTCATCCGGCCAGAATACCGGTAGATCCACGGCCGGAACGCCCTCGCGCCGGGAAAGATCTCTTCCCCGGCGCCTGCCGCGCGGATAGCCTTGACCTGTGCGAATAGGTGTCAACGTCCCGAATTTCGGACCGGGGACCGACCCCGGAATCCTCCGCGGCTGGGCCACCACGGTCGAAGGCCTCGGCTACGACCTCCTCATGGTGTCCGACCACGTCGCGATCACTCCCGACGTCGCCGAGCAGTACCCGGCGCCGTTCTACGAACCGTTCACCACCCTGTCCTGGCTGGCAGGCGTGACGAACCGGATCCGGCTGGGCACCACCGTGCTCATCGTCCCGTACCGGCATCCGCTGCTGATCGCCCGCATGTCCGCGAACCTGAATCAGCTCAGCGGAGGACGGCTCGTGCTCGGCGTCGCGTCCGGCTGGGCCCGCCAGGAGTTCGAGGCGCTCGGCGTCCCGTTCGAGAAGCGCGGACGGCTGACCGACGACCACCTCGACGCAGTCCGGAAGGCCTGGGCGGACGAAGCCGACTACCGGGCAGGCGACATCCCGATCTGGGTCGGTGGCAACAGCGACGCCGGGATCCGCCGCGCCGTCCGGGTCGGCGACGCCTGGCATCCGCTGCGGACCACGCTCCCCTGGCTCACCGAAGCGCTCACCAGGGTCAAGAGCATCGCCGACGCCCACGATCGGCCCGTGCCCGCGTTCACCCCGCGGATCCTGCTGAACCTCACCGGCAGCCCCGTCGACGCCCCCGATCGCCTCGCCGGGGAAGGGACGATCGAGCAGGTCGTCGACGACCTCGACCGCCTTCGCCACCTCGGCGCCGAGACGGTCGTGCTCGACCCGTTCTCCGGCGATCCCGAGGAGACCCGCCGCCCGGAAGCCGCCTGGCAGGCTTTGGCGACCGTGGCCGCACACTGGGAACTGGGCCGATACCGAACCGAACAGGACTGATCATGACCGAAGAAGACGAGAAGTTCCTCCGCCGCGCCATCGAACTGGCCGCGAAGTCCCGCGCCGACGGCGACCCGCCCTTCGGCTCGCTGCTCGTCGGCCCCGACGGCGCCGTGCTGGCCGAGGAGCACAACACCACGGTGTCGCAATCGGACATCAGCCTGCACCCGGAACTGAAGCTCGCCGTCTGGGCGGCACGCGAGCTGGATCCCGCCGTCGCGGCCGGGACGACGATGTACACCAGTTGCCAGCCGTGCGGCATGTGCCAGGGCGCCATCGAACGCTCCGGCCTGGGCCGGGTGGTGTTCGCCCTTTCCGGTGAGCAGGTCACCGCGCTCAAGCCACCCGCGACCGGACCCGGCGTGCGCCTGGAAGGCCCGGCCTTGTTCGACGAGGCCCGCGTCCCGGTGGCCGGGTACTACACCTGACCACGGGCGAAACAGAAGAATCGGTGCCATCACCGTTGGGGAAGCCGTTCCTGCCCCAGCCGGGACCTGGTGGCACCGATCACGACACCGTCGACGAGCGCGAGCCAGCTCCCGCACAGACACCGGGCGTACACGAGCGTCCCTTGGGAGACCCTCTGGGACCTCGTCGTACTTCCGGGCAGTTCCGCCGGCGGCCATCCGCAGCGCGGGCACCGGTTCGTTTCCATGACCCGATCGTGCTGTAATGGGTTAATGCACTTCAACCCTTACGGCGGAGCGGCGGCGCAGATCGCCGCCGATCTGATCAACCTGGGCGATGCCGCCGGCCCCGCCACCTTCACCGCGATCTTCGAAGATCGCATGACCGTCCCCGCCGTGCGGGACCACGAATCGATCGAGATCATCGCCTGGACCACCAGGCTCCGGCACGTCTTCGAAGCGGACCAGGCCGCACGAGTCGACCTGGTCAACGCACTTCTCCACGACTCCGCGTCCAAGCCGTACATCTCCACCCACGACGGCAAGGCGCCCCACCTGCACTACGTGGACGCCCAAGCCGACACCGTTTCCCGTGTCCGCGCCTACACCGCGGGCGGGCTCGCGCATCTCGTCTGCGACGCCCCGGACCGTTTCGGCGTCTGCTCACGCGAGGGCTGCGAAACTGTCTACGTCGACGTCTCCCGCAACGGACGGCGCCGGTTCTGCTCCACCCGCTGCGCCACCAGGGTCCATGTCGCCGACCACCGGAACAGGCAAGCGAGCTGGCCCTAGATCGCGTACCGCCACGCCGTCAGGGCATGCGCCGAGAACCAGGCGCCCAGGACCACCCACGCCGCCGCGGCCACGACCGCCGTCACCGTCCGTCTCTTCGACAGCCCGATCGCGATCGGGATCAGTACCGGGAAAGCGGGCAGGATGAAGCGGATCTTCGCGTCCGGCAGCCCCCGCGTGCCGATGGCCAGCAGCAGCACGCCGACGCCGTAGAGCGTCAACGGCCACGGCACCCGGATGAACACCGCCACGATGGCCAGCGCCACCGCGCCCAGCAGGAAGAAGACCGTCAGCGTGCTGAACACCGACTCGTCGCCGGTCAACCGCGTCAGCACCGAATCCGCGGTCTCGGCCCCGAAGTCGAACTCGGTGTTCCAGCCCCGCAGTTCGATGTCCTGCCACCCGGTCCAGCTTCCCGTCCGGTAGGCGACGAAACCCAGGTAACCCGCCACCCCCAGTGGCGCGATCACCGCACCGGCCAGCGCCCACCAGCGCTTCTCGGTACGCCGGAAGAACGCGATCAACGCGGCGAGGACCACCACCGCGACCAGCACCACCGCGGTCGACCTCGACAACCCGGCCCCGAAGGCGCACAGTCCGGCCAGCAGCCACCGCCGCTCCAGCACCCCCACCAGCGCCCACACCGCGAACGCGCAGAACACCGCTTCCGTGTAGGCCATCGAGAAGACGATCGCCATCGGCGCCCCGGCCCACAACGCCACCAAGACCAACCCGGTCCGGTCGCCTCGATCCGGCGACACCGCACGCCCGATCCGGATCAGCCCGCACGCCAGGACCAGACCGCCCAGCACCGACACCATCAGCGCCGCGGTGACGACGTCCGGCCCGAGCCACATCACCGCTTCGACGAGCTTCGGGTACAACGGGAAGAACGCCATCGGCGCGTCCGAATACGGCTGCCTCGCCGCGTCCAGCGTGCCCGGCAGATCGGCGTATCCGTGCACCGCCAGCCGCAGGTACCACTGCCCGTCCCACGCGGTGAGCCGGTCGGTCAGCGTCGTGCCTCGCCGGGCGGCCAGCAGGTCGAGCAGCTGGACACTCGCCGTGCGGATCACGAGATACAGCAGGATCGCTCTCGGATAGGGCGACCGTGCCAGCCTGTCGAGGACTCTCTCGAACACACGCGCCGGACGCCCCTGGTGGGGCGCCGTCTCGGGAACGGCGGGCTGATCAAGGTCGTCGACTTCACGGAGCACGCTCAGAGTGTCCACAATGTGAGGTCATTTCGCCGTTCGATCCCGAAGATTCGCAGGCCGAAGCACGTGGGAAAGGCCACAAACCGGACTCAGCGGCCGGTGGTCCGGTTCAGCCCGATCGCCGGCCGTGGTGGTCCAGCAGCTTCGCCAGCAGCTCGGCGAACCGTTTTCGCTCGTCGGACGACAACGGCGCCAGCAGTTCGTCCTGACGCTCGGCCAGCTGCTTTTCCAGTCGTCGCAGCTGCTTCTTGCCCGCGGCGGTCAGCGAGACGACGTTGCGCCGCCGATCGGCCGGGTCCGGGGCGCGCTCGACCAGATCGCGTTCGGCGAGTTCGCTGATCGTCGCGACCATTTCGCTGACGTGGATGCCGCTGCGGCGGCCGAGGGTCGCCTGGCTCGCGGACCCGAACTCGTCCAGCGTCGCCAGCACGCGGAAGTGGTAGCCGCGGGCGTCGACGGCGGAGAACCCGTCGGTCACCAGGCGATGCGCGTGGCTCGCGGTCTGGGTGAGCAACCAGCTGGGCAGAACCTGCCACCTGGCGCGGGGCTCGTCCGAGGGGTCTTCCATGTGACGAGTCTAACGAATCGTTGGGCGACCGAACGATTGCGCTATCGTTGGGCAACCAAACGTTTAGTGACCGAATCATTCTGGAGCAGCGGCCATGATCAAGCCCTTCCGCATCGATATCTCCCAAGCCGATCTCGACGACCTCGGCGACAGGCTCTCTCGCACCCGCTGGCCGAACGAGGTCGCCGACGCAGGCTGGGACTACGGGTTCCCGCTGACCCGGCTCAGAGAACTCGCCGAGCACTGGCGCACCGGCTACGACTGGCGCGCCCACGAAGCCGAGCTCAACAAGCTTCCGCATTTCACCACCGAGATCGAAGGCCAGAACATTCACTTCGTCCATGTCCGGTCCGCCGACCCGGACGCGCTCCCGCTGATCCTCACCCACGGCTGGCCCGGCTCGTTCCTGGAATTCCTCGACCTGATCGAACCGCTGTCACGCGATTTCCACCTGGTGATCCCGTCCATTCCGGGCTACGGCTTCTCGGGCCCGACCCGTGAACGCGGCTGGAGCATCGAACGGATCGCCCGTGCCTGGGCCGAACTGATGCGCCGCCTCGGGTACGAGCGCTACGGCGCGCAGGGCGGCGACTTCGGCTCGGGTATCTCGACGGCGCTCGGAGCGGTGGCACCGGAGCACGTCGTCGGGGTGCATGTGAACTACCTGCCGACCCGGCCGGATCCTGACGCAGGGGTCGAACTGTCCGAAGAAGACGAAGCCCGGCTGGAGAAGGTCAAGCGCCTGATGGCGAATCGCCCGCCGTACCAGGCGCTGCAGGCCGCCACCCCGCAGACGATCGGCTACGCGCTGACCGACTCGCCGGTCGGCCAGCTGGCCTGGATCGCCGAGCGCTTCGCACAGTGGACGGACCCTCGTTCGCCGATCAGCGACGACCGGATGCTCACCGACATCTCGCTGTACTGGCTGACCGCCACCGCGGCCTCGTCCGCGCGGCTGCACCACGACGCTCAGGGAGGAAGCGCACCTTGCCGTGTCCCGCTCGGCGTCGCGGTCTTCCCGTACGACATCACGCAGTCGGTGCGACCGCTGGCCGAGCGGCTGTACGACATCAGGCACTGGTCGGAGTTCGAGCGTGGTGGTCACTTCGCCGCGATGGAAGTGCCGGATCTGCTCGCCGAGGACATCCGGGCGTTCTTCCTCGCTGTCTAGTGGCTCTCAGGCAGGCGAGTCCCCCGGCGAGAAGAACGATCAGATACGCGTTGCCGACGAGCCCCTCCGCGAAGGTCCAGTCACGCTCGGCGCCACCTCCACCCGGAACCACGGCGACCGCCCAGCCGGTGAACAAGGCGGCGATCGCCATCGCCACCCCGCGGTGTCCCCTGGCGGCGAGATAGCCGAGCGCGGGCACCACCCACACCCAGTGGTGCGTCCAGGAGATCGGGCTGATCAGCAGGGAACAGCCCGCCGTGACGAGCAGGGCGGCGCGGTCGTCACCCGCGCGGTGGAACCGGTGCACGAGCCACATCGCGAGCGCAGCACAGGTCACGCCGAACGCCACGATCACCACCGTGGCCGCCCCGCCCTCCGGGATGGTCCGCGCGACGAATCCCTGCCACGACTGGTTTCCCACCCAGCCCTTCATCTCGGCGAAATGGTCGTTGAAGATCGCCGAGGTCCAGTACCGCAACGAGTCCGCAGGCAGGACGGCCATCGCGAGCGCCGTCGCCCCGAGAAAGGCCGCCAGCGCGCGTGCCGCGTCGGCGAACCGCCTGACCACCAGGAGATGCGCGATGAAGATCAGCGGGATCAGTTTGACGGCCGCGACGATCCCGATCGCGATCCCGCGGAAACGCGAATCGCGCAGGAGGAACATGTCCGCCACCACGGCGGCCATCAGAACGAGATTGACCTGCCCGAGGCCGACGGTCTGCCACACCGGTTGCAGCGCGAACGCGCCGAGCAGCAGGAGCGGGAGGTGTGCCCGGTCGGCGAACGGCCGAAGCGTGCAGTACAGGGAAGGGGCGGCGGCCAGCGCGAGCAGGCCCCAGCACAACTGGGTCGGCAGCGCGGTCAGCGAGGTGAACAGCAGCGCGGCGAACGGCGGATAGGTGAACGGGAGTTCCGGCGCCCAGCCGGGGAGTGCGAGCAGCGGTGAATAGAGACTTTCCCCGTGGACCACGGCGAGCCCGCCTGCCCGGTAGACCGACGAATCGACGCCGAGCGGAGTGGCCGAGACCCACCAGATGAGCGCGACCACGGCGAGTACGGTCATCGCCGCGCCGACGATGACCGGCGCCGGATCGACGCGCAGCGTTTTCGACCACTTCATGGGGAAACGATCTCCGGAAGCGGACCGGAAGACATCGCCCCGTGGAACCGTCTTGGCGCCGGTACCCCGGTACCCGATCTCGCGCCGACCCCTACCCCGGTATCAGGGCGTGGTGCCCGGCACGACGAGCCCTGCCTCGTACGCGACCATGACCGCTTGCGCGCGATCACGCACCCCGAGCTTCGCGAAAACCCTGCTGACATGGGATTTCGCGGTCTGTTCGGCGATGACCAGCGCTTCGGCGATCTCCGCGTTGGAAAGACCGCGCGCGATCAGCCGGAGCACCTCGGTCTCGCGCGCGGTCAGCTCGGCCACGAGGGAACGTCCCGCGTGCGCCGACGCGTGGGTCCGGGTGAACTCGCCGATCAGCCGCCGGGTGATCGTGGGCGCGAAGAGCGCGTTGCCCGCGGAGACCACCCTCACCGCGGTGACCAGGTCGTCGAGCGGGGAGTCCTTCAGCAGGAAGCCGCTGGCGCCCGCCCGCAGCCCGCCGAACACGTACTCGTCGATGTCGAAGGTGGTGAGGATCAGGACGCGGACTTCCTGCCGCCCGGCCACGATCCGCCGGGTCGCCTCGAGACCGTCGAGTTCGGGCATGCGCACGTCCATCAGCACGACGTCCGGTTCGAGTTCGGCGCACAGCGCGACCGCGGTGGCCCCGTCCGCGGCTTCCCCGACCACCCGCATGTCGGCCTGAGCGTCGAGCACCGCGCGGAAACTCTGCCTGACCATGGTCTGGTCGTCGGCGATGACCACCGAGATCACGGTTGCGGCTGCCCTTCACGATCGAGTGGAACGGTCAGGGCGACCAGGAAACCACCGTCCGGCCTCGTCCCCGCCTCAAGATCAGCCGCGAGCATAACGGCCCGCTCCCGCATCCCGGTCAAACCGTGCCCGCTACCTGCCGCGTCTGTCCTCTTCGGACCGTCTCCTGGACCGTTTTCGATCAGCAGGCGAACGGAATCCGGCCCGGCGGTGAGCTCCCCGGAGATCGACGCACCGGGCGCGTGCTGGATCGCGTTGCTGAGCGCTTCCTGCACGATCCGGAACACCGACAACGCGACCCCGACCGGAACCGCGCCGAGGTCGCCGCGCAGTTCGAGCTCGCACGAGGTGCCGGCGGCCTTGACCCCTTCGACGAGTTCGACGACCTTGGCCAGCCCCGGCTGCGGCGCGACCAGGAGCGCGTGGTCCTCGGATCGGAGCACCCCGAGCAGCCTGCGCAGTTCGGTCAGGCCCTCACGGGCGGTTCCGGCCAGCTCCGCGAACTCCTGCCAGATCTCGGCGTCGCGGCCGGTCCCGGCCTGATCGGCGAACCGGAACCGCGCCGAGTCCGCGCGCAACGCGAGCACGGACATGTGGTGGGCGACCACGTCATGGAGTTCTCGCGCGATGCCCGCTCGTTCCTCCAGAAGTGCCGCTCGTGTCTCCTCCGCGAGCCTGCGTTCCTGCTGTGCCGCGCGTTCTTCTTCGGCGAGTCTGCGTTGGCGGACCGTGTTGCCGAGGAAGAACACTATTCCGCCCAGCATCACGAGCAGTGCCGCGTCACGCCAGTCCTGCGTGAAGGGTGCCGTGGCGGCGAACGAGATCAGCCCCGCCCAGGTCAGTTCCGCCTGATCGGTGCTCTCCCCCACCAGGTAGAACACGAGCGCCGCCGTGAGCGCGAGGCCCGGCGCCCATGGCCAGTCCCAGGAGGCGGCCATCCCCGGCAGGGTCAGCGGGGTGCCCACGATCCCGACGATCAGCGTGCGCCATCCCCACAGTGGTGAGCGCACCGCGAGCAGGCAGGGCAGGACGGTGACGAGTACGTTGAACGTCTTCGCGGGCGGTGACACCGAGACGGTCGAGAACGTGACGAACCCCGCCCAGAGTCCACATGCGACGATCGCGAGACCACGCAGCCAGCGCAGCCCCGCCGAACGTTTCGGCGGGGCGCCGGTTCCGGTGAATGCCGTGTGGCGCAGGGCATCCCACCACACTCGCGGGAGCTGTCGGTCGATCATCAGCCGTCACCCTACCGCCAGATCGACTCACCCTGCGTAGTCGCCACTGTTCGTGGCACCGAGTGCCAGTCCAGGCGTCTTACTTTTCGGTCAGCGCGGCGTTCACCTTGGCGATGACGGCATGCAAGGGTGTCGAGGTGGTCATCACGGCCACCACCGTCGTCTCGGCCGCCTCGTTCGCGGGCCGGAACGCGTCGACGACCAGCGCGAAGGCCTCCGCCGCGGTGGCGCTGATGTCGTCCTGCCCGCCACTGCGCAGCCAGCGCCGGAGCACGTGGTTGTTGGCGGCCGCGATCGCCGCGGCGGCCACGTCCGCCCGCAGGCTCGCCGCCTGGTCACCCTGCTCGGCGAACCGCGCCCGCAGATAGCGCGCGAGCACGCGCTGATAGCGGTCGACTGTCGCGACCTCCTTGTCCCGCAACGACGGCACCGTCCGGGTCAGCGTGAACCGTTTGAGCGAAACGTCGAGTTCCGCGGCGTAGGAGTCGAGGACGAGGCTCACGGTGGCGCACGCCGTCTCCACCGGGTCGCGATCCGGGTCCGCGACCGCGAACGCGTCCTCCATCTCGGCCACGATCTCGTCGTGGTTGGCGAAGAGCACGTCGTCCTTGGCGTCGAAGTACCGGAAGAACGTGCGCCGACCCACCCCCGCGGCGGCCGCGATCTCGTCCACCGTGGTGGCCTCGTATCCCTTGGCCACGAACAGGTCCACGGCCGCGGCAGCGAGTGCGCGGCGGAGGCGGCGCCTGCCGGCCGGGGTCGCTCCTGCTCTGGTCACCGGCGCTCGGCGCGGCGAATCGGTCATAGCGGGACGGTAGCAGCAGACTTGCTAGTGGCACTGAGTGCCGTTAGGCTGTCGAGCATTCCCCACCCACCGTTCGGAAGGCGCCGACGATGTCGCTGGACCAGCAAGTGCTTCCGGACGAGTCCCTCTCATCGCGGGATTCGATCCGTCCCCGTGGCGACGCCTTCTACGGCAGGCTCTTCGGCTGGTCGCTGAAATGGCGTGGCCCACGGCCGTTCCTCGTGCTGGAGAACGGGGTCTGCGCGGTGACCATGCCCAAGATCCACGGCAATCAGGTCCTCGCCCGGCTCGCCGAGACCGGCTGCGCGGGCCCTGCCATGGCGGTGCTGACCCAGCAGGGCCCGCGCGTCGCCGTGCTCGCGGAGATCGACGGGCTGATCCCGCCCCGGATCTCCCTGCCACAGCATGTCGACGTGCTCGCGTGGGGCGCACTGCTCCCCCTGCCCGGCGACTCCGGACGCGTCGAGACTCACTCGGAATGGCTCGTGGAGCCGGATCCCCGACAGCGGTGGCTTCCCAGCCTGGACGCGGTCCTCTCGGGCGTCCGGCCGAGGTAGCCCTCACGGTTTCAGGCCGCCACCGAGGCCTGGGCCGAGACGAGCAGGGCTCCACCGTCCGATTCGGACAGGGTGATCTCGAGGGTCGCACCACCGGGCCCGCCAGCTGAAACAAGGCGGGGTCCGGGTGATCGCCGAAGACGGGCAGGACGTCCGCCAGCAGGTGGAGACTCACCGATGAACCGCGACCCGCCATCGGAGCCGGGACGAACACGACCAGCAGTACCGCGAAAAGTGAAGCGAGCAAAGCGAAATCGAGGGCGATCACGAACGAACGCCGCCGTTTCCCGCGAAGCCTCGCGATGAATTCGGCGACGTCCGCACCGGTCGCGGCGGCGAGCAGCGACCACGGTGCGGCGCCGGAGAATGCCTGCCACCACCATCTTCACAGACTGTACGTGGACGGGGTGCGAGGGGTCACTGAAAGTGAGGGGTGTGTGGGAATAGGGACGTTCAATGTTCCTATTCCCACACACCCGTCGTGACAGGACCTGTCACGCGGGACTGTGTGGATTTCTGCGCGTCCAACGCACCAAAATCCATACAGTCAGTGCGACAAGCCCGGTGTCGCGCAGAGCCACAGACCCGCCATAAAGAGGTCGATACATCACGGGGTTCGATTGTCACGGCGGTGCGGTCAGCCGTCCAGGGCGGGCCCGAGCCACCGGCGGACGAGGGTCCGGAGTTCATCGTCGGTGTGGGGCGGCGTCGAGGGGTACTGCAGGAACGAGAGGAACAGCCGCATCAGCATTTCGGCGAGCCCCTCGAAGTCCTCGTCGGTCGTGACGCCCACCGACGTCCAGTCGACCGGCACGTTCTGGAGGATCCTCGCGCCGAGCGAGAAGGACTGCGATGAGGTGACCGCGACGGTAAAGACGTCGGCCTCGCCCGCTTTCAGCAGCAGTCCCAGGTGTGGCTCCTCGGGGACGGCCCGGACGCCGAACACCACGGATTCGACGGCCACCTCGGCGGCGCTGCCGAACGAGGCCAGATGCCGTTCCATCCGCCCCGCGAACTCCTCGACACGGTCCAGCGCGACCGCGCTGAGGATGTCGGCCAGGCTCGGGAAGTAGCGGTAGACGGTCTGCCGGGTCACGCCCGCTTCGGCGGCGACGTCGGAGAGACTGGTCTTGGCGAGGCCGACCCGGTCGATGCACGCCGTCGCCGCCTCGACGATCCGGCGGCGGGCTTCGTGCTCGGTTCCGGGCGGGTTGCCCTGCCATCCGTGGTGCCCCATCGCTCCATCTTCCCCGAGCGGCGATTCTCAGCCGGTGGCAGGTGCGCCGCGGCGCACGCGGTACAGCGCGGCCAGCATCAGACCGGCGCCCGCGAAGCAGGCCAGTGCGTAGAGCCCGCTCCCGATCGGGGTGCCCTCTTCGGTGACGCCGTCCTCGGCGGCGAGGTAGGCGGGCAGGGCGCCCAGCCAGAACGCGGCCATCCCGCCGAGGTAGATCGCGGGGTAGAACCGGGCGAAGGGGGTCAAGGGCTCGCCGGGACCTCGGTGCCTGACGAAGATCCACGTGCCCGCCAGCCACAGCAGGGCCAGCTCGACGCCGAGGATCCAGGCCTGCGCGGTCGTGTTCGGGTCGCTTCCGCCGAAGAGGCTCGACGGGAGACCGGCGATGGCCATGGTCGGCGGGGTGAGGACACCGGCCAGCACGACGCGCGCCGCGAGCGACCATCCGCGCCGTGGTCCGCCCGCGAGGCACACCACCAGGTAGGTCATGGCGCCCATCGAGACGGAGGCGAAGAGCAGCATGCTGTTCATGGGCACCGAATCGAGCGCGGGATGGTTGACGATCCGGTTGTTCCCGTTCCAGGCCCACCACCTCAGCTGCGGGCCGAGGTGGTCGAAGACCTCGTAGAACACTTGGCAGGCGAAGGCGACCGCGACCGAGCCGATCAGCGCGCCGCGGGCCCGGAAGATCCCGAGCGACCGGACGAGCTCGTAGGCGAGCTGGCTGATCATCGGGTAGAACGCCACGATGTAGAGGGGCAGCCGGTCCCACATGAACTGGGCGGTGAACCGGTTGTGGGCGAAGATGAAGCCGTACTGTCCCTCGATGCCGAACCATTCCGGGAAGTACAGCGGCGGTTCGATGACGAGGAGGTAGACCAGCGAGGCGCACCACAGCACCAGGTTGGTCGAATCGCCCTGTCGGTGACGGCGGACGGCGTGCACCAGTGCGAAGACGGCGCCGCCGAGGACGAGCAGTTCCAGCAGTGGCATCGTCCAGTGCGCCGCTTCCCACGGTGGGCGGATCGAGAGCCATGGGGACACGTCGTGACAGTCGAAGCCGAGCCCGCGCGTGACGGCTTCGGCGTCCGGCCCGCACACGGCGCTCATCGGGAGGCGACCGGTGAGTAGTCCGTGACTGGCGGCTCGGCGCGGGCGTCGAAGTCGAAGGGAACCCGGTGCCTGCCCAGCGCGGCCCGGATCCGGTAGCGCACGAGTCCCGCGATCACCCGCGGGTTCGTCATCATGTCGCGCAGTGACTCGTCGAGGTTGAACACCTTCGCGAAGTGCTCGTCGACGACGTCGTCCTCGCGGGCTGCGCCGACGATGAGCCGGAACGCCGGTCCGGACATCGCCGAAAGCAGGCGCCGCTTCCACTCCCCTGCCTTTTCGGTGCCCACTGCGCAGGCGTAGCCCTGGTCCCTCGCCATCGCCAGGCTCCACGGGACGTTGAGCAGCTTTCGTTGCGCAGCAAGGAAAGCTGCGGAGAACCGGGCGTCGAGGCGGTCTGTGCCGTCGAGGTGCTCGCGCAGCAGCAGCGCCGAACCCGCGGCGGAACTGATGCCTTGTGCGTAGAACGGGTTGAAAGCGCAGATCGAGTCCCCGATGAACGCCAGGCGTTTCGGCGGGGTGCGGAGCCGGTCGTAGCGGCGCCACTTGTTGCCGGTCGATCGCGTCAGGTGCACTTCGGACGTCGGGGTGGACCGGTCCATCGCGGCCGCGAACAGCGGTGCCCGCACCCGGCGGGCCGACTCGACGAACGCCTCGGTGGTCCGCGGCATCTCGAGTCCCCACGAGCCCATGCACGCGATCACCCGGTCGCCCTCGATCGGGAAGAAGTTCACCAGGAACTCGTGCTCGTCCGGATGCGCGCCCTTGTCGGGGGTCGGCATGATCACCAGATGCCGCCACCACCAGGACGCGGGCCGCTCCTCGGGTGAGGGCAGGTCGTACCAGCGCGAGGTGTAGGTGACCTTGGCGTCGAGGGTCCGTACTTCGGGCTCGGGCCAGCCCGCGGCCGCCAGCCAGGCTCCGACGGAGGACCCGCGGCCCATCGCGTCGACCACGAAGTCGGCGTCGAGATGCTCGTCGCCGCCGGAAAGGACGACACCGGTGACGTCGCCGGCGTCGGTGGTCAATCCGCTCACCGTGACGCCTTCGCGGATCACGACGTTGGGCAGCTCCCGGACCTTGTCTCGCAGCACGCGTTCGATGAGGATCCGCGAGCTGTAGATCATCGTCATCGCGCTGCGTTTGCGTGCCGACCAGCCTTCCCCGTCGAGGTAGGCGGCGTCCATGGACGGCATGAGATGCAGTCCGCCGGCGGCGACGAGGTCGTCTTCGAAGCCGGGGAACAGCGCGCCGATCGCGCGACGGCCCGAGTTCAGCAGGAAGTGCGGATGCTTGCTCTGCGGTACCCCGCGCCGGTGCTCGGCCTCGGCCGGAAGCTCGTCGCGTTCGAGCACCAGGACCTGGTCGAAGTACCGGGCGAGCGCGCCCGCGGTGCAGAGACCGGCGGCGCTGCCACCGAGGACGACGGCGGTCTTGCCGAGCCGCATGCGGATCAACTCCCAGCGTCATTCATACAGATTTACAACTCCTGTATGAATGTATGAACGCTGCCGGAGGCTGTCAAGACTGGAACACTGGCCCGCGCCGCAACTTTGGTTGCGGTGGCGAGCGACGTTGTGCAGTAGCCGATCAACCGTCCCAACCGGTTCCCTGGACATCGGCAGCACGAACCGAGGGCGGGGCAGGCACGTGATCACAGCACGAGATCTGACGAAAAAATACGGGAGCACGACGGCCGTCCGTTCCCTGTCGTTCGACATCAAACCCGGTGTGGTGACCGGTTTCCTCGGGCCGAACGGGGCGGGCAAGTCGACCACCATGCGGATGATCCTCGGCCTGGACGCGCCCAGCGGCGGCTCGGTCACCGTCGGCGGCAAGGCCTACCGTGACCTGCCCGCACCGATGCGGGAGGTCGGCGCGCTGCTCGACGCCAAAGCCGTGCACGGCTCCCGCACCGCGTACCGCCACTTGCAGTGGGTGGCGCAGGCGGGCGGCCTCTCCCGCAAGCGGGTGGACGAAGTGCTCGACACCGTCGGCCTCACCGAGGTCGCGGGCAAGAAGGTCGGCGGGTTCTCCCTCGGCATGTACCAGCGGCTCGGGATCGCGACGGCCCTGCTCGGCGACCCGCCGACGCTGCTGTTCGACGAACCGGTCAACGGGCTCGATCCCGAGGGAATCTTCTGGATCCGGACCCTGATGCAGGACCTCGCCGCCGAGGGCCGCACGGTGTTCGTGTCGAGCCACTTGATGAACGAGATGGAGGAGACCGCCGCTCACGTCATCGTGATCGGCCGCGGTGAGCTCATCGCCGACCTGCCGATCACCGACCTGACCCAGCGCAGCTCCCGCAATCACGTCCGCGTGGTCTCGCCGCAGGTCACCGAGCTCGCCGAGGCACTCGAACGGGCGGGCGGCACGGTCACGAAGCGGGAAGACGGCTCTCTCACCGTCATCGGCCTGGACGCGCCGCAGATCGGTGACATCGCCCTGGAACGCAGGCTCGGGTTGCACGAACTCACCCCGGTCCGTGCCAGCCTCGAAGCCGCGTTCATGGATCTCACCAGGGACAGCGTGCAGTACCGCTCCGCCAACGAACACAAGCTCGCCGAGACGGTGCGGGCGCTCGCCTCGGAAGGCAGTGACTAGCGTGACCACCACCATGGCCTCCCCCGGCGTCGCGAACACGCTCGCCGCGGAATGGACCAAGCTCAAGTCGGTCCGCTCGACCTGGACCGTGGTCACCGCGGCGGCGGTGGTCAGCGTCGGGTTCTCCGCGCTGTTCAGCATGCTGACCCAAGCGGACTACCGGAATCTGCCTGCCGGGCAGCGGGCGGACTTCGACGCCGCGGGCACCAGCATGGTCGGGATGAACCTCGGGCTGATCCTGGTGTCGGTGCTCGGGGTGCTCGCCGTGTCGGGCGAGTACTCGACCGGCATGATGCGCCTGACCCTGGCCATCACGCCGCGCCGCGGCCGTGTCCTGCTGGCCAAGGCCGTGGTCGTGGGTCTGCTGACCTTCGTGCTCGGCACGCTGTTCGCGACGGCGGCGTTCTACTCCGGGCAGTTGATCCTCGGGCTCAACCCGGACATCCCCACCCTCGGTCTCGACGGCCCAGGCGTGCTGCGCAGCCTGCTCGGCTGGGGCGCGGAGATGGCGGCGTTCGCCTTGCTGGCGCTGTCGTTCGGGGTGATGATGCGCAGCGCGGCGGGTGCCATCGCCACCGCGATCGGCTTCATCTTCGCCCCGGCGATCCTCGGCGCCCTGCTGCCGGCCTGGGTCCAGCGCGACATCCTGGCCTACTTCCCCGCCTCGGCCGCCGAGCAGCTCAGCACCGCACAGCTCAAGACCGACGCGGTGACCTACCTCGGCCCGCTCACCGGCGGCGGTGTACTGCTCACCTGGGTCGCGGTCGCGTTGGTGGTGGCGCACTCGCTGATGGGCAAACGCGACTCCGGCTGACACTCAGCCTGCCCCCAGAGCGTCCTTGGCCTTGTCCCAGTTCGCGTGGAGATTGTCCAGATAGGACTGCGCCTGGGAGCCTGGCTTCGTCCCGCGCGCGAACGCCTTCATGTTGCCGGGCCCCGTGTTGTAGCCCAGTGCGAGCAACTCCTCGGTCGTGAGCGATCCGGAGCGTTTACCCGGAAGTTGCGCGGCCAGGTCGTGCAAGTACCAGGACGCGGCTTGAATCGCCAGGTCAGGGTCATCGGGCAGCTCCTGCCAGGCGCGATCGGCGAAGGCTCGCCCCCGCCGGGTCTGTTCGTAGGCCGCCTTGTGCATGTTGGCCACCCCGAAGGACGCGTCCGGCTTGAGCTTCTGCCATTGACGTTCGAGCTCGGGATCATGCGGTTTGTACGATTCGTTGTAGAGGATCGCCATCACCAGCCGGGGTGACACCCCGGCTTCGGCCGCTCGCGCCTTCACCTGCGCGGCGAACCGCGCGGGCTCGTAGTTCCCGTCGACGGCACTCGCCGGGGCGCTGGGAGTTTCGGTCGCCGTCGGCCGCGGATCGGCAGGCCCGCCGCACGCCGCGAGCAAGACCGTGAGCAGGCATGTCGCCGCCACCCGCTGCGGCCGAAGCCCCGTCATCGCCCACCGCCTTCCGGCGAGAGCCGGAGCTCTCGCCGCATGCCACGCTACCGGCGAAGGGTCCGGGTGGTCATGGTGTCCTTGACGGTGACCAGCGAAACCTTGCCGGTTTCGGGAAGCGGGATCACCATGTCGCCGTTGTCGTAGTAGATACCGACCGCGCTCCTCCCCGAAAAGACGAGGTCCCCTTTTCGACGCTGTTCATCGGGGATCGCACGGGAGGCGGTGTACTGCGCGGTGGCCGTGCGGGGAAGCGGAACTCCGAACTGCGCGTAGCACCACTTCACGAGTCCTGAGTCGTCGAACGAATTCGGCCCCGCCGCACCGTAAACGAACGGCTTCCCCAATTCATACTGGGTATGGGCAAGGTCGCCGACCTGCTCGTAGTCCACGGGCGCGGCAGAGGCCTGAACCGCGACGCCGGAGAACAGAGCGACCATGACCGCGGAAAGCACGACACAAAAACGCTTCACTCGCCATTCCTCTTTCTCAAAATGAACTTCTCCCCAGAATGTCTGGATCTTACGATGTTTCAAGGCCCTCCGGGAAGCCTGGCGCCTGCGGACGCGATCTCTTGGACGCCGTGACCAGCCGGTCGGTCCGCCGGAGTCGGACTCCGTCAGCGGATTCGAACCGCCGGAAACCGGCCTGGACCTCACTACGGAGCGGGCCGATGACGTGCTGTTTCACGCCATCGAGGTTGTGTCGGACGGGGCCGGTGGCGAAGAGGAAGTCAGTGGCGTCGGCGGCGTCTCTGCCGAGCACAATGTGCGCCTCGACCGAGACAGCGCTTACCTCGGTGAAGCCTGCTTCGTCGAGCAGCGTGTGGATGCGTGTTACGTCGTTGAGGGAGCCGACGCCGTGTTGTGCGGGTGACAACTGTCGCAGGAAAGGTCGTAGCGGGGCGGTCGCCCGAGAGTAGTCACTGTCAGGGTCTGGTCCCTGTGGGCAGGTGAAGACCAGTCGGCCGCCGGTTCGGAGGCTCCGCGCGATGTTGCCGAAGCCTCCGGCAAGATCCTCGAAGAGCATGAGTGCGGATCGGCTGATCACCACGTCGAAGCCGTCTTCGGGAAAAGGGTGTACTTGTGCGTCGGCCTGGATGAACTCGACGTTGGCCTGCCCGCGTTCGGCCGCGTCCGCCCGTGCCTTGGCCAGCATCGAGTCCGACAGATCGACGCCGACGACTTGTCCGCTCACCGCTTGCCCGGCCGCGAGCAGGGTGGTCTGCCCGGTTCCGCAACCGATGTCGAGGACTCGATCACGCGCGCCGATCGAGGCCGCGGCGAACAGGGCCTGGTTGAACCCTTCGGCCATCGCGTTGTACCGATCGGCGTACTCGGCCCAGATCTCGCCTTCCCAGCCGTTCCAGGTCACAGACTTCCTCCACTGCAGCGCACGTATCGGGCATGAACATGGCCAGGTCCAGCCGGACGCCACCTCACAAGTAGCATCGGGGCATGTCCCAATCGATGACCGACCGCTTAGTAGGTCGATTGGTTTGTCTCGGTGACTCCTTCACCGAAGGTGTCGGCGACGAGGACCCGTCGTCGCCCAACGGCGTCCGTGGCTGGGCTGACCGCGTCGCGGGGCAGCTCGCAGCCAACCACCAGGACTTCCACTACGCCAACCTCGCTATCCGCGGCAAACTTCTCGGGCAGGTCCTCACGGAGCAGCTCGAACCGGCGCTCGCGATGAACCCGGATCTCGTGACGCTGTATGCGGGCGGCAACGACCTGATGCGGCCGAAGGTCGACATCGACGCCTTGATCGACGACTACGACGTCGCGGTCGGCAAGGTCGTCGCCACCGGGGCGCGCGTTGTCCTCTTCACCGGTGTCGACGGGGTCGAAGACGCCTTGTTCCGCAGGATCAGGGGCCGCGTCGCGATCTACAACGAGCACGTCCGGGGGATCGCCGCACGACACGGGGCGCTGCTGGTGGACATGTGGGCGATGCGCCGACTGCGTGACCGGCGGCTGTGGGCACCGGATCGTCTGCACCTGAACTCCTTGGGGCACAACGAGATCGCCATCGCCGTTCTCGACGTGCTCGGTGAACCGCACAAGCTGACGCCCGCCGAGCTCGGACCGCGACCGCTGCTGAGCCCGCAGGCACGGCGCACCGAGAACTTCCAGTGGGGCAAGGAACACGCCGTCCCGTGGATCAAGCGCAGGCTGCGTGGCGAATCTTCAGGCGACACGCTCGCACCGAAGCGGCCGACGATGGAGCCTTACGCCTGACGCGGCCGGAGGCCGTCGAAGAGGATGCAGATCGTCCGGGTCCGTAGTTCGGGCCCGGCGTGCTCCGCCGCTTTCGCCGTCCCGATGATCACGGGGATCAGTTCGTCGACGCCGAGATCCTTGCGGACGTCGCCGGTATCTTGTGCCCGGCTCAGCAGGACGCCGAGCGCGTCCTTGAGGCGGACACCGATGACAGATTCGGCCACGGGGACGCTGATTCCGGCTGCTGTCAAGGCTTCGAAGTAGGCGTTCTTGGCGTCGGCCATCGCGATCCAGCCGGTCAGGAAGCCGAAGAACGCGGCGCCAGGGTCGGGCGAGTCGGCGGCCACTGTCGTTTCCGCTTCGTCGACGAAGCGGTGAAGGCGCGCATAAAGCACAGCCTCCAGCAGCGCTTCCTTCGTGGGAAAATGCCGGAACACGGTGCCGACGCCGACGCCTGCCTCGCGGGCGACTTCTTCGGTCGGCGCGCTGGTGCCTTTGGCCGTGAAGACGCGCTCCGCGGCCTCCAGCACCCGCGTGCGGTTACGGCGGGCATCGGCTCGGAGAGGTTTCTCGTCCGTCACAGCGGGGATCCTAGACCCGTTGTCCAGAGTCGGCGCAGACACGCTTACTCGCCGTGCCAATGCCGCTCGTACGGCGAGAGCCACTGGAAGACCTCCTGCAGCGGAGCGGCCTCCAGGGAGTAGACGCGATTGCGCCCGTGCCGTTCTTCCCGGACGAGCCCCGCTTCGCGTAGCACCCGGAGGTGTTCCGACAGACTCGGCCGCCGCATGTCGAAACGTTCGGCGATCTCCCCCGCCGCCCGCGGGCCGTCCAGGAGGATCCCCAGCACCTCGCGGCGGGCCGGATGAGCGAGGGCGGCGAAGACGTCGTCGTTGACCGGCACTAGCGCGGCCGGAACTGGGCGAGGTCGAAGTTCATGCCCCACCGTAGGTAGGGCATTTCCTACATGTCAAACGGAGAGGGACACCAACCCGGCTACACCCTCGACCTAGATAGAGGTCCAGGGTTCGTGACCAGGGCCGCAATGGCTTGAGTTCGCCTATGGACGAACTTTTAGCGTCGTCGCCATGAGCACAGAAACCACCGCACAGTCCCCGATCCGCCTCGCCGTGATCATCGGAAGTGTCCGGCACGAGCGCTTCGCCGACGCCATCACGGGCTGGCTGCTGACCGAACTCGCCGCGATCGACGGCCTGGAGGTCGATCCGATCGATCTCGCCGACATCGACCTCCCGCTGCAGGGGACACAGCCCGGCGGCACCGAGACGGTGATCAGCGCCAGGCTGCACGCGGCCGACGCCTACCTGGTCGTCACCCCGGAGTACAACCACAGCTTCCCGGCCGCGTTGAAGAACGCGATCGACTGGCACTTCACCGAATGGGCGTACAAACCCGTCGCGTTCGTCGGCTACGGCGCGGGTTCGGGCGGCATCCGCGCGATCGAGCAGCTGCGGCTGATCTTCCCCGAGCTGAGGGCCACCACCATCCGTGACGCGGTACTGCTGAACGCCCCGTGGACCCGGCTCGGCCCGAACGGGTACGAAGGCACCGAAGGCGAGCGCGCCGCGCTGGCCGGGACGATGACCGAACTGGGCTGGTGGGCCCGCACCCTGCGCGCCGGACGCGTCGCGGCTCAGGCGAGTGCGTCATGAACCGCCTGACCGCACGGGAACTGCGCATCGCGGCGGTGGTCGCGCTCGGCGGCTTGATGGCCGTTCTGGACACCACGATCGTCGCCGTCGCGCTGCCGCGGTTCATGACGACCTTCTCCGCGTCGCTCACCACGATCCAGTGGGTCGCGACCGGCTACGCACTCGGCATGGTCGCGGCGATGCCTCTCGCGGCCACCTTCGCGCAACGCTGGGGAGCACGCCGGGTGTACCTGGTGGCGCTGCTCGTGTTCGCGGCGACGTCCGCGGCCGCCGGAGCGGCGGGCGATCTGGGCTGGCTGATCGCCGCGCGAGCGGTGCAGGGCCTCGCCGGTGGCCTGATCAATCCGCTGGGAATGACCATCGGCTTCGGCTCGGTGGACCCGGAACGCCGGAGCCGGATGACCACGATCACCGGGCTTCCCCTGCTGATCGGCCCGATCCTCGGCCCGTTGCTCGGCGGCGTCCTGCTGGACAGCCTGTCGTGGCGGGCGCTGTTCTTCATCACCGTTCCCCCCGCCCTGCTCGCCGTCGCGGGTGTGCTGCGCTGGGTGCCGGCCGACATCCCGTCGGCGGAACGCAGCCCGATCGACCTCGTGGGCGGCCTGGTGCTCGTCCCCGGTGTCGTCGCGGTGGCCTACGGATTCAGCGAAGAGACGCTCGGCGCGGCGGCACGGGTGGCGATCGTCGTCACCGGCCTCGCCCTCATGGCCGTGTTCACCCGCCGGTCGTGGCGTCATCCCGCGCCACTGCTGAACGTCCGGCTCCTGCGTGACCGCACTTTCGGGCGCAACACCGCCGTCCTGGTCCTGTACGCCGCGCCGTACTTCGGCTCGATGCTGCTGATGCCCGCCTACATCCAGGTCATGCGCGGCGACTCACCCATGGTCAGCGCGCTGCTGTCGGTGCCGGGCGCACTCGGGATGGGCATCACCATCCAGTTCGCCGCCCGTGTCCTGGAACGCTTCGGGCCGCGGATCGTCGTCGGGACCGGGCTGGGCCTGGCGATCGCCTCGACCGGGCTGACCATGCTCGTCCTCACGCCGGACACGCCGTACCTGGTGCTGGCGGTCTTGGGGGTGTTCCAGGGAGCGGGCACCGGAGCGATCATGATGCCCACCATCGTGAGCGCGGGCCGGAACCTGCGCGGCCCGGACCTCGCGTCCGGTTCGGCGATCCTCCCGCTGTCCAGCACCATCGCGAGCGCGGTCGGCACAGCGGCGGTGAGCGCGGTGTTCACCGGGTTGATCGCCGCGGCCACCGGAGGCCGGGGACTCGCCGCGCTGGCCGATCCGGCGGCCCGCGCGACGCTCGCCGGGGAGATCGTCTCCGCGTATCGTGTGACTCTCGCCGGCGTCCTCGCGGTCATGGTGATCGCCTTGGTGGTCAGGCTCAGGACCCGGCCCGTCACGGCCGGGGAACCCGCCACGGTAGGGAGCGCAGCATGACGACGCCGACACGCCCTCGGAGCGACGCGCACCTGACCATCGGCGAGGTCGCGAGCCGCGCCGGGGTCTCGGCCAACGCCGTCCGGTACTACGAGCGCTACAGCGTCATCACCGCCGAGCGCACCACGGGTAACGCACGCCGGTTCACCGTCGACGCCATCTGCCGGATCCGGCTCGCGGTCGCCGCCCAGCGGGTCGGGCTCAGCCTCGCCGATAGCGCGCGGATCCTGGCCGAGATCCCGCCGATGTCCCCTGACCTCGAAAAGTGGTCCCAGGCCGGGCAACGGCTCATCGACGCCGGGCAGGCCCGCATCGCCGAACTCACCGCGGTGGTCGACGAGTACCGGACGCTCGAGTTCCTCACGAACTGAACGGCCCGTCCGCGGCACTCGACCAGCGGAACACCGGGCGGTTCTCCAGACCGGGGTAGGCCACGGCCATACCCCGGTCCGGGGACATCGACCACAACAGCGCGTCCGGCGAGGCGGCGTGCTCCGCCCAGGACGGCGACCAGGCGGGAACGTAGCGCTCGTAGATCCTGCGAACCCGCGCCACGTCCTTGGTCTCCAGCCTCGCGGACCCGGTCATCCGCACCTGACGGACGTCATCGGGCGGGTCGAAGGTCGCGACCATGACCGCGACCTCCCGGTGGTCACGAGCCGCATCCAGGAACGGCGCCGGCCGGTCGTCGAACACCGGGGTGTGGAACCACAACCTGCCCTCCTCTGCCACGAACCACATCATCGCCAAAGCCGTGTTCCCTCGGCCGGTGACGGTGGCGACGCTGGCCGGCAGACGCGGCTCGTCGAGAAAGCCCTGTATGGCGAAGATCGGTTCAGTCATGACGCCCACCTTGCAACCTCCACCGCGATCGAGGTCCAGTAACGCGACTGAGGGCCGCCCCGGACGGGACGGCCCTCAGTCGATGCCTGGATCAGCGCTGCGGCGGCGGACCGCCCTGCGGGCCGCCGAACGGGCCCTGCTGCGGGAACGGGCCGCTGCCCGGTCCCTGCGACGGCGGCCCCTGGTAGGGGCCTCCCTGCGGACCGGCGGGCGGCTGGGCCTGCGGCAACCGCGAAGGCGGCGGCGGGGCCTGCTGCCGCGGGGGTTCCGGGGCCGCCTCCGGCTCGGGAGCGGGAGCGGCCTTGGGAACCTGACGCGGAGCCGGCGGCTCCTGCCGCGGTGTCGCGACACCGAGTGCCGGAACCTCCTTGCGCGCCACGGCTTCCGCGGCCGCCACGGCCTCGGCGACCTTCGGGTCACTGGAAGTGTCGAACCAGCCCTGGACCTCTTCGTCCTCCAGGTCCGGCTTCTCGACAGGGTCTTCCTTCGGCGGCTCGTAACGGAACACACCGTCGTCGCCCGGAGCACCGAGCGCGCGGGCGAAACCTTCCAGCGCCTTGCCGTAGTCGCTCGGGATCATCCAGACCTTGTTCGCGTCACCCTGCGCCAGCTGCGGCAGGGTCTGCAGGTACTGGTACGCCAGGACCTCGGGAGTGGGACGCCCGGCCTTGATCGCCGCGAACACCTTCTCGATGGCCTTCGCCTGGCCCTGCGCCTGCAGGTACCGGGCGGCACGTTCACCCTGCGCCCGCAGGATCCGCGACTGCCGCTCGGCCTCCGCGCTCAGGATCGCGGCCTGCTTGGCACCTTCCGCGGCGAGGATCTGGCTCTGCTTCTGACCTTCCGCGGTCTTGATCGCCGATTCACGCTGACCTTCGGCGGTCAGGATCATCGCGCGCTTCTCACGGTCGGCGCGCATCTGCTTCTCCATCGAGTCCTGGATGGAGGGCGGCGGGTCGATCGCTTTCAGCTCGACACGGGCGACGCGGATGCCCCAGCGGCCGGTGGCCTCGTCGAGCACGCCGCGCAGCTGGCTGTTGATCGAGTCACGCGAGGTCAGCGTCTGCTCGAGGCTCATGCCACCGACGACGTTACGCAGCGTCGTGGTGGTCAGCTGCTCCACACCGACGATGTAGTTCGAGATCTCGTAGACCGCCGCGCGCGAGTCGGTGACCTGGAAGTACACGACCGTGTCGATGGACACCGTCAGGTTGTCCTCGGTGATCACCGGCTGGGGCGGGAACGACACGACCTGCTCGCGGAGGTCGATCCGCGCCCGCACCTTGTCCAGGAAGGGCACCAGAAACGTCAGGCCGGGAGAAGCCACCGTCCGGAACCGGCCCAGCCGTTCGATCACGGCCGACTGGGCCTGTGGCACCACCATGATCGCCTTGACCACGACGACGACCACGAACAACGCGAGCAGTCCGACGACGATGAATACCACTGTCTCTGACAACTACCTTCCCCTTACGTAGAAACCTGTTGCTGTGCGGCTCACAGTGCGGCCGAAACGACCGCCGTGGCGCCCGAGATCTCGACGACCGTCACCGAGGTACCAGGGGCGATCGGTTCCCCTTCGCTCATGCACCGTGCCGACCAGACGTCGCCCGCCAGCTTCACCTGGCCACCTTCGACGTCCACTGTGGACACTACTACCGCTCGCGCGCCGATCAGCGCGTCGGTGTTGGTCTTGATGTCCGGCCCCGAGAGGAACCGGCGCTTGAGGGTCGGACGGACGAGGGCGAGCATCCCGACCGAGGCGATCGCGAACACCGCGACGTCGATGAACGGGTTCCCGGTCAAGGCCGCGGAGCCTGCCCCGAACAGGGCTCCGACACCGACCATGAGCAGGAACAGGTCACCCGAGAGCAGCTCGGCGATGATCAGGAGGATGCCGGCGATCAGCCAGATGAGAGCGCCTGTCATGCGTTCATGCTCCCAGATCGCGCCGATTCATACCGAGGAAGCGAAACCGACGTGACCGACGCGTGACCTTGAGTGACCTCGCGCAAACCGGTCATTCAGGACTCCTCGCCCGGATCCGAGACGAAGTCGATGAGCCGCTCCACCGCTCCGATCAGCGGCGTTTCCAGATCCCGGTAGCTGCCGACCGCCGCCAGGATCCGCTGCCAGCCCTCCCACGGCTCGCCCCAGCCAAGCGCGTCACAGACACCCTGCTTCCACTCCGTGCCCCGCGCGATCTTCGGCCAGGCACGGATACCGACGACCGACGGCTTCACCGCCTCCCAGACGTCGATGTACGGATGCCCGGTGACCAGCACGTTCTCGTCGCGGATCCCGTCGACGATCCGGGACTCCTTACTGCCCGCGACCAGATGGTCGACCAGCACCCCGAGACGGCGACCAGGCCCGGTGCCGAACTCACCGATGCGATCGGACAGCACGTCCACCCCATCGAGTGGTTCCACCACCACGCCCTCGACCCGCAGATCGTGACCCCAGACCCGCTCGACCAGTTCGGCGTCGTGCTTGCCCTCCACCCAGATACGCGAATCACGCGCGACCCGTGCCTTGAGCCCCTGGACCTGGACCGACCCGGACGCCGACATCCGCCGGGCCGGGGCCTTCGGGGCCGCCTTCACGGGCACCAGCGTGACCGGCTTGCCTTCCAGCAGGAAGCCGGCGGGGTTCAACGGGAACACCCGATGCTTGCCGTGCCGATCCTCGAGGACCACATTGCCGTACTCGATCTTCACCACGGCGCCGCAATACCCGCTGACCGGGTCTTCGACCACGAGCCCCGGCTCGGCGGGCACCTCGGGGATCTTCCGCTTACGCGGACCGGACAGCACGTCGTCGTAGGAATGAGAGCGCACGGCGGACGACGCTAGCGGTGCACGGGGTCAGCGTCTCCCCGCCACGCCGGTCCGGCCGCCAACCGCCGCCCTGCCGACGTCGATCGCGGACTCGGGTTCACCGGCAGAATGACAGCATCGCTTCGACGAACGGGGTCCGCTCACCCCGCTCGAGCGGCCGCATCACGAACAACGGCGAGAGCGCGACACACCACGCCCGGACCCGCTCGGCGTCGAATCCAGGCAGATGCGGCGCGATCGCGTCGAACCCGTCCTCGAGCGTGCCACCGCCGGTCATCGGCAGCGTGACCCAGTCGGCCAGGTCGAAAGCCGGGTCGCCGACACTCGGCCGCGGATCGATCGCGACCGCTCCCCTGCCCGGCCCGCCGTCGAGGACATTGCCAGGGTGCAGATCGCCGTGCACGATCGCCTTCCCGTGCCCATCGGTCGCCAGGGCGAGAGCCCGCAGCCGCGCTCGATCGAGCGTCTCCAACGACAACGTCGCCTCGGCCACCGACCCACGCAGGCCACGCTCGGCGAGCCGGTACATGAACACGACCCGGTCTTCCAGCGTCGAGAAACCGGACGGCGGGGTCACCGCGTGGATCTGGGTCAGCAGATCACCGACCTCGGCCCACGGGACGTTCACCCCCGCCTCCAGCAGCTGCGTGCCGGGATCGATGCCCTCCAACAGGATCGCGCCGTCGGAGACCGCTGTGGCGAGGACCTGCACGACCCGCGAGCAACCGCCCCACGCCCGCAACGCGGCTGCCTCCGACTCGGCGATCGCATGATCCGGCGTCAGCTTCAGCACCTTCTTGGCGCCGTCATCCCCGACACAGATCAACGTACGGCCGGTGTTACCCGGCTTCGCACCGACAACGGTCAGCCCCCACCGCTCCGCCAACCGCTCCACCAGCGCGGGCAGCGCATCACACCAAACCGCGACATCCTCACCGAACCGCCTGATCAGGCGCGCACGGGCCTCGTCGTCGATCAGAACAGCGGCCACGGGACGGCCCGCCAATCGTCACCGGGCTCAGGAAACACACCCTCCGCGAGCAACAGCTCAGTACGCTCGGCCAGCGCGCGGATCTCGAAACCGGTCAGATGCGCACTGAGCGCGTCACCGAGATCGCCGTCCAACCGCTCACGCAGGCCGCGCAGTTTGCCGACCTCGGCCTCGGACAGCCGCTCACCGATCCAGCCCCACAGCACCGTCCGCAGCTTCGGATCGGTGTGCAGACAGATCCCGTGGTCCACGCCGTAGACCCGGCCGTCCGCCCCGGCGAGCACATGGCCGCCCTTGCGGTCGGTGTTGTTGACCACGATGTCGAGCACGGCCAGCTCACGCATCCCCTGACGATCCGCGTGCGCGAGCACCGCGGGCTCACCATCGCGATCGTGCGCGTGCAGCACGACACGCCAACCCTCCGGCAAGCTCTCCGGGGACCGGACGTCGACCAGCTCCTCTTCGGTGGTCTCGATCCACAGCTGCACCATCCCAGGCCCGAACGGCCCGTCACGCAGCACCGTCGGCGGGATCGCACCGAGTCCGGAAGCCTCCGCGACCATCGCCGTCGCGACCTCGCGGCCGGCGAGCGTCCCATCCGGGAAATCCCACAACGGCCGCTCACCCGACACCGGCTTGTACACCACGTTCCCGGTCACACCGTCGAACTCGATCGTGCAGAACAGCGTCACGTTGGAGGCGTCAACGAGCCTGCCTTCGACGTCGATCTTGCCGCGCTCCACCAGCTCCCGCGAAGTCTCCGACACCCGCTCAGTCCTCGAGGACGTCGACGTCGCGCCGGTACCCGTTCTGCCGCGGGCAGATATGGCCCGCCGGGTCGAGCGGCTCCGCACACAGCGGGCACGGCTTACGGCCGGCATTGACCACCCTGTCGGCACGCTCGGCGAACGCGCGCGCCGCACCGGGAGTCAAGAAGACACGGACGGCGTCCGGCCCCTCTTCGGTGTCGTCCAGAACGACCGTTTCGTCCACCTCGCCTTCCGTCATCGCGAGCAGTTCGATGACGACGGCACTGCTGTCGGCGTCCCAGCCGAGGCCCATCGTGCCGACGCGGAACTCCTCCTCGACCGGAACGGCCAGGGGATCGACGTCGAGAAGCTCGTCGGGCGCGTCGTCCGGTACGTCCGCGCCGAACCGGCTGGCGACCTCTTCCAGCAGCGAGCTGAGCCTTTCGGCCAAGACCACGACCTGCTGTTTTTCGATCGTCACACTGATCGTGCGGACGTCCTCGGACGCCTGGAGGTAGAACGTGCGGTCGCCGGGCTCACCGACGGTTCCTGCAACGAACCGGTCGGGCTGGCGGAAGACGTGGATTACGCGAGACATGGCATCTTTGACCCTAGGCCACGACCCCATGATCGGCATCCGCCGCCCCACGGTTCCGCCGAGGGCGAAACCGCTCGACAAAACCGCCCGCACCAGCAGTGCCCCGCGCCATCGTGGACAAAGGGACGCTCCTAGTCTTCAGCTGTGGTTGAGATCGCCCCCTACGGCACCTGGACGTCTCCCCTTTCGGCCGCCGACGTCGCGGCCTCGGGAGTCAGCGCGCAATGGCTCGGAACAGCGGGAGAAGAGGTCTGGTGGGCCGAAGCCAGAACAGGTGAGGGCGGCCGCGTCACCCTCGTGCGGTCCCGCACGGACGGCACGGTCGAAGACGTCCTTCCCAGCCCCTGGAACGTCCGCAACCGCGTCCACGAATACGGCGGACGCCCCTGGCTCGTGCTCGGCGACATCCTCGTCTTCACCCACTGGGCCGATCAACGCGTCTACCGCCGCGACCTGACCACCGGCGAGACCACCCCACTGACACCGGAGCCCGCCACCCGCCACGAGATCCGCTACAGCGACCTCCGCCCCGGCCCGGCAGGCGAAGTGTGGCTGGTCCGCGAACGCAGCACCGGCCCCCGGCGCGTCGACATCGCCCGCGACCTCATCGCGGTCCCCCTCGACGGCAGCCCCGGACGCGTCCTCACTGCCAGCCACCACTTCCTCACCGCACCGCAGCTTTCACCCGACGGGACACACGCGGCCTGGCTCGGCTGGAACCACCCCGCCATGCCCTGGGACGGCACCGAACTCTGCGTCGCCGAAATCCGCGCGGACGGGACGTTCGGCCCCCACCACGTCCTCGCCGGAGCAGCCGACATCTCCGTCTGCCAGCTCGAATGGGAATCGCCGGACACCCTGCTCGCCCTGCTCGACCCCGGCGGCTGGTGGAACCTCCACCGCATCGGACTCGACGGCACCGTCACCAACCTCGCGCCATGCGAACGGGAGATCGGCGGCGCGCAATGGAAACTCGGTGCCAGCTGGTTCACACCACTCGGAGACGGCCGCTTCGCCGTCATCGCCTCGGGCAAGCTCGCCATCCTCGACGAGACAACGCGGGAAGTGACCCCGGTGGCGGCCGCCACCGACCTGACCGCCTGGTCCACCAACGGATTCGCCGTCCACGAAGGCGGCATCGCAGGCGTCGCGGCAGGCCCGAAACGCGAAGGCGCCGTCGTGAAGGTCGACCTCGACCGCGAAACGGTGACCGAACTCGCATCGGTACCCGAACCACCGTCACCCGCCTACCTCTCCACACCCGTGGAACGGATCTTCAAAAACGACGAAGGCGACCGGATCCCAGCCTTCGTCTACCTGCCCGCGAACGCCGACTTCGCCGCACCTGACGGAGAACGGCCACCACTGCTCGTCTACCCCCACGGCGGACCGACCGGCCGGGACAGCGCGGTACTCGACTTCGAGATCGCCTACTTCACCAGCCGAGGCATCGCCGTCGTCACGGTGAACTACGGCGGCTCGACCGGCTACGGACGCGCCTACCGCGAACGGCTGCGGGAACACTGGGGCATCGTCGACGTCGCCGACTGCGTCACCGTCGCCGAAGCCCTCGCCGCCGAAGGCACCGTCGACGGCGACAGGCTGGCGATCCGCGGCGGCAGCGCGGGCGGCTACACCTCCGCCGCGTCACTCACCACCACCACGACCTACCGCGCCGGCACCGTGATGTACCCGATCCTCGACCTCGGCCAGTGGACCGGCGACGGCGGCGAAACACACGACTTCGAATCCCGCTACCTCGACAGCCTGATCGGGCCGCTGCCGGAAACCGGACAGCGCTACCGGGACCGGTCACCGATCAACAACGCGGAGACCCTCGCGGGCCCCCTGCTGTTCCTGCAGGGCCTCGAAGACGAGATCTGCCCACCCGAGCAGGCGGACCGCTTCGTGGCCGGACTCGCGGGCCGCGGCATCGAGCACGCCTACCTGAGGTTCGAGGGCGAACAGCACGGATTCCGGAAGGCGGAGACGATCGTGGCCGCCCTCGAAGCGGAACTGTCCTTCTACGGCCAGGTCCTCGGCTTCGAAACGCCCGGCGTGCCGAAGCTCCGGCTGAGCCGATGAGGCCGCCGAAGATCCGGCCAGGCGACACGATCGCCCTGGTCGCCCCGGCCGGACCGGTCCCGCCGGACCTCGCCGAGAAGGCGATCTCGGTGCTGAGCGGCTGGGACATCGACGTCCACGTCGGGCCTTGCGTCCGTGCAGCTTCCACCGGCTACCTGTCGGCCTCCGACCACGCACGCGCGGCCGAGTTCACCGACGCCTGGCTGGATCCGCGAGTGACCTGCGTCCTCGCCGCCCGCGGCGGCTACGGCTCACAAAGAATGCTCGACCTGGTCGACTGGACGGCACTGGCCGAGGCAGGACCCAAGATGTTCGCCGGATCCAGCGACGTGACCGCGCTGCACCGGGCCGTGAACGTCCACCTGGGACTGGAGACGCTGTTCTCCCCCATGCCCGCGACCACCCTGTTTGACACGGTGGCCGCGGAACACCTGCGACTGTCGCTGTTCGAGCCGGACGCGGCGCGGACGATCACCTCACCCACCGCGTCACCGCTGGTACCGGGCACCGCGACCGGCACACTCATCGGCGGCAACCTCGCCTTGCTGGCCTCGGGCCTCGGCACCCCGGAACAGGGTTCGGCGCGTGACGCGATCGTACTGCTGGAAGACGTCACCGAGAGCGTGTACCGGATCGACCGGATGCTGACCCAGTTGCTGCGTTCCGGCTGGTTCGACGGTGCCAAAGCGGTCGTGCTGGGCTCGTGGGAGGCATGCGGTGATCCGGAAGCGATCCGCGAGCTGATGCTCGACCTGCTGGCCCCACTCGGCGTCCCCATGGTCTGGGAATTCGGCTTCGGGCACGTCCCGGCGTCACCGACCATCCCCCTCGGCGCACTGGCCACCCTGGACACCGAAACGGGAACACTCCTGGTTTTGCCATAACAGCAACGGAACTTGCGAACCCGGCCCGGCCAAGGGCATCTTTCGGACATGGATTCCACACAGCAGTTCTGGGAAGACTTCTACCGCGACAAGGACCAGGTCTGGAGCGGGAAGGCGAACCCGATCCTGGTGGGCGAGGTCGCCTCACTGACGCCGGGCACGGCGCTCGATCTCGGATGCGGCGAAGGCGGCGACGCGATCTGGCTCACGCAACAGGGATGGCGCGTCACCGCCGTCGACATCTCGGACGTCGCGCTGAAGCGCGCTGCCGGACACGCGGCCGAAGCCGGTGTCGACGGCATCGTCTGGGAGCGCCACGACCTCGGCAAGTCCTTCCCGGAGGGGAACTTCGACCTCATCTCCGCACAGTTCTTCCACTCCCCCGTCGCGGAGAACGGCGAGCGGGACAAGGCGCTACGCCGCGCCGCTGAAGCAGTGGCGCCCGGCGGCACCCTGGTGGTCGCCGGCCACGCAGGCTGGCCGACGTGGATGGAAGAGCCGCCGCACAAGGACGTCCACTTCCCGACGCCTGCCGAAGTACTCGAAACGCTGGACCTGACCGACGGCGAATGGACCGTGGAACGACAGGACCTGATCACGCGCGACTTCCCCGGACCCGAAGGGCAGCAGGGAACACGTTCGGACAACGTGCTCCGCGTACGGCGCCACGCCTAGGCGATCCAGCACCTCAGGTGACCGGGTGGCGTCTCGGTACCGTTGCGACATGCGGATGACGCCTGCGGAAGCGCGGTCACGATTCGAAGGCGAGCGGATCGCCCGGCTGGCCACGACGGGTTCGGACGGTGTGCCCCACCTGGTACCCGTCACGTTCGTCATCGAGGGCGATTCGGTGGCGTTCGCGATCGATCACAAACCCAAGAGCACGACGGCGTTGCGGCGGCTGAAGAACATCGCGGAGAACCCGGTGGTCAGTTTCCTGACCGACCGCTACGACGAGAACTGGGCCGGGCTGTGGTGGGCACGGGCCGACGGGGTCGCCCGTGTCCTGACGGACCCTGACGAGCACACGCTGCCGATGCGGCTCCTGCGGGAGAAGTACTCACAGTACAAGACACAGCCGCCTCCGCATGCCGTGGTGAGCACCCTGATTCACTCATGGAGCGGTTGGCGCGCTTCCTGAGCTTCTTTTGGCCTTGTCGTCGTGAAACGGCGACAAGGCCATCGCCGTTGCGTATAGGTCGTTATACACTTAGCTGCGTTGACACAAGTCCGCGAAACAGCATCAGGAGCGAGGTGCCTCGGCAGGCACGAACTGCTCTGCCGGCCTCCCTCGCCAGGCGGCGATGATCCCGAGCGGATCCGGACGCAGCAGCGACGCGGCCGCGTACACGCTCGCGGCGACGACACCCGCCATGAACCACCAGTCGTAGAGCGCCTGCTCCCCTGTCGGGTAGTACACCAGCGTCACGAACACCGACACCGCGACGACGACGGCGAGGTTCCGGCGGCGCCACTCAAAGGCGGACAGAACGACGAAACCCCAGGTCAGATACCAAGGCAGCGAAGGCGGCGGGACGATCGCGCCTGCCAGCAGGACGATCGCCATCCGGTGGATCGCCGGGTATCCCCCGTCGCGGGCCAGCCACCACTGCCAGCCGATGAACGCGGCGAGGCCGACCCACGCGATCGCCCGGAACACGGTGACAAACGGCGAGACCTCGACGTCGACCACCAAATTCACCAGCGAGTAGAAGATCTCGCCGATCCCGGTCGGGAAGTTCATCCAGTTCGCGATCAGCGTCGGCGCCTTGAGCCCGGTCAGCCAGCCGAGGTTGAAGGAACCGAGCGAGACCCACGTACCCGCGACGAACACCGGCACGAAGATCCCGACCGAGGCGGCTCCCGCGCGAAAGAAGTTGACCACCTTCCGGTCGCCGGGCAGGTGGTTCGCCCACACCCAGACCAGGAACGGCAGCGCCAGGGCCGCGGTGGGCTTGATCAGCATGCCGATGGTGACCAGGACGATCGCGACGGCGTGCTTGCGTTCCAGCGCGGCCAGCACGCCGACGGTGAGAAAGCCCAGCATCAGCAGATCGTTGTGCGGACCGCCGACGAGGTGGATCACCGTCATCGGGCTGGCGATGGCGAGCCACAGCGTGATGGGCAGCTTGCCGCCGAGGTGCTTGACCAGCCGCGGCAGTGACCACAGCATCCCGGCCAGGCCGATCATCAGCACCAGGCGGGTCGCGATGACCCCGGCGATCATGTCGTTGCCGGTGATCCCGACGATCCACTTGGCGAACAGCAGGAACAGCGGGCCGTACGGGGCCGGGGTGGTCTGCCACAGCGGGTGGACATTCTGCACGACGTCCGGCAGCACTCCCAGTTCGGCCGGGCCGTTGGCATACGGGTCGAGCCCGTTGAGCAGCTGCGCGCCCTGCGCGAGGTAGGAGAAGACGTCGCGGGTGAACAGCGGCGGCGACACGAGCAGCGGTGCCATCCAGCACGCGGCGGCGATGACGATCGGACGGCTGCCGATCCGGCCGGCCAGCGCGTAGCGGCCCAGCCGGACCCACGCCCAGATGATCAGCGCGAAGCCCGAGTAGAGCATCACGTTCGCGAGGATGCGGCCATGGCCGTAGCGGATCCACGACAACGGTCCGTGCCCCAGGATCGGGTCACGGATGAGGATGCCGCCCGCGCCGAGCGCGGCCAGCATCAGCAGCGTGCTGCCTATGGTCCCCATCGCGATGGTGCGGTACGGGAACCGGGAAGGCACCCGGAGCCGATCGCCGAGCGAGCCTGCCGTGGGCGTCTGCGAGGTGTCTGTCGTGGTCGCCATTTCGAGATTGGAGGTTACACACCGCGCCTGTGCGTGTGCGCGGCAATGGGTGCTTCCCGGAATCCCCTCGCTCAGCGGTCGGCCGTCTCTCGCTGAGCGGTACCACCGGGCAACGCGGCGAGCAGCGACTTCGTGTAGTCGTGCTTCGGGTCCAGCAGAACCTCCTCCACGGTACCGACCTCCACAAGCTCCCCGCGGTACATCACGGCGACCCGGTCGGCGATGTTCCAGGCCAGCCCGAGGTCATGGGTGATCACGAGCCCGGCGAGACCCAGCTCACGTCGCAGGCGCAGCAGAAGCGCCAGGATCTCCCCTCGCACCGACGCGTCGAGCGACGCCACCGGCTCGTCGGCCACGACCACGCCGGGGTCCAGCGCGAGCGCGCCCGCGATGACGACCCGCTGCCGCTGCCCGCCCGACAGCTCGTGCGGGAGCCGGTCGAGGAACTTCTCAGCGGGCCGCAGTTCGGCCGCTTCGAGAGCTTTGGTGACGATCTCGTGCTCGTTCGCGCCCAGTCCGTGGATCCGGGGACCTTCGGCGACGGCCTCGTACACCGTGTGGTTCGGGTTCAGCGCGCTGGTCGGATCCTGCAGGACCAGCTGGACCTGCCGCCGGTACGCCTTGAGACCGGCGCCGTGCAGCGGGACCGGTTTGCCGTCGTACCGCACCGCGCCGGAGTCGGGTTTCTGCAGTCCGAGCAGCGTCCGGGCCAGGGTCGTCTTGCCAGAACCGGACTGGCCGACGAGCGCGACGATCTCGTCCTTCCGCACCTGCAGGCTCACCCCGGCGACGGCGTTGATCCGCTTGCCGGTCCGGTCGCGGAAGCTGACGCGCAGATCCTCGGCCTCCAGCAGCGCGGGCCGTTCGGCGTCGCGTTCGGATTCCGGCGGCAGCGGCGTGCTGGTCGCGGGAGCGAACCGGGACACCGGGTCACCGACGGTCGGGAACGCGGCGGCCAGTGCCCTGCTGTGCTCGTGACGCGGCGCGCTCATCAGCTCCGCGCTCGGCCGCTCCTCGACGATCTCGCCGTCGTACATCACCGCGATCCGGCGGCAGGTCGCGGCGAGCACCGACAGGTCGTGGCTGATCATGATCAGCCCGATCCCCTGCTCGGCGACCAGCCTGCCCAGCAGATCCAGCACCTGGGCCTGGACGATGACGTCGAGCGCCGTCGTCGGCTCGTCCGCGATGATCAGCCGCGGCGAACAGGCCAGCGCCATCGCGATCATGACCCGCTGCTTCTGCCCGCCGGACAGCTCATGCGGATACGCCCCGGCCCGACCGGGCGGCAGATCGACCTGTTCGAGCAGTTCCGAAACCTTGGCCTGGACCTCGCTCTCCGGCAGCGCCTTGCCGCCGGGCGGGTGCAGCCGGAGCGGCTCGGCGATCTGCTCCCCGATCTTGCGGACCGGGTTGAGCGCGTGCATCGCGCCCTGGAACACCACCGAGGCCTCGGCCCAGCGCACCGCGCGCAGCCTGCCCCACTTCATGGCCGTGACGTCTTCGCCGTCCAGCAGGATCTCGCCACTGACCTTCGCCGAACGCGGGAGCAGCCGCAGCACACTCATCGCGACCGTCGACTTCCCCGACCCCGACTCCCCCGCCACCCCGAGGGTGTCGCCGGGTTCGAGTACCAGGTCGACGCCCCGGACGGCGGCGACCTCGCCGCTCCCCGTGGCGTAGGTGACGCCGAGGTTCTTCAGTTCCAGCAAGGGGCTCATGAGTGCTGTCCCTTCAGGCGCGGGTTCAGCACGGTTTCCAGTGCCCGTCCGACAAGAGTGAAAGCGAGGACGACCACGACGATCGCGATACCCGGCGGCAACAGGTTCCACCAGGCACCCTTGCTGATCGCGCCGTTGTTCAACGCGGTCTGCAACATCGTGCCCCAGGAGACGGTGTTCGGGTTGCCGACGCCGAGGAAGGCCAGCGTCGCGTCCGCGATGACCGCGTTGCCGACGACGAGCGTGGTGTTGGCCAGCACGAGCGGCATGACACCCGGCAGGACATGTTTGCCGACGACGTGCAGGTGACCGCCTCCGAGCGCTTTGGCACGCTCGATGTACGGGCGGCTCTCGATGGTCAGGGTCTGCGCCCGGACCAGCCGCGCGGTGCTCGGCCACGCGGTGACACCGATGGCGACGATCACCGTCATCGCGCCCTGTTCCAGCACCGAGGCCAGCGCCACGGCGAGCACGAGCGACGGCAGTACGAGGAAGAAGTCCGTGAACCGCAGCAGCAGCCCGGACAACCAGCCTTTGAAATGCGCGGCCGCGATCCCGATGACGGTGCCGATCAGTACCGAGAGGAGTGCCGCCGAGAAGCCGGTGAGCAGCGAGATCCGCGCACCCCAGAACGTCATCAGCAGCACCGAACGGCCGTCGATGTCGGTGCCAAGCCAGAACTTCCCGCTGGGCGGTTCCAGCGAACTGCCGGGCGCCTTGGTGACGTCGAGACCGGACTCGTCCGAGATCACCGGGGCGAGGATGGCCAGCACCGTGATGAGACCGAGGAACGCCAGGCCGAAAACACCCGCCTTGTTCGTCGTGAACTCGTGCCAGTGCTTCGCCACCGCCTCGCGACGGCGGCGCCACGCGATCGAACCGGGTTTTTCCGCTGTGGTCATGCCGTCCGCACCCTGGGGTCGAGCACGCGGTAGAGCAACTCCGCGAGCAGGTTCATCAGCACCACCGCGCCCGCGAGGGTGACGAAGACCCCCTGCAGTACAGGCAGATCGGGTCCGCGGAGGGCTTCATAGAGCAGCTGCCCGAGTCCCGGCCAGCTGAACACGGCCTCGACCGAGACAGCGCCCGAAACCACCATGCCGAACTGCATGAAGACCAGCGTCACCGTCGGGAGCAGGGCGTTGGGCACGGCGTGCCGCTTGCGCACCAGGTCGTCGCGCAGCCCTTTGGCCCGCGCGGTGGTGAGGTAGTCCGAGTTCATCTCGCCGATCAGGGACGACCGCATGACCAGCATGTACTGCGCGTAGAACACCACCAGCAGGGTCACGCACGGCAGTACCAGATGGTGCAGGACGTCGAGCCCTTCACTGAAGAAACCAGGCGCGGCGTCCGGGGAATGCATTCCGCGGCTGGGGAACAACCCGTTGGTCGCCACCAGCAGCATGAGCCCCAGCCAGAACTGCGGGACCGACCACAGGGTCAGCGCGAGTCCTGTTTGGCCCTTGTCGAACCTGCTCCCCCGGCGCCAGCCGGCGCGGATGCCGAGCCACAGCCCGAGCGCGATCGCGAGTACGGTCGCGCTGCCGACGAGCAGGATCGTCGGCCACAACCGCTCACCGATCATGTCGACGACCGGACGCCGCTGCAGGTACGAATCGCCCATGGTGCCGTGGAGCAAGCCGACGAAGTAGTCCCAGAACTGCTGCAGCAGGGGCTTGTCGACGCCCATCTGCTCGCGGAGCTCCGCCATCATCTTGGGGTCGGTCGGCCGGTCGCGGACCATGAACCGGACGGGATCGCCGGGCAGTGTCCGGAAGAGGAAGAACCCGAGCACGATGACGAGCAGGAGACTCGCCAGCGCGCCGCCGATCTTGGCGAGAACGAACCGGGTGGTACCGGTCCCGCCTCGGCGCTCGTCGGGGTCGACGAGCGCCGAGGTCTGGTCGAGAGAACTGAGTGCCTCGGTCAAAGCTGTCCTCTACTCCCGGTCTTCGGCCGACTTGCCGCGGCGCCCGAGCAGCACACCGCCGCCGACGAGCACCACGAGTACGACCGCGCCGATGCCGATCCACAGCCCGGTGTTGCCGCCGTCCTCGGAGTCCGCCGCGGCGCCGGCCGGGGTGGCGCCGTAGACGCCCCAGTAGCCGGACTGCTCGAGGATCGCGCCGTCGGGCTGCGGCTGCTTGGTGAACGAGGCGAACTTGTCCGAGCGATAGGCCTCGAGCACGTTGTCGTAGTCCAGGACGACGTCGACGTACTCCCCGGCCAGGACGGCCTGGGCCTGCTTGACGATCTCGGCACGCTTGGCCGGGTCGAACTCGGTCAGCTGCTTCTTGTAGAGGTCTTCGTAGCGCGGGTCGCAGAAGAAGGTCGCCGAGCTGCCGCCGTTGCCCTGGGCGTTCGGACGGCCGGCGCAGGTGTTCAGGCTCAGCGCGTAGTCCGGGTCGGGCGAGGTGCCGTAGCCGGAGATGGCGAGGTCGTAGTTGCCCGCCGTGGTGCGGTCGTCCAGTTCGTCGTCGGAGACGAGTTCCTGCTTGACGCCGATGCCGGCGTCCTTGAGCCAGCCGCTGACGAACTGCGCGGTGCGCTGGTCGAACGGCCGGTTCGCGTGACCGGCGAGACGGAACTCCAGCTTCGCGCCGCCAGGGGCGACGCGGATGCCGTCCGCGCCCTTGGCATAGCCCGCCTGGTCGAGGGTGGTGTTCGCGGCCGCGATGTCGAACTTGGTCTTCTCGGCGTCCGACGGGGTCCAGGTGTAGGACTTGTAGATCGCCGGCACGACACCGGTCCCGGCCTGGCCATAGCCGTTCATCACCTTCTCGACGATGGTCTTGGTGTCGATGGCCTGCGCGATCGCCTTGCGGACGCGGAGGTCCTTCAGGATCGGGTTCCCGTCACCGATCGGCTGGTCGACCACGTTCTTGACGCCGAAGTTGATGATGAGCTCGTTGTACCGGCGGCCGGGGGCCTTGTTCGTGGTGATGTTCTTTTCGCCCTTGAGCGCGTCGAACTGCGTCGGCGTGAGCCGGTTGATGACGTCGACCTCGCCCTGCTTCAGCGCGTTCACCGCGGCCTCGGCGTCCTTGAACTGGAGCAGCTGGAGTTCGTCCACTTTGGGCGCGCCACGCCAGTAGTCCTTGTTCGCCTTGAACTTCACGAACTCGTTCTTCTTGTACTCGGTCAGCAGGTACGGCCCGCTGCCGACACCGACGACGGCCATCTCGTCGGTCGAAGGGGCGTTGAGGTCCTTGATCGGCTCCCAGATGTGCTTGGGCACGATCGGGACGTCGAGCGAGGTCATGCTCGACTGCGGCGCCTTGGTCTTGATGACGAGCGTCTTGTCGTCCGGCGCAGACACCGAAGCGAAGTTGCTGACGTAGTTGCCGTTCGCGGTGCGGGCGTTCTCGTCGTCGAGCATCCGCTGGAACGTGTACGCGGGGTCCTGCGCGGTCACCGGCTTGCCATCCGACCACTTCATCCCCTGGCGGATGGCGAAGGTCCAGGTGAGCTTGTCGTCGGACGTCGTCCACGACTCGGCGACACCGCCCGTGGGCTGGGTGTCCTCGGCCGAGGGCAGGGTCAGGAACTCGTAGTTGAACCGGCCGACCTGCGTCGCCGCCGACAGCTGGGCGGTGAACGGGTTCAGGTGGTCGATCCCGGTCGTGAGCGCCACCCGGAGGACCTTGCCCTGTTGCTGCGCCGCCGCGGCGGGCACGAAAGGCACCGTCGCGACCGCCGAAGCGGCGAGGACCGCGACCACGCGAAGACCGCGCCGTCGCTTCGGAAAACGCTCTGTGCGCACGAAGACCACCCCATCGAAACTCGCTGTATCCCAACCCCCGAGGCGGAAAAGTAACCACATGTCGCGCTAACCGCGCAATGACTCGCCAATACCGATCGTGCACAGCGGATGCCGTCGCGTGGTCAACAGCTACTTTATGCTCCACCAAGGTAGCACTGAGTCACCATTTCGACGCGCGAAACGGCAGCACGTGCAGTGTCCTGGGTATTCAAGGGAAGCGGGCTTGCAAAAGGCTTGCGCGCGATGATGCTCAATCGATACGTGCGGCGAAGTGCGAGCAAAGCGCCTCGTGACGTCAGCCGACGGAGACCTGACGCCGCCGCGCGGTGGCGGCACCCGCGTAAAGCCACGCGAACAGCGCCCACATGCCGGCGAAGATCAGCCCGACCGTGGCGTACGCGACCGTCCACAGCACCGCGGGTGTCTCCGACTTCCGTTCCCGTTGCAGGAACTCGATCTCGGACATGAACGGCCGCGAACCGGCCGTCGCGTCGATCGACGGCGCGTTCGCGGCAGGATCGGCGGGCGCGTAGATCGGGGCGAGCCCCATCATCCGGTTCGGGACGTGCACGCGGATCCCGGTCTTCCACTGCCCGAACACCGGAAGGGGCTGGACCGTGCGATACACCCCCGTGCCGATCTTCTCCAGCGGCGCGGTGAAGAAGTCGCCGCCTTGCCAGGCGAAACCGTTCAACCAGACCGAGTCGTCGGCCAGATCGGGCCGCGAGATCGTGACGGTCGCGTCGACCCACCGGGGTGTGCCACCGCCGTGCGGGTTCGAGATCGGCTGCCCGACCGCGGCTTCGGTCAGCCGCACGTCGGCGGTGAAGTCCGGCTCCGGGTCCTGCGGGACGGCGACCGCCGACATCAGGACGACCGCGCCGAGCGCGCCGACGAGTCCGATCGCGTGGCGGGGGCCCGCCGCGGGAACCAGGGTCGCCGTCTCCTCGACCCGCTGGTACTGCCAGACACCGATGAACGCGCCCGCGAGGGCTGCGCCGGTCCCGAACAGCACGAACAGCGGCAGATGAGCGACGGGCCAAGGATTCGGCATCAGCCACCGGGTGAACGCAGCCTCGGCGAGCATCCCCGCGGTCCCCACGAGCAGGCCCGCGACAGCGGCGAAGGTGTAGCCCTGCCGGTTACGCATCGCGAGAGCCACGACCTCGATGATCACCGCTTCGGCCACGTACGGGAGCAACGAAGCCACGTGCAGGTCGGCGAACAGCGGGATGACGGTGAACGACGCACGGGACGCGAGGAAGACCGCGACGACGATCAGCGCGCCGCCTGGCCCCCAGGACAGGCGCCCGTAGGTCAGGGTCCACGCGCCGATCAGGCCAACGAGCACGACCTGGGACAGCATCGGGAACTGCGGGACACCGAGGTCGAACTCCATGAGGAACGCCGAAGCGCCCATCATCCAGGCACCGGCGAGCACCGGGCCGAGCAGGCGCACGATCGGCCCGGTTGCGCCGACCTGGCGGGCCTCGCCGAGCAGCAGCTGCAGACCCAGCACGACACAGACACCGCCACCGATCATCAGGACGTGGGTCGGCCCCCATTCGGTGACGTCCTGGCCGAACAGCCGGTGCCAGACATCGTCGAGCGGGAACCCCGCGATGCCGACCAGGCCGGTCGCCATCATCTGGATGGAGCCCATCGGCGCCTTCCAGTGCGGGCCGATCTTGAACGTGCGTTTGGGCAGGTTCTTCGTCGCGAGGGTCGCGCTGAGCACGCCGCTGGCGAAGATGCCCATCAGCCCGAAGTAGATCGGGTAATGCGACGGGTTCGCGAGCGGACCTTCGTCGCGGCCGAGCTCCATGTGGATCGGCACGTCCCAGTAGACGCCGATCAGCGCCGACATCCCGGAGAGGAAGGCGACGACCATCGGCAGCGCGGCCCAGCGCGGCAAGCCGCTGAAGTCGCCCGTCCAGTCGGCGACACGACCGACGACGGTCCGCTTCCCCGCGCGCTCGCGGAGGACGAAGACGGCCAACGGCAGGAAGACCGCGGTGAACATCAGGCCCGCGATGACGATCTGCCCGAATTGCGCACCGCCGGCAGGCGGGCTCTCCTGAGCCAAGAACACCGTTGTTCGCCTTCCTGCTAACGTGAGTAACTGTTACCTTGGGGTAACACGATAGGGGCACGGTCCTGGACAGGCAAGCCGGGGCGTACGACTTGAAGGGACCTCGATGCGGAGGATCGGCGGAATCTGCGGGATCACCGTGGCCGCACTGCTGGCCGTGACCGGCTGTTCGGGATCGAGCGGTACCGAACAGCCTCCGGGCACCGGCACCAGGACCGTGAAGTTCTCGATCACCGAGGGCAAGCGCACGGCGGGACCGGAGGAGGTCGCGGTGCGCACCGGGGAGAACGTCGCACTGGAGGTCACCTCCGACCAGGCGGACGAACTGCACGTCCATGGTTACGACAAGGCAGCACAGCTGGCTCCCGGCGTTCCGGGGACCGTCGCCTTCACCGCGAACATCGACGGGATCTTCGAGGTGGAACTGCACAAGAGTGGCGCGGCGGTGACCAAGCTCCGGGTGAGCGGATGATCCTGGCGCACGGTCTCGGCGGCCGGTCCGATCTGCCGGTCCCGCTGTGGCTCGCGCTCTACGCGGGAGCGGCGGCCGTCGTGGTCTCCTTCTTCGCGCTCACCGCGTTCTGGAAGGAGCCCAGACTCCGCGGTGCGGACGCCGGCCGCGCACTCCCCCTCCCACTGGAGCGGTTCGCCGACAGCACCTTCACGCGGGTCGCGTCACGCGTGGTCGGCTTGGTGCTTTTCGCGGGGTTCCTGGCGACAGCCTGGGCCGGACCGGACAGTTCGGCCGACAATCCGGCTCCCGCCTGGTTCTACGCCTGGTTCTGGGTCGGCCTGGTGCCGCTTTCACTTTTGTTCGGGCCGGCCTGGCGGCGACTGAATCCACTGAGGACGGTCGCGTCGCTGATCCCGGCCCGTCATCGCGAACTCCCGGACCGGCTGGGCTACCTGCCCGCGATCGCGGGCCTCCTTGCCTTTCTTTGGCTGGAACTTGTGTTCCCGCATTCGGACTCGCCGCGAGCCATCGCTCTTTTCGCTACCGTATATGCCGTTATACACATTGCTTTCGGTGTCGTCTTCGGTCCGGGTTGGTTCGACCGTGGTGACGCTTTCGAGGTCTACGCTCGCCTGATCGGGGCCCTCTCCCCCTTCGGCAGGCGTGGCGACGGGCGTCTCGTGGTCCGGAATCCGCTGGACGGGCTGCTCACCATCTCCCCCGCGCCGTGGCTGACCGCGCTGGTCCTGGTGGTGCTCGGCTCGACGGCGTTCGACGGCCTGACCCGTCTCCCCTTCTGGACGTCGCTGGACGCCGGTGTCCTCGGCGGCACCGCCGGGCTCGCGGCCTGCATCGCGCTCACCTATGGCGCGTACGCGGGCGCCATCAGCCTGACCAGGCCGTATCTGCGCCGCGGGTTCGAGCCGTATTCCGCGTTCGCGCCGTCACTGATCCCGATCATGGTCGGCTACACCGTCGCGCATTACTTCTCGTTCGCCGTGTTCTCCGGGCAGCAGGGTTTCGGCCGTGCGATCGACTACACGGTCGTCTCGACCGGCGTGATCGCGCTGGTGCAGATCGCCGGAATCGTCGTCGGGCACGTGCTGGCCGTAACCTCGGCACATGATCGGTCCGTCGGTGTGCTGCGCGCGAACTACGTCAAGGTGGGTCAGTACCCCATGCTGGCGCTGATGATCGGCTACACCGCGCTCGGGATCGCGCTGGTCTCCGGCTCATGACCATCGCGGCGCGGGTGATGATGATGCACCAGGGCGGCTGGGACGAGATCCTCATCTTCGTCGGCCCCGTGGTGATCATCGGGCTGCTCATCTACGTCGCGCGCAAGCAGGTCCCGACGACACCCGAAGAGGACGACGACTGAGGGCTGCCTGAAGGATGGCGCCATGCGGAAACTGATCTACGGCATGAACCTCAGCCTGGACGGCTACATCGCCGCGACCGATGGTGACATCGGCTGGGGCGCGTCGAGTGACGAGCTGTTCCAGTGGTGGCTCGAGCGGGAGCAGGCGATCGACCTGTTCCTGTACGGGCGCAGGCTGTGGGAGACGATGAGTTCCCACTGGCCGACAGGTGACCAGCGGCCGGGCGCCACCACGGCGGAGATCGAGTTCGCGCGGAACTGGCGGGAAACGCCGAAGGTGGTGTTCTCCTCCAGGACGATCGACAAGGCCGACTGGGACACCCGTGTGGTGACCGGCGACGCGATCGCCGAGATCACCCGGCTCAAGGCCGAGGACGGCGGGCCGATGAGGGTCGGCGGTGCGACGCTCGCCGGAGCGGCCATGCGGGCAGGGCTGGTCGACGAGTACGAGGTCGTCACCCATCCGGTCCTGGTGGGTAGCGGCACACCGTTCTTCACGACGCTTGACAGCCGGGCGAACCTGAACCTGGTCGAGACGCGGACGTTTCCCGGCGGGGTGGTCCTGACCAGGTACGAGAGTGCACCGGCTCGTCATTCGACCGGGACGTAGTCACCGCCGATCCGCGCCGCGGCCGGATCTGGATGTGAGGACCCGCTGGACATGAAGCGGCCCTGGACGACCCGAACGCAGGAGCCGTCCAGGGGGAAGACGAGCACGAACTTCGATCCGCTGTTCCCGCGCAGTACGGCTTTCTTCTTCAGGTTGCCGAGGAATTCGATGATGTCGCGTTCGATCTCCCCCGCGAACTCGCGGTACTTGTCCTGCGACAGGTCGTACAGATCGGTGTCGATGTCATAGGTGGCGCGCTTGCCGGTCACGGGGTCCAGCGCCTCGAACGCCAGCCCGAGGTAGCGCCGCGGTTCGACGTCCACGGCGGCCTGCCAGGTCGCCCCTCCTAGCCGCCACCTCGGCCCGGTGACGTCGACCGTCCACGTGGTGGTCTCCTGAAGCTCGCGCAGGCAAGCAAGGAGCCGCTGTCCCGCTTCAGCTGTCATGTCCGGGCCCGCCGCCGAGAATCAGGCTCCCGGCCAGCTCGGTGACCGCGTCCCGGCTGCGACCGCCGTGGTCCGCGGCCATGAAGTGTTTGCCGACCAGCAGCGAAAACGCGAGCAGGCAGCGGGCTTCGACCTCGTCCTCGTCGGCGAAGATCTCGCGCATGAGTGAGCGCAGGTAATCCATCCGCTGGTTGTCGACCCGCCGGAGCCGTTCGGCCACCACCGGGTCGCGCCGGGCCCAGTCGCGGATCGCGAGGTCGATCGGCAGCAGGCGGTCGCCGGCGAGCAGGCCCGCGCGCCGGATCTTCGCCCTGGCGTCGCCGCCTCCGCGCTCGACGGTTTCGAACAGCAGATCGGTACTCATCCGCTCCCAGGTGGCGAGCATTTCTTCGAGCAGTGCGCCCCTGTCCGCGAAATGGCCGTAGAAGCCGCCCTTGGTGACACCCAGGGCTTTCGCGAGCGCCTCGACGCGAACGGCGCCGGGGCCTCCGGCGGCGAGGGCGAGCAGTCCCGCGTCGATCCAGGCGTTCGGCGGGGTCCGGGTTTCGGCGGCCATGTGATCACCGTATCCCCCGTCACCCCGGCACCACGACGACGATATATACGCTACCGTATAGATGGCGGAGTTCACTGGGAGGAACAACGACATGACTGTCGGATTCGTGGCAACGCATTACCCGCACGCCGACCATCACAGCGAATTCGTCTCGCGAGTCCAGCGAGTCGCGGACGTCCTGCGCTCCACTCCGGGCTGCCTCGGCGCCGAGTGCTGGGTCACCGCCGACGGCGACGCCGTGGTGTCGATCGTGCACTGGGAATCCGAGTCGGCACAGGCGGCTTCGATGCAAGCACTGGGCACAGCGGACGTGGACGTCGCCTTCGACGACCGTGAGGTCCGCCCGCGCGAGATCGTCCAGCTGGTGTCGGCATGAAACTCGCGGACACGGCCCACACCACGCGCTCCTGGCGGATCCACGAAATCGCCGGGGGCTTCGACCTCGAAGACGTCTGGGCACTGGAAACACCCGGCGGACCCGATGATTTCGACAAGCTGGTGACGCAGTTCTCGGCAGGCGACCTCGCGAAGGGGACACCACTCCCCGTCCGGGCACTGTGGGCGCTGCGCTGGAAGCTCGGCGGACTGCTCGGGCTGGACAAACCGAACTCAGGTCTCGACACGCGGGTGGAATCACTCCGCGACAGGTTGCCCGAAGACCTCCGCGACACACCCACCGGCCCGGATGAGGACTGGATGCCGTTCACTCCGCTCTACCGGCTCGACGATGAGTTCGCCGCCGAGATGGCGAACCGGACCATGCACGGCGTCCTGCACATCGCTTGGATCGAGGACGAGCCGGGCCGGTATCGCGGTCAGATGGCGGTCCTGGTCAAACCCAACGGCCTGTTCGGCCGGGCGTACATGGGATTCATCAAACCGTTCCGGTACCTGATCATCTATCCGGCGCTCATGCGAATGATCGCACGGGAGTGGAAAACCACCTGAAGTCTCGTGAGTGGCAAGTCCGTGAAGGCCTCCTTGAGGGACTCAGAGTCCCTCAAGGAGGCCTTCACGGACTGCTGGGGCCAACTCACGAGCCGCGAGCGCGCCGGCTGCTCCGCACCAGCGTCATGTCCTTCTCGCGCAACGGTTCGCGGCAGTGCGCGCACACCGTCTCCGGCGCGAGCTCCTCGCCGCACGCATGGCGCCACACCGTCGGCGGCGGCCCTACCGTGACATACCGGTCGCCCCACGACATGAGGTTCAGCAGCACATGGTGGAGGGCGTGCCCCGCCTCGGTGAGCACGTACTCGTAGCGCGGCGGATGCTCCTCGTAGAGCCGTTTTTCGAGGATTCCCGCCTCGACGAGCTTGCGCAGCCGCGCGGTCAGGATGTCGCGGCTCGCCCCGGTGTTGCGGACGATCTGGTCGAACCGCCGCGCCCCGAAGAACACCTCGCGCAGCGCGAGCAGGCTCCAGCGCTCCCCGATCACCTCCATCGCGTTGGCGATCGAGCAGTCCCTCGGTCCTTCGGTCATGCGACCAGCGTAAACCCAGTGAGTCTTGATTTCCAACCCACTCGATGCCACAGTGAGTTGGAGATCCCAACTCACTTCTGGAGGCAGCCGTGCACGACGCGGTCATCGTCGACGCCGTCCGTACCCCGATCGGCAAGGGCAAGCCCGGCGGAGCCCTGCACGAGGTCCATCCGGTCCAACTGCTCGCCCACACGTTGCGTGCGCTGGTCGAACGCAACGGGATCGACCCGGCCCTGATCGACGACGTCATCGGGGGCGCGGTCGATCAGGTCGGCGAACAGGCCCAGAACGTCACGCGGTGGGCGGCGCTCGCGGCCGGGCTGCCGGAAAGCGTGCCCGCGACCACCGTCGACCGGCAGTGCGGGAGCAGCCAGCAAGCCGTGCACTTCGCCGCGCAGGGCGTGATGGCCGGCGCGTACGACGTCGTCATCGCCTGTGGCGTCGAGTCCATGAGCCGCGTCCCGATGTGGTCGAACGTGCTGCCCGGCACCGATCCCCTCGGCCCCGGCGTCGCGGAGCGCTATCCGGAAGGCCTGGTGCCACAAGGAGTCAGCGCGGAACTCATCGCCGCCAAGTGGTCGCTCACCCGCGAGGCGATGGACGAGTTCGCCGTGTCTTCGCATCGGAAGGCGGCGCGGGCGCACGAGCTCGGGAGGTTCGCCAGCCAGCTCGTGCCGATCGAGACACCGTCAGGCCTGGTGTCCACCGACCAGTCCATCCGGCCTGGCACCGATCTCGAAACACTCGCCAAGCTGCGCCCCGCGTTCCAGGACCCGGCCGTGGCCGAGCGATTCCCGCAGATCGACTGGTCGGTGACCGCGGGCAACAGCAGCCCGATCAACGACGGTGCCTCCGCCGTGCTCATCACCTCCAGCGAGACCGCGGCCCGGCTGGGTCTCCGGCCCCGCGCCCGCCTGCACAGTTTCGCCGTCACCGGATCCGACCCGCTGCTCATGCTCACCGGCGTCATCCCTGCGACGGAGAAGGTGCTCCGGCGCGCGGGGCTGCGACTGGCGGACATCGACCTGTTCGAGATCAACGAGGCGTTCGCCAGTGTCGTGCTCGCGTGGCAGCAGGAGACGGGGGCCGATCCGGCCAAGGTCAACGTCCACGGTGGCGCGATCGCGCTGGGCCATCCCCTCGGCGCGAGCGGAACCCGGCTGATGGGCACCCTGGTCAACGCGCTGCACCACCACGGCGCCCGGTACGGCCTGCAGGCGATGTGCGAAGGCGGCGGCCAGGCCAACGCGACCATCCTGGAGGCGTTGTGACCGACCGGCTCCCCAAGAAACTGGCAGGCCATCCGTCCGTACAGGCCGTGCTCGCCAACCCACGCGACAAACCGTCGCCGATGATCGACGCGGCCTGGCTCAAGGAGATCTGTCTCGCCGCCGGTGCCGACGACGCGGCGGCCGTCTCGCTCGATCATCCGGATCTGGCGGGCGAACGCGAGCACGTCCTGCGAGCGCTGCCGGGGACCAAGACCCTGGTCTCGCTCGTGGTGCGGATGAACCGCGACGACGTCCGCTCCCCCGCGCGCAGCGTGGCGAATCAGGAGTTCCATCGCAGCGGCGAGATCATCAACGAGGCAGGTCACACGATCGTCCGTGAACTGCAGGACGCCGGATACCGCGCGATCAATCCGTCGGCGACGTTCCCGATGGAGATGGAGAACTATCCCGGCCGGATCTGGGTGGTCGCGCACAAGACGGTCGCCGTCGCGGCCGGGCTCGGCGCCATGGGACTGCACCGCAACGTGATCCACCCGAAGTTCGGCAACTTCGTGCTCCTGGCGACATTGCTGGTCGACGCCGAGGTGTCCGCCCACGGCGAAGCCCTCGACTACAACCCTTGCCTCGAATGCAAACTGTGCGTCGCGGCCTGTCCGATCGGGGCGATCTCGAAGACCGGCGAATTCGACTTCCTCGCCTGCTCGACGCACAATTACCGCGAGTTCATGAGCGGCTTCACCGACTGGGTCCAGACCGTGGCCGACAGCGAGGACGCCGCCGACTTCCGGTCGCGGGTGACCGACTCGGAGAACGTGTCGATGTGGCAGAGCCTCGCGTTCAAGCCGAACTACAAGGCCGCGTACTGCATGGCCGTCTGCCCGGCGGGCGAGGACGTGCTCGGGCCCTACCTCGACGACCGCCGGGGGTTCCTCGGGACCGTGGTGAAACCGTTGCAGGACAAGGTGGAGACCCTGTACGTGCGGGAGGGTTCGGCGGCGAAGGCCTACGCCGAGCGCCGGTTCCCGCACAAGCCGGTGAAGGAGGTCGACGGTGGCTACCCGAAACGGTAGGGCCACCCCCACCTCGCATACGGGGGCCTGTCCCCTGTCCGGCGCCCTCCTCTCTCCCTAACCTGGCGGCAAACCCCTGGGGAGGGCCGTCCGCATGATCGCGACCAAACTCGTTTTCTCGTCGCTTCGCCGTCGTCCGGCCGGGTTCATCGCGAGCTTCGTCGCGTTGTTCCTCGGCGCCACGATCCTGATGACGTTCGCGTCCCTTATGGACACCCGGACGGCCGCAGGCCCGGAAGCCGGGAAGACACTGCTGATCATGGCGAGCGTGGTCGGCGGCTGGGGTCTGGTGATCGTCCTGTTCGCGACCCTCTCGACGCTGTCACTGCTGATCCGGCAGCGCGCTCCGGAAATGGCGTTGCTCAAGACCGCCGGTGCGACGCCCTCGCAGATCGGCCGGATGATCGTCGGCGAGGCGGCGGTCGTCGCCGTCCTCGCCTCGGCCACCGCGGTCGTGCCGTCGGTCTTCGCGGGACGGTGGCTGGTCGGGCTGCTCGGCGACACCGGGCGTGTACCGGCCGGGCTGGAGGCGCGGTTCGGCCCGCTCGCGGTCTCGATGGGTACCGGCATCACGCTTCTCGCGGCTTTGGCCGCCGCGGTCGTCGCCGCACGCCAGGTGACCAGGCGCGGGGCGGTGGAGGCGATTCGCGAGGCGGGCGTGGACACCCGGCCGGTCGGCAGGCTCCGCGTGTTCGGCGCGTCGATCGTGCTGGCGTCCGGGCTTGGCTGCGGTGTGGTGACGATGACCGTGTTCACCGGAACCGAACCCGCGCTGATGGCGATCGGTGGTCAGGGCGGGATCCTCGCCGCGATCGGTTTCGCGCTCCTCTCCCCCGCGTTGCTCGGCCCGATCGCCGCCGTGCTGGCCGCCCCGCTACGCCGAGCGGGCGTCAGCGGGCATCTCACCGCGGCACACCTTCGCGTACGAAGCCGTCAGCTCGCCGGGGTGCTGGTGCCGATCATCCTGTTCACCGGGATCGCGACCGGCACGCTGTACCTGCAGGGCATCGAGAACGCCGCCGGTACCGCGCCGGTGAAGATCGCGCGCAGCCTCGAGACCCTGAACTACGTCGTCGTCGGCATGATCGCGCTGTTCGCCGCGGTGATGCTGGTGAACACCGTCGTGGCGGCGATCGTCGGACGACGCCGGGAATTCGGTCAGCAGCGGCTCATCGGATCGACGCCTTCACAGGTCCTGCGGCTGGTCGGCACCGAAGGCACCGTCCTGGTGATCGTCGGCGTCTTGTTCGGCTCGCTCGCGGCTGTCGTCACCGTCATTCCGTACAGCGTCGCCAGGACCGGCAGGCTCGTACCGGACCAGACGATCGCGTTCTACCTCGCCATCGTCGCCGTCGCGATCGTACTGACCCTCGGGACGCATGTGGGCGCAGCGGCGAACACGATGCGCACCCCGGCGATCGAGGCGGGCACCCGCGGCTGAGGGCCTGTCACATCTTCGTTCCCCCACACGTCAGGGTTACGACTGAGCGATGAAGGATGGGGAACGTGGACGAACACGACTGGCTGGCGCGGCGCTTCGAAGGGCACCGGACACACCTGAGGGCGGTGGCGTACCGGATGCTCGGTTCGCTCAGCGAGGCGGACGACGCCGTTCAGGAGGCTTGGCTGCGGCTCAGCCGGGCAGGTAGCGAAGACGTGGACAACCTCGGCGGCTGGCTGACCACCGTTGTCGGCCGGATCTGCCTCGACATGCTGCGCTCGCGCAAGTCGCGGCAGGAGGACCCGGTCGGCGCGCAGCTCCCCGACCCGATCATCGGCCGCGAGGGCGGGATCGACCCGGAGCATCAGGCCCTGCTGGCGGACTCGGTCGGACTGGCCCTCCTGGTCGTGCTCGACACGCTGGACCCCGCCGAGCGGCTCGCGTTCGTACTGCACGACATGTTCGCCCTGCCGTTCGACGAGATCGCGCCGATCGTGGGCCGGTCTTCCGCGGCGACCCGGCAGCTCGCCAGCCGTGCCCGACGTCGTCTGCAAGGTTCACCGACGGTCCCGGACGCGGATCTGGGCCGTCAGCGGGCTGTCGTCGACGCGTTCTTCGCGGCCGCGCGGGACGGCGACTTCGACGCGCTGGTCTCGGTACTCGACCCGGACGTCATCCTTCGTGCCGAGGGCGGCGCGGCTCCCGCGGGGACCTCCCGCTTCGTGCGCGGGGCGGCCACGGTCGCGAGTCAGGCGCTCATGTTCCGGGCGACGGGCGACGGCGGGGTACCGCACCCCGCGCTGGTCAACGGCGCGGCCGGGATGGTCATCACCAAGGACGGCGTCCCGGCGACGGTCTTCGCGTTCACCGTCGTGGACGGCAGGATCGCGGCGATCGACATCCTCGCCGACCCGGACCGCCTCGCCGCTCTCGACTTCGAACCCCTCGACTGAAATGCCATGAGGTGCCTCCTCGGAACTCGCTCCGAGGAGACACCTCATGGGTTGCGCGCTGCCGGGATCAGGAGGTCGGGAAGTCGTCCGCGGTGCGGATGCGGTCCCGGATCCAGGCACCGGCGGGCTTCAGCGGAGCCGTGCCGGTGAACGAACTGCCCGCGCAGGTGCCCGGTTTGAACACCGCTCCCGAACGGTTGTCGTCGGAAAAGTTCCAGTTGGTCCAGCTGATCTTCTTCGACGCCAGGAAGTCCAGGTACTTCTGGGAGTTGGTGAAATCGTTCCCGCCGTCACCACTGGCGGTCTGGGTGCCGAACTCGGTCACGAACAGCGGGATCTTGCTCGCGGCCCGGCTCAGCGCGGTGAAGTACTCGGTTCTGTGCGACGCCGCGTAGAAGTGGAACGTGTACATGAAGTTGGTGGCACGCACCGGGTTGTTGATGACGTCGGTCTCGTCGCGACCGTCGGAGATGCCGAGCGAGCCCCACCCGTGGGTGCCCACGAGCACGACACCGTCCGGGTCCTGGGCGCGGATGACCGGGATCATCTGCTCCGCGTAGCTGCGGACGCGGTCCCAGCTGACGTTGTTGGGCTCGTTGGCGATGTCGTAGATGATGTTGGTCTTGTCCTTGTGCCGCTGGGCGATCTCGGTGAAGAACGTCTTGGCGCGGCCGAGGTTCGCGTTCGGGTCACCAGGGGTCAGCTGGTGCCAGTCGACCAGGGCGTACAACCCGCGTTTGGTGGCTTCTTCGATGTACCCGTGCACCATGTCGGTGAACTTGCGCGGGTTGGTCTCGTAGCCGCCTTCCTGGATGTACATGGAGATCCGGAGGACGTCGGCCTTCCAGTCGTTGGCCAGCGCGTCGAGCGAAGCGGTCTTCACACACTGGCTGTACCACTGGATTCCGTGGGTGCTCATGCCACGGAGCTGGATCGGCTTACCCGCGGAGTTGCAGAGCTGGAGGCCGCAGACCTTCAGCTGTCCGTTGATCGCCGCCGGACTGCCCGGCGGCAGCGCGGCGGCTGCCTGCGTTGCGGGTTCTGCCGCGGTCTCGGTCGCCATCGAGGTGCTCGCGGCGGCGACCGGGGCCAGCAGTCCGGCGGCCAGCGCGGCCGTCACCCGGAGACGGATCTTGTCCCAACGCATTCGGCTTCTCCTCTCGCGTCGACGGCACCGGCGTCGGTGCGCCGACGGTCAGGGCGGCGGGATTAAATAGGAAACTTTCCTTACTATTGGAAAGTAAAGGAGAGATTACCCACGAGATCGACGGACGGTCAAGACTTGACCACCGACTGTTTCCGCGACCTCGGGCATGCTCGGAGCGTGACGACCATCGTGGCCTTCCACGCGCACCCCGACGACGAAGCGCTGCTGACCGGCGGAACCCTCGCCCGCGCCGCGGCCGACGGGCACCGGGTCGTCCTGGTGGTCGCCACGATCGACATGAAAGGCGCCGACGCGTCACGTCGTGCGGAACTCGAGGCGAGCGCGAAGGTGCTGGGCGTCGAGCGGGTCGTCCACCTCGGATACGCCGGCAGCGGCCACGGCGCGATCCTCTACCCGGATCCGCCGGGCTGGGTCCGGTTCGTCCGCGCGAGCACCGACGAAGCGGCGGCACGGCTCGTCGCGATCCTGCGCGAGGAGCGGGCATCCGTGCTGCTGAGCTACGACCGCAACGGGGGCTACGGCCACCGCGACCACGTCAAAGTGCACGAAGTCGGCAAACGGGCGGCGGAACTCGCCGGCGACGTCCGGCTGCTGGAAGCCACCATCCCCCGCGACACCGTCGCCCGGCTGGTGCGGATCGTGCGCCTGGCACGGATACCGTTCCGCTACGACGTCGACGCCCTGCTCCGCGCCTACAGTGCCCGCTCCGAGATCACCCACGTCTTCGACATCCGGCGTTTCGCGCGCCAGAAGCAGGCCGCGATCGCCGCTCATTCCTCACAGGTCGAGGGGACCGGCAGACTCGCGCCACTGATGCGCGTCGTGACCCGGCTTCCCGCACCGCTCTTCGGTTTCGCGTTCAGCCGCGAGTGGTACATCGACGCGACGCCGCCCGGTTCACGGACCTGACCGGCGGGCGCGGTACGCGGCGGCCTTCACCCGGTTCTGGCAGGCCAGCCCGCAGAACCGCTTGATCTGCGCCTGACTCGCGTCGATGTACACCTGATCGCAGCGCGGCGCCGCGCACAGCCCGACGCGATGCGGAATGTGGTCACCGAGCGCCGCGGCCACCGACACCGCCAGCCCCGCCGTCCACTGCTGCACGAGATCGGCGTCGGGGCTGTGGAAATGCAGATGCCACGACTGATCGCCGTGCCGGTGCAGGTGCGGACGGGCCTTGCTGTCGGCGAGCATCCGGTTGAGCAGCCCGGCCGCCTGGTCGTACTCCCGCCGGGAGAGCGACTCGATGATCTCCCGCAGCCGCGAGGCGACCGCACGAAGCCGTTCCGCCACCGGGAGATCCACCTGACCGTCCGACTGCCTGAGCGCCTCGGCGGCGGCACGGACCAGGTCGTGGCCGACCGGCGCGGGTTTCGGTTTGCCGTGGACATGGTCTCCGGTCAGGGCGTTGATCAGCGCGACCCCGGTTTCCAGGTGTATCGCGTGGTGCCCGTCGAGTCTCGTCCCGTCCGGCTCGTCGTTCATCCCCCACCTCTTCCCCCGACGTCACTGGTTCGCAGGACGCCCACGGTGACGCTATCAAAGCCGCGCCGCACCGCAAGGACGGTGAAGTCGTTCGGAGCAACGGAATCCCGCGAAGGATGTAACGTCTGTCCACTATGGACACAGCACTCACATGCGCGGGCCCGGAACTCGCGTACTCGGGGACGTGACTCGCGTGATCAGAGGCGGAACTCACGTGATCTGAAACCGATCACGTGAGTTCCGGGCTCAATCACGCGAGTTACGGGCCCGCGCACGCGAGTTACGGGCTCAATCACGTGAGTCACGTCCCCAATCACGCGAGGTACGGCGGTAGACGCACATCACCTTTATTTAGTAGTTAGTAACCAGTAACTTGGCAGTCATGGCCGGACGGATGAGCGGAACCGAACGACGAGCCCAGGTGCTGACCATCGCGGCGAAGGAGTTCGCCGACCACGGGTTGCACGGGGCTTCGACAGAGGCGATCGCGCGGGAGGCCGGGATCACGCAGGCCTACATCTTCAGGATGTTCGGGACGAAGAAGGCCCTGTTCCTCGAACTCGTCCAGGCGGCGTTCGAGGCCGTCAGCGATGGAATGCGCGAGGCGGGCGCGGGAAAGGACGGTCTGGACGCGCTTTCGGCGATGGGCGCCCGGTACTTCGACCAGCTGGCCGACCGGACCGGCTTACTGCTGCAGCTTCAGGGTTTCGCCGCGTGCGGCGACCCCGAGGTGCGGGACGCGGTACGGGCGTGTTTCGCGCGGATGTGGGATACGACCGAGGAGGGCACCGGGCTCGAACCGGTGTCCGTGAAGACATTCCTCGCCTTCGGGATGCTGTTGAACGCCGGGGCCGCGATGGACGTCGAGCACGTCGACGCGGGCTGGGCGGACGGTGTCCGCACCAGGATCCAGCCGGGATTGTTCGCGCACATCACGTCCGACACGAACCGATGAGCGGGCGGCTGAGCACGGCGCTGGTGTGCACGGCGTTGTCGGCGGCGGTGATCGGCAGTGTCGGAGCGCCTCTCATCACTCCGGTCGCCACCGGGTTGCACGTGTCTCTCGATGCCGCGCAGTGGACCCTTACGGTCACCTTGTTCGCCGGTGCGATCGCGGGCCCAGTCCTCGGCAGGCTCGGCAGCGGCCCGTTTCGCCGCACCACGATCCTGACCACCCTCACCTTGGTCGCGGCGGGCGGCCTGCTGACGGTTCTCCCGCTTCCGTTCGTGGCCTTGCTGATCGGCCGCGCTCTGCAGGGCCTCGGGGTGGCCGTGGGCGCGCTGTTGATGAGCGTCGCCCGCGCGCATCTGCCGCCGGAGCGGTCGGCGTCGACGATCGCCCTGTTGTCCGTCGCGTCGACAGTGGGTATCGGGGTCGGGTACCCGGTGATCAGCCTGCTCGACCAGCTCGCCGGGCTGCGTGCCGCCTACGGGCTCGGATTCGTGTTGTCCGTCGCCGGGCTGGTGATCGCGTGGCGCGCGCTGCCTGTCGAGGAGCCGGGAGAACGCCCTCGGATCGACGTCGCGGGCGCGATTCTCCTCGCCTTGGGCTCGCTCGGACTTCTCTTGGTCATCGCTCACCCCTCGATCTGGAAGACCGGTTGGCTCGCCGGTGGCGTCCTCGCCGGTTCTGTCGCGATCCTCGCCGTCTGGGTGATCATCGAACTGCGCGCCGAAGCGCCGCTGGTGAACCTCCGGTTGCTGCGCCAAGGGCCCGTCCTGCGCGCGAACTCGGCGATCCTGATCGCCGGGTTGGGGTTGTACTTGCTGTTCAGCCTGCTCACGCGCTACGTCCAGACCCCCGGCGGCGCCCAGTACGGATTCGCGCTCCCCGGTGTCGCCGCCGGTGCGGCGCTGATCCCGTTCTCCCTGCTCGGATTCCTCGCGGGCAAGGCAGTGCCCCGCCTTGCCGCACGCATCACCGAACGATGGACCTACGCGCTGTCCGCGGCGATCGCCATCGTGGGCGCGCTGTTGTTCGTCGCCGCCAGTGAATCGTTCCTGGCCGTCCTCGCCGCGATCGCCATGCTCGGCTTCGCCGTCGGGGGTGTCTTCGCCTTGATGCCCAAGCTCGTCCTCGTCGGCGTGCCGCAGGAAGAGACCGCCAGCGTGCTCTCGATCAACCAGATCATCCGCAGTATCGGTTTCAGTCTCGGCAGCGCCCTGGCCGGTTCCTTGCTCGCCGCCGCCACCCCGGACGGAAGCATGCTCCCCGACCGGGACGGTTACCTCACCGCCGCGCTGTGGGCCCTGCCGCCGCTCCTGGCCAGTGCGCTCGTCATGACCACCGCGGCGGGCCGGCGTCCACGATCTTCTGGGAAAGCTCCAGCGGATCGTGGGACATCAGCGATTCCATCCACCACGTCATCCCGGCCTGGCCCAGCGCGGGGAGATCGACCTTGATCGGCTCCTCCCACGCGAGGCTCGCGTTCCCCGCGACCGCGACGTCGAAAGGACGCCCCGGCTCGAGCCCGGCGAGACTGAGCGCGCGGTGGGTGTCGGCGATCTCCTCGGCGGTCGGGGTGTGGTCCTCCGGGTTCGGGAAGATCCCGTCGCACAACGCGGCCCGCCGGACCACGCGCGGATTGTCGGTGGAACTCGCCACCCAGATCGGGATCGGGAACGGCTCGGGCGGCGCCTCGGCGAGCGCGACCTGGTAGTGCGCGCCGTCGTGGTCGAATCGCCTGCCGGACCAGATCGCGCGGATGACGTCGAGGCCTTCGTCGAACATCGCCGACCGGGTCAGCAGGTCGGTCTGTTCACCGAATCGGCTGAAGTCACCGGATTCGTCCGAGCCGAGCCCGGTGCCGAGGATCAGCCGCCCGCCGGAGAGCCTGCTGACCGTCGACGCGTGCCGGGCGACCACCCACGGGCGGCGCCGGGCGGGTGGCGTGATCATCGGCCCGAACAACAGCCTGCTGGTGGCATGCGCGATGGCGCCGAGCGTGGTCCACGGATCCGCGATGGGCATCGTGTCCGCGACCACGTGGTCCCACAGGAAAAAGCCGTCCCAGCCAGCGGCCTCGGCGCGTACGGCGAGGTCGACGAGCACCCCTGGCTCACCGAACGGGCCGAAAGGCGGCAGATAGACGGCATGGCGGACCGTGCTGCCGGTCAAGTCGATCATCTCCCCAACGTCATCGTCGAAGTCCCCGGACGGCCGCTTGTTCACACCGTTCACCCCGGTTAGCGTCCGGAAGATGGCGGACACCGGTGAACGATGGACGAAGTGGCCGGAGCATCGGAGAAGATTACGCCGAGGACTCGGTTTCCTTCTCGCCGTCTCACTATGCGCGACACTTTCGGCCGTGAACGCGTCCGCATCGCAGGATGACGGCTGGTCCCGTGACTTCTACTGGGGCGTGGCGTCGTCGGGTTACCAGTCCGAGGGCAGCGCCCCGGACAGCAACTGGAAGCGGTTCGTCGACCGCTCCGCAGGCAAGGACGGTGTCGACGAGTACCGGGATTCCGTCGACTTCCGGCACCGCTACGCCGACGACATCCGCCTCGCGGCGGGGCTCGGCGTCACCACCTATCGCTTCGGCGTCGAGTGGGCCCGCGTCGAGCCCTCCCCCGGCAAGTGGGACGAGACCGAACTGGCCTTCTACGACGACGTGCTCCGGCACGTCCGGGCCGCGGGCATGACCCCGATGATCACGCTCAACCACTGGGTCTACCCCGGCTGGGCGCTGGACCAGGGTGGCTGGGCCGAGACACGGACGGCCGACGCGTGGCTGGACTTCAGCCGGAAGATCGTCCAGCGCTATGCCGGGCAAGACGTCCTTTGGGTGACGTTCAACGAGCCGCTCGTCTTCCTCCAGAACGAACAGAAGGTCGGCGCGCTGAGCACCGCGCGGTACTTCGCGGCGCAGTCCAACGTCGTCCAGGCGCACCGGCGGGCCTACGACCTGATCCACGAACTCGATCCGACGTCGAAGGTCACCAGCAACCAGGCCTACATCACCGGGGTCAACGGGATGGCCGACTGGTTCTTCCTCGACCAGGTCAAGGACAAGCTCGACTTCATCGGCATCGACTACTACTACGGCCTCAGCGTCGACAACTGGACGGTGTTCGCCGCCGCCTCCGGCAAGTTCTGGGACGTCAAGCTCCAGCCCGAAGGCATCTACTACGCGCTGCGCAGCTACCACAACCGGTTCCCGCGCCTGCCGCTCTACATCGTCGAGAACGGCATGGCGACCGACAACGGCAAGCTCCGCGACGCGGACTACACCCGCGGCGACCACGTGCGCGACACCGTGTACTGGCTCCAGCGAGCGAAGGCCGACGGGATGAACCTCATCGGCTACAACTACTGGAGCCTCACCGACAACTACGAATGGGGCAGCTACCGCGCCCGCTTCGGACTGTACACAGTGGACGCTCTCACCGACCCCGCGCTGACCCGGCGCCCCACGGACGCCGTTCCCGCGTACCAGGCACTGGTCACCGCGGGCGGCGTTCCGCAGGGCTACCGGCTCAAGCGCGGTCCCGGAACCTGCTCTCTCGTCGACGGGCTGAACAGCTGTCTCAACCCGGCCAAAGTGGACGGACCTCTCACGCCGCTGAGGTGACCAATTCCAGCCGCCTGCCCTCGAACGTCCGGCGCATCCGCCGGTCGTGCGTGACGACCACCAGCGCGCCGGAGTACTCCGCGAGCGCCTGCTCCATCTCCTCCACGAGGTCCGGGGCGAGGTGGTTCGTCGGCTCGTCGAGCAGCAGCAGGTCGGTCCTGGCCGTCACCAGCCTCGCCAGTTCCAGCCTGCGACGCTGCCCGACGGACAGGTCCCGCACCGGCTTGCGCAGATCCGGCGCCCGGAACAGGCCCAGCGACAGCAGCCGCTCGGCCGCTTCCTCGTCATCGTCACTGTCGCTGTCTCCGGCGAAGACCGCCAGGACGGTCCGGGCGTCGACGGCGAGCCCGCCGTTCTGGTGCAGGAACCCGATCCGGCCTGCTCGCTCCGCCGACCCTGTCGACGGCGCCAGTTCACCGGCGAGCACCCGCATCAGGGTCGTTTTCCCCGCCCCGTTGGGTCCGGTCACGAGCACCCGCTCACCGGGCAGCACGCTGAGCGACGTCCGCGGCAGGCGGCCGTCCACCGACACACCGTCCACCTTGACGACGTACCGGTCGGCTTCCGCCTCACCGGCGGCGATCCTCGCGGCGAACCGGAGCGGTTGCGGTGGTGGCGGGACCGGGTCCGCGTCGAGCCGCTGGATCCGCTCGCGAGCCGACCGGATCCGGCTCATCGCCCCGTGCGCCCGTGACCGGGCCCGGAACGCGCCCGCTCCGCTGAAGGCCGCCGGGGCCTTGCGCGGGATCGCCGAGAACCGGTCGATGTTGACGTCCGCCATCCTTTCGTACCGGGACTTCTCCAGCCGCCACTCCTCGTACTCGCGGGCCCACCTGGCCCGCGCGGCCTCCTTCGCCGCGAGATAACCCGCGTAGCCGTTGCCGTGCCGGTGCACGGTCCGCCGGTCGGCGTCGACCTCGAGGATCGTGGTGGTGACCCGGCTGAGGAACGTCCGGTCGTGGGTGATCGCGACGAGACGGCCGCGATGCCCGCGGAGGTGGTTCTCCAGCCAGGCGACGGCTTCGTCGTCGAGATCGTTGGTCGGCTCGTCCAGCAACAGCAGTTCGGGCGACGCGGCCAAGGTGGCCGCGAGCGCCAGCCGCGACCGCTGTCCACCGGACAGGCTGCCCAGCGCGCGGCCGCGATCGAGGCCCGGCTGACCGAGTCCGTGCAGGGCGACTTCCACCCTGGCGTCGGCCTCGTAGCCGCCGCGGGCTTCGTAGGCGGTCACGAGATCGCCGTAAACGGCCAGGTCTTCGGCGGTTTCCAGCGAAGTCTCGGCCGCCCGCAACCGGGATTCCAGCTCCCGGAGGTCGGCCAGCGCGAGGTCGATCGCGTCCCCGACCGTGGCGGTGCCGGACAGCTCCAGCGTCTGCGGGAGATAGCCGACGCCTCCGGGCGCCGTGACGGTCACCGTGCCGTTGTCCGCCCGATCGCGGCAAGCGATCAGCCTCAACAGGGTGGACTTGCCCGAGCCGTTGTCGCCGATGACTCCCGCCTTCTCCCCCGGTTTGACGCTGAAGGAGACCTGGTCGAGCACGACATGGTCGTCGAAACGTTTCGTGACGCCGGAAAGCACGAGTTGTGTTCCGGGATTTCGATGCGGGGTACGCACAGGGGCGTCCTCCTGATTCTCGCAAGGAAAAAGAACATGCGGAAGGACGCGGCCCGGCGGAGCGAAGGCTCTACGCCAGGGCCGCGTCGAAGACGAGAATCACAGAGTGAAGAAAATCCCCATGCCGAGAACGGTAGCGGGAGAACGCGGGCGGGTAAAACGAATTAAAGGTTGTGTACAGGTTCACAGAGTGGTCTGTGTCCCCATACCGCGACAGCGGCGCTCCGGTGACCGAGAATCGAGACCGGAGGTTTTCGCGATCTGAGGGAATGGGGTTCCTCGTGCACGGGTCCAGCGGTCCGATCGCCCGGTTCCGGCGACGGCTCTTCCCCGGTCACAACTCGCTGGCCCGCGGCTCGGACCGGTTCGAAGCCCTCGTCCTCAAACTCGTCATCCTCGCGGCGCTCCTCGCCGTCCCCGTCGCGGCCGCCGTCGGCTCGGCGAATCACGGCAGGCAGGTGGCGGCCGCCGCGACCGACGCGGCCGGACGTCAAGCCACCACCGCGTACCTGGTGAAGGCCGCGCCCGTCCGCATCGTCGACAGCGAGAGCGTCGGGACCGACGATTCCGCCACCGAGGCGACCTGGACCGACACCCGCGGCGCCCGGCACAACGGCGGCGTCTTCGCGACGCCGGGCAGTCCCGCTGGATCGCCCGTGCCGATCTGGATCGACGCCCGCGGTGAGCTCACCGCCGCCCCGCGGACCGCGTCGACGGCCGTGTTCGATTCCGTGCTCGTCGGTCTCTGGCTCTGGTTCGCGGTGGTCGCCGGGCTCGTCCTGCTCCACCGGGCCGTCCGGCTGGTCCTGAACCGGCACCGGGCCGCGGCCTGGGAGCGCGCCTGGGCGGTCTACCCGCGTTCCGGTTCCTGGCCCTGATCCCGGAAGCGGGGGCAAAGAGCCTCGGCTAGGGTGCCCGGCATGCGCATCATGATCTCGGCGGACATGGAGGGCGCCACCGGCGTCACCTGGACCGAGGACGTCATCCCCGGCACGGAACAGTGGCAGCGATTCCGGCGCCTGTTCACCGGCGACGTCAACGCCACCATCGCCGGCCTGTTCGACGCGGGCGCCACCGACGTGCTGGTCAACGAGGCGCATTCGTCCCAGCGGAACCTCCTGCTCGAAGACCTCGACGGCCGTGCGCGCATGCTCACCGGCAGGCACAAGCCGCTCTCGATGATGCAGGGGATCGAAACCGGCGTGGACGGGGTCGTCTTCCTCGGCTATCACGCCGGCGCCGGTTTCGACGGCGTGCTTTCCCACACCTACCTGGAGAATCAGATCACCGGGGTGTGGCTCGACGACGTCCCCGCCAGCGAAGGCAGGCTCAACGCCGCGATGGCCGCCGAATACGGCGTCCCGGTCTTGGTCGTCTCCGGTGACGACAAGGCCTGCGACGACGCCCAGGACTACGCGCCGGAGGCCGAGCTGGTCACGGTCAAGGAGTGCGTCAGCCGCTACGCCGCGATTTGCCTGCCTCCTGCCAGGACCGCCGAACTGCTGTCCTCGGCCGCGGCGGACTCGATGAACCGGGCGGGCCGGGTCGAGCGGTTCACCACTCCCCACCGGATCGAGGTCGAGTTCGACGCGAGCCATCTCGCGCAGGCCGCGGCGGTGATCCCGACGGTGGAACAGATCGGCGTGCGGCGGGTCGGTTTCGACGCGCCGGACATGACCGAAGCGATGAAGGCGTTCAAGATCGTCACGGCGATCGCTGCGGGGGCGGTGCAGGGTATCTATGGCTGAGCTCGATGTTGTCGACGTCTGCTCGCGGTTGATCCGGTTCGACACGACGAACCGGGGCAACGGGGACTCCGAGGGAGAACGCGAGGCCGCCGAGTACGTCGCGTCGCTGCTGTCCGAACTCGGGATCGACTCGAAGATCATCGAATCGGCGCCCCGGCGCGCGAACGTGATCGCACGGGTGCCCGGCACCGACCCGAGCTTGCCCGCCCTGCTCGTGCAGGGACATCTCGACGTCGTCCCGGCCGACGCCGCCGACTGGTCGGTGGACCCGTTCTCGGGCGAGGTCCGCGACGGGTTCCTCTGGGGCCGCGGCGCCGTCGACATGAAGGACTTCATCGCGATGGTGCTCGCCGCCCTCGCCACCGGTTTCCGGCCGCGACGGGACCTCGTGCTGGCCTTCGTGGCCGATGAGGAGGACAAGGGCGACTACGGCGCGCACTGGCTCGCCTCGGCGCACCGGGACCTGTTCGACGGCTGCGCGGCCGCGATCAGCGAATCGGGCGCGTACACCTACCACGTGCCCGCCGCCGACGGCCGGACCGTACAGCTCTATCCGGTGGCCACGGCCGAACGCGGCACCGCGCACCTGCGGCTGACCGCGAAAGGTCGCGCGGGGCACGGGTCGCGCCCCAACGACGAGAACGCGGTCACCCGGCTGGTCACCGCGCTCGGCAGGATCGCCGCGCATCGCTGGCCGGTCCAGCTGACGCCGACGGTCCAGGCTTTCCTCGAACGCACCGGGGAAGCCCTCGGCGTCCCGGTCGATCTGTCCGATGTGGACGGAACGATCGCGCGGCTCGGGCCGGCCGGGGCGCTGGTGGTGCCGACCGTCCGCAACAGCACGACCCCGACCATGCTCGACGCCGGCTACAAGGTGAACGTGATCCCCAGTTCGGCCGAGGCCCAGGTGGACGTCCGGGTCCTCCCCGGTGCCGAACCGGAGCTGTTCGCCGAGCTCGACGCGCTGCTCGGCGAGGGCGTCACCCGCGAGTTCGTCGCGCATCAGCCACCGGTCCAGGCACCGGTCGATTCGCCGTGGTTCGACGCGATGGCGGACGCGCTGCGTTCGGAAGACCCCGAAGCGGTCGTGGTCCCCTACTGCATGGGCGGCGGCACGGACGCGAAGGCGTTCAGCCCGCTCGGGATCGACTGCTATGGCTTCGCACCGCTGTGGCTCCCGGAAGGCTTCCCGTACCGCGCGATGGCGCACGGGGTGGACGAGCGGGTCCCGGTCGAAGGACTGCGGTTCGGCACACGGGTGCTGCGGCACTTCCTGGAGAACTGCTGAGGCCTTCACGGACTTGCCACCCGGCACGACACGTTTGCCTCTCGCCTCAAGAGAACGCAGGCGGCACCGGTAGTTTCATCCGAATTTCATGAACGCCGTTTAGCTTCGGCGAAGTGAGACCTCTGACATCGCGCGTCCGGGCGGGCGTTCTCCTGATCGGCCTCGGCGCGTCCCTTTCGGCGTGCCGGAGCGGGCTTCCGGTCCCGTCTTCCGACATGCCACCCACGACGTCGACGTCGTACTCCGCTCCCCCGGTCCAGACCCACACCCTGACCGTGACGCCTCCGGCACCGGCCTCGTCGTCAGCGGCGAGCCTCGAACCCGCCGCGATCGACCGGGTCTTCCAGGTCTACATGAACGGGCTCGCCAATCACGACATGACCGCGCTGCGCAGCGGGACCTGCCCGCGGCTGCGGGAGACCCTGCTCGGGTTCGAACTCCACGGGCATTACGTCGAGCGCTGGCAGATGCTGCCGTACTCCGTTCCCGCCGGACAGGAGTCCGTGACCGTCCAGGCCACGGTCACCCAGCGGAACGCGCGGACCGGCAAGCTCGCGGGCGACGTCGTCTATTCCTGGAACGTCGAGCGGAACGAAGACACCAGCTACTACGTTTGCGGTTGGCTCGACTACAACAGATGACTCCGGGAGGTCAGCGGTGGAATCGGTCGCGCGACTCGTACGGGACGAACGGACGGACTTCGCCGCGTTCCTGCGGACGCTGACCCCCGAGCAATGGAACGCGCGGACCTTGTGCCCGGAATGGTCGGTGCGGGAGGTGGTCGCCCACGTCGTCGACTACGACGCCCTGCGCTTCCGCGATCTGCTCGGCAAGGCCGTCCGAGGCGGGCTGCGGCTGGACCGGATGAACGCGCTCAGTGCCGGGCGCCGGCCCGATCGGACACCGGACGAACTGATCTCGCGGATCGAGGAACACCTCGACCCGCACGGCCTGACGTCGGTGTTCGGCGGCCGGGTGGGGCTGCTCGACAGCCTCGTCCATCAGCAGGACATCCGGCGTCCGCTGGGGCTTCCCCGTGAGGTGCCGCCGGAGCGGCTGCGGCACGCTCTGGCCTTCGCGCGCCACGCCCGGCTGATCAAGGCCGACAAGCGGTCACGCGGGCTCCGGCTCATCGCGACGGACCTCGGCTGGTCGGCCGGCTCCGGCCTCGAACTCCGCGGCCCCGGCGAGGCGATCCTGATGGCGATCACCGGACGGGCCACGGCCCTGGGTGAGCTTTCCGGGCCGGGCGCGGCGATCCTCGCGTCCAGGATGGACGGCTGAACCCGCGTCAGTGCGGAAAGGCTCGCGACAGCACGGCGAAAGCGAAGTCCAGCCGCTGACGATGCGCCACGGCGAGCTCCGCGAGATCCTCTCCGGCGAGACGGCGCCGGAACGTCGCGACGATGACCGCGCGGTACGCGGCGACGACGAGGGCGGCGACCAGCTCGCTGTCCCCCGAGAACCGGGTGTCGTCGTCGAGTTCGTCGGCCAGCTCCGCGTCGATCTCGTGCTCGAATTCGCGAAGCCGTGAGATGAGCGCACGTGACCCGGCGATGGTGCGGATGAACGGCAAGGCGCCCTCGCTCAACCCGGACAGCGGGTGGTGGTCCTCTACCAGCCCGATGGCCATGGCGCGCAGCGCTTCGACGGGGCCGACATCGTCCGCCCGCTCGCGAATCGCCGCCCGCACCATGCCGACGGCGTCCGGAAGCCGGTCGAGCGCGATGTCCTCCTTGCGATCGAAGTGCGAGAACACCGTGACCTTCGAAACGCCTGCCGCGGCGGCCACCTCGGCGACGGTGACCTCGTCGAAACCGCGCTCCACGAACAGCTCTGTCGCGACCGCGGCGATATGCGCCCGAGTCTTCGCACCGCCACGATCCCCTCGCTTCGCCATGTGACAACCTTACCTTTACTCATTAAGCTTACCAAGTAAGCTTATCGAGTTAACTTTGGAGGCGTCATGAATCGAATCGACGTGGTGGTGGTCGGCGCGGGGCCCACCGGCCTGTTCCTGGCCAGCGAGCTGGCCTTGCGAGGAGTACGGGTGACCGTGCTGGAGCGGCTCGAGGAGCCCGATCCGACGATCAAATCCGGCTCGCTCAACGTCGCCAGCGCCGAGATCCTGGACCGGCGCGGCCTGCTGCCCGCCGCGGAGGAGGTACAGCGCCGTCGTCTGGCGGAGGCCAACGCCTTCACCGGCGGCCGTACGAACCGGATCGTGCGCGAACTGACGGCCGCGGCGGGCCGGAAGTCCCGCCGGTTCGCGGTCGTCGGGCATTTCGCCGGGATCATGTTCCGGCACGACCTGATCGACCAGGACGATCCGGTGCTGGCCGCCCACACGGCGGTGGCGAACGGGATCTTGGTGCCGCAGCACGACCTCGAACTGCTGCTCGGCGAGCATTGCGCCCGGCTGGGCGTCGAGATCCGCCGCGGTGTCGAGGTCCGTGGCCTGCGGAGCACCGGGTCCGCACTCGACGACGACGCGGACGTGGTCGTCGAGACCAGCGCGGGCGACTTCACCGCAGGCTGGGTCGCCGCGGCCGACGGCGGGCGGAGCGTCATCCGCAAGCGGCTCGGCATCGACTTCGTGGGCACCGATCCGGAACTGGTGGGCTACCAGGCCATCGCGGACTTCGACGACCCGAGCGAACTGCGCCGCGGATGGAACTGGACACCTCGCGGCATCTACACCTACGGACCGGTTCCGGGACGCATCCTCGTGGCCAGGTTCGCGCCGCAGCCCGAGGACAAGAACGCTCCCGTGACCGCCGAAGAGCTGCAGGCCGCGGTACGGGACGTCACCGGCGTGCCGGTGACGATCACGGGACTGCGGGGGCGTGCGACCCGGTGGTCGGACAACGCCCGCCAGGTCCGGACGTACCGCCACGGCCGGGTTTTCCTCGCCGGCGACGCCGCTCACGTGCACTCGCCGTTCAGCGCCCAGGGGCTCAACCTCGGCCTCGGCGACGCCGTGAACCTCGGCTGGAAACTCGCCGCGGCCATCAACGGCCAGGCCCCCGCTGGGCTGCTCGACACCTACCATTCCGAACGGCACCCGATCGGGGCGTGGGTCCTGGACTGGACGCGGGCGCAGGTGGCGCTCATGCGCGGTGACGAACGGACCGCTCAGCTGCGGAAGGTCGTCGGCGACGAACTGTTCGGCGTCCCCGGCGCGACCAACCACATGATCGCGCTCTCCTCCGGGATCCTGCAGCACTACGACGTCGCCGACGACGCCACCGCTCCGGTCGGTTCGATCGCCGGGGACGTCGAGCTGAAGTCCGGGGCCCGGCTCGCCGATCACGCGCACGACGGCCGCTTCATACTCGTCGACCGCTCGCCAGACGGCCGGTATGCCGACGCTGTCCACGAGTTGGCGGACAAGGTCGCCTACACGGCGGATCCGGCCGCCGACACCGCGAGCCTTTTCGTGCGCCCGGACGGGATCATCGCGTGGGCCGACGTCTCCGAAGACTCCGCTGACAACGCTGACAACGCGCGGAAGCTGCTCGACACAGCTATCCAACGCTGGGTCGGCTGACCGCCCTCACGACTCCGATCCCGCCCCGGTACGACCTGACGTCGCGAAAGCCACTTTCGGGACGTCAGGTGTCCCGAAAGTGGCTTTCGCGACACCCGCCCGCAGCACTCGTGAGTGGCTAGGGCGGTTCTGACGGACCGGTATTTGCCTACCCGCTGGTGCGAGTAGTGGTCGAGTGTGGAGGATTTGGGACGTTGAACGTCCTGAATCCTCCACACTCGGGGACCTGCTTCGTCTCGGTGCGGGGTGAAACTTCCCCCGTGACGGCCGCGGAACCGCCACCCACGCGCAGGTCAGGTGTAGGTAGCCAAACACGGGTCCGCCCTGACCAGCCTTGCCACTCACGAGACCCGGCACACACCACCATGATCACCCTGTCGGGGCCGCGGTTCCGTAGAATCCGGTGACGATGCGACGTTTCCGGTGGTGGTGGGGTGCTCTCGCGCTCACGTTCGTGGTGGTTCTCGTCGGGTTCATTGCCTTTACCGGTTCGGAAAGCCGCCCAGGGCAACCGTCCCCGCGCCAAGGCCCGCCGGGAACGGGGCCGCTGACGGTCGTCGCCATCGGCGACAGCACGGTTTCCGGGGAGGGCGCGGGCAACTACACGCCCACGACCAACGGGCAGGGCGGCAACTGGTGTCACCGCTCCCCCAACGCCTTCGTCGAGCAGGTCAAGATCCCCGACGTCACCGCGCGCGTGAACCTCGCGTGTTCGGGGGCGCCGTCGGAGCAGGTCGCCCTCGGCGAGGCGAAGCAGTGGACCGAGCCGTCGCAGGCCCAGCAGCTGGCGAACCTGATCAAGGATCACCGGGTCGCCGCGGTGGTGATCGCGATCGGCGCGAACGACGAGCCGAAGTTCTCCGCCCAGGTCAGCGAGTGCTTCAAGGCGTGGTTCTCCCCGCAGGGCCCATCGTGCAGCGAGGAACTCCGCAAGACCTGGAAGTCCAAAGTGGACGCCATGGTGCCGAAGGTGACCAACGCCGTCGCCGACGTCGCGAAAGTGCTGGCCCAGGCCGGTTACGTCCCGGCGGACTACCAGCTCGTGCTGATGTCGTACGCCTCGCCCGTCGGGCCTCAGATCCCGGAAGCGCTGCGCAGCCTCAACGGCTGCCCGTTCCGCACGGAGGATCTGGAGTGGATGCGCCGCGACGGCGTCTCCGTCCTTTCGGACGGGCTCAAGCAGGCATCGAGGGCGACCAGCGCGCGGTTCCTGGATCTTTCGCGGGCGGGCGCCGGCCGCGAGGCGTGCAGCAGCGACCCGGCGAACGAGTGGTTCAGCAGGCTGACGCTACAGCTGAGCGACCTCGGTCAGGTGGATCGCGCGAGCCACGCGCTGCAGGAGTCGTTCCACCCCAACGCGAACGGCCACGCGCAGATCGCGAACTGCCTCAACGAGTTCCTCGCCGCGCGCGGCGGCAACGCGTCGTGCCTCTCCGGGGCCGACCGCAAACTGCACGCCGCACCCGAGGTCGTCGCCCGCTAGAGATCCAGCGCGGCGCGCAACGCGATGTCGATGCGCTCCTGGACCTCTTGGTCGATTTCCGCGATCTTCTCGTCGAACCACGGCCGGTACAGGCGCGTGAGGTTCAGCGTGGAGACCCAATAACGCGCGTCGACGGCGACACCGAGGATGTCTTGCGGATCCCGGTCCAGCAGTTCGGTGCCGAGCAGCCACGGCCGCTCGGATTCGTTCACCCCGTCCGAAGACAGCAGGACGACGGTGCGCTGCCGTGCCGGTTCGGTCGGGGGGTGATACGTCCAGACTTCACCCCTGTGCACGCAGATCCTTCTCCGCGGCTGTCAGCTCGGCCTCGTCCGATTCGGCGGACGGCGTGGCCGGAGCGCGCTGCGGGGTGTATCCGGTGCGGACGGCTTCCCTGCGGGCCGCCTTGGACAACCACGACGAGACCGAGATCCCGTGTGCCTTGGCGGCCCGCTCGGCGAACTCGAGCGCACCACTGTCGAGTGAGAGTGTGACCTTACGTGTTGCCATACCTTTTATCGTACCAGCGCCGCGCAAGCCCACCCGTTTTCCGGTTTCACAGGGTGGGCGAGCGGCCCTCGAACGGCGTCGACAGCACCACCGTGGTCCGCGTCGAGACCTTGGCGGACTCGCGGATACGGCGGAGCAGGTCCTCCAGTCCGAGCGGCGAAGCCACCCGGACCAGGAGGATGTATGACTCGTCCCCGGCGACCGAGTAACAGGACTCGATCTCCTTGATGTGCTCGAGACGCTGCGGATAGTCGTCCGGAGCCGCCGGATCGTTCGGGGTCAGCGAGATCAGCGCGGTGAGCGGGAGACCGATCTGCTCACCGTCGAGCCGTGCCGTGTACCCGAGGATCACCCCGCGCTGCTCCAGACGCCGCACCCGCTGATGCACCGCCGACACCGACAGGCCGACCCGCTCGGCCAGATCGGTGAAGCTGCGCCGTCCGTCCGCGGCCAGCTCCTGCACGATCGACTGGTCCAGCGGTTCCAGGGAATTGGTCATGCGTCGAGCACGATCAGGTCGTGCGGACGCTGGTTGACCGACTCGACGCCGTCCTCGGTGACCACGACGATGTCCTCGATGCGGGCACCCCAGCGGTCCGGCTGGTAGATGCCGGGCTCGACGCTGAAGGCCATGCCCGGCTCCAGCGGCAGCGCGTTGCCCTTGATGATGTAGGGCTCTTCGTGCACGTCGAGGCCGATGCCGTGGCCGGTGCGGTGGATGAAGTACTCGCCGTAACCCGCTTCGGCGATGATGTCGCGCGCGGCGGCGTCGATCGACTCGGCGGTGACGCCGGGGCGGACGGCCTCGACGGCGGCGCGCTGGGCGCGCTGCAGCACCGCGTAGGTCTCGGCGACGTCGGCGTCACGCGGCTCACCGACCGCGTACGTGCGGGTGGAGTCGGAGTTGTAGCCCTCGGCGATCGGGCCGCCGATGTCGACCACGACGACGTCGCCGCGCTCGATGACACGCTCTGAGACGTCGTGGTGCGGGCTGGCGCCGTTGGGACCCGAGCCGACGATCACGAAGTCGGCGTGGGTGTGGCCCTCTTCGACGATCGCGGCGGTGATGTCCGCGCCGACCTCGGCCTCGGTGCGGCCGGGGCGCAGCCATTCGTGCACGCGGGCGTGCACGCGGTCGATGGCCGCTCCGGCGTCGCGCAGCGCCTGGATCTCGGTCGCGTCCTTGCGCATCCGCAGTTCGCGCACGATCGGCCCGGCCAGCGTCTGGTCGGCGTCGCCGAGCGCGCCGCGGAAGGCGAGGACATGCAGCGCCGGGGTGAAGTCGCTGACCGCGACACGGCCTGGCTTGCCCAGCCTGTCGGCGACCAGTTCGTAGGCGTTGTCACCGTCGACCCAGGTGATGACCTCGATGCCCAGTTCGTCGGCCGGGACGTCGGCGTAGCCGGGAGCCTCCAGTTTCGGCAGCACCAGCGCCGGGACACCGTCGGCCGGGATTACCAGCGTGGTCAGCCGTTCGAACGATCCGCCTGCCTGGCCGATGAGGTAGCGCAGGTCCGAGCCGGGTGCGATCAGCAGGGCGTCGGTGTCGGCGGCGGCCGCGGCGGCGCGGGCCCGGTCCAGGCGGGCGCGGAGGCTGGCGGCGTCGGGGGCTGGGTTGTGAAGGGAACGGCGCGACATGGTGCCGAGCCTAGTCGGTCCGCGCCCCTTGGCTCACCGGCCGGTCACCCCCGATCGGGGCGGGATCGTCGAGCCCGCGCCAGACCCGGAAGATCGCCGGGAACACACTGGCGATCAGGTAGAGGCCACCGAAAGTGGCGAGCGCCCCGACGAGCCCGACACCGTCCAGCAGCAGCCCCGCCGCCATCGAGCCGAGCGGCATCGCGGCGAGCACCCCGCCCACGAGGAGGCTGAGCACGCGGCCGCGGACGGCTTCCGGCACCCGCTCGTAGACCGCCGGGAGCACGATCGGGTTGAGCGCGCCCGCCCCGATCCCGGCCACCACGAGCCCGGCGAGCAGGACGGCAGGCGCGGGTTCCAGCGCGAGCAAGGCGAATCGCGGCGCGCCCTCGATACCGACGGCGACGAGGATCGCCGTCCGCCGGGACAACCGATGGCCCACCCAGCCATAGATCGCCGAACCGAGCAACGCACCCGCCGCGACCGCGGTGATCATCGCGCCGATGAGCGCGGTGCTGTGCAGGACCTGGTCGCCGTACGCCGGGTACAGGACGCCGAGCAGCCCGAAGTCGAGGCTGTTGGTGAGCATCAGCATGCCGACCACCGCGCGCAGGAGCGCGTCGCGTTTGACGTACCCGAGCCCTTCGCGCAGTTCCGCCAGGTATCCGCCCGACGACGGCCTCGGCGGGCCGGCCGCGGCGGGGATCAGCGTGAACACCAGCGCGGAAGACAACAGCAGCGCACCCGTGTCGACGTACAGCACCGGGATCGGGCCGATCAGCGCGATGAGCGCGCCGGCGGCGGGCCCGCCCACCATCCGGCCGGTCCTCATCGCAGCTTCGACGGCGCTCGCCGCCCGGCTCATGCGGACGTCACCGAGTCCGGCGACTCCGGGGAGCAGCACCTGTTTCGCCGTGTCGGCGGGGCCGCGGGACACACCCATCACGAACGACAGCGCGATCAATCCGGGCAAGCTGAGCCCTGTCGTGCCCATCGCGAGCGGGATCAGCAGGACCGTGACGGTGGTCAGCAGGTCCGCGCCGACACTGGCCCGGCGGGTGCCGACCCGGTCCACGATCGGCCCGCCCAGCAGCGCGGCGACCATCAGGCCGAGCACTTCGGCCGCGGTGACGAGGCCGGTCTTGGTTCCGCTGCCGGTGCTCTGCAGGACGAACCAGGGAATCGCGAGCAAGGTCATCATCACGCCGGCCGAGGAGATCCCCGAAGCCACGACCAGCGCCCCCAGCGGCATCCTGCTCATGACTCTTCCGGACGGGATCGTCTCGGGAAGGCCGCCCAATGGACCCGGACGGGCGTATCGCCCTCCTTGGCCGGACGGCGATAGCGCTTGATCACGTCGAGGATCTCGTCGCTCAACGCGGCGGCCTCGTCAGGCGTGAGCGACAGGGGCGAGTCGTGGAAGGAGACCTTGTCGATCCACTCGTCCGACCAGTCCCGCATCTCGGCGACGAACTGCGCCTCGGCCGCGTACCGCTGCTCGACCATCGTGTGGGCGTAAGTGCTGAACGGGCCCACGAGATCGGGATCCCTGATGAAGTCCTGCCCCTGCAGCTGATCCCCTTCGTGCACGGCCTTCCACCACCGGTCGCGCCGGTTGCCGCGCTCGGAGTCTTCGGTGACCAGGCCGTACTCGGCCAGCTGGCGCAGGTGCCAGCTCGTGGTCCCGGAACTCTCCCCCAGCCGTTTCCCCAGCCCGGACGCCGTCGCCGGACCGTCTTCCCGCAACAGCTCCAAGATCCTGACCCGCAGTGGATGCGACAACGCTCGCAGCAGGCGTCCGTCGATCCTCGCGAGATACCTCTCGCTCTTCCCCATGCCGGTGACCTTACATCGCAAAGAGTTCTCTGCAATCGAATTCAGTCAGGAAAACGATTCTGGAGTTTGACCTCTACTTAGCTTCAGATTCTACGGTCTGTGCCATGACAACCGACACGCCTTACCAGCTAGCCGTCGTGATCAGTAGCGTCCGCGAGGGGCGCTTCGCACCCGTCGTCGCGAACTGGTTCCTCGAACGTGCGAAACAGCGCGACGACGTCACCCTGTCCGTCATCGACCTGGCCGAAACCCCCGACGGCCTCGCCTCAGGCGTCGCTTCGGCGGACGCCGTCGTCGTGATCGTCCCCGAGTACAACCACAGCTACCCCGGCCCGCTCAAGACCGCGCTCGACGCCACCAGCCGTGAGTGGCACGGAAAGCCGGTCGCTTTCGTTTCCTACGGCGGGATCTCCGGCGGCCTGCGCGCGGTCGAGCACCTGCGTCCGGTCTTCGCCGAACTCCACGCGGCGACGATCCGCGAGACCGTGAGCTTCCCCTTCGTCTGGAACCACTTCGACGCCGACGGACGGCACGACGGTTCCGAAGGCGCGCCCCTCGCCGCCACCACGCTGCTGGACCAGCTGAACTGGTGGGCCAACGCCCTGCGCGACGCACGCCGGGTGCGGCCCTACGCCGCTTGACCGGCATCCGTGGAGGACCCGGCTGGGGGTCGGGTCCTTCACGGACATCCGGGCCGGGACATGGCAGGCTGTCCGCGTGACCGGACCACTCGCTCTCCTCGATTCCGCGAGCCTCTACTTCCGCTCGTTCTACGCACTGCCCCAGTCGATGACCGCCCCGGACGGGACGCCGGTCAACGCCGTACGCGGGTTCACCGACACCGTCGCGCGGATCCTCGTCGACCGGCGGCCCGACCGGCTCGTGGCGTGCCTGGACGCGGACTGGCGGCCGAAGTTCCGCACCGACCTGCTGCCCAGCTACAAGGCACATCGGGTGGCCGAAGAGGTGCCGGAGGGCGGTGACGTCGAAGAAGTACCGGACACGCTGACCCCGCAGGTGCCGATCATCCTGGAGCTGCTGGAGGCCTTCGGGCTGGCGACGGCCGAGGCGGCCGGATACGAGGCCGACGACGTCATCGGCGCGCTCGCGATCCGCGAGCGGAAGTCGCCGGTCGAGGTCATCACCGGTGACCGCGACCTGTTCCAGCTGGTCCGCCACGAGCCGACGTCCACGGTGGTCATCTACGTCGGCAAAGGCTGGAACAAGGCCGAAATCCTCGGCCCGGACGAACTCGCCGAGAAGTACGGGATCCCGGCCGGGAACGCCGGCCCCGGATACGCGGACATGGCCGCGCTGCGCGGAGACCCGTCGGACGGGCTGCCCGGCGTCGCCGGGATCGGCGAGAAGACCGCGGCGAAGCTGATCACGCAGTTCGGTTCGCTTCAGGAGCTGATCGAGGCGTCCAACGCCGGTGACTCGCGGGTGCCGCTCAAGACCCGGCTGCGGCTGACCGACGCCGCCGACTACCTCGCGGTCGCCCCGACCGTCGTGCGGGTCGCGGCCGACGCACCGGTCGAGCAGTCCCGCCCGGACACCGTCCCGTCCGAGCCCGCCGACCCGGACAAGGTCGCCGAACTGGCGGAGCGCTGGAATCTCGGCCGTTCGGTGGAGCGTCTGCTGGCCGCGCTCCCCAAGCCGTGAGCAACACCGAGGCCGAACCGGCCGAACTGCTGTGCCGTGACCGCCCCGGCGACGGCGTCACCGTGCTGACCCCGCGCGAGGTGCCGCTCGGCGGGCCGCGCGCGATCCGGGTCCGCCGGACTCTTCCGCAGCGACAGCGGTCCCTGATCGGCGCGTGGTGTTTCGCCGACCACTACGGTCCTCAGGACGTGTCGGAATCCGGCGGGATGGACGTCGCGCCGCATCCGCACACCGGATTGCAGACCGCGAGCTGGCTGTTCAGCGGCGAGGTCGAGCACCGCGACAGCATCGGCACCCACGCCATGGTCCGGCCAGGCGAACTCAACCTGATGACCGCCGGGCACGGCATCGCGCATTCCGAAGTGTCCACACCGGACACCAGGACACTGCACGGTGTCCAGCTCTGGATCGCACTGCCCGACGAACACCGCGACACCGCACGGGACTTCCGGCACTACGCGCCGCCGCTGCTCCGGCTGCCCGGAGCCACCGCACGGGTCTTCCTCGGCAGCCTCGCCGGGACCACGTCACCGGTGCGTGCGTTCACTCCCCTGCTGGGCGCCGAACTCACCGTGGCGCGCGGGGCCACCTTGACCCTCGACGTCGACCCCGCCTTCGAACACGGAGTCCTGCAGGACGTCGGCTCGGTCACCGTCGCCGGAACCGCGCTGGGTACCGGCGAACTCGCCTACCTCGCGCCCGGCGCCGGACAGCTGGCGCTGACGAACAGCGGCGGCGAACCGGCCAGGGTGCTCCTGCTCGGCGGGACCCCGTTCACCGAGGAGCTCGTCATGTGGTGGAACTTCGTGGGCCGCAGCCACGAGGAGATCGCCGAGTACCGGGAGGCGTGGCAAGCCCAGGCGGACCGGTTCGGCTCCGTGGACGGATATCAGGGCACCACGGCGTGGTTGCCCGCACCCGCGTTGCCGCAGGTGCGGATCAAACCGCGGCGCAATCCGGCTTAGAAGAACGTCCCGCACCACGGGGCCCGCGCGGTGTGGAACAACGCGTCGGCACGCTCGGCCGCCCCGGCTTCCAGTACCTCGACACGGCCGGACAGGGCCAGATCGCTGAAGAAACCGTGGCCGAGGTAGAGCGACGACAAAGTGCTGACGTCCAGCCTCAGCTCCGGCTCGGCGGTGGTGCGTTCTACGCCGCTCGTGCCGACGGCGTAACGGCCGTTGTTGTCCGGAAGCTGCTTGTCGGACACTTCCAGCACTACGGGCTCCGCGGTGCCGTAGGTGCGTGCCCGCAAAGCCGCGAGCACGTCGACGAGCCGGACCCACAGATCGTCGATGACCTCGGTCGTGTTGACCGCACGCGGGTCGGTGAGCAGTTCGGCGATCGGCTCGTCCATCGGGCGGCCCCGTCCGGCGATCGCCGAGACAAGGTCGACCGACAGCAGGAAGCGCCACAGTCCTGCCCAGGCCCGCGGTGTCGCGGCCTCGAGTTCGCGGATCTCCAGGATCGCTCCGCGTTCCGGTGCCTTACGGTCGCGCGCGTCGATGGTCCGGTAGACGACGAAACCGTCGTCCCCGTCCGGACCACTGTGGACCGCGACGCGATAGCCGTCGTTCCCGGTGACGAGCCGGTCGAAGAAGCCCGGCCACCATTGCTCGGGGCGGGAGACGGACCCAGGCCGCGTTCCTTCGAACCGTTTGTACAGCGAGGAAACACGCCGGACCGCCTCGGCCGGGGTGACGAACCTGACCTCTCCGTCCCGTCCCACGCCGTCGCGGACCTGAGCGCGGGGGCGTTCGACGAACACGCCTTTGCAGAAAGTGGCCGCACCGTAACCGAAGCGCCCGTAGATCACACCTTCCGAAGCGTGCAGCGCCGCCAGCGGGACACCTCGTGCGGCGAAGTCCTCCAGCTGTGCGGCCATCATCGTGGTGAGGATCCCGCGACGGGTCCAGTCCGCGCGGACGGCGACGCCGTCGACGCCCGCGGTGGCGAGCTTCCGTCCACCTGGGACAGTGAGCTCCATCTCGAAGGAACTCGCGATCCCCACGGGGGTGCCATCGCCGTCGAACGCGGCGAACTTCCCCGCGGCAGGCCAGGTCGGCGCCATCTTCGCCCAGGCCTCGTCCGAGATCGGCTTGGCGTGCAAGGCCTGTTCCAGGACTTCGAGGCAGGCGCGCTGCTCGCCTTCGGCCACGGCACGCACATGGAATTCGCTCATGACAGCAGATCCTGCCGTCCGATCCCGGCGAACCCAACCGGTTTTCAGGCGGGCGCGCCGACCTCGTAGCGGCCGTCGTCACCGGTGACGGTGATCGTGACGGTCTTGCCCTCCCCTGCGACCTGGACGGTGCAAGTGAACGTACTGCCGTCCTCGACCTTCTGGTTCGACGGGCAGAGCACCTCGCCGACCTCGCTCATCTGATACGTCCCGGTGAGGATCTTCCGCACGTCGGCCTGCATGGTCCGGGGATCGAAGACCCTGCCCGGAGCGTCGGTGGAGGAACCACCGGCGGAAGACGCGCTCGGCGAGGCACTCGTCGTGGGCGGGACGGTGACGGTCTTGGTCGCCTCCGCGGGTGCCGGGGCGGCCGAACACCCAGCCAGCACCGCGAAAGCGCCGCAGCACAGAACGACCGTCGCGACGGCTCGCCTGCTCAAGCTTCTCCACCCCCACCGAATGTGATCATCCAACGTCAGAAGAAGGTACCGCACCAGGGGTTCACTCGCGTGCCGAACAGCAGGTCCGCCCGCTCCAAGGCGGCCTCGCCGGTGGCGCGGACGCGTCCGGCGGCCGCGAGCTCCGACGCGCGCCAGGCACCGAGGTACAGCATCGAGAGCGTGTCGGCACTCACTTCGAGATCCGCGGGCTCGGTGGTGCGGACGGAGCCGTCCCCGGAGAGACGGTAGCGGCCGGAGTTGTGCTCCAGGAAGGGATCGGTGACTTCGATGACGACCGGTTCGCCCTGGTACGTGCGGGCGTCGAGCATGGTGGCGACGTCGACGAGCCGGAGCCAGCCTTCGTCCTGGAGCTTCTGCACGGTCACGTGCCGCAGGTCCGTGAACAGCAACTCGACCGGTTCGTCGAGTGGCCGTTTTTCGATGGTGATGCGGTCGACGAGGTCAACGGACAGCAGGTAGCGCCACAACCCCGCGAACGCGTCTGAGCCCGCGTAGTGGAAGGACTGGATCTTCAGCAACGCCGGATCGCCGAACTTGGCCCTCTCGACGGTGTAGGTGACGTAGCCGTCGACACCGTCCGGGCCGCGATGCACGGCTGTCGTGACCGGAGTGGTCGCCCGGCGCAGTTCGCGCTCGTAACCCGGCCACAGATGCGGGCTCCGCGCGATCATGCCGGGCCGGGTGCGCGGGAGGGCGTCGAAGAGCGACGGCCATTGCTCGAGGGTGCTTTCCAGGTCCAGCAACGAGATCTGCCCGCCCACCGGGACCTCGGGACGGAACCGGGCACGGTGCCTGTCGACCTCGATCGACTTGGCCCGCGCCCCGACTCCGTAGCCGAACCTGCCGTAGATGGCACCCTCGGACGCGTGCAGCATCGCCGCCGGAACGCCGCGGGCCGCGAAATCCTCGAACTGAGCGCGCATCAACCCGGTCAGCACACCACGCCGGATGCGGTCGGCCCGGACGCCGACCAGGCTGACCGCCGCGAGCGGCGTGATGCCTCCACCCGGCAGCGTCACTTCCGAATCGAAGGACCGGACGGTGCCGATCAGCTCCGGATCGAACGCACCGAACCCGCGGTCCGGCTGCATCGACGGGGCGATGGCCGACCATTCCTCGTCGGTCATCTCCTTCACGTGCAAGGCACGCCTGAACACGTCGGTCGCGGCCCGTTCCTCATCGGACCGCAGCGGGCGCACTGAGAAGTCACTCATGGGGACGATCATGCAGGATCGACCGTCCCCGGCGCCCGCCGTTATTTGGTGACGGCGGGCGGTGAGACCTCGTAGTTGCCGGTGTCACCCTTCACGGTGATCGGCACCTCCTGCGGCTTGCCCTCGATCGTCGCGGTGCAGGTGAATTTCACCCCGTCCTTGACTTCCTGGCCCGAGGGGCAGGTGACCGCGCTGATCTCCTTGATCCCGTAGGTCTCGGTGAGCAGCTTCTGCACGTCGGTCTGCATCTGGGTGTTGTTGAAGACCTGGGTGTTGAACCAGCCCGGCGTGACGAATCCGAGGACGCCGACCGCGGCGATGATCACCACGAGCGCGCCGATCCCGATGAGCAGGCCCTTCTTGGACTTCGGCTTGTCCTGCGCCTCGCCCTGGGTGCCGGGGAACTGGCCCTGGCCGTACTCGTACTGGCCCGGCTGCTGGGGCTGCCCGTACTGCGGCTGCTGCTGCGAGCCGCTCTGCGGGTAGCCAGGCTGCTGCTGGGGCCCGCTCTGCGGATACCCAGGCTGTTGCTGCGGGCCGCTCTGCGGATACCCCGGTTGCTGGCCGTACTGCGGCTGCTGGCTTTGCTGGCCCCACTGAGGCTGCTGTTGCTGCGTCTGAGAGGGGTCGTAGCCGGGCTGCTGCTGTTGCGGATAGCCAGGAGGCTGCTGCTGGGACGGGTCGTACGGTGCGGGCTGCTGGCCCCATTGGGGCTGTTGCTGCTGCGTCTGCGACGGGTCGTACTGCGGCTGCTGACCCCACTGCGGCTGCTGCTGCGGGCCGCTCGGTGGTTGAGCGCCACCCGGCTGTTGCCCGTAGCCCGGCTGCTGGCCCCACTGGGGCTGCTGCTGCGGGTCGTTGCCGCCATACGGCGTGCTCATCGTTCGCCTCCGCCTGTTCCGCCATCGTCACCGGCCGGTTTACCTCGGCCTTCGTGGGCGATCCAACCACAGGTCGGCGCGCCTGCCCACTGTTCGCGGGTGGTGTCGGGGCAACTCGATCCGCCGGTCGGCCCAACGCCTCGTGAGTGGTAAGGCTTGTTCCAACCGACCGGTATTCGCCTACCCACTGGATCCTGTCCCCCATCGGGGCCCTGTCCAGGCTCGCACTAAATCCCGTTGAAGGCCTGGTGGTCTCGCGACGATGTTCGCCGAACCACCACCCGTGCAGGTCAGGCACAGGTAAGTCCGATCCGTGAAGGCCTCCTTGCCTACCCTGAAGGTAGGCAAGGAGCCCTTCACGGACGAGAGTGGTGCGGCCGGCGATCGAGCGGGAAGATCCGGGACACTCAACGTCCCGATTCCTCCATCGTCGAGACCGGCAGCCGCAAAACCGCCGTCCGCCCTAACCGGCTTCACCACTCACGAGACCCGCTACGCGCCTCCCGCCGCCACGACCCCGCGTCGCAAGGCCTTCACGGCGTCCGAAGCCGCCGCACCCACCGGGTCGGCCCGCCCGAGGACGTCGCGGATCTGGTCCAGCAGGTCGATGACCTGCCGCGACCAGCGCACGAAGTCACCGGCGGACAGCTCCTGCCCGTTCGCCTCGGCGGCGGTGAGGACCTTCTCCAGCGATTCGCCGCGCGCCCAGCGGTAGATGGGCCAGGCGAAGCCGGCATCCGGTTCACGGGTGCGGTCCAGCTTGTGCCGTCGCTCGTCCTCGGTGAGTTCCATCCACAGGCGTGTGGTCGCCTGCCAGGCGTCGAGGACCTTGCCGGCGGGCAGGCGAGGCTCCCCCGCCGTGTCGCGGCGTGCTTCGAAGACCAGCGTCGAGACGACGGCCGCGAGTTCGGCGGGTGCCAGGCCCTTCCAGACGTCGTGCCGGATGCATTCGGCGGCGAGCAGGTCGGACTCGCTGTAGAGACGGGTGAGCCGCTTCCCGTGTTCGGTGACGCGGTCCTCGCCGTCGCCCTTGGATTCGGGACCGAGGTATCCGCGCTCGCCGAGCAGCCGCAGGATGCGGTCGAAGGCGCGCGCGAGCGAATGCGTCGTCGCGGCGACTTTGCGTTCCAGTTGCTCGGTCTCCGCCGAGAGACGCTGGTATCGCTCGACCCAGCGCAGGTTCGCCTCGCGTTCGGCCAGACCGTGGCACGGATGCGCGCGCTGCGCCCGCCGCAGCGCGGCCAGCTCACCGTCCTCATTGGCCCCGGCGCGACGCTTTTGCCTGCCGGGCAAGGAGATTCCCGCGTTGCGCAGGGTCGAGGCGATGTCACGACGGGTCTTGGGCGAACGCAGCTCGATGTGCTTCGGCAGCTTGATGTTCCCCAGCGCCTCCACCGGCGCGGGGAAGTCGGAGACCGAGAGCGGCCCGGACCAGCGGTCTTCGGTGACCACGACGGGCCGCGGTTCACGGATCGGGTCGAGCCCTGGGTCGACGACGACCGCGAGCCCCGCGCGCCGTCCCGCGGGTACCGCGATGACGTCACCCTTGCGGAGCTTCTCCAGCGACTCGGCCGTGCCCGCCCGGCGGGCGGAGGTGTTCTGCCGCGAAAGCGCCTTCTCCCGTGCGGAGATCTTGGCGCGCAGCTCGACGTACTCCAGCATCTCGTCGAAATCGCCGGTGATGGCGGAGGTGTAGCCCCGCAGGGCCTCCTTGTTCCGCTCGATCCGCCGCGCCGTCCCGACCACCGACCGGTCGGCCTGGAACTGCGCGAACGACTGTTCCAGCAGGTCACGGGCCGCCTCGGCGCCGACCTGGGCGACCAGGTTCACCGCCATGTTGTAGCCGGGCCGGAAAGACGATCGCAGCGGGTACGTCCGGGTCGAGGCAAGGCCGCCGACCTGCTTCGGGTCGATCCCCGGCTGCCATGCGACGACGGCGTGGCCTTCGACGTCGATCCCGCGCCGCCCGGCACGCCCGGTGAGCTGCGTGTACTCCCCCGGCGTCAGGTCGACGTGTGCCTCGCCGTTGTACTTCACCAGCCGTTCCAGGACGACGGTGCGCGCGGGCATGTTGATGCCGAGCGCGAGCGTCTCGGTGGCGAAGACGACCTTCACCAGGCCCTGGACGAACAGCTCCTCGACGGTCTCCTTGAACGCGGGGAGCAGCCCCGCGTGGTGCCCGGCGATGCCGCGTTCGAGCGCCTCGCGCCATTCCCAGTAGCCGAGGACGCCGAGGTCGCCTTCGGGCAGGTCCTTGGTGCGCTCGGCGACGATGCGGCGGACCTTCTCGACCTCTTCGGGACCGTTGAGCCGCAGACCCGACCGGACGCACTGGCCGACGGCGGCATCGCAGCCGGCGCGGGAGAAGATGAACACGATGGCGGGGAGCAGACCGGCGTTGTCCAGTCGCTCGACCGTGTCGGTGCGGGACGGCGGCCGGAACCGCGGCATCCGGGACGGCGCCCCTCGGCGCCCCCTCGGCCCGCGCATCCCGGCCGGGGCGAACCCGCGGCCGACCTCCTCGGTACGGCGCAGCAGGCTGGGGTTGATCCGCAGTTCGGTGCCGGGCGCGTGTTCCTCCTGGCCCGCGAACAGGTCCATCAGCCTGTTCCCGACCAGCATGTGCTGCCACAGCGGCACGGGACGGTGCTCGTCGACGACGACGGTGGTGTCGCCGCGGACCTCGACGAGCCATTCACCGAACTCCTCGGCGTTGCTCACCGTCGCCGACAGGCCGACGACCCGGACGTGCTCGGGCAGGTGGAGGATGACCTCTTCCCAGACCGCGCCGCGGAACCGGTCGGCGAGGTAGTGGACCTCGTCCATCACCACGTACGCGAGCTCGCCGATGGTCGAGGAACCGGCGTAGAGCATGTTCCGCAGGACCTCGGTGGTCATGACCACGACCTGCGCGTTGCCGTTGATCGAGGTGTCACCGGTCAGCAGGCCGACGGCGTCCGTGCCGTAGCGGCCGACGAGATCGGCGTACTTCTGGTTCGACAACGCCTTGATGGGTGTCGTGTAGAAGCACTTCCGGCCTTCGGCGAGGGCGAGGTGCACCGCGAACTCGCCGACCACGGTCTTCCCGGCGCCGGTGGGCGCGCAGACGAGCACGCCGTGCCCGTCTTCGAGTGCCTCGCAGCCGCGGACCTGGAAGTCGTCGAATTCGAACGACGACTCCGCCGCGAAGCGGGTCAGCTGGGGATACTGCGCACGGCGCTGGGAGGCGGCGTATGCCTCGGCCGGGGTCTGAGGAGGGCTATTGACCACTTCGTCAGGGTTCCATACCCCACCGACAGTTCGCACTCGGTGTGACGATCTAGGGAACCCGTGTGGCGCGCGGGTGATTACACCGGGCTCATCCGACGACGGTGAGCGCGCCGGGGACGCAGGTGATGTCGATCGGCAGTCCGCCCAGCGGCTCGCCGTCGGCGTAGACCGGCAGGTCGCTGCCCGCGAGGTGGAGCCGGGTGGCTTTGAGGGTCCGGACCGCCGGATGCCCGACGTGCCTGCCGGAGCGGACACCGGGCAACATGCGGAGGAGGTCGCGCCGGGTCGCGTCGCCCACGACGGTGACGTCGAATCGGCCGTCTTCCGGGTCGGCTCCGGGGCAGATCCGCATACCACCGCCGTAGAACGGGGTGTTGCCGACGGCGATCATGGTGGCGTCGAGTTCGAGGGTCTCGACGTCGGTGCGGAGCACGACCGGCCGGGGCCGGAACGCGGCGAGTTCGGCCAGGATCGCGACGTCGTAGCGGCGCGGGCCACGAGGCCAGGTCAGCCGGTTGGCGCGTTCGGTGACCAGGGCGTCGAAGCCGGAGCACAGCACGGTGGCGAACCATTCGTCACCGGCCCGGCCGAGGTCCAGCCTCCGCCTGCTGCCGTCGGCGAGTCGCCTGGCGACCAGATCGACGGCCGCGTGCGGGTTCTCCGGGATCCCGAGCGCCCTGGCGAAGTCGTTGCCGGTGCCCGCGGGGACGAGTCCGAGGGCAACGCCGGATTCGGCACAGAACTGGACACCCTGGTGGGCCGCGCCGTCACCACCGAGGACGACGAGAGCGTCCAGCCCGGCCGCGCGCGAGTCGGTCATCAGCGCGCGGGATTCCTCGACCGTGTGGGCCACGAGGACGTCGAGCCGGTCGACGACGGGCCGCAGCCGCGCCGCGACCGACTCCATCAGCCGTCCCGCCGCCCCGTTACCGGAGGCGGGGTGGACGGCCAGTGCCGCGTGCATCCCGTGCTCAGGTGACGTCGTCGGTGTTGGTCCGCTTGCCGTTCGTGGCGGCCGAGGGCTCGTCGTCGATCGTGCTCGGCGTGTAGTCGAACGGCGCGGCCTCGTCGTCAGCGAGCTTGTCCCAGCCCTCGGTGCCGCGTTCCTTGTCGAGCTTGCGGTCGTGGAAGCGCGCGATCTGGATGGACAGCTCCAGCAGCACGATCAGTGCGGCGGACAGGCCGAGCATCGAGAACGGGTCCGAACCGGGTGTCGCGAAGGCGGCGAAGACGAACACGACCATGATCAGGCCGCGGCGCCACTTCTTCAGCGTCTGGTACTTGAGGACGCCGACGCGGTTCAGCATCACTACGAGCAGCGGGAGTTCGAAGCTGACACCGAAGATCAGCAGCAGCGACAGGATGAACGAAACGTACTTGTCCGCGGTCAACGCGGTGATGAACTGATCGCCACCGAAGTTCATCAGCAGTTCGAGGGCGTGCGGCACGAGGAGGTACGCCAGCACGGCACCCCCGGCGAAGAGCAGCGACGCGAACGCGACGAACGTCAGCGCGTACTTCCTCTCCTTGGAGTACAGACCAGGGGCGACGAACGCCCAGATCTGGTAGAGCCACACCGGCGAAAACAGGACGGCGCCGCCGGCGAGACCGACCTTCAACTGCGTCATGAACGCTTCGAAGGGCACGGTCTGCAACAGCTTGCACCCACCGGTGGGGCCGTCGAACCGGCGTTCGGCCGGCACGGCGCAGTAGGGGTCGGTCAGCAGCTTGCCCAGCGACGGGATCGGACCGATCGTCGTCTGGAACCAGATGAACCCGATGATCCCGCCCGCCACGAGAGCGAGCAGCGCGAAGCCCAGGCGGCGCCGGAACTCGTAGATGTGCTCGATGAGCGTCATCGTGCCGTCGGGATTCATCCGACGGCTGCGCTTGCGCCGCTTCGACCCGCGGCGTTCCTCACCTGAGGCGGAATCCGCCACTGAACAGTCCGTTCTCGTCAGGGTCCACCATGAGCGCGCCGCGACTTCGGCGCGCTCATCCGCGAACAGGCTCCGCTTGTCTGACTAGAAGATGGTTGCCGAGACCGCTCAGCTGGCGTTCTTCTGCGCCTGCTCGGCCGGAGCGGGCGTGGGGGCCTGCTGCTTCTTGAGCTCGTCGAGCTGGCGCTGGAGGTCGGCGACCTGCTTGTCCTGCGCGGACGCGGCAGGAGCGGCGGGCGCGGGCGTGGTGGCCTGCGGCAGCTGCTTGGTCTCGACCTCTTCGGTTTCGGCGGCCTTGTCCTTGTCTCCGCCGGCCATGTCCTTGGTCTCGGCCTTGAAGATCTTCATGGACTTGCCGATGGACCGCGCGGCGTCCGGAAGCCTCTTGGCGCCGAACAGCAGAACAACGACGAGCACCAGGATGATGATGTGCCACGGCTGCAGCGCGTTCATCGTTTGCGGCCTCCTTCTCGAGTCTCTGGGTGAGATGTTACCGGTCTTCGAGCCCACGTCGTTGCGCGATCGCCACGCGGAGCGCGGCCGACCGGGCACGAAGAAGCCCTGTCCGTTTTCGGGTGTTCGTAGCCACCATGCTCATCGTATGGGTGAGTACGCGCAAGACTCTGCGTAATTTGATCAGCAAAACGAAGAGCGCGATCAGCCCGGCGACGGCGAGCGCGATGCTCGGCAGGTACGACACGGCGTCACCCTACTGCTCGTAGGTTGACACAAGGTGACGGGCACGGGCCAGCGCGTCGGCCGCCCGTCGACCAACCGCCTCGCCGAGTGTGGCGGGGCTCTCGACCTGCGCGTCTCCGCCCAGACCGAGGATCAGCCGGACCATCCAGGACTCGTCGGCGTAGCGCATCCGGATCCGCAGTCTTCCGCCGTCGAGCTCGTCGAGCTCGTCGCAGGGGTAGTACTCGGCTACCCAGCGTGCGTCGGGATCGAGGACGAGGACGGCTTCCTGCTGATCGGGACGCGGCCGGAAAACACCATCGGAAATGTCAGTGGGCTGCGCGTGCGCGGGCGGGACGGCGGGTTCGTCGAGCACGGTGAGCTCGTCGATGCGGTCGAGCCGGAACAGCCGGACCCCTTCGGCGCGGCGGCACCACGCTTCGAGATAGCCGACCGCCTGGACGATGAGCAACCGCATGGGATCGACGGTGCGCTCGGTGATCTCGTCCTTCGACGCGGTGTAGTACCGGATCCGCAACGCGCGCTTGGCAGTGAGAGCGGCCCGGACGGCTTCGCGGGTGCTGGCTGTCTTCTTGCCTTCCCGCACTCCCCTGTCGACGACGATCCCCGACGGCTGGGCCTGGCCGGCGGCGGCTTCGATCTTCGCGATGGCGCGGCGGACCGCGTCGGCGTCGACCACGCCGGGTGTCTCGGCCAGTGCCCGCAGCGCGACGAGCATGGCCGTCGCCTCGCCGCCGGTGAGCCGCAGCGGGCGGTTCATGCCGGCGTCGTGCGTGACGACGATCGTGTCGCCCTCGAAGGAGAGGTCGATCAGGTCGCCGGGACCGTAGCCGGGCAGCCCGCACATCCACAGCAGTTCGAGGTCCTTGCGCAGCTGCTTGGGCGTGACGTCGAAGTCGTGGGCGGCGTCGGTGATCTTGATACCGGGCCGGGCGAGCAGATACGGCACGAGCGCGAGCAGACGCGGCATCCGTCCGGTGGCGCTCATCGGGCACCACCGGCGTGCGCGACGGCTTCGAGCCTGCTGAGCACCGATTTCGCGAGGACTTCGGGTTCGAGGACGAGGACGTCCGGGCCGTGGGCGGTGAGCCAGTCCGCGGCGGATTCGGGGTAGTACAGCTCGATCTCCACGAGGTCGCCTTCTTCTCCCCCGGCGTCACTGCGGCCGACCACCCGGCCACGGCGGCGGACCCCGGCGGCCCGGCCGTCGGCGACCCAGACACTGGCGGTGGTCGGCGCGGACGGGTCCTCGCTGCTGCTGGCGGACACCATCTTCAGCAGGTTGACCCCTTCCGGGCGCTCGACGACGCCGACAGCACCGAAGGCGTCGACCTTCCCTGTCACGCGCGAGAGCCGGAAGCACCGGGACGCGCCACGGTCCCTGTCGTGCCCGACGACGTACCAGCGGCCCCGCCAGGACACCACGCCCCACGGTTCGAGGGTGCGGATCTTGCGCTCGGCCGAACCGCTGCGGCGGTATTCGAAGCGCACCGCCTGCCCTGCCTGGACGGCGGCGAGCAGTGGGCCGAACGCCGGTTCGGCGCGCACACGGGGTTCGACGACGGTCGGGGCGTGGTCGTCGACCTCGACCCCGGCGGCGCGGAGCTTCACCAGCGCGCCCTGCGCCTCCCCGGTCAGTTCCGGGGAATCCCAGAGCCGGACGGCGAGGCCGACCGCGGTCGCCTCGTCGGGCGCGAGGTCGATCTCGCCGAGTTCGTAGTCGCGGCGCGCGATGCGGTAGCCGTCGATCGCGTCGAACGCGGAGTTGCGGCCGGTCTCCAGCGGGATGCCGAGTTCCCGCAGTTCGGTCTTGTCGCGCTCGAACATGCGGAAGTAGGCCTCGTCGCTGGCCGCGTCGGCGTATCCGGGCACGATGCCCCGGATCCGCTCGGCGGTGAGGTACTGCCGGGTGGACAGGAGGGCCAGAACCAGGTTGACCAAGCGTTCGGCGCGTGCGGTGGACACCCGGCTACCCTAGCCCGCGCCGTCCGACCCGATGGTGAGAGCCGCCGATCGCGCGTCGTACCGGTTCCTGGCGGCCTCGACCTCGTCGAACCGGCTCTCGGCCCAGTCCTTGACACAGGCCAGCAGCGACCGGAGGCTCCGGCCGAGATCGGTCAGTTCGTAGTCGACGCGGACCGGCACGCACGCGGTGACCGTGCGGGTCAGCAGGCCGTCCCGTTCCAGGGCCCGCAGGGTCTGCGTGAGCATCTTCTGGCTGACGCCCGCGATCCGGCGGGAGAGGTCGCTGTAGCGCTGGGGCCCGTCGCCGAGGGCGACGAGGATCAGGCTGACCCACTTGCCCGAGACCTCGTCGAGCAGCTTCCGGGCCGGGCAGGCCGCGAGGTAGGCGTCGTAGGCCTGTTTCTCCTCGTCGCGACGTTCCTGTGCCGTGCGCGTGACCACGGTGCACGTACCTCCGCGTCGGTTGGGCACCTCGAGGTGCGTACTTCCCGATGGAGAGTAACTCCCCATACGTTCGCCTGGAACGACACCTTGGAGGAGAACGATGCGCGCAGTGGTGATCCGCCGGTTCGGCGGCCCGGAGGTCCTGGAGTTCACCGAACAGCCGACGCCCGTACCCGGCACCGGACAGGTCCGAGTGAGGATGGCGGCGGCCGCGGTCAACCCGGTCGACGCCGCGACCAGGTCGGGCTTCCTGACCGAGGCGGGGATCATCCCGCCGCGTGACGTGCTCGGGATCGGCTGGGACGTGGCCGGGATCGTCGACGCGATGGGCGACGGCGTCACCCGGTTCGCCACGGGCGACGCCGTGATCGGCTTGCGGGACCGGCCGTCGGCGGCTCTAGGGACGTATGCCGGGTTCGTCGTCCTCGACGCCGGCGCGATCGCCGCCGCCCCGCGGACCGTGTCACTCGCGGAGGCCGCGACCCTGCCCTTGAACGGTCTCACCGCACTGCAGGCGCTCGATCTGCTCGACGTGCCACCGGGAGCGACGGTCCTGGTGACCGGCGCGGCGGGCGCCGTCGGCGGCTACGCGGTCGCCTTGGCGAAAGCTCGCGGTTTCCGGGTGGTGGCGGTCGCCGGTTCCGCGGACGAGGCCTTGGTCCGGGGCGTCGGCGCGGACGTGTTCGTGCCTCGCGGCGACTCCCTGGCCGACCGGGTGCGGGCGGTGATCCCCGGCGGCGTCGACGCGGCGCTCGACCCGGCCCTGCTCGGGCTCGAAGCCTTGGACGCCGTCGCGAACCGTGGCCGGTTCGTGGTGTTCGCGGCCGGGGCGGCCCCGATTCCCTTGCGCGGCATCAGGGTCGACCATGTCTGGATCCGCGCGGACGGCGCCGCGCTGACGGAACTCGCGACCTTGGTCGACAACGGCGTGCTCACCCAGCGGGTCGCGGACACCCTGCCCATGGCGGAGGCGGTGAAAGCACACGAGCGCCTGGCCGAGGGCGGGCTTCGCGGACGGCTGGTCCTGACAAACGAATAAGTTGACGCTTAATTAAGCCCACGGTTATCTTCACCCCATGGACAACGACGTGACCCGGCTCGAACTCCGCCGCGAGTACCCGGACCCCATCGAAGACGTCTGGTCGGCGCTCACCGAATCCGACCGCATGGCGCGGTGGATCGGCACCTGGACCGGCGAGGCCGGGGTCGGCAAGACGATCATGCTGCTGATGACCGCGGAGAAGGAAACCGAACCGGGACCCGCCGTCATCCGTGAATGCGATCCGCCGAAGCACCTGGTGGTGGATCTCGGCGTGACCGATCAGCCCGCGTGGCGGGTGGAAGTGACCCTGACCCCGCGAGGCGACGGCACGGTGCTCGACTTCGTGCACCATCTGCCCAAGACCGACTGGGACACCTCGGACATCCTCAAGGGCTGGCATTTCTACCTCGACCGGCTCGGTGCCTCCCTCGTCGGCGAACCGGTGCCCGAGTGGGACACCTACACGCCGCCTAGTTTGGACACATGAAAGATCGAGTACTGCTGATCACCGGCGCCTCCCGCGGCCTCGGCGAGGCCACCGCACGCCGGGCCGCGGCCGCAGGGTTCCGGCTGGCGTTGCTCTCCCGCGACCGCGAGGCGCTGCTCCCCCTCGTCGCCGAGTTCGGCGAGGACCGCGCCCTGGCTCTCGCGGCGGACGTCACCGACTGGGAGTCGCTGTCCTCCGCCGTGGAGACGGTGAAGAAGACCTTCGGCGGCTTGGACGCGGTGTTCGCCAATGCCGGGCAGAGCGTCGTGGTCTCGTTCTTCGGCGATGGCGGCGCGGATCCCGAACAGTGGCGGGACATGGTGCTGACCAACGTCTACGGCACCGCTCTGACCGCGCGGGCGACCCTGCCGTCACTGGCGGAGTCGAAGGGACACCTTGTGCTCACCGGTTCGGTCGCCGGGCGCTACCACCGGCCGGGGAACCTCTATTCGGCGACGAAGTGGGCGGTGACCGGGCTGGCCGGTTCCATCCGCGAGGAAGCCATCGGCACCGGCGTCCGGGTCACCGTCGTGCAGCCTGGCCTGGTGGACACCTCGATGATCCCCGAGGACTCGAAGTCCAAGCCGAAACTGGACCCCGACGACATCGCGAGGGCGGTGCTCTACGCGCTGGAGCAACCGCCCTCGGTCGACGTCAACGAGATCGTGGTCCGCCCGACCGGCCAGGTCCGCTAGCGGTCAGGACACCAGCGACTCGGCCAGCCGCCGCCAGTGCGGCATGGCCGACTCGCCGGGTCCGACCCCGATGACCTGGATCCCGACATGGTCGGCGCCGGCGTCGAGGTGCCCCTGCAGTTTCGCGGTGACGGTGTCGAGATCGCCCCAGAACACGAGATCGTCGACGAGCCTGTCGCTGCCCCTGCCGCCGTCGATGTCGGCCTCGCTGTACCCGAGGCGAAGGAACTTCGCGACGTTGTACTTCGACGTCAGGTAAACGTGCAGATGCTCGCGGGCGATCTCGCGCGCCTTGGCCGGGTCGGTTTCGAACAGCACGGCGTGCTCGACACCCAGGAAAGCCTTCTCCCCCAGCACTTCCCTCGCCTGGGCGGTATGCGACACCGGAACGTGATACGTGTGCGCACCCTCGGACCGCTCACGGGCCAGTTCGAGCATCTTCGGCCCGTACGCGGCCAGGAGCCGCCGCATCGGCGCGGCGGGCAGCGGGTTCGCGCTCGTGACCGCGTCGAGTTCGTCGAGGTAGTCGTTCATCGCTTCCAGCGGCTTGACACCGGTTTGCGCGCCACCGAAGCCGAGCCCCAGGACGTGCCTGCCAGGGTAGGCATCGGCAAGCAGGACCGCCGCGCCGCGGGTCCAGCGCGCACCGCGGGATCCGATCCGCGCGATCCCGTTGACCACGGCGATGCGCTCGGTGGACGCGAGCAGGAATCCGGCGTGGGTCAGCGCTTCACGGCCGTCCCGCTCCGGGATCCAGATCGCGGGCCAGCCGAGTTCTTCCAGCTCCCGCACCGAATCCCGGAGCAGGCTCGCGGGCTGCTCCTCGAAGTCGAACGTCCAGATCCCGAAACGCCCCAGTTCCATCTGTCTCTCCTCAGTCGAGTCCAACATATCGAAGTATCGCAGATTCTCGATATGTTATTCCCGAGCGGGCTCAGATGGAGCGTCCCAGCAGGTCGACGAGCTCCCCGATCCGCTGTTCGTCGCGCCGATAGTGCGTCCACTTCCCCACACGGGTGGACTGGACGAGCCCGGCACGCTGCAGCAACGCCATGTACGCCGAGACCGTGGACTGCGCGAGCCCGAGCTTCTCCTGGAGATGACTGACGCAGACGCCGACCTCGTTCTGGTCGGCGATCGCCCGCTCCGGCGGGAAATGCCGGTCCGGTTCGCGCAGCCACCCGAGCACCTGGAGCCGGATCGGGTTGGCGAGCGCCTTCAGCACCTCGACCAGGTGCTCGGTGGCGTCTTGGCCGGGTTCGGCGTATGCGGTCATGGTCCTTCGAGTTTAACCCCGCCGAGCCGCGCGGCCCGCCCCTTCGCGCCGCTCGCCCAGCAGGCGCCGCGAGCGCAGTCGACCGAGTCCAGCGATCCGGTGTCGAACGCCTTCCAGTGCCGTCCGCCGTCCGCGCTCAGATCACTCCCGCCGGGACCGACGGCGATGACCGTGTTCCCCAGCCACGCCAGACCGGACCGATAGCCGACCGGGGCCTCCTGCGGCGTCCGCCAGGTGCGTCCCTTGTCCGCGCTCAGCGCGACCGCCGGACCGGGCGCGTTCGGCGCCGCGTAATCGCCGCCGATGGCCACGCCGTGCCGCGGGTCCCGGAACGTCACCGAGAAGACGCCCGCGGAGGCGCCGCTGGGCAGCGGGGTGTCGGCAGCCTCCCAGGTCTTCCCGCCGTCGCCGGAGTGCAGGACACGCGCGCGGGCGCCGCCGCCGGTGGCGATCCAGGCGTCATGCGGGCCTGCCGTGGTGAGGCACTGGCCGCTGGCGGCGAACCCGGACTCGCCGTCGAGTGCGGGGACCATGCCGTCGGCGGGCACGGTCTTCCAGGTACGGCCACCGTCCGAAGTGGACTGCAACCGGAACTTGCCGTCCACCGGATCGCTCATCGCGAGGCCGCGCCGGTGGTCGAAGAACGCGACACAGTCGTAGAACGCCGCCGGATCACTGTTCTGGAAGGACAGTCGCCAACTCTTGCCGCCGTCGTCGGTGCGGTAGATGCGGGACGCGTCGCCGGGCCCGATGGACAGGGCGACCGCGCGGTCGGCGTCGAAGGCTTCGATGTCACGGAAGTCCAGCGCCTCGGTACCGGCAGGGGCGACGGGCTTCCAGGTACGGCCGCGGTCGGTGGTGCGCAGGATCGTGCCCTTGCTGCCACTGACCCACGCCGTACGGGAATCCACCGCGGAAAGCCCGCGCAACTGCGCGTCCGTGCCCGTCGGGGTCTCGGTCCACGCGAGATCGGGGCATCCCGGCGCGGCGTGCGCGACGCCGGTGAACGCCAACGGGACGATCGCTCCCAGCACGACCAGCAACGCACGGCGCATCGGCGCACCTCTCCCTCGGTCGAAGAATCGCGCCGGTCACCCTAGCCTGGCCGACGGCGACCTGGCGAGACCCGCGTCAGCCGGACTCCCGCGCGAGATGCTCCTGCACCTTCTTGACGGTCGGGAAGAGCAACCGGTGGGCGACGACGAGGTTCACGACCGTCAGGATCATCGCGAGCACCGGCAGGAGCGTGTACATCACGATGCCGGGCGTCACCTCGATGCGATCCTGCGGGTTGTACCGCCCCGAACCGGCAACCCCCGGAACATAAAAGAGCAAGAAGACCGTCATTGCGAAGATCGCTCCTGCGCACAATCCCGCCTCGAATCCTCGCAGGAGGATGGCGCCTTTCGTATCGACATACCCGGTTCTCACGAGCGTCCGTGAAATCAGCATGACGATGCCCGACAACAGCGACGCACCGGCCGTGAGAGTAGCCATCCCCATGGTGACGACATTGGCACCGTCACTCGCTGTCGGAAGAATCCGCCCGGCGATCTGTATGACGATCACCATGACCAGGCCGACAGCACCCGTTCCGGCCCCGAGACTGGTGGCGATCTCGCGGATCGTGCTGATCATCCCTGCCGGCAGCCGACGATACGGCTCTGTCGGCCACGCGGTCGAATACGTCACGACTGCCGTTTCCAGTCCGATGAATGCGACATCGATTCCGTGTTGGTCCTGGGCCACGCGGCACCCAGGGAGTCCACCTTGTCCTGAATCGCGGCTTGTTCCACCCCGATGCTGTTGGTAAGCGAATCCACCGCGCTGATACTGGTGAAGATCGACGCGATGCCGGCGCCGATCACGCCGATCAGAATCACGATCGCGGCCGGGAGGCCGACAATGGTGATGGCACTGACGGCCGCCGCGGCGACAGCGATGCCCAAGCCTGCGAAGGTTCCATAGATCTGGGTCCAGAAGCTGTCGAGACCGTTGGCGAGGTTGACCAGCGAGTTCCGGATCTGCAGCCCGAGATCCTTGAGCGAGTTCAACCCTGCGATCTGAGCGGGAACGGTGGCCTTGTAGGTCTCGGCCGCTTTGCCGCTCCATTCTATGTTCGTCTTGAGCTTGTCAAGAGATACCGAACCGGCGATCTCACCGATAACGCCACCGATCTGATGCGACCATTCGGCGGCCACTTGCCTCAGCTTCGCGGGATCTCCTCGGTCGACAGCGAACTTCTTGATCGCGTCCCAGAACTCGGTCATCTTCCCGTTCAGCGCGTTCATGACCCGGCGGACAGGTTCGATAAGATCCGAGAGGACGTCCGGCACCCAGCTCAGCACGTCGTTCACTTTGTCGAACAGCTCACGGATCTTCTCTTCGATTTCACGAAGCTTTTCCATCGACTGGTCGATGACCGGATTGGCTCCAGCGGCCGTCATGGTGGATTCCCCTCGGGTGAGTCGTCAGTTGCGGCCGGCGCGATCGATGTCGTGCGCACGCTGATCCTCGTCGTGGGCATACCGATCAGCCGCCGCGCGCAAGGAAGCGGACAAGGCCCGGAAGTTACTTCCGGCCTGGTCGATCATGTCCTGAATGAGGGCGCGGGCCTGGTTGTACTGCTTGTCGAGTCCTTTCGACGCCGCGTAGGACATGACGTCACGTGGCGTCAGGCCGAGCGGATCGATCGCCGCGCGAGGAGCGGCGAGATCGTCCGCCGCCGCGTCCCAAAGGCCCGCGTCCGACCGAAGTGCGTCCAGCGCCAACGCGATGTCGTAAGCGTCCGCCATTACGACTGCTCCCCACTGATCGAAGGTTCGAGACCGACACGCCGAGCCATTCGATGTGGGTCGAAGAGCAATCCCATGATCTCGGCGATCGCAGGACCTTGCGGACCGTCGGCGAGACCCAGCGGAACGGCGGCCTTACGAAGCTGACGGAGCACGTCGAGGATTTCGCTCTCGCTCTCCCCTGTTCGGACCTGCGCCACCCATGACGGGTCGATTTCCATGGCGACGATCTGCCCGTTGACCACTGTGCCGTGGACATGGCCGCCACGGCTCCCGGCGGTGATGCGGCGGTCGACGACCGCGGTGGCCCGTTGGGTGAACTGCGCCAGCTCGGCTGTCGCGGCCTCCACGAGTCGGAGCATGTCCTGAGTGCCGAGGGGCGACTCGTCAGCATTGGACGCGGGCGTCGCGCCGAAGGTCGGCATCGGCGGCGGGTTGCGGGCGACGTCGTCAACTTGACGCCCCAGGGCGGCGATGGTGGCGGCGTTCGCGGCCGCTGTCACCGCACTGTGCAGTCCGCGTGGGTCGACCGACTGTTTCCACTCCGGCGCGAGGATCACCGAGAGGACATCGGCATCGGGTGACACGACTACGGTGACGACACCGTCCTGGTCCTGCCCGCTGATCCGGTCTTCCGCAGGAACCTGTTCAGCGGCCGACGACCTCGGTGGATCGTCGTCCCGTTCCAGCTCTTCCTCGAAAGCCCACCGCTCGTCGTCCATCCTCGCCCTCCCCGGCTCAGAACCAACAGCGACCAACACCGTACTCGGAGTGATGGTCGCGTGTCAGCCGGTTCTGAGCCGGGTGTCGATCAGAGCGAGGAAATGAGCCTTTCGACCCGTTCGTCCACCGAACGGAACGGGTCCTTGCACAGCACGGTCCGCTGCGCCTGGTCATTCAGCTTGAGGTGCACCCAGTCCACGGTGAAGTCACGTCCGGCGGCCTGCGCGGCGGCGATGAAGTCACCGCGCAGCTTCGCCCGCGTGGTCTGCGGCGGGGTGTCCTTGGCCAGTTCGATCTCGCCGTCGTCGGTGATGCGGCGCACGAGCCCCTTGCGCTGCAGCAAGTCGAAGATGCCCCGGCCACGGCGGATGTCGTGGTAGGCCAGGTCGAGCTGAGCGATCCGCGGGCTCGACAGGTCGAGATCGTGCTTGTTGCGGTAGCGCTCGACCAGCCGGTGCTTGATCGCCCAGTCGATCTCGGTGTCGATCTTGCTGAAGTCCTGCTGCTCCACCGCCTCCAGCGCCCGGCCCCACAGTTCGACGACGCGCTCGGACTGCGGCGACGAACCGGTCTCCTTGACGTGCTGGACCGCGCGGGCGTGGTACTCGCGCTGGATGTCCAGCGCGGACGCCTCACGGCCGCCGGCGAGCCGCACCTGGCGGCGGCCGGTGAGGTCGTGGCTGATCTCGCGGATGGCCCTTATCGGGTTGTCCAGGGTGAAGTCACGGAACTGGACGCCTGCCTCGATCATCTCCAGCACCAGATGCGCCGACCCGACCTTGAGCATCGTGGTCGGTTCGGCCATGTTCGAGTCACCGACGATCACGTGCAGGCGCCGGTAGCGTTCGGCGTCGGCGTGCGGCTCGTCGCGGGTGTTGATGATCGGCCGCGAACGGGTGGTGGCGCTGGAGACACCTTCCCAGATGTGTTCCGCTCGCTGGGACAGGCAGTACACCGCGCCACGTGGTGTCTGCAGCACCTTGCCCGCGCCGCAGATCAGCTGCCGGGTCACCAGGAACGGCAGCAGCACGTCGGCGATCCGGGAGAACTCCCCGGCACGGGTCACGAGGTAGTTCTCATGACAGCCGTAGGAGTTGCCCGCCGAATCGGTGTTGTTCTTGAACAGGAAGATGTCGCCGCCGATGCCCTCGTCCGCCAGCCGCCGCTCGGCGTCGACCAGGAGGTCCTCGAGGATCCGCTCCCCGGCCTTGTCATGCGTGACGAGCTGCACGAGGTCGTCGCATTCCGCCGTCGCGTACTCCGGGTGGGAGCCCACGTCGAGGTAGAGCCGCGAGCCGTTCGACAGGAAGACGTTCGAGGAACGCCCCCAGGACACGACACGCCGAAACAGGTAACGCGCCACTTCGTCCGGGGAGAGCCTGCGTTGCCCGTGAAAGGTGCACGTCACCCCGAACTCGGTCTCGATGCCAAAGATCCGCCGCTGCATCCCACCAGAGTAGGCGGTGAGGACCCACTGAAGGTGCGCCGTTCGGGCGGCGACACGCGGTCGGTACGTTGCATTCGGTGAAAGGTGTGCGGGAAGTCCCGATCGGGTATCACGCACATGACGTCCCGGCCCGGAAGTGGGGAACCCGTGTTAAAGCAGCTCAAACGCCCTTTCCGCAAGGTCGGCCGGACCGACCGGCGGCTGATGGCACGGAGCGCGGCGCTCCCGAGGACCAAGGCCGACGACGTGATCACGTCACTCTCCAAAAGTGCGGACAAATCCAAGCTCTGGTGGTGTGTCGCGATCGCGCTGGCGGCGAAGAAGGGCCCGACACGCCGAGGCGCGCTCCGCGGTGTGGCCGCCATCGCCGGGGCGAGCGCGGCGGCGAACCTGATCGGCAAGCCGCTGTTCCCCCGCCGCCGCCCCGCGGCCGAGGAAGTGCCACTTAACCGGCGCCTCGTCCGGCGTCCGACCTCGTCGTCGTTCCCTTCCGGCCACTCGGCGTCGGCGGCCGCCTTCGTCACGGCCGTCGCGATGGAATCGCCCAAGACCGGCGCGGCCCTCGTGCCGCTGGCCGCAGCCGTCGCCTACTCGCGGGTCCACACCGGCGTCCACTGGCCCAGTGACGTCGGCGTCGGGATCGGCATCGGTGTCGGCGCCGGCCTGCTGACCCGGCACTGGTGGCCGCTGAACCCCGACGTCCCCGGCCGCACCGCGCACACCGCCGAAGCACCCGAGATGCGCGACGGCGAGGACATGCTCGTCCTGGTCAACCCCCACTCCGGGATCGACGGCCAGGACCCGACCGAGGAAGCCCGGTTCGCCTGGCCCAAGGCCACCATCCTGTACCCGGATCCGAAGCGGGACCTGCGCGACCAGCTCGGTGACGAGATCGCCGCCCGCGACAACACGGTGCGGGCGCTCGGTGTCGCGGGCGGGGACGGGACCGTCGCCGCGGTGGCCGCCGTCGCGGCCGACCACGACCTGCCGCTCGCACTCATCCCGGCCGGCACCCTCAACCACTTCGCCCGCGACGTCGGCATGCGCTCGATGCCCGACGCGGACGCCGCCACCGAGGCGGGCAACGCCGTCGGCGTCGACCTCGGCGAAGTCGAGATCAACGACGACGATGACCACCGCTACTTCGTCAACACCGCCAGCCTCGGCGGCTACCCGGAAATGGTGCGGATAAGGGAAAAGCTGCAGAAGAGGCATCCGAAGTGGCCGTCCGCGGCGATCGCGCTCGCCCGCACCCTCCGGCGCGCGAAACCGCTGGAAGTGACCCTCAACGGCAAGCACACCAGCATCTGGCTGCTGTTCGTCGGCAACGGCACCTACTCGCCGAAGGGGTTCGCGCCCTCGCACCGCCCGGCGCTCGACACCGGTCTCCTCGACGTCCGCTACCTGCGGGCCGACCTGCCCTACTCGCGGGCGCGCTTCATTCTCGCGACGATCACGAACAGCCTCAACGCAAGCCACGTCTACCAGGAACTCGACGTCCCGGAACTGCACGTCAAGCTGCTCAACGGCAACCGGCGCGTCGCCACCGACGGCGAGGTCGGCCCGCTCGGCAACGACTTCCTGTTCCGGTCGCGGCCCAGCGCGCTCACCATCTATCGGCTTTAGGCGTCCAGCAGTGCGCTGCCCAGCGGCGTCAGCGAGTGCAGCACGGCGTTGCGGTCGCGTTCGGTGGTGATCAGCCCCGCGCGCCGCAACACGGTGGTGTGCTTGCTGGCCGCCGACGGCGTCACTCCCAGCCTGGCGGCGAGCTCCGACGTGCTGCAGCCGACCGCGAGGACCGCGAGCGTCGCCGCACGGGTCGGCCCGAGCAGATCGGCCAGTGCGGTGTCCGGGGATCTCCGCACGTCGCGGCCGTAGCCGGTCGTCGGCGCGGCCTGCCGCACCGACGGGTACAGCAGCCGGACCGGTGCCTTGCCCGACGCCGGGACGAGCACCGGGCACACCGCGAAGTACGTCGGCGAGATCATCAGCCCGGCGCCACCCGCGCCGCAGGAACCGACGATCCCGTCGCCGATCTCCAGCACCGGGGACAACCAGCGCACCAGTGGCCGCAGACTTGCCAGTGCCGCGTCGACCCCGTCGTGCAGCAGCAGCTGCGCCCGCATCCCCCGGTCCGCGTCGACCTGGGCACGCGCCGGTTCCCATCCCGGCGCCAGCGACAGGTCGAAGTAGTCCTGCATCGCCTGGACGAGCTTCGGCAGCCCGGCGGTGTCCCCGTCCGGCAGCCCTGCCGCCCAGGCGGGCAGCTCACGATTGACCGGGGCGTCCCGCAACGCCGATTTCAGGCACACCGGATCGGTTCTGGCGATCTCCGCGAGCCCGGCTTCCAGACCGCTCTCGTCCACGTCCGGAACGAGAAACGCCGGGATCGGCGCGTACGGACGGCACAGCCACAGCAACACCGAAGCCGACTCCGCCAGCCCGAGCCGGACCCGGTGCCGCCACCGGTTGAACAACGCCGAGCCCGCGTCGCGCCGCTGCAGGATCTGCAGGCTGGAAACCAGCTCGGCCAAGGGGTCGGCTTCGGGCGCGAGTCGGACGCGCGTCAGGTCCTGCAACGTCAGCTCGATACGCACGGATGTCCTCGCCTTGATCGAAGTCGTTGCCGTGTGATCGTGATCCAGGCCATTCCGTTACATGGCTGAACTGCTCTATTGCCGCTCCCGGAAATCTTCTCGACGGCTGTGGTTCAGACCTGAATGATGTTCGCAGAAGGTCCGCTTCTCGGGGGTTTACGCGGAGCCTTCCACGAGGGGGATTCACCGGAAAGGCCACGAGGCCGCGCTTTCGTCGCGGCCTGACGAACCCTGCCGTTCCCCTTCACCTCACTGGGAGAAAACGCTTTCCGTAAAGGGGAAAGAAAATGACCAAAATGAAGCGCCTTGCGGTAATCATCGCCGCCGCCGCGGGTGTCCTGACCCTGGCCACCGCACCCGCCACCGCGGCGCCGCACTCCACGGGCGACGGGTTCAAGACGGTCACCGTGAACGGCATGAAGCTCATCCCGGTCAAGCGCACCTCCACCGGCGCCCGCACGCAGGCCGCCGGTGTCGCCGAGGCCGACATGTTCCTCATCCCGTCCGGACTCGACGCGAACAAGTGCTGGGACGCCGACCTGAACAGCATCAACCGCAACGGCACCAAGATGCAGGTCTGGGACTGCAACATGGACGCGGACCACCAGGCGTTCTACATCACCCAGAACCCCGAGGGCTACACCCGCTTCCAGAACGTGGCCAGCGGCCGCTACCTGGACGCGGACCTCAACTCCATCAACAAGAACGGCACCATCGTCCAGCTCTGGGACTTCATCGCCGGCGCCAAGAACCAGTGGTGGGGCGGCACCGTGAACCCCGAGGGTTACGTCCGCTTCCAGAGCCCGAGCAGCGGCCGCTACCTGACCGCGGAAGGCAACTCGGCCAGCAACGGCACGCGGCTCCAGCTGTGGAGCTTCATCGCCGGTGGCCGCAGCCAGTGGTGGGGCACCGGCCCCGCCTGATCCCAGGCGGCCGCTGATCCGTCCCGGCCCAACGCCGTGAAGGCCTCCTTCCCTACTGTCAAGGTAGGGAAGGAGGCCTTCACGGGCTTTCGACCTGGGTTGCGTCCACCGTGTACAGCGGCCGGGCAGGCGAGGCTCAGTCCTTCTTGGACTTACCTTCGGGCTTGTCGCCCTCCGCTTCGTCTTTCGCCGGCTCCTCCGGCTCGGGCGGCAGCAGCGCGTCCAGCGCCGCACCCGCGACCCGGCGGAACTTGCGGCCACGACGCTCCCGCTCCAGGACGGCGACCTCGAGCTTCACCGGATCCGAATCACCGTTGGCCGGGGCAGGGGTGTTGTCGCGCAACGCCTTCACCGCGACCCCGAGCGCCACCTCGAGCTCCAGGTCCGGCTCGTAGCTCTCCTTCAGCTTCGTGGAGAGCGTGTCGGCCTGACCACCCATCACGACGAACTTCGGCTCGTCGAAGATCGAGCCGTCGTAGGTCAACCGGTACAGCTGGTCCTCGGCCGCGGTGGCGCCGACCTCGGCGACGCAGACCTCGACCTCGAACGGCTTCAGCTGCTCGGTGAAGATGCTGCCCAGCGTCGCGGCGTACGCGTTCGCCAGCGCACGCGCGCTGACGTCCCGCCGGTCATACTGGTAACCCTTCAGATCCGCGTGCCGGATACCGGCGACACGAAGGTTCTCGAACTCGCTGTAGCGGCCCACGGCCGCGAAACCGATCCGGTCGTAGATCTCAGACACCTTGTGCAACGTGGCCGAAGGGTTCTCGGCCACGAACAGCACGCCACCGCGGTACTTGAGCACGACCACGCTCCGGCCGCGCGCGATGCCCTTGCGCGCGATCTCGGAACGCTCCCGCATCAGCTGCTCGGGAGAGGCGTACAACGGCATCGTCACTGTGGTGCTCCGCTCTTTCTGGCTCTCATCGGAAAGGGACAGGGAGGACGGCTAACGGCCGCGCTCGGCTCGCGCGGCCACGATGGCCTCGGCCACCGCTGTCGTCTGCTCGAGCGGCAACGTCACCGCACCCTGCTCCGCGGTGACCGTCACGATCGTCGGGAAGATCCGGCGCACCAGATCCGGTCCGCCGGTCGCGGTGTCATCGTCCGCCGCGTCGTACAACGCCTCCACCGCGACGCGGATCGCGCCTTCGGCGTCCGCGTCCGGGTCGTGAAGCTTCTTCAACGAGCCCTTCGCGAACAGCGAACCCGAGCCGATGGCGTGGTAGCCGGCGCTCTCCTCGTAACGCCCGCCCGTCGCGTCGTACGAGACGATGCGGCCCGCGTGCTTCGCGTCTTCCGCGTCGAGGTCGTAACCGACGAACAGCGGCAGCACGGCCAGCCCCGCCATCGCCATCTCGAGGTTGGATTTCACCAGCCCCGCGAGCTTGTTCGTCTTACCGTCGAGCGAGAGCGAAACACCCTCGATCTTCTCGTAGTGCGCCAGTTCGACCGCGTACAGCCGCACCATCTCGATCGCCAGCCCGGCCGAGCCCGCGATGCCCACCGCCGAGTACTCGTCGGTGACGTGAACCTTCTCCATGTCCCGCGAAGCGATCAGGTTGCCCGACGTCGCCCGCCGGTCACCGGCGATCAGCACCCCGCCCGCGAACTTGACCGCGACGATCGTCGTCCCGTGCGGCGCGTCCAGCCCGCCCGCACCGGACGGGACACGCCGCTCCGGGAGCAGCTCGGGCGCCTGAGCCCGAAGGAAGTCCGAGAACGACGAGGTCGCCGACGAGAAGTACGCGGCGGGCAGCGCAGACTTACCCGAGGTGTGTTCCATACGTGCTCAAAGTTCCAATCTGTGTGATCCGCCGGCTCCGCACAGGCGGCCGCGGGGGCCGCCGCAAGACGGTTACTCGCCGCCCTTTTGCACGTATGCGCGAACGAAGTCCTCGGCGTTCTCCTCGAGGACGTCGTCGATCTCGTCGAGGATCGTGTCGACGTCCTCGCCGAGCTTCTCGCGTCGCTCCTGGCCCGCCGGACCGCCGCCCTCGAACTCTTCGTCCGAGTCGCCTCCGCCGTGCTTTTCGATCTTTTCCTGAGCCATCTCGCCTCCCGGTGTGGCCGATGTTTCCTAGCCTACCCAGCGGTCCCGACATTCCGTGGGATCCGTGATCGCTTAACCCCGATGAAAGGAAATACCGCTAGTCCGAACCGGTGAGCGCCTCCACCAGCTCCTCGGCGGTCGCGGAGTCGTCCAGCAACTTCCCCACGTGGGCCTTCGTGCCCCGCAGCGGCTCCAACGTCGGGATCCGCACCAGCGATTCCCTGCCGACGTCGAAGATGACCGAGTCCCAGGAAGCCGCGGCGATGGAGTTGGCGTACTTCTCCAGCGTGCGGCCCCGGAAATAGGCCCTGGTGTCCGAAGGCGGGGTCGTGATCGCCTCCAGCACCTCCTCCTCGGTCACCAGGCGCTTCATGGAACCCCTGGTGACGAGCCTGTTGTACAGGCCCTTGTCCAGCCGGACATCCGAGTACTGCAGGTCGACCAGCCGCAACCGCGGCGCACCCCAGGCCAGCTGGTCGCGCGCGCGGTAGCCCTCGAGCAACCGCAGCTTCGCCGGCCAGTCCAGCCTGTCCGCGCATTCCTGGGGGTCCCGCGCCAGCGCGTCCAGGATCTCGCCCCAGACCCGCAGGACCTCCTTGGAGGCCTCGTCCGCACCGGTCCGCTCCAGGTTCGCCGACGCGATCTCGTGGTAGGCGAACTGCAGGTCCAGCCCGGTGTACTTCCGCCCGTTGGCCAGCGACACCTTCGCCTTCAGCGTCGGGTCGTGGCTGATCTGGTGCACCGCCCGCACCGGCTCGTCCAGTTTGAGATCGTCGAACCGGATGCCGGCCTCGATCAGGTCCAGCACCAGCGCCGTGGTCCCGACCTTGAGGTACGTCGAGTATTCGGCCAGGTTCGCGTCGCCGATGATGACGTGCAGCCGCCGGTACTTGTCCGCGTCGGCGTGCGGTTCGTCGCGGGTGTTGATGATGCCGCGCTTGAGTGTCGTCTCCAGGCCGACCTCGACCTCGATGTAGTCGGAGCGCTGCGAGAGCTGGAAGCCCGCCTCCTCGCTCTGCTGCCCGACACCGACGCGACCCGAACCGGTGATCACCTGGCGGGAGACGAAGAACGGCGTCAGCCCGGCGATCACCGCGGTGAACGGCGTCGAACGCTGCATGAGGTAGTTCTCGTGCGTGCCGTAGCTCGCGCCCTTGCCGTCGACGTTGTTCTTGTACAACTGCAACGGCGGCTGGCCGGGGACGGTGGCGGCCTTGCGCGCCGCCTCCTCCATGACCCGCTCCCCCGCCTTGTCCCAGATGACCGCGTCGCGCGCGTTGGTCACCTCGGGCGCCGAGTACTCCGGGTGAGCGTGGTCGACGTACAGCCGTGCCCCGTTGGTCAGGATCACGTTCGCCGCGCCGAGGTCCTCGACGTCCGGGTCGTGCCCCGGACCGCTCGGGCCGGTCAGGTCGAAACCACGGGCGTCGCGCAAGGGCGATTCCACCTCGTAGTCCCACCGTGCCCGCCTTGCCCGCGGGATGTCCGCCGCGGCCGCGTAGGCCAGCACGACCTGGGTCGAGGTAAGTACCGGGTTCGCCGTCGCGTCGCCCGGCACCGCGATGCCGTACTCGACTTCGGTTCCCATGATCCGCCGCATACCCACCACCCTACGGGGTCGGAGCCGTGCGACGATGCCCCCCATGTCAGGCAGTGACGAACTCGTTGCGCTCTATGACCTCGCCGGAACCGTGGTGGGAGCGGCAACTCGCGCCAGGGTCCGCGCCGAAGGGCTCTGGCACGCGGCGGGCGTGGTGTTGGTCCGTTCGGGTGACGGAAGCCGCGTCTACGTGCATCTCCGTACGGCCACCAAGGACGTCTATCCCTCCACATGGGACTGCTGGGCGGGCGGCATCGTCGCGGCGGGCGAGACGCCGGAGGAGTGCGCGCGCCGTGAACTGGCTGAAGAACTGGGTGTTCACGGAGCGGAACTGCGGCCGCTTTTCGTCCATGTCACCGACGACGAGACGATCCGGGCCCACAACTTCGCCTTCGAAACGCGCTGGGACGGCCCCTTCGTCCATCAGGAGTCCGAAGTGGTCGAAGGACGCTGGCTGACGTTGCCCGAGTTGCGTTCGTGGCTCGACGATCCGGAGAGCCGGTTCATCCCGGACGGGCGCCTGGGCGCGTTGGAGTGGTTCCGGCGGGAAGACGAGGGCTAGGCCGAACGGAGGCGCTGCGCGACGACCGGCAGCAGCCGCTTCGCCGCGTCCGTCGCCCGAGCCTCGGTTCCGGCGGTCACGCTGAGGGCGGAGACGAGTTTCCCCTTGGCGAGCAACACCGTGCACGTGGTGCCCGCGCACCAAGCGCGCTGGGCTTCGATGCCGGATGGCTTCGTCAGCGTGAGCTTCTTGCCTTCGCAGTCCGCCTGGGTGACGACGTCGGAGGCGTCGCGGTCGGTGTACTCGGTGACCTGATGCTCCAGCGTCGAACCGCTCGGGTACGACCACGTCGCCGAACGGCTCGTGCCGCGGGTCAGACCGGTCAGACAGCCGGACACCTTGCTCTCGCCGGGGACGACCTCTTCCTCGGCAACGTCTTCGTCGGTGAGCAACGCGGCGGAAACGGCGACGGGGACCGGAGCCTGCGTCGACGGCGGCGGGACCGGGGCGGCCTGCGGCTTGACCGAAGGCTGCACGGGTTCGACCGTGGGCGTCGGTGACGGGTCGTCGTAGTAGGTGTCCAGGTCGTTGGGACGGTCCGCGCATCCCGACAGACCGAACAGCGCGACCGTCGCCACCGCGAGCACCTGCCGATGACGCACCCTCGAGCCTCCCCGGTGTCCCACCTGACGTTTGCCGCGAGACTAGTCCAGCCCCTCAGTGCCAGCCGAGGCAGGACCTGTGCCGCCAGTAGGCGACCGGTTCTTCGGCGAGCGCGGCCAGCTCCTCGAGTTCGCCGTCGGTCGGCTTCGCCTTCGTGGCAAGGAGGTTCTCCGCCAGCTGGGCCGTGCTCGACGGCCCGACGACGGCGACCGGCCGCCAGTCCTGCGCGAGCACCGCCGCGATCGCCACCGCGTCCGGGCCGACCTCGTGCTCCCGTGCGATCCGCGCGAGCGTCGGCGGCGGCTCGACGACAAGCCGTCCGTTCGCGACGGTTTCCTTGACCAGTACCCGTTTCCCGGCGGCTTGCGCCTCGGCGAGCGCCGGCCCGACGGAGGGTTCGAGCAGGTTCCACGTCGACTGCACGGCACTGAAGACCGGCGTTCCGGCCACTTCCAGCTCGAACGCCCGGCGGACCGCGTCGGCCTGCGCGGGGCCGGACGTGGAGAACCCGACCGGGACACCGTCCGCGGCGAGTTCCGCCAGCGCGCCGATCAGCCGCTCGTCGGCGAACAGCGGACTGTCCACAGTGAGCGAATGGACCTGGTAGAGCGAGACGGCTTTCCCCAGCAGGTCAACGGTTTCCGCCCACTGCTCGGCGAACCGCGCCGCGGTGTGCTCCTTGACCTCGTGCACCTCCGCGTCGAGTTTCCACTCACCGACGTAGCGGTAGCCCCATTTACTCGACACCGTCACGTCGTGGTGGGCGCGATCGGCGAGCCAGCCGGCGAGGAACTCCTCCGAGGAACCATACGAACGGGCGACGTCGATCCACCGGACGCCCGCGCGGTACGCGTCGTCCAGCACGGCATAGGTCGCCGCGCGCATCGCCCCGAACTCGCGTCCGGGCGGCAGCGCTTCGACCCGGCCGAGGTTGATGTACGCGGGCCTGCCGAGCGCCGCCAGTCCGACGGCGATCCGGTCGCCGATCTCCGAGTCTGTCACCGGGCTCCTTCGTTCTTGTGGCGGAGGATCGCGAGCCACTGGCCCGAGTTCTGCGCCTGCCGGTGGAGCTTTTCGAGGCGGGCAGCCGGAGCCCGAACGTAACCCTTGCCGAAGACCGGCGCGATCTGACGGAGGCTGGCGCCCTCCTCCCTGGCGGCGAGCAGCGCCCAATCGGACGCGTCGGCGCAGGCCGCGGAGGCGCGTCGCAGCTCCCCCAGGATTTCGATGAGCTCGGGGGCGCTCACCTCCCCCGCCTGGACGGCGGCAGCCGTCGTTTCCAGCCACGCCAGGACATCGGCTTCGGTGATCGGCGCGCGCGGGCGCCCGGAGGATTCGCTCACAGCCGGTCAGTATAGGTCGTTATACGCCCGACACGGCGTACCGCCACGCGCGAGGCCTTGAACACATCGTCCGAAAACCGCTGGAGCGCAAAGTGGATTCCCGATTCACTGGGCTCGAAGTCAGGAACTCGAGAGAAGGACAATTGGGACGTTTCGGTATCGCGATCCGATTCGCGGCACTCGCGATCGTATGGGGCGCGAGTTTTCTGTTCATCAAAATCGGCCTCACCGGTTTGTCGCCCGCCCAGGTGGCGCTTTCCCGTGTCTGCCTCGGCGCGGTGGCGCTGATCGTCATCGCGGCCTGGCGTCGTAAACCGCTCCCCCGCGATCCGGCCGTCTGGGGCCATCTCGCGGTCGTCTCCGTGCTGCTGTGCGTCATCCCGTTCCTGCTGTTCTCCTGGGCGGAGCAGTACATCTCCTCCGGGCTCGCCAGCATCTTCAACGCGACGACGCCGCTGATCACCATGCTCATCGCCGCGGCCGCCCTGCCGTCCGAGCGGTTCACGAAGGCCAGGACGAGCGGCCTCATCCTCGGCTTCCTCGGCGTGCTCACCATCGTCGGGGTCTGGCAAGGGATCGACGTCTCTCACGAACTGACCGCGCAACTGGCGTGCCTCGGCGCGACGACCTGCTACGGGATCTCGTTCGTCTACGTGCGGCGGTTCATCTCCTGGCGGAACCTGGACGCGCCGACCATCGCGCTCGGGCAGGTCAGCTGTGGCGCCGTCGTGATGCTGGTGCTCGCGCCGTTCATCGCGACGACACCGGTACACCTCGACACGACGATCGTCCTCAGCATGATCGCGCTCGGGGCGCTGGGCACCGGGCTCGCGTACGCCTGGAACGCGTCGATCATCGCCGCGTGGGGCGCGTCGAACGCGTCGGCGGTGACCTACCTCACACCCGTCGTCGGAGTGCTGCTCGGCGTCCTGGTCCTCGACGAACCGTTGGCGTGGAATCAGCCCGTCGGCGCGTTGCTCGTCGTTCTCGGGATCCTGGCCGCGCACGGGCGACTGAGCCCGCGCAAGAAGGTCGAGGAAGCCGTAGCCGCATAGCCGAAGGGCCCTTCACCGCGTGTCCTGCGGCGAAGGGCCCTTCGGCTTGCTCTTACAGGTACTGACCGGTGTTCGTGGCGGTGTCTATCGCCCGTCCCGAATCCTGGTTCTTGCCGGTGACGAGCGTGCGGATGTAGACGATCCGCTCGCCCTTCTTGCCGGAGATCCGGGCCCAGTCGTCCGGGTTGGTGGTGTTGGGCAGATCCTCGTTCTCCGCGAACTCGTCGACGATCGCGTCCAGCAGGTGCTGCACGCGCAGGCCGGGCTGCTTGGTCTCCAGCACGGACTTGATGGCCGACTTCTTCGCCCGGTCCACGATGTTCTGGATCATCGCGCCCGAGTTGAAGTCACGGAAGTACAGGACCTCCTTGTCACCGTTGGCGTAGGTGACCTCGAGGAACCGGTTCTCGTCCGTCTCCTCGTACATCCGCTCGACCGTGTGCTGGATCATCGCGTCGAACGTCGCCCGCACATCGCCGCCGAACTCGGCGAGGTCGTCCGAATGGATCGGCAGACCGTCGGACAGGTACTTGGAGAAGATGTCCTTCGCGCCTTCGGCGTCCGGACGCTCGATCTTGATCTTGACGTCGAGCCGGCCCGGCCGCAGGATCGCCGGGTCGATCATGTCTTCACGGTTGGAGGCGCCGATGACGATGACGTTCTCCAGGCCCTCGACACCGTCGATCTCCGAGAGCAGCTGCGGGACGATCGTGGTCTCCACGTCGGAGGACACGCCCGAACCGCGGGTGCGGAAGATCGAGTCCATCTCGTCGAAGAACACGATCACCGGGGTGCCCTCGGAGGCCTTTTCCCGAGCCCGCTGGAAGATCAGGCGGATATGCCGCTCGGTCTCCCCGACGAACTTGTTCAACAGCTCCGGACCCTTGATGTTCAGGAAGTAGGACTTCCCGTCCGCCGCGTCGCCGCGTGCTTCCGCGACCTTCTTGGCGAGCGAGTTGGCCACCGCCTTGGCGATGAGGGTCTTACCGCAGCCAGGAGGCCCGTAGAGCAGCACGCCCTTGGGCGGGCGCAGCTGGTACTCCTGGTAGAGATCAGCGTGCAGGAACGGAAGCTCGACGGCGTCGCGGATCTGCTCGATCTGCCGGGTCAGGCCACCGATGTCCTCGTAGCGGACGTCGGGCACCTCCTCCAGCACGAGATCCTCGACCTCCGCCTTCGGCACGCGCTCATAGGCGTACCCGGCTTTCGAGTCGACCAGCAGGGAATCACCCGGCTTGAGGGGCTGTTCGGCCAGCGGATCGGAGAGCAGGACGACCCGCTCCTCGTCCGCGTGCCCGACCACGAGCGCACGGGGACTGCCGCCCTCGACGTCCGGGGCCAGCACCTCGCGCAGCGCGCAGACCTCGCCGATCTTCTCGAAGTCACCGCCTTCGACGACGGTGAGCGCCTCGTTGAGCCGCAACGCCTGTCCGCGCTGCAGCGACGAGACCTCGACCGCGGGTGAGACCGAAACCCGCATCTTGCGGCCCGCGGTGAACACGTCCACCGTGTTGTCCTCGTACGCGGTCACGAACACGCCGTAACCGCTCGGAGGCTGGGCCAGCCTGTCGACCTCCTCTCGCAACGCGAGCAACTGGCCACGCGCCTCGCGGAGCGTCTCGACCAGTTTTGTGTTGCGTTCCGTGAGTTGGCTCACGCGTTCCGACGCCTCGGCGAGTCGCTGCTCCAGCACTCGGTTCTGACGTGGCGAATCGGTGAGCTTCCGGCGCAGCAGGGCGACTTCCTCCTCGAGGAAGCGAATTTGACGTGCCTGCTCGTCGGACGTGGTTCCAGCTCCGGTCGTTTCTGAAGGGTCGGCCTCCTCGCGCCGACCTCCGGGAAGGTCATGATGCATTGGGCACCTCCTCGGAGTGCTTTTCATTCCACGGTACCGGCGATCACCGACAATAAAAGGCCTTTCCGCATCACAAGATCGGCGCGTCGCGTTCCGGACGACCTGACAGCACGTACGTTCAGGCCGCGCAAGAGGCCATCCCGGTGCCGGGTCCGGCACTCTCATGGTCACAATCCGTCCACCTACCCTGACCTGCGGCGGGATACCCGGCTCCGTCCGGGTGCAAACGGGTTTCCGGTATCAGTTCGGCCCTAATCGAGCGGCGATCCGGCTCGGTGGCTAGCATCGGGCCGACGTTCGCCGGGGAGGCGGACCGGCAGGTCGTGTTGAGCATTTTCGCAGAACAGCTAGGGGGCAACAGCCATGACTTACCCGCCGCAACAGCCCGGCGGCTACGGACAGGATCCGTACGGCCAGCAGGGCGGGTACCCGCAGAGCGGTCCCCAGCCGCAGCAGGGATACCCCGGTGGCGGCCAGTACGGCCAGCAGCAGCCCGGTCAGTACGGGCAGGACCCGTACGGCCAGCAGCAGGGCGGCTACCCGCAGAGCGGCCCCCAGCCGCAGCAGGGATACCCCGGTGCCACGCAGCAGTTCGGCCAGGCGGATCCGTACGGACAGCAGCAGGGTGGCTACAACGCCTACCCGCCGGAAGGCGGCGGCTACGGAGGCGAGCCGCCCAAGAAAAAGAAGACCGGACTGATCGTCGGGATCGCGATCGGCGCGGTCGTGCTGGTCGGTGGCGGTGTCACCGCTCTCGTCATCGCGCTGAACTCGGGCGACGACAACAAGACCGCGGCGCCCCCTGCCAGTTCGAGCAGCGCGGCCCCGACCGGTTCGTCGTCGTCTTCGAAGCCGTCCACGTCCTCGACCCGGAGCAAGTCCAGCTCGCCGAGCACGTCGTCGACACCCAAGGGGTCGGGCCCGGCCCCGCTGGGCAAGGCGACGCCGGAAGAGGTCTCGGAGGCCGTGTTCAACGCATACAACACGGGCGACGGCAAGACCGTCGCGCAGTCGGCCTGCCGCAGTGTGAACACCAAGGACGACATCTCGATCGCCAAGGACCTCAAGCTCACGAAGTCCGGGGACCTCGCGACCAGCGGGGACACCGCGAAGCTGCCGATCACGGCCACCACGAACGGCAAGACCGAAACGGGAGTCCTCAACTTCAAGAAGGAATCCGACCTCTGGTGCTTCACCGGCGCGAAGCGCTGATCAGGAACCGGTGTCCAGCAGGCTGATCGCCGTTCTCGCCGGATGCGGCGCGGTGGTGGCCGGGATCGTGGTGGGGCTGCTTCTGGTGGCCCCGTCCGGTTCCGACCCCGCCGCGCCGGACTCGGTGACACCCACGTCGTGGCCTGGTTCGTCCCGTCCGGTCCCGGTGGATCCGGACGTGGCGGCGGTCGAGGTGGTCGGCAAGGCGATCGCCGCGGCCATCGTCAACCACGACGCGACGGCGTTCGGCAAGCTCACCTGCGTCCAGCAGTCGTCGGCCGATCTGGCCGCGCTCAAGCGGAAGTGGGAGGCGGCGGGCAAGGTGTCCGCGACGGTCCCCGGCCCGCCGTCGGTCGGCGGCGACTCCGCCACCGTGACCGTGCACGTCGAGGGCGCCGGCGGCCAGAAGGACACGCCCTTCCCGCTCAAGAAGCGCGATGGCAAGTGGTGCGTGCCGTGACTTCAAGTCCGTGAAGGCCTCCTTGAGGGACTCTGAGTCCCTCAAGGAGGCCTTCACGGACTTCGAACCAGGGCAGCTCTCGGCCGGGTCAGCCTTTGCCGGAGCGGCGGTGGACCCGCGGCGAGACCGTGCCGTCGGCCAGACGGCGCGCCGTCAGCAGGAACGCGGTGTGCGCGACCATCCGGTGATCCGGCCGGACCGCGAGACTCACGACGTGCCAAGGCCGCATGAGGGTCTCCCACGATTCCGGCTCGGTCCAGCACTGCTGATCCCGCAAGGCTTCGGTGATCCGCGAAAGCTGCGTGACCGTCGCAACGTAGACCGTGAGCACGCCGCCGGGCACCAGATGCGCGGCGACCGTCTCAAGCTGGTCCCAGGGCGCGAGCATGTCGAGGACGACACGGTCGACTTCGCCGGTGTGCGTCGACAGGTCCGCGACCGTCAGCGACCAATTGTCCGGTTTGTGGCCGAAGAACTTCTCCACGTTCCGTTCGGCGTGTTCGGCGTGGTCGTCCCGGATCTCGTACGACTGCACGGTGCCTTCCGAGCCTACGGCCCTCAGCAGCGAACAGGTCAGCGCACCGGAACCGGCGCCCGCCTCGAGCACCCGCGCGCCGGGGAAGATGTCGCCCCACATCACGATCTGCGCGGCGTCCTTCGGGTAGATCACCTGAGCGCCGCGCGGCATCGAAAGCACGTAGTCCGGCAGCAGCGGACGCAAGGCCAGATAGTGGCTGCCGCCTGCCGAAGTGACGACCGAACCCTCCTGCGCCCCGATCACGTCGTCATGCGCCAGTGCGCCGCGATGGGTGTGATACTGCTGTCCCTCGGCGAGCACCATGGTGTAGTGCCGCCCCTTGGAGTCGGTCAGCTGAACCCGGTCACCAACACGAAACGGCCCACGGACCGACACTGAACCTCCATACGCACAGACACTGATCGACGACCGATCCTCGCAGGTGGCCGGACCGCGCTACGCCGGGGGTCGGCTGCGGGTCATCGCGGCGCGCAGGTCTTCGCGCCGGAGGACGCCGGCGGGCCTGCCTTCGTCGTCCACCACGAGGAACTGCCAGGCGGCGGTTTCCCGGACCCGCTCGGCGATCTCCTCCCCCGACTCCGAGGAAAGCAGCACGGTGTCGGCCCGGATCGGCTCCGCGGCCATCTCCGCGGGCGCGTTCGGCGACGTTCCGGCCAGGTGCGCGGCGGCCGTCTCGTCGAGCAGTCCGGCCGCGACGCCGTCGGCACGCACCAGGACCACCCCGCGGCCTGCCGAAGCGGCCAGCGCGTCCGAAACGGGGCTTTCCGCGGGAAGCTGGAGAACGGGCCGGACGAGCTCGCTCAGCCGCACCCCTTCGGGCCACCCCCGGCGTGTTTCGGCGGCGAGTTCGCTTCGCGCGCCGAGGATCACGAACCACGCTGTCACGACGCAGACGCCGAGCCGGAGCCAGCGGTCCTCGCTGCCCGCCATCAGTCCCCACAGCGCCCAGAAGACCAGTCCCGCCGCGACGACACCGCCACCGACGACCGCCGCCCGCGTGCCCTTCTCCCGGTGGCCGGTGGCCGCCCAGACCCCGGCGCGCACCAAGCGCCCGCCGTCGAGCGGAAGCCCTGGAAGGAGGTTGAAGAGCCCGACGGCGAAGTTCGCGACGGCGCATTCGGCGATGAGCAGCCATGCCGCGCTCTCCGCCGGGACGGCGAACATGAGCAGACCGCAAAAAGCCCCGAGCAGCAACGAAACCACCGGCCCCGCAGCGGCGACGAGGCCTTCCTGGCGCGGCTGGCGGGGAGTTCTCGCGACCTCGGAAAGGCCACCGAGCAGGAACAGGCGCAGACGCCGGACGGGGATACCGAGCCGCAGCGCCACCAGACAGTGCCCGAGTTCATGCGCGAGCACCGAGAGTCCCAGAAGGACCGCGAACGCGGCCGCCAGCAGCCACGAGGTCAGCGTCGTCGCGCCGGGCAGCAGCCGTCCGACCAGCGGCGTGTAGAGCACCACGATGATCAGGGAGCCGATCCACCAGGAAGGGGCGAGCAGCACGGGGATCCCGGAGACGCGGAACAGCAGGAGCCCGCCCTCCGGTGCCACGCCTCGTCGAGGCGGGCCGTGCTCACCTGTCACCGCCATGTGTCAGAGCGTAGATGCCCAGGTGTGGGGTGCGGGTGACCCGCCCTTCCCGTCCGGGTGGTGTCGGTCATGCCGCTCCGGTGCGTTGCGGTCCCGAAACTGTCGGTGCCCGGCGATACGCTTCATCCATGCCCGACACCGACACGGTCACCGCCGATCCGCCGCCCGGCGCCGAAGTCCCGCGCCGTCGGCCGGCCCTGTCCCCGTCGCGTGCCAGCGACTTCAAGCAGTGCCCGCTGCTCTACCGCTTCCGCGCAGTCGACAGACTGCCCGAGATCCCGACGAAGGCCCAGCTTCGAGGCACGCTGGTGCATTCCGTGCTGGAGCGCCTGTTCTCCCTCCCGCAAGCCGATCGCACCCCTCCGCAGGCCAAGGAGCTGCTCGCGCCGGCGTGGGAGGACCTGTCCGCGGAACGTCCGGAGTGGATCGAGCTGTTCGATCAGGAGGATCCCGAGGCCGTCACCTCGTGGCTCTCGTCGGCCGAGCAGCTCGTCGACACCTACTTCGGCCTCGAGGATCCGAGCCGTCTGGAACCCGAAGCGTGTGAGCTGCACGTCGAGATCGAACTGGGCTCCGGGGTACTGCTGCGGGGCTACGTCGACAGGCTGGACGTGGCGCCGACCGGCGAGATCCGCGTCGTCGACTACAAGACCGGCGCCGCGCCCCGCGAGATCGGCGAGGCCAAGGCGATGTTCCAGATGAAGTTCTACGCCGTGGTCCTCTGGCGGCTTCGCGGTGTCGTGCCGCGCCAGCTGAAACTGATGTACCTCACCGATGGCCAGTCACTCGCGTACACCCCCGACGAGGGCGAGCTGATCCGCTTCGAGCGCACGCTGGAGGCGATCTGGCAGGCGATCCTCAAAGCGGGCAAGACCGGCGATTTCCGGCCCAATCCGAGCAAACTGTGCGCGTGGTGCGATCACCAGGCGCTGTGCCCGCAGTACGGCGGCACTCCCCCGCCCTATCCCGGCTGGCCGGAGCCGGATCCCGGCGAGGAGTCCGTATTGGACCGCGCGGACTAGGGTACCTGTGTGACAGAAGCCTTCTACGTACCGTCAGACGAGGGCCGGTTCCTACCGACACAGCACACCGCCGGCCCGTGGACCCCGGACGCGCAGCACTTCGGGCCGCCCTCGGCGTTGCTGGTCCGCGCGCTCGAAGAGGTCGAAGCGCCACACGCGAGCCAGCTGGCACGGGTCACGATCGAGATCCTCGGGCCCGCCCCGCTGAAGGAGCTTTCGGTCCGGGCCTGGGTGGAGCGACCGGGCCGGTCGGTCGAGTGGCTGGAAGCGGAGCTCTCCCACGGGGAGCGGGTCGTCGCCCGTGCCTCGGCTTGGCGCATCGCGACCTCGGACACGACCACCGTGGCGACGGCGGAGGGTCCCGCGCTGCCTTCGCCGGACGGTCTCCCGACGTCGAACTGGCCGGAGGGCTGGCACGGCGGCTACCTCGACGCGGTCGAGTGGCGGCGCGTCCGGGGCGCGCTGGACGAACCCGGTCCGGCGACGGTCTGGGGCCGTCAGCGCGTCGCCCTCGTGGACGGGGAGAAGCCGAGCGCGCTGCAGCGGCTGTTCGTCCTGGCGGACTCCGGCAACGGGATTTCGAACTTTCTCGACCCGCGCGAGTGGTGGTTCATCAACTCCGAGCTGACCGTGCACCTCCGCCGCCCGCCGCTGGGCGACTGGATCGGCGTCGACGCGGCCACCCTGATCGGCCCGAACGGCGTCGGCACGGCGACCACCACGCTGCACGACGCGTCCGGCCGGATAGCGTCCGGAGCACAGGCTCTCCTGGTGCGACCGCGACAGGCGGGCTGATAGACGCGCTTTCTCGGCGTGTTTCCAATAACCTTCCTGGAACAACAGACGCAGGGAGCGCTTCGGCATGCAGATCACCTCGGTGGTCAACCAGAAAGGCGGGGTCGGCAAGACCTCACTCAGCGTGGGCGCGGCGGCCGCACTGGCCGAACGCGGACGCCGGGTGCTGCTGATCGACCTCGACCCACAGGGCCACGCGACGACCGAACTCCTCGGGCTGGACGAGGTGGCACCGAACATGCCCAGCCTGGCCAAAGCCCTGACCAAGGTGTGGAAGGGCCCGATCGAAGAGCTCGCCGTTCCGCATCCACGCAGCAACCTCGGGCGGGGCGGCGCTTTCGACGTCATCCCGACGTCACCGGGAATGTTCGACCTGATCCGGCGGCTGGACCAGTTCCGGGTCCCCGGCTGGCAGCTGGCCAGGGTCATCCAGTTCGCGAACTACGACCACATCATCATCGACTGCCCGCCCGCGCTCGACGTGCTGACCAACAACGCGCTGGCCGCTTCGCACGGGATCCTCGTGCCGGTGCAGCCGGACCGGACGAGCATCCGGGCGTTGCGCCTGCTGTCGGACCAGGTGCGTTACGTCGAACAGACCGTCGGCCGTCCGCCGATCGCCTACTACGGCCTCGTTCCAGGGCTGTACCGCCGCCCGGTCTCGCATTACGCGGCGGCCGCGTTGCAGGAGCTGTACGGGTTCGGGATCCCGATGTTGTCGCACGTCCCGCTCGGCGTGGTGATGAACGAGGCGGCCGCGCACGGGGTGCCGGTGACGACGTACGCGCCGGAAACGCTGCAGGCCCTGTCGTTCCGGGAGATCGCGGAAACGCTGGACGGGTACCTGAAGAACCACCCCGCCCCGGCGATCGTGCCCGCGGACGAGGAGTTCGTCTTCGAGGACTTCATCACCGAGGTCTCGGTGACCCGCAGCGCCAACGACAACGGCGCGCGGAAACGGCTCTACGACCTCATGCCCAAGAAGCCGAACCGGCCCCGCTAGCAACAAGCGTGTGAAGGCCCCCTTCCCTTGGCTGAGCTGAGGGGAAGGGGGCCTTCACACGCGATTGGCTTACAGCCGACAGGCCCGGATGTCCGAGGCCAGGACGGCCTTGGCGCCGGTCTCGGCGAGTTCGTCCATGATCCGGTTGACCTCCTTGCGCGGCACCATCGCCCGCACGGCCACCCAGTCTTCGTGCGCCAGCGGCGCGACGGTCGGCGACTCGAGGCCCGGCGTGATCGCGATGGCCGCTTCCAGCAGCGAACGCGGGCAGTCGTAGTCCAGCATCATGTAGTGCTGGGCGAACACGACACCCTGCAGCCGCGCCTTCAGCTGGTCCTTGGGCCGGGTGTGCTCGGTGCCCGCCCGCTGCAGCAGGACCGCCTCCGACACGCAGATCGGGTCCCCGAAGGCCACGAGGTTGTGCTGGCGCAGCGAACGCCCCGACTCGACGACGTCCGCGATCGCGTCGGCCACGCCGAGCTGGATCGAGATCTCGACGGCGCCGTCGAGGCGGATCACCTCCGCCTCCACCCCGTGCTGCTTCAGGTTCTCCCGCACGAGCCGCGGGTACGACGTCGCGAGCCGTTTGCCGTGCAGGTCCTCGGCCTTCCACTCCCGGCCCGCTGGTGCGGCATACCGGAAGGTGGAACCGCCGAAGCCGAGGCCGAGGATCTCCTCCACCGGGGCGCCGGAGTCGAGCGCGAGGTCGCGGCCGGTGATGCCGAGATCCAGCTCGCCGGACCCGACGTAGATCGCGATGTCCTTGGGACGCAGGAAGAAGAACTCGACCTCGTTGACCGTGTCCAGCACGGTCAGATCGCGGGCCTCATGTCGCTTGCGGTAGCCGGCCTCTCCGAGCATCTCCGTCGCGGCGGCGGCGAGGGCTCCCTTGTTCGGCACGGCGACACGCAGCATTGCTTCTCCTTGGTTCTCCGGACGCGGACGCGTCACAGGTACCGGTACACGTCCTCTTTCGACAGTCCACGGCCGATCATGAGTACCTGCAACCGGTACAGCAGCTGTGAAATCTCCTCCGCGAGCCTGTCGTCGGATTCGTGCTCGGCGGCGATCCACACTTCGCCCGCCTCTTCGAGCACCTTCTTGCCCTGTGCGTGCACTCCCGCGTCCAGCGCGGCGACGGTGCCGGAACCGTCGGGGCGCGTACGGGCGCGCTCGGCAAGCTCGGCGAACAGCTCATCGAAGGTCTTCACAGTCTGGAGATCCTTCCATCCGCGCTCACGTCGCGCTGCCTCGGGCCGGTGTGTTGCCGCTCGCGTCACACCTCAGAACAGCGTCGAGCCTCCGCGTTCGAAGTCGAGCAGGTGCCGCTTCCGTTCGACACCACCGCCGTAGCCGGTCAGATCGCCGTTGGAGCCGATGACGCGATGACACGGCACGATGATGCCGATCGGGTTCTTCCCGTTCGCGAGCCCGACCGCGCGGGACGCGGACGGCTTGCCGAGCCGGTCGGCGAGTTCGCCGTAGGAGACCGTCTCGCCATATGGGATCCCGAGCAGCCCTTCCCACACCATCCGCTGGAATTCAGTGCCTCCGAAGCTCAGCGAGAGGTCGAAGTCCTTCCGCTGACCGGCGAAGTACTCCTTGAGCTGTTTCTCGGTCTCCACGAAGATCGGCGCGCCCGGATCCGGATGGCCGAAGGTCTCCTCGGCCGGGCGGTGCCGCTGCTGGACCATGTACAGACCGCAGAGGCTCTCGCCCTCGGCGACCAGGGTCAACCGGTCGTAAGGGCTGTCGATGACGGTGTGCGTGCGCATGGCGCTCCTCGGAACTCAGGCGGCGGGCAGCCGGTTGATCGGGTGATCTCCGGTCGCCCAGAGGTGTTGTACGGCGTAGGCGCGCCACGGGCGCCAGTGCTCGGCGTGCGCGGCGAACGCGGCAGGGGTGAGCCCGAGCCCCTTCGCGGCGACCTTGACGCCGAGGTCGGTCGGCAGGAAGGCGTCCGGGTCGCCGAGCGACCGCATCGCGATGCTCTCGACGGTCCAAGGACCGAAACCCGGCAGCGCGTGCAGCCGTTCCCTGGCTCGCTGCCAGTCACTGCCCGCACCGAGGTCGAGTCCGCCGTCGTTCAGTTCGGCGACGAGGCCGAGCAGGGTCCGTTTGCGGCTCTGCGGCATCGCGAGGCTTTCCGGGTCGATCTCCGCGAGCGCGGCGGCGTCCGGGAAGACATGGGTGAGACCGCCGTCCGGATCGTCGACGGGCTCGCCGTGCGCGAGGACCAGCCGGGCGGCGTGAGTCCGGGCGGCGGCGGTGGACACCTGCTGGCCGAGGACGGCGCGGACGGCGAACTCGTCGCCGTCGACCGTCCTCGGCACCCGCCTGCCGGGCGCGGCGCTCACGAGCGGCCCGAGGAACTTGTCCGCGGCCAGGGCGTCGTCGACCGCGACCGGGTCGGCATCGAGGTCGAGCAGACGGCGGCAGCGGCTGATCGCGGTCGAGAGGTCCCGCAGGTCCGACAGGGTGAGCCGGCAGCCGATGTGGCCGTCTTCGGGCTTGAGCGCGACGACGGCGGGGCCGTGCGGCAACCGCAGTGTCCGGCGGTACGCGCCGTCGCGCCATTCCTCGACGCCGGGGACGCCTGTCGCGACCAGATGCCCGAAGAGGTTGTCCGGGAACAACGGCTTCCGGTACGGCAGGCGCAGGTTCAGCGTCCCTGACGCGGTCGCCGGAGCGGTGCGGACACGGGCCCGCAGTTCGGTCGGGGACAGCGCGAAGACCTCTCGGACCGTGTCGTTGAAGGTCCGGACGCTGCCGAAACCCGCCGCGAGGGCGACGTCGATCATCGACAGGCCGGTCGTCTCGATCAGCAGCCGTGCCGTCTGGGCTCGCTGCGCGCGGGCGAGACTGAGCGGACCCGCGCCGAGTTCGGCCCGCACATGCCGCTCGACCTGCCGGACGCTGTAGCCGAGCCGGGCGGCCAGCTCGCTCACGCCGCCGGTGTCGACGACGCCGTCGGCGATCAGCCGCATCGCCCTGGCCACCAGGTCCGCGCGCTCGTTCCACTGCGGCGAACCGGGGCTCGCGTCCGGCCGGCACCGTTTACAAGCGCGGAACCCGGCCTCCTGCGCGGCCGCCGCGCTCGGGTAGAAGCTCATGTTCTGCGGTTTGGGCGGGACGACGGGACAACTCGCCCGGCAGTAGATCCGCGTCGTCAGGACGGCCGTGAAGAACCAGCCGTCGAACCGGGCGTCCTTCGCCTGGACCGCCCGTACGCAGCGCTCGAAATCCTCATGCACCCGGCAAGCATCACCGACCGCACCGGGCGCGGTCTAGCGGAAATGCGACATGGCTGTCAGGGCAGCAACGCGGTCAGCGTGGGCACGTCGAGACCGACCAGCGACGAACGGAACACGCGCCGCTCCCCCGGTTCGACGTCGACGTCGTTCGGGATCACCACCACCGTGCAGCCCGCCGCGGCGGCGGAAGCCGCGCCCGGCGGCGAATCCTCGATCGCGACGCACCGGGAAGCCGGGACTCCCAGCAGCTCCGTCGCCAACCGGTACGGCCTGGCGTCCGGTTTGTTCAGACCATCGACCTCGTCACCGCAGACGGTGGCCGCGAAGTACTCGCGGCCGATGGTGTTGAGCGCGAGTTCGGTCAGCGACCGTTCGGTGGAGGTGACCAGCGCCATCGGGACGCCGTTGGCGCGCAACAGTTCGAGCAGCTCCTGCGCGCCGGGACGCCACGGGAGCGGGCCGTCGAAGAGGTTGGCCGTCCGCTTGCGGATCCACTCCCCCATCTCCGCGATCGACTCACGCGTGACGGGTTTGCCGCACACTTCCAGCAGGAACGCGGCCGTGTCGTCCATATTGGATCCGACAAGGCTCAGGCGCTGCTCCTCGCTCAGCGTGCCGCCGAGGGTTTCGACGGCCTCGTAGAGGGCGACGTCCCACAGCTTCTCCGAGTCGACCAGCGTGCCGTCCATATCCCACAGCACGGCGGCGAGTCCGTCCAGTGTGGACGGTTCGGTCACGGTTCCCCCTCAGCATCGGGTGGTGCACGATTCGCGCGTTCCGTACCCCACGGTAGCCGAGACCGGATCACGTCGACGTCGAGGCATCTTGCCTGAAATATCCCCTTGCCTCCGCTCTGCACTGTTCGCCCTGAGAGAAGGCGATCGGACATGCTCAACGGTGAATGGCCGCCTGGTCGTAGGCTGGTCCGGTGAGTGAGCCCGTCGACGAGACCCAGCGGCCCGGCCGCGACCACCCGGATGACACCAAGCCGATCATGATCGTCGCCTTCGAAGGATGGAACGACGCAGGTGACGCGGCCAGCCGGGCGGTCGAGCATCTTCAGCTCAACTGGGATGCGACACCGCTGAGCGAGCTGAGTCCGGACGAGTACTACGACTTCCAGGTGAGCAGACCGACCGTCCGGATGGTGGACGGCGTCACCCGAAGGGTCGATTGGCCGACCACGCGGCTCTCGGTGTGCCGCCCGGAGGGCCTCAGCCGGGACATCGTGCTGGTCCAAGGTCCCGAACCGAACATGCGCTGGCGTGCCTTCTGCGCCGAACTGCTGGAGCACATCCAGCAGCTGGACGTGGCCACCGTCGTCACCCTCGGCGCGCTGCTGGCCGACACCGCGCACACCCGTCCCGTTCCGGTCACCGGGACGGCGTACGACAAGGACACCGCTTCCCAGTTCGGCCTGGAGCTGAACAACTACCAGGGCCCGACCGGCATCGTCGGGGTCCTGCAGGACTACTGCGTGCAGGCGGGTGTGCCGGCGGTGTCGATCTGGGCGGCCGTGCCGCACTACGTCTCGCATCCGCCGTCACCCAAGGCCACGCTGGCGCTGCTGCACAAACTCGAGGACGTCCTCGACGTCGAGATCCCGCTCGGCGCGCTTCCCGAGCAGGCCGAGGAGTGGCAGCGGACGGTCACCGAGATGGCCGAAGAGGACGAGGAGATCACCGAGTACGTCCGCGGGCTCGAGGAGCGCGGTGACGCCGAAAGCGAGTTCACGCTGGACGACGTGAGCGGGGACAAGATCGCGGCCGAGTTCGAGCGGTACCTGCGGCGACGGCGTCCCGGCCAGGACGGTCCCGGACGGGGCTGAGAACGCTGTGTCGTAGGCGGTGAGGGCGGACCCGTAATTTGCCTACTGACGCCTGACCTGACGAAGGGCGACGGCCGAGCGGGGAAGATTCGGGACGTTCAACGTCCCGAATCTTCCCCCGTCAGACCTTCCACCCAGCACGAAGACACCGACGCGAGACACTCACGAGGTGCTAGAAGATGCGCCGCAGCGGGATCGGCCCCCGCGCCCGCTTCCGCCACTCACGCGGATAGCCGAGTGACACCTCCTCGAACCGCACCCCGTCGGCCTCGGTCGAGCGCGGGATGTGCAAATGCCCGTAGACGGCGACCTCGGCCCGGAACCGCTGGTGCCAGTCCTCGGTCTCGGTCGTCCCGCACCACAGCGCGAACTCCGGGAAGTACAGCGGCGCGGTCGGGTGGCGGTGCAGTGGCCAGTGCGACATCAGGACCGTCCCGTGGTCCTCGGGGATCGCCTCCAGCCGCTCCGTGCTGATCTTCACCCGGTCGGCGCACCAGGCCTGCCGGCTGGGGTACGGGTCGGGGTGCAGGAAGAACTCGTCCGTGCACAGCACGCCTGCCTCACGCGCCTGCTCGACGGCCGCCTGCAACAGCAGTCCCTCGGCCGAGGGGGTCCGCCAGCTGTAGTCGTACAGCACGAACAGCGGGGCGATCGTGAGCGGTTTCTCCTGGTGCTCCCAGACCGGGTACGGGTCCTCCGGGGTGAGCACGTCGATCTCCCGGCAGCGCTCGACCAGGTGCTCGTAGCGTGCTTGGCCGCGCAGCTGACATTCGTCCTTCTGCGTGGTCCACAGCTCGTGGTTTCCGGGCACCCAGACGACCTTCGCGAAACGTTCACGCAAGGTCTTGAGCACCCCGATCACGGATTCGGCGCGTTCGGCGACGTCACCGGCCACGAGCAGCCAGTCGTCGGGGGTCCGGGGGACGACCTCGTCGACGATCGGGGCGTTGCCCTCATGGGTGACGTGGAGGTCGCTGGTGGCGAAGAGATGCGGCACTCCTCCACCGTAGCTTCACCCGGACCGGCGAACCGCCAAAATCGCATCACGGCGTAAGCGGCCCGACGCCGACACGCCCAGCACGGTCAGCGCCGAGGCGACGTGCAGACCCGCCTGCACGTTCAGCAGGACACCGGTGCCCAGCACGGTCACCAGCCCGCCCGCCAGCAGCGCGCCCAGCGCGGTGAACCCCGCGGTCCCGGCGAACACGGTGCTCAGGACCCGGCCGGATCGCTCGGGCGACGCGGTCGTCTGGACCAGTGAGAGCAGGCCGGAACCCGCCAGCACCCCTGGGGCGCCGACCAGGCCGAAAAGCCCGATGAAGACGCCCAGCGGCAGCGACACTGTGAGCGCGGGCAGGTTCCAGATCACCGCCGACAGCAGGCCGAGCGCGAGCCCGCCCCAGCCGAGCAGGGCGGTGGGCGCGACCTTGCGGGCGACGGTGGCGACGGCGAATCCCGCGGCCAGCCCGCCGAGCGCCTGCACACCGCGCAGCAGACCGACGTCGCCTTCGGTGCCGTTGAGGATGTCGAGCACGAAGACCACGAACAGCACCAGGAACATTCCCTGCGCCAGCGAGGTCAGCACCACGACGACACCGGCGAGGCGAAGGCGCCCTTCGCGGCCGATCTCGCGGAGCCCGTCGAGCCAGGCTCGCAGCACCGGCTCGTGCGGGCCAGCCGGGATCGGCGCGGCGGCCCGCCGGAACGGGCGCGCCAGCAGGGCGGAGCCGATCACCAGCACGCCGAGATACGCGACCACGACCCAGCCCAGGCCGCCGAAACCGAGCAGGAGGCCGCCCGCCCACCCTCCGGCGAGACGCGCGACGCTGCCGTTGATGCTCATGAGACCGTTGGCGCCGATCAGCTCGTCCGGCGCGATCAGTTCCGGCACGAGCGCGTTGCGGGCGGGCTCGAACAACGAGGCGAGGCCCGCCTGCGCGGCCATGACGCCGTAGATCACGAACACCGGGCCGCCGGACGCGACGAACAGCAACGGCAGGGCCACGAACGCCTGCCCCGCGCACACCACGCACAGCACCAGCCGCCGGTTCCAGCGGTCCGCGAGCACGCCGGCGACCGGGCTGAGCAGCACGGCGGGCACCAGGCCGAGCACGATGCTCGTCGCCGTGGTGGCGGCGGAACCGGTCGCTTTGAAAACGAACACCGGCAGCGCGATCTGCAGCATCCACTCGGCGGTCTCGGAGAAGAAGGCGGCGATCCACAGCCGCGCGAAAGCGGGTTCTCTCAGCGGTTTCACGCGCTCGGCTTCCCTTCGGCGTCGATGCGCGGGAACGCCCGCAGTCCCAAGTGGACCGGCAGGGTTCCTTCGGGGACACCTTCGCGGATCGCGCTGACGTAAGGCCGCACGAGCGCGTCGATCCTCCGGACGAGCTCGTCCAGCTCCGCCGCGGTCACCCGCAGGGAGTAGCCGTTGAGACCCGACGCGTCCTGCCATTCCTTGTCGAGCCTGTCGAACGCGTCGAGATAGCGCTCGGTCAGCTCCTTCTCCCGCGCCAGCGCGGTGCCCGCGACCGCCAGCTGCGCCCCGTGCAGCTCCGGATCGTCGCCGAACTCGATGCCGACCTGACAGGCCCGCCAGGGCCGCTCCCGCCCGTCCTCCCCCTCGGCCCGTTCCACAAGGCCGTGCTGGGCCAGCTGACGCAGGTGCCAGCTGCAGTTCGAGGCGGTCGAGCCGACAGCCTTCGCGCATTCGCTCGCGGTCCGCGGACCGACCGCCATCAGATGGTCCACCAGCGCCGACCGCAACGGATGCGCCAGCGCCCGCATCAGCTCGACGTCTTCGATCCGCTTGCGCGGCGACAGCCCGGTCATCGGCTCGATCCAATCTGAAAGAAGTCTTTCGAAAGTTCTCTTTCAGATTCACAGGCGACCTCGAAGATGTCAAGCATCCCCTCCCGATACCCTTGCCCAGACAGTTGCTGACTACCGCAGTAACTGCGCAAGTCAGCTACTGCACGAAGGAAGCACATGCCTGACCAGCGAGAACTCGCCACCGCGGCGGCTTTGGAGATCCCCCGGTTCGTCAGCGCGACCGTTCTGTTCCAGACGGCCATGGCGGAACGGCTCGGGATCAGCGCGACCGAGCTGCACGGGCTTCAGCTCGTCATCAGCGGTGCCGCGACCTCACCGACCGAGCTGGCGCGCGCCCTCGGCATGACCACCGGCGCGGTGACCCGCATGCTCGACCGCATGGAGTCGCGGCGCCTGGTCGAACGCGCTCCCGATCCCGCCGACCGCCGACGGCTCGCGGTCCGCCCGCTCCCCGACCGGCTGGCCGACGTGGCGGACCTCTACTCCCCCGTGGCCCGCTTCTTCGGCGACCGGCTCGCCAGGCTCGACCGGCGCCAGCTCGCCGCGCTTCTCGGCGTCCTGACCGACGGGCGCGCCTTCGCCGAACAAGAGGCAGCCCGGCTGCGCTCGGAGCCTCGAAAAGAGGGGGTTGACTAACGCTACACCCGTTGCGTTAGACTGCTCCCATCATGGACAACTGACATCGCACCTTCCCCGCTCCGAGGCGGCTTCGGTCGAGCACTGCTCCCGTAAGCGACGAGGCCCGGTGGGGATTCCTCATGTCCGAAGAAACACGGTGATGTCGTATGTCTCTTTCCCTGATCGCCAAGGACCTCGTCCACTCCTACGGCGCCCGTATCGTGCTCGACGGCGTGAACCTGACCGCTTCTGCCGGGCAGCGGCTCGGCCTGGTCGGCGAGAACGGCGTCGGGAAGTCCACGCTCCTGCGGCTGCTGGCCGGGGTCGAAGAGCCCGACGGTGGCGAGGTGCTGCGAGGCGACGACCTCGGATTCCTCTTGCAGGAGCTGCCTTTCCCCCTGACAGCGCGATTCTCCGACGTCATCGACGACGCTCTCGCCGAGATACGGCGAGCGTCGGCGAGGCTCGGCGAACTGACCGAAGCGCTCACGGAGCACCCGGACGACACGGCGGTGCTCGACGAGTACGGCACGGTGCTCGAATGGGCCCAGGCACACGATCTCTGGGATGCCGACCGGCGGGCCGAGGTCGTCTGCGCGGGACTCGGGCTCGCCGGGATCGACCCGGCGCGCGAACTGGGCACCCTGTCCGGCGGGCAGCGGTCCCGGCTCGGCCTCGCCGCGCTGCTGATCCGGCGTCCGGGCACGCTGGTACTGGACGAGCCGACGAACCATCTCGACGATGCCGCGATGGAGTTCCTGGAGCAGCATCTCGCGTCGCTGACCGGTGTCCTCGTGCTGTCGTCACACGATCGCGTGTTCCTCGACGCGGTGTGCACCGACATCGTCGACCTCGACCCGGCGCTGGGCGGCCCGACCCGGTACGGCGGCACGTATTCCGACTACCTGGACCAGAAACGGGCCGAACGGGCGCGCTGGGAGCAGCGCTACGCCGAAGAGCAGGACGAGCTCAAGGAACTGCGCGAATCGGTGGCCGTCACCGCGCGCAACGTCGCGCACAACCGGCCGCAGCGCGACAACGCCAAGATGCTCTACGACTTCAAGACCGGGAGGGTGCAGAAACAGATCTCGCGCCGGGTCCGCAACGCGCAACTGCGGCTCGACGAACTGGAACGCGACCAGGTGCGGAAGCCGCCCGCGCCGCTGCGGTTCCAGGGCGGCCTGACCGGCGAACCCGGCGAGGACAAGACGGCGATCTCGGTGCGGGACATCGAGATCGCCGGGCGGCTGCGGCTGGCGACGCTCGACATCACGACGACGTCGAGACTCCTGATCACCGGCGGGAACGGTGCCGGGAAGTCGACGCTGCTGTCCGTGCTGGCAGGCTCACTGGCACCGGACTCCGGGACCGTCCTTTCCGGACGCGGGGTGCGGATCGGCATGCTGGCCCAGGATGTCGTGTTCGCCGAGCCGGAGAAGACCGCGCAGCGGACCTACGCCGAAACCCTCGGCGAGGACGCTCCCCCGTTGCGCGGCCTGGGACTGCTGGCCCCGCGCGATCTCGGGACCAGGGTGGGCGCGCTCTCGGTCGGGCAGCGACGGCGGCTCGCACTCGCGTTGCTGATCGCCGATCCGCCGGAGGTGCTCCTGCTGGACGAGCCGACGAACCACATCTCGCTCACCCTGGCCGAGGAGTTGTTCGCCGCGCTCGAGTCCGCGCCTGGCGCCGTCGTCATCGCTTCTCACGACCGGTGGCTGCGGCGGGACTGGGCGGGCGATCACCTTCGGCTGGAAGCCGGTCGCGCCGCCGTGTAGGGCGTTATACACAGTGCCGGGGCGGTGGAATCCGCCCCGGCACTGTCTTCGGAGTCCTCAGAGCTCGATGCCGAGCAGGGCGTCGACCGCGTTCCGGATCAGGCCGGGGGCGGCCGGGTCGGTGCCGGAGCGGTTCAGGGCCTGCTCGGCCCAGGCGTCGACGGCCGCGAGCGCCTTGGGCGTGTCGAGGTCGTCGGTGAGGTGGTCACGCAACCGGGCGACGGTGTCCTCCGCGGCCGGGCCGGTGCCGAGGGAGACGGCGTCGCGCCAGCGCGCGAGGCGGTCTTCGGCGTCCGCGTGCAGCTGCGCGGTCCACGGCCGGTCCTCGCGGTAATGGCCGGCGAACAGCGCGAGCCGGATCACGCCGGGGTCGACCTTGTCGGCCCGCAGCCGCGAGACGAACACGAGGTTCCCGCGCGATTTCGACATCTTCTCGCCGTCGAGGCCGATCATCCCGGCGTGCACGTAGTGCCGGGCGAAGGGCCGGTCCCCCGCGACGGCCTCCGCGTGCGCGGCGCTGTACTCGTGGTGCGGGAAGATCAGGTCCGAGCCGCCGCCCTGGACGTCGAAGCCGAGGCCGAGGCGGTTGACCGCGATCGCGCTGCACTCGATGTGCCAGCCTGGCCGCCCCGCGCCCAGCTCGGACTCCCAAGACGGCTCACCCGGCCGCGCCATCCGCCACAGCAGGGCGTCGAGCGGGTGCCGCTTGCCGGGCCGGTCCGGGTCACCGCCGCGTTCGGCGAAGAACTTGGCCATGGTCTCAGCGTCGTAGTTCGACTCGGAACCGAAATGCCCGGTCGCGTTGTGGTCGAAGTAGATGTCCGGGTACTCCGCGTCGTCCGCGCGGTACGCGCTGCCGTTCGCCACCAGCTTGGCGATGACCTCGACGATCTCCGGGATGCTCTCCACCGCGCCGACGAACTGCCGCGGCGGCAGGACCCGCAGCGCCGTCATGTCCTCACGGAACAACGCCGTCTCGCGCATGCCGAGGACGACCCAGTCGTCCTTGTCCCGCTCCGCGCGCTCCAGCAAGGGCTCGTCGATGTCCGTCACGTTCTGCACGTAGTGGACGTCGTGCCCGGCGTCCCGCCACAGGCGGTTCACCAGGTCGAACGTCAGGTACGTGGCGGCGTGTCCCAGATGGGTGGCGTCGTACGGCGTGATGCCGCAGACGTACATCCGGGCGGTGGACCCAGGCGCCGTGGGGCGGATCTGCCCCGTCGCGGTGTCGTGGAGCCGCAGCGGACGGGGGGTGCCGGGAATACGGGGCACGTCGACCGATGACCAAGTCTGCATACTCCGACTGTAAGCGGAGCCGCCGCGCCGTTCCCGTCCGGTGGGAGACGAACACGACCGGAGTAGCCGGACCCGCTATTCCGCGGCCCGGTCGGCGTTGGCGTGGACGGCGTCCCGGATGTACTCGCCGAGGCCCGGCCGCTGGTCCGGCTCACGCACCAGGAAGCCGAGCTGGACCGGTTCGGTCGCGTACAGCCCGGCGAGTTCGCGGTGCGTCGTGAAATCGCACTCCCCCATGAACGCGGCGAGCAGCAGACGGTGCTCCTCGGCGAGGTCCATCGCCGAGGCGCTGTCGGCGGGAGCACCGGAGTCGACGACGTCGAGCAGCCGCCGGACCCAGTCCTGCCGGGCCTTCTCCGCCTCGATCCATTCCTCCTTGGACAAGGGCGCGACTCCCGCTCGCCACTGCGGGGTCTCGCCCCAGCGGCGGACGGCCTCCTCCGCGTAACCCTCCGGCTCACGGAACCCGCCGAAGACCTCGAAGTGCTCCTCCGGCGTCAGGGCATTACCGAGCTCCTTCGCCGTGATCACCCGGTCGACGGATTCGACCATCCGCGTGAGCTCCCCGATCCGCTCCACGAGCAGCGCCCGCTGACGCCTCAGGTGCTCCAGCGCGTCCAGGCCGGGGTCGTCGATCATCTTCGCGATCGTCTCCAGGCCGAAGCCGAGCTCACGGTAGAACAAGACGCGCTGCAACCGCTCGAGATCGTCGTCGCTGTAGCTGCGGTACCCGGCGGCCGTCCGCCCGCTCGGTGACAGCAGGCCGATCTCGTCGTAGTGGTGCAGCGTCCGCACGGTGACCCCGGACAGCGCCGCGACCTTCCCCACCGAATACCCCATCGGCCCAGCGTAGGTGGACGCCTTCCGGCTCCGCGCGTAGAAACGAAGCATGCGGAAAGCGGGAACCATCGTGTCGGCCACGCTCCCGCCTGGTCCCCCGCTGCCCGGTCTGGTCCAGACGCTCGCCTTCGGCAACCTCCGGCATCAGGTGCTCCCGCTGCTCAAGCGCCGCTACGGAGCCGTCGTGCGGCTGAGGTTCGCGCCGCACCGCGACGTCGTCGTACTCACCGATCTCGACGACATCAAGGCCGTGTTCTCCGGACCGGTCACGACGTTCCACGCCGGCGAGGGGAATCTCCTCCTGAAGCCGGTGATGGGCGATCACTCCGTCCTGGTCACCGACGAAGACCGCCACCTGCGGGCACGGAAACTGCTGATGCCCGCCTTCACCGGCGCCGCACTACGCGGATACCGGGACATGATCACCGGCCTGACCAGGGCTGAGCTCGACCGCTGGCCGGAGAACCGGGCGTTCGGCGCGCACGACCGGATGCGCGCGCTGACCCTGGAGATCATCCTGCGGGTGGTGTTCGGCGTCACCGAAGGGCCACGGCTCGACGAACTCCGGCGGCTGATCGGGCATCTGGTGGAGATCGGCCTGGTCCAGGTGATCGGCTGGCACGACTCACGTCTGCGGCGCTACCGGCCCTGGCGCACGTACCTCGAGCGACAGGCCAGGGTCGACGAACTTCTTTACGCCGAGATCTCCGACCGGCGCCGGGCCTCCGACCTCGATCGGCGCACGGACGTCCTGTCCCGGCTTCTCACGGTGCCCGCCGACGGGGACGAGCTGAGCGACGTCGAACTCCGGGACCAGCTGGTCACGCTGCTGCTCGCCGGTCACGAGACCACGGCGACCGCGCTCGCCTGGGCGCTGCACGAACTTTCCCGTGATCCCGAGCAGGCGGCGTTCACCACGCGTGCGGCGGACGAGGGCGACGAGAAGGCGCTCGAAGCGGTGGTCAAGGAGGCGATGCGACTGCGGCCGGTGGTCGGCGAGGTCGTCCGGCGGCTGACCGAGGACGTCGAAATCGGCGGCTACCGGATCCCAGCCGGGTTCGACGTCATGCCGTCGATCTTCCTCGTCCACGCCGACGACGGCCATCACCCCGATCCGAAGCTCTTCCGGCCGCGACGATTCCTCGACGGTGCTCCCCCGGCAGGCAGCTGGCTTCCGTTCGGAGGCGGTGCCCGCCGGTGCCTCGGCGCGGGTTTCTCCCTGATGGAGGCCACGATCGTGCTGCGGGAGCTGTTCGGCCGGTTCTCCGTCGCGCCGGAACACACACGGCCGGAACGGATCCGGTCGCGGCCGATCACCCTGGAACCGGCACGGGGCGCCAGGATCAAGGTGACCGGCCGCTGACCTACCGCTTCCTGGTCCGCAGGTAGTCCCCGACCACGGCGGCGCCGAGCCCGTCGAGATCCGGGGCGACCACGCGGCCGCCCGAGCGGCGCGCGAGCAGATCGACGAACTCGGTCAGACGCGGGTCGTCGCCGAGCCGGAACACCGTCACCGACGCGCCCAGCTTCGCCATCCGGTCCACTTCGGACAGCGTCTTGAGCAGCGTCCGAGGCTGGGGCGGGTAGTCGAACTCCGCCGTGCCGTCGGGTTCCAGATGCGCCGTCGGCTCACCGTCGGTGACCATCAGGACCACCGGCTGCGCGTCGGGATGCCGCCGCAGATGCCGTCCGGCCAGCAGGAGGGCGTGGTGGGCGTTGGTCCCCTGTTCCCAGGCGCCTTCCAGCCCCACGAGCTCGGCCAGTTCGACAGACGTGGCGTAGCGGCCGAAGGTGATCAGCTGCAGCGCGTCGTTGCGGAACCGGGTGCTGATCAGCTGGTGCAGCGCGAGCGCCGTCCGCTTCATCGGCAGCCAGCGGCCCTCCTGCACCATCGACCACGAAGTGTCCACGAGCAACGCGACCGCCGCGCGCGACCGATGTTCGGTCTCGATCACCTCGACGTCGGAGACGTCCATCCGCACCGATCGCTCGCCCACCGAAACCGAGCGCAGGACGGAGTTGCGGACCGTCCGCGAGACGTCCCACGGCTGCATGTCCCCGAACCGCCACGGCCTGGTCGCGCCGGTCGGCTCGCCCGCGGCACCGGCGGACTCGGTCTCCCGCTGCCCGGCCTTGCCTCGCAGCGCGTTCACGACGTCGGCGAGCGCCGTCTCCCCCAGCCTCCGTAACGCCTTGGGAGACAAGCGAAGGGTGCCGTCGGGGGCCCGTTCGAACAGCCCCTGCCGCCGGAGTTCGCGTTCCAGTTCGGACAGCCGCCGCGCGTCGACGCCGGCGTCCGGTCCGAGCTGTCGTTCGAGTGCGTCGACGTCGATGTCCTCCAGCCTCGCGCCCGGATAGGACTGGCCGAGCTGTTCGGCCAGCGCGTCCAGTTCGGCCAGATCGGACATCGCCCTGGCACCCTCGCCGAGGCCGAGCGGATCCTTGCCCCGGAACCGTTCCGACGACGTCCAGTCCTCGCCGGGCCGCAGCGCGCGCAGCTGGGCGTCCAAAGTGGACAGCTGCTGCGCGAGCCGGGGATCGCCGAACGCCTGCTGGGACAATTCGGCCAGTTCGGCGCGCTGCTCCGGGGTCATCGAGTTGAGCATCCGCTGCGCGGCGGCGGCGCGAGCGGAGAGGACGTCGACCAGTTCCTCGACGTTCTTCGGGTTCTCCGGGAAGAACTCGCCGTGCTCGCGCATGAACTCCGCGAACCGCTCGGGAACGTCCTCGCGGCCCTGTGCGTGTGCGGCCAGCAGGTCGTTGAGGTCGGTGAGCATCTTGTTCGCCCGCTCGGCGTCCTCCGGCCCGGCGTTCCGGAGTGCTTCCTTCATCCCCTCGAACCGGGAATCCAGCAGTTCACGGCCGAGCAGGTCGCGGATCTTCCCGTAGTTCTCCCTGCCCTGCTCCGAACGCCAGTCGTACTGCGCGAGTTCGCGCACGGCCGCCGCCGTTCCCGGCGGGAGCGCGTCCAGCTGGGCCTCACGGAAGCGGGCGTCGTCGTCCGGATCGGGGAAGAGCTCGCGCCGCTCGGCCTCCAGTGCCCCCTCTAGCAGCCGCTGGACCTCCTGGAGTGTGCCGTCCAGCCGGTGCCGCCGCTGGATTTCCGACCGGCGCTGCCAGAGCCGCCTGGTCAGCTCGTCGAGACCGGCGGTGCGCGGGGTGCCGCGCCGCAGCAGTTCTTCCAGCGCGGACCGGGGCGAGGAGCCCGCCATGACGTCGCGGCCGATCTCGTCGAGCGCGTCCCGCAGGTCCGCCGGTGGTGCCAGCGGATCCGGGCCGTCGTGCCACGGCCCGTACGAATAGCCCTCCGGGAGGAAACTCATCGGCCGTAGACGGTGGTCGAGTCGTCGGAGTCCTTGGCGAGTCTCCTCGACAGGAACAGCGATTCCAGCGCCAGTTCGACCGCGGCCGCGATCCGCCCCGCCGGTTCGTCCGGGCCCACCCCGGCACGAGCGGCGACGTCGTGGAGCACGGGCAGTTCCGGCAACGCGGCGAGGACGTCCTTGCCGGGGACGCGTTCCCCGGTGGCCACCAGATGCCCGGCTTCGACGGCGTCGGCCAGCGGCACGAGGTCCAGTCCGGCGAACCGCGAGCGGGCCGTCTCCGCGACCGCCCGGCGCAGCAGGTGCACGAGGTGCTCGGTCTCGCGTCCCTCCTCCCCCGGCTCGAATTCGAGCTTGCCGCGCAGGACCGCGGGAACGGCGTCGAGGTCGACCGGACGCGCCACCGCGGGTTCCTCGCCGGTGAGCGCCGAGCGGCGCAGCGCGGCCGCGCCGACCGTTTCCGCCGCCGCGACGGCGAACCGGGCCGAGACACCGGAACGCTGGTCGATGACCGGCGATTCGCGCAGGTTGCGCACGAACCGGGCGAGCACCTCCAGCAGCGGCTCGCCGACCTCGGCGACCAGATGCGCCTCCTGCCGGACGACCGTGATCTCCGCGTCGACGTCGAGCGGGTAGTGCGTCCGGATCTCGGCGCCGAACCGGTCCTTGAGCGGGGTGATGATGCGGCCGCGGTTGGTGTAGTCCTCCGGGTTGGCTGTCGACACCAGGAGCACGTCGAGCGGCAGGCGCAGGGTGTACCCGCGGACCTGGATATCCCGTTCCTCCATCACGTTCAGCAACGCGACCTGGATACGCTCGGCCAGGTCCGGCAGCTCGTTGATCGCCACGATGCCGCGGTGGGCGCGCGGGACGAGTCCGAAGTGGATGGTCTCGGGATCGCCGAGGCTGCGGCCTTCGGCGACCTTCACCGGGTCGACGTCGCCGATCAGGTCACCGACCGAAGTGTCCGGTGTGGCCAGTTTCTCCGTGTACCGCTCGTCGCGGTGGCGCCAGGTCACCGGCAGGGCGTCACCGAGTTCGGCGGCGCGGCGGCACGATTCCGGGGTGATCGGGTCGAGCGGGTGCTCGGCCAGTTCGGCGCCCTCGATGACGGGCGTCCACTCGTCGAGCAGTCCCGCGAGGGTGCGCAGCAGGCGGGTCTTGCCCTGGCCGCGCTCGCCGAGGAGGACGACGTCATGCCCGGCCAGCAGCGCGCGTTCCAGCTGCGGCACCACGGTCCGCGAGAAACCGATGATCCCCGGCCAAGGGTCTTCCCCGGCGCGGAGCTTGGCGAGCAGGTTGTCGTGCAGTTCTTGTTTGATCGAACGCGGCAGGTGGCCTGCCGCGCGGAGATCCCCGGCGGTCCGGGGCAGGTTTGCGGGAACATCGTTCACCCGTTCGACGCTACGTCGCGATCAGGGCCCCTGTCGACGTGAAGCAACTCCAGCCCTGGATCAACCGATCGGTTGATCCAGGCTCAAGGGATCGGTCGATGTGCCGGGCGCTCCGGCCCGGAAGGCTGGAGCCATGCCCAAGAAACCACCCGTGCCGGACGCCGAGCTCGGTCACCCTCGCGTTCGCACCGCCTTCCTCCGGATGAAGGTGCTCGTCTCCTGCTACCTCGGCCTCAGTGTCCTCGCCCTGGTCGTGGCCTACCTCTGGCGGAACAGGCCGGAGCTGGTGACCGACCTCGTCTGGGTCCGCGGCGAGGGCGTCCTCATCGCGTCCGTGGTGCTGCTCCTGTTCGTCCTCGGGACCGCGCGAGGACGGCACGGCGCTTACCTGCGGCTGCGGATCGCCTCGGCCGCCATGGTCGTGGCCATCGCGGTGCTGATCTCGCTTCCCGGCCTCCTCCCGGTGTGGATGCGGGTCGAACAAGGACTCTGCGGACTCGTCCTGATCGGGGTCGCGGTGATCGCGAACGGAACCCGTCTGCGATCGGTGTTCGCCCGCCGATGAAACGAGAAGTCAAACCGGGATTAACCCGCCCATTTCCGGGTTTCACCGGAACCACGACTAAAATCAGTCCGGTGTGCCGTCCTAGTGCGACCCTCGCGGTCTGGTCTTCGGCGTGGCTGAACGGAGCCGCCGCCTCCGACGACGTCCTTGACGCCCTTCAGGTCTGGGGCGAAGCCCACGACTTCGTCGCCGCCGACGCGGCGGCTGCCGAGGCGTTCGACCTGCCGCTCGCGTTCAACCGTGCGGCGACCCCGGTCCAGCTGCTGCTCGCCCTCCGCTCGCAGGGCGCGAAGAGCATGCAACTGCTGCTCCCGGTGCCCGGTGACGTCCGCGGGCTGGGAGGTGGCGGGCCGTTCACCGAAGCCGCGTTGCGGACCGGCGAGGCCGTCGTGCTCCCGGACCTCGGCTACGGCGTGGTGCCCGAGGCGATCGCCGAAGGCCTGATGCGGTGGACCGTGTACTCGGTGCCCATGCCGGGTCTCCTCGAGTATCGGCCGCTGGGCGAGGCCGAGCACGGCCTGACCGACGCGATCCGCGCGAGCGCCGGCGCGCTGCAAACCCTGGACGTCGCCAGTGAGCGGCCAGGGGTGCGAGCGGAACTCTCGGCGCGGCTGCGATCGGCCACCGACGCCCCCTGGCCGGCGGGGATGCCCGGCCGGGCGCTGCGGGTGCTTCAGCGGTCCGAGGAGATCGCGGCGATCCTGGCCATCGCCGAGTCCGACGATCCGGGCGGCGCGCTCTCTGCGTCGGCGGCACTTCAGCGGGCGGAAGCCTTGCGGCCGCTGAACGAGGCCGTCCGCAACGCCCGCTGCGCGGCGATCAACGAAGCCGTGCGGGTGTTCGCGGAACAGGCGGACAGGCACCCGTAATCACGCGGCCACGGCGTGTCCCTTCAGGACCTTCTCGGCGTAGCGGGCAGACCACAGGGAAAGCCCGCCGATGACGGCGATGAGCAAGACCACGCTGAGCGCGTTCATCACGTCGGCCGACAACGCGTAGACCAGCGGCACCCGGACCACGGCCTCCAGCAGCAGAACCACGCCCCACACCGCCGACATCCGGGTGAAGGCCCGCCGAAAGGCAGGGACCTCGTCGCCAAGCTGGTCGATCTCGGCACGTTTGGCCGCGCCGGAACCGGCGCGCACGGCGACGAGCACCATCGGCGTGCGACCGAAACAGCTCACCAGCAGCACGATCGCGGCGGTCGCGGTGCCGAAGGATTCCTTCAGCAGCAGGAATTTCGCGTCACCGGTGACCAGGGAAAGCACAAGCCCGACCCCGAGCACACCGGCCAGCAACGCGGCGAAGCCGTCGAAGGACCGGTCGCGGACCGCGACCCAGGCGATCCGGCAAGCGGCCATCACCGCCCCGGCCAGCAACGAGACCTGTTCGCTCTGTCCGGCGAGCCGGAGGCCGTAGTAGGCGGCCAAAGGAAGCGCGATGTCCCACAGGAGCAGGGAAAGCGTCGGGTTCTTGCCGCGCGTCGTCACGACGGCGTCTTCCCTTCCGCGTCGCATTCGGTCAGGAAGGCCGAGATCCGCGTGTTGACCTCGGCCGCCGCTTCACCCGCGATGGCGTGAGTCGCCGACGGCCAGAGTTCGACCTGTCCCCGCGACAGCAACTTGCGGGCGCGGGAGGCCGCGTGTTCCGGTCGGTGGATGACGCTGCGCCCGGCCACCAGGGCCAGCACGGGCATCCGCAGAGAACGCAACTGCGCGTCGGTGAACAGCTTGGGCGACGGCAGGGCGATGCGGTAGGTCCGCATCCCTTCGTCGATCACGCGCGCGACCGGATCCGTGGCGTCGACCTCCGCGCCGCCGGAGATCCAGCGGAGGAATGACGGGCGCGCCCACCGGTTGACGACGGGGATCGCGGTCAGCGTGGCACGGACGACCAGTCCCGCGGTCAGTCCGCCGAACGTCAGCACCGGGTCGATCACGGTGAGCGATTTCAGCCGTTCCGGCGCGCTCACGGCGAGGTTGGCCGCGAGCCAGCCACCGAACGAGTACCCGATCAGGTGCACGGCGTCCAGGTCGAGTTCCGTGACCACCGTGGTCAGCCAGGCGGCTTGGTCCGCTCCGTCGCGGATGGGGGCGGTCTGTTCACTGCGCCCGGCCTCGCCGATGAGGTCCACCGCGTAGACCTCGCCGTGCTCGAGCAGCGCCTTGAGGTTGGGCTCCCACATCACGACGGTTCCCGCCCGCCCTGGCAGCAGGACGATCGGCGTCCCGCCCGGTTTCCCGAACCGGTACACGCGCGCCACCCCGAACGCCGTCTGGATGTCGTGTGTCCCGGCCGGTGCGGGCAAAGCCGCCAGACCACGTTCATAGACGGCCTCGTACTCGGCTCGCGCCTCCGACGAGGCGAACCCGCCCACCTTCATTAGTCCTCCCCTTTTTCACGGTACGATCGGATTGTAAAGCAGTTGGTGATATGTTGGCAATCCGATCGGACTGCCAAAAGGAGGAGCGGATGCCCAAGCGTGTCGATCACGAACTCCGGCGGCAGCAGATCGCCGCGGCCGTCCGCCGTATCGCGGCCGACCGGGGGCTGGAAGGTGTCAGCCTGAACGAGGTCGCGGCCGAGGCCGGGATCTCGAAGGGATTCGTCCAGCACTACTTCGCGTCGAGAGACGACATGCTGCGCTTCGCGGTCACCACCTTGCGAGGTGGACTCGAGGAGCGCATCGCCACCCCGCCGGAGGTGCAGCCCCGCGTCCGGGATCTGCTCATCGCCTTGCTGCCCCTCGACGAGCCCGGCCGGGACGCCGCGCTGGTCGCCAACGCCTTCGTCGTGCGCGCGCTCAAGGACCCGGAGATCGCCGGTCATTTCCGGACCGGTCACGGGCTGCTCCGCGACGCGGTGGCGGCTCTGCTCACCGCCGCCCAGGACGACGGGGATCTCTTGCCCGCCGTCGACCCCACGACCGAAGCGGCCCTGCTCCTGGCCCTGGTGTCCGGCCTGGGAGACGCGGTGCTGCTGGGTTACCAGACCGGCGAAGAGGCCGTCGCGTCGATCGACCTCCATCTGTCGAGGATCACCTCTACCCCGAGGAAAACCCCATGACACGTCGCGCCGCGCCGGTACTCGCCGTCGCCTGGCTCGCCCTGCTCAGCGCGTGCGGACCGAGATACGACGAGGCCACCACGGAACTCGTCCCCAGCCCCGCGCCCACCTCGGCGGCGAAACCGGAGGAGTCTCCCCGCGACCTCGTGGGCAAAGTCCGGCACGACATCAAGGAGCGGGCCGAGACCATGATCGGCGGGCCGGATCCCGGACTCACGCTTCAGTGCGGCGAGTTCTCCGGCTCATCGCTGAGCTGCTCGGCCCGCTTCAAGGACCAGACCGTCCAGATCGACGCCAGGGTCTACGACTACTCCCCCGGCAAGGCCTTCGACAGCTACAAGCAGGAGATCACCGCGAAGGCCCGGCTCCTCGTCCGGGATGTGGTGCACCGGGAGTTCCACAAGTCGATCATGGCCTCCAGGACGGCGACCCTCTCGACGCCGAAGACGTCCTTCGCTGCGACAAGATCCCTGAGGTGACCACGGTTCGGCTGGGCGTCGACGACGAGTTGGCGGACACCGGTATCCGCTGCTACCACTACGGCGGGACGCTGACCACGACGAAGCACCTGAAGGTCAGGTCCACCAGCATGGGCTTCTACGACTGAGCGGCTCGTGAACGGTGCCGTGTCCTGCTCCTTCGGGCGCCCTTCGGGATGCCTCAAAGGAGGCCTTCAGGACGTTCAACGTCCCCAAGAGGACCTTCGAGACACGGCACCCGACCCCAGGTTGCGCCCACTGTGGCAGCGGACCCTCAACGCCCCCAACGCCATAGTGGGTGCACACCCCGACGGCCCGACACATTTGCCTCACCCCTCAATAAGTCTGCTCCGTGAAGGCCTCCTTCCCTACCTTCAGGGTAGGGAAGGAGGCCTTCACGGACACTGAGGAAACTCGACCTTCACACCCACCCAGGTACCTGAAGCGAGGACGGTTCTGGCGGACCCGTATTTGCTTACCCGCTGGTGCGGCCGGCACGACCTTGATCAACGGAAGATTGGGGACGGTGAGTGTCCCGGATCCTCCGTTGATCAAAATCCGAGACCGGGCGACCGTCGTGCAGGTCAGGCACAGGTAGGCAAATACCGGTCCGCTCCAAAGAGCCCTGCCATGACGCTCAAGGGCGCGCGGGCCGCTTCGCGGGCTCGCAGCATCCGATCGCGCAAGGCGCTCCGTTGACCGTGCATCCGGCCGCCGGGAACGGCGACAGCTTCCGCGCCGGCGCCCCTTCCGTGTGCTCCCGGATCAGCTCCACGACCAGCTCCGCGAACCGCGGGTCGGTGTCCGGCGTCGCGGCCCGCGCGAAACCCATGCCGTGCTCCGCGGCGCGCTCGGCGGCCTCGTTGTCGAGGTCCCAGATCACCTCGAGGTGGTCGGACACGAAGCCCACCGGGCAGACGACCACCGAGGTGACGCCTTCCGCGTGCAGCGCGTCGATATGGTCGACGATGTCCGGCTCCAGCCACGGCACCTGGGGCGGGCCGGAGCGCGACTGCCACACGACGTCGTAGGTCTCGATACCCGCTTCGGCCGCGACGAGACGCGCGGCCTCGGCGATCTGGCGCGAGTAGCGGCGGCCGCCTTCCGATGGCGGCCCGGACGCGGTGTCGGCGGACTCGGGCACCGAGTGGGCGCAGAAGACCGTCCGGGTCCCTGGCTGGTTCCCCAGCTCCGCGTGCGCGGCGCGGACGGCGTCGGCGAAGGCCGCGATGAACAGCGGGTGGTCGAAGAACTGCCGCAGCTTAACCAGTTCCGGCGCGCCTTCGCCGACGGCAGCGCGGGCGCGCTCGATGTCCTCGTCGTACTGGCGGCAGGCGGAGTAGCCGCCGTACGCGCTCGTGGGGAAGACCAGGACACGCTGGGCGCCCGCCTTGGTGATCTCCGTCAGCGTGTCCTCGACCATCGGCCGCCAGTTGCGGTTGCCGAAGTGCACGGGCAGATCGATCCCGGCCGCCGCGAGCTGCTTCTCCACCGCGGAGATCGCGTCCCGGTTCAGGCGGTTGATCGGCGAGACCCCGCCGAAGTGCTGATAGTGCTCGGAGACTTCCAGTAGTCGTTCCCGCGGGACTCCTCGTCCCCGCGTGACGTTCTCCAGGAACGGCATCACTTCATCGGGCCCCTCGGGACCACCGAACGAAAGCCAAAGCAGCGCGTCGTAACCCACCCCGTCATCTTGCCGTTGTGGCGCCCCGCACGCTGACCCGACCCATTTTGAACTGACCGATCCAAAACCTGGTACGGTCGTTCCCATGGCCAGGCCCAAGGAATTCGACGAGCGCGCCGCTGTCGGGCGTGCCATGGACGCGTTCTGGGCCCGCGGCTACGAGGGCACGTCGACACAGGCTCTCTGCGAAGCCACCGGCCTGGGCCGCAGCAGCATCTACAACACCTTCACCAGCAAGCACGAACTGTTCATGCGCGCGCTCGATCACTACGCCGAGCGTGGAATCGTGCTCAGAACGGCCCTGCTGGAGGAATCCGGGACCGGCGCCGAGCGGTTCCGGGCCTTGTTCTCGTACACGATCGACGAGGAAGTCACCCACCGCGGCCGAGGCTGCCTCGTGGTCAACACCGTGGCCGAGTTCGGCGATCGCGATCCCGAGATCAAGGCGCGGATCGACGCCGACACCCGGCGGCACCTCACCCTTCTCGCGGCCAGCGCCAGGGAAGGACAGCTCGACGGGACGATCGACAACGCCCGCGAGCCCGGCGACGTCGCCGAGTTCGCGCACAGCACCGTCGCCGGACTCCGGCTGATGTCCCGCCGCGGCGCCGGACGGGCGGCCATGGAGGCCGTCGCCGGCATCGCACTGGACGCGATCACCGCGAAGTAAACCGAACCAAGCCTTGTGCGCAACGCTGCCCACATTTTGGACTGATCAATACAAAACTGGAGGGAAGTTCCCGTGCCTTTGGCAGTCTGCGTACTCGGACTGAGCGTGTTCGCGCTCGGCACGTCCGAGTTCATGATCACCGGCCTGCTGCCGGGGATGGCGGCCGATCTGAACGTCGGCATCCCGGAGGCCGGGCTGCTCATCTCGGCCTTCGCCATCGGCATGGTCGTCGGCGCTCCCCTGCTCGCGATCGCGACGCTGAGGGTGCCGAGGCGTGCCACCCTGATGGCCCTGCTCGTCGTCTTCGGGATCTCGCACGTCATCGGCGCGCTGGGGTCCGGGTACGCCCTGCTCTTCGCGACCCGCGTCGTCAGCGCCGTCGCCTGCGCCGGTTTCTGGGCGGTCGCGGCGGCCACCGCCGTCGCGCTGGTCCCGGTCGAACGCCGCGGCCGCGCGCTGGCCATCCTGGTCGGCGGGCTCACCGTCGCGAACATCGCCGGGGTCCCCGCCGGGACCTTCCTCGGCCAGCACGCGGGCTGGCGGGCCGCTTTCTGGGCGGTCACGGCGCTGACCGTCATCGCGTTGATCGGCGTCTTCGCCCTCGTCCCGGAAACGCAGAACGGCGAGGACAAGACGGACGTCGCGACCGAGCTGCGCTTGTACCGCGGAGGCCGGTTCTGGCTGGCGCTCGGCGTGATCGCCTTCGCCCAAGCGATGATCTTCGCGACCTTCAGCTATCTCGCTCCCCTGTTGACCGAAATCGCCGGACTGCCGGAGAGCTGGGTGCCGGGAGTGCTGTCGCTGTTCGGACTCGGCGCGCTGATCGGCATCACCGTCGGCGGACGGCTCGCCGACGCGAGGCCCTTCGCGACTCTCTACGGCGGCCTCGCCGTCGCCCTGCTCGCTCTGGTATTGCTCGCGCTCTCCGGCCCGGCGACCCCGGTCGCGATCTTCGCCGTGTTCCTGTTCGGCGTCGCCGGATTCGGGATCAACCCCGCCTTGAACGTCCGCGCCTTCGCCGTGGCAGGCAACGCTCCCACGCTCGTCGGCGCGAGCACGACCGCCGCCTTCAACGTCGGCAACACCGTCGGCCCCTGGCTCGGCGGCGAGTCGATCGACGCCGGACTCGGCTATCCCAGCGTCGCGTGGGTGAGTGTCGGACTCGGGGTCGCCACCGTGCTAGCCCTCACCTTCGCCGTCGGGATCCAGCGCACCGACGACACCCGCCTGCTTCGCGAACCTGTTACCCAGTAAGGAGAATCATGTCCGACCGAACCCGAACCGTCCTCGACGAGTTCTTCCGCCGAATGTCCACAGGGGACACTGACGGCGCCACGGAACTCTTCGCCGAAAACGTCGCCTGGGACATCCCCGGCGCCACGGAACTGGTCCCATGGATCGGCCCGCGCCGGAACCCGGCGGAAATCCGCGAGTTCTACGATCTGCTCGACAAGGGCCTGATCAAGGACCGGTTCGACGTCGAACGGGTGCTCGCCGACGGGCCGCACGCGGTCGCGATCGGCCGTCTCCGCTCGATCATCCGCAGCACCGGCAAGGTCATCGAGACGGCGTTCACCATCGAGTTCGAGGTGAACGACGACGGCCTGATCACCAAGTACCTGCTGCTCGAGGACTCCTGGCACGTCGCGAACGCCGTCCTGCCCTGAAGTACATGAAGGCCCCCTTCCTTGCGCCTGACGCAAGGAAGGGGGCCTTCATGTACTCGCGAACTCAGATGCCGAGGGCGTGCACTCCGCCGTCGACCATGATCATCGAGCCGGTCGTGGCGGGCAGCCAGTCCGACAGCACGGCGCAGACCGACTTCGCCGTCGGGTCCGGGTCGGAGCTGTCCCAGCCGAGCGGCGCGCGGTCACCCCAGCCCTCCTCCAGCTCGGAGAAACCGGGGATCGACTTCGCCGCCATGGTCTTCATCGGACCGGCGCTGACCAGGTTGACCCGGATGCCCTTCGGGCCGAGGTCGCGCGCCAAGTACCGGTTCACCGACTCCAGCGCCGCCTTCGCCACGCCCATCCAGTTGTAGACGGGCCACGCGACGCGCGCGTCGAAGTCCATGCCGACGATCGACGAACCCGGCGAGAGCAGCGGCAGGGTCGCGACGGCCAGGGACTTGAAGGAGAACGCCGAGACGTCGACGGCCACCTTCACGTCCTCGCCGGGGGCGTCCAGGAACGGCGCGCCGAGGCAGGACTGCGGGGCGAACCCGATCGAGTGCAGCACGCCGTCGAGCCCGTCGACGTGCTCACGGACGCGGTCGGCGAGCGAGTCGAGGTGCTCCTGGTTGGTGACGTCCAGCTCCAGCACCGGCGCCTCCTCGGGGAGACGCTTGGCGATGCGCTCGACGAGCGACAGCCTGCCGAAGCCGGTGAGCACGACCTTCGCGCCCTCCTGCTGCGCGATCTTGGCCGCGTGGAACGCGAGCGAGGCGTCGGTGATGACGCCGGTGATCAGCAGGCGCTTGCCTTCGAGCAGTCCTGGCACGGGACCTCCAGTCCGGAGTGGTTTCGATCAGTACGGGAAAACGGGGACGTCAGTGGCCCATGCCGAGGCCGCCGTCGACCGGCAGCACCGCGCCGTTGACGTAACCGGCCTCTTCGGAGGCGAGGTAGCGGACAGCGGCGGCGATCTCCGACGGCTCGGCGTACCGGCCGGAGGGAACCTGGGCGAGGATCTCCTTCTTGCGGTCCTCGCCGAGTTCGTCGGTCATGTCCGTGGCGACGAAGCCGGGGGCGATGACGTTCGAGGTGATGTTGCGCGAGCCCAGCTCACGCGCGAGCGAGCGGGCGAGACCGACGAGACCGGCCTTGCTCGCCGCGTAGTTGACCTGACCGGCCGAACCGGTGAGGCCGACGACGGACGAAATGAAGATGTAGCGGCCCCACTTCCCGCGCAGCATGCCGCGGGAGGCGCGCTTGGCGACCCGGTACGCGCCGGTGAGGTTGGCGTCCACCACGCGGGTGAACTGCTCCTCGCTCATCCGCATGAGCAGGGTGTCGTCGGTCATGCCCGCGTTCGCGACGAGGACCTCGACCGGGCCCTGGTGCTCCTCGACGAGCTTGAAGGCGGCGTCGATCTGCTCGGCGTCGGTGACGTCGGCCTGCACCCCGAAGAGGCCTTCGGGCGCGCCGGAACCGCGGTGCGTGATCGCGACCTTGTGCCCCTGCGCCGCGAGGTCCTTCGCGATCGCCAAACCGATGCCGCGGTTGCCGCCGGTGACCAGTACCGACCGTCCCACTTCAGCTCTCCTCGCCTCGTCTTCGTCCGTGACCGCACTGAGGCTATCGGCTCACCCGGCGCACGCCGGAGCCGCGCCACCCCTACCTCCGGGTAACCGCGACCGTCCTAAGCGGATGTTAGGAACCGGGCCGAAACCTTGCCCGGCCGTCACGGATTGTTCACCGTGAGCCGGAACACAGGAGGTCAAAGATGACAACCCGGATCGGTGAAGCGTCGCCGCCCGCAAGCGAGAGGCGAGTCGTCGGCAACGTGCTGCGCGGCTCCATCGGCAACCTGGTCGAGTGGTACGACTGGTACGCCTACGCCGCCTTCACCACGTACTTCGCCAAGTCCTTCTTCCCCACCAAGGACACGACGGCGGCCTTCCTCGGCACCGCGGCGGTGTTCGCCGTCGGCTTCCTCATGCGACCACTCGGCGGCTGGATGCTGGGCCGGTTCGCCGACCGCTTCGGGCGACGAAGCGCACTCGTGCTTTCCGTCACGTTGATGGCGACGGGGTCGCTGATGATCGCCGTGACGCCGACCTACGCCAGTATCGGGATCGCCGCGCCGATCCTGCTGCTGGTCGCCAGGCTCATCCAAGGACTGTCGGTCGGCGGCGAGTACTCGACCTCCGCGACCTATCTGTCCGAAGTGGCCACTCCGGGCAAACGCGGCTTCTACTCCAGCTTCCAGTACGTGACGCTGTACGGCGGCCAGCTGCTGGCGCTCGGCCTCCAGCTGCTGCTGCAGGCCGTCCTCACCGAGCAGCAGCTGACCTCGTGGGGCTGGCGGATCGCGTTCGCCGTCGGCGCGCTCGCCGCGGTCGTGGTGATGATCCTGCGCCGCGGGATGGACGAGTCGGCCAGTTTCGAGGAGACCAAGGCCTCCGGCACCGGCAAGGACGCGGGCGACAAGGGCACGCTGCGCGCGCTGGCCAAGTACCCCAAGGAGATCGCGCTGGTCGTCGGCCTCACCCTCGGCGGAACGGTGTCCTTCTACACCTTCGCCACCTACAGCCAGAAGTTCATGGAGAACACCGCGGGCATCCCGCGCCGGACGGTCACGCTGATCCTGTTCTGCGCGATCCTCGTCGCCGCGATCCTGCAGCCGCTCGCCGGGAAGCTGTCCGACCGGATCGGCCGCCGCCCGCTGCTGATGTTCTTCGGGATCGCGGGCACGCTGCTGACCGTCCCGATCATGACGCTGATGGGCGGGACCAAGGAGCCGGTGCTCGCCTTCCTGCTGATGCTGTCCGGGCTGGTGATCGTCACCGGGTACACCTCGATCAACGCGATCGTGAAGGCCGAGCTGTTCCCGACGAAGATCCGCGCGATCGGCGTCGGTCTCCCCTACGCGCTCACCGTGGCGATCTTCGGCGGGACCGCCGAGCTCATCGCGCAGGCGCTCAAGGGAGCGGGCCACGAATCGGTGTTCTTCTACTACGTCGCGGGCTGTGTCCTGGTCTCGCTCATCGTGTACGGCACAATGCGGGAAACCTCGAAGACCTCGGAGCTGGACAGCAAGAAGGCCGAGCAGGTGTCGGCTCGCGAAGGCTAGACGGGAAGGTGTGGTCATGCGGTTGCTGCTGGTCGAAGACGACTCCGGCGTCGCCGACGCGCTCGCCGAAACACTGCAGGCGCGTGGCCACACCGTCTCCCACGCGGTCCGGGGCTGCGACGCGCTGCACCGGCATCGCGAGGCCGACGTGATCCTGCTGGATCTCGGCCTGCCCGACATGGACGGGCTCGACGTCCTCCGCAAGGTGCGGCAGGTGTCACTGGTGCCGGTGCTGGTCCTCACCGCGCGCGGGGACGAGCGGTCCGTGGTGCGCGGGCTGCGGCTCGGCGCCGACGACTACCTGACCAAACCGGTCCGCCTCGCCGAACTGCTGGCGAGGATGGACGCGGTCGTGCGCCGCGCCGCCGTCCCGGCCGTGCCGCAGGACGACGTCGTCCGCGTCGAGGACGTCGAGATCGACCTCGGGGCGCGGCGGGTGCTGGTCGACGGGGCCGACATCGGTCTCACCACCAAGGAGTTCGCCGTGCTGGCGGTGCTCGCCGCCCGGCCCGGCACCGCGGTGAGCCGCCAGCAGCTGATGGACGAGGTCTGGGGCGACGCGTACCTCGCCGTCTCCCGTTCGCTCGACGTGCACCTGACCCAGCTGCGCGCGAAACTCGACCGGCCGGGGTTGCTGACCACGATCCGGGGATTCGGCTATCGCTTCGGCCGGGACTGACCGGTGCGCGCCCGGCTGCTGGTCGTCCTCGTCGCGCTCGCGCTGACCGTGGTCGCCGCGTTCGCGATCCCGCTCTTCGGGTCGACCGCCGCGCAGCGGACCCAGCAGCTGGTCATCGCCCGTAACGCCGACGTCGACCGGTTCGTCGTCCTCGCCCAGCAGGCCGTCGACGCCGGTGACGCGACCACGCTGGCGGTCGACGCGGCGCGGTATTCGTCGTTATACGGCGAAGCCGTCGTGGTGGTCGACGCGCGGGGGCTGCCGCTGGTCGAAACCGGCGGGATGACGGCCGCGGAGCCCGTCGTGCGTTCTCTCGTCGAGTCCGCGCTGCGCAACCAACCGGCGAAGGGGCCGGAACAACTGAGCCCGTGGTCCGCGGATCCGGTCTCTTTCTCCCGTCCGGTCGGCACCGGGACGCGGGTGGCCGGGGTGGTCGTGCTCCGCGCTTCGGTGACCACTGCGGCGGCCGACATCACCACCCGCTGGTCCGCGATCGTCGCGGGTGCGATCCTCGTCGCGGTCGTGTTCGTCCTGCTCGCGGTGCTCCTGGCCCGCTGGATGGTGCGGCCGCTGCACGAACTGGAGACCGGCGTGCAGGCGGTGACCGAGGGGTATCGCGCCCAGGTCCCCGACCGGGCCGGGCCGCGGGAACTGCGTTCGCTCGCGACGTCGTTCAACCGGATGTCCGACGCCGTCGTCGAAGCGTCCGAGCAGCAGCGGCGGCTCGTCGCCGACGCCTCGCACCAGTTGCGGAATCCGATGGCGGCCTTGCGGTTGCGCGTGGATTCGCTGGCCGCGCAGGTCGACGGCGACGGCCAGCGGGCCTACCGGGCGACCGTCGCGGAGGTCGAACGCCTGGAGTCCCTGCTCGACGGGCTGCTCGCGCTGGCGCTCGCCGAAAGCGCCGCGACCCGGCTCGCCGCGGGCGAATCCGGTGACGAACCCTGCGATCTGCCGGCGGTGCTGGCCGAACGGGTCGACGCGTGGCGCCCGTCTGCCGAAGACGCGGGAGTCGGCCTCGCGGCGGCGGACTGCCACGACGAGCCGGTGCCCGTGCGGTGCTCGGAAAGCGAACTGGCCCAGGTGCTGGATGTCCTGCTGGACAACGCGGTCCACTACGCCGGCCGGGGCGCCGCCATCACCACCGGCTACGAAACCGGCGACGCGACGGCCACGGTCTTCGTGTCGGACAACGGTCCCGGACTGTCCACTGAGGACCGTGAACGGGCGACCGAACGGTTCTGGCGGGCCGGTGGCGACGGCGCGCCGCGCGGGACCGGCCTCGGGCTCGCGATCGCGAGCCAGCACGTGCTCGCCAGGGGCGGGACGCTCGAACTGCGCGAGGCGGCACCGCACGGCCTCGAAGTCCGCGTCGAACTCCCCCTCGCCGGGAGAACACCATGACCGTCACCAGGCGCACCGCGCTCCTCGCCGGGCTCGCCACGCTCGCGGGCTGCTCGACGGCGGGCTACCAGGGCCCCGAACGCGAGGTCGTCATCGCGGCGGGCGAGAGCGGCGGCTTCTATCTCGCCTTCGCCGAACTGCTGGCCCAGCAGCTGAACCGGGCGGAACCGCGCCTGCGCGCGACGGCCGTCGCGACCGAGGCCAGTGTCGAGAACCTGCGACGGCTGCGGGACGGCCGGGCCGATCTCGGGCTCGTCCTCGGCGACGTCGCCGAGTCCGCCCTCGCCGGAGCGGAACCGTTCTCCGTGCCGATCGCGTTCTCCGCCATCGGCCGCGTCTACGAGAACTACCACCAGCTCGTGGTCCGCGCGGACGGTGGCGTGCGGTCGCTTTCCGATCTGGCCGGGCGGCCGGTGGCGATGGGCGCGAACGGGTCCGGCGTCGCCGTGTTCAGCACCCGCCTGTTCGCGCGCGCCAAGATCCCGGTGCACGCGAAGAACCTCCTGCTCGGGGAAGCGATCAACGCGCTCGTGGCCCACGAGGTCGACGCGCTGTTCTGGTCCGGCGGGATCCCCACGCCCGCGCTCAGTGACCTGAATCGCACTACCCCGATAACGCTCCTCCCACTCGACGCCCACCTTCCCGCCCTGCGCGCGGGCTACGGCCCGGTGTACGACCAGGTCCACGTCCCGGCGCAGGCCTATCAAGGGGTCGGAGAACTACGGACGATCGGTGTCGCGAACCTGCTGCTCGCGGCGCCTTCGCTGCCCGACGACGCCGCGGCCGCCGTCGCGCGAGTGCTGGCCGGGCACGCCGCCGACCTCGTCCCGGCGCCCGCCGTCGGGACCCAGTTCCTCGACGTCCGGACGCTGATCGGCACCGGCCAGGTGCCGCTGCATCCCGGAGCCGCGTCGGCCTATCGTGCCCTTCACGGGTGAGTCCGGCTCAATCTCGAGAGTGATGCGCGTAGCGCCGAAGCGCTGCCAGGGTCGGAAACAGGCGGTCACCCGGCCGCCCCGATCCGGAAGGACTCCATAGTGTCATCGAGACACACCAGGGTGGTGCGGGGTTCTGCGCTGGTCGCGGGCCTCGCGCTCGCCGGCGGCCTGGCCACCGCAGCCCCCGCCGTCGCGGCGCAACAGGTCAAACTCACCGCACCCGGCCTCACCGGGCACTACGACATCGGCACCACCGATCTCCACCTCGTCGACAACGCCCGTCCCGATCCGTGGAAACCGGAGCGGCGCCGGGAAGTCATGGCCACCGTCACCTATCCGGCCGACCGGTTCGCCGCCGGCCCGCGGGCACCGTGGCTCACGCCCGGCATGAGCGCCGTCATCGACCAGTCCATAGCGGACGAGAACGACCTCGGCGTCCCGGTCGGCTCCATCGACTGGGCCTCGGCGAAGCGAAGGGCCGAGACCGGCGTCCCGGTCGCGCCCGGAGCACCGAAGCCCGTCGTGCTCTTCTCCCCCGGTTTCGGGGCACCTCGCGAGACGTACTCGGCGACCGTCGACGACCTGGCGAGCCGCGGCTACGTGGTCGTCTCGCTCTCGCACACCTACGAGAGCATGGCCGTCGAGTTCCCTGGCGGCCGGCTCGAAGCGGCGCTTCCGCCGGGTGAAGGTCCCGAGTTCATGAAGAAGGCGCTCGACGCGCGGGTCGGCGACAGCCGGTTCGTCCTCGACCAGCTCACGAAGATCACCCGCGGCGAGAACCCCGACGCGGAGAAGCGACGGCTGCCCCGTGGGCTCGGCTGGTCGCTCGACCTGTCCAAGGTCGGTGCCTACGGGCACTCCTACGGCGGGTTCACCGCGGGCGAGACGATGATCCACGACCGGCGGGTCGACGCCGGGATCAACCTGGACGGCGCGATGGCGACCGCGTTCGGGTTTCCCCCTGGCAGCCCCTACATCCCCGGCGAGGTCACGAAACGCGGCCTGGACCGGCCGTTCATGCTGATGGGCGCCGAAGGCGTCGGCCCGGACGGGAAGCCGCTCCAGCACACCCACCGTCAGCCCGAATTCGACCGGAGCTGGGCGGACTTCTGGGCCAACCAGCGCGGCTGGAAGCGTGACCTGCTCCTGAGCGGCGGCACCACGCATATGGCCTACAGCGATCTGCAGGTCATCGTGCCGCAGCTCGGAGCGCTGGTGACACCGGAGAAGCGGAAGACGGCCATCGGCACCATCGATCCCGGTCGTTCGGTGGCCGCGCAACGGGACTACATCGGCGCGTTCTTCGATCTCCACCTGAAGGGCCGTGACCGGCATCTGCTCGACGGCGAGTCGCCGCGGCATCCGAACATCGACTTCATCGACTGAGCCTGGTGAAGGGCCCTTCCCCCGCAGGGGAAAGGGCCCTTCACGTAGGTTGGAAAACGTGACCGAGCCACGGAAACCGATCGTCGAAATGCCGCTGCGCGTGCGTTACCACGAGTGCGACGGGCAGGGCATCGTCTTCAACGCGAACTATCTCGCCTACGTCGACATGGCCATGTTCGAAGTGGAGAAAGTCCTCTTCGGCTCCCACGAGGAAGCACTGGCACGCGGTGTCGACGTCGTCGTCGCCGAATCGAACCTCCGCTACCGCGCGCCCTGCCGTTACGACGACGAACTGGTCGTCTCCGTGTTCCTGAACCATCTCGGCACGACGTCGCTGATCATCGACTTCGAGATCACCCGCGGCGGGAACCTGTGCACGGAGGTGAACACCCGCTACGTCTTCGTCGATCCGGCCACGCTCAAGAAGGCGGCGCCACCCGCGGCCGTGCGCGAGGTGTACGCCGCCCTCCTGCCCGCTCAGGCGGACTGAACGCCGGGACGCCGGTCTTCGACGACGTAGCTGGCCCGCGTGCTGATCGGCGCGCCGGGGGTGTTCACGAACGGCACCACCCGGAAGTCGCTTTGCCAGCGGTGCCGGTCGACGTTGACCCGGACGTACCCGCGCTGGTTGTTGAAGAACTTCATGTGCGGGTTGGCCTTCAGCAGGTTCTCACCGGCGGGCGTCATGTCCGCGCCGTTGCCGCCGCTGGTGATCGACGTCCCGACGAACTCGCTCGCCACGGTGGGCGAACCAGGGTCGCCGAAGTTCCGCTTGAGGTCCCAGGCGTAGTTCTGGTGCCGGTCACCGGTGATGACCACCAGGTTCCGCACCCCCCGGTCCTGCGCCGCGGCGAGCACACGGTCGCGGTCGGCGACGTAGCCGTCCCACGGGTCGAGGTAGACGTTGGTCGGCTCGCCCGCGTCGGTGTCGGTCTGGCCCATCGGCGCCTGGTTCCCGAGGATCTGCCACCGCGCGCGGGACCGGGAGAAGCCGTCGAGCAGCCACTTCCGCTGTTCCGCACCGAGCAGGGTGCGGTCCTCGTCGAACCGCTCGGTGCAGTTCGCCGACTGGCCGTCGCCGCACGGCTGGTCGTCGCGGTACTGGCGGGTGTCGAGCATGGTGAAGTCGGCCAGTGTGCCGTAGCTCAGGCGGCGGTGAAGCCGCGCGTCCGGCCCCTTCGGCAGCTGCGCGATGCGGTACGGCAGGTGCTCGTACATCGCCTGGAAGGCCTGCGCGCGGCGCCGGCGGAAGACCACCGGGTCCTGGTCGGGCTCGTTGTCCTCCTGGGAGTGGTCGCCCGCCCAGTTGTTCTCCACCTCGTGGTCGTCGTTGACGTGGATCCACGGGAACGCGGCGTGCGCGGCCATCAGCGGCGCTTCGGACTTGTAGAGCGCGTACTGGAGCCGGTAGCGGGCCAGGTCGAAGGTCTCGCCCTTGAACTGCGGGCCCACCGGCGTGCCGCGGCCGACACCCGTGACGCCACTCTCGTAGAGGTAGTCACCCAGGTGCACGACCAGGTCGAGGTCCTCGGCCGCCATGTGGTCGTACGCGGTGAAGTGCCCGGCTTCCCAGTTCTGGCAGGACGCGAACGCGAAGTTCAGCTCACGCGGCGAAGACCACGCGACGGGCGCTGTCCGGGTGCGGCCGACCGGCGAGATCACTCCACCGGTACGGAAGCGGTAGAAGTACTCGTGGTCCGGCGCGAGCCCGTGGATCTCGGGGTGCACGGAATGGCCGAGCTCGGGCGTGGCGACCACCGAGCCGCGACGGATCACCGCGCGGAAACGCTCGTCGAGCGAGACCTCGTACTCGACCCGGACCGGCGTCCGCGGCATACCGCCGAAGCCGTCGGCCTCGTAGGGCTTCGGCGCGAGCCTGGTCCAGAGCACGACGCCACCGGGCAACGGGTCACCCGAAGCGACACCGAGGGTGAAGGGATTTCCGGAGCCGCTCGCGAGCGGCATCGCGCCGGCGGCGTTCCAGGCACCGGTCCCCAGCAGGACGGCGGCCGCGCCCGCGGAGCCGTAACCGAGGAAGCGGCGCCGCGACAGGGGGTGAGGGAGTGAAGGCATGAAGCCCTCCTGTGGTGGGATGGTCACGGGCGGGCCTCATGCTCGTCCGGCTTGATGGCCACCCGGCCGCGCCAAGGCGAAGCGCCCGTGAACGAAAGACGATCAACCCTCGTGTTCCGCATCCTGTTCTACCGCCCCGAAATCCCGCCCAACACGGGTAACGCGATCCGCTTGACCGCGAACACCGGCTGTGAGCTCCACCTGGTGGAGCCGCTCGGTTTCACGCTGGAGGACAAGCAGCTGCGGCGCGCCGGGCTCGACTACCACGACCTCGCGCGCGTCCACGTCCACGCGGATCTCGACGCGGCGTGGGCGGTCTTGCTGCCCGCCCGTGTCTTCGCGTTCAGCGCCTCGGCGACGCGGCTGCACACCGACGTCGCGTACGAGCCCGGTGACGTGCTGATGTTCGGGCCGGAGTCCGCGGGGTTGCCCAGTGAGGTCCAGGAGTCCTCGCAGGTGACCGATCGGGTGCGGCTGCCGATGCTGCCGTCGAGCCGATCGCTGAACCTGTCGAACACCGCGGCGATCAGCGTCTACGAGGCTTGGCGGCAGCACGGCTTCGCCACCCCCTGAGTCGAATCCCCCGTAAGACCCTTGTGGATCAACGGATTCCGTATCTCCACAAAGGACACAAAACTCCGCGAGCGGACGAGTGTGCCCGCGTCCGATCAGCGGTTCCGGCCGCTGCCCGTGTTTCGCCATACTCCGGTGGGCGGCGCACTCAGGCGGATCGGGAGGGGTTCACGTGGTGCGGGGAAAGTTCTTGCTGTGCAGGTTTTTCTCGGTCCTTCTGCTCGGCGGCGCCATCGCCGCGGGCGGCGCGCAGGAGGCGGCGGGTGCCTCGGCGCCGATCGTCGACCTCGGCGCGTTCCCCGTCGACAGCGACAGCCGCGTCGCCGCGATCAACGACGACGGCACCATGGCCGGCGTCTACAGCACCCCGGCCAAAGGGTCGATCGCCGCGCGCTGGAACCCCGACGGCGCGGTGGCCCCGCTCGCGGTGCCGAGCACGCACCGCATGACCGAAGCGCGGGCGATCAACGCCAAGGGGTTCATCGCCGGTTCGGCCTACGACGACATGTCCATCCGGCGGCCCGTGCTGTGGCGTCCGGACGGCTCGTTCACCGAGTTGAGCTCGCCGGATCGCTACGAGCACTCGGAAGCCACCGCGGTCAACACCGCGGGCGTCGTGGCAGGCACCGTCTCGATCGGCTCCCCGCCGGTCGAACGCGCGGCGCGGTGGGACGCGAAGGGCGTCATGACCCTGCTTCCCTTGGCACCGGGCGACACCAAGTCGGCAGCCGCGGCGATCAACGACGCGGGCGTGATCGCCGGGACCTCCGGGGAGCAGCCCGTGCGCTGGAACCCGGACGGCACGGTGGTCCGGCTGCCCCTGCTTCCCGGCGACGACCGCGGTTCGGCCCAAGGTGTCAACAACGCCGGGGTCGTCGTGGGCGGTTCCGGCGCCCACCCGGTGCGCTGGGCCGCGAACGGCACCGCCACCGCCCTGCCCTTCCTCCGCCCCGAGAACCCAGGGGGCGATGCCAGGGCGATCAACGACTCCGGTGTCGTCACCGGCATCTCCAGCGTCGGGGGCGGCCATCACTCCGCGGTGGTGTGGGACGCGCGGGGCGCGATCACCGGCCTCGGCACCCTGCCGGGACACGACCAGAGCGCGGGTGCGGCGATCAACTCCCGCGGCGTCGTGGCCGGTGAATCGGAGCAGACCTCCGTCCGCGGAAGGCACGCCGCGCGCTGGACGGCGCCGGACAAGGCCACCGATCTGAGCCGTTCGTTCCCAGGGGGCGACCGCGCGGAGGCTTTCGCGATCAACGTGCACGGACAGGCCATCGGCCAGTCCCTCACCCCGGACGGGGTGATTCACCCGGTCACCTGGACACAGGGCGGGGTCCTCACCGACCTCTCCCCTGGCTCGAACCGCCCGGAGGCCAACGCCATCAACGCCCACGGCGTCATCGTGGGTACCGACAACCAGAAGCTGAACAAGGACCGCGCGATCCGCTGGGAACGGGACGGGACCATCACGGCCCTCAAGGAGCCGGAGTACCACACCTACCGTTCACGCGCCTATGGGATCAACGACAGTGGGGTGATCGTCGGCAGCGCGAGTTCCCGGCGCGGCAGCGCGCAGCCGACCCGATGGGCCCCGGACGGGACGCCGAGCCTCTTGCCCCTCCTGCCCGGCGACGCCGGTGGCGCCGCGAAGGCGATCAACAACCGCGGGGTGATCATCGGCAGTTCCGGAATCCGCAATGAGACCAACGAGCACGTCGTCCGCTGGGACCCGGACGGGACGATCACCGAGCTGACCGGCCTGCCCGGCGAGAAGTACACCCATGCCGTCGCACTCAACGATCGTGGCGACGTCGTCGGCTACTCCGGGGATCACCCCGTCCGGTGGAGTCCGGACGGCCGGATCACCGAGCTGGCCCTTCCCGAGGGCACCAGCCGCGGCGAGGCGAGCGGGATCAGCGACACCGGGGTCGTGTCGGGCTGGTACCAATTCGGTGTCGCCGGGGCTCCGGGGCGGGCGCTGCGCTGGGCCGCGGACGGGAAGGTGACCGTGTTGCCGTCGCTGCCCGGCGGACAGGAGACCAAGGCTGACGGCATCAACGCCCTCGGTGAGATCGTGGGCTCGTCCGACAACGGCGCCGGTCAAGTGCACGCGGTGCGCTGGCCTGCCACCTCGGAAGCGGGGATCCGACCGGTGCTGAGCCGGTAGCCGGATCCCGCGCCACCACATGGGTTACGGCAGGCGCTGCCCCAGGAAGAGCGAAGCGGCGGCACCGATCATCAGCACCAAGGTCCCGACGATGACCCAAGGCCTGCTCGCGTCGGCGTCCTTCAGCTCGTACCCGATCTGCTCACCGAGGTCGTCGTACACGCGTTTCAGCTCGTCCGCGCTCGCCGCCTTGTAGAAGTCGCCACCGGAAAGGCGGGCGATCTCCTCCAGTGATTCGTCGTCGACCTTCACGTCCTGGGGCTTGCCGTCGATGTCGACGGAGCCGTGCGTGGTCCCGAACGAGATCGACGAGATCGGCACCTGGGCCTGCTTCGCCGCCTGCGCGGCCGTGTAGCCGCCTCGCGGTGCGTACAGGTCGTCCGGGACGGTCTGCTTGCCGTCGCTCATCAGGACGATCCGGGCGGGCGGCGGGCCTTCCGCGCCGCCGACGATCGCCGAGAAGCTCTCGATCGACTGCAACGCGGCGAAGATCCCTTCGCCGGTGGCCGTCGACTGCGCCAGCTTCAGGTTGTCGATCGCCTTCACGACGCCACCGCGATCGGTGGTCGGCGCGACCAGCACGGTCGCCGTCCCCGCGAAGGAGATCAGCCCGAGGTTCACCCCAGGGGTCATGTTCTGCGCGAACGAGCGCGCCGACTCCTGAGCCGCCTTCAACCGGGTCGGGGCGACGTCGGTCGCCTCCATCGACAGCGAGGTGTCGATCACCAGCATCACGGTGGCGCGGTTACGGGGCACCTTCTGCTCGGCCGTCGGCCCGGCGAGCGCGACGGTGAGCACCAGCAGCGAGAGCACGATCAGGATGGCGGGGACGTGCCGCACCCACCCCTGGCTCTTCGGCGCGACCTTCTCCAGCAGTTCCAGGTTGGCGAACCGCATGGTGCGCTTGCGCCGCGCTCGCTGGGAGAGCACGTAGCCCACGGCCACCGCGGCGACCGCCAGCAGCAGCAGGAACCACCACGGCGACGCGAATCCGGTCAGGCTCACGCGACACCACCGGACCAGCGGCGTTTGCGGGCCACCACGAACCGGACCATGTCCGCGATCCAGTCCGAGTCGGTGCGCAGCACCAGATGCGCGGCACCGGCCCGGCGCAGCGCGGCCGCGACCTCCTGCCGGTGAGCGTGCGCCGCGGCGCCGAATTCCTTGCGCAGCAAGGCCGAAGCGTGCACTTCGCGCTGTTTCCCTGTCTCCGGGTCGGCCAGCACGACGGTGCCCACGTCGGGCAGGTCGATGTCGCGCGGGTCGAGGACTTCGATGGCGATGAGGTCGTGGTGCCCGCCGAGCGCGCGCAACGGGCGCTGCCATTCGGTGTCACCGAGGAAATCGGAGATCACGACGGCGAGCCCGCGACGGCGGGGCGGACGGCGCAGTTTCTCCAGTGCCGCGGCGAGATCCCCGCGGACGCCTTCCTCGGCGCGCGGGGTCTCGGCGAGCTTGCGGACCAGCCCCCGCGCGTGCGGGAGCCCGCCGCGCGCGGGGATCCGCGTGATGCTGCCCGCCCCGTTGGAGACGAGCGCGCCGATCCGGTTGCCACCGCCGCCGGTCAGATGCGCGACCGCGGCGGTCGCGCAGACGACCAGGTCGCGTTTCTCGCACAGCGCCGTGCCGAAGTCGAGACTCGCGGACACGTCCGCCACCAGCCATGTCTCCAGCTCGCGGTCGGCGACGGTCTCCCGGATGTGCGGGCTCGTCGTCCGCGCGGTGACCGCCCAGTCCATCCGGCGGACGTCGTCACCGGGCTGGTACGGCCGGGCCTCCCCCGGTTCCGAACCCGGTCCCGGCACAAGGCCGAGATGGTTGCCCTGCAGCAGACCGTCGAGACGGCGGCGCACGTCGAGTTCGAGCGTGCGCAGGCCCGCCTCCATCCGCTCCCCGCGGAGCACCGGCGGTGCCCAGGAAGGACGTTCGCCCTTCTCGTTCTTCACGCTCGCTTCCCTACCTGACCGGTGCACCGGCCGGGACCGGGCCGCCCTGCCCGGCGCCGCCCTGCGGACGGGCCGAGACCTGCGGCAACGGCACGGTCTGCAGCACCCGCGTGATGATGTGGTCGATGGGGACGCCGTCGGCCAGCGCGTCGTAGGACAGCACGAGCCGGTGCCGCAGCACGTCGGGGACGACGTCGACGACGTCCTGCGGCAGCACGTAGTCCCGGCCGCGGACCAGCGCCAGCGCGCGGGCCGCGGCGATGATGCCGAGGCTGGCACGCGGCGAGGCGCCGTAGGACACCCAGCCCGCGACGTCGGCGAGGCCGTGGTCGTTCGGCGTACGGGTGGTGAGCACGAGGCGGACGACGTAGTCGACGAGCGCGTGGTGCACGAAGACCTGCGAAGCGACGTTCTGCAGCCGGACCAGCTCGGACGGGCTCAGCACCTCTTGCGGGGTGGGTGGGGTGACCCCCATCCGGTAGATGATCTCCCGCTCTTCCTCGGCGGTCGGGTACTCGACGACGATCTTGAACAGGAACCGGTCGCGCTGCGCCTCGGGCAGCGGGTACACGCCCTCGTTCTCGATCGGGTTCTGCGTGGCGAGCACGAGGAACGGGTCGGGCATCGGGAAGGTCTGGCCGCCGATCGACACGTGCCGTTCGGCCATCACCTCGAGCATCGCCGACTGCACCTTCGCCGGCGCGCGGTTGATCTCGTCGGCGAGGACGAAGTTCGCCACCACCGGGCCGAGTTCGACGTCGAACCGCTCGGCGCCCTGGCGGTAGATCCGGGTACCGAGGATGTCGGCGGGGACCAGGTCCGGGGTGAACTGCACGCGCGAGAACGAGCCGCCCACCACGCGCGCGAAGGTCTCGACGGCGAGGGTCTTCGCGACGCCGGGGACGCCTTCGAGGAGGAGGTGCCCCCTGGCCAGCAGGCCGACCAGCATCCGCTCGACCAGCCTGTCCTGGCCGACGATGATCCGCTTGACCTCGAACACGGTCCGCTCCAGCAACTGGGCGTCCCGCGCCGGCGTTCCGGGCTGCTGCGCGCCGTCGGCGTAGCCGGGCTCGGTCACTCGTGCCTCCTGTGTTCCCCGCTTGCGTTGTTCCGTCCGGATGTGACCGTAGTGGTCGGTGGCACAGCCGTTCGTGAAGGTAGCCAACCCGATCAGCGGTATGACGGCTGTGAAGGGGCTTTACTCAGGACCAGCGGTCCAGGTCCTCCGGTGTGTCGATGTCGTCGCTCTCCCCCGGTTCCCCCGGCACCTCGACGATCTCCAGCCCGCCCAGCGTCCGCCGCAGCGACGCGTTCTCGACCGTCTCCGGCAAGGCCCCGCGCAGTGCCTCCACCTGCCAGGCGCCGAGCAGCCACTGCCGCTCCCCCGAGTCGTCGACCAGCACGGCTCCCGACGCGACGCCGAGTGAACCCACCAGCCGATCCACTGTGGACGAGCGGACACCGGCGAGATCACCGGCCAGTACGACGACGATCTCCGTGTGTACCAACGCGAGACCGGCGGCCAGCGCGGCCACCGGTCCTGTTCCGGGCGAGGACTCCCGAGTCCACAGCACGTCCCCGAAACCCGGCCGTTCGGGGCCGACGACGATCACCGGGTCCGCGGCCGCTAGTGCGGCCAGAGCCCTGGCCAGCAACGGTTTCCCACCGACGGGGAGCGCGGGTTTGTCCACACCGGACAGTCGGCGCGCGGCACCGCCCGCCAGTACGATCCCCGCGTAAGTCACGACTAGCCGATCAGGCGGGCCGCGTAGGGCATGATGCCGCCGTAGCGCACTGGCGCGACGCGGACCCGCAGGCCCGACTGCGGTGCTTCGACCATCTGTCCGTTCCCGAGGTACATCGCGACGTGGTGGATGCCTCCGCCGCCGCCCCAGAAGAGCATGTCGCCGCGGCGCATCTGGGAGAGCGGCACCCTCCGCCCGGCGTTGTACTGGTATCCGCTGTAGTGCGGGAGCGCCCGCACCCCGGCGAACGCGTAGATCATCAGGCCGGAGCAGTCGAAGCCGATCTTGTTGTAGTCGCCGTAGCGGTCGGCGACGCCGCCGTCGCGGATACCGCGCGTCGGGCCGGAGGTGTTGCCACCGCCCCACGCGTACGGAAGCCCCAGCTGCGACAACGCCCGCTGGACCGCCGCTTCGACGCTCGCCCCGGCGGGAGCCGACTGGACCGGCCTGCTCGACGGGCGGCCACCGCCGCCCTGGCCCTGGCTGGGCCTCGACGCGGCGAGGGCCGCCTGCCGGGCGCGTTCCTCGTCCTCGCGGGCCTTCTGCGCCTTCCAGTCCTCGTAGCGCTGCCGCTGCCCTTGCAGGCCGCTGACCTTCTGCTGCGCTTCGAAGAGCTGCTTCTCGACGCCGGCCTTGTCGGCTTCGAGCTTGTCGTTCTGCGCGACCTGGGTGTCCTGCGCGTGCTGCGCGGCGCTCTGCGCGTTGTCGGCCTCGTGTTTGGCCGCCTCGGCCGCGCGCTTGCGCTCCTGCGCGATCTCCAGCTTCTTGCGCGCCGTCGCGTCCTTGTTGGACTTCTCCGTCTGCGCGCGCTTCATCGTGTCGAGCGCGTTGAGCCTGCTGCCGCCGACAGCGTCGAGCATCTGCGCGCGGCCGAGCAGTTCCTTGGGGCTGTTGGCGGTGAGGTACGCCGACACGGAGCCGATGGTGCTGCCCTGCTGGAAGCTGGCGGCGGCGAACTTGTCGAGGTCGGCGCGGGCCTTGTCGATGGTCGCCTGCGCGGCGTCGGACTGGGTGCGCGCGGACTGCGCCTCGCGGTCGGCCTGGGCGGCTTCGTCCTGCGCGGTGTCCGCGTCGACCCTGGCCTTGTTGGCCTCTTCCATCTTCAGCTCGACGTCGTCGTTGAGCTGGGCGAGCTTCGACTCGGCCTGGGCCAGCTGGTTCGTGAGCCTGCCGACATCACCCGCCTTGGCGTTGGCGTCGGCCTTGCTGGAGTTGATTTCGGAATCGCTGGGATTCGGCGGGGGCGGCGGTACCGCGATGGCGGTACCCGTCACCCCGAGCAACAGGGCGATCCCCAGCGCACCGATGGTCGCGCCACGGCGGGCACCGGCCACAGACCCGGCTTCACCACGCACGATCCACCCACCTCCTGATCTTGAACTTCGAGCTCACTGTGCCACTGCCGTCACAGCATTACCAGAAGCACCACCAGGAACTTACACACCGTAGGCACCATTTCCCCTCAACGGGGGACGAACAGGCGATCGCTTTGTCACTCGAACGGCCGCAGGTCGATGAGACCTTCCCTACCCGCGTGTCGGGTTGCCAGCCAAAAAGTACAGGCGTACTGTTTGAGGGGACGAACGAGGTGTGCCATCCCGCGTCCGGACCTACGGTGGGGGTGCGCAACACTCGCTCCGGGCCTGCCCGAACGGCCTGGAGAACCACACCGAACTGACCCGCCACTGGAGTAAGAAGTGACAGCACCTGCCAGCAAGGACAGCTTCGGCGCCAAAGACACGCTGAAGGTCGGCGACGCCTCCTACGAGGTGTTCCGCCTGAACAAGGTCGAGGGCTCCCAGCGCCTTCCCTACAGCCTGAAGATCCTGCTCGAGAACCTGCTGCGGACCGAGGACGGCGCGAACATCACCGCCGACCACATCCGCGCGCTCGGCAACTGGGACGCCAGTGCGGACCCGTCGATCGAGATCCAGTTCACGCCCGCCCGCGTGATCATGCAGGACTTCACCGGCGTGCCCTGCGTCGTCGACCTCGCCACCATGCGCGAGGCCGTCACCGACCTCGGCGGCGACCCGGACAAGGTCAACCCCCTCGCCCCCGCCGAGCTGGTCATCGACCACTCGGTCATCATCGACGTCTTCGGCCGCGCCGACGCCTTCGAGCGCAACGTCGAGATCGAGTACGAGCGCAACCGCGAGCGTTACCAGTTCCTGCGCTGGGGCCAGGGCGCCTTCGACGAGTTCAAGGTCGTCCCGCCGGGCACCGGCATCGTGCACCAGGTCAACATCGAGCACCTCGCGCGCACGGTGATGTCCCGCAACGGCCAGGCGTACCCCGACTCCTGCGTCGGCACCGACTCGCACACCACCATGGTCAACGGCCTCGGCGTGCTGGGCTGGGGCGTCGGCGGCATCGAGGCCGAGGCGGCCATGCTGGGCCAGCCGGTCTCCATGCTCATCCCGCGCGTCGTGGGCTTCAAGCTCACCGGCGAGATCCCGACCGGCGTGACCGCCACCGACGTCGTGCTCACCATCACCGAGATGCTGCGCAAGCACGGTGTGGTCAGCAAGTTCGTCGAGTTCTACGGCGAGAGCGTCGGCGCGGTGCCGCTGGCCAACCGCGCCACCATCGGCAACATGAGCCCGGAGTTCGGCTCCACCGCGGCGATCTTCCCGATCGACGACGAGACCGTCCGGTACCTCAAGCTCACCGGCCGCTCCGAGGAACAGGTCGCGCTCGTCGAGGCGTACGCCAAGGAGCAGGGCCTCTGGCACGACCCGTCGCACGAGCCGGAGTACTCCGAGTACATCGAGCTGGACCTGTCGACGGTCGTCCCGTCGATCGCCGGCCCGAAGCGCCCGCAGGACCGCATCGAGCTCACCGACGCGAAGAACTCGTTCCGCAAGTCGATCCACGACTACGTCGGCGGCGAGCAGGTCCCGCACACCAACGTGGACGAGACCGTCGAGGAGACCTTCCCGGCCAGCGACCCCGCCGCCCTCTCCTTCAAGGACGAGGACGCGGTCGACCTCCAGTCGGCGGCGAACGGCCACAGCGGCCGCCCGACCAACCCAGTCAAGGTCAGCACGTCCGACCGCGGCGAGTTCATCCTCGACCACGGCGCCGTGGTGATCGCCTCGATCACCTCCTGCACCAACACCTCGAACCCGTCGGTCATGCTCGGCGCGGCGCTGCTCGCGCGGAACGCGGTCGACAAGGGCCTCGCGGTCAAGCCGTGGGTCAAGACCTCGATGGCGCCTGGTTCGCAGGTCGTCACGGACTACTACACCAAGGCCAACCTGTGGCCGTACCTGGAGAAGCTGGGTTACCACCTGGTCGGCTACGGCTGCACCACCTGCATCGGCAACTCGGGCCCGCTGTCGGACGAGATCTCCGCCGCGATCCAGGAGAACGACCTCACCGCGGTTTCGGTGCTCTCGGGCAACCGGAACTTCGAAGGCCGCATCAACCCCGACGTGAAGATGAACTACCTCGCGTCGCCGCCGCTGGTCATCGCGTACGCGCTCGCCGGCACGATGGACTTCGACTTCGAGAACCAGCCGCTCGGCCAGGACACCGACGGCAACGACGTCTTCCTGAAGGACATCTGGCCGTCGGCCAAGGAGATCCAGGAGACCATCGACTACGCGATCACGCAGGAGATGTTCACCAAGGACTACGCCGACGTCTTCGACGGTGGCGAGCGGTGGAAGTCGCTGCCGACCCCCGAGGGCAAGACCTTCGACTGGGACGCGGAGTCCACCTACGTCCGGAAGCCCCCGTACTTCGAGGGCATGAAGGCGGAGCCGTCGGCGGTCACCGACATCTCCGGCGCGCGCGTGCTGGCGAAGCTGGGCGACTCGGTCACCACCGACCACATCTCCCCTGCCGGCGCGATCAAGCCGGGCACCCCGGCCGCGCAGTACCTGACCGAGCACGGCGTGGAGAAGAAGGACTTCAACTCCTACGGCTCGCGTCGCGGTAACCACGAGGTCATGATCCGCGGCACCTTCGCGAACATCCGGCTGCGCAACCAGCTGCTGGACGACGTGCAGGGCGGCTACACTCGCGACTTCACCCAGGACGACGCCCCGCAGTCGTTCATCTACGACGCGGCGCAGAACTACGCGGCGCAGGACATCCCGCTGGTCGTCCTCGGCGGCAAGGAGTACGGCTCCGGATCGTCGCGTGACTGGGCGGCCAAGGGCACGCGCCTGCTGGGCGTCCGCGCGGTGATCACCGAGTCGTTCGAGCGCATCCACCGGTCGAACCTGATCGGCATGGGTGTCATCCCGCTGCAGTTCCCGGCCGGCGAGTCGGCCTCGTCGCTCGGCCTCGACGGCACCGAGACGTTCGACATCTCGGGCATCACGAAGCTGAACGACGGCGAGACCCCGCGCACGGTCCACGTCACCGCGACGAAGACCGACGGCACCAAGGTGGAGTTCGACGCGGACGTCCGCATCGACACTCCGGGTGAGGCGGACTACTACCGCAACGGCGGCATCCTGCAGTACGTCCTGCGGAAGATGACCCAGGCGTAGGCACACGCACGAAAGGCCCCTTTTCCCGCACTTTGGGGAAGGGGGCCTTTCCTGGTTTTCGGTACCGTGGGGCCTATGACCAGGGGGAAAATTCAGCTCGAGAACGGTGAACTGGCGTACGAGCTCCGAGGCGAGGGTGATCCCGTCATCCTGCTGCACGGCGGCATGCTCGACTCCCGGATGTGGGACGCCGAGATGACGACGCTCGAAAGCCGCTACACGGCCATCCGTTACGACGCGCGCGGACACGGCGAGTCCTCCACGCCGACGGAGCGCTTCAAACACTACGAAGACCTCCGCGCGCTGATGACCGCGCTGGAACTCCCCCGCGCGTCGCTGGTCGGACTGTCCGGCGGCGGGCGGATCGCGGTCGACTTCGCCTTGACCTATCCGGACCTCGTCGAGAACCTGGTCCTGGTGGCCACCGGTCTCAGCGCGATGGTGACGAAGGATCCTTTTGTCCTGGAGCAGAACAAGAAACTCGAGGAGGCGGGCGCCAGGGGCGATCTTCCCGCCGCCATCGAGTGTGTCCTGCGGATGTGGGTGGACGGTCCGCACCGTGCTCCGGGAGCCGTCGATCAGGACGTCCGGCGGCGGTGCCAGGAGATGTACACGGAGACGATCACCCGGCACCGCGGCAGCGGTTTCATGCTGATGGACGAACTGCGGGCCGTCGAACGTGTCGGGGAGCTGACCCCGCGCACGTTGACACTGGTGGGCGATCTGGACTCTTCGGACATCCTCGCCATCGCCGACCAGATCGAAACCGAGGCGTGCGACGCCCGGAAGCTCGTCGTCCACGGGGTCGCGCACATGATCAACCTGGAGAAGCCCGCCGAGTTTTCGCGGATATTGCTGGACTTCCTGGATTGCTAGGCCCGCTCGGGCTCTTCCTGCTCCGAGCAGTCCTCCCGGTTCTCCGGACGGCGGTCGACGACGCGGCCGAGCGGGCGCAGCAGCACGTTGACCCCGACGATCACCGCGGTCCCGGCGAGCGCGACGACGTAAAGTCCCGCTCCCGCAAGGGATCCGACGGCCGCCGAGCACCACAGCGTGGCGGCGGTGTTGAGTCCGCGCACATTCAGCCCGTCCCGCAGGATGACCCCGGCGCCGAGGAAACCGATCCCGGAGACGATCTGGGCGGCGACGCGGGTGGGATCCGCGTCGCCGCTGGTGTTCAGGCCGCCGAAACCGTGGGCGGACAGCAGAACGAAGAGGGTGGCGCCGACGGCGACGAGGGCGTTGGTGCGGAGTCCGGCCATCCGGGCGCGGTACTGGCGCTCGATCCCGATGACGGCGCCGAGGCCGACGCCGGTGCCGACCCTGAGCAGCATTTCGAAGGTGTTCATGATTCCGGCTCTTTTCTGGCGTGCGTACACAAGGCCAGACAGGAAAAGGAGACCGGAAAGGGTCAGCGCACCGCGCACACGGGTGAACGGCGACCACGTCCGGTCGTTCCAGAACTGTCTTCCGGCATGTGCCGCTCACCTCGCTTTCGTACTCGATCGGTGGTGATCAACCTTCGGGACAGTACCACCGGACGGCCGTCCGGTCACCCCGCGCGTGGACGGGCTCACACCGGATCGTGCCAGCGGGCCGGACGGAGCGAAGGGAAGCGTGCGCCGCCCCGGCAAAGGCCACACCCTTCTCGACTGTCCACAAGGGACGTTCCGGAAACGAACGCCACTCACGACCACCTCGCCCCTGTGCGTTCCAGCGGCGCCGAGCGCCGCGAAAGCCACTTTGAGGACATCAGACGTCCCGAAAGTGGCTTTCGGACACACCCGAAGCCGACCGCCACTGCTCACGGGCGCGGCGGTCTCGCCGGACAGTGTTGCAAAAGCCACGTTCGCAACGCTCAAGGTTGCGAACGTGGCTTTCACAACACCAGTTCCTCCGGCTCTCACCGATCCGTTCCCGCCACCCACGGGAACCGGTCAGTAGACCTCGAATTCGTAAATCCTCGCCGCACCGTTCCCGTCGTTCGCCGGGGTGGTGACGTTCACCCGGACATAGCGCGCCGACCGCTGGCTCACCGGATGATAGGTCCGGCTGGAGCGCGCGTCGGTCACGCTCGCGGCCGTCGTCCAGTTCGTCCCGTCGAGCGACGTCTGGATCGTGAAGGCGCCGGTGTTCCACCCGGTCGTCTCACCGCCGAGGCCCGCGTGTTTCAGCACGAACGACGACACGTTCCGCGCGGATCCGAGATCGGCCTGGAGGAACTTCGTGCCCGGCGCGAGCGAGTACCACTTGCTGTTGCTCGCCAGTGCGGTGGCGCCGGCCGCCACCAGCAGGGCCGTGAAGGCCACCGGGAATGATCGTCTCAATCTCCGCGACAGGGGCATCGGGCTTTCCTCTCCGAGCGACAACGTTGTCATCCGACGAGCTGGAGCCAAGCGAATTCTTCGGGAGCGGGTGCGACTCGAGGGGTGATCGTCCCACCGCCTTTCGGCGGCGGGTACCTCCATTGGGACTCGCGGCGAGCCAGGTGACCGGACAGGATTTCCGCTACGACGGCACGTCGAGCGCGTCGCGGATCGTGTCGCGCAGCCAGCGCTGGGCCGGGTCGGCGTCGAGGCGCGCATGCCAGAGCAGGCAGACGTCGATCTCCGGAAGGTCGGCGGGGATCGGGAACCAGCGGAGGCCGAGCGACCGGCCGTACTGCTCGGCGAGCCGCGAGGGCACGAGTCCGATGTAGTCGCTGGACGAGACCAGGAACGCGGCGACGGCGGACGTCGGCACGACCGCCGCGACCCGGCGCTGGAGACCGGCCGCTTCCAGCACGTCGTCGAGCGGTCCCCTGGCCCTGCCCCGCCGGGAGGACGAAACGTGGGGATACCGGCACAACTGGGCCAGCGTCGGACGCCGCACGCCACCGAGCGGACCGTCCGCCCTGACGAGCCCGACCACTCGTTCGCGGTACAGCGGCATCGAGCGGATGTCGGGGGCGGTGAGGTCACCGGCGCCGATGTCCAGATCCACCGAACCGTCCCTCAGCGCTTCGGTGCTCTCACTGCCTTCCGCGACGAAGCGCAGGACCACGCCCGGCGCGACGGCGGCGGTCGCCTCGACGGCCGCCGTCGTCAGTGTCGCTGCGACGCCATCGTTGATGCGGATGGTGAAGGTGCGTTCGAGGTCGCCGATCGCCAGATCGCGGTCGGCACTGATCAGTGCCGACGCCTCGTCGAGCAGCGACCGCACGCGCGGCGCGGTCCGGAGCGCGAATGGCGTCGGCACCATCCCGCGGCCGGCGCGGACCAGGATCGGGTCCCCCATCGCCCGCCGCAACCGGCCGAGTGCCCGGCTCGCCGCCGGGATCGACAGGTGCAGCCGCTCGGCGGCCGCCGTCACGCTGCCCTCCCGCAGCAACGCGTCGAACACCCGCAAAAGGTTCAGGTCCAGCTGGTCGGCCATAGTTGCATTGTACGCAACTACTGTTTGCCAAAGTTGCGTGGCACGAAGACCATACAGGTCAATAGCGTGGCGAACATGCCACTCCGACTTCAACTCCGCGACGATCCCGCAGCCGCGGCGAGCCGTCCGGTCTCGCGAAAAGGCCTGCTGGCCGCCATGTGCGCCTGCGTCGTGCTCGTGGTCGGGATGGTCGCCGCGATCAACCTCGCCGTCCCGATGCTGGCCGCGAGCGACCTCCACCCGTCCGCGTCGGCGCTGATCTGGATCGTCGACACCTACGTCGTCTTCTTCGCCTGTCTCGTGATCCCCGGTGGCGCCGCGGGCGACCGCTTCGGCCGCAAGGGGGTCCTGCTCGCCGGCCTCGCCCTGTTCGCGGTCGGCGCGCTGCTGTCGGCGGTCGCGCCGAACGTGCCCTTCCTCCTGGCTGGCCGGGCGATCACCGGGATCGGGGCCGCCGCCGTGCTGCCCAACACGCTCGCCGTTCTGCTGCACGCCGTCCCCGCCGAACGCAAGGGCGTGACCATCGCGACCTGGGCGTCCATGACCGGGATCGGCGGTGTCGTCGGGAACGTCGGCGGCGGCGCCGTGCTGTCGGGCGGGTCGTGGCGCTGGCTGTTCGCCGCAGCCATCCCGCTCGCTCTGGTGCTCGCCGCGCTCGTCGCCCGGATCGCGCCGGTGTCCGCGAGGCACGACCGCCCGCTCAGCCCGGTCGGCGCCGCCCTGCTCGTCGGCGCGTCGGTCGCGTTGCTGCTCGGCATCGTCGAAGGGCCCGAAAAGGGCTGGGGAAGCCCGATCGTGGTGATCGGGTTCGCCGGTGCCGTCGTGCTGTTCGCCGTGTGGACGTTCGTGGAACTGAAGGCCGAGCATCCGCTGCTCGATCCCCGGTTGTTCCGTGTGCCCGCGCTGCGCAGCGCCTGTCTCGGCATGACCGCGATCTTCTTCGGGATGTTCGCACTGTTCTACGTCAACGCGTCGTTCCTGCAGTACGGCAAGGGATTCAGTGTTCTGCTGACCGGGCTGGGGATCATCCCGCTGACCGTCCCGGTCATCCTCGGTGCGCGGCATGTCGGCAAGCTCGTCCGGCGCGTCGGTGTCGACGCCACCGTCGCCATCGCGTTCGTCTTCTGTGGCTGCGGCCTCATCGGACTGTCCACAAACGACGCATCGACGCCGTATCCGGTCTACGCGGCTTGGCTCGTGGTGACCGGCGTCGGTGTCACGCTGGCCCTTCCGACGCTGTCGGCCGCCATCTCCGGTTCACTGCCCGCGGCGCAGGCCGGTGTCGGCGCCGGGCTGCAGGCCACCACCCGCGAATTCGGCAGCGCGCTCGGCGTCGCGGTCATCGGCACCGTTCTCACCGGACAGTTCGTCGCGGCACTGCCCGCCGACCTCCGCGCCGCCCACGATCCGCACACCGTGGCGCAAGCCCTCGCCGCGGCACCCGGCCGCGCGCCCGAAGTGATTTCCGCGTTCGTCACCAGTACGGGCACGGCCCTGCGGGTGATCGGCGTGAGTGTGCTCGTCCTCGGGGCGCTCGTCGTCCTGCAATCACGCCTTTCCCGCACCACCAAGTAAAAGGAGAAAATCCCATGCACGTATTCGTCACCGGGGCGACCGGCTGGATCGGCTCGGCCGTCGTGGACGAGCTGCTCGACGCCGGTCACGAGGTCACCGGCCTCGCCCGCTCGGACACCTCCGCCGCCGCGCTGGAGCGGAAGGGCGCGCGGGTCCGCCGCGGCGACCTGGACGACCTCGACGGTCTCCGCGCGGGCGCCGACGAGGCCGAAGCCGTCATCCACCTGGCGAACAAGCACGACTGGGGCAACCCCGCCGAGTCCAACCGTGCCGAGCGGGCCGCGGTCGAAACCTTCGCCGACGTGCTGACCGGGACCGGACGGGCCTTCGTGCTCGCCGCGGGGCTCTCGACCCTCGTCACCGGGCGCCCCGCCGTCGAAACAGACCTCTCCCCCGCTGTCGGCCCCGATTCTCATCGCGGCGGCGCCGAGAACCTGGCCCTCGAGTACGCCGAGAAGGGCATGCGGGTGATCAGCGCCCGTTTCGCGCCTTCGGTCCACGGCGTCGGCGACCACGGCTTCGTTTCGGGGCTCGTCGCGGCCGCGCGCAAACACGGCGTCTCCGGCTACCTCGGCGACGGCACCGCGGCCTGGGCGGCGGTGCACCGCACCGACGCGGCCCGGCTCGTCCGGCTGGGCCTGGAAGGCGCGCCTACCGGCTCGCTGCTCCACGCGGTCGCCGAAGAAGCCGTCACGACAAGGGAAATCGCCGAAGCTATCGGGAGGACGCTCGACGTCCCGGTGGTGTCCGTGGCGCCGGAAAACGCCGCCGAGCACTTCGGGTTCGTCGGCCGGTTCTTCGCGCTGGACATGTCCGCGTCCAGTGAACACACCCGCGAACTCCTCAAGTGGGCTCCCTTCGGACCGACCCTCGTCGAGGACATCGAAGCCGGCGCCTACGCCTGAAAGGAAGGAACACCATGTCCGAAGTGACCGCGTTCATGCTGGTGAAGACCACTCCCGAATGGCTCGGCCTCACCGTCGAACAGCGGGTGGCGTCCTTCAAGACCGAAGTACTCCCGGCGATCGAGAGCAAGGTGAAGGGGGTCCGGTCCCGGTTCTTCGACACCGAGTTCTACTCCGCGCGGGTGACCGACGTGTGGGTGTGGGAGGCCGATGACCACCACTCGTACCAGCTGCTCATCGAGGCGCTGCGCGAGACGCCGTTCTGGGACCGGTACTTCGAGATCGTCGACCTGCTCGTCGGAGTCGAGAACGCGTACGCCACGAACTACGGTTTGGACGCCTACGCGAGCGTCGACGTCTGAGACCGGCGAGGCCAGGGCACCGGCCGTCTCGGCCGGTGCCCTGGTTACCCACCCGGACGACCCGGAGCGAGAATCTCGTTCCGGTCCATCCGGCCTCCCCGCCCAGAACCTAACGCCGGGTGCTCGGGACCGGTCCCGAACGCCACGAAGGCCACCGCCGAGACGGTGGCCTTCGTGGTTACGTGCCCGTGTTTCAGGCGGTGGTTTCGAACGGCTGAACGTTCGGCTGGAACACCTGTCCGTTGGCCGGGACCTTCAGATCGATCAGGTAGTCGGCCGTCACCTTGTCCACCCCGAGCGAGTCACCCAGGATGCAGTGCCCGAAGGCGTCGACCGAGAGCAGCCGGGCGTTGCCCAGCTCGTCGGCCATCCGCTTCGCGAACAGGTACTGGGTCGCCGGGTCGTAGTAGTTGCCGACGACCAGCACCGGGGTGTCGGTCTTGGCCTGCCACGGGCCGCGGTAGACGTCCGGCTTCTTCGCAGGCCACACCGGGCAGCCCGCCACGTCCGAGAACGCCTGGTAGCGACCGAAGGTGGGCGATTCCTTCTCCCACTTCGCGGCGATCTCGGGGACCTTCTCCTGCTTGATCGTGATCTTCTTGTCCGAGCAGTTCACGGCGAAGTAGGAGTCGTCGCCCACATACGGGCTGTCCGGGTTCGCGTCCGCGCGCCCGTTCGCTCCCGACCGCAGCACCTTCAGCTCGACGGCCTGCGCCGTCTGCGCCTGCGCCGACGGCGGGTGGACGACGTTGTACAGCGCCTGCAGGTCGTCGGCCAGCGGCGGGAACGACGTCGGCGAGTACAGCACCCCGGAAACCGTGCTGGTGAACGCGTTGATGTCGTAGCTGCTCCCGTCAGGCAGCTTGATCGGCTGCTGGCGCAGGTAGTCGCGGATCTCGTCGAACTTCTCCCGCGGCGTGCCCGAGCTGAAGGAGCACTTCGGCCCGGCCTGGGCGCACTTGCGCAGGAATCCGTCGAGCGAGATCTCGAACCCGCGAGCCCGCTCACGGTCGTACTGCACGCCGTCGCTGGTGCGCAGTGCCGGGTCGACGTTGCCGTCGATGACGATCGCCCGGCTCTGCTTCGGGAACATCGACGTGTACGTCGACCCGATCAGGGTCCCGTACGAGAAGCCGACGAAGGTCAGCTTCTGGTCGCCGACCGCGGCCCGCATCTTGTCGAGGTCACGCACAACGTCCTTGGTGGACATGTGGTTCAGCAGCGCGCCCGCGTTGTTCTTGCAGAACTGGCCGTAGTCGCGGTAGGACGCCAGCGTGCCGGAGATCTCCTGCCGCGACAGCGGCACGGGGATCTGCGCGGCGAAGACGTCGTTCGCGTCCTCCTGCGTGGTGAAGCATTTGAGCGGGTTGCTTGCCCCGACCCCGCGCGGGTCGAACCCGATCACGTCGAACCGGTCCAGCACCTGCGGCTGGAAGTAGTTCGCCGCGCCGATCGGCATCCGGAACCCGGAGCCGCCGGGACCGCCGGGGTTGAGGAACAGCGAGCCGACCTTCTTGTCGGGCGTCTTCGCCGCCCGCTTCAGCATCGCGATGTCGATCGTGCCGAGCGCCGCGTTGTCGTGGTCGATCGGGACGCGATACCGCGCGCAGCTGTAGAACTTGACCTGGTCGGCGGGAACACCGCGGACCTGGTCCGCCGTGCAGGCACCCCAGGTCACCGGCGCGGTCACGCCGACCTGGGCGGCGGACGTCCCTGCTTCCGGAGCGGCGGCCGCCGTCCCGGAGGCACCGGTCAACGCGGCCCCGGCCACGAGTGCCCCTACCAGTGCGAAACCGCGCACCGGCCTCCTTGTGGATCTCGGCAAAACGACTCCTCCCTCGCCTGGCGACGTGTCGGACCACGTCGCACCCTGCGCCGCCGATGTCACGGCGCGTAACACCAAGCGAGCCTCGCACAAGCCGGTAACCCAGTCACCGGCCGAAAGGATGGTACGAACCTATCGAGTGGTTGTCTTTAACTCGAAAATCGGTAACACACGGCAAGCGGCTTCCTCCTCCATGGAGTAACCGGGCCAGAAGTCCAGCAGCAGCTTCCACATCACTTCGTACTCGTCGCCGAGGAGTTCCCTGGCCCTGACCGGGATCTCCTTGCCCGACAGCGCGATGACCGCGTCGGGTTCCGAACGCAGGTTGTGCGTCCAGGCGGGATCATTCGGCCTCCCCCAATTGGAGCCGACGAGCACGAAATCCTCGTCGTGCGGGAAGTACAAAAGGTTGGTACTGCGGGCCAGCCCGCTCTTGCGGCCCGTCGTGGTCAGCCGCAGGGAAGGGAGCCCGGCCAGCGCGACCAGGCTCACCTTCCCCTTGAACAGCCGGTGGAGTCTCTTGTCCACCCAGATGATCCCGCCCGCGAGTCCCATCAGCCACGGTTTCGTGCCGAGCGCGCGAGCGAGCAAGGTGAGAGGGTTAGTCACGGACAGATCTTGCCAGGCTCACCCCGAACCGCGATGCCGAGTCCGTCCACCATTTCTCGACCGCGAAGCCTGCCGCGGCCAGTTCCGCGGCGATTCCCTCCCGCCGGAACTTCGCGGAGATCTCGGTGCGCACGTATTCACCCTCGGCGAACTTCACCCGCAGATCGGCACCGGGGATCTCGACGGTCAGCGCTTCACGGGCGCGCAGGCGCATTTCGATCCATTCGTTCTCCTCGTCCCAATACGAGACGTGGTCGAAGGCGGCCGGATCGAAGTTCGCGCCGAGACCGTTGTTGATCACGTGGAGCATGTTGCGGTTGAACTCGGCGGTGACGCCGTCCGCGTCGTCGTAGGCGCGTTCCAGTGTCTCCCGATCCTTCACCAGATCTGTCCCGAGAAGGAGCCACTCCCCCTCGTCGAGTACTTCACGGACCGAGCGAAGGAAGGTGGCCCGGTCGGCCGGGAGGAAGTTGCCGATCGTGCCGCCGAGGAAGACCACCAGCCGTGGCCTGTCCCCCGGCAGCAGGTCGAGATGCTGGGTGAAGTCACCGACCACGCCGCGGACTTCGAGCGACGGATAGTCGGCGGTGATGGCCTCCGCAGCCTCGGCGAGCGCGGTTTCGGAGACGTCGAGCGGCACGAATTCCTTCAGCGTGCCGTGGCCGGTGAGCGCGTCGAGCAGGAGCCGGGTCTTCTCACTGGACCCGGATCCGAGCTCGACCAGGGTGTGCGCGCCGGAGATCTCCGCGATCTCGCCACCGCGCGCGGCGAGCACCTCCCGTTCACTGCGGGTCGGGTAGTACTCGGGAAGGGCGGTGATCTTTTCGAACAGTTCACTGCCGCGCGCGTCGTAGAACCACTTGGGCGACAACCACTTCTGGTCCGCTTCCAGGCCGGCGCGGACGTCCGCGCGCAGCTGCTCGGTGATGTCCGACTCGCTGTGGTGTACGTCGAGGTCCACTTCGGTCATCGTGTCTCAGCGCTCCGATCGGCTTCGAGGGGAAGGATTCGCACGCCTTCGCCGGTGACCCGGACGGCGTGGTGGTCGGGAACCGGGATCCAGCCGGGGTGCTCGTCGCACGGTTCCGACGCGACGAGCACACCTCCACCGGTGTCGCGATAGGACAGGGAGTGCGTCCACGCCGTGCCGATGAGCGTCCGGCCGTCGGTCAGCAGGAGGTTGAGCCGCGAACCCGACCCGGCTTCCTCGACCACACCGGTCAGCCACGTGACGGCCGCGAGCGGGTCTTCGCCCGCTTCGAGCCGCTCACGCAGCAAAGCCCACAGCAGCACCGAGTCCGTGGTCGCCTCCAGGGTCAGGAGGCGGGTGATCGGCAGTTTGGCGGCGAGTTCGGCCATCGAATCCGGCCAGCCCTTCACCACTCCGTTGTGGCTGAAGAGATAGCCGCCGCCGGTGAACGGGGCGTTCGCCGCCTCGACCACCGGCATCCCTGTCGTGCCGTTGCGGACCGCCGCCATGAAGGCGTGCGACCGCACCGACCCGGCCAGCGCGGGCAGGTCACCGTCCGTCCACAAGGGAGCGGACCGGCGCAGCCGGAGCGGATCGGGGGCCTCGGCGTACCAGCCGAGGCCGTACCCGTCCGCGTTGACCGAGCCGCCGCCCCGCATGTCGGCCGGGGCGTAAGACTGCACGAGCAGCGAATGAGGGGCGTGAAAAAGCGTCTCGGCGGGCGAAATCGGCTCGCCGAGATACGCGAGGTGACGGCACATGCCGCTTAGGCCACCTCGCCAGGTCGTGCGTCACGGGCACAGCGGAACCCGGAAAAGATCTGCCGCCGGATCGGATGGTCCCAGTTGCGGAACGTGCCGCGGATGGCCGCCGCGTCCGTGCCGAACGAGCCGCCGCGCAGGATCCGGTAGTCCCCGCCGAAGAACACGTCCGAGTACTCCTTGTACGGGAACGCGGCGAACCCCGGATACGGTTCGAATCCGCTGCTGGTCCACTCCCAGACGTCGCCGATCAGCTGGTGCACACCCAGTGGCGAGGCACCCGCCGGATACGCGCCGACCTCCGCGGGCCGCAGGTGCCGCTGCCCGAGGTTGGCGTGCTCGGGGGCGGGTTCCTCGTCACCCCAAGGGAACCGGCGCGAACGGCCGGTCGCCGGATCGAATCGGGCCGCCTTCTCCCACTCCGCCTCCGTCGGCAGGCGCCGGCCGGCCCAGGCCGCGTACGCCTCGGCCTCGTGGAAGGAGACGTGGACGACGGGTTCCGCGGCGGGCACCTTTTCGTAGACGCCGAACCGCGTCCGCCACCAGCCGTCCTGTTCCCGTTTCCAGAAACGCGGCGCGTGGATACCGTGCTCGCTGCGGTACGCCCAGCCGCGTTCGCTCCACCACTTCGGGTCTTCGTAGCCCCCGGAGTCGAGGAACTCGGCATACGCCCCGCAGGTGACCGGGGTGGTGTCGATGAAGAACGCCTCCACCGTGACCTCGTGCGCCGGACGCTCGTTGTCCAGCGCCCACGGTTCGGCGGAGGTGCCCATGGTGAAGGCACCGCCGGGCACGAACACCTCCGCGGGCAGCCGCCCGGATCGCGACGGCGGCGGGGCGGGCGCGTGCAGCACCGGATCGCCCTTGCGAAGCTGGTGGGTGGCCAGCATCGTCTCGTCGTGCTGCTGCTCGTGCTGGGTGATCATGCCGAACGCGAAGGCGTCCTCGGTGAGCCGCCTGCCTTGCAGCGGAACGTTTTCCAGGATGTCGAAGGATTTCTCCCGCACCTCGCGGACGTACCGGCGGGTCTCCGCCGGGCCGAGCAACGGCAGCTCCGGACGGTCCGCGCGGGCGTGCTGGAACGCGTCGTAGATGTCGTCGATGTCCGGCCGGAGCGCCTCGCGTCCGCCGACGTCGCGGACCAGCCAGAGCTCCTCCTGGCTGCCGATGTGCGCGAGGTCCCAGACCAGCGGCGACATCAGTTTCGAATGCTGGCGGACCAGCTCCTCGTCGTCGACGTCGGTCAGCGCGACACTGCGCTCGCGGGCCCTGGTGAGCGCCTCGGCCGCGTGCGCCCGCAGGTCTTGCGGGCTCAGCGCGCGAAGCGGGTTGGTGTCGGTGCTTTCCACGCTCATGACTGGTGGCTCCTCGAACCGCGTACGAGGGACTGCACACCCTCGCTGATCTCGGTGATGGTCTCCGGCGGCAGACCGGTCGTGCCGAGTTCGGCACAGCCGAGGTCCACCACCTTCCTCGCGACGGTGGCGATCGCCGGGTCGGCCAGGCCGAACCTGGCCGCGCACTCCCATCTGCCCAGTACCGGCTCGCACAGTTCGAGCACTTTGTCCACTGTGGACGGTCGCTCGAGCAGTGCGGCCAGCAGGGCCACCGGATGCAGCCACCTGGCGGCGGGCTGGGCGTCCAGGTAACGGATCTCCAGGTACCCCTGCGGACGGACCGGCGTGAAGAAGGTCGTCAGGTGATAGGCCAGATCGTCCTCGGTCGGCTTGCCGAGTCCGGCGCTCTCTCCCCGTCCGTCGATCCAGTCGGCGAAGGTCAGGGAATCGGGCGCGTCCCAGCGGCCGTCGCGGCCGGGAAGGACCATCAGCGGGGTGTCCAGGATCCTGCGTGCCCACTCCCCCGCCGGATCACCGGTCGGTTCCGCCGACCGGGTGCGGACCTTTTCGGTGTCCATCACGGCCAGCCAGCGCGCGGACGCGTGGCCGGTGTCGCGTCCGGCGTGGATCCGGGAGTTGGCGAAGGTGGCCAGCAAGGGTGGACCGAGCGCGTGGACAGCGGCCCAGCGGTCGGCCAGATCGCCTGCCTCGCCGGTGTCCACACAGACTTGCAGGCCGGCGGTGCTGCACATCATCGTCGCGCCGCCTGTGCCCATCGGGGCGAAGCGGCGTTCCATCGCGGCGTAGCGCGGGGTGCCCAGTTTGCGGGCAGGAGCGCGATGCCGGTCTATCCCGGTGTCACCCAGGTACAGGCCTCGGGCGGCGAGGAGGTTTTCGAGGTGGGCCAGATCGGCCGAGACGACGGCGTCCAGGTGACGCAGCGTGGTCTGGGGTTGAGCGGAGATCTCCACCTGGCATCCGGGCTCGAGGCTCAGCGGTGAACCTGCCGGAAGCGGGAGGGCGGGGCTGTCGGGGCGCAGTGTCCGCGGGGTGTGCGGGCCGAGCGCGGTGGCGAGATCGTCGGGATCGAGGGGCCGGGCGGGCTCGTCGGCGTAGTGCACGGTGAACTCCAGCTCTACGCCGAGGAGTCTCGGTGGCCCGTGTTTGAAGCACACGGAAGCCACGTACGCCTCGCCCTCGGCGCGGTCCGAGAGGACCTTGGCCGTGGCGTTCGACGCGCTCCCGGACTTCTCGGGGAAATCATGAACAGTAGTCATCTTTCCGCCGTCCAGTCGGTTGTCCGATAACTGAGAAACCTTGACTTCGGACGCTACACGCGGGGTCTGACAAATTCAGGTGCGTTCTTGCCGGGCAGGATCGGCGGACCACCATTTAGGACGGGACGAATCAGGGCAAAGCGGGCTCGGTTCCCAGGCCCAAGGCCACCGCGGCGTCGCGGACCGCCCCGATCACCAGCTGGAGAGCCGGTCGCCGCGACGTGGTCGTCCGGTAAGCGATCGAAACCGTTCGGAGCAACGGTGTGGTCAACGCGACCACGTCGATCCCCGGCGGGCGGAGGCCGAGCCCGAGATCCGAAACAAGGGTCACCCCGAGCCCCGCCCGGACCATCGCCATCGCCGTCGACTGCTCTTCGACCTCGTGGTTGATCTTGGGTTCGAACCCGTGGCGGTGACACGCCGTGCGCACCGCGCGGCCGAAGTGACTCTTCGGGCTGGCGAGGATCCACGGATGCTCGGCCAGTTCGGGCAACGACGTGCTGCCAGCGGGAACGGCGCCGGCTGGCACCGCGGCGTGCAGCCGTTCCACCGCGATCACCGCCCGCTCCAGCCCGGTGTCCCACGGCATCGGCGCGTCGGAGTAGTCGATCACGAACGACAGATCCAGTTCACCGTCACGGACGGCGTCCGCGGTGTCCTCCGGCGCCAGCTCGCGGGTCCTGACCTGGATCCCCGGATGCGCACCGGCCAGAGCCGTCAGCGCGTGCGGCAGCAGCCCCGAAGCGACCGACGCCCACACCCCGGCCATGAGCCGGACCGAAACGGTCTCCTGCGCCTCTTCCAGCGCCAGCGTCGCCCGCTCGACCGACCCCAGGATCTCCTCGGCGTGCTCGGTGAGCAGCAGCCCCAGTTCGGTCAGCTGCACCCGCCTGCCGAATCGTTCGAACAGCTTCGCGCCCACGTCCCGCTCCAGCTGCGCCAGCTGCTGCGAAACCGCCGAAGCGGTGTAATGCAGCGAAGCCGCGGCTGCCGTGACGGTGCCGCGACGGCTCAGCTCGCGGAGCATCCGCAAGCGGTGCAACGAAAGCTCCATGGTCCCAACGTAATCGGGCGCGCTGGCAGATGCCGGATGACGCGTCGAGCGGCGTTACACCAGTTTTTCTGCACATCATCGTTCAGATTCGGTAAATGGACGTCCGCGCCCGGACGGGGGCACCCTCGGAAGTGGCGCAGGACGACCCCAGATCCCGAAGGAGGTGGCCGCATGGCCGCGAGGAACGCCGAACCGCTGATGAGGCTCATCTGGACCGACTCCGTCACCGGTGCCACCGGCTTTCTCGTAGTGCACAGCCTGGTTTCCGGTATCGCGACCGGCGGGACCCGGATGCGCGCGGGCTGCACGATGACGGAGGTCGAGGACCTGGCGAGGGGGATGGCGAACAAGACCGCGACCTTCGGCCTGCCGGTCGGCGGGGCCAAGGGCGGCATCGACTTCGATCCGAAGGACGAGCGTGCTTTCGGTGTGCTGGAACGGTTCTGCGCGTTCCTGCGGCCGTGGATCGACAACCACTGGGTGACCGCCGAGGATCTCGGCGTGCCGCAGCACCTGATCGACGAGGTGTTCGCGAAACTGGGGCTCGAACAGTCGTACCACGCCGCCATCCGCCGTTCGGCCGATCCGGCGCACACCCTTCGCCGGGTTCAGGCCGGGCTGAGCACCCCGGTCCCCGGCGGGCTCCTGCTCGGCGACGTCATCGGTGGCTACGGCGTCGCACAGGCCTGTCTCGGGGTCGCCGACGCGTGGGAGTGGCCCGCCGGGAAGACCACGGTCGCCATCCAGGGCATCGGCACGATGGGCGGCGGCGCGGCCTGGTACCTGCACGAAGCCGGGATGAACGTCGTCGCGGTCGCCGACGCCGCCGGGACGCTGTACCGGCCCGAGGGCCTCGACATCCCGGCGCTGCTGGACCTGCGCGACGAGTACGGCGAGATCGACCGGAGCAGGCTTCCCGCCGATGTCCGGCTGCTCCCCCGCGACGAGATCGTGGCGACGGACGCCGACATCTTCGTCCCGGCCGCGATCTCCTACGCGCTGCGCGCCGCGAACCAGGGCCTGGTCAAGGCGAAGGTCGTCATCGAGGCCGCCAACGCGGCGACCACTCCGGACGCCGAAGCGGGCCTGACCGCTCGTGGTATCCCGGTGATCCCGGACTTCGTCGCCAACGCCGGCGCGGCCGCGTGGGCCTGGTGGCTTCTGCTCGGCGAGGTCGGCGCCGATCCCGCCGACTCGTTCCTGCGGCTGCGGACGGAGATGCGGGCGAAGGTGGCGCTGCTGCTGAGTTCGTGGAACCTCGACCGGATCGCGCCGCGCACCACCGGCCTGCGGCTCGCCGAAACCACCCGTTCGGACGCCGCCACCGCTTCCGAATCCGCCCCCGTTCTGGTCATTCCCTGACAGTTCGCGCGTGAAGGCCTCCTTCGGGACGGCCACCGACTTAGTGAGCCGAAGGTCCGGGCAGGTGGCCTTGTCGGGAAGGGTCGCGAAAGCCACTTTCGAGACATCAGACGTCCCGAAAGTGGCTTTCGCGACACCAGAAACCGGCATGCGGGCGAGCAGCCGAACACGACAGGTTGCCTTACCCCCCGATAAGACAGGTGCGGTCCCTCAAGGAGGCCTTCACGGACTTGGAATTCGGAGGTTCAGGAGGCGAAGCGGTCTGTAGCGCCGATGAGGACTTCGCGCATCGGCTCGTCCTGCGTGCTGTGGCCGACCTCGTCGATGACCACCAGCTCACTGCCCGGCCAGGCGTGCGCCAGTTCCCACGGGGTCCCGATGAGGTTGCTCAGGTCGAGACAGCCTTCCGCGAGCACCGCAGGAATGTGAGCCAGCGTCTTGGCCTCCCGCAGGACCACCCCTTCGTCCAAAAAGGACCCTTGGCTCCAGTAGTGCGTGACCAGCCTGGCGAACGCCAGCCGGAACTTCGGCGTCTCGAAACTCTTGTACGGCGGCGAAGTCGGGATGATCGCGTCCTCCCAGTCACACCAGTCCGCGGCCGCCTTCGCGTGCACCGCCGGATCCGGGTCCATGAGCAGCTTGAGGTACGCCGCCGCCAGGTCGCCGTCACGATCCGCTTCGGGAACCCCGTCGCGGAACTTGGCCCAGGCCTCGGGGAAGACACCGCCGAGGCCGCGGGTGAGCAGGTCGGTCTCGCTCCGGCGCCCGGTGGCCAAGCCCATCAGGACCATCTCCGAGACCCGGCCCGGATGCCGCTCGGCGTAGACCAGCGCGAGCACCGAGCCCCAGGAACCGCCGAAGAGCAGCCACTTCTCGATGCCCAGGTGCTCGCGAAGCCGCTCCATGTCGGCGACCAGGTGATCGGTGGTGTTGGCGGAAAGGTCCGCCTCGGGCTCGCCCGCGTGCGGCGTGCTCCGGCCGCAGCCGCGCTGGTCGAACAGCACCACGCGGTACTTCGCCGGGTCGAAGTACCGGCGCAGACCGGTACTGCAGCCCGTTCCAGGGCCGCCGTGCAGCGTGACGGCGGGTTTGCCGTCGGGGTTCCCGCAGACCTCCCAGTACACGAGGTGCCCGTCGCCGACGTCGAGCATCCCATGGTCGTGCGGTTCGATTTCCGGATACAGCCGTGTCACGTTCTCGTCCTCCCAGACCCGCCAGAAATACAACAGCGCTGTCACAATAGCGCCGGCCCTGACCTCTCGGCGAAAATTTCCGGAGTTCGTCTGTCGGATCCGGCAGGAGCCGTTCGTGGAGGAGGTGAGCAGCGGCCACGACGACGCCGCCGCCACGAACCGCAGGAGATGAGATGTCGCACCAGGAACCCGTCGCCCGCCGCATGTACGACCTGATCGAGCCCATCGGCCTGACGCCTTACTTCGCCGACGAGTCGGACCAGGCCCTGCTCTCGCTCGGCCTGCGCAACCAGTGGGACGCCTACTTCGCCGGGCGGGCCGCGCCGTTCGGCCGGTCGGTGCCCGCCGAGGTGGTCCACGCGGTCTTCTACAACTTCGCCCCAGGCGAGGTGGCGCGCCACATCCCGAAGGTCTGGGACCTGACCACACCCGAAGCGGCGCTGGCCGCCCGCGAAAGGGGATGCGTCGCGGGGCTACGGCGGATCCTCGGTGACCTCGCCGACGCCCCCGGTGTCGAACGTGCCGCCGACCTTCTGCTGAAGGCGGCCATCAGCGCACCGGTGGAGGGACGCGCCCTCTACGCCGCCCTTCGCGCGCTTCCGGTCCCGCAGGCACCCCTGGCCCGGCTGTGGCACGCGGCGACCCTGCTGCGCGAGCACCGCGGCGACGGCCACATCGTCGCTTTGCTCGCCGAGGGCATCGGCGGAACCGAGGCCCACGTGCTCCACGCCCTGTCCGTCGACATGCCCGCGCACGAGTTCGGCAGGATCGGTCACCTCCCCGCCGCGCAGCTCGACGCGGTCATCGACGGCATGCGCGACCGCGGCCTCGTCGGGGCCGACGGCTGGCTCACCTCCGCGGGCCGGGCCGCGAAGGAACGCGTCGAGGCGATGACCGACAGGCTCGCGGAGGCGCCGTACAACGCCCTGGACGCCGACGAGATCGACCGCCTGGTCAAGGAGCTCGAACCGATCTCGGCCGCCGTCCAGGCGGACTTCCCGTGGTGACGGCCTACCCGCCCAGGGTGCTGGAGACGTGCCGGAGCGCGCCCGCCAGTTCCGCCTGACCGGCGGGTCCGATGTGGACCACCGCGTCGTTGCCTTGCCCGGTCGTGTAGCTGAGGTACCGGCCCCAGTCGGTGTCGGCGAAGTGGAGCGGATCCTCGACGGCCACGTGCCTGCCGACTTCGTCGCGCTTGCCGACGTAGAGCTCACCGCTCCCCTCGACCGGCCGCTGCACGAGGCTGACGATGTCCGCGATCACCGGCGGCAGCGAATGCGTGTCCGGACCCCGCCGGGCCGCCTCTTCGAGCTCGTACGCGCGGACCGTGCGAAGCCTGCCGCCGCCCGCGGGAACGGGCGGCAGCTGCTCGATCAGCGTCTCGGGCAGCCGCCTCCGGTCGATCTCCTGCAGCCCGACCCATCCGCCGGACGACACCGCGAGCACCGCCTGCAACCCCAGGGAGGCGGCGAGGAGCCCGTAGGTCTCACCGCCGGCGTTCACCCAGCCGTAGTACTCGATGGCCGGTTTCGTGAGCACCGGGAGCCAGTCCAGGAAGTCGACCGACGCGCGGCCGCTCGAGTCCAGCAGCCCGGCTTGCGCCAACGCGGCTTCCACTCGCTTGTCCGCCTCCGCGCGGGCCGTCCTGGACAGCCAGCGCGGTTCGGGACGCAGCGTGATGTGCAGGTCACCGACGCGTTCGCGTTCGGCGAGCACCGCCAAGGCTTCGACCGGGACATCCACCCGGCCTGTTCTGACGGTCATCCGCTACTCGCCGATGACCGGCGGGCTGGTGCGCTGGTCGGTGCCGAAGATCGCGTCGGGGTCGGCCTCGATCAGGTAGTCGGGACGCTGGTGCTCGTCGTCCTCGTCGCCTTCGGCACGCCTGCCGCCTGCTCCCATCGGGCCCATCTGACCGCCGCCGCGACCTGCCGCGCCACGGCCACCCGCCAGGTGGTCGGCGCCACCCATGCCGCCGCCGAGGCTGCCCATGCCGGAGCCCCTGCCACCGCCGAGACCGCCGGAACCGGGCCCGCCGGGACCACCAGCGCGGCCACCGGGGCCGCCTTCGCCACCGAGAAGCCTGCCCGCGGCACTGTTGGGGCCGGGAACATTGCGGCCGCTGGTGCCGCCGGGCTGGTTGGGCCCGCCGCCACCGGGGCCGTAATTCTGGTTCAGCCCGTTGGTGAGGCCGACGACGTCTTCCAGGTCGCCGGTACCGCGTCCGGGGGTCCGGCCAGGGATCTCCGTGGTCCCCCCGCCGGGCCTGCCCCGGCCCCCGCCGGACGGGAGCGTCGTGTCCCCCGGACCCGGCTTCCTCGTGGGCGTGGTGATGTTGGGGTCGCCGCCGGGCTTCTCTTTCGGGCCCACCGGGCGATCGTCGTTCGAGCCAGGCTTGGTCTGATTGTGGTCGCCGCCCGGCTTGTTCTGGTTGGTGCCGTTGTCGTCCGTGCCGCTGGTGTCGGTGCCGTCGTTGTCGTCCCCGCCACCGTTCCGGACCCGCTTGATCGGCGGGACGACGGGCGGCGGCTCGATCGGCGGCGGACCGCTGCCGACCTTGACACTGACGTTCGCGCCGTCGTTCTTCAGCACGCCGTAGTCGGTCGGCAGGCTGGAACTCGTGCTGCTGGTGACCGAGTCGTACTGGTCCATCACGCGCACGTTGTTCTGGTTCGCCGCCTCGTGCTTGGCGACGCCCTCCTGGTAGTTCTTGATGTCGTTGTTGACCATGAACGGCCCGGCGATCGGGATCGCGCCCTTGAGGCCGGTGGTCCAGGGGTTGGGCTTGTCCGGCTTCGGCGGCACGGGGACGACGGACGACCCCGAATCGTCGAAGCTGTCAGCCTGCTCGGTGACCGAATTCCTCGTGGTGAACAACGGGTCCGCCGTCTCCTTGAAGGCCTGTTCGAGCGGGCCCGCGCCCGCGTTCGCCGCGTCGGCGGCCGAACCCGTCCAGGACGACGCCATCCTCGACTGCAGGGACTTGATGGCCATGCCGCGCTCGACGTAGGCGTCCGAGAGTTCCGCGACGCGGTCGGCCGCGCTGCGCAGGTTGCGGGTGTCGCCCTGGGTGAAGTTCTCGTAGATCTGTTTGCCGTCCACCCTCATGCCCCCTTGAGTGTCTTGATCATGGCCGACGCCGCTTTCTGCGCATTCCCGCAGGAATCCTGTTCGCTCTTGTAGCCCTCGGCTTGGGCACTGATCGTCAGGTCATCGGCAACACCGACGGACAGATCGCAGTTGCCAGAAGCTCGCCGGTCCGCAAGTCCGTAGTAGACGGTCGGGTAGCCATCGACCTCAGGCCCTGGCTCCAGGAACCTCAGTTGCCCGGACTTCTTGGCCTTGTGCAGGCCGGCCAGGCCCCCCATGCCCTTTTCGCGGTTGCCGCTGCCGAGGATGATCTGCAGGCTGGCGGCTTTACCGCGAATCCCCCAGCTGCAAGCGGGGTTGCTGGTGTCGCTCTTCGGCTCACCGGGCTCGGTGAACCCCAATTCCGCGGTCGTGGCAGCGGGAAGCAGCTTGCAGACGTCGCCGACGTACTTCGAAGCGTCCAGCGGAGTCGCCACCTTCGGGACATCGGGGTCATCCGGCGAGGCGGACGAAGCCGACGACGTTCCCGTGGTCGGCGTCGGCGTACCAGGGGTCTCCCCCGTGCAGCCGGTGACCGCGACGGAAACAAGCACGAGCGCCGCCACCGCGGCGCGATTCCTCAACACGTTCGGCATCCCTCAGGTCGTGCGCATGGTGTTGGCCTGGTCGGTGGCCATGGTCTTCGACCGAGCGACTTCGAGCTTGGCGATGTAGCCCTCGATGTAGGCCTTCATCGAGTCGTTCTGCTTCTGCAGGGACATCAAGGAGTCGATACCGGAATTGACATAGCTCGAGCTGGCTTCGTCCTGTCCCGGCGGCATCAGGTCCTCCGAGATCCGGCGGATCTTGTCGCCGTCGTCGACGACCTTCTTCAGCTCGTCTTCCCACAGGCCGATGACGGTCTTCAGCTCCTCCGGGCTCATCTCGAACCCGCCGCCACCGCCACCCCCACCGCCGTAAACGGTCGGTTCCTTCGGCGTGGCCAGGTCACCCCAGACGGCCTTGATCGCGCTCGCGGCGTTGTCGATGATGTTCACGCCCGTACCTTCCCCTCAGCACTCACTCACCGTGATGGACAAAGAGTAGCCAAGCGGCGGACGACATGTCAGCCGATCCGGCCGAGTGGTCCGACGTGTTTCGGAGCGGTCCGGTTCCCGGATGGACGCATCATCCCGCGAACTGGTCACAGTACGTACGTACGGATTGCATTGACCCGGTTCCCGGTGACAGGATCCCAGGATGCCACGGGTCAGCCAGGATCACCTCGACGCACGACGGCGCCAGATCCTCGACGGCTCCCGCGTGTGCTTCGCACGCTACGGCTACGAGGGTGCCACTGTCAGGCGGCTGGAGGAAGCCACCGGTCTTTCCCGCGGCGCCATCTTCCACCACTTCCGGGACAAGGAGTCCCTCTTCCTGGCCCTGGCCGAGGACGACGCGGTCCGCATGGCGGACATCGTCGCCGAACAGGGCCTCGTCCAGGTCATGCGTGAGCTGCTGTCGAACCGCAGCGAGCACCCGGCCGACTGGCTCGGCACGCGGCTGGAGGTCTCCCGGCGGCTGCGCACCGACCCCGAGTTCCGCGCCCGCTGGGCCGAGCGGTCCCACCAGCTGACCGCCGCGACCCGCCGCCGTCTGCTGCGGCAGCGCGAAGCCGGGATCCTGCGCGACGACGTCGACGTCGACGTCCTGACCGCGTACCTCGAACTCGTCCTCGAAGGACTCGTCTCGCACCTCGCCATGGGCCAGCCCGGCGACGATCTCGGTCCCGTCCTCGACCTGGTCGAGGAGAGCGTCCGGCGGCACCGCGCCCACGCGACCGGGGGAACACGTTAGGATTGTCCTATCGCCGCAGTACAGCGGCGGTGTCTGTTGATCCCGATTGAGGAGTGACTCTTTTCGTGCGCGACGCGCAGTCACCTGGTGACAGTATCGAGCCGGGTGGCACACCCGGCTGTTCCATGGACCTCCCTGCCGATCCCGTCCCCGCCGGCAGGAAATGATGGAAATCCTGTTCGCCGTTCTCGGCATTCTCCTGTTCCTCCTGCTGACCGTGGGTACCGGCCTCGCCGTCGCCGCTGAGTTCTCGCTCACCGCGCTCGAGCGCAGCACGGTCGACGCGAACGTCCGCCAGGTCGGCGACCGGCGCGCGCACACCGTGCAGAAGGCGCACCGCACCCTCTCGTTCCAGCTCTCCGGCGCGCAGGTGGCGATCACGATCACCACCCTGATCACCGGTTATCTCGCCGAACCGGTCATCGGCGACTTGCTGCGCCCGCTCTTCACCGCCATCGGCCTCTCCGAGGGCGTCGCGAGCGGCGTGTCGCTGGCGGTCGCGCTGATCCTGGCGACATCGCTGTCGATGATCCTCGGCGAAATGATGCCGAAGAACCTCGCGATCGCCCGCCCGCTGCAGACAGCGCGCGCTGTCGCGGGGTATCACTCGCGGTTCTCGTCGCTGTTCCGCTGGCTCATCACCCTGATGAACAACAGCGCCAACTTCCTGGTCCGCAAGTTCGGCGTCGAACCGCAGGAGGAATTGCGGTCGGCCCGTTCCCCGCAGGAACTCGGCTCGATCGTGCGCTCCAGTGCCGAAAGCGGCACGCTCGACACGTCGACGGCCGAATTGCTGGACAAGTCGCTGCGCTTCGGCGAGCGGACGGCCGACGAGCTGATGACCCCGCGCGTCCAGCTCGAATCCCTGACCGTGGACGACACGATCTCCGACCTCATCGAGATCTCGCGCCGCACCGGCTTCTCGCGTTTCCCGGTCTACACCGAGGATCTCGACGACGTGCAGGGCGCGGTGCACATCAAGCAGGCGTTCACCGTCCCGGCCACCCAGCGCGCCACGGTGCGGATCGGTTCGGTCATGCGGCCGATCCCGACCGTGCCCGAATCGCTGCCGGGCGACTCGCTGCTCAACCGGCTGCGCGACTCCCGGTTCCAGCTCGCGATCGTCGTCGACGAATACGGCGGCACCGCCGGGCTGGTCACGCTCGAAGACGTCGTCGAGGAGATCATCGGCGACGTCCGCGACGAGCACGACGAGCGGGAAACGCCTTCCTCCCAACAGGTCGGCGCAGACAACTGGCTCGTCTCCGGACAGCTCCGTGCCGACGAGGTCACCGACGAGACCGGGTTCCGGATGCCCGACGGCGACTACGAGACCATCGCCGGGCTGATCCTCGAGCAGCTCGGCCGGATCCCCGCCCCCGGCGACGCCACCGATCTCGACGGCTGGCGGCTCACGGTGACCAAAATGGACCGGCTGCGGATCGCCGAGGTCGAAGTACGCCGGGTCAGTGAAAGCCCCGTGCCCGCCGAGCAGGAGCCCGCCCGATGAGCGACTGGTTCTACATCTTCCTCGTCGTGGTCCTGCTGCTGGCCAACGCGTTCTTCGTCGGCGCCGAGTTCGCGCTGATCTCGTCGCGTCGCGACAGGCTGGAAGCGTTGCTGGAGCAGGGTAAGACCCGCGCCAGGATCGTGATCAACGCGAGCAGGAACGTCTCGCTGATGCTCGCGGGCGCGCAGCTCGGCATCACGATCTGCTCGCTGCTGCTGGGACGGCTCGGCGAGCCGGCCATCGCGCATCAGCTGGCCGGGTTCTTCGAACTGCTCGGGATCCCCGACGTCCTGCTGCATCCGATCTCGTTCGCGATCGCGCTGGCGTTCATCACCATCCTGCACGTCCTCATCGGCGAAATGGTGCCGAAGAACCTCGCGATCGCCGAGCCGGAGCGGCTGGCGTTGTGGCTGGTCCCGGTGCACGTGGCCTGGGTGAAGGTCGCCAACCCGTTCATCTGGCTGCTGAACTTCGTGGCGAACTCGCTGCTGCGGTTGTTCAAGGTCGAGCCGAAGGACGAGCTCGAAACCGCGTACACCTCCGACGAACTCGCCGAGCTGCTCAGCGAGTCGCGGCGCGAAGGGCTGCTGGAGCACTCCGAGCACCAGCGGCTCAGCAAAACGCTGTCGTCGGTGGAGAAGACGGTGGCCGACGTCCTGGTCCCGACGGCGCAGCTGACCACGCTGCCCTGCTCCCCCACGCTGGGCGACGTCGAGCGCGCGGTGTCCTCGACCGGGTTCTCCCGCTTCCCGGTGTGCACCGACGACGGAACGCTGACCGGCTACATCCACGTCAAGGACATCCTCGACCTCGTGGGCGAGGACCCGACGACCGTGGTGCCGTCGGACAAGACACGGGCGCTGACCGAACTGCACGCCGACGCCCGGCTGGACGAGGCGTTGTCGGCGATGCGCAAGGAAGGCAGTCATCTCGCGCGGGCGCTGAGCCCGGCGGGGGCCGCTGTCGGCGTCGTCGCGCTGGAGGACCTCGTAGAGGAATACGTGGGAACCGTCCGCGACGGCACCCACGTCATGTCATGACCGGACCGATCGTGCTTCCCGAGCCCGTCTGGCGGGCTCGGGAGGACGACCACGTCACGCGGATGCGGCGCTGGACGATCCCGCACCAGCGCCGCCGTTCGCGGGGCGAGAAGCATCCGGTGCTCGACTTCCTCTTCACCTACTACTCGCACCGGCCGGGGCACGTCGAACGCTGGCAACCGGGGCCGGGCGTGGCGCTCGAAGGCCGGTCCGCGCACCGGTTCCTGGAGCGGAAGGGCTACGTCGAGACGCCGGACGGCGTGATGCTGGATCCGGCGGGCTTCACCGAGGGCCGGGCCAGGACCGCCGAATTCGTCCTCGAACTGCTTTCCGCGACCGCGTCCCGCGCACCGAGACTCAGTTGTTTCGGCCTTCATGAATGGGCAATGGTTTACCGGGAATCGGCGGATGAGGTTCGTCACTCACAACTTCCGCTCCGGCTCGGTTCGACCGGAACGGACGACGTCGTCGAGTCGCTCGAGATCCGGTGCGGACATTTCGACGCTTTTCGGTTCTTCACCGAGCCCGCCCGGCCGCGCAACACGCTGCGGCCGGCGCGGGAGAACCAGATCGAGTTCGAGCAGCCGGGCTGCCTCCACGCCAACATGGACTTGTTCAAGTGGGCGTACAAACTCGACCCGTTCGTCCCCGCCGAGCTGGTCGGGGACTGCTTCGAGCTGGCCGCGGACGTCCGTGAGCTGGACATGCGGGCCAGCCCGTACGATCTGGAGTCGTTCGGGTACTCGCCCGTGCCGATCGAGACCCCGGAAGGCCGGGCCGAGTACGCCCGAGCGCAGGCCGGTTTCGCCCGCCGGGCCGCGCCGCTGCGTGAGCACCTGATAGCGCATTGCCAACAGCTTCTGGCGGAGTTAAAGAAGGTGCCCGCGACACGCGAAAAACAACTGTGAGTCGTCGCATTCCCCGTAACACCTTCCCCTGTTAGAGTGATAACGGTTTGATTGCATACGCAGCGCGAGCGCGCACGTTTCGAAAGGACAACGATGGGGCGACACAGCGTGGCCGAGGAGCCGGTGCCGCATCCCCTCGACCCGCCGAAGCGGTATGAGGGGCGCGGTGAGGCGACAGGTTCACACCGGATCGTCGGGAAGAAGGCCCCGCGGCGCAAGGTCGCCAAGTGGCCTATCGCCGCCGTGGTCCTGGTGGCCCTGATCGCGATCGGCGTATTCGGCTGGAACTGGGCGGACGGCGAGCTGAGCACCCGCGCCGAAGCCCAGGCCAAGGCCTGTGTCGCCGGCGACACCTCGATGCGGGTCGTCGTCACCCCCAGCATCGAGAAGCCGGTCCGCGCGGCGGCCGAGCGGTGGAACAACGCCGCGACCGTGGTCCGCGACCACTGCGTGGTCATCCAGGTCGACGCGCTGGCCTCGGCCGCCGTGCTCGACGGTCTCGTCGGCCGGACGAACCTGGACGCCATCGGCGGCCTCCCCGCCGCCTGGATCCCCGAGTCGTCGTACTGGGTGACCGAACTGAACACCGCCAAGCCCGAACTGGTCGGTTCGCCCGCCCAGTCGGTCGCGACGGCGCGTTCGGCCGACTACCCGCTCGTCGGGCTCGCCGGCAAGAGCATCGACGAGGTCCAGATGCGCGCCTCGCAGACGTTCCGCCAGTTCCTGCAGCAGCCCGCCCAGCAGGCCGACTTCGCGGCCGCGGGCATCAAGGCCACCTGAGTTTCCCACGGCAAGTCCGTGAAGGCCTCCTTGAGGGACTCTGAGTCCCTCAAGGAGGCCTTCACGGACTTTGTTCACCTATGCCTGACCTGCGCGAGGGTGGTAGTTGCGCGGGTGTATTCCGGTCACAGACCTTGATCAACGGAAGATTCGGAACGCTCAACGTCCCCGATCCTCCGTTGATCAAGGTCGTGCCTGCCATGAACCTGACGGGGGAGGATTCCGGACGTTCAACGGCCGGAATCCTCCCCCGTCGACCACACCGCCGCCCAGCACAAGCCCCGCCCGGCACCAAGACGAAACAGAACCCACCTGTGAAGGATTGAGACGTTCACTATCCCAAATCCCTCATCAACGAGACCGAGCGTGGAAGATCCAGGACGTTCAACGTCCCAAAACCTCCACACCCGACCGCCAACCGCACCAATGGGTAAGCAAACACTCGACCCTCAAGGAGGCCTTCACGGACTTGCCACTTGTCAGGCGCTAGATCAGGTCGAAGGTGTCCGGGTCGGGGCCGGTGCGGGTGCCGTCGTCGAACTCGGCGAGAGCCGCGAGATCGTCTTCGGCCAGTTCGAAGTCGAAGACGTCGAGGTTCTCGCGGATCCGGGACGGGGTCACGGATTTCGGGATGGCCACCGTGCCGAGCTGCAGATGCCAGCGCAGCACCAGCTGGGCCGGGCTCTTGCCGTATTTGGCCGCGAGCGCGGTCAGCGTCGGATCCGCGAGCAGCGATCCCTGCGCCAGCGGGCTCCACGCCTCGGTGACGACGCCGTGCTCGGCGTGAAACTCCCGCAGCGCCTGCTGCTGGAGCCGGGGATGCAGCTCGACCTGGTTGACCGCGGGCACGATCCCGGTTTCGTCGAACAGCCGCCGCAGGTGCGGGACGTGGAAGTTCGACACCCCGATGGCTCGCGTCCGGCCGTCCACGTAGAGCTTTTCCAGTGCCCGCCAGGTTTCGACGTACTTCCCGCGGGTCGGCATCGGCCAGTGGATCAGGTACAGGTCGACACGGTCCAAGCCGAGCTCCGCGAGGCTCGCGTCGAACGCCCGGAGGGCTTCGTCGTAGCCGTGGGCGGGGTTCGGCAGCTTCGTGGTGATGAACAGGTCCTCGCGGGGCACGCCCGCCGAGCGGATCGCTTCGCCGACACCGGCTTCGTTCCGGTACGACGCGGCGGTGTCGATGCTGCGGTACCCGGCCTCGATGGCGGTCCGGACGACCCTGGCCGTATCGCCCGCGGGTACTTGCCAGACGCCGAAACCGAGTTGGGGGATGGCTACCTCGTTGTTCAGGACGACGGAAGGCACGGCCATGGAAGAGGAATCCTCACTGGTCTGTGGCAGGGCTTCTTGACCGGCATCATTCCATCCCGCGCCCGGCGTACGCGCGCAAGTACTCCGCCGTGGCCGTGTCGGCCGGGAAGAACGACTCGATGACAAGCTCGGCGACCGTGATGTCCAGCGGCGTCCCGAACGTCGAGACCGTGCTGAAGAACGTGAGATCCACGCCCTCGTGCCGCAGCCGCAGCGGGACGAAGATGTCGCCAGGGCCGGGGACCTCCACCTCCGGGACGGGGTCGTCACACGGATAGGCGACCAGTTCCTCCAGGAGCTCGGTCAGCGCCGGATCGGCCGTCTGGGTCACCTGCCGCCGCAGCCTGCCGAGCAGGTGGGCCCGCCACTCCCCCAGGTTCAGCACATGCGGCGCCATCCCCGCCGGGTGCAGGGTCAGGCGGAGGACGTTGGCCGGTGGCGCCATCAGCGCGGGCGAGACCAGGTCGGTCATGATCGACACGCTCGCGTTGGCGTCGACCAGGTTCCACCCGCGATCGACGACGGCGGCCGGATAGGGCTCGTGACTCGTCATCAGCTGTCGGACCGCCTTGCGGACCGCCGCCAGCTCCGGGGCGCCGAGGCCGCTTTCGGGGTACGCGGGCGCGTAGCCCGCCGCCAGGAGCAGCTGATTGCGTTCCCGCAAAGGCACCTCCAGGTGTTCGCCGAGCCGCAGCACCATGTCGCGGCTGGGCTTGGACCGGCCGGTCTCCACGAAGCTCAGATGCCGGGTGGAGATCTCCGCGGAGATGGCGAGGTCGAGCTGGCTGATCCGGCGGCGATCGCGCCATTCCCGGAGGAGCTCGCCGACGGGGCGGCCCGCGCGGCTCGCGGTCAGTGTGGTCGTCACGATCACGAACCTACGCACCACGGGTGCCGGGCCGCCATTACCTCACGCGTAATCGACGAGACCCACCCTCGGCCGACAGAGTTGCGGCATCGGTTACCCGCCAACGAAAGAGGAGACACCATGTCGGACATCCAGCGCGTCGCCGAGCAGTACATCGCCGTGTGGAACGAGACCGACGCGGACAAGCGCCGCAGGCTCATCGCCGAAGTGTTCACCGAAGACGCCGCCTACACCGACCCGCTCGGCGCCGTCACCGGCCACGACGGCGTCGACGGCTTCATCGCCGGCGCCCAGGCCCAGTTCGCGGGCCTGACGTTCAGCCTGCCCGCGGCCCCCGACGCGCATCACGACATCGCACGGTTCCAGTGGTATCTCGGCCCGGAGGGCGCGGAGGAGCCGCTGGCGATCGGCTTCGACGTCATCACCGTCGAGGACGGCCGGATCAAGCAGGTGCTGGGCTTTCTCGACAAGATGCCCGGCTGACGGCTCAGGCGAAGGCCTCCGGTGGCGGGCAGGCGCAGACGAGGTTGCGGTCCCCCGCGGCCCCGTCGATCCGCCGCACCGGAGGCCAGATCTTCGGCGCCCCGAAGCCGGCCGGGAAGACCGCGATCTCCCTGCTGTACGGGCGATCCCACTCACCCGCGAGGCAGCGCGCGGTGTGCGGGGCGTTCCGCAGCGGGCTCCTCTCCACCGGCCACTCCCCCGCGGCGACCTTCTCGATCTCGCCGCGGATCGCGATCATCGCGTCGCAGAACCGGTCGAGCTCGCCGAGATCCTCACTTTCGGTGGGCTCGACCATGAGCGTTCCGGCGACCGGGAACGACATCGTGGGCGCGTGGAGGCCGTAGTCGGCCAGCCGCTTGGCGACGTCGTCGACGGTGACGCCGGTCCGTTTGGTGAGCGCGCGGAGGTCGAGGATGCATTCGTGCGCGACCAGGCCGTCGTGCCCGGAGTACAGCACCGGGTAGTGCTCCGCGAGGCGCTTGGCGACGTAGTTGGCGTTCGCGACCGCGGTCAGCGTCGCACGCCTGAGGCCTTCCGCGCCCATCATGCGGACGTAGGCCCAGGAGATCGGCAGGATCGACGCGCTCCCCCACGGCGCGGCGCTGATCGCGCCCACGCCGGTGGCCGGGCCCGCGTCCGGCTGCAGCGGGTGGTTCGGCAGGTACGGCGCCAGATGCGCGCGGACGCCGATCGGCCCGATGCCGGGCCCACCGCCGCCGTGCGGGATGCAGAAGGTCTTGTGCAGGTTGAGATGGGAGACGTCGGCGCCGAACCTGCCGTACTGCGCGACACCGATCAGGGCGTTCAGGTTCGCCCCGTCGACGTACACCTGGCCGCCCGCGTCGTGCACCAGCGCGCAGACGTCGCGGACGGTGTCCTCGTAGACGCCGTGCGTCGAGGGATAGGTGATCATGATCGCGGCCAGGTCGTCCGCGTGCTCGTCCACAGTGGACTTGAGGTGGCCGAGGTCGATGTTGCCCTCTTCGTCGCATTTCACGACGACCACCCGCATGCCCGCCATGACCGCGCTGGCCGCGTTCGTCCCGTGCGCGCTGGACGGGATCAGGCAGACGTCCCGCGCCGCGTTCCCGCGTTCGCGGTGGTAGGCCCGGATCGCCAGCAGTCCGGCGAACTCACCCTGGCTCCCGGCGTTCGGCTGCAGGGAAACCGCGTCGTAGCCGGTGATTCCCGCCAGCCACCGCTCCAGGTCCTTGACGATGGTCAGCAGCCCCGCCGCGTCCTCGGCGGGCGCGAACGGGTGCAGTCCGGCGAACTCGGGCCAGGTGATCGGCTCCATTTCGGCCGTGGCGTTGAGTTTCATCGTGCACGAACCCAGCGGGATCATGCTCCGGTCGAGCGCGACGTCCTTGTCGGACAACGCCCTGAGGTAGCGCAGCAGCGCCGTCTCCGAGCGGTGCGCGTGGAAGACGGGATGGGTCAGGTAGTCGCTGGTGCGGCGCAGATCCGGCGGGAAGCCGTCGGCGGTGTCCGCGTCGAGTGAGTCCACATCGGACACCGCGACCCCGAAGGCCTTCCACACCAAGGAAAGATGCTCACGGGTGGTGGTCTCGTCGCAGGCGACGGCGACGTGGTCCGCGTCCACGAGCCGCAGGTTGACCCCGAGCTCACGAGCCGTGCCGATGATCCCGCCCGCCCGGCCGGGAACGGAGACCATGACGGTGTCGAAGAATTCGCAGTGCACGACGTCGACACCGCTTTCGGCGAGTCCCGCCGCGAGCACGGTCGCCATCCGGTGCGCGCGGTTCGCGATGGCGCGCAGCCCTTCGGGGCCGTGGTACACCGCGTACATCGACGCGATGACCGCCAAGAGCGCCTGGGCGGTGCAGATGTTGCTCGTCGCCTTCTCGCGGCGGATGTGCTGCTCACGGGTCTGCAGTGCGAGCCGGTACGCGGGAGCGCCATCGGCGTCCTTCGACACGCCGACCAGACGGCCCGGCAACTGCCGTTCGAGCCCCTGGCGGACGGCGAGGTACGCCGCGTGCGGGCCGCCGAAGCCCATCGGGACACCGAACCGCTGCGTCGATCCGACAGCGACGTCTGCGCCGAGCTCGCCCGGCGACCGCAGCAGCGTCAGCGCCAGCGGATCCGCGGCCATCACCACGGCCGCGCCCAGCGCCTTGACCTCGGTGATCGTGTGGTCCCATTCGCGGACGGCGCCCGAAGCACCCGGATACGACAGCAGCACCCCGAAGAAGTCGCCGCCGAGGCCGAGTCCGGTGATGCCCTGGGACAGGTCCGCGGTCACCAGCTCGATACCGAGCGGTTCGGCGCGGGTGCGCAGGACCTCGATCGTCTGGGGCAGGGTGTCCTCGTCGACCACGAACCGGTTCGATTTCGCCTTGCCCGCCCGGCGGACCAGCGTCATCGCCTCCGCCGCCGCGGTCGCCTCGTCCAGCATCGACGCGTTGGCGATCGGGAGACCGGTCAGATCGGCGACCATGGTCTGGAAGTTGAGCAGCGCTTCGAGGCGGCCCTGCGAGATCTCCGGCTGATACGGCGTGTACGCGGTGTACCAGGCCGGGCTCTCCAGGACGTTGCGGCGGATCACCGGCGGGGTCACGGTGTCGTGGTAGCCGAGGCCGATCATCTGGACCCTGGGCCGGTTGCGCGCGGCCAGGGCGCGGAGTTCGGCGAGCGCGCCGGTCTCGGTGGCGGGCGGCGGCAGGTCCGGTGGCGTTGCGGACTCCCTCAGCGACGCTGGAACGGCCCGTTCGGCAAGTTCGTCGAGTGACGCGACGCCGACGACGTCGAGGATGCGTGTGAGTTCTTCGGCACCGGGGCCGATGTGCCGGTCCGCGAAAGGGGTTCCGGTTTCGAGAGCGGCCAGTGAAACGGGCTCCATCGGGGACCTCCCAAGACGCGGGGGTGGGGCCGGGACGGATTGTCCTGGCCCTCCCCACTCTGTCCGTACCCCCGTGGGGGCGCCTGAGAGTTTCGCCCGAGTGTTGAGCCGGGCTTGCACCGTCGGCGGGGCCGCCAGGCTGTGACCTGGCGAACCACTTTCCAGAGGCGTCTCTTCCGCGCGGTCCAGGGTGCCTGAGAGGTTCCGGGGAGGACTTGCTCCTTCGGCGCCGAGCTCAACGGTTATCGACTCGGTCTCTCCCGCGCGGATTCGTCGACCGCGTGAGTGAGCCTACCCTGCCGCTCGCGCGGCTTCGTGATCAGCCGGTACGACGGGCGTTACGGCGCTGCGTGAGCTCGTCGGGCGTGACGGTTTCGATCACGCCGCCGTCGGCCCGCTCGGCCTGGAACTCGTGGATGGTGCCGCTGATCTCCTGCATGGCCCCGCTGACGGCGATCCCGAAAACGCCCTGCCCGCCCTGGAGTAAATCGACGATCTCTTCGGGCGAGGTGCACTCGTAGACGGTGGTGCCGTCGGAGAACAGGGTGACCCTGGCGAGATCGCGGACGCCGCGCAGCCGCAGGTGGTCGACGGCGACGCGGATGTTCTGCAGGGAGACACCGGTGTCCAGCAGCCGCTTGACGACCTTCAGGACGAGGATGTCCTTGAACGAGTAGAGCCGCTGCGAACCGGAACCGTGCGCCGTGCGGATGCTCGGCGCGACCAGCTTCGTGCGGGCCCAGTAGTCGAGCTGCCGGTACGTGATCCCGGCGATCTGGCAGGCGGCGGGACCGCGGTAGCCGACGAGTTCATCCGGAAGGGAAGAGTCGGGGAACAGCTCGCCCTGCTCGCCGTCAGCGATTGGAACGAGCGGCTCTTGAGGGCTACCAGCCTCGACCACGCCATGCCTCCCCTCGCCCGACCTGGCGGCCGGCGAACAAAGCCGCGCGGACCCACGTGAGTCCGCACCGGAGTCCATCGTCAAGACGGATGCCCCAGACATCCGAATCACACCTTGGCGATTTACCTCCATTGACGGTAAGCGCGTCCGGCAAAGCGGTCAACGCGACGCGCGGTCGACCTCAAGCTCTTCTTGAGGCTTGCCGCGCGCACTCCCCCGTTCGGCCGCATTTGCCACTTTTACTCAGCCGTGTTATTTTTTACTCATGCAAGTAACTCCCTCCACGCAAAGCGCCATGCAAGAGGTCCAGGCGGAGCTGGGGCTGTCAGTCACCGAAGCCGCGCGGCGGGCCCAGATCGTCGGAGCCACGATCGCGACGATCTCCGAACTCGGCTACCACAAGACGTCGTTCGCGAAGATCAAGGAGCGGGCTGGGCTGTCCAGCACCCGGATCATCTCGTATCACTTCACCAACAAGGCCGGCCTGATGCAGGCCGTGGTCACCACCGCGACCGGGATGAAGGACAAGTTCCTCGAGGAGCGGATCCAGGGCACGACCGACCGGGCGGGGCTCCTGCGCGGTTACATCGAGTCGGAGATCGCGTTCCTCGGCTCGTACCCGGAACTGGTGCGGGTCATGGTCGAGATGGCTTCGAGCGGCTCGGACGCCGAGGGCTGGTTCATGTCGGCGCCGATGGTCGAGGAGTTCCGGACCGGGCGGCTCGAACGCCAGCTGAAGCAGGGGCAGCACGAAGGCGCTTTCGGCGACTTCGCGGCCGACGTGATGGCGCTGTCGATCGCGCAGGCCATCGACGGGGTGGCCGCGAAGTTCGCGGCGGACCCGAAGCTGGACCTTGAGCGGTACGGACGGGAACTCGCGGACCTGTTCGTCAAGGCGACCGCGTCCTGAGCGCGGGCCGACGACCTCGGTCCGTGAAGGCCTCCTTACCTACCCTGAAGGTAGTGAAGGAGGCCTTCACGGGACTTGGGGTGTCGCGAAAGTGGCTTTCGGGACGTCTGATGTCGCGAAAGTGGCTTTCGCGACGCTCGGTGCCGCCGGGGCGAAAGCCGGTGGAACCGGTGTTGCGAAAGCCACTTTCGCAACCTTCAACGTTGCGAAAGTGGCTTTCACAACGCTCTCCGACGAGACCACCTGTCGCCCGGCAGGACGACTTCGCCTCCGCTCTCGCGGGAGCCGCCTTCACAGAGGCCGCGCACAAGAAGAGGGGCGGCGCCACCGGCACCGCCCCTTACTTCAAGATCCCAAGATGTGATCAGGTGTCCGCGCCGCGGAAGTCCTCCGGCGAGACCGAGTCGAGGAACTCGCGGAACTTCTCCACCTCGTCCTCCTGCTCGTCGGGGATGATGAGGCCCGCTTCCTCCAGCACCGCGTCGACGGCGTGGATCGGCACCCCCACCCGCAGTGCCAGCGCCACCGAATCGCTCGGCCGCGCCGAAACCCTGATGTCCCCGTCGAAGACCAGTTCCGCGAAGAACGTGCCTTCCTTCAAATCGGTGATGACGACCTGTTCCAGCTCGCGGCCCAGTGCCCCGATGACCTCCTTGAGCAGGTCATGGGTGAGCGGACGGGCCGGGCGGACTCCCTGCTGCTCCAAGGCGATGGCGGTGGCCTCGACCGAGCCGATCCAGATCGGCAGGTACCGCTCGCCTTCGGTTTCCCGCAGCAACAAGATCGGCTGATTCGCGGGTAGCTCCACCCGCACGCCGACGACGCGCATCTCGCTCATCGGGCTTCGCCTCCCTCTCGTGCGCACGGGCTGCAACGCTTGTCTCGACGACCAAGCATCGGCAGTCCCGACGCTACCCGTCTTCCGCGCGCTGTGCTCGCTGTCTCCGACATTCTCGGTTCGCCCGTGGCAAACCCAACTCTCACGGTACGGCATCGGGTGCCGAACATTCAGTCATTGACAAGTGGCCTCACAACGGTTCCCGGTTCCCGGAGCCGTTCAACCACCCGTGACAGCCCGTATTCCGGCCTTCACCAAGAGCGTATGTAACGCCACGGTCAGTGCGGCGAGCTCTCGGACGACCTCGTCACCCCTCGCTTGGGCGTCCTCGTCACGATGCCGATACACCGGGGTCACGATCTGCTCCAACAGGCCGACCTCGCGGTCCGCGGCGGCCCGGAAGGCACGCAGATGTCTCGGCTCGATACCGAATTCGGTCATCGCTTTCACGGTCTTCGCGACGAGGACGGCGTCAGGGTCGAAGAAGCCCGCCGCCCCGGAGCGGACGAGACCGTATTGTCGCAGCTCAGCCAGGGTGGCGGCGTCGATGCCGGCCTGGCGGAGCAGATCTTCCTCGGTCAGCCTGAGCTCGCGATCGGTCTCGAAGTCCCCAGGGGACGGCAAGCCGCCGTTCTCCCCTGGGGCGTCGAGCGAAACGAGTTTCCGCGGCGGCCTGGGCAGCGCCGCCGACGGCGCGGCACCCTGATCCGCCGCGTCCAGCTGCTCCTTGATGACCTTCAGCGGAAGGTAGTGATCCCGCTGGGCGGACAGGACGAACCGCAGCCGCTCCACGTCCGCCGCGGCGAACTGCCGGTACCCCGACGGGGTCCGGCCCGGCTGGACCAGACCTTCCGCTTCGAGGAACCGGATCTTGGAGATGGTGACATCGGGGAAGTCGCCGCGCAGCTGTGCCAGCACGGCCCCGATGCTCAACCCATCGCGCTGCGACGCATCCCGATCAGGCCGCCCGGCCGCCGTCACCGTGCCCCCTGGCCCCCGGAACCCGTGCCGGTCAGGAAGACCAGGCGGAACTTGCCGATCTGCACCTCGTCGCCACCGGCGAGTACGGCCTGGTCGACCGGCTCGCGGTTGACGTAGGTGCCGTTGAGGCTGCCGACGTCGATGACGACGAACTCGCCACCCTCACGGCGGAACTCGGCGTGCCGCCGGGAAACCGTGACGTCGTCGAGGAAGATGTCGCTGTCCGGGTGCCGTCCCGCACTGGTGGTGTCGCGGTCCAGCAGGAAGCGCGAACCCGCGTTCGGGCCGCGCTTGACGACCAGCAACGCGGAACCCGCGGGCAGCGCGTCCACACCCTGGACGGGGGCCTCGGCAGCCGGAGGAGCCTCAGTGCCTTCGACGTCGGCCAGGAAGTCGGCCCGGAAGACAGAAGTCCGCTCCGGAGACTGCTCCGGGGGAACGCCGGGCCCGTCGTTCGTGCTCACCTGAGCTCTCCTAACGCATGTGTGTTGCCACTACTACTCAAGAACGTGTGGAGGTCAAACGTACCGTGCCTGATCGAAACTCCGGCCCGCGGCTCCCCCTACTCTTCCCGGAGGGCCGCGGCCTGCGGCTATTCCTTGATCAGCGCCTGGTACGCCTCGGCCTCGAGCAGGGAATCGACGCTGCTCGCGTCGTCGAGGCGGAGTTCGATCAGCCAGCCCTCGCCGTAGGGGTCGCTGTTGATCAGCTCGGGTGACTCGGTCACCGCGTCGTTGACCGCGACCACCTCGCCGTCGAGCGGGGCGAACAGCTCCGAAACGCTCTTGGTCGACTCGACCTCGCCGAACGTGTCGCCCGAGCCGACCTGCTTGCCGACCTCCGGCAGTTCGACGAACACCACGTCACCGAGCTGGTCCTGGGCGTACTCCGTGATGCCCACGCGCACGAGCCCCCCGTCGCGCACGGAGACCCACTCGTGTTCCTCGGTGTACCGCAGTTCTTCTGGAGTCGACAACGCCGCTCCCCTTTCTGGTGCCCTCACTCGAAACCGACGCGCGCAGTTTCGCATCCCGCCGGGTCACGCGCCCGGCGCCTCCCGCAAGCCCGCCGGATCGGCCGTCCGCAGTGCCTGGATGGTCTGGATGACGTACAGCACGCCCGAATAGACGTACAGGACCGCGCCCCACGCCGTGAAGGCGTACCCGATCGGCCGGGCGATCGCGGCGATGTCGGAGCCGCCCTGGGTGAGCAGCAGGAACGGGAAGGCGTACATCAGCACGAAGGTGGCGCCCTTGCCGATGTAGGTGACCTCCGGCGGGGCGAACCCGCGGCGCCGGAGCAGCAGCACGCAGACGCCCAGCACGGCCTCCCGTACGACCAGCGGGACCACCAGCCACCACGGGATGATGTCGCGGAGCAGGAAGGCGATGAGCGTCGCGAGGATGTAGAGCCGGTCCGCGGCGGGGTCGAGCAGCTGGCCGAGCCGGGACATCTGGTTGAGCCAGCGGGCGAGTTTGCCATCGAGCCAGTCCGTGAGGGCGCTGAACACGAGCAGTGCGAGCGCCCAGCCGTCCTCCTTCGGGCCGAGCAGGAGCCACAGGAAGACCGGCACCCCGGCGAGCCGGAGGATGGAAAGCATGTTGGGGACGTTCAGGGCCTGCCGCAGCAGGGAAGGCTCTTCGCTGGTCACGCTCGGTTCGGGGGGCGTACTCACCCGCTCAGCCTAGCCAGCGGCGGCAGGTCCTCCCGCGTCAGCTGGCCCTGGTGTGGGTCCAGCCGCGGCGTTGCAGGTCCGCGCTGGTCAGCGCCACGGGCCTGCCTCGATGGTCGGTGCCCATCCAGCGCGTGTGGCCGGCGGAGCTCTCGAGGACGTACGGGCGGCCGCCACACCAGACGACGGTGCACGGTGCCGTCGGTGGCAGCTCCGTGTTCGCCGGTGCGGTGGCCTGGGGTGACGCGGGATCGGTCTGTTCGTCGGTCTTCATCGCTCTCACGGTTTCGGTGACGGGGACTGGGACACGCCGGAGCGCTACCTTTGTTTTCGGCAGAACGGGGCCGCGTGTTAACGGTTACGGGCCGGATTCGTCCGATCGGTTCGCCACGGCAACAGGGTGTTGTCGTGCCGTGAACGGCATGTTAATTGTCCACAATGGACACTGCTTGGGCGGTCCTCGCGTATCACCGCGCGCTCGACGCGATAGCCTCCCGCGAACCGAACATGGCTCAATGCCACGTCATCGGGCCCGGCCGGGTCAGAATGGGCCGGCCACGACCGGCCGACGAAAGGATCGCCTTGCCCGTCTCGACGACCACGGGAACGTGCAGGCGCTTGTTCGCGGCCTGCGCCGCCGCCGGAACGCTCGCCGCCTGTTCGGGCGAGACCCCGCCACCGCCAGTCAACTCGATGACGGTCTCGCAGCCTTCGCACTCCTTACCCGTGTCCACCGTGCCGCTACCGCCGATCCCCTCGCAAACCGCGCCGAGTCCGTCCGCTGCCCCGGCTCCCGCCCCCAAACCGAAACCCGCTGAACCGGTACAGGGTTCGTGCGGGACGGTGACCGCGGCGAGCGGGCTGACCCTGCAGGTGCTCAACGGGCCGGGAGTCTCCTGTCCGGACGCGACAGTGATCGTCGGCTCGTTCCACAAGAGAATCGCCGGACGCCAGTCCGCGGGCTCGGACGAGCCGGTCAGCGAGACCGTCGACGGCTGGCTGTGCGTCTCCGGCGCTCCCGCCGCGCAAGGCGGCACCAGTTGCAGCAAGGGCGAACAGAACGTGTTCGCCGCCGTCGTCCCCGTCGAATGAACCATCCCCGAGAAGAAGGGCCCATGAAGACCCTCGCCGTACTTCCCGCCGCGCTCGCCGTCGTCCTGCTGAGCGGCTGCGGCGCCGATCCCGCCCCGGCGGCCGCGCCGTCGCCGTCCTCCCCCTCCGTCGCGCCCACCCCCGCCGGCACGCCCTGCGGCGAAGTCGCCGGGCTTCAGGGCTCGAAGAACAAAGTCATCGCGCACGGAAAGACCGACTGCGCCGAAGCGACACAGGTGCTCACGGACTACTTCACCAAGCTGACACCCGACGAAGCCGCGTCACCCCAGGGCCCCGGCCCGGTGGTGATCGGCGCCTGGACGTGCGGGAGCGGGCCGAACGATCCGGTGACGACCTGCTCGACCGAGGACGAACGGCAGATCGAAGCGACCCGGCCCTGACGGGCACCCGGCGGCGTCAGCTCTTCTGACGCCGCCGGATCGCGTCCAGCCGCCGGTACAGGACGCAAAGGGTGATCGCCATGCCCAGCAGCACCACGCCGATCAGGCCGGTGACCACCGTGGTCCAGATCAGCGAGGACCTCGACCGGTAGACGAATCCGTCGCCGGCGTAGATCTTGTCGCCTTTCGCGACCTTGTCCCCCTCGATGCTCCCGCTGCCGGTGCGTCCGTCGTCGAACCGCCACTCCCCCGAGCAGAAGGGGAGCTGACCGCTCATCGGCGGTCCGCCCTCGTCGCATCCCGAGATCTCGGTGACCGTGACTTCCTCGCCGATGTTCAGTTCACGCACGTGGGTGCCGAAGTATCCCCAGGCGGCACACAACAGGTAGACAAGCGGGGCTCCGACCAGCAACACCCGGAAAAGAATTCTGGACTTCCGCGATCTGTCCGGCACGCAGGTCCTTTCCGTCGGTCGTTTCAGGCTATTTCCCGAAGCGGCGAAACGGCACGGGATTTGTGCCCACGTGCCGGCGGTCACCCGAGTACCCCTTGCCGCCCCAGGTAAGAGTCGTCTAGACTCAAACTATGCTCACCAGGGACGACGCCGTGACACTGATCGAGAACTCGGTCGACGCGGCAACACTGTTCGCCCACCATCGCTACCGCGACCTGGCGGCGGCGCTCCATCCCGACCGCAACCCCGGCGACAAGCGGGCACACCAGGCGGCCGCGGTCCTCAATCGCCGCTACGACGACTGGAAACGCGCCCGGCGCCAGACCGTCACCACGGCGACATCGGCGTACACCCTCACGACCCCGCACGCCGTGGGCAGTGTCGCGACGACTTACCGCACCACCGGACCGCATCTGGTCAAACTCGTCCGCGACCCGGCGCTCAACCCGCTCGTCCACGCCGAGTGGACGGCGTTGCGCACGCTCGACGGCTTCACCGAACGGCACCGCTGGCTTCGCCCCTACTATCCGCGGCTGCTCGACACCTCGGGCCCGGTGGCGCGGGGCGACCGCGCGTTCAGCGTCCTCGATCCGCTCGTCGACGGGTTCACCACCCTCGCCGAGATCGGGAAGGCCTTCCCGGACGGGCTCGACGGCCGCGATTACGCCTGGATGCACCGGCGTCTGCTGCGCGCCGTCGCGGGCGCGCACCGCGCGGGGGTCGTCCACGGCCACCTCACCGCGGACAACGTGCTCGTCCATCCCGGACAACACGGCATCGTCCTGATCGGCTGGTCCTTCGCCGTCGAAAGCGGCACTCTGCCGCTGGCGGTGGACAACTCCGCCGAGTACCCACCGGAAGTCCACAAGGGACTGCCGATGACCGCGGCCACCGACGTCCACATGCTCCACAGCCTGATGCTTTCCCTGCTGGCGCACGGAGAAACCCGCCAACGCGAGTTCGCCAGGTGGTGCACGCAGGACGACCCGGCACAGCGACCCGACGCGGCCGACCTGCTCGACGAGTACGACTGCCTGCTCGGCGAGCTGTACGGCCCCCGCACCTTCCGCCCTTTCCTCATCCCCGAGACAGGAGCCTGACCATGGGACACGGACACTGGGACGACAACGCCTACGCCGCCGCGAAGACCTTCCGCGCGGCCAAGGGCGAGGACGATTTCGGCTACAGCGCCGACCTCCGCGCCAAACCCGCGAAAGACTGGAAGGCCGCGGCCGCGCTCGACCCGCGGAACGCCGTCCGGGAATGCCGGGATTCAGCCGACCACACCGATTCGACGCCGATCGCGGTGCTGTTCGACGTCACCGGCTCGATGCGCCGGGTACCGCGGATCATGCAGGGCAAACTCGGCAAACTGCACGGCCTGCTGAAGCGCCGCGGGTACCTGGCCGATCCGCAGGTGCTGTTCGGCGCGATCGGCGACGCCGACAGCGACCGGGTCCCGTTGCAGATCGGGCAGTTCGAATCGGACAACCGGATGGACGAGCAGCTGCGCACGATGTTCCTCGAAGGCGGTGGTGGCGGGCAGAAGAGCGAGTCCTACGAGCTGGCCGCCTACTTCATGGCCCGGCACGTGGTGACCGACGCGTGGCAGAACCGCGGCCGCAAGGGCTATCTGTTCCTCATCGGCGACGAGCTGAACAAGCCCGCGCTGGAGGCACGCCACATCCGCCGTGTGCTCGGCGACGACGTGCGAGAGGACATCGACCCGGCGTCGGTGTACCGGGAGCTGGCCCGCAAGTGGCACGTCTACTTCGTGCTGCCGAACCAGTCCTCGTACTACAACGACCCGGAGATCGGCGAGCACTGGAGCGGCCTGCTCGGCCAGAACTTCCTCAAACTCGACGATCCCGGCGCGGTGTGCGAACTGATCGCGGCCACGATCGGGCTGGAGGAACGGGTCGTCGACGTCGACCGGGCGCTCACCGACCTCGCGGACATCGGCTCGGTCGCCGAGAGCAAGGCTGTCGGCAAGGCGCTGGCGAAACTGGGCGCCAAATCGGTCGTCACCTCGGCGGTGCCCGAGCCGGACGGCCCGAGCGACGTGGTGCTGCGGTGAGCCTCCTGGACGGGCACGTGGTGGTGGTCGGGCTCGGGTTCGGCGACGAGGGCAAGGGGGCCGTGGTCGACGCGCTCTGCGCCGACCGGCCCACCACCGCCGTCGTCCGCTTCAACGGGGGCGCGCAGGCCGCGCACAACGTCGTCGTGGACGGACGGCACCACACCTTCAGCCAGTTCGGGGCGGGCACGTTCGCCGGCGTGCCCACCCACCTGTCGCGGTTCGTGCTGGTCGAGCCGTTCGCGCTGGCGGCGGAAGCGCGACAGCTCGAAAGCAGCGGCGTCCGGGACCCGCTCTCGCTGCTGAGTGTGGACGGTCGTGCGCTGCTCACGACGCCGTTCCACATCCACGCCAACCGGGCAAGGGAGGAGGCCCGCGGCGCGCGGCGGCACGGCTCGTGCGGGAAGGGCATCGGCGAGACCGTCTGGTACTCGCTGCTGTCCGGGGCCGTGCCGGGTGAGGTGGTGGAGAACCAGGAGGTGATCGGGACGCCGGGGGAAGCGCCCACGGTCGCCGACTGCGTGCGGCCGTCGGTGCTGCGGCGCAAACTGGACGCGCTCGCGCGGTTCTACGCCCCGCTCGCCACGCCGTCGCACGGCGTGGACGAACTGGTGGCGCTGTACCGCGATTTCGCGGGCGCGGTGCGGATCACCGGCGGGGACGAGACAGCACGGCTCGCGGCGGCCGGGCGGCTGGTTTTCGAGGGAGCGCAGGGGGTTCTCCTCGACCAGCACCACGGGTTCCATCCGCATACGACCTGGTCCACCACCACCCCGCACAACGCCCGCGAGCTGCTGGGCGGACATCCGCATACGGTCCTGGGGGTCACGCGGACCTATCTCACCCGGCACGGCGCGGGGCCGCTGCCCACCGAGTCCGCCGCCGTGCTGGCCCGCTTTCCCGAGGCGCACAACGGAACCGGCGAGTTCCAGGGCGCGTGGCGGGCAGGACACCTCGACGAGGCGCTGCTGGACTACGCGATCGCGGCCTGCGACGGCGTGGACGCGCTCGCGGTGACCCATCTCGACGCGACCGGGCTGAAGGTCGTCCCCGGTGACGGCTCCGCCGTCGACCTGCCGGACCCACTCGCGTGGTTCCGCGCGCGGAAGCCGGTGGCCGTCGCCGGGTACGGCCCGGACAGGGCGGGTTACCGGGTCGCCGGGGCAAGGTCGACAATCAACGCGTGATCGAGTCGACGCCGGTGTCCGTTGACGTGCTCGTGGTGCGGTTCGCCCCCGGCACCAGGACCGTGCTGCTGGGAATCGCGCCGCGAGCCGCCGAGCCGTTCGCCGGGGAGCTCGCCCTGCCGGGGGTGCTGCTCGGGCTCGGGGAGCGGCTGCGGGACGCGGCGGGGCGGGCGGCCGTCACCAAACTTGGGCTGCCGCCGGACGCGCTCTCGGCGACGGGACAGCTCGCCACCTTCGACGAGCCGAACCGTGATCCCCGTGGCCCGACGCTTTCGATCGCCTTGTGGGCCACCACGTCCCCCGCGCTCGACGAGCCGGGGAACGTGGTGTGGACTCCGTTGAACGAGGTGCCGCCGCTGGCTTTCGACCACGACCGGATCGTCGCGGATTGCCGTCCGCTGCTGGCGGACAAGCTGTGGCGGGACGTCGCCTTCACCGCCGGGCTGCTGGGCCCGGTCTTCACCACGGCGCAGGCGCTGGACGCGACCGAAGCACTCACCGGGGACCGCCCCTACCCGGCCAATCTCGGCCGGATCATGGAGCGCGTCCCTGGGTTGAGGCGTACGACGGAACACGCGGCCGCCCTCCCCAAGGGAGGACGGCCGCCGTCGTTGTGGCGCTGGGAATGACGCCGGTCAGATCCCGCAGGACGATGCCGACCAGAACCGGTTGGCCCGGTGAGCCACGTGCGTGTGGTCGCTGTGGCCGGGGTAGCCCGGCCCGAGGATCTCACTGAACCCGTGGTTGCGGGCCTGCTTGGCCAGCCCGCAGAAGCCCTGCGAGCCCGCCCCGAGGTCGACGGCGTCGCCGTAGAGATGACGGCTGGCGGCCGCTCCGCCGACCGCGTTGTTGCAGGCGACGCTGCGGAAGCCGCCGTTCACGGCGATCGGCCGGTCACCCATGGCGTGCCGCATCGCCTGCAGCTTCCACATCGACACCAGCGCGTTGGCCTTCGCCGTCGCGGGTGAGACGTTGCCGCCCGACCAGTCGGAGTTGCACCGGTTCAGTTCGGCGAAGGTGAAGTTGACCGGCGAGCAGTCGTTGTCCTGCAAGGCGTAGATCTTCGTGAACGTGGCCGGTCCGGCGATGCCGTCCGCGCCAAGCCCGTACGCCTGCTGGAAGCGGGTGACCGCGGCCTTGGTGCCCGCGCCGAACTGGCCGTCGATGGCGAGCACGCCACCGTAACCGGGGTAACCGGCGACCCGGATCTGCAGTTGCCGGACGTCCTCACCGGACGCCCCCTGGGACAGCGTGCGTCCCCAGCTGTAACAGGCGTCGGAGGCGGCGACGTCGCCCGCCGTCACCGGGCCGGGATCGGCGGCGGCCGGGGTGGCCACCGCGGTACCGAGGCCCGCCACGAGGGCGAGCATCGGCAGGAGGAAACGAATGCGCATGACAGGAACACCTTTCAAGGCAGGGAAGGTGAGACCCGTGACCCCCACGGGTTGTCAACGATTCACTGCACGGGATGCTAACGCGGTTCCTGTCACCATGCTGTGGGTCGTTCGACCCACACCCCTGCCCCCTCACGGCGATCACGCGTGATCAGATGGACATCTCGCGTGATTGGAGAGCGATCTCGCGTGATCAGAGACGGAACTCGCGTGACTGGATGCCGCACACGGGTGTGCGGTATTCGATCACGCGAGTTCCGCCCCCGATCACGCGAGTTCCGTCTCTGATCACGTGAGTGCGGCGGGGCGGGGTGTCAGCCTTTCAGGTGCGGGAAGTCCTCTTCGCGGAACTCGCCCGCCGGCCGCTCGGCCGCGGCGTTCTCGCGGCCCCGCAGTTCGACCCGCCGGATCTTGCCGGAGATCGTCTTCGGCAGTTCGGTGAACTCCAGCCGCCGGATCCGCTTGTACGGCGCCAGATGCTCGCGGGTGAAGGCCAGGATGGACATCGCGGTCTCGGCCGTGGGCTCATGCCCGTTCGCGAGGACGACATACGCCTTCGGCACCGCGAGCCGGATCGGATCGGGCGCCGGGACCACGGCCGCTTCGGCGACCGCGTCGTGTTCCAGCAGGACACTTTCCAGTTCGAACGGCGAGATCCGGTAGTCCGACGCCTTGAAGACGTCATCGGTCCGGCCGACGTAGGTGATGTAGCCGCGTTCGTCGATCGAACCGACGTCCCCGGTGTGGTAGTAGCCGCCTCCGAAAGCGGCGGCGGACCGCTCGTCGTCGTCCGCGTAACCGGTCATCAGGCCGACCGGACGCTTGTCGAGGTCGAGGCAGATCTCGCCCTCCCGCGACCGCTCACCGGTGACGGGATCCACGAGCACGACGGAGAATCCGGGCATCGGACGGCCCATCGACCCCGGCACGACCTCCTGTCCGGGGGTGTTGGCGACCTGAACGCTGCTCTCGGTCTGCCCGAAACCATCGCGAATCGTGACACCCCAAGCCTTTTGGACCTGGTCGATCACTTCGGGATTGAGCGGCTCGCCCGCGCCGACCACCTTGGACGGCGGCGTCTTCAGCACGGTCAGATCCGCTTGGATGAGCATCCGCCACACCGTCGGCGGGGCGCAGAAGCTGGTGATGCCGCATCGTTCCATCTGCGCCATCAGGGCGACGGCGTCGAAGCGCGCGTAGTTGTAGAGGAACACCGTCGCTTCGGCGTTCCACGGCGCGAAAACGTTGCTCCACGCGTGTTTCGCCCAGCCCGGCGAGGAGATGTTGAGGTGGACGTCGCCCGGTTCGAGGCCGATCCAGTACATTGTGGACAGATGCCCGACGGGATACGAGACCTGCGTGTGCTGAACCAGTTTCGGCTTCGCGGTCGTCCCCGAGGTGAAATACAGCAGGAGCGGGTCTTCCGCCCGCGTCGGGGCGTCGGGGGTGAAAGCGTCCGCTTCCTCGTAGGCGTCCACGAAGGACTGCCAGCCCTCCACCGGCTCGCCCACGACGATCCGGGTGTAGTCACCCTCGACGTCGTCGAACTTGGGCACGTCGACCGAGCGGATCACCACGTGTTTCGCGGCGCCTCGCTCGACCCGGTCGGTCAGATCCGCCGGGCCGAGCAGAGGTGAAGCCGGGATGATGACCGCGCCCAGTTTGATCGCGGCGAGGATGGTCTGCCACAGCTCGCCCTGGTTGCCCAGCATCAGGATGAGCCGGTCGCCCCTGGCGACGCCGAGCGACCGCAGCCAGTTCGCGACCTGGTTGGACCGGCGGGCCATCTCCGGATAGGTCCAGCGGTTCTCGATGCCGTCCTCTTCGACGATCCACAGCGCGTACCGGTCCTGATTGACCGGGTCGGCCGCGATGACGTCGAACCAGTCCAGCGCCCAGTTGAACTCGGCCTGCCGAGGCCAGGTGAAGTCGCGATAGGCGGTTTCGTAGTCCTCGCGATGGGCCTGCAGATAGTCCCGCGCCTCGCGGAACGTGCGGTATGCCTCCGAAACGCTCACGATCGTCCTCCTGGTCCTGGGTGGCCGCCGGTTCTTTCTACTCGCCCTTGAACTCGGGCGCGCGCCGCTCGAGGAACGCCTGCACGGCCTCGCCAAGGTCCTTGCTGGGCAGGAACGCCGCGTTCCAGGCCGAGACGTAGCGCAGGCCTTCGGCGACCTGACGCTCGGTGTTGGCCGACAGCACGTTCTTGGTGCCGTGCACGACCAGCGGCGGGTTGGTGGCGATCTCCCCCGCCATCTTGCGCGCCTCGGCCAGCACGGTCTCCTGGTCGGCGTAGACGTCGTTGACCAGGCCGATCTTCTCCGCGCGGGTCGCGTCGATGTCCTTGCCGGTGTAGGCCAGCTCCCGCAGGTGCCCTTCGCCGATGATCGGCGCGAGCCGCTGCAGGCTGCCGAGGTCGGCCACGATCGCGACCTTGACCTCGCGCACGCTGAACTTCGCGTCCGCGCTCGCCAGGCGGATGTCTGCGGCCGCGATGACGTCGACACCGCCGCCGATGCACCAGCCGGAAATAGCCGCGATGACCGGTTTGCGGCATTCGGCGATCGAGGACACGCTCGCCTGGAGGGTCTTGACCTCGTCGAGGAACTTCGTCCGCGGGCCCGCGAGCGCGTCGCCGCCGAGCATCTCACCCCAGCTGGGCATCATCGCGGGCAGATCGAGCCCGTAGGAGAAGTGCTTGCCGCTTCCGGCCAGCACGACCGCCCTGACCTGCGGGTCCGCGTCGAGCGCACGGAACACGATCGGCAGCTCACGCCAGAAATCGGGGCCCATCGCGTTGCCCTTGGACGGACCGAGCAGCGTCACTTCGGCGACGTGCCCGTCGATCTCCACCTTGAGCGAAACGAGATCGGGAAGACTGTCAGCTGTAGCGGTCATGAGGTCATCTTGACTCATGTGATTGGCAGGCTGCCAACGGCCACTGTGCCACGGTGGGTACAAGATGCTTTCCTGGTACCAGCGAGTACTACCGGTGAGTACCGACGATCGACGAAGGACGGTGGGATATGAGCCCGGCCAGCAGCGCCACCGCGGTCGCCGACCTGCCCGCACTCATCCCAGGGCGGCGGCGGGAGCGATCCTCCCGGCCGATCGAATTGTCGGGGTCTTTCACCCATGAGGGTCACCGGCTCGCCTACACCGAGTTCGGCTCCGGCGACCGGGTCGTGGTGCTCACCCACGGCATCATGCTGACCAGGCGGATGCACGCGCCGCTCGCCCGCAGGCTGGCGCGGGCGGGCTTCCGGGCGGTGACCCTCGACCTGCTCGGGCACGGCGACTCGGACCGGCCCACCGACTCGTGGCTGTACTCGATGCCCGCGTTCGCGGAGCAGACCGTCGCCCTGCTCGACCACCTGGACGTCGGCGCCGCCGTCATCGGCGGGACGTCGCTGGGCGCGAACGTCGCGCTCGAAGTGGGGGTCTCCGCGCCGGAGCGCGCGCTCGGCCTGGTCGTCGAGATGCCCGTGCTGGACAACGCGATCGTCGCCGGGCTGATCACCTTCACGCCGCTGCTCATGGCGGCCCGCTTCCTGCCGGTGACCGTGCAAGGGGTGGCGCTCGCGGCGAAACTCGTCCCGCACGGCAACCAGTGGGTCGACGTCGTCACCGACACGCTGTCCCAGCAGCCCGCGCCGATGGCCGCGCTCCTGCACGGCGTGCTCTTCGGCCGGATCGCACCGCCCAAGTCGATCCGGCGGACCATCGAGACCCCGGCGCTGGTCATCGGGCACGAGGGCGACCCGATCCATCCCTTCGGCGACGCCGACACACTGGCCGAGGACATGCCGGCGGCGGAGTTCGTCCAGGCCCGCAGCCCGGTCGAACTGCGCTTCGACCCGACCCGCCTGACCGACGCCATCACCGACTTCTCGGCGCGCTGCCATGACCGCTGACCCGGCGCCGACCCGCGACACGGGCGCCGAGGAACTGCGGGCCGGACGCCTGCTCCTGCGCCGTCCCGTGCCTGAAGACCTCGACGCGATCTTCGCCCTCCACACCGATCCGGAGGCCTGCGCGCACAATCCCTCGGACCTGCTGGAAACGCGCAAAGACGCGGAACTGCTACTGCTCCGCTGGTCGCATCAGTGGAACCGGTACGGGTTCGGGTACTGGACCGTCCGGCGACACGACTCGGCGGAGACGCTGGGCTTCTGCGGCGTGAAGATCGTCGGTTTCCGGCGCCGTCCGGTCCTGAACCTCTTCTACCGGCTCTTCCCGGCCTCCTGGGGTTCCGGGTACGCCAGTGAGGCCGCCACGGCGGCGGTGGACTGGGCCCGCGCCCACCGGCCGGACGACCTCGTGATCGCCCGTGTCCGGCCGGAGAACCTCGCCTCGCAGCGGGTGGCGCTGCGAGCCGGTCTGGTCCGGGCCGCCCACCTCGACACCGCGGGCGACGACGGGACCGACTGGCTCTACGTCGACGGCAACGAAGGCTGAGCCAGCCCCGCCACCGGCCCGAAGACGATCACCGCGGGCGGCCGCACGCCCGCCGCGGCGGCGTCCTCGACCACACTGTCCAAAGTGGAGCGGAGAACCCGCTGGGTGCGCATCGTGCCGTCCTCGACGATCGCCACCGGCGTGTCCCCCGGCCGCCCTTCCAGCAGCGCCTTGGTGAACAGCGGAAGCCGCTCGACCCCCATCATCAGCACGACGGTGCCGCGCATCTTCGCCAGCAATTGCCAGTCCACCAGCGACTTCTCGTCGTCCGGCGCGACGTGCCCGGACACCACCACGACCTCGTGGGCGACACCGCGATGGGTCACCGGGACGTCCGCGGCGGCGGGCACGGAGAACGCGCTCGTGATGCCGGGGACCATCGTCACCGGGATGCCCGCTTCCGCGCAGGCGAGGACCTCCTCGAAGCCGCGGCCGAAGAGGTACGGGTCGCCGCCCTTGAGCCGCACGACGAACTTGCCCGCCTTGGCCCGGTCGATCAGCGTGGAATTGATCACGTCCTGGCTGGCGGCGCGGCCGTACGGGATCTTCGCGGCGTCGACGATCTCGACATGGGGCGAGAGTTCGTCGAGCAGTTCGCGCGGGGCCAGCCTGTCGGCGACGACGACGTCGGCCCTGGCGAGGAGACGGCGGCCGCGGACGGTGATCAGTTCCGGGTCGCCGGGACCGCCACCCACCAGGGCGACGCCGGGGAGCTCGTCGCGCGCGTCCGGTACGCGGCCGTCGGCGACGGTACCGGCGCGGAGGCCGTCGAGGATGCTGTCCCGGACGGTGGCCGACCGCAGGGGCTCACCGCCGGAGAGGACGCCGACCAGCAGTCCGCCGTGCCTGCCCGACGCCGGAGTGACCGCGCTGCCGCGATCGCCGTCGTCGGCGCGGACGCAGAACACCCGCGCGTTTTCTGCCTCGGCGCAGACGGCGGCGTTGACCTCGGGGTCGTCCGTGCACGCCAGCGCGTACCAGGCGTCGGTGAGGTCGCCCTCGGCGTAGCGGCGTTCGTGCCAGACGATCTCCCCGGCGTCGGCCATGGCACTCACCGACGGCGTGGTGTGCGGCGAGACCAGTTCGACCCGCGCGCCGGCGCCGATCAACCGGGGCAGGCGGCGCTGGGCGACCGACCCGCCGCCGATCATCACGACACGACGGCCGGCCAGGTCGAGGCCGGAGAGGTAATGCGGGTCATCCATGCGGGGCAGTGTAAGGATTCAGTGGCCCGGACCGCGATCCGAGTGAGAACCGCCTCAGCGCTCGAGCAAGGCCAGCAGTTCGGTGTTGCCGAACATCCTGGCCGCGTCGATCGCCGACGGCTCTCCCGCCGCCGCGTCCGCGCCGCCCTTGAGGAGCGCCTTCACGACGTCGGGCTCGTTCTTGAAGACAGCGCCCGCCAAGGGGCTCTGCCCACGGTCGTTCTCACGGTTCGGGTCGGCGCCGCGTTCGAGCAGCGCCGTGACCGTCTCCGCGTGCCCGTGATAGGCCGCGAGCATGACCAGGGTGTCGCCCCGGTCGTTGGTCAGGTTCGCCGAGATGCCCGCGTCCACGTAGGCGATGATCTCCGCCGTCGCACCCGAGCGGGCGAAGCCGAACACCTTCGCCCACAGTTCCAGCAGTTCGGGATCGAATTCCTCGGCCTGTCCGGGGTTCTCCGTCATGGTGCCGATTCTTCCACGCCGAACCGCGGTCCGGGCGGCGTGTCGCACCGCCCGGACCGGCGGGGTCAGCGGCCCGCGTTGGGGTAGGGCAGCAACGCCATCTCACGGGCGTTCTTGATCGCCGTGGCGACCTGCTTCTGCTGCCGGGGGGTCAGCCCGGTGACCCGGCGGGCCCGGATCTTGCCGCGGTCGGAGATGAACTTCCGCAGCAGGTCGGCGTCCTTCCAGTCGACCTCGGTGATCTTGTTGGCGTGCAACAGGTTCGTCTTGCGCTTGAGGGGACGGTCCCGGTTCGGCCTGCCCATCGCGCTCACCAGCTCGACTTCGTGACGCCGGGCAGTTCGCCGTTGTGCGCCAGCTGCCGCATCCTGACCCGTGAGAGCCCGAATTTCCGCAGGTAGCCGCGGGGGCGGCCGTCGGCGGTGTCGCGGTTGCGGATCCGGGTCGCGCTGGCGTCGCGCGGCATCGCCTGCAGGGCCGACACCGCGGCCGCCTTCTCCCCCGGCGACGCGGACGGCGAGGCGATGGTGGCCTTCAGCTCGCGCCGCCGTTCGACGTAGCGGGCGGCGATCACCTTGCGCTGGTCGTTCTTGGCGATCTTGGACTTCTTGGCCATCAGCGCTCCTCCTTGAACTCGACGTGCTTGCGCGCGACCGGGTCGTATTTGCGCAGCACCATGCGATCCGGGTCGTTCCGGCGGTTCTTCTTCGTGACGTACGTGTAGCCGGTGCCCGCCGTCGAGCGGAGCTTGATGATCGGCCGGATGTCGGTGCTCTTGGCCATCAGAGCTTCACCCCTTTCGCGCGGAGCCCGGCCACGACGGCCTCGATCCCGCGCTTGTCGATGGTCTTCATGCCCTTCACCGAGACCCGCAGCCGGACCCAGCGCCCTTCGCTCGGCACGAAGTACCGCTTGGCCTGCAGGTTCGGCTCCCAGCGCCGGGACGTGCGCCGATGCGAATGCGACACCTGCTTCCCGTAGCCCGGTTTGCGGCCGGTGACCTGGCACACGGCGGACATACACCCTCCCGAGTTGATATCGATAGTCGTTTTCATTTACTGTACACAGCCGAACCAGCCCGCCATCGACGCCCCGGAGCTTCAGTGACCGACAACCCCCGCGTGCCCCTCGTCCTGATCAGTGGCCTCGCACCGGGACCGAACGCCGACCTCGCCGAACGCCTGCGCTCGGCCGGGCCCGGCACCGCCGTCGTGCACCACGACCTGAGGGAGATCCACTCCGGAGTGGTCCGGCGGCGGATCCGGCTCGGCGACCGCGATCAGCTGACGGTGCTCGAACTCGCGCACGGCTGTGTCTCGTGCACGCTGCGCGAAGACCTTCTGCCGTTGCTGCGACGGCTTTCGCGGATGCCGCAGGTCCGGCGCATCGTGGTGCGGCTCGACGAGGCCATGGAGCCCGAGCCGGTCAGCTGGGCGCTGCACCACGTCCTCGTCGGCGAGCGCCCGGTGATCGAGGACGTCGACCTGCGGGCCGTGCTGACCGTCGTCGACTGCGCCGGCTGGCTGGCCGACAGCACCGGCGACGACACCCTGGCCGAACGGGACCTGCGGGCCAGCCCCGAGGACGAGCGCACGGTCGCCCAGGTCGCGCTGTCGCAGGTCGAGTTCGCCGACCTGCTCGTCCTCGCCGGCGCGGCGACGGACGCCTGGTCCGCGGCGAAGGCGTCGGCGGTACTCGACCGGGTCGCGCCGTCGATCCCCCGCGTCGGACTGTCCGAAGTGGACGGGAAGACCGTGCTCGACGCGGTCCCGGCCGACGCCCGGCGCGGCGAGGTCACCGACATGCACGGACCGCTGCTGCGCGGCGAACCGCCGTTGCACACCGACTGCGGCATCGGGCTGCTCACCTTCACCTCGCAGCGCCCGTTCCACCCCGAACGGCTCCACGACGCGATCGACGTCCTGCTCGACGGCGTCGTCCGCACACGGGGACGGCTCTGGGTGGCGAGCCAGCCGGACATGGCGCTGTGGATCGAGTCCGCGGGCGGCGGTCTCGGCGTCGGGCACGCCGGGGCATGGCTCGCCGCCCCCGGCGGACCGGACTGGGCCGACGTCTCCCCCGAGCGCCGCACCCTGGCCTCCCTGCGCTGGGACCCGACGTTCGGCGACCGCGCCCAGGAACTGGTCGTCGTCACCGACCAGGCCACGCCCGACGAGATCGAGGCCGCCCTGAACGGCGCGTTGCTGACCGAAGACGAGCTCGCCGCCGGTGAACAGGAATGGCTCCGCTACCCGGACCCGTTCGGCGAGTGGCACGAAGAACCGTGCGAGGACACGGAAACCGACCCTGAGAAGCACGACGTGAACGCGTCGAACCGAAAGGACGAAACGCAGTGAAACCCGGAATCCACCCCGACTACCACCCCGTGGTGTTCAAGGACCTCTCCACCGGGGACGCCTTCCTGACCCGGTCCACCGCGACGTCGGAGCAGACCATCGAATGGAGCGACGGCAACACCTATCCGGTGGTGAACGTCGAGATCAGCTCGTGGTCGCATCCGTTCTGGACCGGCAACCAGCGGATCATGGACAGCGCGGGCCAGGTCGAGAAGTTCCACCGCCGCTACGGCCGTCGCGGAGGGTCGAAGTAATGGCCGTCCCGAAGCGGAAGATGTCGCGCAGCAACACCCGCTCCCGGCGCTCGCAGTGGAAGGCGGCCGTACCGGACCTGGTGCCGATCAAGGTGAACGGCGAGACGAAACTCGTGCCGCGCAAGCTGATGAAGCACTTTCATCGAGAGGGAGAGTGACGACGCCGGTCACGGTGCTGTCCGGGTTCCTCGGCGCGGGCAAGACGACCGTGCTCAACCACATCCTCGGCAACCGCGAGGGGCTGCGAATGGCGGTGATCGTGAACGACATGAGCGAGGTCAACATCGACGCCGCACTGGTGCGGGACGGGAACAGCCTGTCCCGCACCGAGGAGCGGCTCGTCGAGATGACCAACGGGTGCATCTGCTGCACCCTGCGCGACGACCTGCTCGAAGAGGTCTCGCGGCTCTGCGCGGACGGCCGGTTCGACTACCTGCTCATCGAATCGAGCGGGATCTCCGAGCCGATGCCCGTGGCGGCGACGTTCTCTTTCCTGGACGCCGCGCGTCTCGACACGATGGTGACCGTGGTCGACGCGGTGAACTTCGAGCGGGAACTGGCGTCCGGGGACGCGCTGACCGAACGCGGGCTGGACCAGTACGAGGACGACGAGCGGACGGTCAGCGACCTGCTGATGGACCAGATCGAGTTCGCCGACGTCCTCTTGCTGAACAAGGCGGACCTCGTCGCGGGCGCCTCCCTCGAACGGCTGACGGCGGTACTGCGGCGGCTCAACCCGGCCGCCGACGTCGTCGTCTCGACGCACGGCAGGGTCTCCCTCGACCGGCTGCTCGGCACCGGGCGCTACGACGTCGAGCGGGCGCAGGAAGCACCCGGCTGGGTGGCCGAACTCAACGGCGACCACGTCCCGGAGACCGAAGAGTACGGAATCTCCAGCGTGGTCTTCCGTGCCTCGCTCGCTTTCGATGCCGTGCGGCTGTGGGACTTCGTCGGGAGGCTCGATTCCGGGGAGTTCGGGACGGTGCTGCGGTCGAAGGGGTTCTTCTCGCTGGCGTCGCGGCCGGGGGTGACCGGGCTGTGGTCGCAGGCCGGGTCCGTCGTGCGGTTCGAGCCGCAGGGTGTCGAGGAAACGCCGCGGCAGGAACTCGTGTTCATCGGGGTGGGGCTGGAGAAGGACGCGCTGGTGGACTCTCTGCGGTCTTGCCTGGCGACCGGTTTCGCCGGTGCGGACCCGTTTCCGGAGTGGGAAGCGGTGCACGTCCACTGAAGCACACGATGCCCCGAGCGCCACGCTTGAGGCGGTGAGCGTCCCCAGCGTGGCGCTCGGGGCGTCAGCAGCAGCCGGAGGCGGAGGGAGTGGGAGTGGAGCCGTAGGCGTCGTGCCAGTTCCACCACTCGTAGGGCGGGCTCTGCGGGTGTCCGTCTGGCGAGTCTTCCCACTGTTCCTGCCGCCCCAGCGCGGTGATGTCGAGGTAACTCCAGGTCCCGCCCATCACCTCGTCACCGCGGTTGTTGATGAAGTACGTCCGGTACACCTGGTCGCCTTCGCGGATGAAGGCGTTGGTGCCGTGCCACTCACCGACGCCGAAATCGACGTCGAAGTCACTGGTGATCGTGTACCACGGCATCGTCCAGCCCATCCGTGCCTTCATGCGCGCGAGGTCCGGTTGCGTGCCTCGCGAGGCGAACGCCAGGGTGGTGTCGCGGGCGTTCAGGTGCGAGACGTGCGCGACCTGGTCGGCCACCAGTGAGCAGCCTTTGCAGGCGTGGTCCGGAAAACCTTCGACGCCGGGATCGAAGAAGGCCCGGTAGACGATCAGCTGACGGCGTCCCTCGAACAGGTCGAGCAGGTTCACCGTCCCGGACGGGCCTTCGAACTCATACGGCTTTTCGACCGCGACCCAGGGCATCCGCCGCCGTTCGGCCGCGAGCGCGTCACGGGCGCGGGTCAGCTCCTTTTCCTTCACCAGCAACCGAAGGCGCGCTTCTTCCCATTCGGCCGGGGACACGGTCGTGATCTTCATGATCCCTCCAGATGCTCTTTCAGAGCCGCGAGCGGCCCGTCCCAATCACGGGCGAGCGCGGCGAGGAACTGCTGGGCGACCTGCATCGGGGCGGAGCGGAGCGCGTACCGGATGCGGCGCCGCTCCCCTTGTTCAGGGATCACCAGGCCTGCGTCGGTGAGCAGCGCGAGGTGCTTGGCGATGGCCTGCCGCGTGATGGGCAGCCGGTCGGCCAGATCGGTCGCCGTGGCGGGACCGCCCGAGGCGAGGGTGGCGAGGATGCTCCGCCTGCTCGGGTCGGCCAGTGCGACGAAGACCTGTTCGGCGATCGCTTCGATGTCAGACGGCATCGAGGTATTCGATCAGTTCGCCCAGTTCGGCCGCCCACCCCTTCGTGTTCCCTTCGAACGCGACGCGGTGGGTCTCGTCCGGCAGCTGGGAGAACCCGGTCTCGACGACGGTGAGCCGCGTGCCCGCGCCGACCGGTTCGAGGGTGAACTCGACGTAGGTGCGGCGAGGGTCGTCGTCGGGCAGGCCGTAGATGTTCCAGGTGAAGCCGAAGATCTCCGGCTCCTCGACGCGTTCGACGCGCATGTTCGCCTTGTGCCCCTCGTCCCATTTCATCTCGGCGTCGCCGCCGGGCCGCAGGTCGATGCTCGCCTGGTTCCCGAACCAGGTTCCGAGTCCTTCGGCCGTGGTCAGCGCGGCCCAGACCTTCGCGGGCGGGTGGGCGATTTCGACAGTGCGTTCGATGCGGTCGGGGAATCCCATGACAGCCTCCTCAAGTAGCAATCAAGCGGTTGCTATAACTTTGTATAGCAACCGATCGATTGCGTCAAGGCTGGTTCAGGAAGCCGTGTACAGCGCGCCGAGGAACTCCAGCAGCAGCCGCTCCCGCAACGGACCGGGCGCGGTGGCCAGGAGCGCGTTGATCTCCGCCATCCGCGTGGGCAAACCCGCTTCACCACCGAGGCCCGCCGCCGCCAGCAGCCCGGCGAACTGCTCCGGTGTCAACGTCGCGGGGTCCAGCGCGGCGACGAACTCCGCCACCTGCGGGTCGACGACGACCGGTCCGGACTCGTGGGCCGCGGCGACGGAAGCCGCGAGATCGGCCAGGAACACCTTCTCACTCCCCCGGTTCGCCGCCGTGACGGTCAGGTGCAGATTGGCGGGCGACGTTTCGTGAGCGAACTGGGGCTGGACGTACCAGCCGCGCTCCCGCATCTCGTCCGCCACGGTGAACAGATCGAAGCCCGCGCCGGCGTCCACGGTGAACGCGAGCAGGGTCGACACCGGATCGCCGAGGACACGCAATCCTTCGATCGCCTCGACACCGGCGCGGAACTCCACCGCGGCCTCACGCGCGGCCGAAGCCAGCTTCGCGTATCCCTCGTCGCCGACGTGGCGCACGACCGCCCACGCCGCGGCGAGCGGGCCACCCGAACGCGTGCTTTGCAGCGTGGTGTTCAGCATCGTGTAGCCGGGCCAGTCCGCGCTGGCGAAGTACTGCGATCGGCGCAGCCCGGCGTTGGCGTGCAGGAGGACCGACACACCTTTCGGACAGTAGGCGTACTTGTGCAGGTCCACGGAAACACTCGTGACGCCGGGGACGTCGAAGCCGAACGGGCCGGCATCCAGGTACGGCAGCACCCAGCCGCCGATGCAGGCGTCCACATGGAACCGGACGCCGTCCAGCAGCGCGGCGATCTCCGGGATCGGGTCGAGGACGCCGTGGGCGTACGACGGCGCGCTCGCCACGACGAGCACCGTGCTGTCGTCGGCCGCCGCGGCCATCGCCTCGGGAACGGCGCGGAAGGTCACCGGATCGACCGGCACCGAAACCACGCGGACACCGAAGAAATGCGCCGCCTTGTGGAACGCGGCGTGCGCCGTCGTGGGCAGCACGATGCTCGGCGAGGGCACTTCGGGACGCGCGTCGCGGGCGGCCAGGACGGCGAGCATGCACGACTCGGTGCCGCCCGAGGTCACCGAACCGACCGTCTCCGCAGTACCGCCCAGCAGCCGCGCCGCGGTACCGACGAGGTCGTTCTCCATCCGCAGCAGGCTGGGGAACGCGGTCGGATCGAGGCCGTTGGCCGACGACGCCAGCGCGTGCGCCGCCGCCCCGAGTTCGTCCACTTCGGACAAACCGCTGTCGTAGACGTAGGCAAGGGTCCGGCCCCCGTGGGTCGGCAGGTCGCCCGCGCGCAGCTCCCGCAACTCCCGCAGGACGTCGTCGGCGGTCACGACCGGCGCTCCAGTACCGACTTCCGCAGCAGCGGGATACCGAACAGGATCAGCACCGCCGGAAGGATCGACGCGCCGAGCAGGATGGCCGTGAGCGCGCTGTCCGGCTGCGCGGCGCCAGGGGCGAGGCTGGCCTGGTAGCCGCCGAACTGCAGCACGAGCCCCCAGATACCAGGGCCGAGCGCGAGCCCCAGCGTCTCCGACGCAGTCCAGACCCCAGCCGCGACACCGGCCCTGGTCTCACCGGTCCGCTCCTCCTCGTCGCTGATCAGATCCGGCAGGATCGCCAGCGGGAACACCGAGATCCCCGCGTACCCGACACCGCAGAACGCGACGAACACCATCGTGACGGGGAACGGGAACACCTTGGCGCCGAGCAACCCGAACAAACCGACACCGAACGCGGCGGTGGCGAGCCGGAACCCGACCAGCTTCCCCACGCTCGCGCCGAGTTTCGGCCACAGGGGCATGGTCAGCAGCGCCGGGCCGACGAAACCGACGAACAGGACCGTCGAGTAGCCGGAGCTGCCGAGGATCCGCTCCGCGAAGAACGGGATCGCGGCCAGCACGGTGCCGATGCCGAGCGCCTGGATGAAGTAGACCCCGAGCAGCCAGCGGAACGGACGCCACTGCGCGAGCGTCCGGAACAGTTCGCGCGGGCTCACCGTGTTCGGTCGCAGCGCGCCGACCGGCGCGTCCTTCAGCCCGAAGTACACGCCGAGGGTCGCCAGCAGGATGATCACGGCGATGAACACGCCCATGACGCGGTAGCCCGCGATGCCGCCGACAGCCTCGGTGATCGCGGGCGCGCCGCCGCCGCAGATCAGGATGGCGACCGCGAGGAAACCGATCCGGATACTGGTCAGCTTCGTGCGCTCGTCGGCCGAGTCCGTCAGTTCGGCGGGCAGCGCGTTGAACGGCACCTGGAAGAACGCGTACGCGGTGGCACACAACAGGAATACGACGACGACGTAGATCGCGTCAGGCACCGGGCCGCCGAAGCCCGGATGCGCGAACAGGGCCGCGAAGAGGATCGAGACGCCGATGCCGCCGAAGAGCAGGAACCGGCGACGACTGCCGGTTCGGACCATGTCCGCGTCCGACAGCCTGCCCGCGATCGGGTTGAACAGCACGTCCCAGGCCTTGGGAACGAACACGATCAGCCCGGCCACGCCCGCCGCGACGCCCATCGTGTCGGTGAGGTACTTCAGGAGGAGCAGGCCGGGGACCGTGCCGAACGGGCCGGTGACGAACGAGCCGAGCGAGTAGCGGTACCTCGTCCGTGCTGGCAGCGATGCCATGATCCTCCTCGAGGCGATTCTCCCGATGAAGGCCTCAGTATTGGATCTTGGCCACCACCGGGTAGTGGTCGGAAGGAATCGTGCCACCGTCGTAATGCACGAGCTGTACCGGGCCGACAGCGGCGAGTGGACGGCCGCCCGCGCGCACGGCGCCAACGTAGTCCAGCGAGTCGCGATAGGTCGCCGGAACGGACTTCGCGGCGTTCGGGTTCGTCGCCGCGTCGAAGGTGTAGTCGCCTTCGCCGGCCGTGCGGAGGATACCGCCGAGGAAGGCTTCGCCCTGCTGGACCTGGGTCCGGCCGAGGGAGTCCTTGCGCCCCTGTCCCGCCCAGTACTCGATGTTCAGGTCGCCTGCGATGACGACCGGCTCGGCCGCGGGCGCGTATTTCGTGACCAGGTCCCGGATCTCGCCGAGCTGCGCCATCCGGACGTCGTGCGCCTTCGGCAGCGTCTCCGGTCCCTCGTCGGCCTGCATGTGGGTGCCCGCGATCCAGAGCGGCTTGCCGTTCACGACCAGCCGGGCGAGCGCGGCGCCCTTGTTGGACAGGTAGTCCGCGGTGCCCGAGTAGGAGTTGCGGAAGACCAGCTGGTGCTGTTCGGTCACCGGCGCCTTGCTCAGCACCGTGACGCCGCCGTTGACCACGACGGGCGAATTCGAGCAGTTCCCGTTCACCGTGGTCCAGCCCGGCGACGTCTTGCAGTACTGGCCGATCAGGGGCGTCTGGTACGGCCAGACGTCCTTCAGCCGGTTCCGCATTTCCTCCGCCTGGGCGCTGAAAGCCTCGTCCAGGACGACGACGTCGGCGTCGTTCGCGCGGATGACGTCTTCGGCGGCGCGGGCCCTTGCCTGCTTGTCCGAGGTGTTCGGGTTGGCGATCCAGGGCAGCTGCCAGATGTTGAACGCCATGACCTTGACCGAGACCGCCGCTTGGGCGGGGACGGCGGTTCCGGCGAACAGGGCGGCGGCGATGGCGACTACGGCGAGCTTCCGCACGAAAGACCTTTCCGGGGTCAGGAGACGACGAATGTCCGGGAGGTTCCGCTGAACGCGGAGATCGTCCCGTTCCAGCCGTTCTTCCAGTTGCCGAAGTGGACCACGCGATATTTGCCGATCGGGGCGTTCGCGGGGATCTTCCAGTGGACGACGGCTTTCGATTCGGCGACGAAAGTCCGCGCCCAGTGGTACTTCGTGTCCCAGTCGCCGTCGTCGGCGTGCCGGACCCACTTGCCGTCGACCAGGCGCTGGATCTCCAGGAACGTGCCGCCGCGCCGGAGGTCGTTCTTCGGGTGCCCGGTGACGAACTCGACCGCGACCTGCTCGCCGCGCGCGTAGGTGCTCTTCGCGTCGACCGTGACATCACCGAAGTTCTTGAACGCGGGCGCGCTGTCGAAGACGACACCGGGCTGGAAGTTGATCAGCTTGCCGCGCAGATCCCGCGGCGTCGGCCCGTGCGGGACGGTCTTCCCTGCCTTCATCGCGGCCGCGAGTTTGGCGAATTCCTGCTGGTAGGCCGGAAGCGTGTAGCGGCCGTACAGCGTCGACGCGCCTTCGTACTGCTGCGAGTCGTATTCCTCGGGCGTGGTGACGTACTGGCTGTAGGCGTTGGAGTAGCCCTGGACGAGCACGTTCTCCAGCGGGACGCCGAGTTCGCCTGCCACGGTCCGGCGCAGGCGCAGCCCGGAGACGATGGTCAGCTCGGCGGGCACGGCCACGAGATGCAGCTGTCCGATGCGGACGATCTGCAGCGGCAGGACCTCCGGCGTCCACGGATACGGTTTCATCGCGCCGAACGGCACCGCGATCACCTTCGGCGCGTGCGCGTCGGCGAGCGCCTGCGGGATCGGCGCGTCGATGCCGCCGAGCCAGTCGATGAACGGGTTCTTCACGCCTTCCGGGAGCGGCAGGCCGGGGCCGTCCTCGCGGCTGCCCGCGAGCATCGACACCCCGATCGCGGCCGTGCAGGTGCGCTGCGGCCGCCCGTTCGGGGTGTACTTCGCGTCGACGGCCACATCGGACATGTCCACGTAACACATGCGGTGGTCGACGCCGCCGGTCACGGCTTCGGCCGCGGCGTCGAAGGCGCTCTTCGCCGCGCGGAACTGGAGATCGCCGATGGTGCGGGTGTTCTCGAACTCCGTCTCCGGTGTCCCCGGCGAAAGGTTCAGGTTCGGGCTCATGTCGCCGGTGTTGGTCTGCGGGAACGCGGCGACGAACCGCGGGTTCCCGTCGAGGTAGCGCACGCCGACGTGGTCGTGCTCCCACTCGTAGGCGGCGTAACCCTTGTTGTCGCCGCTGATCAGGTGGTTCCCGTTGCTCATGGACGTGCCGTGCGTGGCGAACCAGCTGATCGCGCCGACGTCGACACCGTTCTGGCTGAACCGCAGCACCGTGACGGCCGGGTCGATCGCCTGCGGGAAGTGGTCCTTGTCGGCCTTCGGGTTCAGGTCGAAGGCCTTGCGGGAGCGGTTGACGCTCGCCTTGGTCAGTTCCGCGCGGCCGAGCCGGATCGAGCCTGGCGCGAGGTTCGCGTGCGCCCGGCTGATGGCTTCGAAGATCCCGTCGACGACGGCGTCGTAGACCTCCTGCTGGAACCCGAGGATCGCGAGATCGTAGGCGGCGTAGTGGGAATCGCCGCCGCACGCGGAGTGGGTGTGCGTGGCGTTGAGGAGCACGTTCTGCTCGGTGTAGACGTCGCCGAACGCGGCCTGGAGCTTGCGCATGACGCCCTGGTGGACGGACTGGAACAGGGCGCCGAGGTCGGCGGTCACGAAGGCGATCCGCTTGGCGCCGTCGTCGACCACGAAGGCCCGCGCCCTGGTGCGGAGGTGGATGCCGGCGGTCTGCTGCTGCGGCATCGAGTAGCCCATCATGCCGTTCTCGGCGGCGGGACCGGTGACGTCGGAGATGCCGGCGCCGACGCGGAAACCCTTCGATGGCGCCGCTTGTGCTTGCTGGGCACCGAGCACACTCGCCGCGACCGGCAAGGCCGCCGCACCCGCGAGAACCCGCCTCCGGCTCACCGTCATGAGTCGCACCTCCCGGCCACGAACATGAACCGACTTCATGTTCGTGGCCGGGACGCTACGTGATGGGCCTCACGGTCGCAACCCACGAACGGCGCGGGGCCGAAGGGGGCTTTCCCCGCGTCTCACGCAGCGAAGGGCGCTTTCCCCGCATGCGGCGCGGGGAAAGCGCCCTTCAGCTCCCAGCCGGCCCAGCCACAGCGGACTTGTCCCCAAGGGCCCCTTCAGGACGTTGAGCGTCTGAAAGGTGGCCTTCAGGACCTGTCCAGCACCATCCACCCAGCCCGTGAGCGGCAAGGCCATACCGGTTCGGTCAGGCTGGTCGTGAGTGGCGATTCGGGTTATCGGGCCGAAGGCAAAGGTGTCGTGCCCACCGCTCGTGCGGCTGCCGGGTTCGGGTGTCGCGAAAGCCACTTTCGGGACGTCCGATGCCCTGAAAGTGGCTTTCGCGACGCCGGAGCACCAGTGCGATACGCGCCGAGCGCCACGTTCGAGACGATGAGCGTCCCAGGCGTGGCGCTCGGGGCACCGCGACCAACCCGTCTACGAGAGGGTTTCGGCGACCTTCGTGAGTGTGGCGGCGTCGCCTCGCAGAAGCAGCGTGGTCACCACGGTCTCCTCCCAGCGGGCCAGCTCGTCCCGGATCTTTTCCGCCGGTCCGATCAGCGACGTGTCCTCGACCAGCGACGTCGGGATCGCGGCGGTCGCCTCGTCCTTGCGGCCGGCCAGGTACAGCTCCTGCACCTTGTCGGCGACGTCCTCGTACCCCATCCGGGCGAAGACGTCGTGGTGGAAGTTCACCGATTTCGCGCCCATGCCGCCGATGTAGAGCGCCAGCGACGGTTTGATCCAGCTCGCGGCCTCCTCGACGTCGTCGTGGACCAGCACCGGGACGGACGCGGCGACCTCGAAGTCGTCGAAGCCGTGCCTGGCACCGGGGCGCGAGAAGCCTTCCTGCAACGCCGTCCGATAGAAGGCGTCGCTCTTGGGCGAGAAGAACAGCGGGAGCCAGCCGTCGCAGATCTCCGCCGACAGCGCCACGTTCTTGGGCCCCTCGGCGGCGAGGAAGATCGGGATCTCCTTCCGGAACGGGTGCACCGTGGACTTCAGCGCCTTCCCCAGTCCGGCCCCGCCGTTGAGCGGCAGCTGGAAATGCTGCCCGTCGTGGGTCACCGGAGCCTCGCGCGCGACGACCTTCCGCACGATGTCGACGTACTCGCGGGTGCGGGCCAGCGGCTTCGGATACGGCTGCCCGTACCAGCCCTCGACCACCTGCGGTCCGGAAGCGCCGAGCCCGAGCACGAACCGGCCGCCGGACAGATGGTCCAGGGTCAGCGCGTGCATGGCCGTCGCGGTCGGGGTGCGCGCCGACATCTGGACGATGTTGGTGCCGAGCTTGATCCGGCTGGTCGACGCGCCCCACCAGGCGAGCGGCGTGAACGCGTCCGAACCGTAGCCCTCGGCGGTCCACACGGAGTCGAAGCCGAGTTCTTCGGCCTTCACCACCGCGTCCAGCGCGCCCTCGGGCGGGCCGGAGGACCAGTAACCGAGGTGGTAACCAAGCTTCATCGAGGCTCCTCGTCAGACGTTCGGTGAGTAGTGCTCGGGTTTGCCCCGCTCCGAAAGCGGCGGAAGGTTCCTCGCCGGAGTCTCGACCAACGGCGCGTCCGTGGCCAGTTCGCCACGCTCGCGACGCCAGCCCGCCCTGGCGCGAGGGTGGTAACGACGGTCTCTCGGAACCAGCTTGAACGCCGCGTTGATCACCTTCCCGGTCCGCCGGTGCCGCCGCTCGTCGCGTTCGGTCCAGGTGTAGCCGAGCCGTTCGCGGATCGGCGGGTCGTACAGTCCGACGGTCAGCCAGACGAAGTTCCGCGCGACCTGCCCGCGCACGAGTTTCCACGCGAAGTCCGGCAGCCACGGCAGGAAATGGGGCTTCGGGAGGTCCTTGATGTCGAGGACGTCGCGTGTGGCCTTGTTGTCCTCCAGGACGTCCTCGCACATCCGCTTCCAGTACAGCTGGAAGTCCTCCCACGATTCCGGCACCGGGCGCATGCTCATCCCGTACATCTCGTACCACTGCACATGCTCGTCGAACAGCTTCCGCTTCTCGGTCTCGCCGATGCCGCCGACGAAGTTGTCGGCGATGAGGATCGCGCTCATGAAGAACGTCGAGTGCGCCCAGTAGAAGGTGTCCGGGTTGAGCGCGTGATAGCGCCGCCCGTGTTTGTCGACGCCCTTGATCCGATCGTGGTAGCCGCGTACCTCCAACGCCGTCTGCCGCGCGCGAGGGCCGTCGTAGATGACTCCCCCGATCGGGTACAGCGAGCGGAACAGCCGCTGCCAGCGTTCCTCGAAGAACCGCGAGTGCTCCTCGACGCCCGCGCCCAGCTCGGGGTGCATGTTCTGCATGGATCCGGCCCAGAGGGCGATGAGCAGCCCTCGCCAGTCGCCGAAGTACTTCCAGGTCAGCGAATCCGGTCCCAGCGGCCGCGGCTGTGTCATCCCAGGTCTCCTCACTGAGCTGGTTAAATTGACCACAACTGTTGTCAGGTTAAAGTTGACAACAGTCGTAGTCAACTGTCGCGTCAAGGGGAGGAGCCGATCATGGCCGGCCGGAGCTGGGCAGGCACGACCCTGGACGACCGCAAGGCCGCTCGGCGGGAACAGCTCGTCGAGGCCGGGCTCGACCTGCTGGGCACCCAGGGCAGCGCCGGGGTGAGCGTCCGCGCGGTGTGCCGCCACGCCAAGCTGACCGAGCGGTACTTCTACGAGAGCTTCACCGACCGCGAGGAACTGGTCGTCGCGGTCTACGAGCACATCGGCGAACAGGCCCGGCAGGCACTGGTCGACGCCGTCAGCGACACGGCCGAACCCGCCGAACGGGCGAAGGCCGCCGTCCGCGCCTTCGTCGGATTGATGCTCGACGACCCGCGCAAGGGCCGCGTGCTCCTGCTCGCGCCGATCACCGATCCCGCGCTGACCACACGCGGGATCGCGCTCCTCCCCTCCTTCGCCGAACTGGTCAGCGGGCAGCTGTCCCACGGTGACGCGGCGGAACGGCAGATGACGTCGATCGGGCTGGTCGGCGCGCTGAGCAACGTGTTCATCGCCTACCTCGACGGCTCGCTCAAGGTGAGCCGCGACCGCCTGATCGACCACTGCGTCCGCCTCGTGCTCGGGGCCGACCGTCAGCCCTGAGACCGTTCGGCGACCAGCTGCAACGCGATGTCGATGATCATGTCCTCCTGCCCGCCCACGTACTTCGCGGCGCCGACGCGGTAGAGGATCTCGTGCGCCGGGACGTCGTAGCGCTCGGCGGCCCGTTCGGCGTGCAGCAGGAAGCTCGAGTACACGCCCGCGAAACCCTGCACGATCGACGACCGGTCCATCACCGGAAGCCGGGTGATGTACGGCTTCACGACGTTCTCGGCCGCGTCCATCAGCACGTCCTTGTCGACGCCGGTGCGGATCCCGAGCCGTTCGAACGTCGCCGCGAGGACCTCGGTCGGCGAGTTCCCCGCGCCGGCGCCGAGCGCCACCAGCGAACCGTCGATCTGCCGGGCACCGGCCCGGTAGGCGATGACCGAGTTGGCGACACCGAAGCTCAGGTTCTGGTGCCCGTGGTAGCCGACCTGGGCCTCGTCGCCGAATTCCGCCACCAGCGCGGCGACGCGTTCGCCCGCGTCCTCCAGGATCAGCGCCCCGGCCGAGTCGACGACGTACACGCACTGGCAGCCGGCGTCGACCATGATCCGGCCCTGCTTCGCCAGCGCCTCCGGCGTCGACATATGGGACAGCATCAGGAAACCGACCGTCTCCAGCCCGAGATCGCGCGCCGCGCCGAAGTGCTGGACGGAGACGTCGGCCTCGGTGCAGTGGGTCGCGATCCGGACCGCGCCAGCGCCGAGGTCGGCCGCCACCTTCAGGTCGCCGACCGTGCCGAGGCCGGGCAGGAGCAGCACGGCGATCTTCGCGTGCCGCGCCTCGTCGACCGCCGCGGCGATCAGCTTCCGCTCGTCGACCAGGGAGAACCCGTAGTTGAACGTCGAGCCGCCCAGCCCGTCGCCGTGGCTGACCTCGATCAGCGAGACGCCGCCGTCGTCCAGCGCCCGGACGGTGTCACGGACGTTCTTCTCGGTGAACTGGTGCGCCATGGCGTGGCTGCCGTCGCGCAGGCTGGTGTCGACCAGCCGGACCTCACGGTCGATCTCGTCCCACTTCACGCCGCCACCTCCTCCTGGGTCGCCAGCAGGTCGCCGACGCGGGCGGCCGCGGCCGTCATGATGTCGAGGTTCCCCGCGTACTTGGGCAGGAAGTCCCCGTTCCCGGCGACCTCCAGGAACACCGCGACCCTCGCTTGCCCGCTCCAGCCCTCTCGGGGTGGATCGAATTGCGGATCCGCCTTGAGCGTGTAGCCCGGCACGTAGCCCTGGACGGTCTCGACCATCCGGTGGATGGATTCGGTCACCGCGTCGAAGTCCGCGTCCGGGTCGATCGCGCAGAACACCGTGTCGCGCATGATCATCGGCGGGTCGACGGGGTTGATGATGATGATCGCCTTGCCGCGGCTCGCTCCCCCGACGAGCTCGATCCCGCGTGCCGTCGTCGCGGTGAACTCGTCGATGTTCGCACGGGTACCAGGGCCCGCCGAGCGCGAGGAGACGGACGCGACGATCTCGGCGTAGGGCACCGGCGTCACCCGCGACACCGCGTGCACGATCGGGATCGTGGCCTGACCGCCGCAGGTGATGAGGTTGACGTTCGGCACGTCGAGCCGCTCCGGCAGGCCCACGGCCGGGCACGTGAACGGGCCGACCGCGGCCGGGGTCAGGTCGATCGCGCGGATCCCCGCGGTCGCGTAGCGCGGCGCGTTCGCCAAATGCGCCTTCGCCGAGGTCGCTTCGAAGACCAGGTCCGGCAGTTCGTCGCGGGACAGCAGCCAGTCGACGCCGCCGGCGGAGGTCTCCAGCCCCAGCTCGGCGGCCTTGGCCAGCCCGTCCGAGTCCGGGTCCACGCCGACCATGTATCGCACCTCGACGTGTTCGCTACGCCTCAGCTTCGCGAGCAGGTCGGTGCCGATGTTTCCGGGACCGACGATCGCGGCCACCGCTTTCCGTTGCGCCATGTCAGGTGACGCTCCCCGAGCGGATAGGGCACACTCAACCCATGCGTGCCGCTGGGCGGAACGACGACCCGGAACGAACCGGAGCGGACGGCCTCGTGGCCGCCCGTGTCGCCGCGCTGCTCTCCGCCTTCCGTCCCGGCGACGACGCCCTCGGCGTTTCCGAGCTCGCGCGGCGGACCGGACTGGCGAAGTCGACCGTCCACCGGCTCACCGGCCACCTGGTCGCGACCGGGTTGCTGGAACGGGAGGGCTCGGCGCTGCGGCTCGGGCTGAAGCTGTTCGAGATCGGCCAGCTGGCGGTGCGGCGCCGTGGTCTGGTCGAGGCGGCGCGGCCGTATCTCGCCGATCTCCGCGAAGCGACCCGCAACACCGTGCATCTGGCGGTCCTGGAAGGCACCGAGGTCGTCTATCTCGACATCCTCCGCGGGCCCGACGCGCCGTCGCTGCCGTCCCGCATCGGCGGCCGTTTTCCCGCGCACGCCACCGGGGTCGGCAAGGCCATTCTCGCGTTTTCGCCGGAATCCGTGGTGACACAAGTGATCGACGCGGGATTGCCCAGGGTCAGCGTCCGGACGATCACCGCCGCCGGTCTGTTGCGCCGTCAGCTCGCGAAGGTCCGCGACGAAGGAATCGCTTTGGAGCGGGAAGAATCCGGTGTCGGCGTCGTCTGCGCCGCGAGCCCTTTGCTCGACTCACAAGGTGTCGCGGTGGCAGCCTTGTCGATCTCGGGCTGGGCGAATCGCATGCACACCAACCGGGTCGCGCCCGCGGTCCGGACCGCCGCGCTGGCCCTCTCTCGTACTTTGTAAGAAATTCTCCATGCCGACAACGGTTTCGCGTCCGGATGGAGCACTGCAGACCCATACCGGGAACGCGTTTTCGGGGCTACGCTTCGTGAGTGGCCCAGCACTGGGGGGACGCGCCACCGGGTCGATCCCCCGTCAGCGTCGACGGCCGTCTCCGGGTCGGGGCGGCCGCGCTCCGCCTGCTGTCGATCGACGTCGTCCTCACCCTCCTCGTGATCACAGGTGGTGCGCGCGTCCTCAATCTCGCCTCGCTGACGCCGTCCACCGCTACCGAACCGGCGACAGTCGCGCACGTCTTCGCGTTGAGCCACCTCACTTCCTTCACCGACACGGGCGTCACCGGGACGTCGCCGTTCGGCTGGGCGCAGCTCGCCGGGTACGCGCTGCTCTCGCGGGCGTTCGACCGGACCCCCGTCCCGGTCACGGCGGTCCGCGAGACGATGGTGCTCGCGGCCGTGCTGTGCGCGGTGCTGCTGTGGATGCTCGCGCGACGGCTGGGCCTGCCGTTCTGGGCGGCCACCATGGCCGTCGTGCTGATGGCGGTGTCCCCGCTCGCGATCGGGCTGCAGCGGGTGGTGCTCGTCGAGCACCTCGCGGTCGCCTGGGTCCTGGCGGCGCTCGTCCTCGTCACGACTCCCCGCGCACGGGCGCGGCCATGGCACGACGTCTTCGCCGCGTCGTGCCTTCTGGCCGCTGTCCTCACCTCACCACTGGCCTTGCTGGCGCTGCCGTCGGCGGGCTGGCTGCTCGTCCGGCGGCGTGAGGCGTCCCGCGTCGCGTTCACCGCGGTGACGTTCACCCTCGGTCTCGGTATCGCTTTCGGCCCGGCAGGTCCGGCGCTGCGCCCGAAGCTGCCGGAGCCGGGTCCGCCGGGAATCGCCGCCTGGGTCGCGTTGGATCCGGTGCTGGTCGTCCTGTCGATGGTCGCGATCGTCGCCGGGATGGTCTTTCCCCGCACCCGGCCGCTCGCCGTGACGGCGCTGCTGATCGCCGCGGTCCTCGCTCTTCCCTCGATCCCCGTCGAACTCCCGCTCGCACTGCTGATTCCGCTGACACCGCTGCTCGTCGCCGAGGTCGCGGCGACGGTCGCGGCGGGCAGGCCACCCGCCGGGCACCGGCTGGTCCCGACGCGGCGTCCCGTGTCGGCCGTCGTGCTGGCCACGGTGCTGACCTTCGTCTCGGCGGCGGGCTGGGTGCACGGGTTCGGCAGGCTCGGCCAGCCCGGCGACCCTGCGCTCACCCAAGCGCGGGAATGGTTGCAGGACAACGCTTCCGGTGACGTCATCCTGGTCGACGACGCGAGCTGGACCGAACTCGCCGCGGACGGCTGGCCGACCGGCTCCCTGATCCCGCTCGGTTCCTGCGCGGCCACCTGCGTCGTCCCGGACTGGGCCGTGCTGACCGCTTCCGGGCAACGCGACCGGCCGCGTTTCCGTGCCGCGTCGGCGGTTCTCGCCGGTGCCACCACGGTTGCGGTCTTCGGTTCCGTCACGGTGTCCCGTTTCGGCGAACCCGCGGATTCCCCCGGCGAGACCGAGGAATCCGGAGCACGCTCACGTGCCGGTGCGGCTTTGGCGGCGTCGGGCCAGGTTCAGTGCGAAGGACATACCCGCGACGCGCTGCACGCGGGAAAGGTCGATCCCCGGCTGATCGCCACCGTCGCCGCGCTCGCCACCCTCCAACCGGTCCGGCTGGTCGATTTCCCTTCCGCGCCCAGTGAAGCCGCCGCGGATCAGCCGCTGCGCCGGCTGGTCGTCTCCGGTAACGACGTAACCGCCATCGCCGACTTCTACACCGGTCAACGCGCGACGTTCCAGCCCGCGTCCGTCACCCGTGTACCGGGCGGGGTCCTCGTGACGTACCCGCTTTTCCCACCGTCCGGACTGCTCACGCCGTTCTCGTTTCCCTGATCCCCGGCAAAGAAAGGTCCCGTCATGCGTTTCCCCACCGTCCTGCTGAGACCCGCAGGCGTGCTCGCGGCCACCTTGCTGCTGCTCGGCGGTTCCTCGTTCGCCGCGCACGCCGCCCCTGGCCCCGGTGTCGGCTGGATCCGCGTCGGGCACCTCGCCCCCAAGGTCCCGCCGGTCGACATCTACTTCGCCGCTTTCGGCAAACCCGAGAAGGTCGTCATCCGCAAGGCGGGCTACGGCGCGGTGACCCAGTACTCCTCGGTCGCTCCCGGCGCGTACACGGTTTCGATGCGGCCCGCCGACGCGGCCGCGTCCTCGCCTCCCGCGCTGAGCGCGACGATCGAGATCAAGGAGGCGAGCGCGCACTCCATGCTGGTGTTCGCGAACGGCCCCGGCGGCGGGCTGCAAGGCAATCTGGTCCAAGACGATCTGACCGCGCCCTCGGCGGGCAACGGACGGGTGCGCGTCGTCCAGGGCTCGGCCGCCCTCACACCGGTGAGTGTCGCCGGATCGGACGGGAAGTCCGTGGTGAGCGGCGCCGCGTACGGCATCACGACGCCCTACACCGAACTTCCCGAGGGACGCTGGCCGCTGAAACTGACCTCCGGCAGCACGACCTCCGACTCCACGGTGGACGTCAAGGCCGGGTCGACGACCAGCCTGCTGGTGACCGAGAACGGCACCGGATTGAAGACCGAGGCGATCGCCGACGGCGCCACCCTGCCGGACCCGCCGAAGCTCGGGGTCGAGACCGGTGGCGGCGGGACCGCTCCGGAATCCTTGCCCTGGTGGCTTCTCGTGCTCCCGGCCGCACTCGCGTTCCTGGTGCTCCTGCGGCGCCCCGCCCGTGATCGCTGAGCGCGCCTTCTTTGTCCTTTTAGGACTCGCAGCGCTCACCGCTTGCGCCCCGGCCCCGACGGCTCCGGCCGGGGCTGTCGCTCCGGCCGGGACGGTCCCACCAGCCGTGTCCGGCCCGCTTCCGCTCCCCGCCAGGGCGAAGGTGTCCCCGGTCCGGCTGGCCATCCCGGCGATCGGCCTCGACCAGGCCGGGCTGATCCCGCTCGCGCTCGGCGCGGCGGGCGAACTCCAGCCACCCGGACGGTTCTCCGACGTCGGCTGGTACGAGGGCGGCCCGGTGCCGGGCGATCCCGGCCCGGCCGTCCTCGCCGCGCACGTCGACTCGCGTTCGGGACCGGCGCCGTTCTTCCGGCTGCGCGACCTGCGCTCCGGTGACGAGGTGCGGGTCACGCGATCCGACGGCGCCGACGTCGTGTTCCGGGTCGACTCGGTCCAGCGTTACCCGAAGAGCGAGTTCCCGACGCAGGCCGTCTACGGACCGGCGCCGGGAAACGCGCTGCGGTTGATCACCTGCGGCGGCAGTTTCGACCCGGCCAAGCGGTCCTATCGGGACAACGTCGTCGTCTACGCCTCACAGCGCTGGGACTAGGCCCCGGCGCGCCAGCTCCGGCCGCACGCCCTCGCCGAACCAGTAGGCCTCCTCCAGATGAGGGTATCCGGAGAGGACGAACTCCTCGATGCCGTGCGCGTGGTACTCCTCGATGAGGTCGGCGACCTCGCGGTGGCTGCCGACCAGCGCGGTACCCGCACCGCCGCGCACGAGACCGATGCCCGCCCACAGATTCGGGTGGATCTCCAGGCCCCGGACACCACCGTCGGTCTTGCCGCCGTGCAGTGCCGCCATCCGTTGCTGGCCGACGGATTCGCTGGCGGACAACTGCTTCTGCGTGTGGGCGATCCGCTCGGGATCGATCGCGTCCAGCAGTTTGGCCGCCTCGGCCCAGGCTTCCGCGGCCGTGTCACGGGAAAGGGTGTGCAGCCGGATGCCGAAGCGGAGCTTCCGGCCCTGTTCGTCGGCGAATTCGCGGACCTTGGCGATCTTTTCGGCGACCTGCGCGGGCGGCTCGCCCCAGGTCAGGTAGACGTCGGCGTGCTTCGCCGCGATCGGCAGCGCGGCCGGGGACGAGCCGCCGAAGTAGATCGGCGGAACCGGATCGGGTGCCGCTCGCGTGGTCGCGCCTTCGACCTTGAGATGCTCGCCTTCGTAGTCGAACGGCTTGCCGCTCCACACCCCGCGCACGATCTCGAGGAACTCGCCGGTGCGGGCGTACCGCTGGTCGTGATCGTGCCAGTCGCCGAAACGCCGCTGCTCGACCGCGTCCCCGCCGGTGACGACGTTGAGCAGCACGCGTCCCTCCGAGATCCGCTGGAAGGTCCCGGCCATCTGCGCGGCCAGCGTCGGCGAAACCGTCCCCGGCCGGAACGCGACCAGGAACTTGAGGCTTCTCGTCTCCCGGATGAGCGCGGCCGTGGTCAGCCAGGCGTCCTCGCACCAGGTGCCGGTCGGCGTCAGGACGCCTTCGAACCCGTTGGCCTCGGCGGCGCGGGCGACCTGGGCGAGATAGTCGAGACTCGGCTCGCGCGCGGAGGACGCCCCGGCGGCGCGACTGGCGTGGAAGTGCTCCACGATCGTCCGGCCGTCGCCGGTGGTGGGCAGGAACCAATGCAGCTTGAGCGTCACGGTTCCGAGCTTCGGCTTTTCGGGCGGGCCCGGTCAATCGGCGGGCTTCGCGTCCCGCGATCTGGACTCGTGCGTGGTAACTACCGGATTCTGGGCGCGTTTGCAGGTTCGGTCCGTGAAGGCCTCCTTGAGGGACTCAGAGTCCCTCAAGGAGGCCTTCACGGACTTGCGGCTGACGGTTGGAACCAGTCAGCCGCCGAACATCAGCCGCCATTCGGCCGGCGACTTCGGCTGGAACACGAAGTTGGTGTCCTTCACCCGCGAAAGGTTCGCCGACGGCTCGGCCGAGTACTGGTGTCCCGGATAGACGACCGGGTCCCCGTCCAGCCCGGCCAGCCACTGCAGGCTCCGGTAGATCGCGTCCACGTCGCCACCGGGGAAATCGGTCCGGCCACAGCCTTCGAGGAACAGCGTGTCGCCCGAGACGAGCCGTCCGTCGACCAGGAAGCACTGGCTGCCGGGGGTGTGCCCCGGCGTGTGCAGCAGCCGGATCGGCACCGCACCGACCTCGAGGACCTCGTCGTGCTCGTGCGAGCGCAGGTCGGTTCCGGAGACACCGGTGATGCGGCGAACCCATTCGGCTTCGGCGCCGTTGACGTGGATCGGCACCTGGACGCGCTCCAGCAGCTCCGCGATCCCCGGTAGCGAGAACCCCATCATCTCGCCGCCGACGTGGTCGGGATGGTGATGCGTGGCGAGGACACCGGTCAGCCGCATGCCGTCGGCTTCGAGCAGGTCCAGCAGATCGCCGACGGCGTACGCCGGGTCGACGATCACAGCCTCGTTCGTCTCCCTGTCGCCGATCAGATAGGCGAAGTTGACCATCTGCGTCGCGACCGGATCCCCCACCGCGAAGTCACGGCCCGCGAGCAACTGCCGGAAATACAGCCTGTCAGCCATGCGGACACCTTACGGCCCTATTCACCCGTGCTGCCGTCGGCCAGCTCCCGCAGGACGTCCAGATGCCCGGTGTGCCGCGCGGTCTCCTGGAGGACGTGCGCGAGCACCCACCGGACGGTGAACTTCCCCGATCTGCGCGCACGTTCGCCGGGCGAAACCCCGGCCAGGGCCGACTCCGACAACTCCCACTCCGCGCGGTACGCCTCGACGACCGAGCGCGGCTCGTCGTCCTCGGTCAGATCCCAGCTCGGATCCGGTGAGCCTTCCCACAGCGACGGCAGATCGGCGCCGCCCGCTTCGATCGAAAGCCACCAGCGCTCCACCGCGGTCAGGTGTTTGAGCACCCCCAGCGCGCTCATGCGCGGGGACGACGGAAGCGGTGTCGCGGCCGCCTGTTCCCTGGTCAGCCCGGCGACCTTGTTCACCGCTGTCGCGCGGAGGAAGCGCAGGAAGTCCCACTGGATCCCGGCCTCGTCCTCGGCGATCCCGTCCGGCCATGACCGGTCCACCGGCTCGGCTCTCGAACTCGTGTTCGACATCCGGCCACTCTACACATCGGGCAGGACTAGGCTGACCCGTCATGTGGTGGGGACTGATTTGCGCGCTCTTCGCGGCCTGTGCGTACGGCGTCGCTTCGGTGATGCAGGCGATCGCCGCGAAGGCGACTTCAGGCGCCGAAGACCGCGTCGATCCTCGGCTCCTCGTGCGCGTGCTGCGGCAGTGGAAGTTCGTCGCGGGCCTCGCGCTGGACGTCGTCGGGTTCGTCGCCCAGCTCGCCGCCTTGCGTGTGCTTCCGCTGTTCGTGGTCCAGGCGGCGCTGGCGGGAAGCCTGGCCGTGACGGCGGTCGCGGCACGGGTGCTCGGTGTCCGGCTGGGACGTCGTGAGTGGACGGCGGTCGCGGTCGTCTGCGCCGGTCTCGCGCTGCTCGGGATGTCGGCGGAGAGCGAGGGTTCGGACGCGACCGGGCTGGGGTTCCGGCTCGTGCTGATCGGCGCGGTCGTCGTACTCGGCACGGCCGGGATGCTCGCCGGCCGCGCGTCGCGGCGGATCCGGACACCGGCGCTGGGCCTGATCGCCGGGCTCTGTTTCGGCGTCGTCGCCTTGTCCGGCCGCGTGCTCACCGGTTTCGCCCCACTGGAGCTGCTGACCGACCCGGCCGTCTACACCCTCGGCGTGGCGGGCGCGCTGGCGATGTTGTTCTACGCCACCGCGTTGCAACGCGGCAGTGTCACCACCTCGACCGCGATGATGGTGATCGGCGAGACCGTCTTCCCGTCCCTGATCGGGGTTCTCGTACTGGGCGACACCACACGCCCCGGTTTCGCGGTCGTGGCCGTCGTCGGGTTCGCGCTCGCGGTTTCGGCGGCGCTGGCGCTCGCCCGCTTCGGCGAGCCCACCCCGATCGAACCGGTCAGCGCGCCGCTCGGCTGACTCCGCGCCGGGACACCAGCAGCCAGGCCAGGTACAGCCCGCCGATCGCCCCGGTCACCAGGCCGACGGGCAGGCCTGCGAACAGCTGCTGGGTGATCAGATCGCTCGTCACCAGCAGGAGCATGCCCATCAGCGCGGACGCGGCGAGTCCGGGGCCGGAAGACCGCGTGAGCCGTTTCGCCAGCTGAGGCGCGGCGAGCGCCAGGAACGCGATCGGGCCGGCGGCCGCAGTCGCGATCGAACACAGCCCGACGCTGACGCCGAGCAGTACGAGACGGCTCCGCTCGACCGGCACGCCGAGTCCCTTGGCCGAATCGTCGCCCATCTCCAGCAGTGAAAGCCTCCTGCCGTAGACGAAGGCTGGCGGAAGCAGGACGGCGATGGCGATCGCGACCGGGACGACGTGCTCCCAGCCGCGCCCGTTGAGCCCGCCGACCAGCCAGGCCTGAGCCGCCAGGCCGTCCTGATGGGCGGCACGGGTGATCAGGTACGAGTTGAACGCGATGAGCATCGCGTTCACGCCGATCCCGACGAGGATCAGCCGGAAGGCGTGCACGCCGCGTTTGAACGCGAGCAGCGCGATCAGCGCCGCCGTCGCGACGCCGCCGACGAGCGCGCCGAACGAGACCTGGAGCATCCCGCCGTGCACCACGATGATCGTCAGCAGTGCCCCGGAAGCGGCTCCTTCGGTGAACCCGATGAAGTCGGGGCTGCCCAAGGGGTTCCCGGACAGGCTCTGCAGGATCGCGCCGCTGACCGCGAGCGCGCCGCCGACCAGCAGCGCGGTCAGCAGCCGCGGCAGCCGCAGCGTGGTCACGATGAATTCGGTGCTCCGGTCACCGAAGCCGAACAACGTCTGGATGACCTCGCCGACGCTCAACGGGTAGTCGCCGGTCGTCATGCTCACCGCGCCGACGAAGAACACGGCGACGGCCAGCACCACGACGACGATCGCCGCCCTCGGGGTGACGCGCAGGGACAGTCCCCCGCCGGGGGTGCGCAGGACGCGGGTGGTCATCGGCGGGCGCTCCTTGGTCGTGGTCCGCTCGTTCGTCGTGGTCACAGCCGGGCCAGCTTCCTGCGGCGGCACAGCGCGATGAACACCGGCGCCCCGAGGAACGCGACGACGATGCCGGCCTGCAGTTCCTCCGGCGGGTTCAGCACGCGGCCGACGATGTCGGCGCCGATCAGCGCGATCGGCGCGAGCAGCATCGAGTACGGCAGGACCCAGCGCTGATCCGGGCCGACCAGCAGGCGGGCGGCGTGCGGCACGGCGAGCCCGAGGAACAGGACCGGTCCGATCGCCGCGGTCCCCGCGCCGCAGAGCAGCATCACGACGATCGCGCCCAGCACGCGGGTGCGGCCGACGTGGGCGCCGAGCGCCTTGCCGGTCTGGTCGCCGAGCGCGAGGACGTTGAGCGGCCGGGCCAGCAGCAGCGCGATGATCACGCCGAGCGCGACGAACGGCGAGATCTGCAGGAACACATCCCATTTCCGGCCGCTGAGCGAGCCGACGTTCCAGAACCGGAACTGGTTGAACGTCTCGGGCATCAGCAGCAGCACGCCGACGATGTACGCCTGGAGCACCGCCATGACGGCCGAACCGGCGAGCACGAGGCGGTCCGGGGTGGCGCTGCGGCCCGCCGAGCCGAGGACGTAGACCACGATCGAGGCGATCGCCGCCCCGGCGAAGGCGAACCAGATGTAGCCGAGCACGCTGGTGACCCCGGCGAACGCGATCCCGGACACGACCGCGGCCGCGGCGCCGGTGTTGACGCCGAGCAGGCCGGGGTCGGCGAGCGGGTTCCGCGTGAGTGCCTGCATCACCGCGCCCGCGAGGCCCAGCGCCGCGCCGACGACGAGACCCAGCAGGGTCCGCGGGATGCGGAGGTCGTGGATGATCACCGCGTCGGTCGAGCCGTCGTTGTGCCACAGCACCGACCAGGTGGAAGTGAACGGGATGCTCTTCGACCCCACCCAGATGCTGAGCAGGCACACCAGCGCCAGCACGGCGAGCCCGAGCACCAGGCCGCCGGCGCGGAACGTCCGTGCCGTGGCGCTCGGCGGGGACGCCGCGACGGGCGCGCGTTCGGTGACGACCACGGGGCCCTCCTTGTGAATGAGGCGCCGGAGTTCACCTCAACGAGCTATCAACTTAGACTAGCCTTACCTACCCCGAACGATCGGAGGCGCCGGTGCCCGCAACGGCCACCACCAGCCGGAGCGTCCTGCGCCAGGCGATTTCCGGACAGCGTCGGCAGGTCACCCTCGCGTCCGTGCTCGCCGCCGGGCATCAGGGCGGTGAAGCACTCGTCCCGGTGATCATCGGCGTGGTGATCGACCAGGCCGTCGACGGCGGTTCGGCGGGCACGCTCGTGTTCTGGCTCGCCGTGCTCGGCGTGGTCTTCGCCGGACTGTCCTACAGCTACCGGTTCGCCGCGCGGGCGGCCGAGAGCGCGTCGCTGCGGGCGGCGCACGACCTCCGCATCGCGATCAGCCGGCGCGTCCTGCATCCCGGTGGCGGCGCCGAAAACGGCAAGCTGGCGGGCGAACTGGTCAACATCGGCACCAGCGACGCGCAACGGGTCGGGGTCGTCAACGCGGTGCTGCCGTTCGGGATCGCCGCGCTCGCCGGGGTGCTGGTCAGCGCGGTCGCCCTGCTGCGCATCTCGCTGCCGCTGGGCCTCCTGGTCCTGCTGGGCACACCGCCGCTGCTGTACCTCGCGCATCTCATCGGCAAGCCGCTCGAACGCCGCAGCGAGGCCGAACAGGAGCGTTCCGCGCACGCTTCGGGGGTCGCCACCGATCTGGTCTCCGGTCTGCGGGTGCTCAAGGGCATCGGCGCCGAACCGGCCGCGGTCGCCCGGTATCGCGACACCAGCCAGAACTCGCTCAAGGCGACGTTGCGCGCCGCGCGGGCCAAGGCCTGGCACGACGGCGCCGTGCTCGCGCTGACCGGGATCTTCATCGCGATCGTCGCCCTCGTCGGCGGAAACCTCGCGTCGTCGGGATCGATCAGCGTCGGCGACCTCGTCGCGGCCGTCGGCCTCGCCCAGTTCCTGCTCACCCCGTTCCTGATCTTCTCGTGGGTCAACGGCGAACTGGCGCAGGGCCGGGCGTCGGCGTCCAGGGTCGCCGACCTGCTGACCACGCCGGCCGCGGTCGAAGCGGGTGACGGCGAACTCCCGGCACCGGCCACCGGGAACGTCCGGTTCACCGGGGTCTCCTACCGCAGCCTCCGCGGTGTCGATCTCGACATCCCCGCCGGGCAGCTGATCGGTGTCGTCGCCGCCGATCCGGCCGCCGCGACCGATCTGCTCGACTGCCTCGGCCGCGCGGGCGATCCTGCCGAGGGCAAGGTCCATGTCGACAGCGTCGATCTGTCCACTGTGGACCCCGATCGGGTGCGGGAGGTCGTCCTGGTCGCCGCGCACGACGCGGACCTGTTCGAAGGGACGCTGGCGGAGAACGTGGGGGCAGCCATGGACGAGGCGCTCGCCGCGTCGGCGGCGGACGAGGTCGCCGCCGCGCTTCCGGACGGCACCGCGACCGTCGTCACCGAACGCGGGCGCTCGCTGTCCGGCGGCCAGCGGCAGCGCGTCGCCCTCGCCCGCGCGCTCGCCGCGGACGCGCCGGTGCTCGTCGTCCACGATCCGACGACGGCGGTGGACACCGTGACCGAGGCGAAGATCGCCACCGGGCTCGCCCGGCTACGACAAGGACGGACCACGATCCTGGTGACCACGAGTCCTGCCCTGCTCGCCGTGACCGACCGTGTCATCGTCCTCGAAGGCGGCCGCGTCACCGGCGAGGGCGGCCACGCCGAACTCGCCCGCGATCGCGCCGACTACCGCGCGGCGGTGCTGTCGTGAACCGCGAACTCCTCCCCACCGCCGACGGCAAGCGGATCCGGGCCGTCCTCGGCGAACTGCTCCGCACCTCGAAAGCCCGCGCCGCCGGCGCGCTCGTCATGCTGGTCGGCGCGACCGCGATCGGGCTGCTCACCGTCCGCCTGCTCGGCCACATCGTCGATCTCGTCATCGAGAAACGGCCCGCGACCGAACTGACCACCCCGGTGGTGGCGCTGGTCCTGGTCGCCGTCACGCAGGCGATCGCGACGGCGCTGGGTGTTTCGCTGACCGCGAGGCTCGGCGAAACCCTGCTCGCGGAATTGCGGGAACGGTTCGTCGACCGGGCGCTGAGTCTCCCGCTGGAGCAGGTCGAACGCGCGGGCTCCGGCGACCTGACCGCCCGTGTCACCAACGACGTCACCGTGGTCGCGAGGGCGGTCCGCGACGCCTTGCCCGAACTGGGCCGCTCGGTGCTCACCATCGTGCTGACCCTCGGCGCTCTCGCCGTCCTCGACTGGCGGTTCCTCCTGGCGGCACTGCTGGCGACGCCGATCCAGCTGCACACCGTGCGCTGGTACGTCCGCAACGCCGTCCCCCTGTACGCGAAGCAGCGGATCGCGACGGGTTCGCAGCAGCAGCAACTGCTCGACACGATCGGCGGTGCGAAGACCGTCCGGGCGTTCCGCCTCGCCGACGCCCACGTCGAGCGGGTCCGGCAGCGGTCCGAGGGCGCGATGGACCTGATGCTGCGCGGTGTCCGGCTGATGACGAAGTTCTTCGCCCGGCTCAACCTCGCCGAGTTCGTCGGCCTCTCGGCCGTCCTCGCGGCGGGTTTCCTGCTGGTGGGCGCGGACGCGGTCACCGTCGGCGCGGCGACCGCGGCGGCGTTGTACTTCCACAGCCTGTTCGGCCCGATCAACTCCGCGCTGGCGCTGGTGGACGACGCGCAGGCCGCCGCCGCGAGCCTCGCCAGGCTGATCGGCGTCGCCGACCTTCCCGCGCCGCACGAGCCCGAGCGACCGGGGAAACCCCTTGACGCCTCGGTGAAGGCGGCCGGGATCTCCCATTCCTATGTGGACGGACATCCGGTACTGCGCGACGTCGATCTGAGCCTCTCCCCCGGCGAGCGGGTCGCTTTGGTCGGCGCGAGCGGGGCGGGGAAGACGACGCTGGCCAAACTGATCGCCGGGATCCACTCCCCCGGCTCGGGCACGATCTCCGTCGGCGGCGTGCCGCTCGACGAACTGGGGCCGTCCGCCACCCGGCAGGCGGTCGCGCTGATCAGCCAGGAGGTGCACGTCTTCGCCGGTTCGCTGGCCGACGACCTGCGGCTCGCCCGGCCCGGCGCGTCCGACGCGGAACTGTTCGCGGCGCTGGAAAAGGTCGGCGCGCGCGGCTGGGCGGAAGCGTTGGGCGAAGGTCTCGCGACCGTGGTCGGCGAAGGCGGGCATCAGCTGACGGTCACCCAGGCCCAGCAGCTCGCGCTGGCCAGGCTGGTGCTGGCGGACCCGCCGATCGCGATCCTCGACGAGGCCACCGCCGAAGCCGGGAGCGCGGGCGCGAAGACCCTCGAAGCCGCCGCGGCAGCCGCCCTCGAAGGCCGGACCGGCCTGGTCGTGGCGCACCGGCTGACGCAGGCGGCGGCCTCGGACCGCGTCGTCGTGCTCGACGCCGGCGTCGTGGTCGAGAGCGGGACGCACGACGAACTCGTGGCCTCGGGTGGTCGGTACGCAACGCTGTGGGCGGCCTGGTCGGACAACCGTTCACGGACGTGACCCGAGACGCAGCGTCGCCGGTTGCGTTCGGCCGTCCATCGTCTTAGGTTAGGCAAACCTGAATCTCGATTAATCCGGCATTTCGCCGGACCGCCGATCATGAAGGACGGACGATGGCCCGGATCCCCACTCTCTCCGCCGCGCGCGGGCGCCTGAAGACCGCCGGTTTGCTGGCGTCCACCCTGGTGCTGGCCGCCTCGCTCACCGCGTGCGGAGGAAGCGGCGATTCAGCCGCCCCGGCCGCGCAGAACTCCGCCGGCTCGGCGGTCGACGCGAACGCGTTCCCGACCACGATCGAGCACAAGTACGGCAGCACCACCATCACGCAGGAGCCCAAGCGGGTCGTCACGGTCGGCCTGACCGAGCAGGACGCGCTGCTCGCCCTCGGCGTGGTGCCGGTCGGTGTCACCGAGTGGCTCGGCAAGTTCCCCGGCACCATCGCCCCCTGGGCGACCGACAAGCTCGGCGGCGCGGCGCTGCCCGAGGTCCTCAAGGACGTCGACGGGCCGCAGTACGAGAAGATCGCCGCGCTCAAGCCGGACCTGATCATCGCGCTGTACTCCGGGCTCACCAAGGAGCAGTACGACAAGCTGAGCCAGATCGGCGTCCCGGTCGTCGCGCAGCCCAAGGAGTACAACGACTACGGCATCCCCTGGAACGAGGCGACCAAGAAGGTCGGCCAGGCCGTCGGGCGCTCCACCAAGGCGAACGAACTGGTCAAGGGCGTCGAGGACAAGTTCGCGCAGGCCCGCAAGGACCACCCGGAGTTCGCGGGCAAGACGGCGCTGATGGCCTCGACCTACGAGGGCTACTTCGTCTACGGCAGCCAGGACGGGCGCTCGCACATCCTCGAATCGCTCGGCTTCAAGCTGCCCGCCGACCTGGACGGCGTCATCGGTGACAAGTTCGGCAAGAGCCTCAGCGCGGAGCGGACCGACCTGCTCGACCGCGACGCGCTCGTGTGGCTCATCGACACCCCGGCCAAGGCCGCGGAGATCCTCGGGAAGGACGCGCTGTACACCGGCCTGAAGGTGGCCAAGGAAAAGCGTGAGGTCTTCATCGAGAACGACGGCACCTATGGCAGCGCGGTCTCCTTCGTGACCGTGCTGAGCCTGCCGTACGTGCTCGACCGGATCGTCCCGCAGCTCACCGCCGCGGTCGACGGCGACCCGAAGACCGAGGTCAAACCGGCCAGCTGAGCCAGTCCGGAAGGAAACGGGGCCGCGAGCTCGTCGCTCGCGGCCCCGTTTCGTTTCGGGTCAGCGCGACTCCGGCCGGGTGTCGCGAAAGCCACTTTCGTGACGTCTGATGTCCCGAAAGTGGCTTTCGCGACACGGTCGCCGGCGGTCCATGAGTAGCGAGTCCGTGAAGGCCTCCTTGCCTACCCTGAAGGTAGTGAAGGAGGCCTTCACAGCGAGTAAGCGTCGGTCGGGATGGTCGTGAGTGGTAGGACGCGCTCTACCACTCACGAGGTCCTGGACTGGGGCTGCGCGGGGCTTGAGCGCTGATGGCGGCGTTGCGAAAGTGGCTTTCGCAACGCTGCCTTCCCGCTGAACCGACGCGGTATCGGCACCCTCACGATCAGTGCGGGAAGCCCAAGGAGTCGTGCAGGGGAACGGTGATCTGCTTCAGCCAGGTCTTGGTGGTGAAGTCACGGGCCTTGATGACCACCGAGCCCGGCGCGACCTCGATCTGCAGGCCCTGGTTGAACGCGCCGCCGAGAGACACTTCCCCGCCCTTGCCGTCGTCGGTCCAGCCCACCTGGACGGCGGCGGTGTTGACCACGGTGAACCCTTCGAGGTTGCCGGTGCCGGGGACCACCCTGCGGACCACCCAGTCCGACAGGTTGAGATCCCAGTGGGTGTGCCCGGAGAACAGGAACACGTCCCGGTAGCGGCCGAGGATCGACAGCAGCCTGTCGGGCTGGAGATAGTCGGACCGGTAGAGCTTGTTGTGCGTGCCGGAGACGGTGTTGGGCAGCGGGTGGTGGGTCATCACCATCACCGGGCTGCGCCGGATCGACCAGTACCGGAGACGCTGTTCGAGCCAGGTGAACTGCCGGTCGCTCATCCAGACCTCGTCCCACAGCTTGGGGTCGTGGTACTTCGAGTACTGCTCGGTTCCGAGGCAGAGCACCGGAACCCCGCCGAACGACGTCTCGCTGTAGACGGTGTTGCGGCCCGCGAACCGGTAGAAACTGCGGAAGAGGGAGTCCTCGGTCGTCCCGTTGGGCCAGGTCTCCTGGGCGAGGGTGTCGGGATCCCGCCATTTCGGGACGTAGAACTCGTGGTTGCCGATGGCCCAGGCGACCTCGCGCGGATGCGGATGCTTGTCCAGGGTCGCGCGAAGCTGGGCGTATTCGAAGTCGTAGCCGCGCGGGGTGAGGTCACCCGCGATCCCGAGTCCCGCGCTGCCGGGGTTGATCGCGTGCAGATCGTCGAGCGCGCTGCCGAAGTCGGTGAGGTCACCCTGGATGTCGCTCAGGATGTTGAAGCGGACAACCGGCCAGTGCGGCCCCCACTTCGTTTGTGCCTGGGGTTGCGCCTCCGCCTGACCCGGCAGCATCGCCGCCCCTGCCGCGCCGCCGGCGGCCACCATAAATGCTCTTCGATCCATAAGCCGAACTTTAATCACGTTTCACATCGCCAGAAGAAACCGGGACCGGCGGCGCTGTTCGATGATTAACCGCGGCTGACGTGCGGCTTTCCGGTCACCGAATTCAAGGCGGACAAAGTGAGACGGGATTTTGAACAACGCGTTTCGGCGGGAGCGAAAACGCCTTTCCGGCGGTCGCGGCGAAAAGTCGTGGAGGTCACTTTACCAAGTAGTCGCGTCTCTTAAGTGGTAAGAGCGGTGAGACCAAGGGTGTCTTAGGTACCTACGGGCGGGGGTGTCGTGTGACCGGCGGGACGACACACGTGATCAGACGGACGACACACGTGACTGGACGGACGACACGCGGCGGAACTCGGCCGTAGCCAAGTGACGTCCATCTGGCCACGGGTGTCGTCCATCTGATCACACGTGTCGTCCACTCGGTCACGCGAAAGTACCGGGTCTCGTGAGTGGCGAGGACGGTGAGAACCATCCTTGCCACTCACGAGACCAAGACGGCTCAGGACTCCATGGCCTTGATGAGCGACGCCGGCCGCAGGTCAGTCCAGTTGGTCTCGACGTATTCGAGGCACTCCGGACGCGAGGCCGGACCGAACCTCGTGGTCCAGCCCGCCGGGACCTCGACGAACTCGGGCCACAGGCTGTGCTGCCCCTCGTCGTTGACCAGGACCAGGTATGTGCCGTCAGGATTCTCGAACGGGTTCGTCATTTCTTGCTCTCCTTCTGTGTATCCGATGATTCAGCGCGCCTGGTGAGCGCGTCCAGCGCGAGGAACCAGCCCTCCGCCAAGTCCCGCACCGACTCTTCGGTCAGCACGGCCTCCGGCCAGGACCAGTGAGCTCCCAGTTCGGGGCCACCGGGACGGTCCTCGGTCAGGGCGTTGATCGTCAGCGCGTGCGAGACCGGCATGCGATCGTCCGCACCGATCTCGGCCGCTTCGGCCTCCGCCGCGTACGACCAGTCGGTCGCTTCGGGGACACCGATCCGGCCCAGGTAGTTGAACTCGATCTGCGGCTTCGCGAACTTCGCGAGTTCAGGACCGGTCCGCGGGTCGAGGTACCGGAGCACGCCGTGCCCGATCCCCCCGTCCGGCAGCCCGTCGAGGTGCGCCTGGACCCGCTCGAGCGCGACACCGGCGGCGGCACCGCCCGCGAACGCGTCGCCCAGGTCGAGGTCGCCCAGGTCGAGGCACACCGGGACGACGCTGGTGAACCAGCCGACCGTCCGCGAAAGGTCCGCGCCACCGGCGAGGTCCTCCTCGCGGCCGTGCCCTTCGACGTCGACCAGCACCGCCTGTCCCCCGTCGCGGCGCCACCGGGCGACGGCGAGCGCGAAACCGGTGAGCAGGACGTCGTTGACCGTCGCCCCGAACGCCGACGGCACCCTGGACAGCAGCGGGGCCGTCCGCTCGGCGGGCAGCGTCAGTGACACCTTCCTCACGGTTCCCAGCACGTCACGGGCCGGGTCGAGCGGCCGGTCCAGCGGGATCGGCTCGCCGCCGCCCAGCACCGACTTCCACCGGTCCAGTTCACCACCACGCTCCTGTGTGGACAGATTCCGCGACCACCGCCGGAACGAAGTGGGGACCGGGGGCAGCTCCGGCGGCTCACCGGCAACGACCGATTCCCACGCGGAAGCGAGGTCCGGCAGCAGGATCCGCCACGAGACCCCGTCGACCGCCAGGTGATGGATCATCAGCAGCAACCGCCCTGGCCCGGCCGGTCCCGCGTCGAACCATGTCGCGCTCAGCATCACGCCGGCGTCCGGGTCCAGGCGGGACCTGGTCTGCTCCGCCTGCCTTGCGATCAGCGCGGCCAGATCGTCCTCGACCTCGACGCGTTCGATGAGGACGTCGGCGGAGCCGGACACCCGCAGCGCCCAGCCCGGCACCGACCGGTCGAGCCGGGCACGCAGCAGGTCGTGCTGTGCGACGACGGCGCCGAGCACGGATTTCAGCTGCGCGCCGGTCATCCCGGACGGCGTCTGCAGCAGCGCCGCCTGGTGGTAGCCCGCGATCGGCCCGCCGAGCTCGCGCAGCGCGTGCATGATCGGCGTGAGCGCGACCGTGCCGTCGTCCTCCAGGCTCTCGGCGACCTCGGCCAGGGCCGCGACCGTCCGGCGTGCGAAGACCTCGTGCGGGGTGATCTTCAGTCCTGCCGCGCGCGCACGGCTGACCAGCCGCATCGCGACGATACTGTCCCCGCCGAGGGCGAAGAAGTCGTCGTCGGCGCCGAGTTCCGGCACGTCGAGCACCTCCGCGAAGAGCGCGCACAACGTCTTCTCCCTCGCGGTCTCGGGTGCCCGGCCACCGGCGAGTTCCGCGTAGTCCGGGGCGGGCAGCGCCTTCCGGTCCAGCTTCCCGTTGGACAGCACCGGAAGCGCGGCGAGCGTGACGAACGCCGCCGGGACCATGTAGTCCGGCAGCCTCTCGGCCGCGAACCGGCGCAACTCCACTGCGTCCACAGTGGACACCACGTAGGCCACCAGCTGTTTGACGCGCGGCCGGTCCTCCCGCACCAGGACGATGGCCTGCGCGACCTCGTCGTGCCGCTCGAGCACGGCTTCGATCTCTCCCGGTTCGACCCGGAAACCGCGGATCTTCGCCTGGTCGTCGGCGCGGCCGCCGAAGTCCAGCCGTCCGTCCGCGGTCCAGCGGGCGAGATCGCCGGTGCGGTACATCCGGGCGCCCGCCGGACCGAACGGATCAGCCACGAACCGCTCCGACGTCAGCGTGGACCGCCCGAGGTAGCCACGGGCGAGACCGGACCCGGCGAGGTACAGCTCACCGGTGACGCCGGGCGGCACCGGGCGCAGCGCGGCGTCCAGCACGTAGGCGCGCGTGTTCGCGACCGGGCGGCCGACCAGCGGCCTTTCGCTGTCACCGATCCGCGCGACCAGAGCGTCCACTGTGGATTCCGTCGGCCCGTACAGGTTGAAGGCCTCGGTTCCGTCCAAAGTGGCCAGACGGCGCCACAGGCTCTCGGGCACCGCCTCGCCGCCGACGCCGATCACAGCCAGCGGGCACCGGTCGCCGTCGAGCAGGCCTGCCTCCGCCATCTGCGCGAAGAACGACGGCGTGACCTCGATGAAGTCGATGCCCTCCCGGACGATCATCGCGGCCAGCAGTTCGGGATCGCGCCGGGTCTCCTCGTCGACGACGTGCACGGCGTGCCCGTCGAGCAGCCACAGCTGCGGCTGCCAGGAAGCGTCGAAGGAGAACGACCACGCGTGCCCCACCCGCAGGTGCGGCTTGCCGGTGGCCTCGACCGCGGGCCGGTGCAGCGTGGCGCGGTGGCTGTGGAACAGGTTCACCACACCGCGATGCGGGACGACGACTCCCTTGGGCGTCCCCGTCGAACCCGACGTGTAGATCACGTACGCCGGATGTTCCGGATCGAGCGGGCGGACGCGGTCCCGGTCGGTCAGATCGTGTGCCTGCCGGTCCTCGGTGACCAGCGCGCACAACGCCAGCGTTTCGATTTCGTTCCGCGGCAAGGACTCGAGCAGCTCGGGTTCGGTCAGGATCACCTTGGGCCGCGCGTCGGCCAGCATCGCGGCCAGCCGCTCCGCCGGGTGATCCGGGTCGAGCGGCAGGTACGCCGCCCCCGCCTTGTGGACCGCAAGGATCGCCAGCAGGACGTCCGCCGAACGCGGCAGCGCCAAGGCGACAAAGTCCTCCGGCCCCACACCGTGGGCGACCAGCGCCCTGGCGAGCCGGTTGGCCCGCTCGTTCAGCTCGGCGAAGGTGTAACCGACCTCGCCGGACACCACCGCCGTCGCGCCGGGCGAACGCCGGACCTGCTCCTCGAACAGGCCGGCCACGGTGGACGGCGCGACGGCGAGCGCCGTTTCGTTCCACTCGCGCACGATCCGGTCGAGATCGCCTGCGGCCAGGATGTCGACCCTGCCGACCGGGGTGTCCACATCGAACACCATCGCGGCGAGCACCTGTGCCATCGCCACCGGAAGCCGTTCCGGCAGGCCCGCGTCGAACAGGTCGGAGCGGTACTCGGCGGTGAGCTTCAGCCGGGCACCGGGTTCCACCGCCCAGGTGAGCGGATAGTGCGTGGAGTCCTCGTGGCGCACGATCTCCCCGCGCAACCCGGCTCCGGTCTCGTCCTCCTCCGCGCCCGGATAGCTCTCGAACACCATCAGCGTGTCGAACAGCTCCCCCAGCCCGGCCCCGCGCTGGATGTCGGCGAGCCCGAAATGCTGGTGCGCGAGCAGGGCGGACTGCTCGTCCTGGACCCGGTCGAGGAGGGTGCCCAGCTTTTCGGCGGGGTCGAGCGTGCTCCGCACCGGGATCGTGTTGATGAACAGGCCGATCATCGCCTCGACCCCGGCCAGCTCGGGCGGGCGCCCGGCGACCGTAGCCCCGAACACGACGTCCGACCGGCCGGTCAGCCTGCCGAGCACGATGCTCCACGCGGTCTGGACGAGGGTGTTCAGCGTCAGTCCCCGCGAACGGGCGAGTTCGGCCAGCGCGCTGGTCGCCTGCTCCGGCAGCTCCAGTGACACGCGTTCCGGCGGGGCCGGGACCCGCTGCGGGTCGTGCGGGACGAGGTGGGTCGGCTCGGTCAGCCCGTCGAGTGCCTGCCGCCAGGCGGCTTCCGCCGCGTCGCGATCCTGGTCCCCGAGCCAGCCGAGATGGTCGCGGTACTGCCTGGCCGGTGCCAGGTCGGCGCCCGCGTACAGCTGGGACAGTTCGGCGAACAGTCGCGGCACCGACCAGCCGTCGAGCAGGACGTGCTGGTGCGTGAACACCAGCCGGTGCCGCCCGTCGGGCAGGGCCAGCAGCAGGAACCGCAGCACCGGTGCGGCCGCCGGGTCGAACCGGCGCCGATCGTGGGCAAGCTCCGCTTCGAAGGCGTCCGCCGCGTCCACGAAGCGCCAGGGAACCGTGACCGAACGCGCCACCAGCGCGACCGGACGGCCGGAAGCGAGGTAGCGGTACCCCGTGCGCAGGACTGCGTGCCGGTCGACGAGCGCCTGAGCGGCGTCACGCAACCGAGCCGGCTCCAGCGGCCCGTCGAGGTCGAAGGAAACCTGGACGGTGTAGACGTCGGGCGCGTCGCCGTCCATCGTCGCGTGGAACAGCAGCCCGGCCTGCAACGGCGTCAGCGGCCACACTTCGGCCGTGTCCGGCGCGACGTCCAGGATCTCGGCACGTTCGGTGGCGTCGAGCTCCAGCAGTGCTTTCTCTGCCGTGGGCGCGTCGAGCCGCACCGAGCTGACCTCGGCCAGCGCGGCGACGGTCCGGTGCCGGAAGACGTCACGCGGGCTGAGCAGCAGCCCGGCGCTCCGCACGCGGCCGACCAGCTGCATCGCGACGATGCTGTCGCCGCCGAGGCGGAAGAAGTCGTCATGGACGCCGACCTTCTCCAGCCCGAGGACACCGGCGACCAGCGACGCCAGCAGTTCCTCCCGTGGCGTTCGCGGGGCGTCACCGGAGACCTCGACGGCGAAGTCCGGGGCGGGCAGTGCCTTGCGGTCGAGCTTCCCGCTGGGTGTCAGCGGGAACGCGTCCACCACCACGAACGCCGACGGCACCATGTACTCGGGTAGCACCGCCTCGGCCAGCCGCCGGGTTTCTTCGACGTCGGCTTCCCCGGTCAGGTAAGCGACGAGCCTGCCTTCCCGCAAGACCACCCGTGCGGAAAGCACGGACTCGATCTCGCCCGGCTCGATCCGGAATCCCCGCAGCTTGACCTGGTCGTCGGCGCGGCCGAGGTAGTCGAGCGCGCCGTCGGCACGCCACCGGGCGAGATCGCCCGTGCGGTACAGCCGCTCCCCCGTCGCGAACGGGCTGGCGACGAACCGTTCGGCGGTCAGCCCGGTCCGGCCGAGGTAGCCGCGCGCGAGTTGCGCTCCCGCGAGGTACAGCTCGCCCGGCACCCCCGGCGGGACCGGGCGGAGCCTGGCGTCCAGCACGTGGACACGGGTGTTCCACACCGGACGTCCGATGGGGACGGTGTCGTCGACGATCGTCCAGGAGGTCACGTCGACGGAAGCCTCGGTCGGTCCGTAGAGGTTGTGCAGCGGGACGTCGACGCGGGCGGCGAGTTCCGGCGGCAGTGCCTCGCCGCTGCACAGGACCCGGCGCACGTCGTGCCATCGCGGCTCTTCGGCGAGGAAGGCTTCCAGCATCGACGGGACGAAGTGCAGGGTCGTGATCCGCTGGTCGCGGATCAGCGCTTCGAGGTACCGCGGGTCGCGGTGGCCGTCCGGTTTGGCGACCACGAGGGTCGCGCCGGTGATGAGCGGCCAGAAGAACTCCCACACCGACACGTCGAAACTAGACGGCGTCTTCTGGAGCACACGATCCTCGGCTGTGAGGCCGTATTCGCCCTGCATCCACGACAACCGGTTCACGATGCCCGCGTGGGGCACCACGACGCCCTTGGGACGCCCGGTCGAACCCGACGTGTAGATCACGTACGCCGGAGACCCCGGATCCACCACCCGGCCCAGGTTCTCGCCCGAATATCCGTCCAGAACGGGCAGCTCGTCGAGAACGACCGCGGGAGCGGCGTCTTCGAGCATGAAAGCGATGCGCTCGGCCGGATAGTCCGTGTCGAGCGGCAGATACGCCGCTCCCGCCTTGTGCACCGCGTACAACGCGACGACCAGATCGATCGACCGCGGCAGCGACACCGCCACCAGCGATTCCGCACCCGCCCCCTGCTCGACCAGCCACCGCGCGAGGCGGTTCGCCCTCGCGTTGAACTCGGCATACGACAGCTCAGTGGCCTCGAACACCACAGCGGGAGCATCCGGCGTCCGCGCCACCTGCGCCTCGAACAGTTCGGGCAGCGTCACCGCCGGGACGTCGTGCGCCGTGTCGTTCCAGTGCCCGAGCAGCCTGTGTTCGTCCTCGTCGAGGACGTCGAACGCGCCGACCGGGATCGCGGGATCGGCGGCCACCTGCTCCAGCACGGCGACCAGCCGCCGCGCGAACCCTTCGGCCGTGGTGTGGTCGAACAGGTCGGCGCTGTACTCGATCGCGCCCGAGATCCCGTCGGTGTGCTCCAGGAACCCGAATTCGAGGTCGAACTTGGCGACGCCCTGCGCGAAGTCCTCCTGCTCCGCGCGAAGGCCGGGCAGCCTCAGCCTGTCACCGGATTCGGGCAGGTAGACCACCATCACCTGGAACAACGGGTGCCTGGCCAGCGAACGTTCCGGGTTGACCGCGTCGACCAGGCGCTCGAACGGCAACTCCTGGTGCTCGAAGGCGGCCAGATCCGTCGCCCGCACCCGCGAGAGCAGATCGGTGAACGCCGGATCGCCGGTCAGGTCGGTGCGCAGGACGAGCGAGTTCACGAAGAAGCCGACCAGCGGCTCCAGCCGTTCGTCGGTGCGGCCGGAACTCGGCGCGCCGAGCGGGATGTCGTCCCCGGCGCCGAGCCGGTGCAGCAGGACCGCGACCGCGGCCTGCGCCAGCATGAACATGCTGATGTCGTGCCGCCGCGCGATCGCGCGCAGACGGCCGGTCAGCCCGGCGTCGATCGGGAACGTGACGAGACCGCCGTGATGACTAGATTCGGCGGGCCGCGACCGGTCCGACGGCAGCGCCAATTCGTCCGGCAGTCCCGCGAGGGCTTCCTGCCAGAACTTCAGGTGCCCGGACGCCGTCGAGCCGAGCAGTTCCCGTTGCCACAAGGCGTAGTCCGCGTACTGGACCGGCAAGTCAGTCCACTGTGGACTGCGCCCGTCCGATCGGGCTTCGTACGCGGTGGCGAGGTCTGCCATCAGCGGCTTCTCGGACCCCTCGTCCGTGGCCACGTGGTGCAGCACCAGCAGCAGGACATGTTCCCGTGGCGACACGGCGAAGACCGTGGCCCGGATCGGGAGCTCCTCGTCGAGGGCGAACCCACGACCGGCTTCCGCGGACAGTTGCGCAGGCAGATCCACGGCGTCGGTGAACACGACGTCCGGGCGCGCGCCGGTGAGGATCCGCTGCGCGACGACGTCGCCTTCCTCGACGAACACGGTCCGGAGCGTTTCGTGCCGTTCGACGACGTCGCCGATCGCCGCGCGCAGCGAGTCCGCGTCCAGTTCGCCGTGCAGGCGCCAGGCGAGCGGGATGTTGTAGGTGGGCGTGACCCCTTCGAGCCGGTACAGGAACCACAACCGTTGCTGCGCGGGCGAAAGCGGCAGCGTGTCCGGCCGGTGCCCGGCGGTCAGGACCGGGTGGGCCGACGGTTCCGCGAGCCGGTCCGCCAGCGCCGCGACGGTGGGGGCGTCGAAGACGTCGCGGACCGAAACCGTGGCGTCCAGGCTCGCCGAGATCCGGCTGACCAGGCGCATCACCAGCAGCGAATGCCCGCCGAGCGTGAAGAAGCCGTCGTCGATCCCGACCCGCTCGACGCCGAGCACGTCGGCGAACAGCGCGCACAGGGCCTCTTCCCGCGAGTTCCGCGGCCCGCGGCCTTCGGCGGTCGCGAATTCCGGTGCGGGCAACGCCTTGCGATCGAGTTTGCCGTTCGGGGTCAGCGGGATCTCGTCGAGCACGACGAACGCCGACGGCACCATGTGCTCGGGCAGCCTCGCGGCCACCTTCTCCCGCAGTCCGTCGGCGGAACCGACGACGTAGGCGACCAGCCGGTCTTCGCGGGCGACGACCACGGCACGGGTCACGGACTCGGCCAGGGCGGCCTCGACCTCGCCGAGTTCGACCCGGAAGCCGCGGATCTTGACCTGGTCGTCGATGCGGCCCAGGAACTCCAGCACGCCGTCCTCCGACCAGCGCGCGAGATCCCCGGTCCGGTACATGCGCTCGCCAGGCCCGCCGAACGGGTCGGCGACGAACCGCCCGGCGGTCAGCCCCGGCCGGGCAAGATACCCGCGCGCGAGCTGGACACCGGCGAGGTAGAGCTCACCGGGGACACCCGGCGGGACCGGGTTCAGCCGGGCGTCCAGCACATACGTCCGGGTGTTCCACACCGGCCGCCCGATCGGCACCGACGGCGTCGTCGCGATCCCGGCCCGCCAGGCCGTCACGTCGACCGACGCTTCGGTCGGGCCGTAGAGGTTGTACAGCGGGACGTCCACGCGGGCGGCGAGTTCCGCCGGGAGCGCCTCACCGCTGCAGATAACGCGCCGCAGCCCGGTGCAGTCCGGGCGGGCCTCCAGGAACAACGCGAGCATCGACGGGACAAAGTGGACAGTGGTGATCCCGGCGGTGCGGATCAGCTCGGCGAGGTACGCCGGGTCCTTGTGCCCCTCGGGCCTGGCGACCACCAGCGTGGCGCCGGCGATGAGCGGCCAGAAGAACTCCCATACCGACACGTCGAAACTCGACGGCGTCTTCTGCAACACCCGGTCCTCGGCCGTGATGCCGAATTCGTCCTGCATCCACAGGAGACGGTTCACGATCCCTTCATGAGGCACCACAACGCCCTTGGGACGTCCAGTGGAACCCGAGGTGTAGATCACGTACGCCGGAGAGGACGGATCCACCACCAGGCCCAGGTTTTCACCGGAGTAGCCGTCCAGAACGGGCAACTCGTCGAGTACGACCGCGGGAGCGGCGTCTTCGAGCATGAAAGCAATGCGCTCGGCCGGATAGTCGCTGTCGACCGGTAGGTAGGCCCCACCGGCCTTGTGCACCGCGTGCAAGGCGACGACCAGGTCGATCGACCGGGGCAGCGACACCGCGACCACCGACTCCGCACCCACCCCCTGGTCCGCCAGCCACCGGGCGAGCTGATTGGCCCGCGCGTTGAACTCGGCGTAGGAAAGCTCAGCGGACTCGAATACCACGGCAGGAGCATCCGGCGTCCGCGCCACCTGCCCCTCGAACAGCTCCGGCAGTGTCACCGCCGGGACATCACGGGCCGTCCGGTTCCACCCGGTCACCCGCGCGAGTTCGTCGCCGACGAGGACGTCGAGCAGGGCGACCGGCCGGTCCGGGTCGATGGTGACCTGCTCCAGCAGGGACGCGAGCCGGACGAGCAGCAGCCGGGCCGTCGCCCCGTCGGCGAGGTCCTCGGCGTACTCCAGCATCAGCGTGGCGGTGTTCCCGTCGTCGACCATCGTGAAGTGCAGGTCGAACTTCGCCATGCCGGTGTCCATCTCGAACCACTCGGCGGGCAGGCCGAGCACGTCGTGGGCACCGCTCTGCCGGTGGTAGCCCACCATCACCTGGAACAGCGGGTTGCGGCCCGGCACCCGTGGCGGGTTCAGCTCCTCGACGACACGCTCGAACGGCAGGTCGCCGTGCGAGAACGCGGCGAGATCGGCCTCGCGCACCCTGTCGAGCAGTGCCGCGAACGTCGGTTCGCCGGAGAGATCGGTCCGCAGGACCAGGGTGTTCACGAAGAACCCGACCAGATCGTCGAGTGCCGCGTCGGTGCGCCCGGCGATCGGGGCACCCAGCGGGATGTCGTCCCCGGCGCCGGTCCGGTGCAGCAGCGCGGCCACCGCCGCCTGGAGCACCATGAACGGGCTCGCACCGGCTTTCGCGGCCAGGTCGCGCACGGTGGCCGACAGCGCTCCGGAGAGCGGAGCCTTCACCTTTCCGCCCTTGCCCGTCGGGCGGAGCGGACGCGGACGGTCCAGCGGCAAGGACAGCTCGTCCGGCGCGCCGCGCAGGGAATCCGCCCAGAAGGCGACTTGCCCAGCGCCGTGCTGTTCGAGAAAGTCCCTCTGCCACAACGCGAAGTCGGCGTACTGGACCGGAATGTCCGTCCACACAGGACTCTGGCCACCGAGCCGCGCTTGATACGCCGAGGTCAGGTCGCCCAGGAACGGGCGGTCGGACCATTCGTCGGTCGCGCTGTGGTGCAGGACCAGCGAGATCACCTGGTCGCCGTCGCCGAGCCGCAGCACACGCAGCCGGACCGGGATCTCCCGTGCCAGGTCGAACGGTGCCCTGGAAAGCGCGGCGATCCGGGCATCCAGTCCGGCTTCGTCGCACTCCTCGACGGCGAACGGGATCTCCGGCGCGTCGAGAACGCGCTGGCAGGGCTCGCCGTCGTGTTCGGCGAACACGGTCCGCAGCACCTCGTGCCTGCCGAGGACGTCACCGAGCGCGGCACGCAGGGCTTCGAAGTCCAGGTTTCCCCGCAGCCGGAAGGTCAGCGGGAAGTTGTAGGCGACCGCGTTCGCTTCCATCCGGTCGACGAGCCAGAGGCTGCGCTGCGCGGACGACAGCGGGATCCGTTCGGGGCGTTCCGCGCGGACCACCGCCGGCCGCGCGGGTTCGCCGTCACCTGCGCGAGCGGCCAGTTCGGCGACCGTCGGTGCCTCGAACAGGTCACGGATGGCCAGTTCGGCGCCGAGTTCGGTCCGGGCCCGGCTGATGAGCCGCGTGGCGAGCAGCGAATGACCGCCGAGGTCGAAGAAGTTGTCCTCGACTCCGACCCCGTCCACGCCGAGGACTTCGGCGAACAGCCCGCACAGCGTCTCCTCCGCCGCGGTCTCGGCCGGGCGGCTTTCGGCGAGCCGCACGGTCTGGTCGGCGTCCGGGAGTGCTCGCGTGTTGAGCTTGCCGTTGTCGGTCAGCGGCAGCGCGCCCAGCGTGACGAACGCGGCCGGGACCATGTAGTCCGGCAGTTCCGTCTTGAGCCGGTCCCGCAGGCGCTGCACCAGTTCGCCGCCGCCGCGGGCCGCTGTCGGGCTGGTGGCGTACCTGGCCAGGTTCGTGCCCACCGAGACCGGCTGGTACACACCGGTGACCAGCGCGCCTGACTGTCCCTTGTGGACGAACACCGCCTCGAACGCGCCGTCGGCCGACCACGTGCCGTACACCCGGAAGCCGAGCCGCTCCCCGAGTTCGTGCACGTCGTCGGGCTCGATCCCGCCAGGGGCACGGAACAGGTCCAGGACGTCGATGAGCGGCGCACCGGCGTCCAGCGCGCGGGTCGCCTCGACCTCCGGGGTCTGCCGGGCGTCCGGGATCCGGCTCACGCGCAGCGTTCGGGCTCCGGTCAGGTGCTCTTCCAACGCGGCAAGAGAACCGATCTCGTCCCAGGACAAGCGTGGTGCCTGCGCGACGGACAGGGTCTCGGCGGGTTCCTTGACCAGGACGGCGTCGTAGCGGTACCGGCTCAGCTCGTTGTGCAGCCGGGCCCGTTTGAGCCTGACCTGCGCGGCGACGTCCGGAAGCCGCCGCGCGAGCGCGGTGAAGTAGTCCGGGTCGATCAGCAGTTCCTTCTCCAGTGCGGCGCCGCGTTCGATCGCGCGCCGCACCAGGGCGACGTCGGAGGTCGCGTCGGCGCGGGTCAGCTGGATCGCGGTGTGGAAGGCGCGGGCGAGCCGCAGGTTCCGGACGTCGCCGACGAACAGCGCGCCGCCTGGCGCGAGCAGGCCGATCGCCTTGGTGATGACGTCGGTCAGGTAGTCGACGCTCGGGAAGTACTGGATGACCGAGTTGATCACGATCGTGTCGAACCGCCCGGCGGGCAGGCCGTCGAACACGTGCGCCGGTTGCGCCCGCAGGTTCACCTTGGCCGCCAGCGCCGGATCCCGCTCCAGCTCGCGGTTCAGCTTCGCGATCACCGGCGCGGCGAGGTCGGTGCCCCAGTACTCCTGGGACAACGGCGCGATCTGCCCCATCAGCAGACCGGTGCCGACACCGATCTCCAGCACTCGTTCCGGTTTCAGTTCGGCGATCCGCTCGACGGTCGCCCGCCGCCATTCCCGCATGTGCTCCAGCGGGATCGGGTCGCCGTCGTAACTGGAGTCCCAGCCCGCGAAGTCCTCGGTGAACAGCGCCGTCGGGATCTCGGTGTACTCGTCGGAGTAGATCTGCTGCCATTCGCCGACCTGGTCGGCTTCCGCCTCGGCCCGCGCGTCCCCGCTCAGTTCGGCCGGGACGACGTACCCGATGAGCCGCTGCAGGCCGGGCGCCGACGGATCCGGCCGGGCGATGACGGCGGCCTGCGCGACCTCCGGATACCGGCTGAGCGCGGTCTCGATCTCGCCGAGTTCGACGCGGTAGCCGCGGATCTTGACCTGGTCGTCGGTGCGGCCGAGGAAGTCGAGGTTCCCGTCCGCTCGGCGGCGCACCAGGTCGCCGGTGCGGTACATCCTCCCGCCTCCGGGGACGAACGGGTCGGCGACGAACCGCTCGGCGGTCAGGCCGGGACGGCCGAGGTAGCCACGGGCCAGCCCCTCACCCGCGATGTACAGCTCACCGGCGACGCCGTCCCGGACCGGCCGGAGCCAGGCGTCCACGATGTAGGCGCGGGTGTTCCAGATCGGCTTCCCGACGGTCGGGGTGTCGCTGTCGGTCGTGCCGCCGCCGAGGGTGTTGATCGTGTACTCGGTGGGGCCGTACAGGTTGTAGCCGTAGGTCCCGTCGGTGTCCCGCAGCCGGTTCCACACCGACTCCGAGACCGCCTCGCCGCCGAGCAGGACGAGCGCGGGCCGGTGCCCGTCCAGCAGCCCTTCCTCGATCAGCAGGTGCGCGTACGTCGGCGTCACGTTGACGACGTCGACCTCGTGCTCGTCGCAGTACGCCACGAGCGCCCGCGCGTCGCGCCGCAGTTCCTCGTCGCAGACGTGGACCTCGTGGCCCTCGACGAGCCACAGCAGCTCTTCCCAGGACATGTCGAAGGCGAACGACACGGTGTGCGCGATCCGCAGCCGCCGCCCGCCCGCCGCCGCGATGGCCGGGGCGAAGATCGCGCCCTGGTGGTTGAGCTGCATGTTCGTCAGGCCGCGGTACGGCGTGACGACTCCCTTGGGCTTTCCTGTCGAGCCCGACGTGTAGATGACGTACGCCGGGTGTTCCAGGCGGTCCGCTCGGCCGCGCGCGAACAGGGGGCGTTCGGCGTCGGAGATCGGGCCGCCGCCGAACGCCGTGTCCTCGTGATCGTCGACGAGTACCCGAGGCGTGGCGTCGGGCAGCGTCACCGAGACGTCCTTTGTGGACACAAGGCACAGCGGTGCGGCGTCCTCCAGCATCACCGCCAGCCGGTCGGCCGGGTAGTCGAGTTCCAGCGGCAGATACGCGGCGCCGGTCCGCAGCACGGCGAACAGCGCGACGACCATGTCGATCGACCGGGGCAGCCCGAGCGCGATCACCTGTTCCGGCGCTGCCCCCTTCGCCAGCAGCAGCCGCGCCATCCGGTTGATCCGCGCGTCGAGTTCGGCGTAGGTCAGCTGTTCGTCACCGAAAACCAAGGCCGTCGCGCCGGGCGTCCGCCCGGCCTGCACGGCCAGCAGGTCCGCGATCGTGTCCTCGATGACCGGATGTTCGGCCTCGGCCCAGCTCGCCTCCAGCGCGGCACGGTCCTCGGTGGACACTGTCGCGAGCGCGGCGACGGGTTTCGCCGGGTCGTCGACGATCTGCGACACCAGCGAGGTGAACCGCGCCAGCACCGACGCGGCTTCTTCCGCGTTGATCACGTCGTCCCGATACGACAGCGTGATCCGGATTTCCTCGCCTGGCGTCACCACGAGCGTCAGCGGGTAGTGCGTCGCGTCGATGTTGAGCAGATCGGTGATGCCGTGCCGGTGACGGAGGCCGTCGCGCCGTTCGTCGCCGTCCGCGTTGCGCAGCACGAAAAGGGTGTCGAACAGGACGCGATGACCGGCTTCCCGCTGCAGGACACCGAGGCTCATGAACTCGTACGGGGTCAGGTCCATCCGCTCGGACTGCAGCCGCCGCACCAGATCCAGCACGGACTCGCCCGCGTCGAGCCGCACGCGCGTGGGCACGGTGTTGAGGAACAGGCCGATGGTGTTCTCGATCTCGGGCACGGCGGCGGGCCTGCCCGCGACCGCGGCGCCGAACACGACGTCGTGGCGCCCGGTCATGGTCGAAAGGACGAGGCCCCAGGCGGCGTTGAGCACGGAGTTGACGGTCAGGCCGTGGCGCCGGGCCTGTTCACGCAGCCCCTGGCTGAGGTCGCCGGGCAGCACGGTGTCCAGGTTGACCGGGGTGGCCGGGATCAGGTCCCGGCCCTCCGGTCCGATGACGGTCGGCTCCGCGAGACCGGACAGCGCCTCGCGCCAGGCGTTCGTCGCCGCCTCGATGTCCTGCCGGTCCAGCCAGCGCAGGAAGTCCATATAGGACCCGGCGGCGGGCAGTGTCCGGTCGTCCCCGCCGAGGTCGTACAGCGCGAACAGTTGCTCGATGAACAGCCAGGCGGACCAGCCGTCCCACAGCAGCAGGTGCCGGTTCAGCACGACACGATCGCGCCCGCCCCCGAGCCGCACCAGCTTCAGCCGGAACAGCGGCGGCGCGCCGAGGTCGAACCGCGTCGCGCGGTCCTCGGCCATCAGTTCGTCGAGCCTGGCCCGCCGCTCGGCCTCGGGCAGCCCGGAAAGATCTGCTTCGGACACCGGCGGTGCGACCTCGGCCGCCACGAACTGGACCGGCCCCCGCAGCCCCTCGCTGGTGAAACCGGCGCCGAGGCTCGGGATCCGGCGGAGCAGCGCGGACACCGCCGCCCGGAGCCGCCCGGCGTCCAGGCGATGATCGAAGTCGATCGCCTCCTGGATCGTGTAGATGTCGACGCGGTCGGAGTTGTAGCTGGAGTGGAAGAACAGGCCTTCCTGGAGCGGGGACAGCGACCAGACGTCGGCGACCGGCGCGGGGCTGAACCGCTCGACGCGGGTGATCTCCTCCTGCGTCAGCGAGACCAGTTCGAGGTCGGAGGGTGTGAGCCCCGGCGTCGCGCCCGTGTCCGTGGCGGCGAGTTCGCGCAAGGCGGCGGCCCAGCGTTCGGCGAGCACTCCGGCCGGGCCCGCGAAGGTCGCGGTCAGCCTCGGGCCGTCCCTGGTCTCCTCACAGGCGACCCCGATGCGCACGAGATGGTCCCCTGGCGGTGGCGTGGCCGTGTGCCCGGCGACCTGCCACTCCCCCGGTCCCGCCGGAACCCGGCCGTCGTACCGCAGCGCGATCCGCGGTTTCGCGAGCCCGGCGAGCAGCGGACCGGTCTGGGCGTTGAGGTAGCGCAGCGGCCCGTAACCGTCGGGCGTCCTCCGGACGGTCTCCTTGACCGCCTTGAGCATCGCGAGCGGTTCGCCGGTCGCGGTGATCCGCACCGGGCGCACCGACGTCAGCGCGCCGATGGTGTCCGAAGGGTCAACCCTGCCATGGAGATCGACGAGCAGATCGCCGTCGACAGCGGCTTTCAGCGCCGTCAGGAGGACCTCGGTCACCTCGCCGTGGAGGGCGACGAGCTTCCGGGTGTCCTCGACGGACAGCGAGATCCGGTGCTCGACGACGTCACCGCCGGCGGGAAGCTCGACGGCGCCGGGCGCCAAGGTCTCGGCCCAGTGCCCGATTTCGCCGAGCAGCGCGGGATCCTGCGCGCTTCCGGCGATCCGGCTGGCGATGGTCCGCAGCGAGGTCCGGACCGGGGTGAACACCGGCGGATGACCGCCGGTCACGGCTTCCCAGGCGATCGCGAGGTCGGCAGCCAGTGCCGTGAGGCTCCGCGCGTCCAGCAGGACCGGATGCGCGATGAGGAGCAGCCTGCCCGGTTCGTCGAACCAGACGGCTTGCAGCAGGTTGTCCGTCAACCTGTCGACGGCGGCCCTGTGCTCGGCCTCGATGGAAGCCGTCGCGTGCCGAAGCAGGTCCGCGGCCTGCACTGTCCCTTGTGGACGGACTTCGAGCGACCACAGCACCGAAGCGACCCGCGACAGTTCGAGCCGCAGGCCGTCGTGGTGGTCGAGCACGGCTTGCAGGGCGGCGGCGAGCGTCTCCATGTCGGCGCCGGACGGCACGGTCAGCAGCACGGACTCGGGCTGCACCGCGGCACCCATTTCCCGCAGACGCAGCATCTCCGGCAGAAGCGGGACCGCGCCGATGCCGTCCGCGTCGGCCGCCGGCCCGGCAGGCGTGACGGAGGCGGCGAGCGCGGCCGGGGTCCGGAGTTCGAAGACGTCCTTGGGGCTCAGTTCGAATCCGGCCCGCCGGGCTCGGCTCGACACGGCGATCGAGGAGATGCTGTCGCCGCCCAGCAGGAAGAAGTCACCGTGGGCGCCGACGGTGCCCACTCCCAGGACGTCCGCGAAGATCCCAGCCAGTGCGCGTTCCCGCTCGTTCTCGGACGCTGTCGCGGGCCGGCTGTCCTCCGGTGCGGGCAGAGCCCGGACGTCGAGCTTTCCGCTGGGGGTCAGGGGGAATTCGTCGAGGACGACGAACGCCTGCGGGACCATCGGCGAGGGCAGGGTCTCGCCCAGCGCGGCCCGCAGCAGCTCCGGATCCGCCTTGCCTGCCACATAGCCGACCAGCGCGCCGTCCTTCGCCACGACCGTGGCCGCCGTGACGTCCGGCTGCGCGGCGAGGACGGCTTCGATCTCACCGAGTTCGATCCGGTTGCCGCGGATCTTCACCTGGCGGTCGGTGCGGCCGAGGTACTCGATCTCGCCGTCGGCGCGGCGCCGCACGAGGTCTCCGGTGCGGTACAGTCGCTGTCCCGGTTCGCCGAACGGGTCGGCGACGAACCGCTCGGCGGTCAGGCCGGGCCGTCCGTGATAGCCACGGGCCAGCTGGACACCGGCGAGATACAGCTCACCGGCCACGCCGTCGGGCACCGGGCGGAGGCAGGTGTCGAGGACGTGCGCCCGCGTGTTCCACACCGGGCGTCCGATCGGGACTCCCGTGCCCTCGGCCCTGGCGGCGTCGAAGAAGGTCACGTCCACGGCGGCCTCGGTGGGGCCGTAGAGGTTGTGGAGCGGGACAGCGGTGAGCGAACGCCAGCGGGCGGCGGTCTCGCCGGTCAGGGCCTCACCGCTGGAGAAGACCCGGCGCAACGACCGGAGATCACCGGCGGCGGGCTCGCTCCCGAGGAACGCCGCGAGCATCGACGGGACGAAGTGCAGGGTGGTGATCTCCCGGTCCCGGATCACCCGAGCGAGATATGCCGGATCGCGGTGGCCGTCCGGTTCGGCGAGCACCACCGTGGCGCCTTCGCACAGCGCCCAGAAGAATTCCCACACCGACACGTCGAAACTCGACGGTGTCTTCTGTAGCACGCGGTCCGAGGCCGTGAGCCGGTACTCGTGCTGCATCCACGCGAGCCGGTTGACGATCGCGCGATGGGTGACGGCCACGCCCTTCGGCCGTCCGGTCGACCCGGAGGTGTAGATCAGGTAGGCGGTGTCGTCCGGCCCGGCGGGCGCGCCCTCGACGTCCTCGACGTCCGGCTCGCCGGTCACGGAGACCTGCGTCAGCCCGGCCACGACCGGGATCCGGGCGGCCGTCGCGGGTTCGGAGAGCACGAACCGGGCCCCGGAATCGGCCAGCATGAATTCGAGCCGGTCGGCCGGGTAATCGAGGTCGATCGGCAGGTACGCGGCCCCGGCCTTGAGGACGCCGAGGAGAGCGACCATCAGCTCGGCCGACCTCGGCACGGCGACGGCCACGATCTCGTCCGGACCGGCGCCCAGCGAGCGCAGCCTGCGGGCCAGCCGCTCCGCGCGGGCGTCGAGGTCCTCATAGGACAGTTCGGTGTCCTTGAACAACACCGCTGTGGCGGACGGGGTCCTGGCGGCCTGTTCGGCGAAGGCACCGGCCAGCGTGCGCTCGGGCACCGGATGCGCGGTCGCGTTGAGTTCGGCCAGGCGGCCGCGTTCGGCGGGCGAGAGCAGGTCGACGGCGGCGACCGGCAGTCCGGGGTTCGCGGTGAGTGTCTCCAGCAGCCGGGCGAAACGTTCGGCGAGCTGCCCGGCCGCGAGCGCGTCGATGCGGGCGGCGTCGAATTTGAGGGTGAAGCCCAGGTCCTCGCCCGGTGTCGCGATCACCGCGACCGGGAAGTGCACCGCGTCGGTGACCTCGACGCCGGTGAGGCGCACGGCCCCGGACGGATCCGCGTCACGCGGGAAGTTCTCGACGACCACCAGGGTGTCGAACAGTTCGTCCTGCCCGGCACCGGCGATGCGCTGCAGTTCGCCGAGGCCGAGATGCTGGTGGTCCAGCAGTGCCGCCTGCTCGTTCTGGAGCCGCCGCAGCACGGCGGCGACGGTTTCCGACGGGGACCAGCTCAGCCGCACCGGCACCGTGTTGATGTACAGGCCGACAGCCGAGTCGAGGCCGTCGGCGCCGGTGTCGCGGCCGGAGACCGTGCTGCCGAAAAGCACGTCGTCCCGGCCGGTCAGCCCGCCGAGCAGGAGACCCCAGGCACCGTGCAGGACGGTGCCGAGGGTGAGCCCCTGTGCGCGGGTCATGGCGGACAACTCCGCGGTGGCGCGCTCACCCAGGCTCAGCTGCACTCGCGACGGCTGTCTCCCGGCCGCGGGACGGCCCTCGATCAGCCGGGTGGGTTCGTCCACTCCGGACAGCGCGGTCCGCCAGGCGTCCCGCGAAGCCTCGCGATCGCGCGACGCGAGCCGCCGCAGGTGGTCCGCGCGCGTCGCCGGTTCCGGGAGCGGAGCGTCCACGCCGGCGCAGCCCGCCAGCAGTTCACGGAGCAGCACGACGACCGACCAGCCGTCGGCGATGACGTGGTGGAACGTGAGCGCCAGCTTGGCGCGATCCTCGCCGAGCCGGGCGAAGGTCGCTCGCAGCAGCGGCGGCCGGGCGAAGTCGAACCGGCGCGCACGATCGGCCTCGAACGCTGCCGCGGCGTCTTCGGCGGTCACTTCGCGCCAGGGCAGTTCGGCGTGCCGGGTCACCGTCTGGACGACCTGGCCGCCGTCGAGCTGCCGGAATCCGGACCGCAGCGACGAGTACCGGTCCAGCAGCGCCTGTGCCGACCGCCGCAAGGCGTCGGCGTCGACGTCTCCTTCGAGGTCCAGCACTTCCTGGACCGTGTAGACGTCGGCGGCCTGTCCGCCTTCGAACTCCGCGTGGAAGAAGAACCCTTCCTGCAACGGCGTCACGGGCAGCACGTCGGCGAACTCGGCGAGCGACGCGCGTTCGACGTCGGTCAGGTCCAGCAGCGGCCGGTCGTCCACAGTGGACTCGGCGGATACGGTCTCCGCGCAGGCGGCGAGCGCCTCGGGAGTCCGGTGCTGGAACACCTGGCGCGGCGTGATGGCGAGGCCATGGTCCGCCGCGCCGAGCACCAGCCGGATGGACAGGATGCTGTCGCCACCGAGAGCGAAGAAGTCGTCATCGGCTCCCGCCGAAGGCAGTCCGAGGACCTGCGCGACGACGTCACACAGGATCCGTTCTCGCTCGGTGCGCGGCGCGCGGCCGGTGGCGGAGGCGCCGAGATCCGGCAGGGGCAGCGAGGTGCGGTCCAGTTTGCCGTTCGGCATGATCGGCAGCCGGTCGAGCGCGACGAACGCCGACGGCACCATGTAGTGCGGCAACGCCGTTTCCGCGTGGGTGCGCAACTCCTTGAGCAGCGCCGGAGACGCGCCCGCTTCCGGAACGACGTACGCCACCAGTCGCCGGTCACCCGGCTTGACCTCGCGCGGTACGACGGCGATCCGCTCGACCCCTGGATACGCGGCGAGCGCTGTTTCGATCTCCCCCGGTTCGATCCGGAACCCGCGGATCTTGACCTGGTGATCGGCGCGGCCGAGGAAGTCGAGGTTCCCGTCGGCGCGCCAGCGGACCCGGTCGCCCGTGCGGTACATCCGCTCGCCACCGCCGGTGAAGGGGTCGGCGACGAACCGTTCCGCCGTCAGCCCCGGACGTCCGGCGTAGCCCCGCGCGAGACCGCGGCCGCCGACGTACAACTCCCCTTCGACGCCGACCGGGACCGGCCGCAGCGCGGTGTCGAGGACGTAGCACCGGGTGTTCGGATCCGGTCCGCCGATCGGGATGGGCCCGGTCCAGCCGGGTTCGGCCGCCCACAGCGTCGAGTTCACCGTCGCCTCGGTCAGCCCGTACGCGGCGACGACCTTCAGCTCCTCGGCCCAGCGCGCGATGAGTTCCGGCGGGACGGTCTCGGTACCGACGATCAGCACCGCGCCCTTCGGCAGTTCACAGTCCTCCGGCAACGCCGCGACCAGCGACGGCGGCAGGATCATGTGCGTCGCCGCGTTGCCTGCGATGTACCCGGTCAGCTCGGCGCCCGCGACGCGGCGGTGCGACGGCACCACGATCACCGTCCCGCCGACGCACAGGGACATGACCAGATCCCAGACCGTCACGTCGAATCCGGTCGAGGCGAACTGGATCACCCGGCTGTCCTCGCCGATGCCGATCCGTTCGGTCGCCGTGCTGATCAGGCTGCCGATCCCGTCATGCGACAGGACCACACCCTTCGGCTTCCCTGTCGACCCCGAGGTGTAGATGACATACGCGGCCCGGTCCAGCGAGATCCCGCTGACGTCCACAGTGGACGCTTTGAGTTCCGCGAGTTCCGCGGCGACGGCCGGATCGTCGAGGAGGACCCGTTCGACGTCCGCACCGGACGGCAGCTGCGCGGCTTCATCCTTTGTGGACACCACGACTTCCGCGCCCGCGTGCGACAGCATGTACGCGAGGCGATCCTCGGGGTGGTCGAGATCGAGCGGGAGGTACGCGGCCCCGGCCTTCATGACGGCGAGGAGCGCGACCACGAGATCGGCCGAACGCGGCATCGCCACCGCGACGACATCCTCGTCACCGACGCCGCGTCGCCGCAGCAGGCGGGCGAGGCGGTTGGCGGTGGCGTCGAGCTCGGCGTAGGTCAGCCGGACGTCCTCGCAGACGACGGCCTCGGCGTCCGGTTTCCGCGCCACGATCCGGTCGAACGCCTCGGGCCAGGACACCTCCGGCGAATCCGCCACCGCTGTCCCGAGCTCCAGCATCCGGGCCCGTTCCCCGGCCGTGAGCAGGTCGATCGCCGCCAGCGGCAGGTCCGGCCCCGCCACCAGGGCGTCCAGCACCGCGGCGAACCGGCGGCGATGTTCGGCGAGTTCACCGTCGGAGGAGACGGCCGCGTCCGCGTCGAAGTCGAACCGGAGCCCACGGCCCTCACCGGCGTCGTACACGGCGATGGCGACGTCGCTGATCGGCCCGAGTTCGAGGTTGTGCACCGTGGCGCTCGCGTCGCCGAACGCGAGTTCGCCGTCCACGGCCATGAAGTTCACGCTCAGCCCGACGAGTTCGTGCACCCCGCCGCTCGCGCCGAGGTCACGCGCGAGCTCCTCACCGCGGTACCGGCTGTGCTCCAGCAGCACGGACACCTTCTCCGCGACCTGAGCCACGAGTCGCGCCGGCGTCGTCTCGGGGCGCACGGTCAGCCGCAGCGGCAGGACGTTGGAGACCATGCCCGGCTGTTCACGCAGCGCACGGGTGGTGCGCGCGGTGACCGGCAGGCCGAGGACGAGGTCTTCGGCGCCGGTCACCCGGTGTGCGTACGCCGCCACGGCGGCGATCGCGACGCGGGACAGCCTCGTTCCCGTGTCGAACGCGAACTTCCGCAGGCGTCCGGTCTTCGCCGCGGGCAGCTCCCACGAATGCCGCCGCAGCCGGATCGGCCCGGACGACGCGCGGCCGAGCAGCCGCACCGGGTTCGGCCTGCCCGCGAGTTCGCCGGCCCAGTACTCGCGGTCGCCTTCTCCGTGGTCGACGGCCTCGGTCAGCCCGGAAAGCGGCCAGGAGATTTCGCCGGCGGTGCCCGAATAGAGGGCGGCCGCGCGGCGGGTCAGGACGGCCTGCCCGTGCGCGTCCATCACCAGGTGGTGGTAGCGCTGGACCCAGCGGACCCGGTCCTCGGCGAGGATCAGCAGCGCGTGCCCGGTGAGCGGACCCCGGCCGAGGTCGGCCACCACTGCCAGCTCCGCCTTGGCCCACTCGTCCGCCGCGTGGTCCGGGTCCGGCTCGCCGGTGAAGTCGAGGACGGCGACCTCTCCGGGGGTGACCGGACGCTGGACCGGCGTGTCCCCCTCCAGCCCGACCGTCACGTGCAGGCATTCGGCCTCCGCGACCGCCCTCCGAACGGCGTCACCCAGCCGGGTGACATCGATGTCGCCGCGGAGCTCCGCGACCCAGCCGATCGTGTAGACCGGATCGGCCGGGTCGAGCTGCTGCGCGAGCCAGATCCCCTGCTGTGCCGGGGTCAGGGGAAAGCCGCGGTCCATCGGGAGTGCCTCCACCATTCGAAGAGCGCGAAACGTCGTCTGCGGGTCAGGCGGGCCCTGTGCCACTCACCGCGTACTCGGGCCGGGAAGCGTCGGCGACCCGGCGGTCCACAATGGACTGGAGGATCTCCCCGACCCGGACGGCGGTGTTGGACAGCAGCGACGACGTGATGCCGTGCGTGTGCTCGGTGCCGCCCTGCAGGTAGATCCCGCCGTCCAGCGGCGGTTCGGTGACGATCCGGTAGTCGCGTTCGACGCGGAGCCTGCCCTCGTCGTCGCGAGCGCAGGCGGAGGCGAGTTCACCGAGGAGCGACGTCGGGTCCGCCGGGCTGTACCCGGTGGCGTACACGACGAAATCGGCGTCGATCCTGGTCCGCTCGCCGCTCTCCAGCGCTTCGACGGTGACCCGCACCTCGGAGCCGGTGTCGACGACTTCGGTGGGACGGGAGACGTTGATCAGCCTCAGCCGCTCGACTCCCTGGACCTTCTCGCGGTAGACGCGCCGGTACAACTCATCGATCAGGTCGATGTCCACGGCCGAGTAGTTGGTCGCCCCGTGGTAGCGCATCAGCCGGTCCTTGACCGCTTCCGGCGCCTCGTAGAACCGCCCGACCGCCTCGGGGTCGAAGATCCGGTTGGCGAACGCGCTGTCGTCGGCCGGGCTGTAGCCGTAGCGCGCGAACACCGCGCACACCTCGGCCTGAGGGAAGCGATCGTGCAGCAGCGCGCTGACCTCGGCCGCGCTCTGGCCGGCGCCGACGACGACGAACCGGCGGGGCTCCTCGGCGGCCATCCCCTCGACGCGGTGCAGCAGTTCACTGTTGTGCCAGACGCGAGTGCCCGGCGTCACACCTTCGGGGAGGTTCGGCCGCAGCCCGGTGCCCATCACCAGGTTGCGGGCGCGCAGGTTCACCAGCTCGCCGTCGGTGCGGGCGTGGACGTCGAAGAACTCGATCTCGTCGCCGTCGAAGACCGGCGTGACCGAAAGCACTTCCGTGCCATAGGAAACCAGGTCGTCGACCTTCTCCGCCGCCCATTCGAAGTAGTCGTGGAACTCGATCCGCAACGGGAACAGGTTCTTGTGGTTGATGAAGTCGACCAGCCGGTCCTTGCTGTGCAGATACGACAGGAAGCTGAACGAACTCGTCGGGTTCCGCATGGTCGCCAGATCCTTGAGGAAGGAGACCTGCATGGTGGCGTTGTCGATCAGCATCCCGCGGTGCCAGCCGAAACAGGCCTGGCGCTCGAGGAAGTGAGCGGTGACGGTCTCGGCTCCAGGCGCGGCGTTGTGCTCGGTGACCGCGATGGCGAGCGCCAGGTTCGAGGGTCCGAACCCGACCCCGACCACGTCGTAGACCGGAACCCGTTCACCGAACACTGCTCGTGCCATCTTGAACCCCTTGCGCGGCTCAGCCGCATCTCGGTACTTCGACAGGAAGACCAGGGAACCCTAACCTAAGTTAGGTGAGGCTCAACTAGTACTTTCAGTGGTGATGTTCATCCCTCGACCAGGAGGAGGCCGGTCCCATGCGGGTCGCCATGTTCGGATACCAGACCTGGGGACACCGCACCCTGCGGGCGTTGATCGACGCGGGCCACGATGTCGCCCTCGTCGTCACCCACCCGAAGAGTGACCACGCCTACGAGAAGATCTGGGCCGACTCCGTCGCGGATCTCGCCGAGGCCAACGGGATCCGCACCCTGCTGCGCCAGCGTCCCGACGACGCGGAACTGCTCGCGGAGCTGAAGGAAGCCGATCTCGACCTGATCGTCGCCAACAACTGGCGCACCTGGCTGCCGCCGGAGATCTTCGAGATGCCGCGCCACGGCACGCTGAACGTCCACGACTCGCTGCTGCCCGCCTACGCCGGTTTCTCACCGCTGATCTGGGCGCTCATCAACGGCGAGCAGGAGGTGGGCCTCACCGCCCACATGATGGACGCCGACCTCGACGCGGGTGACATCGTGCTGCAGCGCTCCGTCCAGGTCGGGCCGAAGGACACGACGACCGATCTCTTCCACCGGACCGTCGACCTCATCGCGCCGATCACCACCGACGCCATCGAGCTGATCGAGAAGGGGAACTTCACCCCGGTCAAACAGGACAGGTCGAAGGCCAGCTTCTTCCACAAACGCGCCCTCCAGGACAGCCTCATCGACTGGTCGTGGCCCGCTGACGAGATCGAGCGGCTGGTGCGCGCGCAGTCCGACCCGTACCCCAACGCCTTCACCCATCACCGCGGGAAGCAGCTGCGCGTCGTCCGCTCTTCGGTGTCGACGGGCCTCTACGGCGGCACTCCCGGCCGGATCTTCATCCGGGAGGGTGAAGGCGTCGTGATCGTCACCGGCCCCGAGTCGCGCCGCGGCCGGTCGCACGGACTCGTCATCGAGCGGGTCCGGACCGAGGACGGCACCGAACTCTCCGCGAACGAGTACTTCCGCACCCTGGGCGGCTACCTCACCAACCGTCCCTGACCTGCCGTTTCGCGGTCCCGCGAAAAAAGTCATCGCGGGACCGATGAGTTCTCGCGAAGGGCGCCGTTACATCGGGTAAGAACACTCGATGGGAGGCGCCATGATCGAAACGATCGCCGCGGCGAAGGCGGGGGACGAAACCGCCTTCGCCGCGCTCACCGGACGGCACCGGCGAGAGCTGCACGTCCACTGCTACCGGATGCTCGGCTCGTTCGACGAGGCGGAAGACGTCGTCCAGGAGGCGCTGCTCAACGCTTGGCGCGGGCTGGACACGTTCGACGGCGGGAACTTCCGCGCGTGGCTGTACCGGATCGCCACCAACGCCTGCCTCGACGCGATCCGCAAGAACGAGCGGCGCGTGCCGTCGCTGCGGTCGTTCGCCGAAGTCCCTTGGATCCAGCCGTATCCGGACCGGCTGCTGGACGAGATCGCGCCGTCCGAAGCCGGACCGGACGCGCTCGCCGTGGCCAGGGAGACGATCGAACTCGCCTTCCTCGCGGTCCTGCAGATGCTGCCGCCGCAGCAGCGCGCGGTGCTGATCCTGCGTGACGTCCTCGGCTGGCAGGCCGCCGAGACCGCCGCCCTGCTCGACCTCTCGGTCCCCGCCGCCAACAGCGCCCTGCAGCGCGGCCGCGCGACCCTGCGCGAACGCCTTCCGCAGCAACGCGGCGAATGGTCTGTCGCGGAGGCACCGTCCGAAGAGGAACGGGCGCTGGTGCGGCGGCTCATCGAGGCCCACGACAGCGGTGACTTCAGCACGCTGAGCAGCCTGGTCCGCGACGACGTCCGCCACACCATGCCGCCGGAGCCGAACTGCTACATCGGACTCGAACACCTCGCGCAGCACGGCCGGATCGCCGAGGAGATGGGCGAATGGCGCGCCGTCGCTGTCGACGCCAACCGGATGCCCGCCTTTGCCTCGTACCTCCGTCGCCCAGGCGACACTCTCTTCCGTGCCTTCAAACTCGACGTCCTGCGCGTCGTCGACGGCAAGGCCGCGGAGTTCACCACGTTCGACAGCCACCTGTTCCCGGCCTTCGGCCTGGACGCCACCCTGGAGGGATGAAGCCATGCCGGAGAAGATGACCGACGAACAGCGCCGCGCCTTTCTCGCCGAAGGCACCCGCACCGCCGTCTTCGCGACGGTCCGCCCGGACGGCAGGCCGCACGCGGTCCCGGTCTGGTTCGCCCTCGACGGGGACGACATCCTGGTCAACCTGGGCGCGGACACCGTCAAAGGCAAGGCGCTCAAGGAAAACCCGCGCGTTTCGGTGGTCGCCGACGATCCGCGTCCGCCGTTCTCGTTCGTGAGTGTCGAAGGAGTCGCGGAGATCGTTTCGGATCCGGGCGAGGTGCGCGCGGGTTCGTCGTTGATCGCGCAGCGGTATCTCGGGGAGGCGGGACCGGAGGCGATCGAGGGCTGGCTGGCGTACGCGACGTCGCCGGGGAAGGTGATCGTACGGGTGCGGCCGGAGAACATCGTGGCGATCGCGAAGGTCGGCGGCTGAGGAGCCCGGAACTCACGTGATCGAACCCGGAACACACGTGATCAGGGCCGGAACTCGCGTGACTGTATGCCGCACTCGGGTGATCGGCCTCTGATCACGTGAGTTCCGTGCTCAAGCACGCGAGTCCCGTGTCCGATCACGCGAGTTCGGTATCGCGTCACCCTGGGCACCACCCGATGTACCGCCGAGCGGGAGCCACCTGGCCCCCGTCACGATCCGGGGCCAGGATGGCGGCGTGGCCGAGATCGTTTACGACGAAAGCACCCGTTCCTGGCTCATCCGCACGGCGGCCACGAGTTACGCGCTCAGGCTGACCGAGGACGACGCGCCCTCCCACGTCTACTGGGGCCCGGCGCTCACTCCGGAGCAGCTCGCCGACGTCCTCCCCCGGACCAAGGAACGCTGGGACGCCTTCAACGATCCCAACGAGGGCCTGGACGAACTCGCCGCGGACGGCGGCACCCGCTACTGGACCCCCGCGCTCCAGCTCCGGTTCGCCGACGGCACCCGCGCCCTCGAATGGCGGTACCTCTCCCACGACATCGACGGCGGACAGTTGCGCGTCCACTTCCGCGATCGCCACTACCCCCTGCGGATCACGCTCGGCTATCGCGTCCCGGCGGGCACCGACGTCGTCGAGCGCTGGACCGAACTCACCCACGACGGCACGGAAGGCCCGGTCGAGGTCGTCCGCGCCGACTCGGCGACCTGGGTCGTGCCGCTCCGGCCGGACTACCGGATCAGCCACGTCACGGGCCGCTGGGCCGCGGAAAGCCAGCTGCTCCGCGAGCCTGTCCCCCACGGCGAGACGACTTTCGGCAGCAGGCGCGGCATCACCAGCCATCACGCCAATCCGTGGGTGATGCTCGACGACGGTGAAGCGACCGAGCGGTACGGCGAGGTCTACAGCGCCGTGCTCGCGTGGAGCGGTTCGTGGCGGATCACCACCACCCGCTCGTCCACCGGCCGCCTCACCGTGACCGGTGGCTCCGGTCAGGACGGCGTCGTCCCCCGGCTCGGCCCCGGCGACACACTCACCACACCGGTCTTCGCCGGGCTCTACACCGACGGCGGGTTCGGCGCCGCGAGCCGCGCCTGGCACGCGTACACCCTCGGCCACCTCCTCCCCCATCCCGGCGAGCTCCGGCCGGTGCTCTACAACTCTTGGGAGGCAACGGGTTTCGACGTCACTGAGGCCGGGCAGCGCGAGCTGGCGGAGAAGGCGGCAGCACTCGGTGTCGAACTGTTCGTGATGGACGACGGCTGGTTCGGCGCCCGCGGCGGCGACCACGCCGGGCTCGGCGACTGGCAGGTCAACCGGGACAAGTTCCCCGACGGCCTCGAACCACTGGTCGGCGAAGTGCACCGGCTCGGCATGAAGTTCGGGATCTGGGTCGAACCGGAGATGGTCAACCCGGACAGCGATCTGTACCGCGCGCATCCGGACTGGGTCCTGCACTATCCACAAAGGACACGTTCGGAGCTCCGGCGGCAGCTGGTGCTCAATTTCGCCCGCCCGGACGTCGCGGAGTGGGCGTTCGGCACGCTTGACTCCCTCGTCGGCGAGCACGGCATCGACTTCCTGAAATGGGACATGAACCGCCCGTTCAGCGAAGCCGGCTGGCCTGCCGACGGCGATCAGGACCGGCTCTGGGCAGAGCACACCCGCGCGGTCTACCGGATCATGGACCGCCTGCGCGCGGGCCATCCCGGCCTGCGGATCGAGGCGTGCAGCGGCGGGGGCGGGCGGATCGATCTCGGGATCATGGCCAGGACGGACCAGGTCTGGACCTCCGACAACACCGACGCGCTCGACAGGCTCGTCATCCAGCACGGCTATGGCCAGGTGTACCCGGCGCGCGCGATGTCCGCGTGGGTCACCGACGACCCGAACTTCGTCACCCGGCGGTCCACCCCCTTGCGGTTCCGGTTCCACGTCGCGATGGCGGGGGTGCTCGGCATCGGCGGCGACATCGTCAAGTGGCCCGAGGAGGACCTCGCTTACGCACGCGAGCAGATCGCGCTGTACAAGGAGATCCGGCCGGTCGTCCAGCACGGCAGGCTTCACCGGCTGGTGGCCCCGGCCACCGACGGCGTCTCCGCGCTGCAGTACGTGGCGGCCGACGGCGGGCGCACGGTCGTGTTCGTGTTCCGGCAAGCGGCACATTTCCACACTCACGAACGACCGATCCGGCTCGACGGCCTCGACCCCGCCGCCCGCTACCGCGACGAGGACACCGGACAGGTGCGCCACGGTGCCGCGCTGCTGGCACACGGCCTGGTCCCCGGCCTGCCGGACGGCGATTTCGCCAGCGTGATGATCCGGCTGACCAAGCTCTGAACCCGCAATAGATCAGATGTATCGCCCCAATTCACCCACGAATGACGCACCTGGTCGCTTGACATCGCCCTAGACATCCGATCGAATGCCGTCGTCTGCGCGACGCCGCGAGAAGGGTGACTGGGGTATGAGAAGGTCCTTCGCGTGGGGAGCGGCGCTACTGGTCGCCGCGAGCCTCACCGGCTGCACGGTCGGCGGCGGGACGACCGCCTCGGGCAACGAGATCACCTTCCTGACGTTCGAAACGCCGAACCTGCCACCGTCCTATTGGGACTCCGCGATCAAGCGGGTCACGGACCGGAATCCCGGTCTGAGCGTGAAGAAGCTGGTCGCCCCGTCGACCGACCGCACCGGCTACGCCAAGCAGCTGCTGCAGTCCGGCCAGTTCCCCGACGTCGCGATCGCCGTCGACTCGGCCGGTTTCGCCGAATCGGGCAACCTCTACGCGTGGACGCCCGAGGAACTCAAGGACTTCCAGTTCCCCGCGGCCAACCCGATCAAGGGCGGGCACCACCAGCTGCCGGCCAACACCCAGACCATCCCGCCGGTCTACTACAACAAGAAGCTCTTCGCCGACGCCGGGATCACGTCGGCACCGAAGACGTGGAACGAACTCCTCGCCGCGTCGGAGAAGCTGAAGGCGAAGGGCGTCACGCCGTTCACCATCGGCGGCGGCAAGGAAGGGTTCCCGTCCGCGATGCTGTTGGACGGCCTGGTCAGCGTCGAGGTCTACGGCAAGACCCCGGACTGGCTTTCCCAGCGCCGGGCCGACAGGGTCAAGTTCGCCGACCCGGCGTTCCAGCAGGCGTTCGGCAAGTTCGCCGACTTGGTCGCCAAGGGCTACATCGACAAGACCCAGGTCTCGCGCGACTACTCGGCGACCGAGGCGGCCTTCCTCAACGGCGAAGGCGCGATGTACCCGATGGGAAACTGGTTCGCCGCCAGCGCCGACGCGAAGAAGCCGCCGTTCGAGATCGGCGTCTTCAACTTCCCTTCCGAGGACGGGAAACTCGTCGTTCCCGCGTACACCGGCGGCGGCATCGTCGTCAACGCCAAGTCCCCGAACCTCGACGCGGCAAGGAAGTTCGCGCTCGCGTTCCAGCTCGACAAGGAACAGATCGACGCCTCGGTCAAGGCCGACGGCCTGTTCCCCGCGATCAAGGGCTACACGCCGCCGTCCGACGCCGGCCCCGTCTTCAAGGCGGGCTACGACCTCTACCAGGAGGCCGTGGCGAAGAACGCCGTCGTGAACGCCTTCAGCTGGGAGACCGCGGACGACGGGCTCCTGCCGGGGATGAAGGACAAGGTCTACCAGGCCGCGCAGGACGTCATCACCAGCCGTAAAACGGTGGCCGACGCGTGCGCGTTCCTGGACGCCGAGTGGGCGAAGGCGCGCTGACACCACGATGGGGAGAAAACCGATCCTGCCGCGGGTGTGGCATTTCGCCTCGTTCGGCGCGCCCGGAGTCGTCGTCTATCTCTGCTTCGTCATGGCGCCGATCCTCATCAGCTTCGGCTACAGCCTGACGAACCACAACCCGTTCAACCCACCCTCGGAGTTCGTGGGGCTCGCGAACTACAAGCTGCTGTTCCAGGACGAGCAGTTCCTGACCGCGCTCCGGGTCACCACGATCCTGACCGTGATCGTCGTGGTCGTGCCGAACGTGCTCGGACTCGGCGTCGCACTGCTGCTCGATCGGAAAGGCTGGCTGTACAACGCTTTGCGGAGCGTGTTCTTCACGCCCGTGATCCTCAGCTCGGTCGTGGTCAGCATCATCTGGACGAAACTGCTCGACGACCGGGGCCCGGTCAACGACGTCCTCCGCGCGCTCGGCGTCGAGCATCCGCCGGGCTGGCTCTCGGATCCGGATCTCGCGCTGTACTCGGTCGCGTCGATCGTGTGCTGGCAGATGCTGGGGTTCTGCGTGGTCGTCTACCTCGCGGGCCTGCAGGGCATCCCGGCCGAACTGCTGGAGGCGGCGGAGATCGACGGCGCCGGACCGGTCCGGCGGTTCCGCGCCGTGACCTGGCCGCTGCTCGCGCCTTCGCTGACGATCAACACCGTCGTCCTGCTGATCTCCGCGTTCAAGACCTACGACTACGTCAAGGTCGTCACCAACGGCGGGCCGGGTTCGGGAACCACCGCCACCATCGCGTTCAACGTCCTGGCCACCGGCCTCGACGCGAACCACGTCGGCTACGCGTCCGCGATGGCCGTGGTGATGCTGGTGATCGTGGCGACGCTGACCACGATCGTGCTGCGGTTCCTGCGGCGGCGGGAGGTCGACCTGTGACCACAAAGGACGGTTCGTGGCTCCGGCCGACTGCGGCGATCGTGGCGAGCGCGATCTTCTTCGTGCCGCTGTACTACGTGCTCGTCAACGTCTTCAAACCCGGCGACCTGATCGCCAGGGAACCGGCGTCGGTCCCGCTGCCGCCGACGCTGACCAACGTCCACGCCGTGCTCACCCGGCCCGACGGCCTGTTCTGGGTGAGCCTGGCGAACAGCATGCTCGTCACCCTGCTGTCGATCCTCGTGCTGACGGTGCTTTCGGCCATGCTGGGCCATTACCTGGCGCGCTCGGACAAGCGGTGGACCAAGGTGCTCGCGCTGATCCTGCTGGCGGGCTTGATGATCCCGCCGCAGGTGATCCTGATCCCGGTCACCGAGGTACTGCGGCTGACCGGGTTGATGGCGACACTGCAGGGCCTGGTGCTGTTCAACGTCGGGTACTACGTGCCGTTCGGGGTCTTCGTGTTCACGGGCTTCATCCGCGGGGTGCCGGTGGAACTCGAGGAGGCCGCCCTGCTCGACGGGGCGAGCCGGGCGCAGGTGTTCTGGCGAATCGTGTTCCCGCTGCTGCGCCCGGCCACGGCGAGCGTCCTGATCTTCCTCGGGGTGTGGATCTGGAACGACTTCATCGACCCGCTGATCATCCTCGGTCCCAGCCAGGGAACCACGGTCACCACCGGGATCTACCGGTCGATCGGCCAGTACCAGGCGGATCTCGGCAGCGTGTTCGCGCTGATGTTCCTGGCGACGCTGCCGGTGCTGATCTTCTACCTGGCTCTGCAGAAGCAGTTCGTGAAGGGCCTCACCGGCGGCGCTACCAAGGGCTGACTCTGGCGCGTTTCGGCGTCTATAGAGCGGTAGGGCAAAGGTGTCCTGTTAGGTGCCAAGTCCGTGAAGGCCTCCTTCGCTACCTTCAGGGTAGGGAAGGAGGCCTTCACGGACCGGTGTTAGGCGGCGGTCAGCGGGGCGAACGGGACCTTTCCCTCATCGCACGAGCGGAAAGTCCCCTTCACCGCGGATCTTGCGTTCTCGTGGGCGGCGGAGTCCCGGAAACGTTGCGAAAGCCCCTTTCGCAACCTTCAACGTTGCGAAAGGGGCTTTCGCAACACCCGAGGTCGGCCTGCGGGCGAGTGGCTGAGCCCCCCTTGCCTTGCCCCCAATGAAGGCTCAGAGCTCGGTGACCTTCCCCTCGGCGACCTCAAGCCGTCGTGTGGTCGCCACCGCGTCCAGCATCCGCCGGTCGTGCGTCACCAGCAGCAGCGTCCCCGGATACTCCGAGAGCGCCGACTCCAGCTGCTCGATCGCGGGCAGGTCGAGGTGGTTCGTCGGCTCGTCGAGCACCAGCAGGTTCACCCCGCGCGCCTGCAGCAGCGCCAGCGCCGACCGGGTCCGCTCCCCCGGCGACAACGTGGCCGCCGACCGCAGGACGTGCGCGGCCTTCAGCCCGTACTTCGCCAGCAACGTCCGCACGTCGGCGTCGGCGAGCTCCGGGACCTCGCGGGCGAAGGCCTCGACGAGCGGAAGGTCGCCGAGGAACAGCTTCCGCGCCTGGTCGACCTCGCCGACCACGACACCTGAGCCGAGCGACGCGGCACCCTCGTCGACCGGGACCCGGCCGAGCAGGGCGGCGAGCAGGGTCGACTTCCCGGCGCCGTTGGCCCCGGTGATCGCGACCTTGTCCGCCCAGTCGATCTGCAGGTCCACCGGGCCGAGGGTGAACTCGCCCCGCCGCACCATCGCGCCGCGCAGGGTCGCCACGACCGCCCCCGCGCGGGGTGCCGCGGCGATCTCCATCCGCAGTTCCCATTCCTTGCGCGGTTCCTCGACCACCTCGAGCCGTTCGATCATGCGGTCGGTCTGGCGCGCCTTCGACGCCTGCTTCTCCGTCGCCTCGCTCCGGAACTTGCGGCCCACCTTGTCGTTGTCGGTGGCCTTGCGCCGGGCGTTCTTGACGCCCTTCTCCATCCATGAACGCTGCATCGACCCACGGGCCTCGAGCGAGGCCTTGGTGTTCGCGTACTCGTCGTACTCCTCGCGAGCGTGCCGCCTCGCGACGGCGCGCTCCTCCAGGTACGACTCGTAACCGCCGCCGTAGGTCCGCACCTGCTGCTGGGCGTAGTCGAGTTCGACGACGCGGTCCACGGTGCGGGCGAGGAACTCCCGGTCGTGGCTGACCAGCACGGTCCCGGCGCGCAGCCCGGTCACGAACCGTTCGAGCCGTTCGAGGCCGTCGAGGTCGAGGTCGTTGGTCGGCTCGTCGAGCAGGAAGATGTCGTACCGGCTCAGCAGCAGCGAGGCCATGCCCGCCCGCGCCGCCTGCCCGCCGGACAGCGAGAGCATCGGCTGGTCGAGGTTGACCGTGAGCCCGAGGTCCGCGACGACCTCCCCCGCCCGGTCGTCCAGGTCGGCGCCGCCGAGCGCGAGCCAGCGGTCGAGCGCCACACCATAGGCGTCGTCCGAGCCGGGTTCACCCGCGGTGAGCGCCTCGGTGGCGGCGTCGAGCGCAGCTTGCGCGGCGGTGACACCGGTGCGGCGGGAGAGGAACGCGCGGACGGACTCACCCTCGCGCCGTTCCGGCTCCTGCGGGAGGTGACCGACGGTGGCCGTCGGCGGGTTCAGCCGGACGCTGCCCTCTTCCGGCGGCACGAGGCCGCCGAGGGTCTTCAGCAGGGTCGACTTGCCCGCGCCGTTCACGCCGACGAGACCGATCACTTCGCCAGGGGCGACGACCAGGTCGAGACCGGAGAACAGAACACGGTCGCCGTGGCCGGCGGCGAGATCCTTGGCAACGAGTGTGGCGCTCATGAGATCGGTAAGTCTACGGGGCCCGATTGAACAGCTCGTGGTCCCTCGGAAGAGTGGCAAGTATCCAAGCGATCACGGAACGTGGGTAGCCTGGATGTTCTTCTGGACCCGAACGAATCCCCGAGCATTGAGGTCGGTGACAGCAAATGGCGGACTCCGCCACCCCGGTCCCCGTCGTCCCCCAGCAGAAAGGCGGTACCCGTAGGCCGACGTTGAGCAGGCGGCGGGAAGTCAGTCATGCCAGCGCGCGGTCGCTGCTGATGACGATCCTCGGCGAGTACGTCCTGCCGCGTGACCAATCGATTTGGACATCGACGCTGGTCGAAGCGCTGCGAGTGCTGGACATCGAAGAAAAGTCCGCCCGGCAGGCGCTGGCCCGGTCCTCCGCGGAGGGCTGGGTGGTCTCCGAACGCGTCGGACGAAGAGTGCGCTGGTCACTCACTCCACCAGGCAGACGGCTTCTCACCGAAGGCGCTGAACGGATCTACGCCTTCGGTAACGAGGAGAACGAATGGGACGACCGCTGGCTGATGCTGATCGTGTCGGTCCCCGAGGCGAAGCGGGATCTCCGGCATCGCCTGCGTACGCGCCTGACCTGGGCCGGCTTCGGCTCGCCGGTGGCGGGCGTCTGGGTCAGCCCGGATCTCAGCCGTCAGCGGGAAGCCCAGCAGATCGTGCAGGAACTCGGCCTCGACGCGCAGGCGATGTCGTTCTCCGCCGCCTACGGCGAAGTCGGCGATCAGGAGACGATGGTCAGCCGGTCCTGGGATCTCAGCGATCTCAAGGACCGCTACGAGGACTTCATCGACCGTTTCACCGGTACGCACCCCTCCGGTGAACGCGGTGTCCTGCGCGCGCAGACCGAACTCGTCCACGAATGGCGCAGCTTCCCGTTCCTGGATCCACGCCTTCCGCTGAAACTCCTCCCGGACGGTTGGAGCGGCGTGCGCGCGGCGGATCTCTTCCATCGCAAGCACGTCGAATGGCGACCGGAAGCACAGGCGCAATGGGACGAACTCGCGGCCACCTCCGGCTAGGGTCACGGGAAAACGACCTACCGGGAGGTAACCCGCCTTGGCCACCTCGATCCGCCTCGACCGTGAAGACGATCTCGCCGTCCTGACCATCGCTTCGCCGCCGCTGAATCTGTACACGGCGGAACTACAGGACGAACTGGGCGAGGCGATCGGCGAATTGGAGACCACGCCGCCGCGCGCGGCCCTGATCCGGGCCGAGGGGAAGATCGTCAGCGGCGGCGTCGACGTCTCCCTGTTCGATGCCCAGGCCGATGCCGCCGAGGCCAAGGTGCTCTTCGACGAGATGCTGGCGATCCCCGACCGGATCGCCGCGCTCCCGTTCCCCACCGTGTTCGCCGCCCATGGCCTGTGCCTGACCTGGGCCTTCGAGGTCGCGGTCGCCTGCGACATCATTCTCGCGAGCGAAAAGGCCAAGTTCGGTCTCGTCGAGCGGGTCGTCGGCCTGACCCCGACGATGGGCGGCACCCAGCGGCTCGCCGCCCGCGCCGGCGTCGGCCGTGCCAAGGAGTTCGTGATGACCGGCGCGACCTACGACGCCGCGACCCTCGAACGCTGGAACGTGGTGAATCGGGTGCTCCCGGTCGAAGGCTTCGACGAGGCGGCGCGCGCCTTCACGACGGACCTCGCACAGGGGCCGACGCGGGCGCACGCGGCCACCAAGAAGGTCCTCGAGCACTACGAGCACGGCGGCGTCGCCGAGGCGAACGCGCACATCACGACGATCGCCGCCGGGCTGTTCGACACCGAGGACCTGCGCGGCGCGGTGAAGTCGTTCCTCGCCGACGGCCCCGGCAAGGCGACCTTCACCGGCCGCTGATCCCACTAGGGCCGCCGACCGACCGCGTCCACCACCCCGGACGCGGTCACCGCGGTCGAATTCGTGCCCAGGTACAGGAAGGTGTCGGCGGCGAAGACGATCACGACCGGCTTCGCCATCTTGGGGTCGTCCTCCGGCCTGAGCGGCCAGGTGATGCCTACACCGGGCCTGCCCGCTCCATCCTTGACGTGGTCGACGGCGCGGAGACCGGGCACCTTGGCCGCCGCGCCGTACAAGGCCGCCCGGACGGCGGGCGGAAGGTAGGTTTCGTTCGCCAGCGCGAGGATGTCCTTGCCCAACGCGTTGAAGTCGCCCTTACCGCCGCTGTGATGGGCGTTGAGGTAGGCGAACATCGCGTCGGCGTCGGTGGGGAGATCCTTCCGGTAGCCGGGTGACGGCGTGCACGGCTCCGTGACGCCCTTGAGCGGCTCTTCGCCCTTGTACACCTGCGCCTGCCCGTTCCGGCAGCCCGGAAGCGGGAAGGCGCTTCCATCCGTCATCTTGATCATCCCGTCGTGGGTGCCGTCCGCCGAAACCCACGATTCCCGCTCGCCGTCAGGCTGCTTGGTCTTCGTGTAGACGAATTGGCCCGGTTTCGGCGGTGTGTCCGGCGTTTTCAGCGCGGCCGCGGCGGCGTTGCGCAGGACCGCCACCGGATCCGCGGCGGCCGCGGGCGGTTCGAGGCCGACCTGTTCGACCGGTGCCAGCGCGACGACCGCGGTGATCGCCGCGGCGAGGCCGACCGCGCCGGCGCCGATCCAGACCCAGCGCCGCGGTTTCTTCAATGGCACCACGTTTTCCCCCAATGGCACCACGTTTTCCGCTTCGGCGGCGGCGATCTCGGCCATCAATCGCGCGCGGGCCGCGCCGAGGGCGCCGGATTCCGCCAGAGGCACCGAACCGGTCCGCTCGGCGATCAGCTGCAACTCATCCATGGGTGGTGATCTCCTTCGCGATCGTGATGTCCGGGCGCCCCAGCGCCTCTCGGACCTTTCGGCGGGCACGGTTGAGCCGTGACCGGACGGTGCCGAGCGGGATGTCCAGCGCGGCGGCGATCTCCTCGTAGCCGAGCCCTTCCCCGGCGAACAGCGTGAGCGTGTCGCGGTCGCCGTCGGCCAGCTCCGCCAGCGCGGAGTCCAGCAGCTTCCCCATCGCCTCGGCGGTCACCTGATCGGCGACACGTTCGGCGTGCCCTTCTTCGTCGGGCGGCGGGCCGAGGGCTTCACGGAGTTTCAGCTCCCTGACCTCGTCACGGCGCCGCTGCGCCACCAGGTTGGTCGCGATGCCGTAGAGCCATGGCCGGGCGTCGCGGCGCTGGACGTCGTAGCCCTCGCGTTTGCGGAAGGCCACCAGGAACGTCTCCCCCAGCGCGTCCTCCGCGGCCGAGGGCCCGATGCGCCTGACCAGATAGCGGTGGACGTGCGCGGCATGCCGGTCGAAGATCGCGGAGAACCAGTCCGGGCTGGTCACCGACCTCGCGATCACTTCCGCGTCTTCCAGATCGCCCGGATCCGCCCCAGATGAGCTCATGAACCACCCTTCGCCGTTCGTCAGTGTCACTTGTTGTCCGCATCCGGCGCCGAATGGGTTCACGACCGACGAATCGGTCTAGACCTTTTATGCATGCCGCGCTACATTCATCTGTGGTCTAGACCACACGCGCCATTTTCCGAGCAGGTCAGTCTCGCCGCCTCTTTGGAGAGAACCGCCATGAGACGCACCAGAAAACGACTACTCAGCGCACTCACCGTGACACTCCTCGCTGCCGGGCTACTCGTAGCCGCAGGTACTCCGGCGCTGGCGGCGGGCCGCCTCCGCGCCGCCTTCACCCTCACCGGGAACACCGGTGAGTACACCGTCACCAACCCCAGCAGCGAAACCGTCGCCGACTGGTCCATCACCTTCACCGTCCCCGCCGGCGTGACCGCCTCGAACGGCGCCAACGCCACGGTTTCCCAATCGGGCAACCAGGTCACCCTCAGCCCGGCCTTCTACATCAAGTCCCTCGGGCCGGGCCGGTCGACCTATCCGTACAGCCCGACGTTCCAGCTCAGTTCCGGGGGCACCCCGACCACGTGCCGGATCGACGACGCCAACTGTGACGGTTCGGGCGACGCGCCGCCGTCGACCCCGGCCAACCTGCGGCTCGTGGCGAAGACGACCACGACCGCCGCGCTGGCCTGGAACGCCTCGGCACCGGGTTCCCTGCCCGTCACCGGCTACGACGTCTACCAGGGCACGACGCTGGCGACCTCGGTCACCGGCACCGAAGCGAGGATCACCGGGCTGACGCCGAACACGGCCTACAGCTTCACCGTCGTCGCCAAGGACCGGAAGGACGCCAAATCCCCGCCCACCGCGGCGCTGGCGGTGACCACCAACAACCCGAGCGACGACACCCAGGCGCCGACCGCGCCGACGAACCTCCGCTCGACCGCGGTCACGTCGAGTTCCGTCGCCCTGGCGTGGAACGCGTCGACCGACAACACCGGCGTCGTCTCCTATGACGTCTACAACGGCTCGAACCTCGCCACCACGGTGAACGGGACGACCGCGACGGTGAGCGGGCTTTCACCGTCCACTTCGTACTCTTTCACGGTCAAAGCCCGTGACGGGTACGACAACGTCTCCGCGGCGAGCGCGGCAGTCAGCGCTCGCACCGGCGACATCGTGAGCGGGTACGCCCGTGTCGGCTACTTCGTCCAGTGGGGCATCTACGGCCGCCAGTTCTTCGTCAAGAACCTGGTGACCAACGGATCGGCCGCCAAGCTGACACATCTGCTGTACGCCTTCGGGAACATCGACCCGGTCAACCACACCTGCCTTTCGGGTGTCACCAAGGGAACGACGTCGAATCCCCAGGACCCGAACCAGGGTGACGGCGCCGGTGACGCGGAAGCCGACTACTCGCGGCCGATGTCCGCGTCGCAGTCCGTCGACGGCGTCGGCGACACCGGCTGGGAAACGTTGCGCGGCAACTTCAACCAGCTGAAGAAGCTCAAGGCCAAGAACCCGAATCTGAAGGTCCTCATCTCCCTGGGTGGCTGGACCTACTCGAAGTACTTCTCCGATGTCGCGGCCACCGCCGCGTCGCGGCAGAAGTTCGTCGCGTCGTGCATCGACACGTACCTCAAGGGGAACGTCAAGGCGTACGGCGGAGCGGGCGGGCCGGGCACGGCCGCGGGCATCTTCGACGGCATCGACATCGACTGGGAGTGGCCGGGCAGTCCCGACGGGCACCCCGGCAACCACTGGAGCGCCAACGACAAGACGAACCTGACCGCCCTGCTGGCGGAGTTCCGCACGCAGATGGACGCCTACGGCGCGACCACCGGCAAGCGGTACGAACTGCAGGCGTTCACCCCCGCCGACCCGGCGAAGGTGAGCGGCGGCTGGGAGATCCCGAAGATCTTCGACTACCTCGACGTCGCCAACGTGCAGGGTTACGACTTCCACGGCTCGGGCAGCGACAACTCGTGGGAGCCGAACATGACCGGCCATCAAGGGAACCTCTACCCCGACGCGGACGATCCGTACAAGTTCAAGTTCAGTGTGGAGGCGGCGATCAACGCCTACACCAGCGCCGGGGCCAATCCACGGAAACTGACCCTCGGGCTCGCCTTCTACGGGCGTGGCTGGCAAGGGGTCGCGGACGGCGGCAAGAAGGGTGAATGGCAGACCGCGACCGGCGCCGCGCCGGGCCAGTTCGCCGAGGAAGCAGGTACTCGTGGCTACGCGAATCTCTTGGCCAGTGTCCCGAACTGCACCGTCCAGCACGACACCGCGGCCGTGGCCACGGCGTGCTACACGGGCAACGGCGGGCAATGGTGGACTTTCGACGACGCCTGGTCCATCCAGCAGAAGGTCGCCTGGCTCAAGTCCAAGGGATTGCTCGGAGTCATGGCATGGGAGATGTCGGGTGACACCGGCGCCCTCATGACCGCAGTGGACAGCTCGCTGAAGTAAACCCTCGTGAGTGGCAGGGACGGTCAGAACCGTCCCTGCCACTCACGACGCGATCGCACCGGATGCGGTCAAAAGTGTTCTCCTCCGCCTCCGGTTGCTGCACAGTGTGCGTCGTGACTTCTGCGAACGACGACCGGACTCTGATCATCGTCGGCTCCTACACCGCCGCGAGTGACGGCAGCGGCGAAGGCATCGGCACCTTCTGGCGCGACGAGCGGGCCGGGGAGCTGACCCCGGCGGGTTCGCTCGAACTGGACTCGCCGAGCTGGCTGACCCCGCATCCCACGCTGCCGGTGCTCTATGCCGCGAACGAGACGGCTGACGGCGCGATCACCGCCGTCGCGGTCGCCGGAGACGGCACACTGGAGGCCTTGAACTCGCTCCCGACCGGCGGGGCCGATCCGTGTCATTTGGCGGCCACTCCCGACGGCCGGTTCCTGGTGTGCGCCAACTACAGCGGCGGCAGCCTGGCCGTGTTCGCGCTGGGCAAGGACGGGGTGCCCACCGTGCGGACGGCGCTCGTCCACCACGAGGGCACCGGCCCGAACCTCGAGCGACAGGAAGCAGCGCACGTCCACATGGCCGTGGTCGACGAGACCGGCACGCTGGTCAGCGCGGTCGACCTCGGCACCGACGAGATCCGCAGCTACTGCCTCGGCGAGGAAGGCGAGCTGATCCCCTTGTCGGTCTCGGCACTGCCCGCCGGAACCGGCCCGCGCCAGCTGGTTCGCCGCCCCGGCACGAACCACGCGTACGTCGTGGGCGAACTGGCCGCCTCGCTGGTGACCGTGCGCGAAGACCCGCCGGGCACGTTCGCCGTGGAGAACTCCATTCCCGCGACCCTCGCTCCCGGTGGCGACAACCTCCCAGGGCAGCTGACACTGCACGGAGACCGGCTGTTCTTGTCGAACCGCGGCCCCGAAAAGATCACGGAGTTCGCTTTCGACGGCGTCCTCCCGAAGGCCGTCGCCGACCACGGGACCGGCGCGTGGCCGCGGCATTTCTCCGTTGTCGGCGAGCATTGTTATGTCGCGTCGCAGAGCGATGACGTGATCCAGGCCTACGAACTCGCGACATGGCGCCTGATCGGCAGTTATCCGATCGGCAGCCCGGCCTACATCGGGCCTTGGCGTTCAGCCCGCTGAACAAAGACAGATCTCTTTCTTTGCGAGGCGAATTAAGGTCTTGACGCAACTGGTTCAGACCACGACACTGAATGACGCGCCGCCGGTGACCTGGCTCACACCCGTCCGAGGAGAACCATGTCCCTACCGAAGAAACTGTTCGCTCTGGCAACGCTCATCCCGTTGACACTAGGCCTTTTCAGTGCCCCGGCCCAGGCCGCGCCCGCCACCTTCACCCACCCCGGCGTACTGGTCAGCCGTCCGCAACTGGATTTCGTACGCGCCAAGGTCCAAGCCGGCGCGCAACCGTGGAAACAGGCATACGACGCGATGATGTCGAGTCCGTACGCCTCACTGTCCCGGTCACCGAAACCACGTGCCGTCGTCGAATGCGGTCCCTATTCGAATCCGAACATCGGCTGTACCGATGAACGGCAGGACGCGATCGCCGCGTACTCCCTTTCCCTCGCGTGGTACATCACGCGCGACGCGAAATACGCGACGAAGGCGATCGAGATCATGGACGCCTGGTCCGCGGTGCTGAAAGATCACACGAACAGCAACGCTCCCCTGCAATCGGCATGGTCGGCCTCGTCGTGGCCACGCGCGGCGGAAATCATCAAACACACGTACACGAGCTGGCCGAATTCCGGCCGCTTCGGCACCATGCTCCGGAACGTGTACCTGCCCAAGGTGATCAACGGCAGTCACAGCAACGGAAACTGGGAACTCAGCATGACCGAGGCCGCGATCGGCATCGCCGTGTTCCTCGACGACAAGGCGAACTACGACAAGGCCGTCGCGAAGTTCCGCACCCGCGTCCCCGCCTACCTCTACCTGACCAGCGACGGCGCGCTCCCGAAGACCGCGCCCGGCAGCGGCCTGGACACCCGCGACAAGATCGTGAAGTACTGGCAGGGCCAGACGACGTTCGCCAACGGCCTCTCACAGGAGACCTGCCGGGACTTCACCCACACCGGCTACGGCCTCGCCGCCATCGCGAACTTCGCCGAGACCACCCGCATCCAGGGCCAGGACCTCTACCCCGAGATCGCCGACCGCCTCCGCGAAGGCCTCGGCTTCCACGCGAAGTACCAGATGGGCGCGGCCGTCCCGTCATGGCTGTGCGGCGGCAACCTGAAGCTCGGCCTCGGCCCGATCACCGAGGTCGGCTACAACCACCTCCACACCCGCCTCGGGCTCACCATGGCCAACACCGAGGCCCTCACCCTGCGCCAGCGCCCGGCGGGCACCAACGGCCTGTTCGTCTCCTGGCAGACCCTCACGCACGCCGACAACCCACAGTGACTCCGTGAGGGCCGCCTGATTGCGGCAGGGCGGCCCTCACGGTCCGTTTCCCCAGCTCAGACGCACAGTGACCCCTGGTTGCAAGCCCCACTTCGGGACCCGCTAAAGTACTCACATCGCACTCCACGGAGTACGGGTCCGGGCTGTGGCGCAGTTTGGTAGCGCACTTGACTGGGGGTCAAGGGGTCGCAGGTTCGAATCCTGTCAGCCCGACGGACGAAGCGGGTTTCCGCAGCTCAACAGCTGCGGAAGCCCGCTTTTTCATGTGGTCAGACGTGTCGATCCGGTCTAGCACAGCGCTCGGTAACACCTTGACTGGAGGCTCTCCTCATGACCACGAATTTGACCAAACAGGGTCTACCCCGCCCGAAGGACGACATGTGGCGCTCCTACATCGAGGAGTGGGATCGCAGTCTCCGCGCGTCGAACCGCCCGCACACCACCCGGTACAACTATCAGCTCGCAGTCACCCAGCTGTCAGATTTCCTCGGCGGACCGGAACTCCCGGACTTCCTCACGAGGATGGACATGCCAGCCGACGACGACAGCGACGCCGCCCAGGACCCCACTGACGTCAGCCGTAAGCATGTCGAGTGGTACATCGCCTGGATGATCGACACACGCTCGGCATCCACCGCGCTGAACAAGTACAAGGGCGTCCAGCAGTTCTTCAACTACCTCGTCGAAGGCGAGGAGATGGACCGTCACCCCATGGACAAGCTCAGCCAGCCTGACACGCCTGCAAAGCTCATCCCGGTTCTCTCCGACGATGAGATCGTGAGCCTGCTGGAGACGTGCCGGGGGAAGACCTACAGCGATCGACGTGACACTGCCATCATCCGACTATTCCTGGATACCGGCGCCCGGCTCAGCGAGATCGCGGGTCTGCAGGTGGACAACCTTGATCTCAAGCGGGATGGAATCCTTGTCCATGGGAAGGGAGACCGTCAGCGCTTCGTGCCCTTCGGTGAGCGCGCAGGACAGGCTATGAGCCGTTATCTTCGCGTGAGGTCTCGCCATCCGGCGGCAGACCTTCCTGACTTGTTCCTCGCCGAACGAGGACGGAAAGCGTTCAAGCCGAACGGTATCAAGATCATGCTACGCCGCCGCGGTAACGCAGCTGGCGTTTCCCACATGCACGCTCACCGCCTACGGCACACGCTGTCCCACGTCTGGCAGCGCGAGCAGGGCAACGAATCCGACCTCATGGCCATCATGGGATGGCGCTCCCCCGAGATGCTCCGCCGATACGGCGCCAGCGCCGCTGCCGAACGAGCCGAAAACACGCACCGGACCCTGAACCTGGGAAATCGAATCTGACGTTCTCGCTGTATGCGGGCCGGTCAATATCAATCCGACCGGCCTGCTGCCGTCTCGTCTCCCCGCTGATCTGCGCATCCACAACATCCACCACTTGCGCTCGCCGTCGGCCAGCCGTAGACCAGCGACGAGACCCGCGCTGGCGTGGCGATCGCCGCGATCCTGGTCAGCGGAGTGCGCGACGAGGTGACGCAGGGCGCCATCCGGGACCTGGCGCTCGCACCGAAACGCACGTCAGGCCCGGCACGGTGCCCGGATGAAGCGAAGACGACCTGAACATCTGGTACACCGAACGACAACTCGACCCGATCCGGGAGTTGCCGCGCAAAGACATCCGCCGCTACCAGTTCCCGGTCTTCAGGAGGGTTTGCCAGGCTCAATACTCGCGAATCGCGTGACGTAGTCGGCGTCACCGACCAGCGCTTCCTGCGCACCGCGCCAAGCACTCATCGCGCTCGTGAACCGTTCCCGAACTGGCTCCGATACACCCCGGCAGGTACCTGTCGATAAGCAACTGACGTAGCGGCTGCGGCAGGCTTTTCTGGCGCACAGGTGGCATAAGTCCGGGAATGGCACCACGGCGGCCTCCACTTTGCGGCGTAACAGATCGAGCGGGCTTGGCCCAAGCCGCGAACGCTCGGCTCCGCTGCGTTCGTGCTCGATCCGCACCTCGCCGACCTCAGCGAGCAGGCTCGTTCGACGCCGTCGCACAAGGTTTCGACCGGTAGCTCGATACGCTGGGTCGCGGCGATCGCCGATGGGCGGATGGCCAAGGAGATCGAACCGGGTGACTCGAAGACGTTGAGATATCGGACGACGTCGGCGTCGCCAAGGTCGTCTTGGCTCAGGCGCGCCGCGTTCTCAGTGTTCTCGTCTCGCCAACCCCGCTCCACCGTGAGGTCTCTGGCTCGGAGTGCGACGCGGTACAGGAAGAACTGGGCGCCGCCGTCGTCCTGGTCACCCATCCGGCGCAGCATCGACTCGATCGCCGCTTCGTACGTGCCCACATGCAGTGCCAGATTCTCATGACGGGCACGGGCGCCCTCAGCCGCTCCCGCCGGCATGTGTTCCCGGTACGCCTCGATGGTCGCGGCCGGCATCGTGCGGCTCCCCACGGGCCAGTCGGAATACGTGCTGGTGTGATACCAGGCAACGGCGGTGAGGCAGCCGTCGTCGAGGACCGGGTCGTCGGCGTTGCGCAGCGTCATCACGGCTCGCCCGAAGTGGATGACGGCGCCACACCCGCGGCACGCAATGTGCGCCTCGTTGACTTCCTGGTGGTAGTCGGTGCTGGTGAGCGGGGTGATCGCCGGGCAGGCCGAGCACGCCATGTTGAAGTCGTAGCTAAACGTCACCGGTCTCTCAGCGAGGTCGCGCATGGCTCATTCTGCCTGTTGCGTGGTTTGCATGGCGGAGGTGGCATGGACGTGGGCGGGTCGGTGCTACCTGATCTCATCGGCGCATGGCGTTGACTAGCGATCGCCGCAGCCGTCTGCCTGCATCGTCGTCCGCCACGTCGGAACGCCGACGGGCTGCCCGAACACCCAGACAGCACCGACCTGATCATCGGCGAACCCGAATCACAGGTTCACGGCTCACCGCCCCTCGAAGTCCTCGATCACCTCGGCTGGCACAGGATCCCCGTGACCGCCTGACACCTGGCCCGAAACACGGGGTGCAGCGGTCCGTCCGGCGTGTCAGACAGCTGCTTCTGCCTCCGCGGCGGCGTAGATGATGTGATCGGCAGATGGCATCGACGTATACGTCACTGGAGACCGAGTTCACACCCGTCGGCGCCCACCAGGATTGGTGGCCTCGCGAGGCGATGAAGTCGATCACTCCCTATCCCACGCAGTGGGTGAAGATCGCCGAGCTGACACCCGGCCCGGTGTCAGACGTGCGTCAGTGTGCCCTGATCCCTCTGGCGGATGTGCCCGACGAGCTGGCGCGTCCGCACTCACGAGTCTTCCACGTCGGACAGGTGGAGATCTTCGACCGACGCGGCTTCCACGACGGGCTGCTCGACCTGTTCGGCGGCCGCGCCGAGTTCTTTTGCCACCTGCGCTGGGCGGCCTCCGTGGCGGAGCCGTCCATTGAGTGGGCGTGGCCGTTCCTCTGGTACTGGCGCGCAGTCCGCTGAGGTAACAGCTGGATCTACCTTGACGCCGCCGGACGTGACGTCGAGCTGGCCCGTGTGCGCGTCCAAGGCCAGGACGACTACTGCGTCGAGGTCCAAGCGATGGCCCTGCGCAACTACCTGCACACCCGCGGCATGGCCATGCTCCTCGCAATTCAGATCGATCAGGACCACACCGAAGCACCATCGGTCACCACCGAAGAACACACCATGCGGTGTGACTGGGCCTCCATGGAGTTCCAGACCTACGACTACGACGGCGATCGCGCCCGAGGCAAGCTCCTTGCAGCCAGCTCACTGCACGGCCAGTACGTGATCCTTCCCGCGAAGAACGCGCCCGGACCCGCGTGGTGCAGCGACGAGGAACCCGCCGACTACCCAGCTTTCATCTACGACACCGATGCCTCTACGGGAGGCCCGCTCACCGTGGAGCCCAGCCTCGCCAACGTCGGAACCGACGGCAGCCCCGGCCCGCACTTCTGGACACGGGTGTACTTCCAACCCCAGGTCCTCGACCGCTACCTCGACGAACCACGCCGCTACACCGTCACCGCAAGCCGGATCACCTGCCTCAACGTGTGGGGCCTCTCGATCGGGCGAAGCTCCGACGGACTCGTCGAAGTCGACCTCTACGACCTCTCACGAATGCCCACGCCGGAGTGGAGCCATTGGAAGAGCCACAACGTCCCGCCCTCCGGTGGCCAACCCGACTCCGGAAAGCGCGACCGAGAGCGCCTCAACAGAATCGCGTCGAGCCCTGACACCGTCCGAGATCTGCGAACCGCGGTCGCTCGTGCCAACGACGCCGCTCAACGCCACCAGAACTGGCCACTATGGCGGCCACTCGCCGAACCCGCGGCCACCGAATGGCAGACCCTGCATGCACCCGTCGTCAACGACATGAGCGCGCTTCTGAGCCCGCTGCTGACCTTGACGAAGGTCCTGGTCGACAGTCTCGACGAGGTCCGGATCAAAGGTGCGCTGTCCACACCGCCGACGGATCCTTCGACACGGAGCTTGGGGCTGCTCCAGCTCTACCTCACCGAGCGCGGTGGCACGCCAGACGCCGTCAAGCCGCTCAGGGACCTCCAGCGGCTTCGATCAAAGGGCGGCTTCGCCCACTACGGAGGCGGAGCCGTCCAACTCGAGATCTCGACGATAGCGCCGGGACTGCACACACCCGCCGAGATCTTCGACTACCTCTGCCGCAACATCATTCAAGCGCTCGACACGATCACCGAAACACTCACGGCAGCTACGGAAGCGGGACCATAGGACCGGGCCGAGTACTAGCACGTCTCCGTACGCGACCGGCCACGACACAGCGGCCGGTGACAGCTGGACAACGGTCACCGCGACGGCGTAACGCGAAGCCCTTCGCTCGTCGACCATGCGATGGCGCAACTTGTCGTCATCAGGTGCAGCAGGAGGTCAGCATGCGGCTCACGGTGAACGGCGACCACTTCGACCTCGACCAACCCACGGTGGAAGCCCGCCTTCGGGGCCGGCCGCCGGAGCCGATTCAGGTTCACTGGGTCGAGATCGAAGGAACCCGCTTCCCCGTCAAGCAAGCCCTCGAAACCATGCTCGGGATCAGCCGCGCCACCTTCACCTCACACACCGCCCGCTACCAGTTCGACAGGCTCGGATTCCCCACCAGCACCACCACAGCAAACGCCACCGGCGGGCCGACGCCACCATCGGCAGCGATCGAATCCGCAGCGACGGAACATCAGCCGACGGTCGAGGAGGCGGGAGCCGCGTTCGCGACCCTGGTCGCGTTCCTCCGCACAGGCCCGCTCACCACCGGCATCAGCGCACTCGAACACAACCTGCTCAACGCCGACCGCACCACCGCGGCCGACATCACTGCGGCCGCCGGCCTGACCGAAGAACTGCTACACGCCGCGCTGACCGTCCGCCGCGACGTCGGCAGGGTCAGCGACGTCATCCACGCCACCGTCATCACCCTCGCCCTGCCCCACATCCTCGAGGACGATGAAATCGTCTCCAACCGGCCCTCCCTCGGCCCAGGCAACGACCAGTCGCGACCCTTCGACCTCGAAACCAACAAGCGAGTCGCCGAGTTCAAAGTCGCCGTCTGGTCCGGCGGCGACATGATGCGCAAACGCGGCCTTACCAAGGATCTCGTCCACCTAGCCCTGCACGACGACCAACGCCGTCCGGAACTCTGGGTCACCGGCACCGACCCGATCCGGTTCCTCCAGACCAGCAGCAGCCCAGTCGGCAGTCTCCTCTCGCGAGCCTCACACCACCAACAGGCACGCTACGAAGCCCGCTTCGGAACTACCGAGATCGCACTCCGCGACTTCGTCACCGAACACGCCGCTCACATCCGGCTCCGCAACATTGCGGACGCGCTCCCGTCTCTCGCCGAGGCATTCCTCTGACATGCGCCCCGGGATCTCACGTTTCACACTTCGCGTAGCGGCCGGTCAGCCACAACTGCCTGCGCGGACTGCGCTTCGGAAGCGTCCGGCGGACCGCACACGAGACCGAGGCGTGTGCGGGAACAGGACAGGATCGTCGGCCGCCGTCGCGTCCGCAGCACCAGGCGACCTAGGGCCGTCATGAAGATCCGTTGAGGAAGTCCGTTGACGATGGGTGTCGTTGGGCAGAGCCCGCGTCGAGTATCAGATGCAGCTCAGTGGTCTTTCGCGGTTTGTCGACGCAGTGTTCATTGTCGTCGAACACCACCCAGTTTTCTTCGTTATCATTGCCGTCGAGGCTGCTCTTAAAGCGGATGGCTTCGGGTCGAATGGTCTCGGGGCCGTCAAGAAGAAACTTCACAAAAACCTGAGTTGGGGCGTAGTGGCGCGGGTCGTCGTCGTACTTAGGTTCACTCATCGTCTCAGCGAAGCGGTCGAGGAAGTCCAGTGCTTCTCTTCGCTCGCGACCATCTTCCGAAAATATACTGGGCCGATCTGGGGTTTCGAAGATGTCCAAGTTGCAGATCTCGCGAGACGGAGTGAATCTACCGGCGGCGAACGGTACGTCGTCGCCCTGCGATACTTCGCGCACCGCGCAGGCCAGCGTTTTGCTCCCGTAGAAAGCCGAGTGCCCTTTGGTTGTCATTCGGCCATGGTTGCCCCGGCCCAACGGTGGGCTTCCGAGCTCTTTGGCGACCAGCGGGAACGTGTTCCATGGTCGGCATCGCCATAAGGCTGGAGAGGACATTTGGAAGGTGTCGTACAGAAGAGCCACTTGCCGGATCTCCGTCAAGAGTCCGGCAGTCTCTTCAGGAAGGTGCTCCGTAGCGGCAGAATCCCTCGGTTCACCGGCTTTTTTAAGCTTGTGCGCCAGGCTTTTCCAGTGACTGGCCGTGAAGTCGTAAACTGTCGCCCAAAGGTCAGACTTCTTGACCCAACCGTAGTCTGTGCCGTCTCGGTCGGCGATGTATGCAGACAAGACTGGGAACAGATTCGCACATACCGCGCCATCCAGAATGTCGTCGACGATATCTTTGATGTCGTGCGTCGTCTCGCTTAGTTCGCCCTCATCGTGGTAAGCCCCGGACTCTGCCACCGTGGAATACCACTCGTCCACAACGCTTTCGACGACGCCGGCAAGCTCATGGAACGTGGTACAGGATTGCGCCTGCCCGCAGAACGCGCACGTCGCGTGGACCACGTCGTCTCCCGCGCGCCTCCACAGGTCGGCATCCAGTACGCAGGTCACGCAGACACGGGTCTCTGGATGCTTCAAGTTCTCTTGTTCAGCCGCGTACTCTTCAAGTGCGCTGTGGTAGTCCGCTCCCATAGCCGGTAATCCTAAGTCGTGCACCGTCCAGGACACCGCGATCTGTTTGTAGTCAGCGGATAGTCCGCTCCCTTAGATGGCAACGTCGGTTCGGTACGGCATACGCGGCGGGCGTACAGCATGGCGACGCCAGAGACTACTGGTGCGGTCCCGATGGTCCGGCCGAAGGCCGGTTCTAACCGGGTGCAGCTTGTCAGACCGCGGTGCCGGTGCGCCGGGCGAAGTCGTGCAAGCCCGGCAGCCGGTTGGCAGCGGGGTGGCTCAGCAGGGTGGCGGTCATTGTCGTGGTCGGTTTGCGGTAACGGACCTCGTCGGGCGAGGCATGCTCGGCGGCGAGCAGCGCGCGGTAGCAGTGTTCGGGTTTGCCCCATTGGTGGTAGGCGCGGGCGACGTCGACCCCGTAGCGGGCGCGGCGTTCGGTGCTGGGGATGCTGGCTGGGTTGATCCGGCGGGCGTGCTCGATTGCGGTGCCGGAGTCGCCCATGACGCGGGCGATGCTGAGCTGGTAGAGCCCGACGCCGGTGGGCCCGAAGCTGGTGTACCGGTGGTCGGCGTCGGTTCCCAGCCGGGTAGCGGCGTCGACGGCTTCGGCGATGAACGTTTTGGCGGTGTCGCGGTCGCCGTCCGCGGCGGCGGTGTAGGCGGCGGTTTCCATCAGCGACCCGTACACCGACAGCTGATCGGGTGTGCGCAGGTCGGGCTGGAGGGCGAGCGCGGTGTCGATCTCCATCTGCTGGGCGGTGTCGCCGTGCCCGGCGCGGCACAGCACGATCGCCCAGACCCGCCGCGCGGTGGCCTGGGTCAGCAGATCACCGCTGGCGTCGGCGGCCTGCGACGCGCGGTCGGCAACGGTCCAGGCGAGTCGGTCGCGGCCGGTTTTGATCGCGAGGTCGGTGGTCAGGGTGTAGAGCTCGGCGAGCTGGGCGTGCGCCGCCGTGGCGGTGTCGCCGGGGCGCGGATCGGCGCGGGTGGCCGTCGCGGCGGCGATCAGGTTGGGCAGCCGCGTGGGGTGCGCCGCACTCTGCCCCGGCCAGAACACGGCGGATCCGCAGCTCACGATCCGCAAGAGCGAATCCACCCGGACGGATGAACTAGCCGATCAGTGCTAACGAAGCAATCTGCTGCTTGTCGGCCTGAAACGACCGTTTGCCGCAGGACGCGGCGCGTGGATGGACTCGTCGACAGGAGCTCCGGCACGGTCGCATGACCTGCATGACGTGGGATCTCGATGGAGGAGCAACCTCGGTGCGTATGGATGATCTCAAGCGGCAACCTGAGGGCGTCCTCAGGCGTAGTGTCGGTTCACCACTCCTGAACTGTGTGCCTGGTCAGTTTGAGCTTGTTCCACTCCGAGTAGCCGCAGGCGGTCGCGAAGATCTGACCGACTTGCCTGCCTACGTTGTCCGCGAATTCGACGACGAGCTCCGGACAAGGATTGTCCGTGTCGCAGAAGGCTCAAGCAAAATGGTGACATTAGTCAGTGACTTCGCTGCGGGAAAGAAGCGAGCACTGTGGGAGTCCTTGTGGCAATCGGTCGAAAGAACCGGGGAACTGCTGCTGCGCGACTGGACCGTATGGCCAGCAGCTAGCCCTAGCAGTCCGGAGGCCTTGATTAACGCGGCGGAGACGGCATTGCCCAAGACGGTGTTCTTCTTGCCGAGTCTCGATCGATATCTCGGCGGGCACGATCGAGAGCTCGGAGACGCCGTCGCCCGCGTTCTACGTGAGACACTCAGCGATCCCAGACGGGGTCCGATCTTGATTCTCGGCACTATTCGAAATGACCCTCTGCGTGAACTAAGAGCCAACAGCACCCGTTTTCCACATGCGAAACTGCTTATTGAAGGTAGTGAGATCAGGGTCGCCGACGAGTTCAGCTTTCGAGAGATGAGAAGTGCGCTAGCATCCGAGGATCCTCGTGTAGTAGAAGCTGCGACGCGAGCCGATGATGATCGATATGTCATCCAGCACATGTTGGATGTCTACGACATAGACGACCGCATGGAGAATGCTGGCTTCCTTGAGCGTGCCATCTTCGAATTTGCTATCGCTGCAAGACGCTTTGGTCACGACCGCACATTGGCGCGCGATCTGTTAATAAATGGTGCTGGTGCATATCTAAAGCAGAAAGTTCAACATGTCGTGGACGAAGCTAGCATCGATGCCACGTTTGCAGAGTTGACGCGGCGGGGACCTGGGGGTGCGAGCGTAATGACTGAGACTGACTCAGCCATCGTTGACGACACCGTTATTATGCACTATCGGCTTGACGATTACATAGAGCGCAGATATGTTGCCAGTATTACGGATTCGGTGATGCCTGAACCGCAACTAATGCCCGTCCTGGTTGATACAGCAAATGACGCAAGTCTTGTGCCACTCGCTCGACAGTGTCGCAAACACTGCCTACTGTACTGGGCAATGCGTTTCTATCTACGCGCCGCAGAGGGTGGCGATCGGGCGGCTCGGTTGGAGTTGGCCGAGATGCTTCGGCTCGCGGACCGCATCGACGACGCGCTCGATCAGTACCGGCGCTTAGTGGATGGGGGTGACCAGCAGGCGATCATACTCGGAGCCGAGATGCTAATCGCGGCTGGCAGGAATTCGGATGCCGTCGACTTGCTAGGAGACTCAGACAGGCAGGGCCGACAGGAAGCTAAGTTGATGACTGCTAGAGCGTTAGAGGGCATGAAGAGACGAGGAGACGCGCTTCGGCTGTATCGTGAACTCGCCGAACAAGGTCATTTCGGTGCGGCGGCAGTAGCAGCGGACATAATGATCGATCAAGCCGAGGGGTCGCGGCGAACTGCAGCGAGAGACGAAGCCGTTGAATGGCTCATGAGGCTAGCTGATAGGTGTGGGTTCGAGGCTGTTGAACTCGCGACGGAACTATTGGTAGACAATCAGCAGGTTGACGCCGCCGTGCGCCGCCTCGACGTCTACGCGATGACAGGTAAGCGCTACGCCTGGCTACTTGGAGCGAGGATACTGTTTACGCAGGGCAGGGCAGAAGAGGCGTTAGAATGGTGTCAGGCAGCTGTAGAGTATGGAGTACCTCAGGCTGCCACCTTTGCCGCGAAGATCAACGCTCAGCTTGGCCTCGCCGAAGTCGCTATGGGGCACGCTTGGAAAGCGGTCGCAAAAGGGAGCCCTGAGGCCTTGACGGAGGTTGGAAACGTTCATGCCGAGAATGGTCTGACCGGGCGTGCTCTGGAGTGCTATCGCTCTGCTTTCGGCGCAGGAGACCGCCATGCGCTAGCTAGGGCGACTTTGGTTGCCGCAGCGGCAGGATGGAGCGGCGAAGCGGCCGAGTTTTATCGGCAAGCGTGTCGGGCGAGGTGCGAACCGCCGGTGGTGGAGGTTGCCGCCGCCTTGTGTAGGGCCAGCCAGCCAGGAGAAGCATTCGCCTGGTACTTTAAAGTGGTTCCGGATGTTGCAAACGCGGACATCATCGTTCCGTTGATAGATTTCTTCCTTACTCGGCAGGGTGGGTTAACGTTGCGATGGGATATCGCAGAACTTGCCATATCTGGCTATGTGAATGCAGTCAAGGTTGCTCGAAAAAATGCGATCTCTTGGTTAGCGGAAGGGTTCATACGGGCAGGCGAGCAAGAAGATCGAGCTGCGGCAGACCAATACGGCGGAAGGATGTATGCGCCGCCTGTATCACGAAAATTTCTTGCCGCTGCAGACTTACTAAATAGGGCTGCGGTTGATGGCGACTATGAGGCAAGGGTAAAACTTGTCGCAGTGTTGTGCCGAATTGGTCGATTCACTGAAGCTCACCGACATCTTGATACCATCAAAAGGAAAACGACGACAAATGTTGATGTCGAAATGACGGTCGCTTTAGCGGGGCAAGGCAGGCTTGACGATGCTGCGGCGGGCCTTTGGGCTCAATTAAAGAAGGCGAACGCTGTAGCTGTGGCGCCTGTTGCGAATTCTCTGCTGAAATACGACCACGAGGACGCGGCTGTCGCCTTCTTGGAGCAAGGCGTCGAGCTTGGCGACATTAATTCGCATATTTTGCTCGGTGATCACAAGTTGATTAAACGTCGATACGTCGATGCGCTTGATCTCTACTTGTTCGCACTGCTTCATGTTCATGCAGATGCGGAAAAAAGGATTGACGTGTTGTTCACCTTAACTAAAGATCATAACACGCAACGTGACCTGCGACGATACGGTGTCAATCTCGCGGCTCAGATTGCTGAACCGTGGTCAGTATCTGTGGATTCACAGTCTCTCTAGACATATCGACGTGCAATGCTTATCCCTATGAGCCAGCGTACTGAGCCTGGCGGCTTCGCGCTCGACGGGGACCGGGTTCGGAGCATTCCGGGAGCCGTGTCACGGAGTGTTCACGGTACAGAAAGTCCGGATGGGAACTCTCGCACTGCTCAGAACTCGCGTTGTCGGCGGACCTGATCACGAACAGGGATCTCCACTTCAACAAGCGGTAGCTAGGTGTGTGGAGCCCGCTACGACCGGGACACCGGCCAGCAGCCCACTGCCGTGTTCCAATGCCACCTCACCGACGAGAACAGCCGCCCGGCCACACTCTCGTCCCACGGCAACACGGGCACCGGTCTCGCCCGGATATGCGCCGGCTGGGCGGGCTGCCACGACGGCGACAACCTCCTCAGCCTCCGCATGGGCGTCCTGTCCGGCCTGATCACCCCGGAGACCGCCTACCTCACCGTCACCTACTCGTCGCCGGTCCCCTTGTGGGACTCCGGGGTCGCAGCCGCCGTATACGGCCTCACCTCGATCCTGAACCCGTCCGATGAGGCCCGCCGGGTCATCGACAAACTCGTCCGGGTGTACGGCAAAACCGGTCCCCAGGACTCCGACGGCACCTCGGCGATCTCCGGGGTGGGCGTTCTCTCGGCCGATGAGCAGGCCGAGTCAGCGGCCCATTCTGCAACAAGCGGGGTCCGGAGTCGGACAGCTACGGTCATTCACGGTTTCCTGGTCGACAACGTCGGGTTCGACGCCGGCGACCCTATGCTCGAGGACGCCGCCGAGGTCGCCGACACAGGGGTGCTCACCAGCCGAGCATCGACTTCGGGCCAAGACGCCGTTGCTGTGATCCGCAGCTACATCGTGGCCCGCAGCGGCGAAGACCTCGGCCCGCTCACCACCGACCAGGCCGAGCAGCTCCGCGACACCCTCGCCAGCGCCGGGCTATCGCGCGGGCCTGCGACGGTTCCTGGCCGAGTTCACGACAGGCTCCCCGTTCTCGGTCGTGGACCTGTTCGCCGCGGTGCACGAGACGTTGCCCGCCGGCGTCGACCCGGCGGTGCGGGCCTTGCTTGACACGCGCCTGGCCCGATTCGTCGAGGCCGGCGCGAACATCGCCGCGGCAAACGCCTCGCCGATCTGACCCGCCGAAGGGTGTCAGGCCATAGTGCTCAGGGCGTGCCGGGGCCACGGCGTCACCGCGCGGCCCCGGCACGGGTTCACTCAGTCGTCCTCGTCATAGTCGTCGTTGCGGTCGGCGGCGGCCTGGGCGCGGTCGTCGAAGCCGCTTTCCGCGGTCGGCGATGCCGGGTTACGGTCTGCGGCCGCCGAGATTCGGTCGGCCGCCTCGCGGTCCATCGGGGTCTCCTTGGCCATCACGATTCACCTCCCTCCCGGAGTCCGGGCGCGCGCGAGGGCACGGCTGGGTGCCGTGCGATGCGCACGGACGTGTTTCAGCGAGAGACGGAGAACATCATCGGGAGCGCCCGGCAGACGCGGGACCGTCCTCCCACACCATGCCCGCCTGATCAGGGCACGGTGTGCGCCACCCACGGAACGCCCGCAGGTGCGCTCACGCACCGGCTCCGGATGCCGGGCGCTACACATCCATCGTGATAAGGCCCCGATCGAGGACTCCCGGCCGTCACCCCGGGCCTGTCCTTCCCGCACGGACAAACCAATTACCGGCGAGCGGGCCTTACCCTCGCCGACACCATGCTCGGCCACCAGCTCGCGGCCGCTTCCCGATCGTGCGCTTCCTGCCGTGTCTCGTCCAGCACCGGACGGGTGCCCACGGCCGTCACCACGCGACCCGGTCAGCGGTCCTGCACGGCGAGGTAGTGGGCCGCCGCGCAACCTCAGGGCCGATGAGCACTCGACGACCATCGAGCGGTGATCAGGCCGGCGGAGCCGCCGGTCGAGACCTTGCCACCGAGCGAAGGTCTCGACCGCAGTGCGCTAGTAGACCTGCTGGCTGCATTTGAACGTGACGCCACCCAGCCATTTGACACTAAGATTGGCGGAGACCGACTTCGTGTGTCTGAGGGCCGAGTTGTAGTTGAAGTTGCCTGGATCGACCCTCTCTTTGCGATGCGTCGTTCCATCGGCCCGGTTGAAGCGCAGCTCCAACACTCCGTCAGGATCGCTGGAGCGGAACCCGCCGTCGAGGTACACCCGGTCGCCGCGAACGGTCACGGTGCCCCAGCTCCACATGGTGTTGGAGCACGACTGGTTCCACCCCCCGGCGCTCTTCGCGCCGGTCTCGGAGAACGCGATCCGAGAGGCCGAGCTCGGCTCGGCACTGGCTATGGCCGGTGTCAAGACCATAGCCGCGAGCACACCGGTCACCGCCAGCGTGACGAATTTCCGTTCCATGGACTGCTTCCTTTCCCGACTTTGCCGACCGGAATCAGGCATCTTCTCCGCATTCCGGGTCGCCAATGATTTCTCTTGTCTTTTCCGCACTTCTTCATCGTTCTCGGGGCAGCCTCGTCGGCAAGAACCCCGCCGGAGCGGCCCGAGCCATCCAACTCTCCCCAGAGAACCGCTGATCAGAGCCTTTTCCGGGCTTCCCGTCCGCCGATCCGCGGCATCGCGGTTGATGCCGCGGAGGCCAAGCCTCGTCGAAGTGCGCCGAGAACCCCCGCCTAATGCGTGTTGAATCGCCTGCCCGGAATCGCTCTCGAGCGATGAGGTGAGGCCTTGCCTGACCAGTGGGTGTCAGCTTGCCAAGGCTGCGGTTCGCGTCGCCAGCGTTGTCCACCGTCCCGGACAGAACTGCCGTGTCCTGCCTGGTCGGAGGGTTTTGTCCGGGCTGTCGGACAAACCCTCCGACCAGTCGATCCCTCGCGTGTGGGGTGTTCGGCCACGTTGGGATCGTGACCGGGGACTGCGTCCAGCCGGAATCAGCGCGGACGGCGGCGAACTCAAGTGACGGCGTTCCCGCCGCTGCCCGCGCCCGGTGACCTGGTGCCCAGCGAGCCGGTCTGGTCTTACCCGGCCACCGCCCGCAGCGGCGGCTACGCGCACCTGCGCCTGTTCACCGTGCCCGGCGGTGGGCACCTGGCCCTCGTCACCGACCCGGGACTCGGGACCTCGGTCACCAACGCGGCCGAACACATCCACGCCGCGCTCACCAGCCAGTACGGAGAGCCGCTGTGGATGATCGAGCACTACCCCGCCGCCAGGACCATGCCCGACGACGGCGAGACCCTCGACCTGGTCGACCTCGTCGGGCGCGAACCGGTGTGGCGGCAGATCTGGCCCCCGCTGCCACGGCACCGCCGGCGATCAGTCTCGGTAGCAGGGGTCGCCGACTGGTGAGGTCGCCTATTCAACTATCGCGAGTTCTCCGGTGGTTGTAGCGGAAAGTGATCGTCAGTGGCGTATCGGCTCGCATGTGGCGACCTAACTCGAGCGACCAACCAAGGCGGGGAACGGGCTTCACTGACCGGGTGACGGGGTGACGAAGAGTTCGAACGGGTCGCGGTCACCCCGAACGTGCTGTACCCGGTCTGCTTGAATCTCGCCTAAGCTGCGACAGCAGCCGATCGGTCCAGACTCAGGCAGGTGACGTGCCTTCGTGGTTCTTGGCGACCCTGCCTGTGGTCGCGAGCCTGCTCACTGCTGGGGCGGCCTATCTCGGGGTACGGCACGCCGCCCGAGGGAATGACCGCGCTACTGGGCAAAGGGAAGCCGCTGCTCGCAGGGAGGAGTGGTGGCGGCGATTCACCTGGGCCGTCGACCTTGCCAGGGACCAGTCCTCGGAGGAAAATAGGGTCCTAGGCCTGACCCTGTTGACCGCGCTAGCTGAATCAGATCTTGCTCAGGAGGACGAGCTACGCTTGCTGGAGGTTTTCTCACAACGTCAGTTGGAAGAGCACACATGCGGCCTATCCAACTTGGTCGAGGAACACGAAGCGCAGGCGGAAGAAGCATGAACAAGCCGCTGACGGTCACATCAGAGCAGGTCGCTGCCGCGAAGCTCCAGATTGTGCTCGACAGAAAACGCGGCCAGGCGTCCTCCGAGATAGTCCGACGCATCGCAGCCACAACCAGCGGCAACGTCGGAGTGGCCAGCCGCTCGGCGTCCGTGGCTGGGCAACCCCCAGCCAACCTGGTAGATGACACCGGAGGGCAAGTCGTCGAACTCAGCACCGGGCATAGCCATGTCAATCCCACGAGTCTCGCAAATCTTGCGGACGCCTTGCGCGCGTTCGGACGGCACGACGAAGCACTCGCAACTGTTCGGCAAGCCCATAGGGACGCATCAGAGCGTCATGATCGGTTTGGCGAGTCTAAAACACTGAGGGTTCTCGGAACTACCTTGAACCAGCTCGGACGCTACAAGGAAGCAATCGACGCTCATTCACAGGCACTGTTGATCGCGCGACAACTAGGCCACCTCCACGGCGAAGTCGAGTCGCTGATCGGCCTCGGCGACGCGTGGAAAGAGGAGGGTCGGCTGGAGGAAGCACTCGATGCATTCCAGCGAGCGGCTGACTTTGCCCATGAACTCGATAGTCCGCAGACCGAAGCGGAGACGAGGGTCGGCCTCGGTCGCGTGTTGCAGACCATGGGCCGCCATGACGAAGCACTCACTCAACTGCGAAAGGCTCTTGACCTCCATCAGAAGTTCAGCGAACGAACCACTGAGGAAACGTCAACACCGGTCCCTGAAGTGTAAAACGGTCGTGTATTCAGCTGTTGCGGGTTCGTCGTGGTTGTGGCGGTGAGTGATCGCCTGGGGTATCAGCGAAACACACGATCGTGAGCCAGGACAGTGTTGCTCAGCGCTTGAGGGCGGGGTCGTTCTGGCGGACCACGCGGCTCGCGGCGTTGACCATGTTCCGGGCGAGGTGTTCGTTGACTCGGTCGCCGGGGATGAGTGGCTGGCCGGAGAGGTCGTCCCAGTCGGCGTAGAACGCGCTCATCTTGCTGCCGGTCACGGCTTTGGCGAATGTGCTGTTGGGGATGGTCATGACGTCACGGGCGCGGTTCCAGGCGTCTTCCCCGCCGCCCCCGGGCGGCTGCATGCTGTCGAGGAGCTCCCCCGACCAGGCCCGGATCTTGGGGTCGTGGGTCTTCAGGGCGTGCCAGAAGGTGCTCCAGTCCGCGGGCGGGCTGATGGCGACCTGTTTGCATAGCTGGAACTTGCCGTACTCCTCAGCGGCGAGGGCAGCGAGGGCGCAGGCCCGAGCCCATTTGTGGTGATCGAGCAGGATCTTGGCGTCATCCAGCAGCGCGGCGGCGTTGGCCAGGGCCGCTTCCCCGAAAGCACGTGCTTGCTCGGGTGTGAGAGCTGATGTCCGCTGGGCCATGGCGTACTCCTCCGATTAGGAGGAGAAGCCTGATCGGTTGGTGATCGCCAGTCAAGCCGGTTACGGTGGCTTCGAGCGCTAGGCACGAGGCCGTCGTCGATAACCTGGATCCGTGATCTCCCGCTACCACCTCAAGTGTCCCGGCTGCGAGGAAATGTTTGTCGCGCGGCTCGGGGTTGGGCCGACCCGCGGCACTCGCTTCTATCTGCCGTGCCCCGAGTGCCGCTTGCCGATTCGAGGGTCAATGTCGGGTTCCGAGCTTTCGGACTACCGGATCGACATCGACTGCGAGGTGCTGAGCAGCCGCGATCCCGAGCCGGACGGCGTATCGGTGGTGACCATCGATCCGTTCGTGCCGTCGCTCTATGAAGCAGACTCGTTCGCTCCCGCCGGGGCGTTCCCCACGATGACGCTCTTGCGGATCCTCGGTCGCGACGTCCTTGGCGAGTTCGAGTCGGAGCGCCACCAGACCCTCGAAGCTGGCCGGGCCTTGTGGCCCAAGGTCCGGATGCTGTTCCAGTACTACCTCCAGGGCAATGCCGAGATGTTCACTCGCATCGCGCAGAAGCATCTCGGGCTTGAGTGGGAGCCGCGCACGAGCCACGAGCGGACCACCGTCGCGTACCACGCTCTGCAGGTTGTCACGACTACGATCACAGGGACCACCGGGAACTCCAGTGCGAGAGTGTTAGCCCGCTTCGCGCGGAAGCACGCCGCGGCGCTGGACCGGCATCCGGACCATGCCTTGACCTTCCGGCGTCGGGGGCAGGCGTCTGCCGTGTTGGAGCGAGATCTGTTCACCGAGCTCAACCGTTTCGTGGAACAGCAAGACTCGTGGGAGATGGGCCTGCTCGGCAGGTTCGTCGGCGCGGAGGAGAAGAGGGCCTTCGATGAGCTGGTGCTGTTCCGGGACGAGTTCTCGACGGTAAGGGATCTCTATCAGCATGGATTCGAGCTCGCTTGTAAGTGCCTATGGCCGTTGGTGGCAGCTCAGAACACTGTTAGGCGGGACAACCCCGATGACTTCGGGGACGTCCACCCCGAGAGCGTGCCCGTGAAGAAGCATCCCAAGAGCCTCAAGCAATTCGACAGTCTGTCGAACGCGTACAAGATCGCCTACGTGGCTCAGGTTCCTGGCTGGGAGTCGTTCGCGGTTCTGCTCGACAACCGTCGACGCAACACGATCGGGCACGCTACGGCGCACCACGATCTTCAGAATGGTCAGGTAGTCAGCGATAAGGACCCGGCAGGGATGACGTACCTGGAGTTCCTTGGCGAGACCCTCGGCGTCTTCGAGGCGCTCTCGACGCTCGCCCAGGTCTTGAGAGCAAGTCGCGTGGCTTCATCGCCGGACTTCGACCTGCCTGAGTAAGAGAGTCAGAGACTCGCCCTTCAAACACGGTCGTGGTCGCCTGGGGCGTAGCGGTTCCAGGTGGTTCCGGCTCTCGTGGCGATTTTGGTGGTGGTGACGGGGTGGTAGCCGACGGCGTCGGCGACCACGGGTGCGGGCATGGTGAGCACGTGGTGTCCGATGGCCGAGGTGCGTCCGGTGGTGGTGGGGACGCCGAGCCCGATCACCAGCATGCCGAGTGATCTGGGGTGCATTGGTTGTCCGGCGCGGCGGCAGGGGAACAGCCAGCGGGAATTCGGGTTGGTGGCGGTGTTCATGTTGTCTCGCTGGGCGATCCAGGCCAGGAGGAGGTCTGTGACTGGCGCTGGGACTGGTGAGGGTGGTTCGCCGAGGCGGAGCAAGGCTTCGTCGCCGTCGCGGGTGAGGTCGTCGACGGTGAGCCGGACGATCCGGCTGAGCGGTTGTGCGTAAAGCAGCACGATCACGCCGGCGACCTGGGGCCGCAGTGGCAGGTCGTGGCCGGAGAGTAATCGGCCCAGCAGCGCGATCCGCTCCGGTTCTGGCAGCGGGGCCTTGCGGGTGATGAGTTGAGCCGGCAGCCGTAGTGGCCGGAGGAGTTTGCTGGTCATGCCCCAGATCAGGAAGCCGCGAAGCGATCTCCGTTCGTGCTCGCTGTGGCTGGCGTGCCAGTCGTCGATGCCAGCTTGGTTGCAGAGCTCCAGGGTTCGTTCGTGGTCGGCGAGCCAGGTGAGGAACCGGGTGGCCAGCTTGACCTGGTCGGAGGCGAACGAGCGTGTGGATGGGGTGAGCGGCCTATGCGCGGCGCGGTTGCGCAGCCGGGGCAGGACTTCCCAGGTGATGAACCGGCGCACGATCTTCTCGTGGTCGGGGACGCTGATGCCGTCGAGGTGCGTGCGAAGCCAGCGTTCGAACGAGCAGATTTGCTTGTCCACCAGTGGCAGCACGCCGCAGGACATGAGCAGTTCCCGCAGATGCGCGGCCGCCCGCCAGGGCTGGAGGCGGTGGAACGCCTCGTGCGTGAGTTCGATGTCGCCGTTTCCCAGACCGCGCAACAGCTTCGCCGCCGCCCCAACGTTCGGTGGTCGCCCGTCGAGCCAGTTCAGCCCGGTGCGCGGGTTCTTCATCTCCACGAGCATGCGGTGCAGCGGAACCAGTTCGGGTCGAACCTGGCCGGTGCCGTCGTCCAGCAGCGCGGCGAGCTGGTCGGACAGGGTGCAGCGGAGGCAGAGGCGGCCCGCGCGCAGCTGGCTTTCCTGGCCGCAGCGCGAGCAGGCGTAGGACGGGCGGAAATCGGCGCAGCCGGTGCAGATCGCGACGGCGTCGGCAGGCCGGAGGCCAGGGAGGAGCCGGTGCTCGCCGCACTCGGGACAGCGCCCCTGAACGCGCAGGGCGCGGCATTCACAGGTGCGGCAGACCTGCCCGTCGGGCCAGACCGCGGCGAAGAAGCCGAACCGGCCGCAGCGCGCGCAGGTCCGCTTGTGCCAGCGTTCCCGCTGTTCGGGGGTGCGGTAGGCGGGACTCACTCGCCGGGCAGGATCCGGGCGGCGCGAGGCCGCAGCCTCGCGACCGCAGCCGACGATGCGGGGCGGTCATCGGTGGCGGTCTTGCGGACTCCGGCGTTCTCCGCAGTGATGGCCACCAGGTCGGCCGGCGTGCAGCCGAGGATGTCGCAGAACGCGGACAGCACCTGCAGTGAGAGTCGTTCCGGAGTGCCGGAGACCAGGCGGTGAACCTGGGACGCGGACAGGTCGATGCCCCGTTCCTGCAACAGCGGAACCAGCTCGGTGGCGGTGAAGATCCCGCGGCTGGCCATGACCTCCCGCAGCCGCCAGGCATAGCCGACTTTCCGCTTCATGACAGCACTTCCGGACCGGCCAGAGCCGCGGCGACCACGCTGTCGAGGTGACGACGCAGGGTGCGCTCGCGGAAGTCCGAGCCAACGCAGGTGTAGATCGAAGTCGTGGACGCGTGCTCGTGACCGACCTGCTCCTGAACGAAGCGGGGATCCCAGCCGCCCTCGATCAAGTGCGTGACGTAGGAACGGCGCAGCGAGTGGAAATCCAACCCGTCGTCCAGGCCCAGTTCGCGGCGGTAGGCGACGAACCGGGAATCCAGCCGCTGGCAACCCACCCGTGCTCCGCGCTCGGACGGCCAGGCCGCTGGGCTGCCATCCGCGCCGAGCAAGGGCCGGATCTCACCGAACCACTCGTCCAAGATGTCGGGGGTCCAGTCCCAGACGGTCATCACGCTGCGCTGCTTGGGCGGTGAGCCCTTCTTCGCCTTACCGAACCGGACTCGACACAACCCGTACTCGCCGAACTCCGCCCCGGCCACGTTGCGAGCGAAGTCGGCCGCGTCCAACATCCGGGTTTCGTTGCGCCGCAACCCGAAGGCGTAGGCGGTCTTGAACAGCGTCGCGTCCCGGAGCGCCGGCAGCCAGCCCTTGCGGCCGAACGCGCGGATGCGCGCCACCTGATCGTCGGCGTAGGCGAAGAACTCGTGCAGCTCCTTCCTCGTGAAGGCCCGCTCCTTCGCGTCCGCCTCGCTGGCCTGAACGTGCTGGGCAGTGTTCCACTCGTGCACGACCTGGATCGGGTGCGTGCCGAACCGCTCCTCGCAGGTCGCGGTCCATTCGTAGGCGGGGTCGGTGACGAAGTGGCAGAAAGACCGGACCGCTTCGGAGTATGACCGGATCGTCGAGCGCTTCAGCTCCCGCAGCGACCGCAGATCACCCAGCCACTCGTCGATCATCGCCGGGGACCACTGCCACGGGAAAGCGTTGACGTAGTGGGAGAACGCCCGAACCGTGTGCTCGCGGCCCTCGACCGTCGAGCGGGCCAGGTTGCGGGCGAGCTGCTGATTGGCGAACCCGGCCAGCATCGCCGAGAACACCTGCTCCTCCGGCCGCAGCAGTGACACCCCGCCCACCAGTTGCAGGCTCGCCGCACCCGGCGCCACGCCGATCGGCCTCACTCCGGCCACCACTCTCCGTTAATCGCATCAAACGCGACTGAATCGCATCTGATGCGAGTCGTCCAGAAAACCGCAGTACAACCAGCCGAACGAGTGACCGACGCGATCCGAGCTGGTCCGTCGGGTGGGCCGGTAGGCTCACCTCGCCGCGCCGCTTCGAGTGCTGGCCGCACGGCAAGCGCGGCATCCACTGTGGACGTCTTCGCGAACTGTCGCGAATTCGCATCTGCTGCAATTGGCGGCGCTTGTAGTATTCGCGGAATTTTGGGCGGATATACCCCTGACCTGCGAGAACTTGACTGCCGGAACGGCCTAGCCTCGCCGTCGTGGGCTGGACAGCGTCTCGGTAGCCGTGTGCACGGCGGCCAGACCGGGCTGGACGTAGCGCTGCACGCTGCGCAGCGACTTGTGCCCGGTCTTGGCCATGATCACGTTCGCGGAGGTGTTGGCCTCCCCGAGGTGGGTGGCTGAGCTGTGCCGCAGTTGGTGCAGTTCCAGCCCGTCGGAGTACTGGCCGAGCAGGATCCGGGCTCGGTTGTAGCCCGGCCGGGCCCGGCCGGTCTCCAGGCAGATGTCGTCCGGGTCGAGGGTCGCCCGCCGGTGCGGGCCGGGCCGGTACTCGGACAGGAACAGCGGCCCGCTCGTCCGACCGGCGATCAGCCTCGGCAGCAGACGGGCGGTGTCGGTGCCCCAGGTGATCCACCGGGTGTCGCCGCCCTTGACCACGACCGGCGCCTGCCGGTTGGCCAGGTCTAGCTTCTCGATGTTGACCGAGAGGACCTCGGCCGCCTGGGCGGAGGTCTCGTAGAGCATCCGCCACAACGTCTTCTCCCGTAGCGGGACGTCGCGCCGGCGGCACAGCCAGTCGATCCGGGACCTGGACACGGCCTTGGTCTCGTCGACGTGCTCGCGCCGCCGTTCGGCCGGCGCGGTCCAGTGCTTCTTGTCCGCGTACCAGGTCAGCCACGCGCACGGATCCGACCCGACGAAACCGCCCACCTAGACCACGAGCCCAGCCGCACTTGACGTTCGACACTGATGTTGCGCTTCGCGGTGTTCCGGCGATATATCCGGTGCGACCAGGCCCGCCGGGCACGAGCCCGCACCCGACGTGATGGCGATGCTCCACGCCTGGGCCAAGGACATCGCCAGCGAGCCCTTCTCCGACGCGGTATCGCTGGAGACGTTGATCGAGACGTGGCGACACCGGAAACGCTCGCCGCCAGGCGAGGCCAGCGCCGCGTAGACCCTCTTTGAAGGCGAGTTCCTCTAAGAAGGCCCATTCAGCAGGGGCCGCAGTGCCAGGGACACGGCCGGGTCGTCCCAGCTCTCCCCGCTCGGGTCGATGTCCGGGAACCGGTTCAGGTCCGCCCAGGCCCGTGTGGCGTGCGTGGCGACCCGGTCGCCGTGGCCGGTGAGCACGCGGGATCCGGGTAGCGGCCGCTCCCAGTCGCCGCCGGCGCTGTCGAGCCAGGCGGTGAACTCGGCGTCGGTGAGGGAGAGGGTGTGGTGGTCGACGGCGGCGGCGTAGCGCGCCACGGCGTAGCCCTGGGCCGCCGACATCGCCGAGCCCACCCCGGATGCCTCCAGCGCCCGGTGCACCCGTGCGCCCGGCTCCGGAACCGCGCCGACCGCGGTCGGTGTTAGGGCCGGGCGCACGTATCATCGTCTGTGGACGACGCAGCTCAGCCGGGCGTGCCGATCCGACCGGCGACCTCGTATGCACTGAGGCGGCTGTTGTGTTGGTAGAGATCGAAATCGTGCTGTCCGCGCCCGCGGTCGGCGTGGTCGGTGAGCGCTTGCGCGTTCAGGGCGCGGATCGTTCGCAGGGCCGCCTCGAGCGGTAGCCCGCCGGCGGGGGTCGCGGTGAGCGCGGCGACCGTGCTGGCGGTGAGCGCGATGGTGGCCCAGTTGACGGTCGTGAACGCCTGCAGCGGAATGTGGTCGTCGAGAACGTCGGTCAAGGCCAGGCGGATGCCGGTGTGGCCGACCGGGAGTTCACGCAGCCGCCGGAGGATGGCGGGGTGTCCGGTGAGGGCGTGGGCGGGAACGGCGAACTGGAGCCGGTCCGGCTGGATTCCGGTGTCGGCGGCGATGGTGGTGAGGTTGTCCAGCAGCGGCTCGTCGTGGACCGTGCTGCCAGGCAGCCCGAGCAGGATCGTCGGTGCCTCGCCGTGCGCGGACCAGGTGACGCAGTCACGGGCCGTGCGGGCCAGAACCGCGGGGATTGCCGCGGACAACAGCCCCGTGTGGTCGGCCAGGTCCGCGATGTCGCACAGGTCCCGTCGGGTCCCGTCGGGACTTCGCCAGCAGGGCAGGGGACGGACCGCGGCGAGCCGTCCGATGGCGGTGTGGATGGGCTGGTAGTCCACGTCCAGGTCGTCACTGTCGAGGGCCGTGGCCAGTTCCGCGAGGAGTTCGAGCTGGTGATGGTCGTCGCGGCCGGGCTGGTGCGCGGGCGGATCGGCGTGGATCCAGGGGGCGCGGGCGTCGTCGGTGTCGTGCAGGGCGCGGCGAGTACGGCGCAGCAGGTCGTCGAGGGTGTCGGCGGGGCGGGCTTCGGCGATGCCGATGCGGGGCCGCAGGCGGATCTGGTGCGCGTCGATCCGGACCGGGTCCCGTAGCCAGTCGGAGAGTTGTTTGACCAGGTGGATCACAGTGGTCCAATCGGTGAGATCGTAGAGCAGCACGAGAACGTCATCACCGCGGCGACCGACCAGTTGCCGGTGCCGGGCGGGGTCGTGCACGCCGCGGATCCGGGAGTGCAGCTGCGCGAGGAGCCGGGCGCGCAGGTCCTGCGGGAGGACGTGGTCGAGGTGGGCCCAGCCGACGAGGCGGATGGTCAGCAGCGCGGCGGGATCCGGGGTGTCGGCGAGGATCCGGCGGGTCTGCTGCGCGAAGGCCACTTCGGTGAGCAGGCCGGTGGTGGGTTCGAGGTCGACGCCGTGTTCCAGCGCCCGCAGGAAGGTGACGTTGGTCAGCACGACGGTGACATCGCCGTCCTCGCCCGCGTCGTGGTCGCGGCCGATGGTCGCGGTCGCCCACCGCGGCGGCTGCTGGGCGTCGGCGCGGATCCGAAACTCGGTGGTCACCTGAGGAAGATCGGGCAGGCCGCCACGGTCGCGCGGCAGGGTCGCCAGGGCGCGGCGGAGTTCCTCGGCGTCCTCGGCGTAGAACGCCAGATCCGGTAACGGGACACCGCGCACCTGGCAGAGCGGCCGGCCGAGCAGGGTCAAGGCCGCGGTGTTGGCTTCGGTGATCGCGCCGTGCTCGTCCACTCGCAGGATCGCGGTGACCGCGCTGGTGACCGCGGCGCGGAACCGGCGGGCCCGGGTGCCATCGCCGGTCACGGCCAGCCCCAGGTTCAGGACCGCGGAGGTGAGCGCGGTCTGGTCGTCGCGGACCCGTTCCTGCAGGCCTTCGGCGAAACCGCCGCTGAACTCGCCGATCACACGGGCGGTGACCGCCCGGCGGGCACGCGGGGTGAACTCGGCGGCCAGGTCCGACAGCAACGACACGCACAGGCCCAGGGTCTCCGCCGCGAGCCGGTGGCCGTAGGCGAGGTCATAGCCGATCTCGGCGGGACTCACCACCTCCCCGACCGGCGACACGGTGCCGCCGGGATCGGGGATCGGTGCTCCGAACGCGGCCAGCAGCGCGGCGGTCCAGCGGCCGAACAACCGCTCGGCCTCCGCGCGTTGCAGCGGCAGGCAGGTGCTCGCCGCGAGGGTCCGGTACCAGCGGCGCCCGAACTCGACAGTGTCATCCACGGTCAGTTCCAGGCCCGGCTGCAGCGGGTTGTCCGCCTCCGCCACCGCGGCCGCGACCATCGCCTCCACCGCCGGGTCGGTGATCTCCGGATCGGCGGTGACCTCCCACGCTGCGGTGATCGGAGCCTGCAGCGGGTCAGGCACCCCGGCCGCCTCGCCGCTCCCCTCCGCCGAGGACGGAGCAGGCACGGTGTGCCGGTCGTGGTGGTCGCCGCCAGGCGGGAGCGCCGCTGTGGTCATCGATCCGTCCCTTCACGAGTGCCATTGCCGGAATCAGGCGCGTAGATCTCGCGGGTCAGCTCCTTCTTCGCCCGGGAGATGTAGGACCGGACGGTCGCGCAGTTCACGCCCAGGTATTCGGCGATGTCCTCCAGGCGCCATCCCTTGTCCAGGAACGTCAACGTCAGCCCGAGATGACGCGGTAGCGCGCCGATCGCGTCGATGAACAGCATCCACTCCCCCGGCCGCGGCGGTATCCAGGACCCCACCAGCACCGACCGGCCCGGTATGAGTCCGGCCTCGTCGATCTCCGTGTGGCCGAAGTTCTTGTCCCGCATCGCGTCCATGGCCTTGTTCTGCGCGACCCGGTACAGCCAGGCGAGTTTCTCACCGCGGATCTTGTGCCAGTTCATGTACAGCGCGAGCAGTGCCTCGCCGACGACGTTGTCGTGATCCACCGACGGTGCGGACCTGCGGACGAACTGTGTGAGACCGGCGCGTTTCTCGCTGACGATCATCGAGCACTCCAGGTAGTCCTGCTCTGTCCACGGTGTCCGTGCCGGCGGGTGAGCCGAGTGGGTCACTCGACGCCCTGCGCCTGCTGCGAGGCCAGCACGACCGTCAGCGCGACACCCGGAGCGCGCAGCCCCACGGCCGCCATCCGCACACCACCGTGCGGCGCGCCGATCTCACGCAGGACGCGGACCGCCGCCCAGGTCTGGATCATCGCGACCCACCACGCCAGCAGCATCGTCGCGGCACACCGCCCGGCGCGGGCCAGGCCGGGCCGCGCAGGACCCCAGCCCATCGCGGCGAACACCGCGACGATCAGCAGCGGTGACCAGTTCGGGGACATCTCGGGGTTTTCCTTCCATCGGGATAGTGGATCGACAGACCCGCCCCGGGGAAAGCGCGCCGTCACCCTCTACTCGGAAGAACCCGGCGATTTTTGATCTCGTGTCCCTCGAAAGAACGCAGACAACCCCCACCGGATGAACGCGCGCCAGGAATAAGGCCCTGTTACCGAGTCGCGTCTCACTCGGATCGGTGACAAGGTTGGGCCGTTCCCGCGACCGTGGTGCACGCACCGGGCAACCCCCTGCCTGGAGGATGCAACCGGCAACATGCCATTGCTAGCCTGAATATTCGGGCGAAGGGAGCACAGGTGCCGGACGCGAATACTCCCCCGGCACACCGTTCCCTCGATCCAGAGAAACCCAGCATCGCCCGCGTCAACGACTACTTCCTCGGCGGCTCCTTCAACACCCCCGTCGACCGCGCCTTCGCCGCACGCGCACTCCGCGCCCTGCCCGCCATGAAAACGGCGGCCATGGCAAACCGCCACTTCCTCCGCCGCGTCGTCACCTACCTCGTCGAAAACGGGGTTCGTCAGTTCGTCGACCTCGGCTGCGGGATCCCCACCGTCGGCGGCGTCCACCACGTGGCCCGCGCGCTTACCCCGGACACCCCGGACACCGCGGTCGTCTACGTCGACAACGACCCCATCGCCGTCGCGCAGAGCAAGCGGCTGCTGCGCGACGACCCCGCCACCGTCGTCCTCGACGCCGACCTCCGCCACCCCACCGAGATCCTCGACCACCCGGCCGTCCACGGCCTGCTCGACTTCACCCGGCCCATCGCGGTCCTCATGATCGGTGTCCTGCACTTCATCCCCGACCGCGACAACCCACACCGAATACTCGCCGGCTACCGCGACAACCTCCCCCGCGGCAGCTACCTCGCCCTGTCCCATCTCAGCGACGAGGCGGCCTCGCCTGAACTTCAGGCACAAGTGCGTGACGGCATCCGGACCTACCAGAACGATGCCGGCCCGCTAGCCGCCCGCAGCCACGCCACCCTCGCCAGCTGGCTCACGGAACTCGAGATCATCCCGCCGGGCATCACCATCGCTAACGCCTGGCGCGCCACCACCAACGACCCCACCGGCACCGATCACGACCTCGTGCTCGGTGCCGTCGCCCGCCTGCCCTGACGGCCGCGGCGAACGAACCTCACCGGACCTGCGATACCGCGACAACAGGGTGCCGACTGGACCTCGCCTGGAGCGATGGTCCTGTGTCGTCTCGGCCCGTGCCGATCCGCCGGCCCCGGCGTGGATCGGCCCGAGGGCCGCGCCCAGGGCGAAACCATCCACGGCCGCGGTGACTGATCGACGGACCGTCACCTCTCCTTGTCTGACGGCTGGGACGAACTGACGTACTACCTCGACACCGGCGAACAATTCTACCCCGCCAACGCCGAAATCCCCGCGCCGGAAGTGCACGCCGCCGCACACCATCTCCCGACACACCAGCAACTTCCCGGCAATATCACCTAGGTGACCGAGAGCGGCGACATCCATCGCTTACCCGTCAGCCGAGGTTCAGAAAGGCCTGGACTATCCCGACGGCCCGTCGCCGACGGATCCAGCACCGTCGCTAGAGCGCCAGCTGAATCGACCCCTAGCTCGTCCGATTCTCCACGGTCAGCACGACCAGTTCCTTGCGTAGCCACGTTCCGATCGTGAAGCCGTCTGAGTAGTCACGGATCCACGTGCCGATGAACCGCATCCGCCCGTCGGTCCGGAGCTGAAGCGGTCATTATCCTCTTCACGGGCTTCCAGGGCCGTGGGCGCAGTCATCTGCTTGCAGCCGGACCAAGTACCTTATCGCAGTTCGATGGTGAAGGAGGCGTACCGGTGTGCCACATCGACCTCGCCGCGGCAGCGACGGCCATCACGGCTCTGACGGCGGCGTACCCGCAGCTCGCGCAGGAAGGCTCGCCGCATCCTGCGTTAGTCGGATGTGAGAATGTGGCGTGGTCAGCGATCCCCGGGTGCCCAGAGGGAGTCCCGGTCGTGTTGCGTGGCCTGCTCGACGCCGACGCGGCCGAGGAAGCCGAGCGGGTGTTGGGTTGGCTGGTGATGTCATCGCCGTTGCGCATCAGCGCTGTGATGCCGGCGGTTGTGCCGTTCCTGTTGCGGCTAGCGGCTGATTCCACTGTGCTCGGCCGACGGCAACTGTTCGACATGGTACTGGTGGCCGCCGCTCTCTCCGAGCCCACCGACCCCGACAACGCTACGGCCCTAGTGATCAACGGCCGCGAGGAAGACCACCCTGAACGAGCACTGTGCAGGTCAGCGTTCGTCGCGAACGCGGACCACGTGACCCGGCTGCTGGCCGATACCGGATTGTCGGCGGATATCGGGCTGTGCGACTACGAACGCACCTGCCTGCTCCAGGCCGCCGGACTGTAGAAACGAACAAATCTGTCGCCGCTCCGAGCTGCACCACACCGCAACCGCCTTCGCTGCAACCTGTTCCATTCCGCAGCGCAAGTGAACATCGTGTCAGCGATCCCGGTAAGCGAATGCCCACTGGTGTCCGGCGCCTTTCAGACAGGTCGCCGCAGCCACGGCAGCGTGGCCGCAGTGCCGACGCTGTGCCGTTCGCGTTCTCGACAGGATCCATCGATCGGTACATATGGGCTGAGAGGAAGGCTCGGATCGTTTCAATCGGCCACGAGGTGAACCGGGACGTCAGCGGCACCTCTCGTTCCACTGGCGGGAGTGTATGAGCCGGCACGGGTGACCCGTTGGCGCCGAGAGGAAAGGCGCTGGCGACGTAGCTGACGCCGGTGTCGGCGGCGGCCCTTCGTGGTGAAGATACCGTCAGGGCCACCGCCTTGGGATCGCGCGGTGTCAACGCCAGTCCGAAAACGCAGACCGGCTTCTAGAGTTCCGCGGCGAGACTCCGCGGTTTGCGGCACGGGTGCCGCGTTCGCCCCGGCCAGGTGAGGACCCTTGAGGGGTTCGCGCACGGCATCGTCACGCCGAACGCCGATCGACCACGACTCAGAGTTTCCGGCAGTACTTCGCTGTCACCACCGGGTCGTTGGTCTGACGCGCCCAGACAACCGAGCAGCACCCCGCACCTGTAGGTCGCGGTGGCCAGCAGAACGCGTGGATAGGCGGTCGGGCCCACGAGGGGCAGGTGATCGATCGTGTAGGGCCGGTAGCCGATCGGGGCACGCATCAGGGCAGCGGTGCTGAGACGGCGGTCGAGTATGCGGGTGGAGTCGCGGATCACTGTCGCGATCTCGTCCAGGGTCGCTCCGTCATGGGGGACGGGGTCGAGGGTGAGCCGGTTCGTCGCGCCGAGGTAGACCGTCCCGGCTGCGCGCGGGACGAGGTGCGTGCCGCAGGCGAAGGCGGAGTTCGGGGTACGCACGGTGTGTTCGGTCGCCAGCGCCGGGGCGTCCATGAGCAGGCTGGCCCCGCGTCCGGCCAGGATCGGCGGTAATTCCAGCTCCCGTCCGCGGTCATCGAGCAGAGCGGGGATGCCGGCGCCCGCCGCGAGCACCGTCTGCGCGCACGTCACGAGCTGGTGGTCCGCGCAGTGGACACGGACCTCAACGGCGCCGAGGTCGACGTCGGTCGCGGGCGAGGTGTGCCACCGGGCGTGGGGGTGTCTGGCCACCACGGCGGCGAGGACAGCCAGGAGCCGGGTGATGTCGATGCTCGGTTCGCTTGGCAGCCACAGCGCCGCCGCCGGCGGGATCTGCGGCTGGAGTCCGTCGATGACCGGGTGGTCGTGGACTTCGGCGGGATGAGCGGCCGTGTAGGCGGCGCGGGCGATCGTGGCGAGGTGGTCTCGGTCGGTGCTGGTGGCCGCCACCCACGTTCCTGGGGTCAGCGGGACGTCCGGCTGGCCGGAGAGTCCGGTGAGCTGGTCCAGCCACGCCGGGTAGCGGGCGAAGGCCTTGAGCCTATGACTGACTTCCAGCTCGACCCGGTCCGGAGGTTGCCCGGCGCCGGCCTCGGAGAACAGCGACAGCATCGCGCCCGCCGCCGCGCTGGCCTGCCCCGGCGCGCTGCCGGGACGCGGGCCGATGACGGTGACGGTGAGGCCGCGCGAGAGGAGTTCGTGCGCGGCGGCCAGCCCGACCACGCCGGTGCCGATGACCGCGACGTCCGCGGTGTCCCGGCCGGTCACGCCGCGCACCGCAGCGTCTCGTGGATGGGGGCGTCGGCGTCGAATCGGACCTTGGCCTGGCACAGCAGCCGCCGGGCAGCCGGGGCGACGTGGTCTTGGCGGCCCAGGGCGGTACGGCCGTGCGCGACCCGCCACTGATCGGCGATCAGCAGTTCCCCGCGCCGCAGCAGGGCCTGCCGCGCGGTGGTCTCCAGCAGGGACGCGAACCGTGTCAGGACCGGCAGGTAGGCGGCATTGCGGTCGTCGGTCAGCAGTTTCCCCGCCCAGCGGATCCACGTGTGCTCCGAGGACCGTTCGTTTAGAACCGAGAACGTCGACAAAGGCTCGCCTACCCCTTGCAGGCGCTCGGCTCGGCCCTCGGCGAACACAGGGCGGGTCAGCAACTCCCGGCCGTCCTCGTCGAGCTGATCCATGGCCGCGCGGAGATCGGCAATCACCGACTTCCCGCCGCCCGCCGGGTCCGGGCGCAGCGTCAGCAGGCTGGTGTAGTCCGGGGCCCGTCAGGCCCGAACGGGGTCGACGAGCGCCGCGAACACGAGGTCCACCTCCCTCTCCAGTTCCGCAATCCGTGCAAGCTCGCCTGGATCGCAGGCTTGCCCGTGGTGCTGCTGTGTCACACCGCAAGCGCCGCATACCTTCAGGTCGTCATCAAACACACATTTCACCCTACGGAACCGGTACCAGAAGCCGATCACGGGCACCCAGCCCCGCCAAACAACTCTGCCTTCAGGTCATCGCCGAACGGCGTGTACAAGGACGACAACTCCAGACGCGCCACCTGGCAACGCGCGACACACGGATTCCAGCGCACTGTAGTGGAGTTGCCCCCTGGGAGCGGACACCCTGATTCCAGACGTTGGTCTGGAGGGAGGATGTCCTGGTGTCTCGCAGGTCGAAGTATCCGGAGCAGTTCCGTCGTGACGCGATCGAGCTGGTCAACACGAGTGACAGGCCGTTGCGTCAGATCGCTCGTGAGCTGGGGGTCAATCACGAGACCCTGCGGTCGTGGGTGAATGCCGCCAAGCAAGCCGCTGAAGCCGGGCCGGCGGAGGATCCCGCAGTCACCGACGAGGTCCAACGACTGCGGAAACAGGTCGCTGAACTGCAGAAAGAGAAGGAGATCCTGCGCAAAGCAGCCGCCTATTTTGCCAAAGAGATGGATCGATGATCTACCGCTACCGGTTCATCTCCGAGCATCGCGCCGAGTTCGGCGTGAAGCGGCTGTGCCAGGTTTTGGGTCTGCGCCGGCAGGGCTTCCACGAATGGGCCGCCGCCGAAGCCGTCCGGGAGGCCGCCGCGGAACAGGAGCGGGAACTGATAGCGGTGATCGCCTCGATCCACGCGCAGCACCGAGGCGCCTATGGGCAGCCCCGCATCACCGCGGAACTGCGCCGCCGCGGACACGTGGTGAACCACAAGCGAGTCGAGCGGTTGATGCGGGAGCAGGGCCTGACCGGGATCACCCGCCGCAAACGCCGGAGCCTGACCAGACCCGCCGCCGCTGCGGTGACGGCGGTGGCGGATGTGATCCGCCGCGATTTCACCGCGCGGGAGCCGGGGCAGAGGTTTGTCGGGGACATCACCTACCTGCCCACGTTCCAGGGCTGGCTTTACCTGGCCACGGTGATCGATCTGCACAACCGTGAGGTCGTCGGGCACGCGATGGGCGATCACCTGCGCGCCGATCTGGTCTGTGACGCGATCACCCTCGCCGGCGCACGCGGCCTGATCGGCCCCGGCGCGGTGTTCCACTCCGACCGCGGCGTCCAGTACACCTCCGGCCAATTCCGGGCCGCGCTCACCGAGCACCGGATCAGGCCGTCGATCGGACGGACCGGATCCTGCTACGACAACGCCGTCGCCGAAGCGTTCTTCGCCACCCTCAAAACCGAGATCGGCACCACCATCTGGCGCACCCGCGACCAGGCACGACACGACCTATACCGCTACCTCCACTACTACAACCACAACCGTCTACATTCGACACTCAACCACCGAACACCCCACGAAACCCGAACCAGCTACCATCAGCAACAAGCCGCGTGAAAACCCCGTGTCCGGCAACCGGGGGCAACTCCAGTAGGGGTGAGGATCGCCCGTTCGTGTCACGCCCGGCAAGGCCAGGTTCCCTGGCACAACCGCGGAATCCACAGAGGTCATGGTGAACACGGAACTGGTCGGGACAGGATGGGGTGACCATGGGCAGAAGTCGTCGACGTCGGCGCAACGACCGCGCACGTCCGGCCGCAGCGCCCCAGGCCGCCTCGTGGCTCGTGGTGTCGGAGTACTTCGAACAGTTTCCGATCATGGTGTTGCACCGGGCGCTGATGGCCCGCGGTTGGAAGTGGAACTGGCCTGTGGGCCAGTTCCCGCCACCGGGAATGCGCCCTGAGGACGAGTGGGCCCGCTGCATCCCCGAGGACTGCGCTTGGCTCTATCCCGGATCGGTGGAAGGTCAGGGCGAGCCGGGGCCGTAGAGTTGAGCCGTGGTTGAGCAGCAGCGACTGGCCTCGGTCGAGATCGAGGACTTCACCTCGATCCGTTCGGCGCGCGCCGACCTCGGCGCGATGAACGTGCTCATCGGCGCGAACGGCGCCGGGAAGAGCAACCTCCTCCAGGCCATCGCGCTGCTGGGCAGTGTCGGCGACGGCTCGTTGAACCTGTTCGTCGGACTCAACGGCGGCGCCTCATCGCTGATCAACAACAGCGCCGAGCGACAGCGCCTCACTATGACCTTGACGTCGCCGCCCTTCACCTACCAGGTGAGCCTCACGGCGACCCCGAACGAGGACATGACCTTCGAGAACGAGGCGATCTCGTGCCACCGCCCTGGCAAACAGCCGTGGACGAAATCACTCGGGCAAGGACACCGGGAAAGCCGCCTCTCCTCCCCCGTTGACGATCCCGACCTCGTCGCAGCGTGCTCACGTGTCGGGGACCTGCTTCGCGGCTGCCGCGTCTACCACTTCCACGACAGCAGCACCGACACACCGGCCAGGAACGTGACATCCACCGCCGACAACCAAACCTTGCGACCGGACGCCGGGAACCTCGCCGCGGTCCTGTTGAGACTGCGTGACAGCACCCAGCCGGCGGACACGGCCGCGTATCGACGGATCATCGGCGCGATCCGGCTGATAGCGCCGTTCGTCAGCGACTTCGTCCTCCAGCCCGACACCACCGGCCGGATCCAGCTCCGGTGGCGAGACCAGAACACGGACACCGTCTACACAGGACATCAGATGTCCGACGGAACCTTACGGTTCGCAGGCCTGGCAACGTTGTTGCTCCAGCCCGAACTTCCGGCACTTATCGCTATCGACGAACCAGAACTGGGTCTTCACCCAGTGGCCATCGGACTGCTCGCCGACATGCTGACCGCGGCGTCGACGCGAAGTGAGGTACTGATCGCGACGCAGTCGGTGACGCTGCTGAACCAGTTCACCGCCGAGGACGTCATCGTCACCGAACTCCGCGACGGCGGCACGGCCTTCGCCCGGCCAAACACGGCTGCCCTGCGCCCCTGGCTCGCCGACTACTCACTCGGCGAACTCTGGGAGAAGAACATCATCGGCGGCCATCCGGGATCGTCGGGCAGTGTCCTCGATCCCCCGCGCAGGAACACCTAGCCCGCGACCTGCGGTTCCAAAAGGTGGACGACACCCAGGCCCGAACCCACCATCATCGCCACCGAAGTCAACCGGCCCCTCGCCACACCACAGGCATGGGGCACCGAACCTGGCCATCTACCCCACCGCTGAGAGCAAGTTGTCGCGCCTCACCCTCGCCGGGCTGCCGTGGCGCATCCGCGGACACCGTGTGCATGATGACGACACCCGCGAGTTCCTGAAGCAGCTTCGCAGCTCGGCCTCGAATCGCCGACGGAACACACAGGCCCGCAGTAGCACCGCGACTCGCGGGACCGGTTGCGCTCCTGCCCCTCCGGCATGACCGGCTAGGTGGCCACGATGTCTGCGGCAGTTGATCAGGTTGAACGCGGCGCGCCTGGGCAGTCACGATCCCTGGCGGTGTCTAGTGGTGTGTAGACGACGGGATGAACTCCACTGGGAGTTCGGTGAAGTCCCACCCGAGGATGTTGTCTTCGCCTGTGTTCGTGAGGATCTCGTAGAGGAGTCGCGTGACGGGGCCGGGATGTTCGCGCCACTCGTCCGAGCCTTGGCTGTAGTAGGTGATCCGCCAGGTGTCCGGATCGGCTGGTTCGGTGATCCAGCAGAAGGTTCCGCCTTGGCCGTCGCTTCCCCAGGGCAGCAGCCCTCCAGGTTCGGGAAAGACCCGATAGTTCACCTTTGCGAGATATTCGAGATCCTCGTCTCCGAGGATCTGCAGTTCCTGATCGAGATTGTTCTTGAAGTCGTTCCATGCCTGCTCGCTGGCGGCAGGGCTGTGGATGTTGATGTTACGGAACACGCCGCCGGGCAGCCGGGTCAGCAGCGCTTTGTAATCTGACGGGAGTCGTGTCCCCAGCTCGCGTTCGACGTCGGACCAGGGCTTTTTCGGCCTGGCCGTGTCATGCCAGCCGACGAGGCGGGCGATGTCCTCGACGAGCGAGGTGGGGTGCTCGTCAGTCATCGCCCCTCCAGACGAGGTTGCGGATATCAGGGCCGGGTTTCGGCTGCTTCAGCATCGGACCTTGGTCGCGTTTCCTTGCGGGACGTTCTGGATGTCGGCGGAGCAGGTGAAGCCGTTGGACCCTACCGCGTCGATGAACACCCACTGTGGCATGGCGGCTGTCGGGCTGGGGTACTGCAGACACCCGCCGCTGGTTCGACACCACCCAGCAGACTCGAGCCACCATGACCTCCGCTCCACGAGCCTGCTCCGCGCCCTGCGCACCGCCGTACGACCGGCATCGACAACCTGGCCGTCACGCTCGAGGAACACGGGCGACGGGCGCTCGAGGGGCCGCAACAAAGACATCTTCGCCTGGACCACAGCGACCACGCCGACCTGTATCAAGCTCTACAAGAAACCGACCGGCAGCGCGTCAAGCGGGAGTGGCGCGGACTCACCCACGCTGACGGCCTGGGCAGTACACCGACACCGCTCTGGCTCGACGATGATCCCAGCCAGGCCGCACTCGGCATGACGCTGCTGCCCGGCTCCCCCGTCGTCAGCCATCAAGGCGCTCGCTGAGACGACGCGCACGCTACAGAGCGTCCCGCTGAACGAGCCGCTGGCGAGTCTGGAACGCGTCGACTCCATCAGCCACTACATCGCCCGGCTTACCCACCCCACGCTGCCCAGCTACACCTGGAATGCCCCAGCGCACAACTCGCGCTCGGCTCCCCACCGGCGGCGGCATCCCCCTCTACCTCGGCCCCGGAACCTACGCCGCCACCGTCGAGCACCACGGCCGCGACGCCGCCGCCACACTCCGCCAGGCAATACGCCACCAGCGCACCTCATCCGACGACTTCGAAGCCCTTGTCGACGCCACAGGGTGACCGAGCAGTACACGATCACCCTGTGGCGCACCGGCGACATCGACGACACCGAAGACGAAGACTAGGCAGCGGCGAGTCGAGGCGGATTTTCTGTCGGTACCGCTCTGTAGGCTCGCCGCCGTGTTCGACACCAACCTCGAAGTCTGCGGCGCCTGTGGTGTGACAAAACAACACCACAGAGAAACCTGCGATCCCACCGCTCTTGAGCGAGTATCGCAACTGGAGGGGCACCTCGACCGCGAACTTGACGCACTGCTCAAACCCGCCACCCTGGCGTGACCCCTGTCGGGGCAGGATGCGCCCCCATCGGCGATACCTCAGCCCAGGAGGCTTTCTCCCATCAGGCGATACCTTCGCGGTTTTGACGATAGCCCTGTATCCCCCGGCGACACCGTCTGGTACCGACATTCACCACAGCCGCGAAGAGGCGAAAAACAGGGGTCACACTGCCTTCTGTGCGGGGCGTAGTCTCAGACGACCGAGCACACCCCCGTGTGCTCACGTCTCGAGCCCCCGGACGGTGCCGCACCACGGCAGCTTCACCGGGAGGTTCACATGGACTCACTCAGGAAGACCGCGGTCGTCGCGGGCACGTTCTACTTGATCACCTTCGTCTCGATCCCGATTCTCGCGCTCTACGGCCCGGTCCGGGACCGGAACTACATCCTCGGCTCCGGGCCGGACACCGCCGTCTTCGTCGGCGGGCTGCTGGAATCGATCGTGGCCATCGCCGGGATCGGCACGGCCGTCGCACTGTACCCCGTGGTGAAACGGCAGCACGAAGGAGTCGCGCTCGGGTTCGTCAGCGCGCGAGTCCTCGAAGCCGCGTCCAACGGCGTCGGCGTAGCCGCCCTCCTCGCGGTCGTGACCTTGCGGCGGACCGGAACCGGAGCGGACGGAGTGGTCACCGGACAGGCACTGGTCGCCCTCCACGACCAAGCCTTCCTCCTCGGGCAAAGCCTCATCCCCGCCTTGAACGCCGTGCTGCTGGGCTACCTGCTGTACAAGTCACGCCTGGTGCCACGGGCGCTGCCCCTGCTGGGCTTCGCCGGAGCTCCCCTGCTCATCGTGTCCACAACCTTGACCATGCTCGGCCTCAAAGAAATGAGCTCCGCCTGGTCCGCGCTCGCCGCACTCCCGATCGCCCTGTGGGAATTCTCCCTCGGCGTCTGGCTGATCGTCAAAGGATTCAACCCTTCACCCCTGACAACAGGGACGGCGGGTGTCACCTGACCCTCGGCATCACTATCCCCGCCGCCGGACATAGCCGCCGCAGCGGCAACGCGTCGGATCAACGTCGGGGTTGCTCACACCGTCAGCGCACGACGTACAGACACATACCCCGAGCGGCAGCGCTCGACTGTACTGCAAGTGCACCTCACCTGCTCCGCGTTTGGAGAGGGGCTGTTCCAAGATCACGGGATAGACCCTGGGGAACGAGGCGCGTGAGCCTGACAGCGGCCTCCACCTGACTTGCCGGCTGACGATTTTCAGGGCCAGGCGCTGGACGTTCAAGGTGGCCAAGTCGCTGACAGCCCACGAATTGAGCAGCGTCGTCAGATTCACGCCATGCGGTCAGCGCGGGACGGCTCGCAGACCGCATGGCCTCGCATCAGTCGCGTTCTCTGACCGCGCACCTCGACGAACGTCCGCTATTGCCGAAGATCGGACGTTCGGCACCACGACCGGCCGCTTGCGGAACATCGCATGGTGTCGGTTAGGTCGATCGCACCCTATCGAGGTTTAAGCGGATGGTCCTGGTGGCGGGGTGGTCGGGGCCCAGTACTCGCTCGCTGTCGGTGAGGGTGGCCTCGTACAGCGGGGTCGCCCGGCCTCTTTTAACAGCGATAGGAACTCTGCTGAAGTAGTCGGTCCGTCGGTGTTTGTTACATAGCTGACCAAGGGCTTAGCGCCAGCCCCTCCGATGCGACCACTAGCGTCACGGGGATGATGTAATCGCGGAGGCACCAGCGGATCCGTGGATGTACATCAAGAACCCTGCCGGGGTAAGAGCCACTCGAAGGCAGTCTTACATCACACTGTGCGAAGACCCAGTTTAGGGCTTAGCGGTGCAGGAGCTCGCTGCGAGAACCTAGGGCAACAGCCCGTTGGCGTGGAGGAACGCCAGCCCCACCTCTTCCAACTCATCGCTGGACGGTTCTCTCCGTACCGCCTCGTGCTGGCACGATCGCGGTGAGCGCGGTCAGGAGCAGCAGTGCGGGGGCGAGGTTCGCCGCCACCTGTCTCACCGAGAGCCAGGCGAGATCCATGGGATGGTTGAACTTCAAGGTCAGCACCAACGCTGTCAGCAGCGCTGCAGGCCACGCGCACGCGACACCCGCCGCGACACCTGCCCTGCCGCCGGCCACGACACAGATGAGGAACGCCACCAGTCCCGCCACCGACGCCACCACACCGTCGAGCAGCAGGTGATCGAGCGCGTTCTCCCGGAGTATGGGCGCCGAGAAGATCAGCCGGGACACGGCAACCGGCAAGGAGATGACCACGGCGAGGCACAGCATCCGAAGCCTGGCCCCAGTAGCGAGCAACCATGCCACTACCGCGATGACGATCTCGCCGGCGAGCAGTGCCCACCATGGCTCGGCCGTCATTCCCAGCCAGATTTCCACCACCCCGCCGAGCTTGACCGCCGCGCCTAGGGAGTCGATCAGTTCGATCGCACCGGTGAACACCAGGACCGCGACCAGACCGACCCACCATGGTGACGTGCCGGGCCGGTGCCGGTGCCACAGTGCGGCGATCCCGCCGCACAGGGACGCCGCCCCGATGAGCGCGGCACCGCCCAACGCCCAGTGCCAGAGAGTCACCGCCTCGAACGGCTCACTTCCGGTACCCGTCAGGGAGAACGCGAGCCCCAGCACCACCCCCGCCGGCAAGCCCAGCACGCTCACGACACGGTCGAACACCGGCTGGGCGTCGTCGGCGGTATGCGCGCGCCACACCGTCGTGCCCCAGGCATAGCCCAGCAGGAGCACCGCCACGAGCACGGTCATACGCAGATCGGCGATCGGCTGGAGCAGCGGTTCGAGGAAAAATGACAGTGTGGGCTGGACAACGCCGATCAGCGCGCCGAAGGCGAACCCTTCCTCGGCCCGGGTATGGCGCTCGATGTCGCCGCGGTCCAGGACGTCCAAGCGGCGTCGCAGCGGCGGATGGAGTGCCCACAGCGAGCGCCGGAACGATCTCGGCTCATCCCGGCCGCGACGTAGGAGCATGCCGAGCGCGGCTGGTGAGGCCCCCGCCGACAGCAGATCCGCGTCCGCAAGGAGATGGCGGACCTGCCGGTGCTGCGTGAGTAACGCGGCCATGCGCGCGTAACGCGTGACGTAGTCGGTGTCGCTCACCTGCGCTTCCTGCGCGGAATGCCAGGCCCCTACCGCGCCGGTGAACCGTTCCCGCACTGGCTCCGACACCCCCGACAGATACTGCTCTTCGAGCAGCCGGGGAAGCTGTCCTGGCAGTCCCCTGCGCCGCGCGCGTGACCTGTGGCCGAGAAGGGCCTCACGACGGGCGGACGCTTCGCGGCGTAACAGATCGAGCGGGCTTGGCTTCAGCTGAGCGCGCTCGGGTTCCCACCGATCATGCTCGGCACGAAGCTCTCCGACCTTCACGAGCAGGCTGGGTTCGACATCCCCGGGAAGAGTGCTGATGGGCAGGCCGATCCGCTGGATCGTCGCGATCGCCGACGGCCGGACGGCCAGGGAGATCGAGCCAGGGGATTCGAAGACGTTGAGGTACCGGACGACGTCGGCATCCCCGAGGTCGTCTTGGCTGATCCGCGCCGCGTCGTCGGTGTTCTCGTCACGCCAGCCCCGTTCCGCGGTCAAGTCTGCGGCGCGCAGCGCGACACGGTAGAGGAAGAACTGGGCACCCCCGTCGTCCTGGTCATGCATCCGGCGCAGCATCGCCTCAATCGCCGCTTCATACGTGCCGAGATGAAGGGCTTGGTTCTCGTGGCGGACACGAGCACGATCGACCGCGTCCTCCGGCATGTGCCGCCGGTGCACCGCCAGCGTCGCCGCCGGCATCGTCCGGCTCCCCCACGGCCAGTCCGAATGCGTGCTGGTGTGATACCAGGCGACGGTGGCGAGGTAGTCGTCGTCGAGGGCCGGGTCGTCGGCGTCGCGCAGGGCCATCACGGCGCGCCCGAAGTGGATGTCGGCGCCGCAGCCGTGACATGCGATATGCGCCTGGTTGATTTCGTGGTGGTAGTCGGTGCTGGTGAGCGGCGTGATCGCCGGGCAGGCCGAGCACGCCATGGTGTAGCCGTAGTCGAACGTCACCGGTCTCTCAACGAGGTCGCGCATGGCTCATTCTGCCTGCCGCAGGCCGGGCGCGGTGGCATAGGCCCCGTGTCGACGCGGCGTGAAAGGAAGTCGGGCGGGATCGGCGATACTTGATCGCATGAGTGTGCCTCGTTGGCTGGCGATCGCCGCGGCAGTCCTCGCGGTGGTCGCTGTCTGGGCGTTGTCGGTCGAGGTGTCCACCCAGAGATCCGCGGACAGGCCGGAGGTCGTCTGTGGCAGCGCGACAGGCTGGTCGGAGCAGATGCAGACCGTGCTCGGGGGCGGACTGGAGCCTGGGCAGGGCACACAGGCGCTGGTGTCCGAGGAAGCCCATCGGCAGATCGAAGCCTGCCGAGACGTACGCAATCGGCAGGCGCTCATCGGGGCGCTGTTCGGCGGGGGCGCAGTCCTCTGTGCCGGTTTCGCCGTATTCGTGTACCGCCGCACTTTTCAGCATCGACACTGACGCTTGTGGTCGTGAAGTGGACCTGAGAGGCGGGAACACCGGGGGGGTGCTACGCCGGGATGCGCCGGAACGGTGATCATGTGCCGGTGGCCTTCCACTCTGTGTGACAGCGCCGTGGGCGGCTGTGCGCCAGGCGATGGAATTTTGATCAAGCCCTGGCGACTCGATCGTGTGTCCTTCTATCGTGTCTCCTTGCGCGAGCGCCTTTCTGCGCCGTGCTTGTTCTGAGGGGATTCACGAATTCATGCGCCGAAGACTTTTCTCCGTCATCGCATTCTGCCTTCTCGTCGTCTCTCAGGTGGTCGCGCTTGCGGCGCCCGCGAGTGCGGCGGGGCCGAGCATCTGCCAGCGGGAGCCGCGAGACGCGGTCGCGCAACTGTGCGGCGACCAGGACGAACGCATGTACGGCATGTTCGTCACCTTCACCTACCCGACACCGTCGTACGGTGCGCCGCCACCGTTCGGGTACGCGGACTTCTACAACGAAACCCAGCTGTTCACCGACGACGCGATGACGAAATCGTTCGCGTTCGGGCTGAACATGCACTACATCGGATCCGGGACAGATTTTCAGCCGTATTGGATCGATTACACCGCCGGCTACTCCTACAACAAAATCGGTGCGCGGATGCAGCAGCCCGACGGCCGGCTGCACACGTTCATGGCGCTCCCGCGGTGTGACAACTGCGCGACGTGGGACATCTACTACGACTTCGCGCTGGTCGGCACCACCGGAACCCAGCCCGGCCCGGCCTCGCATCACCTGGTCACCGGCTGGTCCCTGGTCGACATGTCCGGCCTCGTCGCCTTGAGCTCGACCAGCAACCGGGTGATGTACCTCAACGGCAACAAGCAGTTCCTGCGCTTCGCCCAGGTCAACACCTCCACCCGGGCACCCGCGGGCAACTGTGCTCCCGGCGCGGACCCGAACTACTGCTTCCGCTTCACCACAGGCGTCACGACCACCGGCGGCAGCTACCCCGCCGTGGTGTCCTGGGACGTCACCAAACCCATCGTCCGGCCTGGATCGGCCCCCGCCCAAGCCCAGGCCTCCACCGCGGCAGTGACCACTGGTCCGTCGGCGCTCGAGCTGGAACAGCGGGCCCAGGCCTTCGCCGACGCCAAGTTCGGGGGTAACCGATGACCCGGCACACCACCGCCCGGCGGCGGGTGCGGCGCGCGCTCGCCACGGTCATGACCACCCTCGCGGTCTGCGGGGTGCTGGCCACCGCCCCGGCGGCGGCGAGCACGCTGGGTGTCAGCGCCGCACAGGCCGACGACCTGCGCACCGAATGCGGCCGCCACTCCACTGAGGCCGCCCGCGTGCAGGGTTGGGCCCGGAGCCGCTTCGAGCAGTGCTACCACTCCACCGAGAACGTGTACCTCTACGACACCAACGGCAACTACTACGGCAAGTTCGATTTCGAACTGTGGATCCTCGCCTTCGCCTACGACGGCAGCCGCCGGGTCGACTACGTCACCAGCGTCGAGAACGTCCACCAGGGCAGCAACCTCTCCGACGAGCTGACCTTCCTCACCATCAGGTTCGACTGCCGATCCACCGAGGTCACCTGCGGTGGTGGTCCCCTGTCGCGTGCGGACACCATCCGCGGCTGGTACACCAAATCCACGATGGACACCATCACCATCACCTCGCCCGACACCACCGGCGCCGACCCCTACAAGATCGTCAACTTCACCGAGACGATCGGGTTCACCGGCGAGTACCGCAACGGCAACACCCGCCCCCTCTACAAAGACACCCACGCCGTCAACCACGTCCGGTTCGACAGCGCGAACAGCGCCCTGGGCGCCGGCAAGTTCAAGGGCACCGTCTTCACCGACCACATCCCCCGCTTCGACCTGCACCTCACCGGCGCCGGCTACGACCAGGAAGCCCGCCACGTCGACGACACCCTGCACCACCCGGAACGCACCTTCCCCGCCCTGATCGGGAAAAACGCCCCCGGCGCCAGCGTCACCGACCCCCTCCACCGCCTCATGGACGACACCAAGAAGCGACAGAATCACGACCGTGCCGTCGACATCTGCCGCGACGTCTGGGGCCCCGGCTACGCAGCAGGCGACATGGAATGCGACGAATACCCCTTCAGAACTACCTACGAAGGCGCCAGCGAATCCACCGGCGGGCAACCAGGAAACTGGCACGGCTCAGCACGGCCCATCCCCCGCGCCGACAACGGCAACGGCGGCACCGAACTCGGCAAGTTCTACGGCGCCAACCGAGTCCTTGACCGCGACGCGTTCACCGTCGGCATCGTGCCCTGATCCATAACGAGCTGGTGGGGCGGGCGTCCACAGGATGCCGCCCCACCAGCCGCACGCCACAATCACAGCCATGTCCCACGACCACCCGGCCGCCCCGCTCACCACGTACCGGTTGACCTTCATCCCTGACTATCGGCTGATCTTCCTCAACGACCAGGACAACGACGCCGGACCAGGAGCCTCCGGCGTCCTCAACGAGGCCGCACAGGACGTCGCCGCCTCGGACGGCTACACCCTCGTCATCACCGTCGCCCAGGACCTTCTCCCCGTCGGCGTCACCGTCACCATCTCAGACACCGAGCCACACCCGGCGCCCGGCGTTCCTCAGCTACGCCTGGAATGTCCCAGCGGGCAACTCGCGCTCGGCTCTCCCACCGGCGGCGGCATCCCCATCCACCTCGTCCCCGGAACCTACGCCGCCACCGTCGAACACCACGGCCGCGACACCGCCGCCACCCGCCGCCAGGAAATACTCCACCAATACACCTCACCCGACGACCTCGAAGCCCTGCGCAACGCCACACCGCCGACCGAGCAGTACACGATCACCATGTGGCGCACCGGCGACATCGACGACACCGAAGACGACGACTAGACAGCGGCCAGCCAAGGCCGGTATCTGTCGGTGCCGCTCGTTAGGCTGACCACCGTGTTCGACACCAACCTCGAAGTCTGCGGCGCCTGCGGCGTGCCGAAAAAGCATCACGCCGAAACCTGCGACCCCGCCGCTCTGCAGCGCATCACCGAGCTGGAGGAACAACTCGACCGCGAGCTCGACGCGCTGCTCGCACCCACCAGCGTGACCTGACCACCTGCGCAACCGGAGACTCTGTCCCGCCGCGGGATCCGACGTTCCCCGAATGGAGACCTTGTCATGAGCAGTCCCATGGTCGCACTGGCAGCTTTGCTGGGCCCACCCGAAATCGGGCCAGGCCCCGTGGACTGGGATGCGGTCGAGCGGGCACTCGGGAGCACGTTGCCGCAGGACTACAGGGAATTCTGTTCACTCTACCCCGCCATCGTTGCGGACAATTTCATTCGGATCGATCATCCATCGTGCTCAAACGAAAGACTGAACCTCCTCAAGGATGGCCTGGAACGCACCGAGCAGCTGGGCGAATTGGTCGACGAGTTTTCGCACCATCACGCGTTCGGCGCGTTCCCCAGTCTTGGTGGTTTGCTCTGCTGGGGAAGCAGCACTTCGTCCGAGCAGCTTTACTGGCTCACAGTCGGTCCGGCTGATGACTGGAAGATCGTGGTCGGCGACTTGGAGGATGACCACCTGGTCTTCGATGGCGGTTTTGCCGCATTCCTGACCGAACTATTCTCAGGACGTTTGAACACACCTGTGCTGGGTGACTACGTCGCACCACTGAGCAAAGTCAGATTTTTCAAGTAACAGCAGCACACGGAACCCTTTGTCCCACGCACCTCACATAGTCATCAGAAACCGTCGCTACCAATCTCCGGACGGCGGTTGTCCTCGAGCTCGTTCTCCTCGCCACGCACCTGATCACCCGCGGCGCCGTCCTGACCGCCCACCGCGCAACGTGACGGACATGAACCGGCGATCGCGCGCAGCAGTACGCTGACATCCCCATCCGCACGATCGGCTGAACGCCGCCGGAGCACGCCTGGGAGGCGCGAGCGCAGATGTCGTCCGGATCCGATGACGTTCCTGCCGTTGCTGTCCGCCGAGACGTGATCGGTCCGCCCGCCGACGCACCGTGCCGGTCGTGCCCGTATCGGCGTGATGTGCCGTCCGGTGTCTGGGACGTCAGCGAGTACGAGAAACTCGCCCACTACGACCGGGACACCGGGGATCAGCCCCAGGCGTGTTCCAATGCCACCTCACCGGCCAGAACAGCCGCACGGCCACCCCCTCACCTCTCGCCCGCGCGGATACCGGGCTCGCCCGGATCTGCGCCGGGTGGGCAGGCTGCCACGACGGCGACAACCTGCTCAGCCTCCGCATGGCCGTTCGTTCCGGTCTTATCAGCCCGGAGACCGCTCACCTCGCCGTCACCTACGTCTCTCCGGTCCCGTTGTGGGAATCCGGGGTCGCGGCGGCCGTGCACGGCCTCGCCTCGATCCTGGACCCGTCGGACGAGGCCCGCCGGGTGATCGACAAGCTCGTCCGGGTGTACGGCAAGGACAGCCGCCAGGAGCCCATCAGCACCCTCGCCGTCTCCACGGCTGGCGGCTCCCTGGGCGACCTGCGGGCCGTATCCGCGTCTCCCGCGGCGACTGCCGCTTCCCGGCGTCGGGCGGCGCGGTTCATCCATGGTTTCCTCGTCGACAGCGCCGGGTTCGACGCCGGCGAACCGGTGGTCGAGCAAGCGGCCGACCTCACCGATCGCCTTGCCGACGCTGGGCTGCTCGCCCGCCCGACTTCCACGCCACCGGAGCGGGACGCCACGACCGTGATCCGGGACTACATCGTCGAGTGCAGCGGCGAAGACCTCGGCCCTCTTCCACCGGTGACGCTGAGCAGCTGCGCTACATCCTTGCCAGCGCCGGGCTCCTCGGGGACGCCGTCTCACACTCCGTGCCGCTCACCCGCCCAGCGAGATGACCGGCCTGGGGTGCCGGGAAACGGCGCACCCGCCAGCAGCCGGGTTCCGTCAGCGCGGTACCAGGTTCACGCCGAAGGGTTCGGCTCCAGCCGCAGGCCACGCACACCCCGCACGACAGACTTCCCTGGTGCCTTGATCGCCAGGCGCCACCGGCGATCGTGGGCCGGTCCGGCGTCGATGCTCGTCGCCCCGGCCGGAGTCTCGAGCAGACAGCTTTGCCCCGCGTCGGCGACGCGATAGCCACGATGCCGGTACCACCGCATCACCGGCATATCCCCCGCGTCGCCCTTCGCGACGAACAACTCCACACCCCGCTCGCCCAGGAACCGCTCGGCATGGCCCAGCAACGCCGTTCCCGCGCCACCAACGCGGCAACCCGCCTCGACCGCCACGATCTCGATCTCCACGACCGACCGGCCCAGCCAGGCGCGTTGCTCTCCCCGGTGCGACAGGACGAAATCCACTGGTGTGCACGCATACAGAACACCGACGAGGCGACCGGATATCAGCGCGCCGAAGCACCAGCCTGTCATGCCCGGCAGATCAGGAAGCTCGATCCGACCGCCGGACCGATCGAGCGCGGCCCGCAGGTCATCGCCTTCGCCGAAGCCGGGTATTCCGGCGTCGGCCGCGATCGCCACGGCGGCCGCTCCTTCACCGGCGCGGAGCAACCGCACCGTTGTGTCCGCGTGCCGATCATCGACACCCGCGACAACACCATCGCCTGCGGCTGCGGATTGTGGGGACACAAGAGACTTCAATCGTGTCGGACGAGGCTAACGCGCCTCGGCCCTCCGTCCGGCGCCTACCTGGCACACTCGCTGCCCGCCCGCTGGTGCCGCCGACCGTCCCCGGACGCCACGCCTCGCGGCAGTACGCTTCCCCGCATGGTGGCAGCAGGGCAGCCGGGACACTCCGCTCACGAACTGTCGCGCGCGATCGCGGTCCGCACCGAATACTTCGCGACCGAGCAAGCCGTGCACAGCCTGCGGCAGGCGATCAAACTCGGCCACACCGCCGAGATCGTCGCCGGCGTGAGCACCGCGATCACCACGGTCGACCACCTCGCCACCCTGGCCCAGGTGCGCCCCGGCGACACCACATCCGTGGAGCTGCGGAACGTCGTGCTGCGATGTCAGGACGCCCTCGACCGCGCAGTCCATCAGGGCGACATCGACGGTGTCATCGGCCACGGCGAACTCGCCGGTGACGCCGTCATGAACTACGCGATCTACCTGAGCAACCCCTGACCACGCGGGAATTTCCCCACGCGACGCGCCGACGTCCGGCCAGCGACCGGGTCCTCATCGCCGGAACGTCCCACCCGCCCTGGACCACGAGAGCCGAATGCCTGAACACGAGCCCCGCCACGAACCTGCGGGACCGCCGGTGCCGCCGATTTCGGTGTTCCCGTCATCGTCGAGGTCATCCCTCTGGCGACGCACCTGATCGACCGCGGCATCCCGCTGAACACCAACCAGCTCGCTACCGCCCTCTACCGGGTACCCGGCGACGACATGCCGATCCTGCTCGACGCCCTGCACCGGCACCGGCTCATCACCGACCACGACCCCAGCGGCGTCATCGGGCACGCCTGGTCCAACGCCGAACGCCCCGACCTCACGATCAGCCGCGACCGCTGGCGGACACTGTTCACCGCCGCCGGCTACACCGACAACGGCCGCCGCGTCCCACGCCCCGCCCAACCGCTGCGCCTGTACCGGGGATCGGTCGCCGACCGCCGCACGGACTGGTCCTGGACCGACTCCCACCAGGTCCGCACGCACCTACGCCGCCGGCGGCTTCGGCGGCCGCCTCCCCGGTGCCCTCTGGACCGCCCTCGCCGCCCCCGACCGGCTACTCGCACACAACACCGACCGCGACGAAGCCGAGTACGTCATCGACACCGACGGCCTGCCTATCGGACCCGTAGTAAGCGGACATGTTCTCATCCACGGGATCCATTGAGCGCCCGGATGCTCCGCGCATCTCCGAGAGGCCCCCGTGTCCACTGCTTCGTCCCGTCAACGGTGGACAGGCTGATCCGGAAACGATGCCAGCGCAGCACCTTACCCACCGGCTCGGAGCGCTGAGGACCTGGCCGGGAACCCCGACGACAGCCTTCAGTATGCGGCAATTCTCGTGTGCGGCCAGGCGAGTCGCGCAGTGATCCTGTTCGACCAGTTCAAGCACAGCCCGCAGCCGTTGCGCAGACGTGCGGGAAGACACCCGCAGGGCCGTGCGAGGCGCCCAGCAGGAACTGCTGACCTGGTTACGTCGTGTCAGCGACTTCTCCCCACACCGCAGCAATTCAAGTATCCGAACATCGAGACCCTGGTGATGTCCCTCGGACGGTGGCTCACCCCCGCCGCGCTCCCTCCAGGTCGTCCCCGCGGCCCTATACGTGCCTGCTACACCAACGCGACCAGCCACAGCCGACGCCACGGCCTCCTCTACGTGGAGGGATCCGCGCTCGCCGACACCGGACCCGTCACCCCTCACGCCTGGTGCGCCCACCCTGACGGCACTGCCGAAGACCCGACCTGGAACGACCCCGGTCTCGCGTACCTCGGCATCGCTTTCACCCCTGAATACCTCGCGGAGTTCGAGGCCCGCCGCGGCACCGTCACCGTGCTCTTCGACCAGCACCTCGACGACATGCGCTTCCTACGCGAAGGCCTGCCCCAGGCCGCCATCGCCGACATCGGCGTTCCCCACACCATCTGATCACCGTCGGCCCTGCGGCTGCGGCCCGGCACGTCGCACCGGCGCAGCAGGTCACCGATCTGAAACGGCAGCTCGGTGAAGTCGTCCCACCTAGCGCTCTCGGCCGACGGCAGGGAACACCACAGTGCCCTCATGACAGCGCACGCCCGTTTGATGCGAGGCTACTCATCAGAAGCACGACTCCCGGAGGTAGGCAGTGGAGCTTCCCGGCCCTGATCCCGACAGGATGCGAGCGGGCACGCAACTGGAGGCGGCCTTGATTGTCGCTGCCGCCCCCGGCGGCGATGCCACCGCCGCGATCGACATCGCCGACCAGATGGTGAAACGCGGGCTGTCCACGACCGGTCGTGGGCAGCTGCTGGCCTCGTCCTTGATGGAGCTGTCCCACCAACGGCTCACGGCCACCGACGCGGCTCCGGATCCGTACGCGACGCTGGCACACCGACTCGTCGGCACCGGTGTGTGCACGCAATCCGAGCTCGAGACCGCCTTCATGGCGCGGGTGCTGACCGCCGGCGTGGACCAAGGCTGGCTGGACGCCGCCTTATATGACCGGTTGGCGGCCGCAGGGGGCAACGACCCATCGTTTCAGGCCCTGCTGGCAAAAATCGAGCGCCGGTGAACGCCGAAACCAAGCCCTGACTACGGTCCGTACTCCGCTACTCCGACCGGTTTGCCGCCGCTGACGCAAAGTGGCTGGCATACGCAGCCGCCGGATGTCAGGCACACAGCGCTGGAAGCCGTAATCCCTGCCGCACGTAGGCCGGCTCTGCAAGTACTCCGAGCCCTCAGCGCCACCACCGCCCCGCGAGACCTCGGCACGAGGCCTCATCCTGGACCCCGCCACGTTGAGCGATCACTTCCCGGTCCTGCTTACAAACGCTTCCGCGCGCCTCGTCCGCCCAGTTGGTCTGACACCAGGACGTCCGGCCGTGTAGCGCAGGATGGGCGTTGAGACCGCGGAACTGAACGACGAACGCAGCCAGACGCGGGTGGATCTCCAGCACGCAGCAGCACGTTACGAGGCCGCCGTCGTCGGACCGCCGATCGGTGGCTTTCCTCCGCGAAGACCTACCCCAAAACGCCTTCGCCGCCTCTCCCCAGCCGGATCCTGAACTGGCGCTTCTCCACTCACAGTGAACGCGTATCTGCCACATCCAACGTCAGACGGCCTGAGACGCTCTCAGCGAGGCGCACGCAGCGGGCTTGGCGCACCCCCTCGGCCACTACTTAGTCATTTAGAGGGAAATCTTGAATTCTTTCGCATCTGATTAGTGCAACCCCAGTCACGAAGGCGTTAATACACTAATTAATGTGTACACGTAGGCTTACGTATAAGCACTCCGCCGCAGGTGGACGCGATACCCCGACCGCGAGCAGGCCTCTGACCCGCAATTGCCTCGTCGGCTGTATGAGGCTTTCCGAATAGCTCAACTCGGCGACCCCGCCGAGGCCGCCTCCGATCGCCTTCGCTAGGGTTATCAGGTATCGGCAGATGTCGAGTGAGTTGTGTGGATTTCGATCTCCATCACGGCTGGTTCCGGGGGAATCAGCCTGTCCGGCTTGATTCCCAGGAGTGCCAGAGCCGGACTGGAAGGAGCACGATGAAGCAGGGCTCAGAGGACGACGCGGAGCGCCGTGAGAACGATCCGCGGCGTTACCCCACCAAGTGGCAGAAGCTCACCCGGTCGGGTTCCGTCGTCATCCTGGCAAATCAGCTGGTGGACTTCAGTGAAGCACTGATCCGGCTGATGAACCACTGAGGTCGGGTGGCCAGTCGTAGCAGGGCCGGCCACCTGACAGGTTCACCCGAAAGGGCTTCCTGTTTTACTGTTTTGACACCCAGCAATTCCGAGACTAGCTCACGCCGTGTGCACGTGGGTACGGACCCCGCCAGAAGAGCTCGTGCACAGGCCCAAGCGGGTGGACGTTCTCCTTCCAGCGGGCCGGTCTGTTCACCAGCAGTGTTCCCTGTTCGGTATCCGTGTCGAGGGCGCGTGATCGACCACGACGTATGCCTCACACCCATGGGGAGCCGTCTGCGGGAACTCACCAGACGGGGCCCTTCCTCTGAGAACTTCGGTACGTGTGCGACTGCCCGGACGTCACCCCGGCGACCACGAGCGTGGTCGTGACGCCAGGTTTACCGCACCACGTCCGCCGAACTCTTCTGCCGTACCCCCTGTAGACCAACGCTACCGACCATGCAGACTGACCAGCTATGTCGCCGCCGGCCGGGTGTCGGCTTGCTCGCACCGTCCGGAAATTCCGGCTTCCTGGGCTTTCATGTGTTCCTGCCGACGACACGATGTCCTGGGAAGAGAGACCATCGGGTATTTCGGCACGATGGTTCCTCTTTCATAAAGGGTAACAGTTTGTTACGTCCTGATCGGCAGTCGCCGATAGCGTTCCGTCCATGACTGAGCAAGCAAAGGCAACCCACCGATCATCGACGCCGTGCCTCTCAAGTCGTGAGGACGCGTGTGCGCGAGCCTGACGCCATCGAGCTCCGGCTGTCTCCGGGTCACGGGGATTGCAGCTCGTTCTGGCGTTTCGGAGCCGTTGTCAGCTCGCCGCTGCCGCCATGGTCGAGCTGTGGTGGCAACTGCGGGAACAGGTACGCGTTCAGCTGGTCGTGCTGGACTGGCGCAGCGGCGCGGCGCAGATGACGCATTTCTCACGCAGCAAAAGCTGGCGCGGACACCCCAGACCAGCCAAGCCACCCGGACATCTGGTGCGGACCTCTCGATGCCCCCTTGGGAACCCAACGCTCCGCCCACGACCTCAATCCTGGTCCTGCGCGGACAGTCGCCCATGCTCACCTAGGTCGTGGCAGCGGCTCCCGCCCGAGTTGGCAGGAACCGACACCCATGCCTGATCTGGCGATGGTGGCATCGATAGCTGGCGCCGGGACGGTACCCGCGGGGATCTGGTTCGTCATGCGCTACTCAGACCGGTTAGCGGCCGCCGCCGCGACATGGCTGGCGGCGCTGGACCGCCGAGCGGCACGCAAAGCCGCGCTGAAAACCACAACCCCGGCCGCCCGCAAACACGCACTGGAAGTCCTGGGCGCCCTGACCACGGCACCAGCCGCGGCAGAGCGCTCACCAGCCGAACATTCGAACCAGGTGTCAGGCATCGACCAGGTCACATCTCCGTCGGCGCGCTCCAGATGATCAACAGCTCGCCGCAGCCCAGTTCTCTCCCGTGTTCAGCCCGGCCACATCGTCCACGGCGCACCATCGCGACTGCTCCCCCGTCCGCGACAGTGCCACGCGAACAGCTTGCGCTGGCCAGGCGGTCTCCCGCTCCGCGAGGGTTCGGTAGTGCGTGTAGCGGTCGTTGACGATCTGGGTGGTGTGGATCAGGGTTCCTTCTTCGCGGCGGAGGGTGGGTGTGGTGCTGCCGCGGTGGGAGAGCCAGTCGAAGCTGGTGGTGCGTGCCAGGCGGGGGGTGGGTCATGAGGACGGGATGCGAAAGTCGTCCCGCTCGTCGCCCCGACCTCTCAGTGAGGTGGACGCTGTGACCGTGATCGCCGAACCGTGGTTCTCCCCTGCCTGGCCATTCCAGTATCCCGGACAACGGCGCAACAGTCGTGTGGGGTCCCTCCACCGGCGCTCCCCGCCCCGCAGGCACGAGGACACGAAACCTCGCCGCGGGCGACAACGGACCGGGTTCGGCCGGGAGGTTCAGCACCGTCCAAAGCGGATCCGCACCGACCGGATCGCGTGCTCACTCCGGACAGCCGGATCTGCCCGAGCCCAGGCGTGCCGTGATCGCCCTTCGACAGGGGAAGCAACCTTGTAGTTCCCTGTCGAAGGTCGATCACGGCACACGTGGGCTAGTGCTTCTTGTGGTATGCCTCAACGACTTCGGATGGGATCCGCCCGCGATCAGACACACTAAACCCGTTTTTCCGGGCCCAAGCGCGGATAGCCTGGTTCTGCTCACGATCCACCGGCGTGGCCACCTTGACCGCACGGGAGCCCGCGACCGGCGGCGGGCCGAGTTTGGCGGTGCGCTTGCGACCACCGGCCCGACGGCCGTGCTCGACGAACTGCGCGAGAGCGTCACGGAGCTCTCCGGCGTTCCCTCCGGAGAGGTCGATCTGGTAGTTCACGCCGTCGAGGCCGAACTCGACGGTCTCTTCCGCTTCCGTGCCGTCAATGTCGTCGACAAGACTGACCGACACCTTCTGTGCCACGCTATGCCCTCCAGAGATAGGAATACTGAATCACTGAATACTACGTACTCGCATTCGAACCTACACCACCACACCACGAGCATTCCGATTATTCGGGTGCCCGAGCTCAACGTCTGTGAACGCAGCATCGACCCCTGCGGTCTGATCGATTAGGCCGACCGCACGGGCACATCGGGATCCACGTTCGAGGGTTCCCACCAACAGCGAGCTCCGCAGCGATGAACCGCACTGACATCCCGCATTCTGACCCGAATTAGCGCCACCTCTTAGGGCTGCGATCCACGTACCTGGCCGGGGCCCTGCCGGTTACGGGAGGTCGCGGCCATCACCTCTGAACCTGGCATGGGCAGTGTTCGCGCTGCCGGTCCCTTTCGGGGTTTACCCGGCCGCGTTGTCTGCGCCAAGCAGGGCGAACCACTTTGCGATCGAGGCCTTGTAGCCGGCGGGCATCACCAGATCGGGCACCTCGTCGGCAGTGAATTCGCCGACGCGCTTGTGTTCATGGCTTACCACTGGTGCGGCATCGGTGGTGGCGCGGCAGCCGTAGGTCACGATGAACACGTCCTTGTCCGCCACCTCGATGTGATACATCCACGAATCGAGGACATCCACGACATCGACGCCGATCCGGGTTTCCTCGTAGATTTCGCGGGCGACGCACTCCTCAGGGGACTCGCCGAGTTCGATGCGGCCGCCGGGCAGTTCCCATTCGCCACGTTCGTTGTGCAGCAGCAGCACACGGCCCGAGCGCACGACGACGCCTTTGATGGAGACGGGATAGTGAGGCATCGTCGGCAGATCTCCCTGTGCACGGAGCGGACGAGGTGGTCAGCACCCTAGCAGCCGTACCGGAGGACCGGACCGCCGACGACCTGTCAGTCGCAGGATCTGCCGAGTCCGAAGCACCCACCTTCGCCTGGTAATCGGCACCCGCGCACCAGGCCATACCGGTGTGTAGTGCGGCGCCTTGCTCGTGGAAGGCGTTGTTCCACGATGCGTCTGCGTCGGCCGGCTGTGTCCATAGTGGACGTCACTCGCGTCGTGCCGCAGTGTCGGGCGAGTGCCCGCGGCCGGATTCGCGGCCTGTGGAAGGATCGGCGTCAGAAGCGCGGCCGCCATACCGGATCACAGTCGGGTCCTCCGACAGGTTGAGAAATAGCGGGTTTGACAATGGGCAAGAACACCTCGGCACGGGCCGGTATCCAGCACCACGACCGGCAGGCGCAACGGCCGTTTCGGCTGCTCGTCACCGGCGGCGGGACGGGCGGGCACACCTATCCCGCGCTGACGGCCCTGCGGACGCTGCAGGAACGGCTGTCGGATCGGGGCCGGACGGTGGAGGTGTTGTGGGTCGGGAACGCTGCCGGTCTGGAGGCACGCGTCACCGCGGCGGAAGGAATTCCTTTCCAGGCCGTCGCCACGGGCAAGATCCGGCGTGCGCGCAACCCGCTGAAGATGCTGTCGCGCGCGAATCTGACGGATATGGCCCGAGTTCCATGGGGTGTGTTGCAGGCACGGTCGGCGGTCGCCCGTTTCCGGCCTGATGTTGTGCTGGCGACCGGTGGCTATGTCGCGGTGCCCGTCGGGGTGGCGGCCCGGGTGTGCGGGCGGCCGCTGGTCGTTCATGAGCAGACGCTGCGGCTGGGTTTGGCGAACCGGGTGCTGGCGCCGTTCGCGGCCAGGGTGGCGGTGTCGTCGGAGTCGACCCTGTCACTGCTGTCGGGCTCGGCTCGCGAGCGCGCTGTCGCGACGGGAAACCCGGTGCGGGCGGAGGTTCTCGCCGGTGATGCCGACCGGGCGGTGGACACGCTGGGCCTGCAGGGTTTCGACCGCGCGCGACCGACGGTGTACGTGACCGGCGGCGCGCAGGGCGCCAACCAGATCAACGAGCTAGTCGGCGCGATCCTGCCGTGGCTACTCGAGCACGCCAACGTCGTGCACCAGTGCGGCCCTGCCTCCCTCGACGCCCAGCGGGAACACACAACCGCGCTGCCGCCGAGTCTGGCTGCCCGGTACCTGCCTGTCGGGTTCGTCGGCCCGGAACTGCCCGACCTGTTCGCGCTGGCCGATGTCGTGATCTCCCGCAGCGGAGCGGGGACCATCGCCGAGCTGACCGCGCTGGGCACGGCGTCGGTGCTGATACCGCTGGCGTCCTCGGCCGGTGGCGAGCAGGCACACAACGCGCGGCATCTCGCCGAGCAGGGTGCCGCGACCGCGCTGCTCGCCACCGAGGTCACCGCAGCGGACCTGCGGGACGCAGTGGAACCGCTGCTGACCGATCCGCAGCGGCGGCGTGCGATGGCCGATCGTGCGCGCGTGCTGGGACGGCCGGACGCCGCTGACCGGCTCGTCGATGTCATCCTGGACGCCGCCGGCGAAGGACGCTGAGCGGCGTCGTCACCGTGTCGCGGTGGTCCTGGTCCAGCCGTCACGGTCGCCGAGCAGGTGACTGTCGCTGCGGTAGTGGGTGGTCGCGCTTGCCTCGTCCTGGGTTCTCGGCGTGAGGGTGTCGAGCCGGGGCAGCGTGTCGGTGATGAGCCGCCGCCCGTGGTCCATGGCCCGGTCCCAGACGTCGGCGACCTCGTCGATGTCCGGCCAGATGGAGAACACGACTTCCGCGAGGATGGGTCCGGAGTCGATGCCCTCGTCGATGACGTGGATGGTGATCCCGGCCAGGGTGTCGCGGTTGTGCAGGGCCCAGTTCACCGGGCGGGCGCCGCGGTAGGCAGGGAGCCGGCCTGGGTGGCAGTTGATGATGTGGCGTGTGGCGTCGATCAGGCTGGGGCCGATGATCTTGTCGTAGAGGACGCTGAAGACCAGGTCGCACCGTCCTGGTTCGAGGTCGCGCCAGTCACCGGACCGCAGCACGCGGGTGTCCGGCCAGTTCTGTTCGACGCATCCGGACAGCGAGATATCCCAGTCAGGTTCCGGTGCGGTGGGGATCACGGTGTCCAGGACGGTGCCAGGCAGCGCTGCGATCACCGCGCAGGCGTGCACCGCGAGACTCCCCTTTCCGAGGACGGCGGCACGGCGCACCGTCACCGGCGTGCCACCATTCCTGACGGCTGCTGGTCCAGGTCCTGGTCGTTCCCGGCCGCGCTCGCCGATGCGCGGCCGGCGGCGAGGCGGAGTGCTCGGCGCAGGGCCGCGGCGACGGTGTACACGTCGTTCTCGGTCATGTCGGGATGGAAGGGCAGGTTCAGGATCCGTGGCCAGACCGATTCCGACTGTGGCAGCGGCGTAGCCCATGGGGTGAACGCGGGCTGGCGGTGGTTGAGCGGGTAGTGCACGCCCACGGCGATGTCGGCGGCACGCAGGCGCGTGTGGACCTCGTCCCGCAGGGGCGCGGGAAGCAGGACCGTGCAGTTGAAGGGCACCGTGTTGGCGACGTCGAGGTCGACGAGGGTGACGTCGCCGATGCCGTGGAGCGCGGTCGCGTAGGTGGACCAGAGGGTTCGGCGGCGTGACTCCATCTCCGGGAAACGAGAAAGCTGGACGCGGCCGATCGCGGCGTGAAGTGTGGACAGGTGGTAGCGGAACCCAGGGCCCTCCACGGCGTAGGTCAGTGCATGACCCCGTTGGATCCGCGAGCCAGTGATGCCCAGGGCCCGCATCCGGTGCAGGACCGTCGCCTCGCTGGGATCGCGCGGGATGACGGCGCCGCCGTCTCCGCAGGTGAGTGCTTTGATCGCGTCGAAGCTGAAACAGGTCAGGTCACCGGTGGCGCCGACGCGCCGGTCTCCGGCGAAGGAGCCGAAGGCGTGCGCCGCGTCCTCTACGATGGCGATGCCCTGGGCGGTGAGGTCGTCGCGCAGGCTGGTGAGGTCGATGGCGCGGCCGCCGTAGAGGACCGGCATGACGGCGCGGGTGGCCGGGGTGATGCCGGCGCGGATGTGGTCGGCGGTGGTGCACAGGGTCGCCGGGTCGACGTCGACGAACCGCGGCCGCGCCCCGGTAGCGGTGATGGCCTGGACGCTGGCGCAGAAGGTCAGCGACGGCACCACCACTTCATCCCCCGGCCCGACACCCACGGCCAGGAGTGCCAGGTGCAGCGCCGCGGTGCCGGTCGAGACCGCGACCACGTCCGGAACATCCAGATAGGCGGCGAGGTCGCGTTCGAAGGCCTCGGTTTCAGTGCCGTGCCCGTACTGGCCGCTCTCCAGGACACGGGCGATGGCGGTGAGCTCGTCGCCGTAAAGGAACGGGCGGGCGTTGGCGCGGGGCCCGCTGGGCGCGGTCACGACCGTCATGCGCCCACCGCCGTCAGCTCCGCGCCCTCCGCCTGTGTACCAGGCCAGCGGTCGACGTTGCCGCGATACCAGTGGACGGTCTCGGCCAGCCCGGACGCCAGGTCCCGCAGGGGCTGGAATCCGAGACCGGCGATCTTGCTCCAGTCCATGCAGTAGCGGATGTCGTTGGCGGTGCGGTCCGGAACGGTGGTCACCGAGTCCCAGCCCGCCCCGACGATCCGCAGGAGGCGGCCGGTCAGTTCCAGGGTGGTGAGGTCGGTTCCGCCGCCGATGTTGTAGATCTGCCCGGGGACACCGCGGCGCAGCACCAGCTCGATCGCCCGGCAGTGGTCCTCGACATGCAGCCAGTTCCGCAGATGCTGACCGTGACCATGCACGGTGACCGGTTCGCCGGTGAGAAGCCGGCGCAGGAACAGCGGAATCAGCTTCTCCGGGTGCTGGCGCGGACCGTAATTGTTGGAACTGCGGGTGACGCACACCGGCACACCGAAACTGGCGAAGTAGGACAGGGCCATCAGGTCGCTGGCCGCCTTGCTCGCCGCATACGGGACCGTGGGCCGCAGCGGTGCGTCCTCGCGGGCCGCGCCGGTCGCCATCGGACCGTAGACCTCGTCGGTGGACACGTGCACGAACTTCCGGACACCGGAGCGCATCGCTGCGTCGAGCAGGGTCTGCGTGCCCATCGTGTTCGTGCTCACCGAGTTCCCGACATCGCACAGGGAACGGTCCACATGAGACTCCGCCGCCAGATGCACGACCGCGGAATGTCCCGGCATCAACTCGCCGACCAGGCCGGCGTCGCGGATGTCGCCTTCGACGAACCGCAGCTTCGGCGAGTCCAGGGCAGCGGCGAGGTTCCGCCGGTCGCCGGCGTAGGTGAGACAGTCCACGACGGTCACCTCGTCGATCTCGTCAGTCTGGATGAGACGGTCGACCAGATGCGAGCCGATGAATCCGGCACCGCCCGTCACGAGCACCCTGTGCATGATCAATCCAATCTGTCTCGACGCCATCAACCGGATTCTGCTTGTGCTGCAAACGTTTCAGGTTTGTCAGAGCGTGAAGACGGGCAGCAGCCCGGCCTGCTCCGCGTCGGCCAGCGACGGTGCGGCCTGATCCTTCGCCGATCGGGTCACGGTGACCTTGTCCGGCCACGTGATTCCGAGATCCGGGTCGAGGGCCTGGACCCGGACCTCGCGGGCCGGGTCGTGCGGCCGGGACAGCAGATACATCAGCATCGACGTGCCGGTCAGCGATAGGAACGCATGCCCGAGGCCCTTGTCCAGGTACAGCGAGACGTCGTGGTCCTCGTCCAGCTGTTCCTGGTGCCAGTGGCCGAATGTCGGGGAACCGGCCCGCAGGTCGACCACGACGTCCAGTACCGCTCCTCGTGCGCACGTCACGTATTTGGCCTGTCCGGGTGTCCCGGTAGCGACGCTGATCCCGCGCAGCACGGCCCGATGCGACACCGACCAGTTCACCTGCCGCGGCCGCCAGCCACCACACGTCTCCGCATACGTGGCGTCGTCTCGATACCACTCGCGGAAACTCCCCCGTTCGTCCACGTGGCGAAGGTTCTCGATCCTCCAGGCGCCGGGGATCGGTAGCGCGGTGACGCAGGCGGGCATGTCTGGATGTCCTCCTTCACGAGCGTGGGAGTGGCACGGTCATGCGGCGATGGCGATGCCCGTGGTCGATTCCGGGCGCGGGTGGTCTCTGCGCGGAGCGACGGCTGGAATGTCGAGCGTCCCCCGCACCGCGACGATCTCGTCACCGACCAGGACCTCGTGCGGCCGCGTCCCCAGCCACTCTGCACAGGGTTCGCAGACGTCGAAGCCGTTCCCGCGGTCATGGAAGCTTGCCGGGCCGATCAGGTCCGACAGATGAGCGAGGCGGTAGTCGAACACGTGATTGCACACCGGATGGACCTGAAAATAGCCCTGGTGCGCCAGATCGGCGGCGAGATAGACGTGGCGGCGCCCGTCGCCACCGTAGAACCTGATCACCACCCGAACCCGCCCGGCACCATTGATCATCGTCGCGTCCTCCCCCGCTCGCCGTCGTGGTGTTGCAGGTACGACACCGCGAACCCCCGGTGTGCCACTAGAGTGAGCCGCGACTCACGGTGCGTTCACGCACACTCACGGTTCGCGGACAGGTGGAGGCGGCAATGACGACGGGCGTTCCCGACAGCACGGGCGCCACCGCACCGGGAACCGCGGCGAACGTGTTCGCCGGTGAACTGGAACGCTGGCGCGACGTGCGCGGGCACTCCCGCACCGCCTTGGCCAAAGCGATGGGCTACGACCGCTCGTACGTGTCCAAGGTGCTCTCCGGAACCGAACGCCCTTCCGAGGCCTTCGCCCGCCAGGCCGAGTCCGCGCTACGCGCCGGAGGTGCCCTGCTCGCCGCCTTCCGCGACGTCGACGCCCAGCGCACGACCCGCACACGCCCCGCCCCACCACCGGCCACGGCCACCAGCGCGGCCGCGGGCACAGCAGGGCTGGTGGTCGATCACGACGACGCCACCCTCCGCTACGACGACGGCGTCTATCGGCTCACCCAGCGACGGCACCTGGTCAACCATGGCACCGAGCCGATCACCAGCTACCTGATCCGCATCTCCGTCGACCGCTTCCCCGGCGACCCGGAACGCTCCAACCAGCTCTACAGCGAGGACCCGCTCACCTGGGGCGAGATCGGTCTGCACGCGTGGCACGGCCGCTCCCGCGCCACCTCGATGGCCTGGACCGTCCACCACGACCGCGACGCGTTCAAAGAAGTCTGGCTGCTCTTCGAAGGCGACCACGGCCACTTCCCCCTCTATCCAGGGGAATCCTGCTGGATCGAATACGAATACACCGTCGCTGAACACCATTGGGGCAACTGGTTCCAGCGCGCCGTCCGGCTCCCTACCCGCACCCTGTCGGTGCGCCTGGACTTCCCCGCCGACCTCTCCCCCGCCGTCTGGGGCCTCCACACCTCCATGACCGCCCAGGCCTTGCCCTTCGCCACCGCCATCGACCGAGACGACACCGGCGACCGGCACCGCTTCTCCTGGGCCTGCGAAAACCCGCCCCTGCACGCCCGGTACCGCCTCGAATGGAACTTCCGCGGTCGTGTCGCCCCGGCCGACGACCCGCCGCCGCGGCCCAGCGAGGTCATGGCGTCCCTCGGCATCGTGCAGGACGTCGATCCCGCTCTGCGCCGCGTCGCCCGCCGGTTCGACCTGCCCGCCGAGGCCGAGGACGCCCGTCGCGTCGTGACCGCGCTGAACTCCGCCTGTGAGCGGGTCGCCCAAGCCCACACCTTTGGCAAAGGCATGGGCATCGCCGCCCCGCAGATCGGCATCGACCGCGCCGCCGCGATCGTCCGCACACCGGACGGCGAGGCCATCACCCTGTTCAACCCCACCATCATCGAGGCCAGCGGCTACGTCGACGAACAGTACGAAGGCTGCCTGTCCTTCTTCGACGTCCGCGGCCACGTCCCCCGCCCGCATGTGATCCACGTCGAGCACACCACCATCGACGGGACCACGAAAATCACCGTATTCGAACGCGGTGTCGCCCGTCTGGTCGCCCACGAAATCGACCACCTCCACGGCACGCTCTACACCGACCACATGCGAACCGGGGTCGACCCAATCCCCGTCGAGCAGTACCGCGGCACCGGCACCACCTGGAAATACTGATCCCCCTGGTGACCGATTCTCATCTGTTCCCACGGTGGGCGATGCCAGGCCTCACGTGAAGCCAAGAAAGGAAGGGAGTGTGACGAACCCTCCACGGGCCCAGACCCGCACGATTATCGTGGTTGACGTTGTGGGGATGGCCGTCCCAGACGGAAGCCAGTTCGGCCGTCTACCCATCCGCCAAGGCGTGTACGAAGTGCTGAGGACCGCGTTCGACGAGAGTGGCATCGACTTCGGCGCAGCCAGCACCGAGGATCGCGGCGACGGTGTGCTGATCCTGTTATCACTCGACACGCCCAGAAATCTCGTCGCCGACCAGCTGCCGGAGCGTCTCGCTGTCGGCCTCCGCCGCTACAACAGCACGCGAACCCCGCGGGCACAGATGAGACTGCGCGTGAGTGTGAACTTCGGCGAGGTCCTGAATGACGGTCACGGCTGGATCGGTGAGGCCACCGATATCGCCTTTCGCCAGCTGGATGCGGCAAGTGTCAAGGAAACGTTCATCGAATACCCTAGTCTGATCGCTGTTATCGCGTCGGAGCGGTACTTCGACGAGGTCATCGCTCATGACCCAGGGCTGCTGCCCGAGCTGTATAGACCGATCGAGGTGTCGGTGAAGTCGTTCGCGGGTACCGCCTACGTCCTGATGATCGGCGCAATCTCCACCCCGGCCTCCGATGCCGTGTCCATGGCGGACGGCCCGGTATCGGAGCTGCTCTCGGCCTCAGATCTGGCTTCGGATCTGGATGTGTTGCGCAGCTATCTGCGTTCACTGAATGTCCCTCATTTGGCGATCATGACCCACCGCGCGCTCGGTCCGGCAGTCCCCCTGCCCTCATTTGATCATGTCGCAAATCCATGGGACGTCGTTCAGTTGCTCACTGACTTCGATGCGGGCCCGGACGGGATTCCTCCGGTCATCACGTTCCTTCGACTTCTAGCAGAGGAGCTCGATGATCGAACCAGCGTTCTCATCGACGAATGGGTCAGTGAGCACGCCCGACGTCTTCGGCTGGAACCCATCCTGAAATCGTCGCCCCTTGACCAGGTTACGACCTCTGAGCAGCCCGTTCCAGTTCACCCTGCTCCCGAGACCAACGTTGATTGGGCCAGCGATGCCCCTGCCCTCGACGATCGTCTCAGCCGAGCGTCGCTGGCCGATGTCCTCGCCGCCCAGCTGCGCGATGTACGCGGAAGGGCTCCTTCGACCTCGTTCCTCATTCACCTGGACGGAGCCTGGGGAACCGGCAAAAGCACCCTGCTGAACTTCCTTCAGATCCGCCTCGAGGACGAGTTCACGATCGTCCGGTTCGACGCCTGGCGCCAATCGCGTCTCGGACCGCCCTGGTGGGCGCTGCTGTGCGCGACCCGCGAAGCCGTCGCCCGCGAACGCGGTGTCGTCTCCAGGGCCGCGCTCCGCGCCGCCGAAGCAGGGGTGCGGGCCCGGCGAGTCGGCGCGGGCGTCACACTGTCCCTCTTCTTGATCGCTCTTTTGGTCGCCGGGCTCGCCGTCTTCCTGTTACCGCGTGTCGCGGGAGGAGACGCGCTCGCCACCCTCGCCAAAGCCGTGACCGCCGTCGTCGCCACCCTGGCGACACTGTGGGCCGGCGCCCGCCTCGTCGGCCGGACACTGCTGTGGGACACCGTCCGCGGAGCCCGCCTGTTCGAGCAATCCATCCCCAACCCCATGGATCAGGTCGCCGCCCACTTCGACTGGATGCTGAGCAAAGCCCGCAAACCCGTCGTGTTCTTCATCGATGACCTCGACCGCTGCCAGAGCAGCTATGTGGTGGACCTCCTCGACGCGGTCCAGACCCTGATCCGCGACACTCCGACACCGACGACGACCGAGCATCCAGCCGCGTACTTCGTCGCCGCCGCCGACGGAGCCTGGCTCCGCAAAAGCTACGAAGACGCCTTCCCCACATTCCTGGGCTCGGTCTCCACCCCCGGCTACTCCCTGGGCTACCTGTTCCTGGACAAACTGTTCCAGCTGACCGTCCCCATCCCGATGCCCAGCACCCGAGCCCGCACGACCTACCTCGGGCACCTGCTCAACATCACCGACCCCCACCGCGACGGAACCCTCGACCAGGAAGTCACAGCCGGCAAGACCGCCCTCGCCGACGCCAGCGGCGAATCCGAGATCCTGGACATCGTCAAGGCCGCCACCCCCGCCGCGCGAGACCAGCTCGCCAGAGACGCCGCCCTCGCCCTCACCACGCCACAGAACCGCGCCCGCGCAGACCACAGCCTGCGGAAGTTCCTTCCGCTGCTGCACCCCAACCCGCGCAACATCAAGAAGTTCCTCAACACCTACAGCATTCTGCGGTCGGTGCGCACCCTCGAGCAGAACACCGTCCCCTCCGACGTACTCGCCCTCTGGACCATCATTCGTGTGCGATGGCCCTCGATCGCCGACCACCTCGAAACCAACCCCGACGCGATCCGCGGACTCATCGAACCCCTCTGGGCCTCCGAATGCCTCCCGGAGGAGCTCTGCGACCTGGCCACTGACCCCGAACTCCGCGCCGTGATCCTGCATCCTGAGGGCGGGCCCCTGACCGCCGACCTCATCCGGCAATGCTCAGGAACCGAATGGCAGTAGGCCTCCACACCCTGTCCCCCGCCCCGAGCGTGCCCGCGACGCCTAGTGACAACGGCCCAAGAACGACAACCATCCGCACAGTCGAGGACACCATCGCGGCTCACCCCAGGAGGCAGCTGTGATACCTACGGCCCAGAACCGTGTCCTCGACCGGACAGCAACCCCAGGCAGAGCCTGCTACCGCGAGGATGCCCGCCGTTCCCACGGTGAGTCGATCAGCCGCTGCTCGTCGTCCCGACCACCAGCGTGGCGGTCCTACCAGGCAACCGCCCGGCCACTTCTCCTCTGTACGCCGCAGCCAGAGCTGCCACCATCGCGTACGAAGTTTCTTCGCTAAGCCGAGGTCGCGCCGGGCCGTCAGCAAGAAGTCCTTCTGGGCCTCGCCGAGGCGGAGCATACTCGCGTGACGCGTGGCGCCACCGCCTCGCGCACCGCCACCTTGTACAGTCCTTGCTTCCCCGACGCGCCCGCGTCGTTGAGGACGAGGTGCCGGTTACGTCTACCGCAGCCGGGAGAAACCCCAGCGCCCCATACAACGACGCGACGCCCCGAACAGCCGAAAGCGTCCCGTGCCGATCACAGGCACCGACATCCGCACCGCCGTCAACGCCTACCTCGACCACCACCCCGACGTGGCCGCAGCCCTGGCCGAACCGCTTGCCCAGCTCGACCACGGCACCGGATTCGCATCACGACGCACCTTCCCCATGCACGTCACCGTCGGCGCGCTCCTGGTCCGCCGCAACACCCACATCCTGCTCATCGACCACCGCGCGTACCGAATCAAGCTCCAACCCGGCGGCCACCTCGAACCAACCGACACCAGCCTCGCCGAAGCGGCGCTGCGCGAACTGACCGAAGAAACCAGTGTCGACCCCACCAAGATCTCCCTGGCCTCGACGATCCCCACTTACATCGAGTACGGCGCGGTCCCCGCCCGGCCCGCCAAACACGAGCCACCCCACTTCCATCTCGACATCGGCTACACCGTCACCACCACAGACGCCAAGATCCGGCAGCTACAAGAAGCCGAAGTCAACGGTGCCTCCTGGCACGCTCTCACCGACGCCCAACAGCACCTCGGGGCCCGCATCGCCCGAGCCATGAATACTCCTTCCCGGATCAACTAACCCTTGGCACGAACTTCCGTCTTGTGCCACACCTACTCGCCCGCACCGCTGGCTGCCCAGTCAGACCGGTAGCCAGGATGGCAGCGGTGGCACCACGTCACCGGGTACGTGCGACACGCTGAGGGTGCTCGCCGGTGAGTTCCCGACCGAGTCGATCCAGACAGCTGAAGGACGTCCTCACCATCGCCGTCGCAGCTGCCCAGACGCAGGCGAAACCTGCCCCGGCGGCTGAGTTGCGAAATCGGACGGCCCCTTGATGTGGCCCCACCTCGTTCGAGTGTTTCTGCTGGTCGAGGGGTGTGCTCGGTGGCGAGGACGGCGTGGTGAGCTGACGTGAGCCCGGCCCGGTGGTGACGGTGATGTGGGCGCTGGTTGAGGTGTTCATCGGGTTCGCGGGCCGACCGGTCGCGATGGTCCGCCGCGAGCTGGAGGATGCCTGCGAAATCTGGGATTGCCGACTGGACGAGGACACGTTGGACGCGTTCGCGGCCGAGATCGCGGCGGGTGAGCGAGTCGAGATCGACGCGGGAACGATCCGCGTCCCGCTGGCCGGCCGGTCGAGGCGGACTGGCGGGACGCGCCGTTCTGACGGGCGTGTTCAGCTGGCCGGGAGGCCGCCGGTGTGATCAGGCAGTTGGCGCAGGGCGGAGCGACGACTCGAGTGTGGTGAAGACGCGGCCGTCGGCGAGCCGGAACTCGATGTAGTCGGGCTTGCAGGAGGCGGTCACCGTGGCGGGTGTGCCTTCACGCAGGCCGAGTTCGGGTTCGTCGTCGAGAAACACGACCTGGTCACCAACGTTCATGCCGTCATGATGCCAGCAAGGCAAGGTGGTCGGCGAGTTAGCTGGCTCGGCTGGTGCGACGGCGTTTGGTGGTGCGCAGCCGGAAAGATTCGGTGCTGGTCTCGATGATCGACGCGTCGAACGTGAGCCGGTCGACGATCGCGGCGCAGAGCCGCGGATCGGTGAAGGTGCGAGCCCACTCGCTGAACGCGGAGTTGCTCGCGATCGCGACGCTGGAACGTTCCTCCTGCGGGTTGTCGTCCTCGAGCGCGAAGGCGGCGATATTGCCCATGCATTGGGCCAGGCTGACGCGCGCCTCCGGCTGGTCGTCACCAAGCGCTCGATAGCTGTTTTCAGCTCGCCGGGCGATGGCGAGCGCGCGATCAGCCTGCCCAGTTCGCTCAGGCCGCAGCGCTTACACGGTGCCCGCCTCGAGGGCCCGCTGGTCGCGAGCCCGGACTTCGGCCCCCTCCGCGGCCGCGACGCGGACCTCGTCCACCTGCCTGCGCAGATCCTGCAGATGCGCATCGAGCCACCCCGACAACAGGTACGCCCAAACGTGCCGGGGCGACCTCGCCAACCCCGTCGTCGCACGCTCACGGACCGCCAGGCCGCCACCTACAGATTCTGCGCCGATATGCAGCCTGTGCCGACGGGCAGGGTAGCCCGTTTGGCCTTGTGCTCGCGCTGTCCGAAGTTGCCTGGAGGCCGCCAGGGGAATTACCGTGATGGAAGGCTGACGGCAAGCGTGATCTACGGCGACACAGTTCCGCTCGGGGGCGCCATCCGCGCGTGGCTGGGCCGAGGCTGCACTCAACCGGCGCGAACTGGCGCAAGCGACATCGCGGGCGAATTTTTTTGTGACTCCGCGATTCTGTCATGCCCTGACGTTCTGCGGACATCGTCCACAACGGACAGTGACGTTGTGGGCTCGTGGTCTAGTGCTGGCGTACAGCGACTCATTACGTTGTCACGAAAGGGAGGTCGTGCGGAAGAACCAGGCTAGGACCTGAGCGCGCTGCACCACGCCATCGACAACAACCCATCCCATCGCAACATATGACGATGTGGACCACACTAGGCCACTTCAGGCTCAGGTCATAGGTACAGCCTTTAGGCCAGGCCGAAGCGAACTAACCGCCCCCTGTCGTCCTCTCGGCCGGGTTGTGTGCCGAGCCAACCTGCGAACGCAGTGAGTGCATAGGGATGGCCGGTGGCGATGTAGTCTCGATAGACCCGCTCGGTGTCATCCTCTCGACCGGGCTGTGCTGCCAGCCACTCGGCGAACTCGCTGTACGCATCGGGGTCGCCGGTGGCGATCGCGTCCTGGTAGACCCGTTCAGTCTCTTTCTCGCGGCCGGGCTGTTTGGCCAGCCATCCAGCGTACGAGGTGAAGGCCTCGAGGTCGCCGGAAGCGATGTAATCGCGATGAACACGCTCGATGTCGTCCTCACGGCCCGGCTGCTCCCCCAGCCAAAACAGGAACGAACTGAAAGCGTGGCGGTGGCCGGCAGCGATCGCGTCTCGGAAGGTCCCCTCGATCTCCACATCGCGACCAGGCTGCTCCTCCAGCCACAGAGCGAACCACGCAAGCGCGCCAAAGTGGCCGGCCGCGATAGCACTCCGGTGTGCCCGCTCAGCGTCGCCCTCGCGGCCGGGTTGTTCGCGTATCCAACCGAGGAACGCCGTAAGCGCCATCAGGTCGCGTGCGGCGATAGCTTCCCGGTAAGCTTGCTCCGTCTCGTCCTCGCGGCCAGGCTGTCTCGACAGCCACACCACAAACCAGGTGCGCGTATCGGGAAGTCCGGTGGCAGCGGCCTCTCGATAGAAGTGCTCTGTTTCCGTCTCACGGCCAGGTTGCTCCTCCAGCCAACTGGCGAAGGCCCCGAGCGCGGAAGGGTCACCACCGGTAACGGCGTGCCAATAGGCCAGCTCAGTCTCGTCCTCGCGGTCCAACTGCTCCCTCAGCCAGCCAGCGAACTCGGTCCGCGCCCCTGGGGCGCCGGCGGCGATGGCCTCCTGGTACAGCTTTTCAGTCTCATCCTCGCGGCCAGGTTGACTCGACAGCCAGCGAGCAAACTCGACGAGGCAGTGAGGATGGCTCGTGACTACCGCGTCCCGGAAGGCCCGTTCCGCTTCCAGTTCCTGTCCCGGTCGCGCCGCGCGCCATCGAGCGAGTTCAGTGAGCGCCTCAGCGGTACCTGCGGATCGATAGAGCGCCTCCCCATGTTGGAAGTGGCCCCGACTAGTCGCAGCTCGCGCGAGTCTGGCGACGTCGGCGGTGTGCGTGGCGTGTCGACGCAGCGCGTCCCAGGCCGCGTCGGTGACGGGTCGGGTTCGGCGGGTGTGGCGGAGGTACTGCTCGAGATAGTCGGCCAGTTCGTAGGTGGCGTGCTCGGCGTCCGTGTCGCTGGAATCCACGTCATCGAGCGGGATGAGGGCTTGGACGCCTTGGGTGGAACGCAGGGCCTGCGTGGCGTGGGCGATCGCGGTGTCGAACCAGCCGGCGGGCGGGCTGGTCTGGCCACGTTCCTCCCTCCACAGGGCTGTGGCGATGTCGCGCAGCAAAGGCCGGGGCAGGGGGCTGGCGTGGCCGAGGCGTCGCCCGTCACCGGCGGCGTCCAGGACGAGCTGGTCCATGTGGTTCGGCGCGGTGAGGTAGTGCTGGAGGAGTTCATGCCCGCCCGCAAGGGTTTGGGCAAATCCGATCCTGTCGGGGTTGTCGAGGGCGGCTGCGAGGCGGTCGTCACTGGTACTGGCTACCAGGGCACGGGCTGTGTCGCGTTCAGAGCGGGTGAAGTCACGGGGAATGTCGTGCCAGCGCACCCACTGGTTGGCGGAGACAAGGAGGTCACGGTTGTCGCTGAGATCTTCATCAGAAGCCGTCGCGTCGCGGAGTTTCTCCGGCCACAACGTCGCCACCACGACCAGAGGCTGCCGGTGTCGGCGCTTCCCTGCGTCGCGATCGTCGCTGACAGCGAACAGGTCGCGCAGCACATCCAGCGACATTCCCGTCCCGTTGGGGCCGAGGAAGGTCTGCAGCTCGTTCAGCCACAGCACGCATCTCCGCCGGTGCAGCAGGCCGGACTTAACCAGGCCGCGAAGCGCCGCCGCCGACCGCGGGCGGATCACAGCCCAACCGGGCCCGAGAGCGTGAACGGCCTCGAACAGCGACCGGGTCTTCCCCGTCGACGGCCCGCCGCGCAACGCGATCATCGCCGCCAGCTCACCGCGGGCCGCGGCCCTGAGATCCGCGTTCAACAGCGCGTCATGGTCCCGAAGCACATACGAGGGAGGCGATGAGGGCTCATTCGTGGTGGTACCGAGACCGTGGCCGCGGCGGATCGCGGGGTGCACAGTCGCCTCGGCGGGCGTGAACTGCTTCACCTCCCACACCGTGCAGTCGGCCTCGGTCGCCTCCACCGCCCAGTCCACTGTCGCCAGATCAGGCATGCGGGACCTGCTGAGCCGATTCAGACGTAGCACCTCATCGCGTTCCTCCGTGGTGACGTGGAGGGTGGTGAGCAGCAGGTCGAGGATGTTCTCTGAACGCCGATGACCGGGCTTGGCGATGTAGTTCTCGGCCGTTCCCCGGCTACACGACGATAACTCGGCGAGTTTCTCGTAGGTCAGGCCGGAGCGGTCCTTGTACCCGGTCAGGAGCGCGCAGAGTTCTTGACCGGCAAGGAGGTCCGACTGCACCATCACCCTAGTTTCCCACCGAAGCTGCCACGGCCGGCCTCGGCACCCACCTGACACCCATCCCGACACGTCTCAGCGTGTCAGGCGACCGGGGCATTCATCGCCCACGTCTGCGCGGTACTCAATGGATGTGCTGACCAACGCCGCGAACGCCGTCATCGTGTAATCACGCTGGCCGACACGCGGCGGCGAAGACACGAGAGGTGGTGGTGATGGGCTCGAAACCGATCGCGCTGCTCGCTTCCGTGACTGGCGGTGCGGCCCTCAATACAGCCTTACCGATCTGGTGTGTGGTCATCGTGGCACTCGTCGCGGTCGCGCTCACTGCGACCCAGGTGGTCGTCACCCAGGTCATGCGGCTCCGCGCCAGCAACAAAGTCACCACCAGCGCACACGCGTTGCGGCTACTGGAAATGCAAGACAGAACCCGAGCCCCCAACCAGTAACCCGCCAGGACGGCCACGGAATCCACTCACAGACACTGCGCCACCCACCAGAACCAGACCTCACTTCCCACGACAAGGTGGTCGAGGTATCTGTCACCCGGCCTCTCGGCCAGGTCGCGGTCTACGTAGACACAGTCGACGGTCTGCCAGCTGTGGGTGACCTGGTCACGGTTCTGAAGGCCTGGTGTAGGTCTGGTGTGCGGTCTCCGCCGCCGATACCGGACGCGAAGGGCTGTTCACGCTGACGCCGCTATGCTGGCCTTTCTGTGGTTACCGGAAAGGGTTTCCGGCTCCGCTAGCGGTAGGAGTACGGGATGTATTCCACGGGCAGGTCAGTGAAGTCCCAGCGGAGCAGGTTCTCCTGTCCGGTATTGGTCAGGATTTCATAGAGGAGTTCAGTGGTCGGGCCTGCATGTTCACGCCACTGGTCCGCGCTTTGGTCGTGGTAGGCGATCCTCCACTGGTCGGGATCGCTGGAGCCGGTGATCCAGCAGAACGTTCCGCCTTGGCCGTCAGTTCCCCACGGCAGCAGGCCACCGGGTGCGGGGTACAGGGTGTAGTCGACGTTGTCGAGGTACTCGAGGTCCTCGTCGCCGAGGATCTGCAGCAGTTCGTCGAGGGCGTATTTGTACTCCGCCCAGGCCTGATCATTGGCAACGGGGCTGCTGACCACGATCTGTCGGAACAGCCCGCCTGGGAAACGGGTGAGCAGCTCTTTGTAGTCTGAGGGCAACGTGACACCCAGGTCCTGTTCCACCACTGCCCACGGCCTTTCAGGTGTGAACTGCGCCTGCCAGCCCAGGAGTCTGGCGATGTCGTCGACACGAGACGGGGTTTCGGCGTGGGTCATCGATCTTCCCAAAGCTGACTGGTTCGGGTGGCGTGATGTTCGGCTGTCAGCATCGGATCTTCGTCGCGTTTCCTTGAGGGACGTTCTGGATCTCGACGGAACAGGTGAAGCCGCTGGAGCCTACAGCGTCGATGAAGACCCACGCGGGCATCGCCGACGGACCGCAGATCAGCCAACTGCCCGTCCGCCGACGTTGAACAGAACTGACATCCGGTCACCAGGCATCGCAGGGAACGGTACGTCCGCGACCTCGCCGGATTCCGGTAACCGCAGTACCGGGTCTATGCCGGAGAAATTGGCTCCAGCCGAAGTCCACGCAGGCCGCGCACGACAGCCTTTCCTGGCGCTTTGATAGCGAGGCGCCACCGGCGAGCGTGAGCCGGTCCGGCGTCGATGCTGGTCGCCCCGGACGCAGTGACGAGCAGACAGCTCTCCCCGGCGTCGGCGACGCGATAGCCACGATGCCGGTACCACCGCATCACCGGCATGTCCGACGCGTCGACCTTCGCGACGAACACCTCCACACCCCGCTCGCCGAGGAACCGCTCGACATGGCGCAGCAACGCCGTCCCCGCACCACTGCCGCGGAAACCCTCCTCGACCGCCACGATCTCGATCTCGACGACCGACCGGGCGAGCCAGGCACGCTGCTCGCCCCGGTGCGAGAGAACGAAATCCACCGGCGTGCACGCATACACGACGCCGACCAGACGGTCGCCTACCAGCGCGCCGAAACACCAGCCCAGCATCCCCGGCAAACCGGGAAACTCGATCCGCCCACCGGACAGATCAAGCGCCGCCTCGAAATCCCCGCCCGCGACCAGACCAGGTATCCCGGCTGCCGCCGCGATCGCCACTGCCGTGGCTCCCTCACCGGCACGGAGCAACCGCACACGCACGTCCGCTCGCTGATCGCCGACATCCGGGACAAGGCCGTCGCCAGCGGCCACAGACTGTAGGAACACCAGAGGCTCCAATCGCTCACGGTAAGGCTAGCGCGAGGCAGCCGACCGCCCGCTCCCGCACGGATCGAGTGGTTCCCGCGGCATCTCGGGATCCACTCCGACGGCATGGCGCTCTCGAGAACACCAGTGTCGGAGGTAGTGCCGGTCGAGTGGGCCCGCATGGAAGGCCGCCCGATCCTGCTCCACGTCACCACCGACTACGAGCCAGAGCCACTCGTTTGCCAGACCCGAATATATTCCAGGGCTTGGATGAGAGCGCTATCCAGCCGCGTTACTCCACTGGTACCCAGCCTTCAGCGGTATAGATCGAGTGCACCCGGAAGATCGCGGGCTTGTCAGTTAGATCCCATCGGAGGATGTTGTCGGTCCCCTGGCTTGTCAGCACGTCGGCCAGGAGGTCCGCCGCTCCTCCTGGGTGTTCGGTCCACTCGTAGTCCCCCGGGCTGTAGTAGGCGGTCGGCCAGTCGTCCGGGCTGTCGCCGCGGGCGATCCAGCAGAAGATGCCACCGGCTCCGTCGTGTCCCCATGGCAGAAGCCCGTTCGGCTCCGGAAAGACGCGGTAAGCAGTTCCCTCGAGATACTCGAGGTCTTCGTCAGCGAAGGCTTCCAGGGTTTCTCGTATGTAGTCCTGAAATTTCTGCCAGTAGTCTTTTCCCTGGGTCGGGTTCGTCACCCAGACCGTGTCCCGGTACATTCCGGAGGGAAATATCGACAATAATGCTTTGTAGTCCGACGGCAGTGCGGTCCGCAACTGGCGTTCCACCACTGACCAGTCCCGAGCAGGCTGAAACTCTCCCTGCCAGTCAACGAGCTGGACGATCCTGTCGACAGCGGACTGAGATGACATGAGGTTCGCGCTTTCTCCGCAGCGTGACGTGGCGGGCCGACTCTAGCAGCTAGCATCGTTGCTTGGATAACGCGCCACCTGGAATGTTCTCGATGGTGGCACTGCATTCGAAGCCACTTGATCCGATGGCGTCGATGAAGATCCATTGCGGCAGATGCGCGGTGGGGCTGGCGTATTGCACCCAGACTTTGTAGATGATCTGCTTGTTCGTCTGCAGTGCGCGTTTCACGGCGAGCTCGATAATTTTGACGTCTGACCAGTTGACCGCGTGGTACTGGAGGACGATGTTCTCCAAAGAGTTGGATCCGGAGAACATCGCCGAGACCAGGTGGCCGCGATGTGTAACGCTCGGGTCCCAGCCGACCGGGGTGGCGGGATCGCCGAACCGCGGGACGATTTTTGTGATGCAGGTGGTTCCGCTGGTTGCCCGCTGGGCGGGAGAGCCCAGGTAGGTGAAGTTCTCCAGGGGCCCGTTGACCGGCACGTCGGCAGGGAACCGCCCGTTGGAGCAGTCGGCGATGCGGTTCTTGTCTTTGATCAGGTTGAGCCTGGGCCCAGGACGGGGGTCGACCTTGGGCTGGGGAGTCTTGATCTCTTTTTCCTTGTCGATGACTTTGCAGGCGGTCTGGTTGTGGACCAGAACGGGGGTGCCTGCGGTGATGACGTAGTAGGTGTGCAGGTCGGCGACACTGAGGTTGTAGACGGCGAGGGTCTCGGTGCGTGTGGTGATCGCGGTGACGGTGGTGGTGCCGGTGTCGGTGCGGAGGATGTCGCCGGATCGCAGATCACGTGCGTCGACCCACTTTCTGTGGTTCTCGGCCCAGAAGGGGTGCCCGTCGGTGGCTGTGAGGGTGCCGTCGGTCCCGCCCTGTCCCTGGATCCGGAGGTCGACGAGGTGCTTTTCGCCTGTCCCGGTGATGATGTCGGTGACCGGTTTGGTGTCGGTGCGCCCTGTTGCCGGGTCGGTGGCCAGCACCTGGTCGCCGGCGACGATGTCCTTGATCGGTTTTCGGGTGTGGTCGGCGAGCAGGACGAGAGTGTCCGGGGTGAAGCTGTTGCCGACGGTTCGGCGGCAGTTGAGCAACTGCCGGATCAGGTCGCGGAGGTTGGATGTGGTTCGGCGGCCGGCGACGACGGCGTCTTTGAAGCTGCGGATGCCTTTGACGATGCGGACGACGGCGGAGACGGCATCGGGGATCTTGCTGAGCACCGACGCGATCTTGAGGATCGGCAGGGCGTTGATGACTGTCATGACGCAGGCGATGAAGTCGCCTTCGGTGAAGCACTTCTTGGCGTCGGTATAGCCAATGATGTCGAGGATGATCTGTCCGCCTTGGTCGGCGATGAAGCCGAGCAGTGGCTTGTTCGCTTCGGCGCGGGCGCGGTTGTACTCGTCGACGCCGGCCTGGCCCCTCTCGTCACGGAGTGCCGCGGCTTCGTCGGGGGTGAGCTCGGGGATGTCGCTGTCGTCGGCGATCGCCTGCTCCACCTCCTGTCGCTGCCGGGCTTCGTTCTCCAGCCTCAGTTGTTCCTGGATCTGGGCCAGCTCGGCCTGGATATCACGCGAGACCTGCTCGACGTTGCCCGCGCGGGCCTCGGTGTCTTTGGCGTAGTTTTCGGCGTTGGTGGCCGCTTCGTCTGCGTCGCGGGCGTGTTCCGCGGCCCGGTCGGCGGATTCGCGGGCGGCGTCGGCGTCAAGCTGGGCCTGTTTGGCGGCGTCATTCGCGGCGGCCGCGTCTTTCTCGGCTCGGGTGGCGGCGGCGCTGGCCTCGTTCGCCGCGCGCGTGGCGGAGTCCGCGGCTTGGCGGGCCGCGTGGGCGTCGGCTTCGGCTTGGTCGGCGAGGCGTCCGGCGAGGGCGGCGTCGGCCGCGGCTTGATTTGCCGCTGCGCGGGCGGCTTGCGCGTCGGCTTGGGCACCGGCGTCGACGGCGTCGGCGTCGGCGGCCGCTTTCCGTGACGCGGCACCGTGGATGGCGGCCTCGGCCGCCGATTGTTGTGCCGCTGCGGCGGAGCGGGCGGCCTCGGCCGCGGAATTGGCCGCCGCGGCTGCGGCCTGGTAAGCGGGGGCGACGTCAGCGGCGGCGGCGCGTGCCGCGTCGGCGGCGCGCTGGGCCTGGTCGGCGGCGTCGGTTGCGGCCGCTTGGGCGGCTTTGACCTGGGTGTCCCCGACGTCCTTGGCGCGGTTGGCGACCATGACGATGAAGTCGGCGTCGATGTCGGCACCGGTGAAGGGGCTGACGATCGTGATGGCCTGATCGGCCGGGGCGGCGATACCGGCCGCGGACTGTACCGACGCGGCGGCGGAGCGGGCGGCGATGCCGGCCTGGGTGGCGGCGGTGGCTGCCTCGACGCCGGCGGCGTTGGCTTCGTCGCGGGTGCGGTGGGCAGCATCGAGCGTGGTGGCGGCTTCGACTGCGGCCTGCTGGGCGAGGTTCGCGGCGTTGCGCGCGTTCTCCGCCGCGCGGGCCTCGGCGGCTGTCGCTTCCTCCGCCGACGCGCGAGCGCGCAGCGCGTCGGCGTGCACGGCTGCGGCTTCTCGCTCGGCGATGGTGGCGGCCACGTCGGCGCGCGCGGCGGCGGCCTGGGCCTCGTTCGCCGCCCTACGGGCGTTCTCCGCGGCCACCTCGGCCTCACGTGCGGCGGCACGTGCCTGGGCGGCGGCGGACTGGGCGGCGTCCGCGTGAGCTCGGGCCCGTCCGGCGGCGGCGTCGGCCTCGATCGCGGCACCGCGGGCACGGCCCGCGGCGGCCTGGGCGTCGTCCGCGTGTTTACGGGCTGTCTGTGCGGCGCCCTTGGCGATGTCGGCATCGGTGCGGGCCTGCCGGGCTGCGGCCCAGGCTTTGTCTTTGTCCGCCTGGGTGACGTCGGTGGATTGCTGCATCCGCTGCGCCAGCCCTTGCAGGGCGGTGGCCTTCTTCTCCGCGCTATCGGCGGACTGGGCGATCGCGGCGGCCTCGTCCCGTGCTTGGAAGGCGTTGGCTTCCTCGGTGCGGGCGCTGGTGTTGGCGTCGCGGGCGATCTTCTCCTGGGCGCGGGCGTCACCGGCGGCGTCAGCGGCGATCTGTTCCTGGGCTTGGGCCTCGCTGCGTTTCCCGGACGCGATGCCCTGCTGGGCTTCGGCGTCCAGGCGTTTCTGGTGGGCGATCTCGGCGTCGCGTTTCGCGGCGTCACGGTGCTGGGCGGCCTCGAGTTGCTTGGCTTCGGCTTCTTCCCGTTTCGCGGCGGCCTGCTGGCGCCACTGCTCGGCTTCCTGGCGTTTCGCGGCGGCGACGTCACGTTCGCGTTCGGCGTCCACACGGGCCTGTCGGACGTTCGCGGCGTGCGCGCGGGCGCTGGTCAGTGCGGCTTCGGCGTCGACGCGGGCACGGCGCGCCAGCTCGGCGGCTTCCGCCGCGGCGGTGGCCTGATCTTTCGCGGCCTGGGCGAGCTGCGCAGCCGAGGCGGCGTGCGATTGCGCGTTGAGCAGCCATTGCCGGGCGTTTTCCTGATGGGCCTTGGCTTTCTCCGCGGCGTCGGTGGCCGCGGCGTCGGCGTGGATCGCGTCGATGGCGTGCGTGGCGGTCTCGGTGGCGTGTTTCGCCGCGTCCGCGGCGGCGGCCATGCCCTCCACGACCTTCGCCCACTGCGCGCCGTGCGGCATCCCGTTCTGCAACAGAATGTCGACCTGCGTCTTCGCCCCCGCGGACGCCGACTGCGCGGCCCGGGCATCGGTCACGGCCCGGCCGACCTCGCGGGCCACATCGTCCTTCGCCCGCTGATACAACTCCGGGTGGTAGCTGTGCCCGGCCTGATCCGAGGCCAGCAGGCGGGCGGTCTCGCGGGAGATGTTCGCCGCGGTGGTCATGTCGTTGGCGGTGCGTTCGAGAGCTTTGACCCCGTCGGCGTGCGCGGTGAGCAGGTTGGTCCGGGCGCGCATCGCCCGCGCGGTCCGCTGCGCCAGGTCCGACGCCGCGACCGCGTCCTTGCGTTTCTGCTCGAGCTCTGCCAGATACCGCTCCCGCGCGTCGGCGTCACGCCGGGCCGCGGCGAGATAACCGGTCTTGAGGAACTCCTCGATCGCCGCGTCACCGGCGGCGAGTGCCGCCTTCGCCGCCGCGGACACCTCCGGGGTGCCGCGGTCGGCGGCGGTCTGGACGTGCATCCGCCGGCGGTTCTTCAGTTCCTTGTCATACGCGCCGTCACGGCGGTCCTGTTCGGCGGCGATGTCACGGCCGAAGGCCAGGAAGTCGGCCCGGTCGTAGGCGTTGCCCGCCAGGGCGCGGGTGACCGCGGCGTTGAACACCGGGCCGCCCGTGCCCGCGAGCGGTTCGATCACGGCACGGTTGTTGGCGTCGGCGTCGGCTTTGCGTTTCCTCGCCGCCGCTTTCGCGTCCTGCTGGCCGTGGTCGAAGAACACCGGGATCGCGGTGGCGTCGCCCGCTTCGGTCTTGCGCAGGGTGTCGCGGGCGGCGGCACGGACTTCCTCGTCTTCGTCGAACGCGGCGATGTCGGCCAGCAGGTCCAGCTGCATCTGCCGCAGCAGGGCGTCCTGTTCCGGGTTCCCTTCCGGCCCCGACGCCGTCGGCGGGCGCTCGCTGGTCGCGGCGGTGCCGGCAGGTGGTTGCCACTGGCCGTGAGGTGCGCCGGGCGCGGAGAGCGCGGCGACGGAGCTTCCCGGCCCCGCTGCCCCGGCCACCAACGCCGCGGCGAGGGCCATGACCACGGTGCGCCGGCACCAGCGGCCGGTCAGGACTCCCTGTCTCGCACGACGCATCCGTCTCGGCATCCGCACAGCACACCCCCACCATCGAAAGGACTCGTGTCTGAAACGCCCAGCCGATGTCGGGTGCGGCGGGCGAGGAAAACGTCCGCCGGTCAGGGGCGGGTGGTCATCCGGTCGTATCCCTGCTGGGCCTGCTCGCGGGTACCGTCCCATCGGGTGGCTTCGTCGCCGGCGAACGTCGTCTCCGTCGTCCAGCCGCCGCGCTGCTTCTCCGCACCCGACGCAATCGCCGCCCAGGCCGGATCGGTTTCCACGGCAGCGCGGTCTTTCACCGTCTGCCAGTAGAGCGCCTGCTGCAGGCAGAGCAGCCGTTCGACCTCCCACGCCTGGCGTGCTTCCTCCGCCTTCTCCCGCGTGGTGGCCCAGGCACGGGCGGCGACCAGCCGGGCTTGTTCCGCGGCCGCCTCACCTGCGTTGCGGGCCTCGAACTCCGCCGCCTCGGCGTCGGCCACCAGCCTCGGGATCACCGCGTGGTACCGGATCCCCGCGTCCTGGGTGCGGAGCCGGAAGATCTCCACGTCCAGCGCCGCCGCCGCCATCCACCCGGTGGCATAGAACTCGCGGATATCGGCGTCGGTGCTTCCCGGCCGCAGAGCGTGCTGTGCGGCCAGCCGGACCTGCTCACCCGGATCGGACTCCGCCAGCAGCCGCACATAGTCACGCTCGGCCTGCGCGATCACCTGCCGATGCTGCTCGTCGGATTCCCGGGCGGCGGTGTCGAGTGCCTTGGCTTCGGCGAAGCCGGTGCGCACGAATCGATCCCGGTCCGCGTCACTTCCGAGTGAGGCTTGTTTCGCTGCGGCGTGGACCCGCGGCGAATAAGCGGCCGTATAGGTCGACAAGACCCGCTGCACGAAATCACGATTGCGCGCGGAATTCTGCTGGGCCCGTTCCCGCGCTTCGCGGAATCCGGATAGCACGAACTGCTGGAGCGCGGATTCGCCTTCTTCAGACCAGATGGCCTGCCAAGCCGAGGCGCGAACCAGGGTTTCCCCGTGATAGAGGGCGATCTGGCGCACCATCGGATACCACGGCGACTGCTCGACCCCCGCGACCCGCACCTGGCCCTCGCGAACGTCTGCGGCAGAAGCGCTGCCAGCAAAGGAAAGCATGATGATCAGCCCGATCGCGAGCGCCCTGCAACCGGCGGCGAACTTCCCCACGGCCCCACTCCCCCCAGTAGCCGCATGATCACAACACACGGCAGGGGAACTATGACACCCCCGAGAAGCGAACCCACTGAAACGTGACGCCGATCACAGCAATGTCCGGCAGTTGATCACGGCTATGTTTCAGTTGTCCACACCTGTTGACCACAATTCGCCACGGACGCTAGTTCTCGTCAGGATCGCGTTTTCTTCACGCTCGACAAACGCGATTCTCGCCAGCGGTAATACTCCATTTGTTCGATTCGCGATTCCATCATGAGGGGGAATTACTATGAGACGTTCCGGTAGATCGGCGGCGGTCTCCCGCCCGCCACGGCAACACGCGGGAATGACGGCCGCGATGTTCACCGCGGCCGTCATGACGTTCAGCACGCTCACCGCCGCGCCGGCCACCGCCGCGCCCGACGTCAGCCCCAGCACGACCACGGCTCCCGATCCCGCTCCGCCACCGGCCACGGCGCCGCCGGCCACGGTCCCCCTGACTGTGGGCACACCGCCCGGTGTCCCTGCAGAGCCGGTACCGGCCGCGCCGAAGGCCACCTTGGCGCAGTCGACCGATGCCGAGAAAGGCAAGGCCGCCGCCATTCTCGGCATCGTGGCCGGACCGGAGCTGCTGATCCTCACCGACCGCAACTTCACCGCCGCGATGTACTACGCGGCCGACGACCTCGACAAGCAGAAGCCACTCGAGCCCGAGCACCGGAAGGTCAAGGACGCCGCCGTCGCCGCGCTCGGCGAGAGCGACGACGCCTGCACCACGTTCATCAAGACCGGCATGGCCGCAGCCAACACCCAGGACCAGGCCATCAACGTCGAACGCCGCGCCCGCCAGGACGAGGAACGCGCCGCCAAAGCCAAAGCCGCCGGGCTACTCGGTGTCGCGGTCGACGACACGATCCTGTCGAAGTCGGTCCACGACTTCATCGTCCACCTCGACCTCAACGCCGACAACCGCAAGGACACCGCAGTCAAAGAAGCCGCCCGGACCGCGCTGCGCGGCACCGCCGACGCACAGTGGGCCTTCCTGACCGTCGGGATCTACGACGAACACAGCAAGGACGTCCAACGGCTGGTCCGCGAAGACGAAGCCAAGTCCGAAGCGGAGAAGGCCGCCGCGCTCGCGCGCGAAGCCAAGGCCAACGCCGCCTGGCACGCCCTCGGCATCCGTGACGACACGGCGCTGATCAACCTCAGCGACCACGACTTCGTCATCGAGATCTGGAGCCGCGCCAAACGCGACACCGAAGTCCACGGCGCCGCCGAAACCGCCGTCCGCAGCCGCAACCCCGCCGACTGGAAAGCCTTCATCGACCACGGCGCCAAAGACGCCCACCTGCGCGACATCGACAACGAACTCCGCAAACGCGACGAGGAATACGTCCGCCAGATCACCGAGATCCGCACCCGCGCGGTCAAAAGCCGCGTGCACACGGCACTGGTCACCGCCGCCGACGCGGCGCTGGCCGGAACACCGATCGACCGGGAACGATTCCTGCGCATCGGCCAGGACCAGAACCTGACCCAGTCACTGCGGACCCTCACCGCGACCATGGACGAGGCCTACCTCACCGACTCCAACGGCCGCGCGACCCTGACCCAGTGGCAACCCGGCAGCCACCCCGAGCAGGCATGGAAGATCGAACCCGGACTGGCCGACCCCGCCTGCTTCTCCCTGCAGTCGGTCTCCCACCCCAACAACTACGTCCGCTGGGACAAGAAGAAGCCGACACCGGCCGGCGTTCCCACCGAGGCCTACGTCACCGTCGCCCCCACCGACGGCACCCCCGAATTCAAAGCCGAGGCCACCTGGTGCCTCCACCCCATTCTGCTCCTGTTCAGCCCGAAGGGATCCGGACTCTACCTCCACCCAGAAGGCGGGCGCGGCGAGACCTGGGAGGTCGACACCCCCGTCCCGCCCACACCGTTCGACCTGCGCTACACCCGCGACGAGAAGGTCCGCGCCAACCTCGGCAAACCCATCGCCGACCCGGTCCTGGACGCCGACAACCTCGGCTACCGCGCCTACGAGAAAGGCCGTCTCTACCTCACCCGCTACACCACCACCCAGGTCCACCCCGTCTACAACGGACCGGTCCTCGACAAGCTCCTCGCCCTCGGCGGCCCCAAGACACTCGGCGGGATGCTCACCGACCAGACCGCCACCTCCGACGGCAAAGGCCAGGTCCTCCAGATCACCAACGCCCAGGGAAGCTACTACCCCCTGTCCATCCTCTGGAGCCCCGCCAACGGCGCCCACGAGGTCCACGGCGTCATCGGCGACACCTGGAGCAAGTCCGGTGGCGTGACAGGACCGTTGGGCTACCCCGCCACCGACGAAACCGCCTTCGGCACCGCAGGCGGTCAGTACAACCGGTTCACCGGCGGATCCATCTACTGGATGCCCGCCACCGGCGCCCGCACCATCACCGGCGACCTCCACACCAAGTTCGCCGCCCTCGGCTATGAGACCGGCCCCTTGGGCTACCCCACCGGCGAAGCAACCAGCTTCGCCGCCGAAGGAGGCGTCTTCCAGCGGTTCTCCACCGGCTCCCTCTACCGCACCACTTTCCACGGAGTCCGCGCCGTCACCGGCGACATCCACCGGAAATACGCCGAACTCGGCTACGAAGCCGGGTTCGTCACCTTCCCCGTCGGCGACGAAACACCCACCTCCGACGGCGTCGGCAAATACATCAACTTCAGCACCGGCGTCGCCATCTACTGGCACCCCGCCACCGGCGCCCACGCCATCTACGGCAACATCCGAGCCAAATGGGACACCCTCGGCTCCGAAAAGTCCTACCTCGGCTACCCCACCACCGACGAACTCCCACTCCCCAAGGGCCGCCGCAACGTCTTCCAGAACGGACGCATCGACTGGAGCAACGACGGCGGCGGCACCATCGACTACAAAACCGTCACCATGCCCCCCGGCTCGATCGAGCTCAAGAACGCCAACGCCGGACGGTGCATCCAGGTCGCCGGCGTCGGCCAGGACGCCCTGCGCGACAGCGCCGGCACCGAACTCTGGGACTGCCTCGCCAGCCCCAAACAGATCTGGAAACTCGCCCCACTGGGAGACAACAAGTACACCCTCAAGAACCAGAACTCCGGCAAATGCCTCGACCTGCCCCCCGACTACAACAACGGAACACCACTCGTCCAATACACCTGCCACAACGGCACCAACCAGCAATGGGAATTCACCACCGCCGCCAACGGCACCCTCGCCCTGCGCAGCGTCCACTCCGCCAAAATCACCGAAGCCCTCGGTAACGGCACCGCCAACGCCACACTCATAGGCCAGTGGGCCGACCTCGGCAACCCCAACCAACGCTGGAACACCATCCAGATCAACACCACCCCGTAACCCTGCACTGGGTGCTGGCTCCACGACGTGGAGCCAGCACCCACACCGCCGGATCACCACCACGGAACTGACCGTCACAAGCACGCCAGCCGGGCCAAGCCAGCCCGCACCACCGATCCCGTCCCGCGCGACCAGTGACATAGGGCCGCACGCCACGTGTCCTGATCCGGTGATGAGTGGCGATAACGGCCACGGTTGTCCCGAACAGCCGAGCCAGCTTCTGCCGAACCGCGCTGGTGCACGAGATCGGGATCGAGGACGACTTCCAGCGTCACGGGTACGGCACCCACGCGACCGAGGTGCTGCGCGCGGACTTCCGTACTATTGCCGGACGACCACTCCGCAGAAGCCCCGAAGCCGCCCGTGATGGCAGAAGCTGCAGCAGTCCTACCCCGGCGAGTACCAAGAAGGTCGATCCTGCCCGCACATCACTGCGCAGCTTTAGACGACGAGCCCGTGTTGATCTTCGTGGCCGACGTCGACAGGATCGGGCGGCGATGTCTGCCGGACAGTCCCACTAGTGGCGCTGTCCGGCAAAGACGGTTCGGCCGCCGGAGACCAGGTGAGAACCCCGGTTATAGCCGGGCCGCCAGAAGTCCTGCGAGGAGGCTGGAGCCCGTTGCCGGAAATCCGGGCAACGGGCTTCGCGGCCAGGTTCGAGCGGGGTTTCGCCGACGGCTCGCCCTCGTGTGTGTGACCGACGAATCCATCCGAGCGATCCCGCCGTGCTGGCCATCATCGCTCCGCCGACGATTATGAGGAGTGAAGCTGATGAGTGGGGCGAAGACCGCGCTGGGACGACGGTGGCGGGATCGCGGCGGCACGTGGTGGTGGGCGATCGTGGTCATCGTCGTCCCGGTCGCGCTGATCGCCGCCGCCGCCGTGACGACACTGCTGCTGCTCGTCGACCCAGGCAGCGACGAGAAGAACAAGATCGAGCTGATCAAGGTCGGTCTCACGGTCGGAGCCGGGACCGGCGGTGTGGTGGCGCTGGTGCTCACCGGGCGCCGTCAGTGGTCCACCGAGCACGACAACGCCGAGCGGCGGCTCACCGAGCTGTATGTCAAGGCCGTCGAGCAGCTCGGCTCCGACAGCCCCGCGGTCCGCCATGGCGGCCTGTACGCGCTCGAACGCGTCGCCCAGGACAACCCCGACCACCGCCAGGTCGTGGTCGACGTGATCTGCGCCTACCTACGCGCCCCCTTCGAGCTGCCCGGTGCGCCCCGGCCCCGGAACCGGCCTGGGATCCACCGCCCCCTGGCCCCTGGCCGGGGAGCGTCCCGACAGCGCGCTGCGAGCAGGGACGAGTCCGAGCCACCAAGGGTGGCCGAACTCGACAGCGACGCCCGACAGGAACGGGAAGTCCGTCTCACTGCTCAGCGCATTCTGCTCACGCACCTGAGACCCGGAGTCCCGGAGTCGAAACATCCCGCGAAGACCTTCTGGAAAGACATCGATCTCGACCTCACCGGGGCCACGCTCATCGACTTCGACCTGGCCGGCTGCCGGATCAGCCAAGCCGTGTTCGGCAGGACGACCTTCACCGGAGGCGCCGTGTTCGATGGGGCGACGTTCGCCGACGCCGTGTTCGACGGGGCGACGTTCACCAGCGACTCCGATTTCGACGGGGCGACGTTCACCGGAGGCGCCTGGTTCGACAGAGCGACCTTCACCGACGAGGCCGCATTCGGCGGGGTGACCTTCGCCGGCGTCGCTTCGTTCGATGGGGTGACCTTCGCCGACGTCGCCGATTTCGACAGAGCGATCTTCATCAGCGTCGCCGTGTTCGACAAGGCGACCTTCACCGACGACGCCGTGTTCGACAGGGTGACTTTCACTCACCGTGCCACGTTCAATAAGACGACGTTCGACGCGGGATTTGCGGCTTCTGGGGCACGTATTCGAGTTGACCCCAAGAACCCGGATTTCGAGGGTTCATCGTGGCCGCACGGATGGACCGTCGAACTGCCACGAGATGCGAAGCAGGTGTGGGCACAGCTAATGCCCCGTACCGGTCGATCCCATGCGACAGGTGAAGCAGCAGCCGGTCAGGCTGTGGAGCACGACATCACCAGGTGACGTGCTATCGCGCTCGTCCGGCGTGGCGGGCGCGGGCTTCTTAGGCGGTGCGCTGGGCGGCGTCGACTGACGGCGGCCGTAGCGGACGACGCTGCGGATGTCCCGGTGTCCGCTTTCGACCATGAGGTGGGTGACGTCCTGGCCGTCTTCGGCGTTGTGCGTCAGCCCAGAGTGCCGCAGGTCGTGCAGCGTCCAGCCGCCGCTGGCCTTCTTCAGCGTTCTGAGCGCGGCGTCGTAGCCGTAGCGGCCCCGGCCGGTCCCCGTCGACGAGCGGCTTAGTTCGGCCGAAGCACCACGCCGGGGCCGAAAAGGTCGTCGGCCGAGACGGTCGCGGGGTTACTGCCGCTCACCGCGACGGTGAAGAACTTTGAGCCGGTCGGTACTCCGGAGATGCGGAACCTGAACTCGCAAATCGAGACGTTCAACGGCGAGATCGCACCGAATTCGAGGACACCGGCGGCGACGATCGTGTCGGCGCTGTCCCGGACCGTCACGGAGGCGCCTTCGCGGATGTCGGGTTGTTGAGTGTTGTCGGCGAAACAGCGGCCTTGTTCCCGGCTGTAGTGGACGTCCTTGGACAGGGCGACGACTCCTTTGGCCGTGAGGCCGGGCCGCACGGGCGGGGTGTCGTCGGCCGACAAGGTGATCGCCGCGGCTACGCCGCCACCAACCAGGAGCACGGCAGCGGCCGCGCTCGTTCCGATGACGGCACCCTTGCTCGACATAGACGACTCTCCTTTGTGCGCGGGCTTTCCTGCTCGATGTCGGCTCCCCCGACGGGCTCGTTACCGGCAGGCGGACAAGCACGGCCGAGGCAGCGGCGAACGCAAGTGTCGTCACCACAAGTGTCGCCCGTACCTCGGACGCCCCGATCTTCGGCGACTCGCCTCGAGTCGACCGAGGCAAGGCACCACGACGGTGACGAAAGCGGCTGGACTCACAGCTTCACCAAGGCACCGAGACGCTGCCCGTGTCCGTCTACGACGGGGCCAGATGCGGGCCAAAACGTTGCCCTGTGACGACGTGATTGCGCAGGAGGCGGTCGTGGCCGTCAGTGATCCTCATCGAGAGCCCGTTATCGGACCAACGTCACCGACTTGGGTGACAGGAACGCTGCCGCGAATCAGGTGTCGGCACGCATGAAGGGCAGGTCGACGGAATCTTTCCCGCCTACTCATCACCGTCCGCTGCCGTCTATACACTCGTCGCCGTAATCGCGGAGGCAAGGCTTGCTGTCGTCTCACTGGAAGTCTGGCGCGGCGTGCGAGGGCCGAGTACTTCGCGAGTGCCATGGTGTATGTGCACCGGGGCCAACCCCTAGCAATCGTCCGGGTGACGGCGCGGCCTCGGGCAACCATCCGGGACTAGGCAACGTGACGTGCATACAGCAAGCCTCGGCATCTCAGCTGCCGAATCCGCGCACTGCATCGCACACGGTTCAGCTGTCCTCCGCTGCACGTTTCCCGGCGCGATCAACGATGATGCCGAGGTGGCCACCCGTGCCTGGCGAAGGCGCGGTGAGGATGACATCTGTGAAGAGGATCCTCTCGCAAGCCTCGGATTGATGACGGGGATGCCACCGACGAAGGCGGCCTGGTTGAACCGCATCGTGCGAGAGATCACTGTCTGATTAAAGGACGCGGCGCCGGTGAACGTCGCGGCAGTGAAGGTCGCGCCGCGGGTGAACGTTGCGCCGCCGAAGCTCACCGGCGGCGGAACCCACCTCGCCGGCCTGACCGGCGCGCTCGCGCTGTCCACCACCGGCACCGGGGGCTGGTGCTGGAGCGCGGCGCTGGGCGTGTGGGCGACCATCGGGCTCGGCACCGGACTCGTCCTGACCCCGGTCGGCCGGGTCCTGCGCAGGTCCAGGGCCGCAGAGACAAGCGGGTCACGTTGTCCGACGACGTCACCACGATCTCCGGTGCGGACATCAGCATCCCGTTCTGCGACACGACCGTCGCGAGGCTGGATCGCTGCCTGGCGGGTCTGTCCCGTGATCGGTGGTTCCGGCGTTGTTGATCAGTAGGTTTTGGCTCCCGACCAGCGGTCATCAAACGCGATGGCGAACGCGTTGATCACTGGCTTCCAGCGCATCGTCCATCGGGCGCGGCCTGTCCCGGTCGGGTCAGGTCTTCAGGCGGGCGCGTCGGCCTCGGCAGCGGCACGGCCGTGCGCCTCGACCACCCGCTGCGTGTCGGCATCTCCCTGTTTCCACTGGGCGATCGCCTCGGCGGCCTGGGCTTGGGCCCAGGCCAGGCAGTTGGCGAGATCGGTGAGCGCGAGCGCGGCGTTGTCCAGCAAGTCACCGGCGGCGCCCCAGCGCGGGACCCCGGTCTGATGATCGTCGTGGAACTGGTTCGACGACGAGCCCTGCCACGCCCCGGTGTCGATCCGCTTCAGCGCGTCCCCCGCGGCGAGGGCGTCGCGGGCCCGTTCGTGCAACACACGCGCGTTCTCGAACACCGCGTCCGGATCCCCCGGCATCAGCGCTTTCGAATCCTCGGACTGCCCGAGCTCGGCGACGGTCACCGGCCACTCCCGACGCGGGGCGGCGGGCTGACCAAGCTGAGCCCGGGATCGGCTTTCAGAGCGGCGAGGTTGGTGTGCTCGACCTCGCGGTAGGCCTTCGCCGCCGTCCCCAGCAGACCCCCGAGATCGCGAGCGCGATCCGCCAGCGCGTCCAGTCCGACACTCCACCGCCCGCAGAACTCCGCCAGCGCCCCGTGCACCCCGTCATGCCCATACAGCGACGGTTCACCGCCAGGCCGCGCAGCGCGAATCCCTCCTGGTCGTCCACGATCTCGCTCATGCTCGTCGCCGCGCTCTCCAGCACGTCAGCTCCACATGAAAACCCGGACCATCCACCCCTCGTCTTCCCTCCCCTGACATCGCCCGGCGCTCATCGGACCAGACGTTCCCTAGTCCCGCGACTTCCCAGCCCACATCCGCGCTACGGAATCCACAGGAAGAACTTTCGAAAACACTGGAAATCGGTGTTCGTCGTCGGGGTCGAGCATCGCCGCGACCCCCTCGGGCACTAATTCCATAAAATCGTCTCCCGTCGTGGACAAGGAGTCGCATTCGCCTGCGTGCATCGCGAGCCGCTCCAGCGAGGAGAACACCACCGTCCACCGCCCTCGGTCGCCCAATTCGGTCACCAGCAACGCGGTCCGCCGCAGCCGCCGGGCGAAGACCGTCGCAGTGGCGAACACATCGATCAAGGCCGGACAGGTCTCGCTGCCCGGCCTTGATCTGACGCATGACGGTCACCACACGCGATTCGTCGTTCTCTCGGTCACGATGCACGCACGGACCGCACTAGGGTTTGACGTCACGTGATCACCCGGCCCCTGACGGTGACTCCAGCAAGGAACACCACACACCAACCCCTTCGATGCACATCAGTGGAATCCGTCGAACACCACACTCACTCCGATCAGTTCATCGAAATCGCGGGCGACAGAGAATGAATTACCGGGGTGTTCGACTATTCCCGCCGAGCCAACCTTGCGGAATATCGGCGACAAGGCTACGGATTTCACACCGGTGACATCCGCCCCTTGATTGCCACATGGAGCACCATGGATCAGTCTCACGTAATCAGCATTCTTGGAATAACATGAAACTATCGTCACCCGGTTGGCGGTCGTCGAACACGTGAACGGTTCGACAGTCTTTAGCCGGCAGTCCTGACGTGACTGTGTAAACCATGATTCCATGGGGAGGATCAACGATTGTGATACGTCTCAGACATGCGCTCATGGCCCTGGGGGCCGTCGCCGCACTGGCAGTGGGTGCGATTCCCGCGCAAGCGAACGAGGCCGTAACGTACCGCTCGGAAATGTATGTGATTCGCGATCCGGCGCTGGCACAGAATCCGGATATCGTCCGGGTGACGCTGGAGCGTGACGGAAACCTGGACGCGCTCGGTATCCAGCCGAGCGCCGCGGCGGGGCAGGCACCCTCGGCAGCGAAGCCGCGGATCGCGGCCGCCGATCCACCGTATGCGGTGGACAGTTCCCGGTTCCCCGCAGGCCGTAAACCGGCGGATCCGTATGACTACATGAATCACGCGAATTGCCTGGCGAACGCCGCTACGGCGGGTCAGGACGCGGGATGGATCAAGAACCGTTTCTCTTACTGCCAGATCGATCTGGTGTGGGCGGTGGACCTGAAGTGCGGGCCAAGAGGATGCCAGGTCATCGGTGCGATTGGCGCGACCAGTGCCGTGGTCGGCTACGGCAAGATCGGGTCGCACCCGGAGAACGCCACGCAGCGCTTCGCCGATTTCCGTCTGGTCACCACCATCGTCTACACGAAGGGGGTATTCGACCAGCCCAACGCGACGATGCAGGCCACCGTCAGATGCGCGGGCGAGTACCGGGTCGGGTTCGGGATCCCCAACGACCGGGCATGCCACCCAGGCAAGTTCGAAACTCGTAAGGCGACCATCCCGCAGTGGCGCCTGGATCCGAACTCCTACTTCGATCTGCTCTCTGACGGCTACCAGCCGGGCGCGGAGTTCGGGGAGCAACTGGCCCAGGGGGTGTTCAAGTTCGAGTACGAGTTCACCCCGAAACGCGACGTCGACCTGAAGTCGGTCAGCCCCGAGGGCGGGCTGCGGTTCGACAGCGCGTTTTACCTGCGGGACAAGCAGGGAAGCATTTTCGACCGCGCCGTGCCGGGTATGGCTTACCGCAAGAGCGACGCGGGGGTGGCAGGGCACGCCGTGCACATCGACGAGGCACGCGCCAACCCCGACGCGACCGTGCCGACGAAGCAGGGCAAGCGTCTGCTGGGCGGGTCGTCGGCTCCCGGAGACTCGCTGCACCGGCTGACGTCCGCCCGCAGCGAGGACTCCCGGGCCCGCGCCGAGCGCAACCGCACCGTGTCGACGAACTTCTGCAAAACCGTGAAGATGCCGCCAAAACCACCGGAAGGCGGCCCCTTCGACTGCGACGAATACGCTTTCGCATCCAGCTATGAAGGCTCTGCGCGCAACGAATACGACGGCGCCCAGTACGCGCTGGACTACACGGTACGGTGGGTCAACAGCGACCAGAACCAGGAAGCCGGACGGCGGCTGTTCGGCTGGCAGGAAAACGACCGCATCCTCGATCTGGGCAGAGACCAGAAACTTGACCCCCACGATCAGGAACGGTTCTACATCCCGATCAACCCCTAACCAACTACGGCACTGACAACCGTGGTGGTTCGCCGGAACGACATCTCCCGGCGAACCACCATGCCATTGGACGATCACAGGGAGCGTGTGGACAGTGGACAGCAGTATCGACGCGGTCTGGCAGCAGATCATGGCCTGGCTGCGCATCCACACGCCGGTCACCGCCGCCACCATCCGGCCGCCTGCGCCCGCCGAACAGATCAAGGCGACCCGGAACGCGCTAGGGATGCAGCTGCCACGTGACCTGCTGTGGTGGTGGGGACTGATGGACGGTGTAGACGACGAACACGACTACCGCACCGCCTTCGCCGTCCCCGGCGGATACATGCCACTTACGGTGGCACGGGTCCGAGACGAATGGGCCCGCCTGAGCCGGTATCCCGACGACGACTGCTGCCGCCCCGGCGGGCACCACCAGCGTGCCGCCGGCGACGCCACCTTCGGCTACTGCTCCGCGCTCATCCCCATCTGCCGCGGACTCGACGGCGCCGTCCTCGCCGTCGACCTCCGTACCGGCGCCAACCACGGCCGGATCATGAACTGGATGGCTCAAGCAGGCGCCCACAGCATCCCCTGGGTCAATATCACCGCGATGCTCACCGATACCGCCCAGCGCCTCGACCGCTACCACCCCGCACCCGAGACCCCACCACGGCCAGGTTCCCCCGTGATCGGCGACGACGGCTCACTGATCTGGTCGTAGACCTGTCCCAGGCGCCATGATTCAGATCGAACCGATGATCGGCCGGTCCGCAGCGAATACACCACTAGCGGGGCTTCGTCCCCGCCGGGAAGCTCGAGGTGTCGGTCTGCATCGGCTGCGGCACTTCGGCGTCGACGACGGCAACTCGACTCTGCTGCCCGACGACCTCTGATCGGCCATCCGCGAACTCAAGGCGCAACCCGGCGGCGACATCATGACGAACGGCAGCGGCACCACCCGTCCGCTGGTGGCTGCCTGAAGGCCTCGTCGACGAACTGAAGCTGGTGATTGCACCTAGGCCGTGGTCGGGACCGGCAAGCGCCTGTTCCCCGCGGAAGACCCGAACTTCCCTCTCGCCTTGAAGACCACCACTGCCTTCGGCAACGGCGTCGCCCAGCAGACCTTGTGCTGCGCTGATCAGCCAGTACGGAGTGCTGCACGCTCGACGACAAGGTTGACCGCGTGAGGAACTCGCTGTTCCTCCGGTGATTCGCCAAAGCATCGTGCGAGTGCTTCGTACAGGACGTGCTCTAGTCGTTCTGGGGTGACGCGGCTGAGATCTGCGTATACGTCGGAGAGCAGGACGAGTGTTTCGCACACGACGTCCGGGTATTCCGGAGTCTGGTCGGCGTACACGATATCGAGGGGGTCCGCCTGTTCCAGGCATTCCAGTAATACTGCGGCGGTCTGCTGGAACGATCGGCTGACAACCGCTTTGACTGCCGCATGTTGCTCAACAGTATTCAGCAATGCCCAAAAGGGAGGGCTGAGCGGCCGTATATCTTCCGGAAGTTCGCTGCCGTCGAAATCGGTCGCCGCCCAGGTGAGGGCTCCCCAATCGATGGCCTTCGATTTGGCGTCGACCAGCTGGGTTGTTTTCTGCACGAGGTGGGGTTCGGGTACGTGGCCAAGGCTGCGGGTCATACCTTCGCCGAGGATGTCCTGCAGTTGTTCGGTGGATACTCGATCGAGGTTCCCGTTGACGTCTGCCAGGAGAACGAGAATCTCCACGATCACATCATTGTCACCGTCCGGGTTCCCAGGGTGGGCGATGTCGCAGGTGGACACCGCTGTAAAGCTGTCGGCGAGAAGGCCGGTCAAGCGAGGAAACCGGCGATACAGCACATCGCGGACGATGCGGCGTTCGTCCTCGGTGTCGAACCGCCAGAACGCGGCTACCGGCGAGTCGTTTTGCCCTGTAGTCACTTACCCTCTCTTCACCAGGATGGTCTTGAAGACAGCGTTGCCGTTAGGGGCGATCTGGTAGGTAGCGTAAACCTTGTCGTTCAGCGGTACCAGCAGCCGGTCGACACGAGCCGTGTCGGGAATGGTTCCCTTGGGGAACCCATCGCGTTCAATGGATTTCCCCAGCCCCTGCACTGCTTCCCGCGCCGACTTCTCGTCCGCGAACCCACCACGTTTCCAACGCTCATCATCGCGGAGGTGTTTCACGTTACTGTTCACGACCTTGCGCGGCTTCTCGCCGATTTTGGGGAGGACGACGCGGGCGGCTCCTTCACCGATCTTTCCTGCTTCGCGGATGATTTTGGCGCCGCGTCCGGCCGCTCCGGCGGCCATGGCGGTGCAGGCTTTCGCTTCGAGGAGCGCACAGGCCTTGATGTCGGAAAGGAAGACGTCGTAGATGAAGCCGGCGAAGCCGCCGAGAGGACCGTCGGGGCGGCATTGATCGGCGGTGCCGCCGAGGGCGAAGCAGACCTCGGCCTGAGGCCAGGGGCCGCGGGCGGCGAAGTCGAGTGCTTCTTGCCAGGTGAAGTGGCGGGAGCCGGTGTAGCCGAGTCCGCGGAGTGCTTCGTACCGTTCGTCGGACAGGTCACGTCCGAGAGCGGGCTGGGTGAGGTCGTCCGCGGTACTGGCGCCACTCTCGGCGGTGTTGTGCTCGTCGGGATTGGCCCGGTTGAGACGGGTCTCGGCGGCGAGTTTGGCGAGATAGGTGCGGTAGGCGGTGTCAGCGGCGTCGCGGGCTGCCGCGGCGTCGCTGGCTGCGTCGGCCGCCGCGGCGGCGGCGCGGGCCGCGGAGCCGGCGGCCTGTCGCGCCGAGACGTAGGCCGTGACGGCGAATCGATAGGCACGCCAGACCGCGGACGTGGCGGTGTTCTGCGAGTGGCCGGCTTGATCGGCGGCGGCGCGGGCTTTCTGTGATGAGGCCGCGGCCTGGGCAGCGGAGTCGGCGGCACGTTGGGCCGCGGCATGGGCCTGGGCGCTGTAGCCGGCGGCCTGGTTGGCATAGCCGCGGGCCCGTGCGGCCTGCTCTGCGGCCTTGTTCGCCGCGGCCAGCGCCGGGGCGACGGCGTCCCAGGCGTCGGCTGCTTCGCGGGCGGCGAGAGCGGCAGCCTCTCTGGCGAGGGTGAGCGAGTGCTCGACGCTGGCGACGTGGGCGGCAGCGACCTGGTCTTTGGCGAGGGCGAGGTACTGGGCGCGGTCGAGGAAGTCCCGGATCCCTGCGGCGGGCCCGGCGAGGGCTTCCTCAGCGGCGTTGGCCAGGTTCTGCTGTGTGTTCCCGCGTGCCTCGGTCTGGACGCGTGCGACGGTCAGGACGTCGTCGCGCTGCTGCCGGTAGGCCTGCGTGCGGGTCAACAGGGCCCGCACATCGGCTGGGGGCCCGGCCAGCGCTGTGGTCGCGGCATCGATAAGGGTCTGTTGCCCGGCGGTGCGGGCGGTGTCCAGAACCGTCCGCACCGCGGCCTGGTCGTCGGCGTCGCGGCCGGGGTACGTGGGGTTGGCGAGGAAGCCGCGGAGCTGATCAATCGTGCCGGCTGCCGCGGTCGCGGCCGCTGCTCGGAGTTTCGCGGGATCGCCGGAGTCGGGCACGACCGTCGCCGGAGCTGCCAGGGCGGCGATCCTGTCCCGGTCGTCGGCTTCGGCCGCGGCGTCGAGCCCGGCACGCGCGAACCCTTCGGCGGCGGCATCGTCGCCGACCAAGGCGGTCTCGGCGACCGTTTGGGTCCACGGGCCCGTAGTGGGATTACCGGCCAGCCGCAGCGCCACCTGTCGTGCCAACCCGGCCCGCGTCGCCGGTGCGTTGCGCGGATCGCGCGCTGCCGCGAGCCGTTCCTGGGTGATCGAGTCCCAGCGGCTGGTTTCGGGCCCTGTGGTGGGCTGGTCGTTGACGGGCTCGTCGGGGTGATCAGGGTCGGGCAGGTCGGCCGCAGCGCGGGCGAGAGCGAGTTTGTGCTCGTGCTCGGCGGCCAGCAGCTCGGTCTCGGCCTTCCGGGCGTTGTCGGTGATCGCCTGGGCCTTGTCCGCCGCCGCACGTGCGGCATCAGCCGCGGTGGTAGCGGCCTTCGCGGCTGTGACGGTGTCCTGGGCAGCGGTCGCGGAGCGCCCTGCCATGTCGGCCGCGGTCTCCGCCAACCGCGCGGCTACCTCGGCGTTGGTGGCGGCATAGCCGGCGCTGTCCGCGGCCTCTTGGGCGGCGTGGTTGGCCTGCGCGGCGAAGTTCGTCGCGGTGTTCGCCGCGGCCCGGGAATGGGCCGCTTCAGCTTGCGCCCGTGCGGCGGCGCGTGTCGCCTGACGATAGTGCGCACTGGCCGTGCCTGCCGCGCGCGCAGCCTTGGCTGCCAAAGCAGCGGCAGCGGCGGCTTTCTCACCGGCACCCGCAGCGGCGGACGCGGCGAGGCCCGCCTGCACCGCCGCCGCCCCCGCGGCCCGTCCGGCGTCCGCGGCGACACGGGCGCCGGATGCGGCGTCGCGGGCTGCCTGGGCCGCGATCCTGGCGTCGGCTGCCTTGCGCGCGTCCCCCGACGCCGCCGACGCGGCACGGGCGGCCTTGCCGGCCGCACGCGACGCGACCGTTGCCGCCGCCGCGGCCTTCGAGGCCGCCGACATGGCGGTGCGAGCCGCTGCCGCGGCGGCGCGAGAGGACGCCACGGCCTGCTGGCTGGCCTGCGCGGCCCGGCCCGCCAGGTCAGCGGCGCGGGCGGCCTGGCCGCCGGCCAATCCGGCCATCTCTTCTGTCGCCCCTGCGGCGTCTCCGGCCCGGTCCGCGAGCCATGCCGCGGAGTCGGCGAGACTGATCGCGCGGGCCGAGGCGTCCTTCGCGGTCTGCGTTTCCTCAGCGGCTCGCTGCCGAGCTTGCTCGGCCTGCTCGGCCAAGGTCTGCACCGAGAGCAGCTCGTTGTCCCGTGCGACGGCCAGCGAGTACCCGAAGTCCAGGAACTCCCGTTCCTCCTCCGGAGTCCCGTCCAACGCGACCTGGATGGCCTGGTAGACAGCGGACCCCTTCGGCGCGACATCCAGCAGCCGGGCGATCTTGATCTCCATGTCCACGATCTCGGCGCCGGCCCGCCCGCTGTCCACGAACTGCCGCAGCGCCTCCACGGTGCCCGCGTCAAGGGCCCGCTGGGCGCGAGCCCGGACCTCGGAACCCTCCGCCGCCGCGGCACGGACCTCGTCCACCTGCTTGCGCAGATCCTGCAGATGCGCATCGATCCAGCCGGACACCAGATACGTCTGGACGACCTGCTGCGACCCCGCCAACGCCGCCTTCGCCCGCTCCCGAACCACCGGGCCGCCACCGGAGGCCAACTGCTCCACCTGGGCCCGCACGTCCTCCAGCTCAGCGGTGGCCTGCCCGGCGTCCAGGAATGCCTTCAGCTGCGCCTCGGTGCCGGTCAGCGCCGCACCCGCCGCGATCTGTACCGCGGGCCCACCGTCCTTCCACGCCGCGAGCACCCGCTCCCGGTCTGTTGCGGCGGCCCCGTCCGGGACTGTGGGATCGGCGGATGCCGGAGAGGCACCTACCAAGCCCGCCGTGAGCGCAAGCGCCAGCGTGCCCGCCAGCAGGCGCGCGGCCGCGCGTCTGCGCCCGGCACGAGCCGTCCATGATGTCCGCATTTCCCCATCAACCCCTCAGAAACAGGCACACCGTTATCTGCGCGCGGCAGAATACGCACCGCGCGCGGATTTCAAGAGCACACCATTGTCGAAGTAATTCCGGCCACCCAGTCCCGGCGGACGGAGCGTACGCGTCGCGATGATTAACAGTCCAGGCCTGTAATCAACCTCACGCTTAGGCGCCCGAAACAGCTGCCTGCCAAGGGCTAACTCCTTGCCCAAGACCGCAATGCCGTCAATCGAGCGAAGGATGTAACAGATATCCATCTGCTTTCGATGGATCGATGGCGCCTCAAGATGGCGCGCAGGTATGGCCAGGTTTCGTGGGCCGTTGTACACGGTTTCAGTGACGTTGGCACAAATGACTGCATTACTGAGGGGAAATGGTGTTGCGCGTGTCTCGAATCGGCGTGGTCGCCGTGTGTGTCCTGATGGGGTTGAGCGTGCCGGCGGTGGCCGTCGCGGACCCGACACCGCTGGAGCCGGTAAGCTGCGCCGGGCGCACCGACGTGGTGCGAGTGAAGTCCTCGGCAGGCGATGGGCGGCCGGTGTGCTTCAAGATCCCGGACGACTTCGGCGAATACGCCATCGACGTCCCCGGCGCATACCTCCTCGCCGGGGACAACGCCCACCCCATCACCGTCACCCTCATCGACGGCTCGGGTACCGCAGGTGCCGTCGACATCGACCTCGGCGGCTGGACCGCGGTCGGGGCCGGCAAAGAACAGACGGCCGCGTCAGCCCTGCGGCTGATCAGCGCCGCCACCGCACGGGGCTACGCCGCGGTCACCGCCGAACGGCAGCGGCTCGCCGCCGACGAGGCAGCCGACTTCTTCCTCGGCGAAGCCTTCGGGCACATCCACCGCGCCAACCCGTCCGCCGCGGAAGCCCCCGAGAACGTAGGGTGGGAGCAGTATTACGACGGCGGCGCGATCTACTACACCGCCGCCATCGGCGCCCGCGCGATCTACAGCAGCGTTCTCTCCCGTTACCTCGAAACCGGCGGCCCCGCCGGCCCGCTGGGCTACCCCGCCACCAGCCAGGACACCGCCCCCGGTGGCGGCTGGTACGCCGACTTCACCGGCAACCCCAGCGCTGGCGGCGGCAACGGTGGCTCCATCTACTGGAACCCCGACAGCTACCCGTCCAGTGAAAACCCCTTCCGCGCAAACGCCTTGTACGGGCCCATCTGGGAAAAATGGGTCACACTCGGCCGCACCTGGCAGGGCCAGCCCCTCATCGGCCTCACCCCCACCCCCAACGCCACCGGCCCCAACGGCGCCGGAAGCTACGTGCACTTCGGCCAGCCCACCGAAGCCAATCACCTCGACCTCAATGGACCCACCAACGCCTCCATCTACTACAGCGACCAAACCCGGCAGGTCCACACCGTGCAAGGCTCCATCCGGCAAACCTGGCGACAGCACGGCTGGGAACAAGGACGCTTCGGCTTCCCCACCACCGACGAACAAACCACCCCCACCGGCTGGACCCAACGCTTCCAGCACGGCACCATCACCTGGAACCGCGGAGCCACCGCTCCCATCCTCACCACCTCATAGCACCCGGCTGCTGGGTCGGCACCCCTCAAACGCGAAGGCGCCGCCCCAGCGCGAGCCACAGGGGCTGTCGCAGCCTCGATGACGCTGTGGAACGCGCCGTCGGGCGGTTCCTGGGCGGGAACCTGGTCGTGGTCTCACCGCTTCGTCTGGACTGCCATCGAAGGATCCAACCGCTACCGGACCATGATTGGGAGCGGCGCGACCGTATGGGTTACCGCGGACCCGGCCTACAGCGCCCCGGTTGCGCCTGACCATCAGAAGCGCCGTGGCCAGCTGCCTGCGAATGCGGTAGGTCTCTTGGCGCTGCCTCGACGGATTGGCGGCTCAACGAGACCCCATCGGCCTCGTTGAACCGCTCTCTCCGAACACCGGAGCCGGAACTACGAAACGAGGGAATCAGAGCTCCTTGAGCTGAACTCCGGGGCAAATGGTCATCGCGGACCGCCGCTGGAGGTCGACCGGGCCACCAGGGAGTGCTCTCCTTACGCAGGTGTGATGGACAGTTCGGTGACGCCGGCGTGGGTGAGGGCCTCGACGACCCGGCCGGTGGCGGCGAAGTTCCAGAACTGGACGCCGTTGGCGAAGTGCAGGTCTTTGCCGGGGTCGTCGTCTTCGATCGCGAATCCGACGAAATCGCCCAGCGGCGACCCGTCGTGGTCGACGACGTTGACGGGGAAAGTGCGGTAGCCTGTGGCCCCGATCGAGGCCAGGACGTTCACGAACCGGCGGGAGGCGACCTTGGTGTCACCGGTGGTCCAGATGAGGTCACCCAGCCGGGTTCCCCGGTTCGTGTGCACGAACCGGGGAACGAAACTTAGCCGTTCGGTGCGGCCGTCGTCGATCAGCTGGAACACGTCGGACCCGTCCGGCAGCCGCCACGGCACCGGCGGGGCCTGACCGTCATGCTCGATCAGGACCCAGACATCATCATCTGTGGAGCGGGCCCCGAGAATGAACCTGTGGTCGTCTTCGGTGGGCATGTGTAGGTGTACCTGCCTTGGATCGATGTGCGATAGGCAAGGACCTCGGCGGCGGTCGGGTTCGGCTTCTGTGTGAAGAACGTGTCCCATAGTGCGTTGTACTCGGCCGCTTTGCTGGGGTGGTTTCCCGGAACCCCTGGGCGTGAGCACCACCAGCGCAGGTAGATCGGGTCGTGAATCGTCGGGATGCCGGCTTTATTGAACTTCGCCTCGAACTTCTGAGGCAGTGTGTGGTGCGCGGCCGACTCGGCGGGCTGGCCGTGCGTCTGCAAGATGAGGTTGTCTTTATAGTTGGTCTTGGTGAACGGCTTGCCGATCCAGTACAGGGACTGTTTCAGCCCGGTCGCCGGACCGACCGCCGGCCCCATTTCCGCGGCGAAATCACCGTCGTGGGTGATCGACCCCTGGTCGGGCTGCGGAGCGCACGTCGCGGGCAGCGTGATGCTCACGGTGACGGTTTTGAGGTCTTTCCCGCCCTTCGGCGGGTTCGCCGGGTCGCCTGGGACCGTGACGATCTGCGGATCAGACCAGACCGTCAGGAAGTCGATGTCCTTCGTGATGCACTTGGCGCGGAACCGGACCCTGGCCTGGGACGGGGTCGCGCTGTAGTTGCCCAGGGTGATCGACAACGAGACCGTCATACCTGGCAGCACCACGACGCGGGCGTTGACGTTCACCGACGAACCGGGACTGACCGTGTAGGCGGCGGTGGTGGACGGGACGGTCACGGAGCCAGGCTGGGCCGACGCGGCCGCGGGCGGGCCGAGTGTGAGTGTGGCTGCGCTGAGTGCGATCAGCGCGGCGCGCATCATCGTGCGCACGGATTCTCCTTCGCGTGGCCGGATAGCGTCGCCATCCGGCGAAGACGAAATGGGTCAAGGCCGTCCCGAGGGGCCGCACGATCGCATCACGTGATGGCGCGACCCTTGTGGGCCGCGGGTCAGTCGATCGGGATGCTGGTGCACGCCGCCTTGCCCTGCTCCTGGAACACCCCCGGCTTGATCCGCTCGAAATAGCGCAGGCAGATCAGGCCGGAGTTGAACGTCTTGTTGATGTAGAACAGGTGGTTCCGTTCCGTATTCGTGGGGCCGGTGCGCTTGCTGCCGTCGGGCAGGAACACCTCGAAGAACCCGGTGGTACCGAGAATGAGGTCGCCGCGCAAAGCGTCGACCCTGTTAATCTTCCCGTTCTTGCCGTCGGTCGAGTTGCAGTAGTACGGGTTGCACGCGACCTCCACGTCCGCTGACGCCGTACCTGCGAGAACCCCCGTTGACGCCCCCAGCGTGCAGACCAGGACCACCGCGGCCCTCTTCACATACACCGAAAAAGACATACCTCTCCCCTTCCCCGTCAGAACAGCTGCACAACACCGCGAACTCACCGACCACAATGGACACAATTTTCTACGCCAATACATGGGACGGCAATGCATGCCGGCGCCAGCACGAACTCGCGCCGCCGGATCACCCCGTGCCAGAAACTATCGAGATCAATAGAATTCCCCGACCCGCCACACACCGACCTTCAGTAGGGCATGCCGCCCGCCAGGTTCGCAGATCCCGGAACCCGCCCTCCCCGATGTGACATTTCCAATCCATCTGTCACCCGAGCTTCGCAGGTGCTCACCGACTCGTCAAGGCCCCCGGTCACCTGAAGGAGCTGGCCCGGCGACCCGGCCGCCCACTGCTTTCGGGGCATTCGCCCAGGCGATGATCACCGCCGGGCTATGGACACCGGTCTCGGTCTACACCTCCGCCGACGATGGCCTGGCGTTGAAGGGCGCCGTCGTACGGGTCTTGCGAGTTCGGGCTGGAGGTCGCTGTCGAGGAGCCCTCCGTCCAAGGTTCCTGGTGGCAGCGTTTCTGGGCTCGTGGTCGTGAAGTCGCCGACTCCGAACCGGTGAGGGACCGGCTGGCGAAACTGGAACGCGCGCTGGAACTCGAAGGGCTCGGCAAGCGCCAGGCCGAGATCGACAAAGCGAAAGCCGAAGCCGCCGCGGCGCTGCACGCGGTCGTGAGAGAGCAGGAGAACGCCGTCGTCCGCCTGGGTTCCATCGTCATGATCAAAAGAGCGGGCGATCTCGTCGTCTTCACCGTCAGCGAGATGCAGGCCGCCGTACTGGAGAAACACAGCGAACTGCTCCGCGATCCCTTGGCGGCACTGAAGTTCCTCCACGACGGCCAGTCACCCGGCCACGACACCTGGGACCTGGCCGCCGGACCGGACCCGACCACAACAGGAAACACGACACCGGATACCAACGCCGGGCCTGAATCTCCCGACGCCACTCCGACCTGACGTCCCTGACGGACACTAGAGCCGGGCGACTGCGGACTCCAGGTTTCCGCCCCAAGACGCCGCCACGGTCCCGACCGGGGTCCTCACGGTGACCAACGCGGCATCGCCGGGATTCCGGGAGAACCGCTCCACCTGAACCAGCATTGGATCATCGTTCCGTACGGCACGCGCCCTGCCGAGTGCGCCCTCATGCCGATGAGCGCACGTTGACGCGGGAGCCCCGGCACCTTGCGTCGGGGCGTGAGCTCCCCGGACCCGGCCCGGCTTGAACGGGCTGTCACCCTGCATGACGTGCCTATCGCTTGCTCGGGCCGGTGACCTCGGGGCCGCGACGCAAGCACTTGCCGACGATCCGACGGGCAGTGGACGGACTGACCGAATTCGGACGCACCACTCAGGAATCCGACTGCGGGCGATCCTCGACAACCACTTTCTCGGCGCCGCGCTTGGCGAACGCCGCCCATAGGCTGAAGCCCACGACACCCACCGCGACGGCCAGCCAGAGCCAGATGAACGGCTCGCGCAGCGGGAACCGCACCAGGACGAAGATGATCACCGCGACGCCGACAACCGCGCCGAACACGGCGGCGGGCTTGGACGGCTTGATCCGATACACGAGCACCACTCCCCAGACTGACGTTTCGTGTCGCTGGACTACCCCCTGGACGATCTAGCGAAACTTCACCGGCTACTTCGGGCGACCGCCAGCAGCACTGAGCCAGATCGTCCGGACACCCACACGCAGACGTCCTCTCGTGCCGATGAGCGAATGCTCCTGCGCATGATCCTGACTTGTCGGTGGGATGAGGCAGGGGCGTGCTCACCGTGCCAGACAGGTGAGTGCGTCTGCGGCGGTCCGCCGAACCTCGCGCCAGCCACTGTCACCGAACCAAGCCGCGTCCGAACTCATGGAGCCTTGGCGTGCCGACACGGAAATGATCGCGGCCACCACCTCTCGAACTGCGTTGGCCTCGTGGTCATCGCGGAGGATCGTCCCGATCGAAGTGATCGGATCCACCAAGTCCCACGGAGTGTCGTCCACCAACCAGTGGACAGCGTCGGTGAGGCCTGGCCATCGCGCGTCGCCGCCCGCACCATCCAGAACGAGAGGCTCCGCCGCGAGCACTCTTAGCGCGGAGAGTACATCCTCACGCCGTTCGGGCCGTGCCACATCCATGGGCCCATGGTGCCAGATGGTCATGGGGTTCTCCGCTCTGTTTCCGGCCGATGACGTCCGGTGGCATCGTGCGCTCATGCCGAGTTGAGTGTTCGCAGCGTCTCGGCCTGGCGGCGCTCTCGGTACGTCTGTGAACCGTGTCAGTGCCGTGTCAGCGCCATGTCATCGGACCGGACGACCATCCCCGGCATGGAGAACGAGAACACGCGGAAGCCTATGTCCGCCACAGAAGAGGCTCGACCGAGCCGAATCGCCGAGCGGTTGCTGGCCGACAGGCACTCCTTGCCGCTGTCCATCACGCTGCACCTCGCCCCCGGCGTCCTGATCGTCGCCGTTTACCTGCTCATCGGCGCACCTCTGGCCGAGTCCATCGGCTATCCGCCGTTCCTGGGCTGGGCGATCGCCATGCTCCTGGCCCTCCTGCCGTTCGAGCTCGGCCTGCTGCTGTGGCTGGGCCGCCGGCGCAACGGCCGGTTCACGCTACGTGGAGTGGTGCACTACCTGGACAAGCCACTATCCCGCGGGAAACTCGTCGCCATCGTCATCCCCCTGATCGTGTGGTTCCTTATGGTGTCATTCGCGTTGACGCCCATGGACAACTTCTTCTACGAGCGGCTATTCCGGTGGGTTCCGTTCGAAGGCGCGGGCGGTGGCGTCACCGACGTCCTCTCCGGATACCCGCACTCGGTCATGGTCATCGCGTTGGCGGTCTGCATTCCCCTGACCGGGCTGGCCTTTCCGGTCATCGAGGAGCTGTACTTCCGTGGATTCCTGATGGGCCGCCTGTCCCGGCTGGGCCGATGGGCGCCGGTTGTCAGCACGGTGCTGTTCTCGCTGTACCACCTGTGGTCGCCCTGGGTGTTCCTGTCCAGGATCATCTTCTTTCTCCCCGGGCCCTGGTTCGCCTGGCGGAAGAAGGATCTGCGGGTGTCGATCGGGATGCACGCCGGCCTGACCTTTCTCCTGCAGACATTCGGCACCATCGCCCTCCTGCTGAACCTCACACCGTGACATCCGGACCGCCGTGGGTGGACAGGAGGGGGTACGTACTCTCATGCCGCTTACCGGTCGTTCGGGGTAGGCGGCGTTCGCCAGCTGCCAGCGCGATAACCCGTTCCACTTCCGCGCTGCTGTCGATCGCTTCACGACTGGCAACGTGGTGGAGCCGCAACGAGGACGACGCCAGGTAGAGCCCCCGGCGCGAAGCGGAGGACGAATGGCCTGAAGACGCGTCAAGCAGCGGCCAGGCTTGATCACAAGCAATGCCATAGCGCGGTCGAAACTCGGCGACATTGCTTATGACAGCTGATCAAGATGTGCGGCCAGAATCCACGAACACGTGCGGTCAAAACCCACGGACATAATCACGCAGTGACGCGACGCGTCCGGGGCCGGCGCTAGGCACCCATGAGGGCGAGTACGGCGGCGTGGTAGATGGCTTGGACGGTGGGGATGGTGTCGATGCGGATGCGTTCGTCGGTGCCGTGCAGGCCGACGTAGTCGGCGCCGAAGCCCGCGGTGGCCGGGATGTTCAACCCGGCGAGGTAGTTGCCGATGTTGGACGGCCCGGCGACCTTGGGCTCGACCTCGACGCCGACCGTCCTGGCGGCGTCGAGGATGGCGGTGCGCAGACGGGAGCCCTCGGCGAGGGCGAAGGCGGGCCAGCGGGTGTCGACCTGGATGAGGGTGGGCTGGGTTCCGGGCCAGGCGTCGTCGACCTGGGCGACGAGGTGCTTGAGCAGGCGGGCGGCGTCCTCGTCGTCGAAGGTCCGGGTCGTGCGGACATCGACGTTGAGGGTGCACAGGTCCGGGGTGACCGAGTAGCCCTGGCCGCCCTCGATCGCGGTCACGGTGACCTTGCCCGCCATCGGGAATTCGGCGCTGGCACTGTCGGAGAGCTCGGCGGCGGACAGCACCCGGATCAGATTGGCGGCCTTCTCGATGGCGCTCGGGCTGGTCTTGCTGCCGCCGGAGTGCGAGGCCACGCCGTGCACATGCAGCTTGACGCGGTGCACGCCACGTCCGCCGACGACGAGTTTGTCCATGCCGGGGTAGCCGATCATCACGCCGGCCACGTCGTCGGGCGCGTCGGGACCCTCGAAGAATCGTTTCGCGCCACCGAAGCCGCCGGTGTGCTCGTCAACGTCGACCAGCAGGACCAGGCAGCCGTGGAGACGATCGGCGTCGGAGGCTAGCCGGGCGGCGATGTGGCAGAAGATCGCGGCACCGGACTTGGAATCGGCGCTGCCGCGCCCGTAGAGCCAGCCGTCGCTGATGGCCGCGGAGGTCGGCGGGTGGGTCCAGGCGGCCTCGTCGCCGAAGGGAGCGGTGTCCAGGCAGGCGTCGAGCACCCACCGCGGACCGGGACGAGCCCCATGGATCTCGCAGGTCAGGCCGACGGTGGCGCCGGTCTGGTCCTTGAGCACGGTGGCGGCCAGGTCGTGCCGGTCCAGCCAGCTGCCCAGCCGGGTGAGTACCGGTTCATAGGGGTCGATCCCGCCGCGGCTGGGGATGGCGACCAGCTCACGGGTCAGGGCGACGACCGAGTCGTGGTCCTCGCGGGCCGCGGCCAGCACATCGTGCTCACCGCCACGGTTGATGATCGCGTTCACGACCGGCACCTCCCTTCACCCACACTCTGCTGGGCGTCGTCTCAAGCGGTTAGCCTCGCACGATCGCCAGATCTCGCAGAGCCTGGTCGCTCTCGACCCGGCGGGCCCCGGCGTAGACCTGCCGTGCGTGGTCGATCAGCCGTTCGGCCACCGCTGCCTCGAACAGCACGCCCGGAGTCGAAGGCCTCCGACGAGGTCAACGACGGAATCGGCACGACGGCGGTGGACTCCGAGAAGTCCGGCGGCGCCACGCTCGTACCGAGTGATCACCGGTGAGGCCGGTGCCGCGCCGGTGGCTCTGGGAGGTGGTTCGGCCGCGGTGAAGGAGCGGGAGCAGTAGAACGCCCCCGGACCCAGGTGCTGATGTCCGAGGGCGCTACTGCTGGTCCTGCACCAGCGGGAAGGACTGCCGTCACGGCACGAGAGGGGGCCCAGCAGCGTGACGGTGCCTTCGTCCTGCGGCGTTGACCCATTTCCGGCCTGGCCCCGCAGGGGAAGTGAGGACGTCGGGCCGAACCTGGTACTCGCAGGAGCGTTTGAAGTTGTGGTTGAGCACTCCCGATGCGCGAGTATCGAGAGTGCCCACCGGCCGGGTCGACGCCAGTCGGTTTGGTGCACACGAACCCGGCTACGGAGCCGAGTTCTGCGCACCGAACCGTTTTCCACGACTTCCGGTGTCCGTGAAGTTCCCGGAGGCTGGAGAGAACGGGTCCACCTCCTGCAGGAGGCTGTTTGGGGGCGCTCCTGGGGGCAACCCGTGCGAGGAAGCTTCCCGGAAGCGCCTGGATCGGGTGGTGGTGCACGCGATGGGCTCACGACCGTCCGTGCACCGTGCCCATCTCCCCGGTCCTCAGGAAAGGACTGGGCGTTGAGCGGCCAGAACCTGAGGTGGAAAGAGGGGTAAAAGGGGCGCTCCCGAGAAGGTCCTACACAGGTATCCCAGGAGCGCCTGGTGTCCGCGGCCGCTTCTTCAAGGCGGCCCGTGCACCGTGCCCAGCTCCTGCAACCCTGAGGTAGGAGAACGATGAAGTTCACTCAGGGGAGGAGCGGGGTTCGGTGCCTCCGCCTCACGCCCGATCACTCTTTGGGGAGAGGGGAACGCTGGCGTGCCGTCAAGTTCGCCAATGCGTGAGCCGGGGGCTGATCAGGGGATGGGCAGCAAGTGCCGACCTCCTATTCGCCTCTGAGGGCGTCGAGGGCTGGGCAGGTCATCGCGGTCCGAATCGTCGACCGTGATGACTTCGAGGGGCAGGCCGCCGCGGTTCGCCACGACGACGTTGTGCTCGTCGCAGACGATCAGGTCGTTGCGGCAGACGACGATGTGCGGATGGGTCTCGAGCCAGTTTCGGCATCCGAGGCAGGCGACGAACTCGCCGCCGAGATGCTGCAACGGAAACCGGTTGACCATATCGCACATGTGCATGAGGCCGACGTTCGCGGGATCGGCGTGGCAGAGAGGACGGATCTTGTCGATCTCTCGGTGCTCCAGTTGCCTCAGCTGCGGATCCAGATAGGCGTGCCGTCTGTCGAGGTGGTTCCGAATCCCGATCCGGACCCGCATTCCTTGGCTATCGCTCATCACGTCCCCGCCGTCGCGTCGTCGCTGGCTACCGAGCAGCGGCAGGGAACTGCCCCCAGAAATCGGCACTCGTCGCGAGTCGCCAGGTGTGCCACGCGAGCCCACGAACCTGACCGATCGTTCGACGCGCTCGATCGCCGCACCGGGACCTCTGGGGCCTCGTTTGTGCTGGTAGAACGCTCGTCGTCGGTCACGGTGACGACGTTAGTACGGTTCGCCCGAAGTGGGTCCTACGCCTTGTAGCACTACTCTTTCGGACTAATGCACTACAAAGAGTTACGGCGCTTCGCTGTTTGCGCCGATCTTCTGCGCCAGCTCATGCAGCGGGGTCTTCACCAGGCGGTCATCGAGTTCGCCCACGACGGCCTTGTACAAGGTCTGGTGATTGATCCAGTCCGGGGCGGCCGTGGAGATCGACAAGACAGTGTTCGCCGCGTGGTCGTCCATGCCGAGCCGGGTCTGCGCGAGAGCGACGTCCGTGAGGTGACGGCTGCGAGCGGCCAACGGCAGGCCGGCGTCGCGGGGCATTGTTCGTGCGGTCCGCAGAACCTTGGAAAACTGCTCGGTGACCACCTGAACGTCGGCGGTTTGCATGATCACCTGGTTGCGCCCGAAGGCGGATTCGTAGTCGTTGCGCTCACCGGTCCGCTCTGCGATGGCGCGGGCCTCGGTGAGGAAGTCGTCTGCTTTTGCGGCTCGGGTTCGCAGCTTGATGTTTCGTCCTGTGGCGGTGGCCGCGGACAACATCAGGTTGCCGTACACGGATAGCTGCGGAAGCGAAGACTTTCCATCGATCTCGATTTTCTCGGCGGTCTTGGTCGCCACCTCCACCGAATCTTCGTACCGGCCTTCAGTCAGCAGGAGCCATGAGGCACTGCCCTGGAGCGCGGAAACACGAAGTGGATCACTGCCGCGCTTGGCGGCCTGCCTTGCCCGATCCCAGGCCAGCCATGCCGTGACCGGGTGGCCGAGATGCACCAGCGTGCAGCTGGCGACCTGATACAGCTGGGCGAGCTTGTCGGCTACTGCCTCGCGCTCCTTGGGCGAGCTGGCGTGTTCGGCCGCGCGGGCGCGGATCATTGCCTGTGCCAGCAGCGCGGACAGCTCTTCATACCGGCCACCCCAGTACGCACCCCACGCATAGGTGGAGTCTCGCGACGTCGCCCGAAGGCTGACCGGCTCATCGGTTTCGACAACGTCGTCAAGGAGGTCGTCAACGGAGGTCAGTACCCGCCGAATCGCCACGATGCCCGCGTCCGGACCATCCCCAGGAAGCGCCTTCGCCTTCCCCAGCAGGTCAGCGATAGTGATATCGAGCGCGTGGGCGACTGCTTGAAGCGTGCCGACCGACCCTGGCCGTCGGCCCTGTTCCAGCGCCCGAATCGTCGAGATGCTCAGGCCAGCGCGCAGGGCCAGATCCCGTTGATTCATCCTCACGTTGCCGCGCTTCTTCTTGATCGTCGCCGCAAGGAACTCTGCACGCTCGTCCATGACGGACCTGCCTTCTACGCGGAAGTGATCCTCTGCGCGTGCCTCCGGCGGCCAACCGGGGGCGTCCTCCGCGTAGAGGATGCACACGGGGTGCCTCCTCAGCGTAACGCCGTGGGGAGGTGTCCCCGTCCCCGCGACACGGGGACTCAGCGCACCGCGCCGGGTTCGTTCCTCGGCGACCTTCGTGTCCCCGTCCCTGTGGAAGGCTCCCACCGGCCTGCCCATGGGGACAGCGAGAAGCCGGGGCGCTACCGGGGATCGCGGTCACCCGCCACGAACGCGGGCATCCGGTCCGCGAGGACTGGCTGCCGGTCGGCACCGACGAGCCCACCGACGCCGACGACGAAACGCTGATCGCGGCGCTGCGGACCGCATGGCTCTGGAGCAGGCCAGCCGCCTGACCTTCCACCGGCCAGGCGCACTATTTGTGCTACCTGGCGCACGAAAAGTGCGCCCTCCGTAGACTCGCGTCGATCACCCGATGTCGAAGGAGGCTGGCTCATGCCGATGATGGCGTTGTCGGTGCGGTTCGAACTGAAAGACGAGGCCGCAGCCGCGGGGTTCGACGCGCTGGTCACGAGGACGCTGCCGCTCATCGTGAGCGAAGAGCCGGGAACGCTGCTCTACCTCGTGAACACGGTCGACGGCGCGCCGCTGTCGCGGGTCTTCAACGAGTACTACGCCAGCCCCGAGGCCTTCGACGCCCACGAACAGCAGCCGCACGTCCAGGCGTTCCTGGCCGAACGCGCCCTGTACGTGAAGAGCTATCACGTCGATCGCCTCACCCCCACCGTCGGCAAGGGCCTGATCCCGGGTGACTGAGGCCGCACGACGGGTCGGTGGCGCGATCCGCGCCAAACGCATCGAGCGCGGGCTGTCGCAGGGGGCGTTCGGCAAGCTGATCGGGCGATCCGGGTCCTGGGTGGGCCAGGTCGAGCGCGGCGACCGCAAGATCGACCGCATGTCCGTGCTGGAGAAGATCTCCGAGGTGGCGGGGATCCCCATCGCCGACCTCATGTCGGCGGCGGCGTTCGCGGCAGCCTCACCGGGCAAGCCCTTGGCCGTCAGCGAGCTCGCGATGGCGCTCCTGCGCAGCAGCGGCCTGCGCTTCGGGCTGCGCCGCCCGAGCGAGCCGAAGCCACACGCCCGCCACGAGCCGGCATCGCTCATTGAGCGGGCGGCGCAGGCCTGGGAGCTGGTGCACGGCTCCTCCTACGACACCCTCGCGAAGCAGCTGCTGGACCTGCTCCCCGAGCTGGAAACGGCCGTTCGCGCCACCGACGGCGAACCGAAGAAGGCGCTGTATACCGCGCTGGCCTCGGCGTATCACACGGCCGCCGCCGTCCTGTCCAAACTGGACGAACCCGCCGCCGCGTGGGTGGCGGCCGACCGGGCCATCAGCGCGGCCGAGCACACCGGCGATCCGATGCTGGTCGCCGCGGGCGCGTTCCGGCTGACGCTCGCTTTCCAGTCCGCGCGATCCCTGGAACTCGCCTGGGCGACCGCGGAGGACGCCGACGAGGCACTGACCGCGTTCGGCACCACCGACCCGGTCGCCGTGTCCTTGCGTGGTGCGCTGAAGCTGCAATTGGCGGTCATCGCGAGCCGCCTGGGCGACGCCGACACCGCCTACGCCCAGCTCGATCTGGCACACGAGCTGGCCGAGCGGAACGGGCGGAACCGCAACGATCACGGCACCGAGTTCGGACCGGCGAACGTCGGCGTGCACGAGGTGACGATCGCGCTGGCCCTCGGCGACTCCGGCCGTGCGCTGCGCGTCGGCGAAGCCCTCGACGTCTCCGGCCTGTCGGTGGAGCGGCGGGCCCGGCTGCTGATCGACCTGGCCCGCGCGCACGCCCAGCGCCGCAATCTCGCGGGAGTCGTCGCCGCGCTGACCGCCGCGGATGACCTGGCACCGCAACAGGTCCGCACCCACCCGGCCGTCCGGACCCTTCTGAGCGACCTCGGCGAGACCACGGCCGCGAACGACGACGAGGCCTTCACCGAGCTCAAGACCCGCCTCGCAACTAGCCCTATAGAGTGAACGCACTTTTTGTACTAGACCCTCACAAAAAGTATCAGTAGCGTCGCCTTTCGGAAACGGGAGGTGACGCTACGTGCTGACTTCGTCATTCACGTGCACCGAGCCGGGCACCGCGATCGACCTGGCCGCCCTGAATCCGCCCCAGGCGGAACCGCCACCGGCGACGCGCTCGTCCCGTTGTCCGCCCCGGTCCCGGCGGCCCCGCCGTGGCGCGGGCCGGAACGGGCTCGACGACAGAGTTCGTGCGCGAGCAGCGGCCCTCCCCCGCGAGGCTTCCGAGAGGCGGCTCCTGCGGGGCAGGCGAACGGAGGTGCCGACCATGACCCGTGCCGCCGTCCCATCGGCGTCCCCGGTCGTATCGCAGGAGGGACACGCAGCCGGAGGAACGCAGCCCACCGATGATCTTCCGCCCGACCTGACCCATCCCTATGACGCCCAGGTCCGGACCGCGGTCTTTCTCTACGACCACACCTTCACCTGGACCCCCGGCGATCAGTGGATCGCGATCCAGAAAGGCCGGGTCGCCAACGCGCGCCAGCGGTGCTGGGTCATCGACGACCCGTTCCCCACATCCCGATGCTGCTCGGGCGCAAACCGGTGATCGCCTACATCGAGGCACCACCGGGTGACTGGTGGCACGACCCCGTCGCCATCGCGACGAAACTGCAAGCCGCCGCGAGGAGATGGGCCGCAACCCGATCCCGCACCGCCACGCGCTGACCAGGCCCGCCCGCGCTGACCAAGACCACCGGTCCGGAATCCGCCACTTACCGCGGGCTTGTACGGACAGAAGTAGGGCGCCTACCGTCGGTAGATACCGAAAGGAAGGACCACGCATGGCCCCCGAGCCCATTCCCGTCGACGACACCTCGTTGGCGGGACCGCTGGCGACCGTTGAGATACGCCGGAGCACCAGGTCTCCGGAGTCATCCGGTGCCACCACGACGACACTGCCGGACGGCGCAGAACAGCCACTGGCGCTCCGCGCCCTGCGCCCGGCGCCGCGGCGGGAGCTCCCCGTCCACTCCTACGACCCGGTCCTGCAGGTCGCGGTCGACACCATGGGCCGGCCGCTGACGCCCAACATGGACAGGGAGTAAACCAGTCTCGAAGGGACACACACCGACGGCGACGGCGGCGACAACGAAACCTGGGACTGGGAAGAGAACAAGTAGTGACCGTTCTGGTGCTGGCCCGGGACTTCGACCCGACAGCTGACGCGGTGATCGCCGCGCTCGCCGCGCGACACGTCCCCGTCTTCCGCACCGACCTGGCCGCGTTTCCCGCACAGCTTCGCCTCGACGCGCGTCTGCGGAACGGCACCTGGACTGGTCGGCTGTGGAACGCTCATCACGAGGTCGACCTCGCAGACATCAGGTCGATCTGGAACCGCAACCCCAGCCCCTACCAGGTAGACAGCGCACTTCCCGCCGATGTGCAGGACTTCTGCCACCGTGAGGCGAAACTGGGATTCGGTGGTGTGCTGGCCGCACTCTACGTGCTGTGGGCCAACCACCCGAATCGCTGCGCGGACGCCATGTTCAAGCCCTACCAATGGAAAGTCGCCGCCGGGTGCGGCCTCACCGTCGCGGACACCGTCATCACGAACGACCCTGACGCCGCTGACCGCTTCATCAGCACCGCCCGCGGTGACACGATCACCAAAGCCCTGGGGCCCACCGGAATCCGGCGTGACGGGCAGGCCACCACCGGGGGCACCCGGCGCCTGACCGGCAGCGACCTCGCCACCCTCGGCGGCGTCACCCGCACCGCGGCCACGCTGCAGCCGTTCGTCCCGAAGGCGTTCGAGGTCCGGCTGACCGTGATCGGCGAGGACATGTTCCCCATCGCCATCCATGCCCACAGCGAAGCCGCCTACGTCGACTACCGCAGCGACCCGGACAACCTCAGCTACAAACTCCTCGATCTGTCACCCGACCTCGCGCAGGCCGTCGCCCGCTACATGGAGAAGACCGGTCTGGCCTACGCCGCGTTCGACTTCGTCGTGACCCCCGACGGTGAATGGGTCATGCTGGAAGCGAACACCGGACCGCAAATGGGCTGGCTCGAGGCCGCGACCGGCGCCCCCATCACCGAGGCGATGGCCACCCTGCTCGCGAAAGGCACGCCATGACGACCTCGACCACCGGCATCGGCCTGGGCAGCATCCCGGACTGGCGGGACCGCAGCACAGCGCTCGCCGCCGGCCTCGTCGCCGCGGGGAAGCTGAGCTCGCCACAGTGGCGGGCCGCGGTCGAGAACGTACCCCGGCACCTGTTCGTCCCCCGCTTCTACCGTCACCGCGACGGCCGGATGATCACCTTCTCCGCCGACGACCCGCGCACACGCCAGGAATGGGCCGACACCGTCTACACCAACACCGCGCTGGTGACCCTCGTCGACCAGGACGAGCACGCCGGGCCGGTGTTCCTGTCGTCCAGCTCCACACCCGGCTTGATGACCCGCATGCTGGAAGCCCTCGACATCCACGACGGTCACACCGTGCTGGAGATCGGCACCGGCACCGGCCTCAACGCCGCCTGGCTGACCCACCGCCTCGGCGACAAACACGTGTACTCCATCGACATCGAACCCGGCCTCGTCGACACCGCCCGCGCCCGGCTCGCCCAGCTCGGCTACCGCCCCACACTCGTAACCGGCGATGGATCCGCCGGACTGCCCGACCACGCTCCGTTCGACCGGATCATCGCGACCTGCTCCGTGCCTTCCATCCCCTGGGCCTGGATCGAGCAAACCCATATCGGCGGCCGGATCCTCGCCGACGTCCGCGCCGGGACCAACGCGGGCAACCTCGTCCACCTCACCCGCACCGCACGCGACCGCGCCGAAGGGAACTTCGACGCCACCGGCGCGACCTTCATGAGCCTGCGCCACCACCCCGGCGCGGACAGCCGCATCCCCTACACCCGAACCAGCACTGACCTTCCCGCCACGACGTCCACCACGACCCGCGACCCTCGGACACCATGGACCCAGCCGGTCGTGTGGTTCCTCGCCGCGATGCACCTCGGCAGCAGCTACCGTATCGGGTACGCTGGCGACCCCAACGACGGACCACGCGCGGCCACCATCACCACGCCCGACGGCTCCCGGGCCGAGATCACCCTCGCCACAGACCGCCGCGGTCACCACACCGTCCGGGAAACCGGACCCGTCCGGCTATGGCGGCACGTCGAACACGCCCACCACATCTGGGACCAGGCCGGCCAGCCACCCTGGAATCGCCTCGGCCTGCTCGTCACACCCGACAAACAGACGATCTACGTCGACACCATCGACGCACCTCTGGCAACGATCCAGCCGACATAGCAATCGTCGATGGGTCACCTCCCCAAGTCAACGAGGAACCCTTACACCACAACGGAAAGACTCCACTGATTCTGGGTAGCACGCAGTGACGCCGAGGAGGGCCGTTGCGCGGGCGGGGACTGGCCCAGAGCCGTTCGCGTTACAGTCCCGCCGCACCTGCCTGACGAGCACGAGGGCGTGGGGAGGTGAGGCGTAGCTGGTCTCGTTTTGGACGCAACCGCGCGGGTGAACCGCGGCAACGATGACCCGAATGCTGGGAGCAGTCGACCTCCTTGACGGGCACACCCGTGCTGAAGATCTGTATTTGCGGACAAGCGCGCCAGATCGCGGCTGGGTCACGCGAAGCTGATCGCGACGAGGGTTTTGTCGTCGTGGCGTTTCGCGCGGGGAAGTTCACGCGCGTCGGGGTCGACGTCGTGTTCCCAGTTGTGGCATCGGGTCAGGATGCGGTGCAGGCCGGTGTCGTCGAGGCCGCTGATGGCGGCCCAGTCGGTGATGTCGAGGTGCCGCAGGGGTGTGTAGGCGCCGTCGGTGGCCACGATGGCCCAGGGGATGTCGTCGATGGAGACGGTGACGCGGATGGCGTGGTGGGCGGCGGCCGGGTCGGCTTCCGCGATCCAGTACCCGCGGGGGTCGTTGCGGCGCGCGGCTTGCGTGCGCTGCAGGGTGGCCAGCAGCGTGCGGTGGGTGCCGTCGAATCCGGTGCCACCGGCGAGGCGCTGCCGGTAGTGCCGGCGTTCGGGGATGTCGAGATGGGCGAGGCGGGGGTCGGTGATCGTCCGGCCGGGCAGGACCACCAGGTTGTCGCCGAGCATGAAGATGTCGACCTGGTCGCCGCGGCGGCGCAGGATCGTCACCGTGCTGGACGGCGACGTCCCCGCGACCAGGCCCAGCCGGGCGGCGGTCGTGGTGATCGCGTCGTCGAGAGCGCAGGCCAGATCGGTCTCGGGATCGCGGTCCAGGTGGTCGCGCAAGGTTCCGCCGAGGGTGTCGGCGTAGGTGGACGGGCTGACCGGGACAGGCGCGAACGCGCTGGCACCATCGAGCACGATGACCGCGGTCCGGGTGGTGAAGACCTTGTCCTCGCTGTCGTGGCCGGGCGGGAGCTGGGCGGTGGCGACGCTGATCGGGTTCACCATGTGAAAGGTCCGGCCAGCATGTCGGTGCCCGTGATGCGCCGGTCCTCGAAGGTGCAGCGGATGATCGCCGAGAACTGAGTCTTACGGACTTTCTTGTGCAGGGCGGCGACGTGCCCGGCGAGGTGGTGGGCGGCGCCGAGCGAGCCGATGCTGTGGATCCCGGCGATGTGGATGATGACGCGGTCGTCCATCACGTGCCGTGCGAGGTAAGCGACGTCGCTCTGCTGCGGTTCAGGCTGGTCGGAGGGTGAACCGTAGCGGGCTGCGCTGCTGGTCACCTCGATCCACCAGCGTCCGCCTTCCTCCAGCATCGTCAGCGCGGGATCCCGCTCGATCAATCGTCCGGCGACCGGCGCGGTTTTCGGGCCGCAGATAAGAACCGTGTCGCCGTCGGGGACCTTTGTCTCGTCGGCGACGACCTGGAATCGATCCACCTCTACGCCCAGGGTGGACAGGAGGCTGCTGAGCGCGTCGGTGGTCGCCGCGTCCTCGCCCGCCACCAGGGGACGATCAAGGTCGGTGATCCCGTGCCGGACCGGGTATCCGATGTGGACCGTGCCGCTGTCGCCGAACAATGCGCGATACGGCGGAGGACTGGGCACGAGCTGCGACACCCGTGCCTCGCTGATCTGCAGCGCCACGGCCAGTTCCTTGTTGGTCATCCGTGCACCGGCGGCCTTCATCCACCGTGTCCGGAGATCGGCGAGGTCGGGCCGCAGCTTCTGATGCGCGTCGTAGACCTGATGAGCGACCCGAGCCGCCTTCCCAGGGTCCTCCAGCTTGTCGATCGCCGCCACGGTCTCGGTGTAGGCGGCGATGAACCGGCGAAGGATCTCAGCACCATCGTCGATGTCCTCACTCACACCCGCCAGTTTAGACCCTCTTGACCAATCCGCACCAACCGCCATACGCTCACTTAAGTCCCCCTTAAGTCACAGCTCACAGAGTTTCGAGCTGACACTTAAGGACCTCTTAAGCACATATGACGGGAGGAGGTGCGTCGGACATGACTCGTCGAGCGTGGCTGTGGTGGATCCGTTCCGGCACCTCGCCCACCTCACGCTGGTGCTCCGCGCCGGATCGGCGCGACGTGACGCTGTGCCACGCGGTCCCCGACACCGCGGCCAGCGCAGGCGGCCGCCTCCGTCCGCGCCCTTCCCATCCGGCGCGGAGCACCCACCGCCCTGACTCTCGTAAGGAACCGCAACCATGCTCCAGGCCCCGCCATCCGGCCCCTCTCAGAACGCCACGACCGGCGCACCGGAAACGACCCACGACACCCCTGCTCACGTCGCCGACGCGGTCACCGACCGGGTCCGGCACGCCAGATCCGTGCTGATCTGCTGCGTCCTGGCCGAGAGCTTCAGCCCGCTGCCGCTGCGGGGCCTGGACATCCCCGCCGTGCAGGTGCGCCACGCCGTCGACACCGCACTCCGCGGCCTCCCGCTCGAGTACCTGCTCGGCTGGCGGCGCCGGGTCGCGGCCTGGTCGGTGAGGTGGGACGCGGCACGACACGCCGCGAGCAGCTACTTCCCGGACGACCTGCCCGGCGAAGACGAGATCCCCGAGCTGGACGCCGTGGGCGAGTTCAGCCTCAGCGCGACCGAACGGATCGTGCTCACCCGCCTGTGCCAGGACACCCCCGCCCGGTCTGGGAGCCGGCCATGACCACTCTCGTGACCGGGATCCACACGACGGCCGGCGCCTGTCCCGTTCCTTCGGGCCGCGCTGTGCTCCTCGCCTTCGAGATCGCTCCCGCCGGCGCCGATCCGGTGCTCGCGGCCGCGCATGAGCTCGCCCTGCTGCACCTGGCTCACGCCGACACCGCCTGGGTTCCGGGCGAGGCGGACGACACGATCACGGCCGCGGCAGCACGCGCGCAACGACACCGGGACCGGGCCATCGCGAACCAGGCCGGCCTGATCGACGATCACGTCACCAGGGCCCTGTCCGATCCCCGCAGCGGTTCCCTGCACACCGAGACCGTCGGTGCCCTGCTGGCACGGTTGGCGCAGAGATGGCAGTACACCCAGCAGATGGCCGCCCTGCCCACGCGCGACCCGCGTGTCCGCGACGCGTCCGCGGCGCTCGCCGAACTCGCGCGCGCCTATGACGACCTGATCGACGACGTGCTGTGCGGACGCCGGTGCCTCCCCCGCCACCGGCAGCCGATCCCGCACATGGAGGTCTGACCCGTGAACGACAACACCGCCGAGCCGACAGCTCCCGCCCCGCCGCGGGAAGTCCCCGTGCTGGTGTCGCGATCGAGCAGGGTCGGCCACTCCGAGGATCCGATCAACACCGTCACCCGGCACCTGCCCAGCCCGGACACCCCCTACCAATGCCAGGTTTGCCGCGACTCCCGCGAATGGCCCTGCGGCCCGTCCGACACCGCCCTGCACCAGCTGGAGAACGCCGGGCTCCGGCGCTCCGACTTCGTCCCGGACTACCTGCACGATCGGCTCCCGCGCCCCGCGACCCGCCCACCCAGCTGGCCCAGGGAAACCCCGTGAACCACGTCCTGGCGGGTGCCTTCGCCGAAGAGCTGCGGACCCGCCTCGACGCCTACGACACCCTCGCCCAGCAACGCGGCCCCGGCTTCCGGGAGCACGACGCCAAAGACGCGATCCACGCCCTGACCGGCCTCGTGCGCGCCGTGCTCGCCGAGCACACAGTCGACCCTCATGGTCACTGCGCGGGTTGCCCCCGCACCGGATGGCGCCGACCGCGCGGATGCCGCCTGCTGCGCGACCTCGCTCAGCGCGTCGACCGCCCCGCCGGAACCGGCACGTCCGGCCGCCACGCCTTGCGCTCGTAGCGCACGGGAATCCCCGCCGTAGTCAACAGTCTCGTCGCGTCTCACCGCGGCCGGCGGTCTCAAGTCGCCGTCATCGATCGCCGCTGTCGTGTAATCCGAGCCGACGGCGCCGCTCGCGCACCCACGCGTCGACTGTGAGGGGTCGACGGTCACCGGCAGCCGGTGCGGCGGCGCAGTTTCTCGCAGTACCGGATCGCGCTGGCGATCCGGGCCCGGCTGCGCGTTTGATCGAAACAGACCGTGTTCATCTCGGCGAAATGCCGCACCACATCGCACCGTGTGCGCTCATCGCGGACCCGTGTGAAGTCGTTGGGTGTCAACGACTGCGCGAATACTGACTCGTGCCCGGCCGAGTCGTTGCAGGATCCGCACGCAGTGGGCCGGCTTCCTGGCAAGGTCACGCAGGTAGCGAAGCTGAGCGACCGCAGCAGCCGATGCGGTCTCGTTCTCCAAAGCGGTGATCGTGTCTTCGCTGATCACAAAGGACATCCGCACCGGCGGGCGGCGCCGCGCGATGGCCTGGCAGCGTGGCAGCAGCTCCACCACCGCGTCGGCGGCCGGGCGCCACATGTCGTACTGTGTCGCCCCCCGCAGGCGGGCATACGCGTCGGACCGCAGCAACTGAGGCACCTCGAACCCGCCGAAACCACGGATCGACGCCGCTGCTTCCTCCGCCTCGCAGAGCGTCAGAGCGTCAGCACGGACTCTGTCGACGCTGTCCATGGCGGTCGCGGTGTCTGCCTCTCTCGCCTGAGCTGGCGCCCCGCTCGCGGCTGCCAAATCCGCAGCGGGACCGCGACAGTTCGTCCGCGCGGCACACCGAACACCCTGTCCCAGGCAGCACGTGCGGCTCATGCGTCGGAAACAGCGGAATCCGGCACCGTGGTCACCGCGCGGCGGTGACGTCGCAGGGCCTCGTTGATCCGGGCCAGGCTGCTGCCCTCATCCAGGCCCGTGCCGCGCAGGGCGGCGAGAACGCGGAGGTTGGCGAGCACGGAAGAGTCGAACGCCCCGCCTTGGTCCGACCTTGTCAGCTACCGAGACGAACCCGCCGCTGGTGTCCTGCCTGTCCGGCGGGTCCGGACGAGCTGAGGCCGACGTGCACGCCGAGGCCCCGTGCTCGCACGGGGCCTCGGCCGACCTGGCGAGCGGCATGACCAGCTCGGAAACCGGAGCCTGGATCGAAACTGCTCCGGCACACCGTTGGATGCGCGAGCGTTACCGCCTTCGCTTCTATCGTCGGCAGTAGGGGCGGCTCGTGACGCCAACGGGCGCACACAGTGTTGACGCAAAGTGGGATACATCGCCCGCGCGCGTCCACACGGCTGACCTATCGGCACGTTCGCGTGAAAACCCCACAGTCAGGTTCCTCGCCCAGCACCGCAGGGAATCTCTGCAAGACTAGAGTTTCCGAGGAAGGGTTCAGCATGAACGACATCCGAAGCGGATCAGAGGGGCATGAGAAGCGAGCCGTCGAGGCCGTCGAAAAGAACCTCAACGCGGTCGCTCAGGTCCACGCGACCCTCGCGGTGTCGAAAGCCATCAACAGAATCGCCGACCTAGCCGATCCAGAATCCAAGACTGACCCCGTCAACGACCGTTGAAATTTCACCCGCGCCCATCCGAATCGTTTCTGGCCATGCCCCCTGCTCGCCCCAAAGCTGAACGCTACGGCAAGAACGTGAAACACCAACCTGTTCGCAACAGGAGACACGCCCCTACCTTGAACAGCGACACCCACAGATGGACAATTTATTCATCCGCAGGGCGTGCCCATCTCGCACAGCCAGCTCACCAATGAACAGATATACATGTGGCCGCGGGGCTTTAGTCAGCCAGTCTCAGGCGAGCAACCCGATCGATGTCATCAGAACCCGACTGGTCTGCTACTCGCGTCACGAACGCGAGTGTTCCCGTTCCTGCGGTCATTGCACTCAGGAAGGTCTTGTGTACCTCTTCGGCGCAAAGACAGCCGACAGCGTCAGGGACGCCGCTGGCCCCGAAGTTCGGCAACGTGGTCGCGACACGCCGCACATAGCGCCTCGCGCGCACGGTTACATCTCTATTCCGGGTAGGTTTACAACTGGCTCAAGGTCAGGTCATCAGGCCGCGACGGAAGCCATGCGCGACCGCTTGAGCGCGGTCGCGCACACCGAGTTTGACAAACATGCGCTTGGCATGGGTTTTCACGGTGTCTTCGGCCAGAAATAGTTCACGACCGATCTCACCGTTGCTCTTACCTTGGCTCATGCCATAGAGCACTTGCATCTCCCGCTGGGTCAAGTGGACATCCGACGCGGACGGGTCACGTGGCGCCGGCACGGAAACGTTGGCCAGAGTGCTCGCCACCGGGGCGACGACCTCCGGGCGAGAGGCGTCCCAGCGCAAATAGCCACGGGCGCCGCCAGCGATCGCCGTCGCGACAGTGGGCGCGTCACCCGGAGCGCCGAACACGATCACATTCGCCCCCGGGTCAGCGGCGACAAGTTTCCGCGCCGCCGTCAGACCGACCGACAGGGCCCGCTGCATGCCCACCAGCACGATGTCAACCGGTTCACGGACATACCTCAGGTACAGCTCCTCGTCCGTGGAGACGCAATCGATGCGCCCGACGCCAGGGAACGCGGACAACACCCGCGCCAGCCCGTCACGGACACTGCGGCGGTCATCGCAGATCAAGACAGTTGTCACCCGATGCTACTTCCCTGCTTCCAGAACTGCTGCACCGCGGGGCACAACCCGGCGATCCTGCGACAGAAAATCCGCGTGCGATGCGGCCATCTCCTGCCAGCGAGGCTAGCGCATACAGAGAGTAGCTGCTCGATGCGGGTCTCGTGATCGCTTGCCGCTGACGACATGGCTGTAGTCACTAGAAAGACATCCCAACAAACACCAGGTACAACCCCAGACACAACACGGCTGGTTCGACACGCGCCGCGTAGCCGTGTCCGGAATGTTCACACGGAGGTGCTGACCCTCCAGGGGATGCCCACGATGGTGGCGGCGCCGCGCTGGAACGCAGGCCCGAGCTTGTCGAGGTCACCACGCTCGGCGTGGCGGGTCAACAGCGCGCCTTGCAGCGCGGCGACGGTCATACCTTGGACGTAGACAGGATTGAAAATGCAGATCGAGTCGCCCAGGGCAATGAGGCGGGCAGGCCACCGCCGCATGCGGTCATAGCGGTGCCAGCGGTTGCCGATGGCACGGGTGCGGCGGATGGGGCCGCTGGGCGCACCCTCATCGATGATCGTCGCGAAGTCGGGGTTGCGCAGTTCTCGCGCGTAGGCGCGGAATCCCTCCTCATCGGTGGGCGGGGCCTCGTCCGCGGCGCCGAGCATGCTGACGATCCATTGATCCGGTCCGACGCGGGCTTATACTTCCTTCCTGCGCACTGCAAAGCACCGTGCCGATTCCGTTTCCAATGACCCAGCGTTCTCGTTAACAATAAGGCCGCACGGTGACTTTTTGATTTACCTCAACAGAGGACCCAGTCGCAATATCTACAGCGCGTTAATTTGCCATTTACCCTTTTTGACCTCCGCTGAAACACTGAACGAGTGACTCTGAGAAATCTGATCTTGTCGTTATGATGCGTGCCATTCTGGATGGATCAGAATTTAAGGCCCGAAGCGCAGTGAACGACACATCAAGAGATGGTTTCATTGACCACTCAGTGTGATCGCGGCCACGTGATGCTTTCGCCTGGCACAACGAGTCCGTCAGGACGATGGCTCGCGCCCCTCCCATCTCGGTGGGCGGATAAATCGCTGCCAAGCAGTGACCGTGCCGGTGGTTTCGATCATTGGGCGCGACATGTTATTGATGTGCCCGGAAGCTGCCTGAGTCGGGCCCACTGGCACACGGCACGGATCGTACTCGACGGGCCTGCATCGGGCGATTGTTGGTGATGCTATTTTTATTCGTGGCACGAACGGTTTTGGCGAGTTACCGGGTTAACGACATAGGGATCGCCCCGCGCCTCGGCGATAATTCGACGTAGAAGCTCATCGTCGACACGTTGGCGTGGTGCCACAGGTCTACCTCCTTGATGGGACCACCCAGCCGCCGACAAGAACGCGGCGGCGTTCAGCACCTCTTTCTGCCCTCTGTCGATACTTGCGGACCTCGGATTGACCTTGCCGCAAGCGTGCCCGGCCCGGCCGGGCCCTGCCCCCGGCACGTGCACATGTCCTGTCCGGTCTAACTTGACGGTGGTCCAAGCCGTTGAGCTGCGGTCCGAAAGGTAGTTCTGGACAGTGATCGCGCGGGTTGTCCGGACCTAGTTTGCGGATTCGGTGGTGTGGTCTGCCTGGGTTTGCTCCTCGGTGCACAGGTCCCCGGCTCAGAAGCCTGGTCAGCCATGTCCATCTAATTTCGGCGGATGCTATGGCGACGGCGTGTGGAGTGCCCGGCGGGGTTCTGCGGGCACTCCACACGCGGGGCCGGTATCACCAGGTGAGTGTCACGCGTCCAGGGGATCCCTTGCCGCCAAGAGTTCCTCCTATCCCGCTGTGGTTGGACTCACCGGGGTCCCCGTCCGCGCCGCGGGCGCCTCCGTCGGACACGGTCCCGGTGCGGCCTGCCCTGCCTGAGGGGGTGCCGCCACCGCCTCCGGCGCCGCTGCCACCGCCGCCGACGCCGTCGTGCCCGGTGCCGCCGTTGCCGCCGGCGCCACCCGTCCCTCCCCGGAGGTTGAACGGGCCGGAAGTGCCGGGGCCGCCGGAGCCTCCGGTACCGCCGGTGCCCCCGGAGACCGAGGTGAAGTCGGAGCTGGAGACGTCACCGCCGCTGCGGCACACCCCGTCACCTCCAGTGCCACCGGGACTCCCGGTGAAACTGCCCTCCTGGCCCTCCGAGCCGCCCAGGGCACCGACCACACTGTCGTGGACCACACCGAGGCCGATCAGAGCACTGGGCAGACCCTCCCGCGATACGGGCAGGGAAGGGACAACGACCTCGGCGAGAAAGGATCCGCCAACGCCCCTCACGAGGTCGTTCTCGGCTTCCTTGATGACGTCACCGACTACATGAAGGACGTCACCGACTAGTCCGTCGGGGTCGAACTCGCTCCGGCCGCCGGCGCCGACGTAGACCTCGAAGCTCTGCCCGGGGCGGACCCCGGTCAATGTGCAGGTGGTGTAGCCGCCGCCTCCGCCTCCACTGCCTCCGTCGCCCCCGCGGCCCCCCGTGTTGCTGAAGGGGCCGCTGTTGAAACTGCCGGACCCAGGGGTTCCTTCACCGCCTGCTCCTCCGCCTCCCCAGACCTGCACCGTGAGCCTGGTGACGCCCTCGGGCACGACGAACCTGGTCGACCCCGGCCGGTCGAAGATCCTCGAGCCGGCGGCGTGGGCAGCCGGAGCGGACACGACCACGCCGGTCACACCGCCCGCCACCACCATCACCGCGACCGCGGCACGACCGAACCGGCCTCTCCGCGACCCTGCCGCCCGCGTCGGGCCGTCGGCATGTGTGGACATCATCGGACTCCTCCTTGCCTCACCACCGACCCATCGGACAGAGGGTCACGGTCACCGGGCGGGGACGGACTCCGCGCACGACCGGTAACCACCACCCCGGCGGCAAGGGGACGTGTCCCGGCCGAAGTCCGCGACCGCGCCCCACGGCCGGGACCGGCCCGCCGCACGTCGGATCAAGGCCATGGTGAGCCGACTCCACCGGGCGCGCGACTCGAGGCACCGGTGCGGGTTACAGCGGGGCGGGCTGACCCCTCGCGTGCACCCGGCGGCCACAGCCGACACACCTCAGCTGCGGCCGCAGGTTCACCACGCGGTGCAGCTGCCCCACCCGACACCGGCGACGCCGAGGCCGAGGCCGAGCACGATCGTCCGGGGGGTCTGTCAAACGAACGTCAGTCCCTCCCCTCATGTCAGCCTGAAGATGACCGCCGTATTCGACGGCGATGCCATGGCCCCGAGGGGTTCGGCTGCCTCCACTGTCGAACGCCGCTCGAGCGGGTCACCTGATGGCTGCGAGAATCCGGCCTCCCCCGTTGGTGAAGCGCACCTGGGATACGGTGAGATTCGGGTCATGACGACACACGAGGACCTGGAGGATCTCTCGGTCGAGAGGGACCAGCTGCGCCGGGCGCTGGAAACGCAGCCGGTGATCGAGCAGGCCAAAGGGATGTTCATGCTGCTGCGAGGGTGGACCGCCGAGGAGGCATTCACCGCGTTGACGACGATCTCCCAGCACACCAACGTCAAACTGCACGACGTCGCGACGGTGATCGTCACCGCGGGCGGCCACGGCGAGCAATCTTTACAGAACCCTGAGACAGTGCGTGTCGTGCTGGCCGAGACCCGAGGAATCGTCCTCGGCGTCACCTTCGGCGGGTGAACCGAGCACCCGCCGGCACACACGGATCGAGCGAGCCCGCGATTGGTGCGCGGTGTTCCGCACAGGCGCCGCCTGTCGAAGCAGCGGTGCATGCCTCCCCTGCTTCAGAGGCCGCAGCGCGCGGACGATGTCGACGGAGAGCAAACCTCCGCCGCCACAACGCGTCCACACGGCTGACGCATTACCACTTTCGCATGAAAGAAGAAAATCGAGGTTCATGTCGCGACTACCTGGGAAACCCAATGACGCTACTACTTTCCGAAGGAGAGATTGACGTGAGCAATATTCGCAAAGAAATCAGAGAAGCACGAGGAGCGTGCCATCGAGGCCGTCGAAAAGAATCTCAACGCGGTAGCCCAGGTGCACGCGCCCCTTGCCGTGTCGAACGCCATCAACAGACTGGCTGACTCGGCAAGACCAGATGACGAAGACCTGTCCAGGAATGACGCCAACCGTTCGCCTGAGGTGAGCCAGCGAATCCGCTTCCCCGGAACCCGGTAATCCACCCGGCGCCGGGGAGACGGATGTCTGAAGCATCAGGTGGCAACCGTCGACCCGGACACGCGCTTAACCGGACTTCAAGATGATTTGATCAACAAAATCCGTTGAATACTGTGAAAGTGGCAACTTTTTCAGTTAAACCTTGGTAGAACTGAGTGAAATCCCAGTGGACTCTTTGATCAAGTGTCTCATAGGGAATACAGGAACTTCACAGCTTCGGCAACCGCTGCAGGTCGGTTCGTCACTACGCGGTTTACCGATGAACACGTGCCACGTATCGGCGACGTAGAGCCGCCCTGAAAGAGTGAGATCCGATGACATCTTCAGGTCACGTCGACTGTCCCGACCGGGTTCGCCTTTGGAACGCGACTTCTGTCGCTTATCCCGCGCTGCCGATCCCGGTGTTGTTTCGCGAACAGTGCGAAAAGCATCCGGAACGTGTCGCCATCCGGGAGGGGACGTCGACGTGGAGTTACCAGGAACTCCACGCACGTGCGTCCGGTGTCGCGGAAACGCTGCTCGCTCGCGGCGTCGGACGTGACGATGTCGTGGCCGTGTTGCTCGGTCGGTCGCCCGAGGCGATTGCCGTGATCCTCGGTGTGCTGATGACCGGCGCGGCCTACCTGCCGTTGGATCAAGAGCATCCGGACAGCCGGTTGACCAGGCTCGTCCACCAGGCCGGACCGCGGTTGGCGATCACCCGTAGCGTCGATCTCGGGCGAGAGCTGGGTTGCGACCTTGTCGCTGTCGAAGACGTGCCCGCCGTCTCTCGCACGCCGATTCCGGCCCCTCCTGTTTCGGTGGATGACCGGGCCTATGTCATCTACACGTCCGGCTCCACCGGCACCCCCAAGGGCGTGGCGGTGCCGCACCGTGCCGTGGTTCGGTTGGTGCGTGGTGGCACCTGGCTACGACTGAACTCTCTTGACGTGATGGTGGCCACGACGAATCTCACCTTCGACGTGTCCTGCTTCGAGATTTTCGGCGCCCTGCTCAACGGCGCTCGCGTCGTGCTACCGGACAAGCAGACGTTGCTGTCGTCGGACGATCTGCATCGGTTGTTGCGCGTGGAAGGCGCGACCGTGATGTGGCTGAGCGCCGGGCTTTTCCATCAGCACGCGACCAGCCATCCCCATATGTTCGCGTCCTTGGAGTGTCTCCTGGCGGGTGGCGACGCGCTGAATCCCGGTTGTGTGCGGGCGGTGCTCGCACACAGTCCTCCTGGGCGACTTCTCAACGGATACGGCCCTACCGAGAACGGCGTGCTGTCCACCACGCACGAACTCTCCCTCGCCGACGTACCCGAGGACACCCTGTCGGTTCCGATCGGCCGACCGGTCGGCAACTCCTCGGCCTACGTGCTCCGTTCCGACCGCAGCGTGGCGGAGATCGGAGAGGACGGAGAACTGTGGGTCGGCGGCGACGGCGTGGCACACGGCTACCACCGTGCTCCGGCGGCGACCCGCGAGCGTTTCCTCCCCGACCCGTTCAGCGACAGATCTGACGCGCGCCTTTATCGAACCGGTGACCTGGCACGATGGCGCCACGACGGTGTGATCGAGTTCCTGGGCCGCCAGGACCGGCAGGTCAAGATCCGGGGGTACCGGGTCGAGTTACGTGAAGTCGAACTCGCCCTGGCGGCCCATCCGCGGGTTCGCGAAGCCGCTGCCACCCTTCGCGAGCCTCGGGCAGGCGAACAGCAACTGGCCTGCTGGGTGGTACCCGAAGCGGATCTGAAAGACACACCAGAGAAGCTAGCCGGTCAGATTCGCCGGTATCTGCACGATCACGTCCCGTCCTACATGATTCCCGGCCGTATCACGGTGATCCCCGCCCTGCCCCTGAACGCCAGCGGCAAAATCGACCGGACCGCGCTGCCCACCCAGGTTCCACGAGCGGGACAAAGAGAAACCGGGAGCCGTCCGCGCGGCAAGATCGAAAAGGCCGTCGCCGAGGTCTGGCGAGACATCCTGGGTGTCGATGCCATCGCCCGCGACGACGACTTCTTCGCTTTGGGTGGACAATCCCTGCACACCACGCAGGTAGTCGCCGTCCTTCAGCACAAACTGGAAATCGACACTGCACACGGGCGCGATCTCATCGCACACCTGCTGACCACACCGACACTCCGCGAATTCGCCGCCACCGTCGCCGCGGCCAAAGCCGGTGTCGCCGAAGCCGCCGTAGTCTCCCGGCCCGATTACTGGGCGGACACCCGTCTCGGCACACTGGACGTCGCAACCTCGCCCGCCGCGTGGCCACCCCGATCGGTGTTGCTGACCGGCGCGACGGGGTTCCTGGGTGTGTTCCTCATCGACCGGCTCGTGCGCGCGGGCGTGGAGCGCGTCCAGTGTCTCGTCCGCGCGAGCGATGACACCGCGGCAGCTACCAGGCTGGCCGCGCGAATGCGTCGATACGGGCTGGACTGGACCCGCGTCCGAGACCGGGTGACCGCGCTCGCAGGCGATCTGACGACGCCCCGGCTGGGATCAGGACGCCGCTTCGCCGAGCTGGCCGAGGAAACGGACTTGATCATCCACAATGGCTCCCACGTGAACTTCGCCTACCCCTACAAGGCCCTGCGCGCGCCGAACGTGGAGGGAACACGGGAAATCGTCCGCCTCGCGTGCACGACGCGGCTCAAACCCCTGCACTACATCTCCTCCATCGCCGTTATCGCCGGCTTCGGCATCGCCGGAACCCGCCACGTCGCCGAGGACACTCCGCTGGCCCACGTCGAGCAAATTCGTCTGGGTTACCCGGAATCCAAATGGGTCGCCGAACAACTCGTCCACGCCGCGGGCGAGCGCGGACTGCCGATCGCGGTCCATCGACCGTATGAGATCACCGGCACCACCGACAGCGGGATCTGGAACACCGACACCATGATGTGCGCGCTTTTCCGCAGCATCGCCGACACCGGGACCGCACCCGGCATTCCCCTGCCGCTGGACTTCGTCCCCGTGGACTTCACCGCGGACGCCATCACCCACATCGCGCTGGATCGCCTGCCGGACGGGCGCGTGTACCACCTCGCCAACCCTCATGACGCCCGTCTCGACTTGGTGGTCGACCGCCTCCGCGCCCGCGGTCACCAGATCCGGACTTTGCCCTACCGGCGGTGGGTCGCGCGGATGAGCGCTCGCACCGCCGCCGACCCCGACGAGCCCATGGCCCCCTACCTGCCGATGTTCGAGCCCGCCGCTGACACCGGCGTATCCGTGAAGGAGATGTACTTCGCGGGCACCTTTCCCCGGTTCGGGCGGGAGAACTTCCAGGCCGCCATCGCCGAAACCGACCTGGTCTGCCCTCCCGTCGACGCGAACCTCATCGATCTCTACCTGGACCACTTCACCGAATCAGGCTTTCTGAGCCCGCCACAACGGTCGCGGCACACAGCCTGACTCTCTGCTGAAAGGTGTGGATCACCTGGGCGACCGCGCACGGCTCAATCCTCCGTCTTCGACACTTTGAGAGGTCGCCGGTGCGCCGACGGATCGCCAGGTTCGTCCAGGGGCGTTCCCTCATCGTCCGGATCCGCGCCCGAGGGCTGGGCGGCAGCCCGGCACGTCGGGATCGCCGTCTGCTTCACCGGCTTCAGCTTGTGGCGGCGAAGCACTGTGGCCGTGGCTCGTTTGACCGCTTCCTGGGCTGTTCCGGGGAGCTTGGCGGCCATCTCACAGATCGCCGCGTGGATGGTGTCCTTGATGTCCGGGGACGGTTGCGTGTCGACCGGTGGTGCCGGCTTTACCGCTGGCGCGGGTGCGGCGGCTTCCGCCACCGGCTTTTCGCCGGCTGGTCGCGCCGCGACCGGCGCGGCGGGCGCGGCGGGCGCGGCCGGTCCGGCATGCGGTGGCGCGGGAGCATCCACCGACGGCGCCGCGGGTGCCGTCGCAGGACGCTGCGGATCGACGACGGTCACCGAGGCCGGCGGCAGGTTCTGGACTCGACCGGGTTCGGACACCGTGCCGACGGGGTCAGCCGGCAGTTGCGCGGAGATGCCGTGCTCGTAGTCGCGAGCGAGCGACAGCACGGTCGCGACGTAGGACGCGGAATGGTTGTAACGGAACACCGCGGCGCGGGCTCCTGCGTCGGAGCGCAGGTCGCCGCCACCGGAACACAGGTAGCCGGCCGCGGCCAAGGCCGCGTCGTGGATGTTGTTCGGGTCGGCAGTCCCGTCACCGTTGCCGTCGGCGCCGGCGGCCCGCCAGGTGGAGGGAATGAACTGCATGGGGCCGACGGCCCGTTCGAACACGGGGTCGCCGGTCCATTTGCCGCCGTCGGTGGCTCGGATCAGCGCGACGCCCGGCCTGCCGTCGAGAGGGATGCCCCGGATGGGCGGGTTGGGATAGCCGTCGGCGCCCAGCGTCGCCCCGCCGAACCGGCCGTGATTGGACTCGACCCGGCCGATGCCTGCCAGCATCGACCACGGCAGGCCGCAGGACGGGTCGCGCCGGGCCAGTACCGCGGCGGCGTTGGTGTAGGCGGCCAGTGCGGTGGTGGGGATGCCCGTCGCCGACACGGCCGAAGGCGCGGACGACCCGGACTGATAGGCCGCGACCAGCTGGATCCGAGGGGCCACAGGTTCGGGCATCCCGGCGGGCGGCGGTTGCATGCCGACCCCCGGTTCCGAAGCGACCGGAACCTGACCGGCGACCGGAACCTGGTCGGCGCCCAGCGGGTGGCTGGGCACAGCCACGTTCTCGACCTGGCTGTACGGGCCTGAACCGACTGCACCGGCGACGACCAACGCGGCCGCCGCACAGGCGCCCGCCGTTCGCTGCCGGTACTTGCCAGCGGTGTGCGACCGCGTGCTTGTCATCGCCGATCTCTCCGTTTCGTCAAGAAGCCGTACTGGTGGAGCTTTCGATGGTGGTGAGAGGGGGTGTGTTCTCCCCGCCCGGCGGGCGGGGAGAACACACCCGTCCGATCAGCTGCGCCGTCGGCGGCGACGGGTCGCGATCAGCATCAGCGCGCCTCCACCGAGGAACCACAGGCACACCGCGGCGAGGCTGTACACCGACATGGACAACCCGGTGTTGGCCAACGGCGGGGCAGGCCGCGGCGCCGGCGGCGTGCCCGGAGGTGTCGGCGGCGGAGGAGGCGGAGGCGGCGGCGTCTTCTGGTTCAGCCGGGTCACTTCCAGCGCCTGACCGGAATTGGCTTCGGTCAGCGTGTGCGGGCCGCTGATCGCTTTGGCGGGCAGGAGGTATCCGGCGGGCGCGGAGATCTCCTGGAGGTAGTAGTCGCCCCACCGCAGGCCCGGGAAGTCACAGACTCCCTGCGCGTTCGTCGTGCACGGCTCGCCGATCTTGGTGTCCGCGTTCGGGCCGTCGATCTTGAGTCCGCCACCGTCACCGTTCGTCTTCTTCCACAACTGGAACACCGCACCGGACAACGACTTGCCGTCGCCCTCGCTCTTCTTCAGGAGACGGATCTCGCCTCCCTGCGGTTTGTTCACGACGGTGACACTGACGCCCTGGGCGAAGTTGTCCTTGGTCAGCGCGAGCGGACCGAAGATCGCCGGATCCGGCAGGACGTACCCGTCGGGTGTCTTGGTCTCCTGCCAGTAGTAGACGCCCAGCGCAACGGTCTCGGTGCAGATACCGCCGGCCGGTGTCGTGCACGGGTCGCCGATCTTGGTGTCCGCGTTCGGGCCGTCGATCTTGAGGCCACCACCGTCGCCGTTGGTCTTCTTCCAAAGCTGGAACACCGCACCAGGCAACGGTTTGCCGTCACTGTCGTGCTTCAGGACCCTGACCGTGCCGGTGGCGAGGGTGTTGACCGCTGTCACCCGGACACCTTGCGTGTAGTTGTCCTTGGTCAGCGTCAGTGGCCCGAAGATCGCCGGGTCCGGGAGCAGGTATCCGTCCGGTGCTTTGGTCTCTTGCCAGAAGTACTCACCGAGCGGCTGATGCGAGGTGCAGATGCCGTCCGCGCCCGTGGTGCAGGGGTCGCCGATCTTCGTGTCCGGGTTCGGGCCGTCGATCTTGAGGCCACCACCGTCACCGTTGGTCTTCCGCCACAGCTGGAACACCGCACCAGGCAAAGGTTTGCCGTCCTTGTCCTGCTTCAGGACACTGACGTCACCGGTCATCATCCGGTTGACAGCGGTCGCTTTGACGCCCTCGACGTAGTTGTCGGCGGTCAGCTCGAGGGGACCGAAGACCGCCGGGTCCGGTAGCAGATATCCGTCCGGTGCCGCGGTCTCCTGCCAGTAGTACGTGCCGAGCGGAACCGTCGCGCCGCACAAGCCGTCCGGCCCCGTGGTGCAGGCCGAGCCGACCTTCGTATCCGGTGTCGTGCCGTCGGACTGGAGACCGGGAGTCGTGTTGGTCTCTCGCCACAGCTGGAACACCGCGCCAGGCAAGGGTTTGCCATCCTGATCCTGCTTCAGCACGCTGACTTTGCCTTCGGGTTGGTTGAACCCGAAGTCGTAGGTGTGGTTGTTCTCCCCTGGCCCGCCGGTCGTGACGGCTTTCTCGGGGAATCTTCCCCCTGCGGGTACGACGCCGTCACTGTCGATGAACCGGTTCGGCCCGGCGTCGTTCTTGGTCACGTACCACTGGTGGAGCGGGCCACCCGGCTCGTAGTCCTCCGGCTTGTCCACCTTGATCGTGTACTGGGTGCGGGGCAGGAGGCCGCCGGGGACGTTGGTGTTGTCGAAGTAGTACTCGCCGCGGCTGGTGGTCACTGTGGTGCTGACCAGCTTGCCGGTCGCGTCGTAGAGCCGCACCGTCGCCCCTGGCACCGGCGGTTCGCCGGGATCCTGGATTCCGTCCTTGTCGACGTCGTACCAGACCCGGTTGCCGATCTGCAGCGGCGCCTCGTCGCACAGCACCTCCAGGTCCGCCATCGAGGCGCCCTTGCCGAAGCTGCTGCTCAACTGGTTGCCCGACCTGGCCTCCGGGGGACGGCTGCCGTCCCGGTTCGTCCANGCCGTGCCACCGGTGAAGGTGGTCCCGATCGGGTCGATGGCCGAGCTGGCGATCGTGGTCTCGACCTTGGACAGCGCGATACCGGAGAACAGGGCGTTGAAGTGGAAGCCCGTGCGCTGCTGGTCGTAGAAGCCGGCCCCGCGGGTCGTCTTGCCACACCCCATGTTCTCCGCCATCACGAACTTGCCGGTCGAGTCCGGGCACGCCCGGCTCAGCGCGCCACCCGCGGACGGGGTGAGCAGGCCTCCGCCCGCTACCGCGCGCTGGCCCTGCCCGATCTGGTCGGCGTAGCGGTCACGGAAGCCCAGGATCAGCGAACCGTCGGTGTCGACCACGACGTCGGCGAGCATGGGTTCCGGGTTGGACGAGTACGTGTTGCCGCAGGTCACGTTCCCCTGCTTCAGCGGAATCGTGTCCGACCAGGGGAACCAGGCGTCGCCCTTGCACGGGGCAACGGTGTACGTGACGGGGCGGGGGTAGTCCAGCTTCTGATCCATCACGACCGAGCCGAAGGCCTCCGCGGCGGGATCGAAGGTACGCACGACCGCGCGCAGGTCCGCGCGCTGCTGGCTCGATTCGGCCGAGCACACACCGCCGACATAGACGACGCCGTCCTGCACTCCCAGCCCGTAAGGCCGCCAGTCACCGGCGGCCGCGCACGGGGTGTCCGGGCCCGGAATGGCGTAGCTGGCCTTCGGAGCCGAAGCGGTCGGCTGTGTCGCGTCGTACCGGTACAGCTTGCGGTCGGCGAGATTGACCACGTACAGGTCCTTGCCGTCCTCGCTGACCTCGACGTCGCCGAGGGACTCCTTGGCCACATGAGGCGCGAACGCGAGGTCCATGTCCGTGGCGAAGTCGTGTGGCGTGCCCCCGGCGCCGGGGACCGTGGTGAACAGCGACGTGGCGTTGGTCTTGGTATCGGTGCGGTAGATCGCACCGGCGCCGGAGGGCCCGTAGGCCGATCCCCGGTGCGCGGTGGCACCACTGAAGATCCACTTCTTCTGTTTGCTGTATCCGATCCCGTACAGCGCGCCGGTGTCGGCGTGTGTGGCGAGGTCGGTCGTCTGATTGTTCACTCCCCTGGCGTTGTAGGGGAAGGACACCAGCGTCCGCGACGTCGCGGGTTCGGGGGTCACGTCGTTGCGGATACAGGCGGTGACCAGCGTCGCGTTCTTCTGGCAGTAGTCGCCTGGGTTCCAGAATCCTGTGGTGTAGGAGACGTTCTTGCCGCCCGAGAGGTCCACGAACTCTTCGGTGCTGCTCAGGTTGCCCGGTGCGTTGTCCAGGCCTGCGCGGTCCGCGAACGCCGAGAAGAACAGGTCCGGTTTCGGGTTCATCACCTGGACGCGATACTTGCCCCCGGCCAGCGGGCTGCCGGCGGGTGACAGGGTGACCGTGCCGTCCGCGGCGGTCGTCCCGGAGATCGTGGCGCCCGCGTCGTCGGTCAGGTTGACCGTGACACCGGACATCCCCGGCTCGAGCACGGGGGTGTACTTGCCGGAGTCGTCCACCGCCCGGACCACCCGCACGGTCACGGTTCCGTCGCCGTCCGCCCTCGGGGCCGCCTGAGCGGCGGACGTTCCGCCGGCCAGGCCGGGCGCGGCTGCGGAGGCCAGGGACAGAGTCACGATCGCCAGCCGCCGAATCCACGACAGTCTGCGCGGTCTCCGATGCGATTCACTGAGTCGCGACGCAGGGACGGAGTGGGTCATCGCATCACATCCGGTGTCGGGTCAGGGGTCTGACTTCGGCAAAGACAAGCCGGCGTATCCGCAGGCTCGACTGCCGCCTGGACGTATGCCGCGCGTAAAGAGCATGCCCCGAGCCAAGATCAACACGCCACGCGAATCGGTGTGAAACCGACGAAACCCACCCTATCGAGTCGGCTTGAAAACATTTCATCATCGCCGGACAGAGCCGAATTCTTTCGGCAGCAGAAGCGAATCAGCAGCGCCACCGGCTGATTCCTTGGCTATTCTTCATGTCTTTCGGTCCGCCACATTACCGATCTCCGGACGGCACAGACCGGAGAGCGCGATCATTTGGCACATCGTCAATTCCGTGCTGAGCGCGCTGATCCACGGATCGACCTGTTCCACTCGGTCGTCATCTGGACTGCCAGGGATTCACCGGGACTTCTCCCGCTCGCCCTCCGGGGAAATCAATGACCACTGTGCCGAGATCCGCCATTTTCCTGGTCACCCGGCGCAGCCCACCGGTGTCGTCGATCCAGTAGGTGAGCGGAGAGTGCCCGCCATCGGCCGCCGACCTCGGTCGCGGGCCCGCGAACACCTCGTAGGGTTTACCGTCGATCACCTCGCCGCGTAGCCACCGTGGCCCCTGCTCGGCCAGCACTTGGGCGTTGTCCGGCCGATCCTGCCCCATGAGCATCGACAGCCGCAGGGCCGCGTCCAGAGGATCGGGCGTGTACGAGCGCGGCGACCAGTCCGCAGGTGCCATGGTCCCCGCCGCGACGAGCGGGTCCGCTCGTTTGCCCGGAGCGACCGCCAGCCCCCTGTCGTCCCAGGCCACCAGGCCCTCCGACGAGCCGACGAATTCATAGGAACCGACCGCGTGGTGCCGGCGGTAGTCCACCACGCCCTCGACCACGACCGTACTTCCCGCCATCGGGGCTTGCACGCGCACTCGTACGGGGCTGTTCTGGTAGGTGGTGTACCGCGCCATCGCCAACCTCGCGGCCTCGTCGAGGGTCGCCGGCCGTGATTCCGGTTTCGCCTGCGGTGTCAGCGCCCACACGCCGACTCCCACGACGGCGACGACCACCAGCGCAGCGGCCAGCCACCGGACTCGTCGAGACCGCCAGTTCATGCGCACCTCATTCGGATCGGCGAAATCACCGAGCGGCGGGCAATGGATAGCCATCCGGGTCCACCTGGCCCGGCAGTCCCGTCGCCGCCCGCTGAGGGGCATCGGGACCGCCAGGGAGCCGTGGCTGGGCGGGCGGCTGTGGCAGGCCGCGGAAATCGGCACCCGGCGGCGCGGTGACGGCGGCCGGTGCCGTGCCGGGCTGGCCACCCAGCTGATTCGCCTTGCCCGCGGCGGTGAGAACCAGATCAGCACCGTTGCCGGTCACCAGACTGTCGGTGACGGTGTTGCCGTCGGCGGCGTAGCCCTGGACGTCACTGACGATGATCCCCGCCGCCGTATTGCCCTCGACCAGGTTGCGCACGACGGTGTTCGCGCTCCCCCCGCCGATTCCGATGCCGATCCCGAACCCGCCGTCGGCCTGCGCCGGGCTGTGTGGATCGTTGTTGTCGGCGATGGTGTTGCCTGCCAGCACAGCGCCGTGCTGCGGTGCCAGGGATTCGAAGTCGTTCGAGTTCACGGTCATTCCGACCCGGTTACGCACCACGCGGTTACCGAGGAACCACAGGTTCTCCGACGCGTTGGTGACCTCGATGCCCACCGCGTTGTGCTCGACCAGGTTGTCGCGCACGACGGTGTTGCAGGGACGGCACTGGCCGACGTAGATCCCGGAGTCGGCTTGGCCGGAGGCATAAGAGTCCTCGATGACCCCGTCTCGGGCGTCGAAGGAGTAGATCCCGTACAACGCGTTGTTGTAGGCCGTCACGAAGGAAGCACGAAAACCCTGCAATGGCGGGAAACGCTGAGGATCGAGCGGGTCGTAGTGGGCGCCACCGGCACCGGGGCCCTGCAGTTTCTGGTCGGTCACGCCGGTGAACAGCACACCGTTGGCCAGGAACCGCCGTACCGTCAGGTTCTCCACCACCGACTGCGCTCCGGTGACGGTGATGCCGTTGACCTTCGCGAAGTCCCCGTCCACGACGACACTGTTGCGATCGACACCCCGCAAGACCACCTGCGGCTTGGTCAGGGTGACGCTCTCGTGGTACTCCCCCGGCCCGACCAACACCAGGTCACCCGATTGGGCGGCGTCCAGCCCTTGCTGGATCGTCTTGGCATCTTCCGGGACCCGGATGACCTGCGGACTCGAATGCGCCGCCGGTGCCCCGGAGTCGCCGGCACATCCGGCGGACGAAGCGGTGACAAGGGCAACGAGAACGACCACCGCCGAACGTCGACATCGTCGACCAGACTTCACCATGTCGAGCTGAAACTTCCCGTTGTTCGCGCTGTGAATCCGGACAAGGGCACCCGAAAAAAGCCGATACGCGGCTGCCATCCCCCAAATCGGCCCGTGACCGCTTGAAGTTGAGCAGAACGGGAAACGAACACCCGAATGGGTAAGACCTCTCGAAGGAACCGGCACAGGTCTTCTCCTGCGGACCAGTCCGGACAAGGTCAGGTACCATCGTAGAACTTTGCGATGCCGTCCGGCGTCGGCGTTCACCGCGGTATTCAGTCGGCGCGAACCGGCCCGATTTCAGGAAATTCCTTCATGTCAGAAGCTTCACCAGGCAGCGCGACCACCGGCCGCCGGGCATTTCTGCTTGGCGCGACCGCTTCCGCCACGGGATTGGGCCTGAGCGCCTGCGCTCCGGCCGAACCTCGCACTCAGGTGGCCGCCGTGCCGCCTTCTTTCCGAGGCACACACCAGGCCGGAATCGTCGACCCGGCACCACGCAGCCTGCTGTTCCTGGCCCTCAACCTGGTCGGCGGAACGGACCGGCTGGCCGTCGACCGAGTGCTCGCCGACTGGTCACGCGCCATCGAACCCGCCACGCGAGGCATCCCGGACGCCCCAGAGCTTGTCGGCTTGGACACGACCGGCTTGACTGTGACCGTCGGCGTGGGACCGGACCTGCCAGGGAAGATCGGCCTGGCCGCGCCCAAGGAATTGGCGCCGATACCCGCTCTGCCGGGCGACCGGCTACAGCCGGCTTTCTGCGGCGGCGACCTCGCCGCCCAGATCTGCTCGAACGATCCTCTGGTGTCGCTGCAGACCGCGCAGACGCTCACCCGCCTGAGCCAAGGCGTGCTCACCACCCGCTGGCGGCTGACCGGGTTCACCCAGCCGGGACCCGCCACGCCACGCAACGCCTTCGGTTTCAAAGACGGAACCGGGAATCCGCGCACCACCACAGACGTCGACAACGCCGTGTGGATACCGGACGGCCCCTGGCGGCACGGCACCTTCCTGGTCGTCCGCCGAATCCCGATGGACGTCCAGCGTTTCGCCGCATTGCCGACCTCACGCCAGGAAGCGGTGATCGGGAGCAGGCGGGACACCGGAGCCCCGTTGACCGGGCACGACGAGTTCGACGAGATCAACCTGTTCGCCAAGCATCCCGACGGCACCTACGTACTGCCCGTCGACGCGCACAGCCGCCGGGCACACGCGCGTTTCGACGGCGGCCGCCAGATGCTCCGGCGCGGATTCACCTACTCGTCCGGAAACGACGAAACCGGTCTGCTTTTCCTGGCCTTCATGAAGGACCCAGCGCTGTTCACCAGAGTCCAGGCACGGCTCGCCGAACAGGACGCCCTCAACGACTTCGTTCAGCACACCGGCTCGGCGGTATTCCTGATGCTGCCAGGAACCGGCGACAACACCGTCCTGCGCCTGCCCGGCTGACCGGCCCCTCGGGTACCCACCGGCACCGGACGTCGTCGTCCCTGCGGCCGCTGGTCAGCTGACTCATGTCGCACCGGCGGTACGCGCACCGGAAGCGGACGCACGTTCACCGAGGCCCACCACTCACGCAGCCGCACGACGTCCGGACCGGCGTCGGTGCTCAGGAACGCGATGCCGCAATCACCGCCCCCGCCCCCGAGCCCGTCGTCCAACTTGCTCAGCAAGTGCCGGGCATGGCGAATCTGCCGGTTCGAGCACCTGTCGGGGCGTGCGAAAAGGACGACCGTCCTGGCCTGCCCGCCAGCGGCCGGCGCCGAACCACGGTTACCAGCGTGCTGTCGATCGGTGCCCGACCGCGGCCGGGCACCGATGGCGCACCTGCCATCCTTGACGGTGCAGCCGGTCGTCTTAGGATGGAGGGCGGCTGAGCAAGGAGCAAGGCATGGCGCGTGATGGGACACTGGGGCGTTACGCGGTGCTGCGTAACGCCGATGTCGATGGGTTCCGCACTGCCGTGTCCCGCTATCTGACCCCGCATCAGCTCACCCCGCTGGGACGTGGCGCGACTGTCCGTAGCGAGCTTGCGGTCGCCTCGCTGGGGCCGTTGTCGTTGGTCTACGGATGGCATCGCGGCGCCGAGCTCGGCGCCGAGCTGACGGAGCAGGTCGACTACTACGACGTCAACCTTTCGTGGGGCGGCCGCAACCGGATCACGTGCGGCGCCGACGAAGTGGTCGTGGACCTCCGGACAGCCGGGATCATCTCGCCGCGGATGCGGGCCAGGATGTCACTGAGCTCGGAGTACCGCCAGCTCCACGTCCGGGTGGAACGGCACGCACTGGACAGGCACCTCGAGGAGCTGCTGGGCAGGCCGATCGTCGCGCCGATCCGGTTCACCCCGGCCATGGATCTCCGCATGCCCGCGGCCGCCTCGTGGTCCAGGGCCGTACGGCTGCTCGTCGACGACCTCGACGCGATCGGCCTGACCGGTCATGTATCCGGGGCCACCCCGTGGTCGTCGTTCCTGATGACCGGTCTGCTGCTGGCACAATCGCACAACTACTCCGGCGAGCTCGAGTCCGGAGTGGACCGTGCTTCGCGTCCCTCCCCGTTGAAGCGGGCGATCGAGTTGATCGAAACGCACCCCGAGACCGATCTCTCCGTCGGCCGGATCGCGACGCAAGTCGGTGTCGATCCGCGGTCACTTCAACGGCATTTCCGTGACCACGTAGGGGTTTCGCCCCACGAGTACGTCCGGCAGATCCGGCTCACGAGAGTCAGGGAGGACCTGCTGGCCGCGGATCCGGTGACCGGGGTGACGGTGGCGGAAGTGGCCTTCCGGTGGGGATTCGGGCACGTGCCACGCTTCGCCGCCTTCTATCGCGAGCGCTACGGCGAAGCACCCGCCACGACGTTGCGACAGTGCCCGGTCCAGCGCGATCTGTGACTGCCCGCATAGCCCTGTCGCGAACCGGCTCTGGCTGTCGCGAAGAGGATCGATGTGGCGGAAAGCCGCGTTTAGCGTCGCCTCCCAGCAGCAGGAGCAGTGGCGCTCCTGGTCGACGCGGGAGTAGGCGACATGATCCACGAATACGACGTCGCGGTCGTCGGGTACGGCCCGACCGGTCTCGTTCTGGCCTCTGCCCTTGGCAAGGCGGGACATCGGGTGGTGGTGTTCGAACGGTGGCCGGGGCTGTACGGGCTGCCGCGGTTGACGCATATCGACGGTGAGACCGCACGGACCATCCAGGCCGTCGGCGACCTCGAACTCGCCTTGCGGGACGCGTCGCCGTTGGAGAACTACCGCTATTTCAACGGTCATGGCGAACTGCTGTTCGAGATCGACTGGCGAGGCACGTCAAGTGGTCACCCGGCGCATATCGCGATGTACCAGCCGGACATCGAGGACAGCATCGACAAGCACGTCCGGGCCTCGGGCACCGTCGAGGTCAACCAGGGCTGGGCCGTGGTGAACGTTCATCCGTCCGACGACGGTGTCGAGCTCACCGCCCGCCCGTGGACGAAGTCACGCACCGGCCAGTGGGCACACGCCGGGGAGGAACGGACCGTCACCGCGAAGTACCTCGTCGGCGCCGACGGGGCGAACAGTTTCGTCCGCGCCACTCTCGGCATCGAGCGCAGCGACCTCGGCGTACGGGACAGTTGGCTCAACATCGACTGTGAACGGCTGCGCCCGCTGCCGGAACGGTTCGACCGGACGACACAGTTCTGCGATCCGGTCCGAGGCCACATGTTCATGCCGATCGGCAAGAGCAGGCAACGCTTCGAGCTGGCCGTCCTGCCCGGTGAGGACGTCGCGATGTTCGAGGACCCCGGCTACGCCTGGTCGTGGCTGCGCGAGACGCACGGGCTCGGCCCCGACGACGTCAAAATCCTGCGGAACGTGGTCTACGGGTTCGAAGCCCGCATCGCCGAACGCTGGCGGGCCGGGCGCGTGTTCCTGGCGGGCGACGCCGCGCACACCACGCCGCCGTATCTGGGCCAGGGAGCCTGCTCCGGCATGCGCGACGGCATCACCCTCGGCTGGAAGCTCGATCTCGTGCTGCGCGGCCTGGCCGGAGACGGCTTGCTGGACACCTACGAGGCCGAACGGCGCCCGCACGCCACGACGATCACCGAAACGTCGACGATGCTGGGCCGGGTGGCCAACACCCATGACCCGGCCGCCGCGGCCGCTCGGGATCAGGCCTTCCGTGACGGCACGGCGCCCCCACCTCCGCCGTTCCCGGCGATCGTGGCGGGCGTGGTCCGGCATGGCGAGGACGGACGGCCGTCACCACTGGCGGGCACCCTGACACCTCAGGGTGTGGTGGTCAAAGACGGTGTCCAGGGGCTGTTCGACGACGTCGTCGGCCGCGGGTTCAGCCTGGTGAGCGCGACGGATCCGCGAAAGGCCCTGACCGGCGAACAGCTGGACTTCCTGGCCGGACTGGGTGTCACGATGGCGACCTTGGTTCCCGGCGCGCGGGACTCGGTGGCGGACGTCGATGGTACCTACCGCGATTTCCTGCGCGACCACGATGTGGAGGCTTTCGTCGGCCGTCCGGATTTCCATCTTTTCTGGGCGGGGCCGCTGGCTGAGCTGCCCGCGGTGATCGGAGAACTCCGCGACCGCTTGCACTGGGCTCCCGCATCGGCCGGGGTTCCGGCATGAACGCGCTCGCTCCCGCGGAAACCCTGTGGCGCGCCATGACTCCCACCCGCATGCTGGACTGCGGGATGGACTACGCCGACATTCTCGAACTCCAGACGCTCACCGGAGCGGGGATCGCGTGGGACGTCGCGGCCGAGGAGCTCGGCGACCGGCAGCGCGCTCGCGCCAGGGCCGCCGCGGAGGCTGGTCGAGTCGTCACCGCCGAGGAGGCGTATCTCGCGGCCACGGCCTGCTACCTGTTCGCGCAGATGGCCTACAACTTCGACGGGCCACGTAAACGCGAGCTCTACACCCGGCTCACCGACGCGTTCGAGGCGGCCGGGGCATCGCGGAATCCGCGATGGGAGCACGTCGGCATCCCGTTCGCGGGCGGGCGACTGTTCGGCTGGCTGATCCGCCCACCCAGCCCGGTGACCGGGACCGTCGTGGTCTTCGGCGGCCAGAGCGGGTGGGGCCCGGCTTACGTCCGGCAAGCCGAGGCACTGAACCGACGAGGCCTGGCGGCGCTGCTCGCCGAGGGGCCCGGACAGGGCGAGTCCAGGCTCGAAGGCGGAGTGCTGCTGGACGTGGACGTACGGGCGGCCTACAGCGCCTTCGTCGACCACGTCCTCGCGCGAGGTGGTCTCGGGCCCGTCGGACTGTGGGGGAACAGCAACGGCGGACTGTTCGCCGGCACGACGGCCGCCTCCGACCGCCGGGTGGCCGCGGTATGCGTCAACGGCGGGCCCGCCCGCCCGCGGCTCCTCGATTTCCGCACCTACGCCGAGCAAGCGGCGGCGATGCTCGGCACCACCGACACGGACGCGATCCGGCGAAACTTCGACCGCATCGCCTTGAAACCCGAGGATCGCATCGACTGCCCGGTTCTGGTGCTGCACGGCGGGCGGGATCCCATCGTCGCCGAGGCCGACCAGAAACCGTTCCTGGACGCCGCGACGCACGATGACACCACGCTGCGGATCTGGGACGACGGAGAGCACACCATCTACAACCACGCCACCGAACGAACCGCTTACGTCGCGGACTGGTTCGCGGACCGGCTCGCGCGGCGAGACTGAGAGGGCCGACATGGACTTCGACGAACACACCACCCTCGAAGCGGTCATGGACAGCTTCCGGAACACGCCCGATCCGCGGACGAAACAGATCCTGACCACGCTGGCCCGCCACGCCCATGCCGCCGTGCGCGAGCTGCGGCCCACCCACGACGAGTGGGAGCAGGCCATCGGCTTCCTGACCGCGGTCGGCCACAAGAGCGACGACACCCGTCAGGAGTTCGTGCTGCTGTCCGACGTGCTGGGGATCTCCACACTGGTGGAGACGATCAACGGCGACGCGCACGGCACCGAAGGAACCGTGCTCGGCCCGTTCCACATGGTCGAGTCACCGGAACGCGAACTCGGCGAGTCCATCGACCAGCTCGGGACGGGAACCCCTTGCGTCGTCACCGGAACAGTCACCGGTGCCGACGGAGTGGTTCTCGGTGGTGCCACCGTCGACATCTGGCAATGCGACGAGAACGGCTTCTACGACGTCCAGCGACCGGAGACGCAGCCACGAGGCAATGGGCGCGGCCTGTTCCGCACCGACGAGAACGGCCGGTTCTGGTTCCGTACCGTGGTGCCGAGCCATTACCCGATCCCGACCGACGGTCCGGTCGGGGAACTGCTCGCCGCGTCCCGGCGTCATCCCTACCGGCCCGCTCACATCCACGTGATCGCGGAAACCCCCGGATACAAGACCTTGACGACCCACATGTTCGTCGCCGACAGCCCGTACATAGACAGCGACGCCGTCTTCGCCGTGAAGGAAAGTCTCGTCGTGGACTTCCCGGAATCACGTGACCAGGCCGAGGCAGACGACTACGGCGTCGAAATTCCCTTCAGGCGCGCGCACTTCGACATCCGCCTGGCACCGGAGGAGGCGCCGGAATGACCCTCGATTCCTTTGTGTACGAAGCCCTTCCGATGCGTGTCGTCTTCGGCGCCGGCAGCATCGGGCACCTACCCGAGGAAGCCCGTCGACTGACGCTCCGGCGGGTGCTCGTGCTGTCCACGCCGGACCAACGGGAACTCGCCGAACGAGCCTCGGACCTGCTGGGCGACACGGCGGTGGGCGTTTTCGACCGCGCCCGCATGCATGTGCCGCGGGAGACCGTTATCGCCGCCGAGGGGTCGGCGGAGAAACTCGGCGCCGACGGCTGTGTGGCGATCGGCGGCGGATCGACCATCGGCCTGGGCAAGGCACTCGCACTGCGGCTGGGACTGCCGGTCCTCGCGGTGCCGACCACCTACGCGGGTTCGGAGATGACCCCGATCTGGGGGATCACCGACAACGCGCGTAAACAGACCGGCCGGGATCGGAGCGTCCTTCCCCGCACTGTCGTCTACGACCCCGAACTGACCCTGTCGCTGCCGGTCGCGATCTCGGCCACCAGCGGTCTCAACGCGGTGGCTCACGCCGTCGAGGCGCTCTACGCCCCGGACGGTTCTCCGGTCATCACGGCGATGGCCGAACAGGGAGTGCGGGACCTGGCCGCCGCGTTGCCCGCGATCGGGAAGCATCCCTCGGATCCGACCGCCCGGACCGCCGCGCTGCGGGGTGCCTGGCTGTGCGGCGCGTGCCTGGGCGCGACCGCCATGGGCCTGCATCACAAACTCTGTCACGTACTCGGCGGGAAACTCGACCTGCCGCACGCCGAAACCCACTCGATCGTCCTCCCCCACGTCGCCGCCTTCAACCTGCCCGCGGTACCCAGGGCACGAGCCGCGCTGGCCCGCGCCCTGCACGACGACGACCCGGTAGCGGCGCTGAAGTCGTTGGCGCGCGGACTCGGCGCTCCGCTCCGGCTGTCCGAACTCGGGGTTCGCGAATCCGATCTGCGCGCGGTGATCGACGAGGTACTGACCGGCCCGTACGCCAACCCCCGCCCTGTGGGGCGAGCCGAGCTGGAACAACTCCTGGCGGAAGCGTTATGAGCCGCGCCCTGCCGTCGGTCTCCGCAGCGTCTGACCCGGATGTCGAGCTGGAGAACAGCGGCAGTCCCACCTACGGCCTACACCTGTTCCGTCGTCTTTCTCCAGCCCCGGCCGCATTGCCGCGGTGACTGACCACGACCCGCACCCCTTGTCATGAACTTCCTCCACCGTACGAAAAATCTGCACTGTGTAGAAGTGTTGTGCCGAGCGTAGAGCTCGCAGCCGTGTCGCGCTCGACGGAGCAGTTCTCCGGGACTGCCTGAGCGTGGGACTGCCTGGGCCGCGCCCTCGTGAGCGCGACGTCCCGTTCCGCCCGACGGGACACGCGCTTGTCCCGTAGCGCCAATTGCGCTTGCCTTTAAGCATGGCGCGCGCCGGAACGAGAACCGAACGCCCCATCGCCCAAAAATCTGGAGGGCCACAATGACCAACGATGCCGACCTGACCTCCATACGGGAAACCCTGCGCGGATACATCGCCGAGCTCCTGTACTGCGAGCCCAATGAATTCGGAGCCGAAGACGCGTTCTCCGAGATCGGGATCGACTCGGTGACCAGTGTCGAGTTGATGGACAACATCAACAACAAATACGGGCTTCAGGAGCGAGCCGAGGTAGTGCACGATTCGACCACCCTCGAGAAGCTTGCCGAGTTCGTCGCGGAGAAGCTTGCCGACAGCAGGACGGCTCTGCGGTGATCCCCGCGCTCGTCAAGCCCGAAATCGCCCAGGTGGCCGCGGGTGCCCTGGTGCGCGAGGTGACCTTGACCCCGACGATGTGTGGGCACAATTCACTGTTCTTCGGGCAGCTTGGCGATTGGACCTGGGAGGCAGTCACGTCAGCGTGCGAGACCAACGTCTTCCGCGCACGCAACTCGTTCGACGATCCCACCTACCTCGCGTTCACCTATTTCCGGACCGTCGGCAGCGACCTGATCGATCCGTACCTGTTCACCATCGGAGACGAACTACGCGTCACTTCACAGGTCTTCGATTGCGGCAGCGAGTCGGTGCTGACCCTGCACAGAGTCGAATTCGCCGGTGACACACCACCGAGAACGCTGGACCCGGCCGAGTTCTACGAACGCCGCTCCCCGAAGTGCCTCTACGTGGAGAACTTCAACCGCTGGATCTCTCGCAGCCGCACGGGCAGCAACGCCGACCTCGTCAGATCCGCGCCGACGGATTTCCGGCACGACCATCTCCCCCGAATTCCGGGTGACCACTCGCCGCGAGCCATCTGTCAATCCGTGCGCAAGAAGGAAAGGTTCCCGGAAACCAGTGGCTACATACCGGTTTTCGGGGACTACACGACCACCTATCGCGTAGACGGAAATCGGGACATCAACGGCGTCGGACTAGTCTACTTCGCGTCGTTCTTCTCGATCATCGATACCGCGTTGCTCCGGCTGTGGCTTCACCTGGGCCGCCGCGAACGTGACTTCATCGGACGCCGGCTACTGGATCACCGGCTTTGCTACTTCGGCAACGCCGACCTGGAGTCGACCCTCGACATCGTCGTGCGGCTCCGTCAGTCCCGGACCGACCCGCACGACCATGTCGCCGAAGTGGTGATCCGGCATCAGGCCGAAAATCGACTGCTCGCGGTCGCGAGTATCCGCATGCTCACCGAGGAGTAGATCGGTCATGACCCAGACCGAACAGGAAGTGACACACACGCTGCACAAGGTGATTGCCGATATCCTGCCCGGAACCGGCCCGGAACAGATCCACCCCGACAAGCATTTGAGGGACCTCGGCGCGGATTCGGTCGACAGGGTCGAGATCATCGTCCAGGTGACCGACCTGCTCGGCATCGATCTGCCTCTCTCGAACTTCGGATCACTCCGTGACATCCGAGAGCTTGTCGACTATCTGGTGAGGTCCGCATGAGCACCGGCATCGAGGCCATCAACGTCTACTGCGGACTCGCCCGGATCCCTGTCCGCGCTCTCTTCGAGGGCAGAGGCCTCGATCTCTCACGTCTCGGCAACATCATGATGACGGAGCGCTCGGTCCAGCTCCCCTTCGAAGATCCGGTCACCAACGCCGTCAACGCGGCGAAGCCTCTCTTGGACACGCTCAGCCAGGAGGAACGGGACAGGATCGAACTGCTCGTCACGTCGACGGAATCCGGACTGGACTACAGCAAGTCGATTGCCTCCTATGTTCACGGCCAGCTCGGACTTTCACGTAACTGCAGGCTTCTCGAGGTCAAACAGGCCTGCTATGGCGCCACCGCCATGGTGCAGCTCGCGGCCGGCTTTCTTCCGCCTGGCGCCAAGGCTTTGATCATCGCCACCGACATCACGGTGCTTGACGCCGGCAACGGGTATGCCGAGCCCGCAACCGGTCACGGCGCGGCGGCGATCCTGGTCAGCGACCGTCCGTCGGTCATGACCTTGGATCCAGGCGCCGCCGGACTTTGCGGCTTCGACATCATGGACACCTCCCGGCCGACGCCGACACTGGATCTTTGGGACGCGGACCGATCGCTGCTGAGTTACCTGGAATGCCTCGAGGAAAGCTTCAAGCACTACGCACATCGTGTTCCCGGCACCGACTTCTCGGCATCCTTCGAGCATCTGGCGTTCCACACCCCGTTCGCGGGCATGGTCAAGGCGGCCCACCGCCGCATGGCTCGGAAGTTCGCGCCAGGCCTGACGATCGTCGATGATTTCGAGCGCCGTCTTCTCCCGTCCCTGACCTACCCACGCCTCGTCGGCAATCTGAGCTCCGGATCGCTCTATCTCGCCCTGTGCAGTGTCATCGACACCGCACCGGAGGTCGACGACAGCCCGATCGGGCTGTACTCGTACGGTTCGGGCTGCTCCTCGGAGTTCTTCAGCGGACGCGTTCAGGCAAGTGCCCGGACGACGGTGGGCCGTATGCGCATCGCCGACAGACTGCGCGATCGACAGGAAATCGACTTTTCCTTGTACTCCCGGCTGCTCGACGAGACGCATGAATGCCTCGTTCCCAAGCCCGACCGTCAGATCGACCTCCTGCGATGGCAGGACTTCCTCGGCGGTATCCCTGATCGTCCGCCGACGCTGGCACTCGGCAAGGTGGATCACTATCACCGTCACTACGAATGGTTGTGAAATGAAGTCGGTCATCGTGGACAACTCACGACCGCACGTGACACGGGTGACCCTCGCCAGTCCCGCGACGGACAACCGTCTCGACGACGAGCCGGTGCGCCTGCTTCTGGACTCTCTGGACCGCGCCGAGGCAGATCCCACTGTCCATGTGCTCGTACTCGCCGCGCGGGGACGGACGTTCTGCGCCGGCATGTCCCTCGGTGATCCGACCGCCGCGGATTGGGAATTGGACCCGACGCCGGTGCGAGAGCTGCTCACTCGGTTGAAACGTTCTTCTTTGGTGACGATCGCCGTCGTCGATGGTGCCGCCCTCGGCGGCGGCGTCGGGCTCGCGGCCGCGTGTGACCAGGTGATCGTCGGCCCGCGGGCGACCTTCCGGCTCACCGAGGTGCTGCTGGGTCTGATTCCCGCCGTGGTGCTGCCCCTCCTCGCTGAACGCATCGGGCTCCATCGTGCCTTCTCATGGGCCCTGACCGCCGAAGAAGTAACTGCGACCCGGTCGGTACAGAGCGGGCTCGCCGATCGCTGGGCACACGACCCCGAGGAAGAACTCCGGCGGCGGTTGAGGCAGCTCGGAAGCGCGAACCGCGTCGCTCTGGAAGCCCTCAAACGCTACCGGTGCGCGCTGTCCCCGCTCCCGGCAGGCCGGGACGAACTCATCTCCGCCGCGCTGGCCGAACGTCTCGAAGACCCTCGTATCCGGCATCGTCTCACGGCGCTGCACCAGCGGAAACCGAGCCGATGACACCCCCGGTCACGCTCCGGATCACGGCCCCCATCGCCCAGGTCACGATGGCCGACGTCGAAGGCCGCAACGCGTTGGGACCGCGGCTGTACCGGGGACTCGAACGCGTGCTGCCGGCCGCCGCCGACGACCCGGAGGTCAAGGCCATCGTCGTCACCGGGCTGCCGGACATCTTCTGCTCCGGCGCTCCGCGTGACGTCTTGCTCGAGACCGACGGCACACACGCGGACGACTACGAGAAGTTCACCCGAATCTTCGCCCGCTGCCCGCTGCCCGTCGTCGCCGCGATGAACGGTCACGCCATCGGCGGCGGCCTGGTGTTCGGCCTCTACGCCGATGTGCCGGTCCTGAGTGAGCGCTGCGTCTACGCGGCGAACTTTCTCCAGTACGGGATCGCTCCCTATCTGGGAACGACCCACATCGTCCCGTCCCGCATGGGCGAGTCCTTGGGTACCGAAATGATCTTCACCGCGCGAGGCTACCGAGGTGCCGAGCTTCGGTCCCGCGGCGCGCCCGTACTGATTCTCCCCCACGACCGCGTCCATGACATGGCCACCACCATCGCCACCCGCATCGCTCGGGCGCCGAGACGTTCGATCGAACTGGTGAAGCAGCAGCTCGCGCGACGCGTGCTCGCCGAGACCGACACCGCGATGGCCGTCGAACTCGAACCTCACCTCGCGTCGATGGAACTCGCGGCCGTGCGCGAACGCGTGGCGACCGGCTATGGACCGCCCACCAGTATGGAGGTCACGTGAAAGCCATCTACGCCGAGCGCTCCGAACCTCGGGATCCGCTGGCCGCCCTGCACGTGGGAGACCAGCCCGCCCCGGTCCCCTCCGACCACGACTGGACCGTCGTCTCAATACGGGCGGCCGCCCTCAATCACCACGACCTGTGGACCCTCAAGGGTAACGGGCTGGCTGCCGGCAAGTATCCCATGATTCTCGGCTGTGAAGGGGCCGGCGTAGACGACACCGGCCGCGAAGTGATCATCTGGGGCATGGAATGCGCTCACGAATGGCTCGGGCATCCTGCTCGCGATCCTGAGCACCGTCTGCTCAGCGACCATCGCCCCGGCACCTTCGCCGAACTGGTCGCCGTGCCGCGTATCGCCCTCGTGCGCAAACCCGAAGCGCTCTCCTTCGACGAAGCCGGCTGCTTGACCGCGACATGGCTCACCGCGTACCGCATGCTCTTCACCAAATCCGGCCTCACACCCGGCGACACAGTCCTTGTCCAGGGCGCCGGAGGCGGTGTGTCCGCGGCGCTGATCCGGTTGGCCACCGCGGGCGGGATACGAACGTGGGTGACCAGCCGTACGGCGGAGAAGCGCCAGGCGGCGTTGGACATGGGCGCCGACGCGGCTTTCCCGCACCGCGCATCGCTGCCGGCGCCGGTGGACGCGGTCATGGAGAGCGTCGGCCGGGCCACCTGGGCTCACTCCATCAGGTCTTTGCGCGCCGGCGGAACGGTCGTCGTCACCGGCGCCACGACCGGCGGCACCCCGCCCGCCCTGCTCAATCGCATCTTCTGGAACGAGCTGCGCGTGGTCGGCTCCACCAGCGGCACCTTGGAAGAACTCCGCAAGCTCATCGCGTTCATGGAGCGGGAGAATCTGCGGCCGGACATCGACAGCGTCTTTCACCACAGTGAGGCCCATGAAGGGTTTCGCCGGATGATCGCCGGAGAACATACCGGAAAGATCGTCTTCACCTGGTGAAACCGGCCAGGATTTCGCGGATGCCGGGCTGTCCCGCTGCTTGCGGGACAGCCCGGCAGCCGCTGTGTTCCGGTGTCAAGTCGTGCTCACGACAGGGTTCTCCGCGGCCCCGTGCCGCTGCCAGGCGGTAGCGATCGCCTCGGCCAGGATCGAAGCGGCCTCGACGAGCTCGGCAGGTTCGTGCGAGCTGGTGAGCTGAAGCCGGTATCGCGCCTGACGGCGAGGGACGATCGGGAACTCCAGCAGGTGGAGCAGAACCCCGTTCGATTGCGCGATGGCCATCGCCTCTCTTCCCACCGCGAGCGAGTCGACCGCGAGCGGCACGATCGGCGACGGTTGCCCGAGCAGGGTGCTCCCGGTGGCCTTCCCGAGTTCCTTGCGCAAGATCTCGGCGTTTCGCATGACCGCGGCTCGCCGTCGGCCTCCTTCCTCCGAGGTGATGACCCGCGCCGCGGCCAAGGCGGCGGCTGTCTGAAGCGGAGTCAGCGCGGAAGAAAACATGTGAGTGCTGCCGAAGTACCGGACGTATTGGGTGACCGTGTCCGAATTGGCCGCCAGATACCCTCCGTTGGTCGCGAAGACCTTGCTGAACGAACCCACGACGAGATCCAGCTGTCCCCTCATCCCCTGCTGGGCGGCCACCCCGTGGCCGTTGGGCCCCATGACACCGATGTCGTGGGCGGAATCGACCAGGAGAACGGCGTCATGGTCATGGCAGATCCTCTGCAGATCCGCCAGGTCGGGAGTGTCGGAATTGAGCGAGAACAGACTCTCGGTGATGACGAGGATTCCGTTCTTGGAGTCGCCGGATCGGATGCGTCGCAGCGTGGAACGCACTGACTCGTTGTCCAGGTGGGGGAACCGCGTCACATTCGGGCTGCGGCTCGCGGCGATCGCCTCCTGCATGCAGGCGTGCGTCAACTCGTCGACCACGACGTGGTCGGACCGCCGGACCAGCGCGTTCACCGCGCCGAACCCCGCGGCCCACCCGGTCGGGAACAACACGACGTCCTTCATGCCCGTGAGACCGGCGAGTTCGTCGCGCAGTTGCGCCGAAAGGCTTGTCTCACCTGCGACGACCGGTGATCCGCCGCTGTGCGGACCGTACGTCTCCAAGGTCTCGACGATCGCTCGGCGCACCTCCGGGTGCGTGCTCAGTGTCAGGTAGTCCTGACTGAGCAGGTTGACGCCCGAGGCTTCACGCGCGTACTCGTCACGAAGCGTCGGGCGTCGCAGGCTGGGCGCCGTGAGCATCTCCTGGTGATACCCCCACTGCCCTTTCTCCGAGTGAGTCCGGCGCCACCGCTCGAAAGGACCAATTCGATCGAGGAGGTGGTTTCCTCTCATGGTCGTGAACATGCCCAGGGCTCGTTCACCACTTGCCTGTTCCATGTCGCCTCGAGTCTCCTTTCACGAGATTGATTTCGGTGCCGACGGCGTCAAAGTGACGTGATGACCAACGACGCGTTGTGCCCGCCGATGCCGAAGGAATTGCTCATGACCGCCCGCAGGGGCGCATGACGCGCTTGGTCGGCCACCAGGTCCACTTTGATCGAGGGGTCCGGATCCGTCAGGTTGGCTGTCGGTGGCACGCAGGAGTCCCGCAGAGCGAGTATCGAGTACGCCGCTTCCAGACCGCCGGCGGCACCGCAAGTATGCCCGGTGACCCCTTTCGTCGAGCTCACCGCGGGCGAGTCGCCGAAAATCGCGGAGATGGCGGTGCATTCGATCTCGTCGCTCGAGCGCGTGGAGGTGCCGTGAGCGTTGATGTAATCGACGTCCCTCGGGCTCAAACCCGCATCGGCGAGCGCGGCCCGCATGGCGCTCTGCGCACCGGCCCCATCGGGATCGGGCTGGACGATATGGTAGCCGTCCGAGCTGTCGCCGTAGCCGGCGATCTCGGCCAGTTGTGGTGCCCCTCGTGCCATGGCGTGGCTTTCGCTCTCCAGCAGCAGAATACCCGCACCTTCGCCGAGAACGGCTCCATCGCGGTCGGCATCGAAGGGGCGTGAAGCTCGACCAGGGTCGTCGTTTCGCCGGGACAGCGCGCTCAGCCGGTCCAGCGCGGCCACCTGCAGCGGTGTCAGCGGAGAATCCGCACCCCCGGCCAGCACCACGTCCACCGTGCCCGATCTGATCAGCTGGCAGGCGGTTCCGATGGCGACGGTCCCCGAGGCGCACGCCGTGGACACGGTCAAGCAAGTGCCTCTCAGTCCGTGGTGAATCGACAGCGCGCTCGCCGCCACGCTCGTCATTCCCATGAGCATGGTGCGTCCCGATACCGTGCTGGATCCTCCCTCCAGCAGCCGAGCGTGCTGTCTCTCGATGGTCGTCATGCCGCCCGACATGGTGCCGATGACGACGCCGAACCGCGTCAGGTCGGTCTCGTCGAGGCGTAGCTTGGCCTCGGACACGGCTTCGTCGGCGGCGACGAGCGCCAGCTGAGTGAACCGGTCCGCGGTCGCGGCACCCCGTCTCCCCAGATAACGGGATGGCTCGAAGTCTGGTGCGCGGCAGGTGAAATCGATCGGGCAACCGGCGAGCGCCGGATCGCGAGCGGCGGTGGGCTCGCCCGCGATCACGCGCCGCCAGTTCTCGCTGAGGCTCGTACCGGCGGCGCTGACCAGTCCCATCCCGGTGACCACCACCCTGGGCGAGTTCACGCTGCGCTCGTTTGCTTGTCTTCCACCAAGGTCACGACGCCGACCAGAGTCGAGGCGGTAAGCACCTCGTCGTCCGTCACGTCCACCTCGAAGACTTCCTCAAGACGCATCGCGAGATCTATCTGAGCCACCGAATCGAGACCGAGTTCTTTGAGGGTCAGGGACCCTTCGATATTCCTTCGGTTTACGTCGAACTCGTCCACCAGCAGGTCGCGAACGGCATCGTAGGTTTGCACCTTTGCCACTCCAATCGTCGTAGGTCGAAACTGACAGCCGAAATTGCGCACGATGATTGATGCTTCCCTTATCGCGAGACCGACGTTACGGCCATCCCGCCGGAGTCGGCGAGCACGCGTTCCGTCCGACGGGACGAGCGCTCGACCCGGTCGCTCACTTGCTTCACGATGCGAAGTGTCCGCGAATATCGGCCTGCCGCAGGACCGATTCGACACCGAGCTACCGTCGGAGACGAATTCCCATGAACCCGATCAAGAACCCTTTGGTACACGGCCTTACACCGGAGAAACCCCGCCTCACCCCGCGAGCACGATCGGCATTCGTGACGCCGGTGTCGCCTGCGGCTCATCCGGCGCGGGCACGGGTGACCCTGACATGAGTCGAACGCAGGTCACGGTCACCGGCATGGGTATGGTCAGCGCGGCCGGAATCGGTGTCGAGGACAACTGGGCACGGATCAGGGCCGGGCAGCCGGCCGCGGCACCGCACCCCGCGCTGGCCGGACACCCCGTCGACTTTGCTTGCGGGGCAATGGACTTCGAACCGGCCGAGACCCTCGGGGAGAGACAGGCCGACAACACGGACCGCTCCACCCAGATGGCGCTTGTCGCGGCCGAGGAAGCCCTCGCCAGGGCTCGCTTGCGTCCTGCCGACACCGACGTGACCAGATTCGCGGTCGTTCTCGGCACCTGGGCAGGCGGCACGGCGACCATGGAGAACCAGCAGGCGCAGCTTCTGCGGCACGACGCCGCCGCGGTCGCGGCACGCACCATGATCACCGGACCGCTCAGTTCGTCCGCGGGTGAACTGTCGATCCGCTTTGGACTGCAGGGCCCGGTCATGACGATCGCCACGGCATGCGCGTCCGGTACCAGCGCCATCGGCATCGCTCGCGATCTCATCCGCGCGGGCATCGTCGATGTGGCGCTGGCGGGCGGGACCGACGCGTCCATCACGCCGCTCCAAGTAGCCGGTTTCTTCCGCCTGGGCGCTCTGTCCCGGCGCACCCATGACCCCCTGGGTGCGTCACGGCCTTTCGCCGCCAGTCGCGACGGGCTGGTGTTCGGGGAAGGCGCCGGAATCCTGGTCTTGGAGAACGACGCGCATGCCCGTGCACGGGGAGCCCCGCGGCTGGCCGATGTCGCAGGCTACAGCGCGACTTCAGACGCATACCACATGCTCCGTCCCGACCCGGCCGGAGCCGGTGCCAGGCGGGCGATCCGCGCGGCCCTTGCCGACGCCGACATCGGCAAAAACGACGTCGACTACGTCAACGCGCACGGCACGTCCACACGGCGAAACGACGAGGTGGAATGCAAGGCCATCTCGGCAGGCCTCGGTGACACTGTCGCGGTCAGCTCCACAAAGGGCGTCACCGGCCACACTTTCGGTGCCGCAGGAGCACTCGAAGCGGCCTACTCGATCTTGGCGCTGACGGAATCGGTCATCCCGCCCACCGCGAACCTGATCGACCCAGACCCGGACATCACCGTCGATCTCGTGGCAGGCACGGCTCGCCATCAACCGGTCCAGGCGGTGCTCAGCAACTCCTTCGGCTTCGGCGGCTTGAACGCGTCCCTGGTCCTGACTCGCCCCTGATGGCTGAATCGCGACTCGCGGAGTCAACGGTCATCTCGCAGTGAACCGCCTTGATCTGGACAACACTCAAAAATGACAACACTCAAAAATAGAGAGGAATTGAGGAACCGTGACCACGAGCACCACAAGGGATCATCGTATTATTGTTTCCGAGGCCGACCAGGGAAAACCGGGCGCTGTCGCCGACAGGCTGACCGAAATCATGAAGCACATCGCCGTCGACAACTCTTTCGTCACGAAGGCTCGACACGGTGAACTGAGTGATGACAATCTCCACGCTATCGTGCGGCTGGAGAACGCGACCCTGGACAACGTGATGGTTCCGCTCGCGCAGGCCATCGCCCGGTTTCCCAATACGCCGGTCATGGACTACCTGCTCGACCTTACTCAGATGGTCCGCGACGACAAGAAGGGCATCAGCGCTGCCGGCGTCGCCTATGGCACCCAGTTGGACGAACATCCCGGTCACCGGCTCGATTCAGCCGCTTACACCTACGCCGGATTCATCAACTGGCTCTGCTTGAACGCGAACTCCACGGCGATCGCGCTCGCAGTGTACGTCGACGTCACCCTGTGGCACTACGCCTCGGCCTTGCTGACGCCGATTCTGGAGAAGCACCCAGGGCTGCCCAAGGAGGTAGTCGACTACTTCGCCGCGTACCAGGAACGGCCGAATGAGGTTCTCGACAAATCACTGGCCGTCGTCGCGAACGGCGTGGCCAACGGTGAAAGCCTCCAGGAGGCGGTCGACACTGTCATGCTGATCGACGAGCACCTCGCCGCCTTCTGGCGCGCGGCCGACCTGTAGAGCACCGGTTCGCCCCTCGGTCCGGGGGCCAGAGCGAGCCCCGATGGCCCCTGGACCAGGCCGCCGCGGCGGCCGATCACGTGAGCGTCGCTTCGAATCGAGGAGCGTCCTGCGCCGCGGAACCGAAGACGAGAAGCAGCTCATTCCGCCTAATGCAGGCTCACCAGACCACGGAGGACAGGTTCTGTGAAAACCCACATCGACCGGCGCGTCCTTGCCTCCGAGCGGAACGCGACCACGACCCGGTACCCGGCGGATCAGCCGCTGCACCGGCTGTTCGAAGCCGTCGCGCGCAAGGCCCCGGAAGCACCCGCCGTCACGGATGGCAGCACGACACTGACCTACGGACAGCTGGACCGCATCGCCAATGCGACGGCCCATCGCCTGTGGCACAACGGGATCGAGCCCGGCGACCGGGTCGGCGTGCAGATCTCGACGACGACCGACGCCATCGCCGCGATGCTCGCCGTCTTCAAGGCCGGCGGTGTCTACGTGCCACTCGACCTCACTTATCCCGACAACCGGCTCGATCAGATGTGCCGTCAGGTCGGAGTCCGTGCCCTGGTCGCGGATCCGGAGGCAGCGTGCCGCTTGCCCTTGCTCAGGATCCCGTGGGGACCCGACTACCGTGGCACCGGCCCCGCGGCTCCCCCTGCCGCCGACCGGACCGCCACCGACGCCGCGTACATCATGTTCACTTCCGGCACGACAGGCCGGCCCAAGGCGGTCAGTGTGCCCCATCGCGCACCGTCGCGTCTCGTCGTCGGAAATCCGCAGCTGGAAACACACGCCGGCGACACCTGGCTGGCCTGTGCCAGCATGACCTTCGACGTTTCACTATTCGAGATCTTCGGAGCTTTGCTCAACGGAGCACGGCTGGTACTGCTCGACACCGACACGATGCTGTCTCCCGATGCCTTCGCCCACCGGATCGAGGCCGAACAGGCCGATGTCCTGGTATTGAGCGCCGGTGTCCTTCACGAGCTCGTCGCCTGGCGGCCGGGGATGTTCGCTCGCCTGCGCTACCTTGTCTCCACCGCCGACGCGCTCAATCCCACAGCGGCCCGATCAATTCTGCGCCATGGCAGGCCCCAGCGCTTCATCAATGCCTACGGCCCCACCGAGAACGGCATCTTCTGCACCATGCAGGAGATCACCGAGATCGGTGACCACGACAACGCCGTGCCCATCGGACGCCCGGCCGCCAATTCCGTCGCTCACATCGTCCTCCCTGATGGGCGCGAGGCGGACATCGGCGAAGACGGCGAGCTGTGGGTGGGTGGCAGCGGGCTGGCATTCGGTTACGACGGCGACCCCGCGCGCACCAGGGAACGTTTCGTGACCGGCCCGTTCCCCAGCGCCAATGGGGAACGCCTGTACCGCACGGGAGATCGTGCGCGCTGGCGCGAGGACGGAGCCATCGACTTCCTCGGCCGCGCGGACCGGCAGGTCAAGGTCAGCGGCTACCGCGTCGAACTCACCGAGGTCGAAAGCATGTTGACGACCCATCCCGATGTGGCCGACGCCGTCGCCGACGTTCGCGAATCCCGTGACGGACGAAGGCACATCGAGGCATGGACGGTGCGGTCCCGCCGAACCCGGAACGAGGACGGCGACCTCGACTTCGGCCGTCGGCTGCGCGCGCACATCGGTGATCGACTGCCGCGGTTCATGGTCCCCGCATCGGTACACGTCGTGGACGAACTGCCGTTGAACCGCAACGGGAAGGTCGATCGGGGCCGCCTCTCCACCACGCGCGAGCCCGGCTCCGGACGTGCACCCGAAGGAACCAACGAGCGGCTTGTCGCCGAGACCTGGGAAAGCCTGCTGGCCAGTCCGTCCTTCGGCCGTGACGATGACTTTTTCGAGCGGGGTGGGCAGTCACTGCACGTCGTGCACGCCGTCGCCTCGCTCCAGCACAAGCTCGAAATTCCTGCCGAAGACACACCCCAACTCGTCCGCGCGATGCTGGGCACCGGAACCGTACGCGGCTTCGCACGGGTTCTGGACGAGATCCTCACCGGCGACAATCAGCCCGAGGAGATCGACTTCGATGCTGAGGCAGGCCAGGAACTGGACCTCGACTTCCGCTCTCCATTGGCGGCGAGATCGGGCGAACCCCGCGAAATACTGCTTACTGGTGCAACCGGGTTCTTCGGCTCGTTCCTCTTGGATCGTCTGCTCGGTTCTACCGAAGCGACCGTCCACTGCCTGGTCCGCGCCTCCGACGAAGAGCATGCGCGCACACGGATCCGCGCCGCCCTGGACCGCTTCGGCCTTCGCGCACGCTTCCCGGAGCGTGTCGTGCCTGTCGTCGGTGACCTGGCGAGCCCCGGCTTTGGTCTGACCGGCGCGCGCTTCGACCAGCTGGCCCGGCGCGTCGACAGCGTGATCCACAGCGGTGCGCAAGTCAACTTCCTCTACCCGTACTCCGCGCTGCGTGCGGCCAACGTCGACGCCGTCCGGACCATTCTGCGGTTGGCCACCACGCACCACCTCAAACCGGTCCATCACCTGTCCACGATCGACATCCTCGCCGGGCGAGACCACCTCACCGAAGACCAGCTTCCCGAACGCCCGGAGCGCCTCTCCACCGGCTATCCGCAGACGAAGTGGGTGGCGGAGAGTCTCTTGCGCCGGGCCGCGGCCGAAGGGCTGCCGGTGAGTGTCTACCGTCCCTCCGAGATCAGCGGCAGCACCGACAGCGGCGCTTGGAACACCGACACGCTGGTCTGCGCGCTGGTGAAGACGATCGCGGACACCGGTATCGCGCCAGATGTGGACCTGCCGCTCGACCTGGTTCCAGCGGACTACGCCGCCGATGCCCTGCTCTACCTGGCGACGCGGCTACCGGCAGGGTTGGAAACATACCACCTCACCAACGCCCGCCCCGCCGACCTGTCCCTCGTCATCGACCGCCTCCGTGCCCGTGGACACGAGATCCGGACCCTGCCCTACCGACAGTGGATGGCCGAGACGACGAGGCACTCGAAGACCGACCCGGCTTGCCCGCTGGCTCCCTACCTTCCCCTGTTCACCGGTGGATCGACCTCGATGATCCAAGCCGGTCTCACTGAGACGTTCCCGCGATACGGCAGGCGGAAGACAGCGGCCGCTCTCGCGGACTCCGGTCTGCACTGCCCGTCGGTCGATGCTGCCCTGATAGACCACTACCTCGACTACTTCCACAGGATCGGCTTCCTGACGTGAAGGTCGTGCTGCCGACCAGTGCCGGGACACTGCGAGAGTGGTGTCACCGGCTTCGGCGTCTAAGGCTTTTGGCAGGCCGCCGGTGCCTCGTGTACGCCCCGGCGGCATGACACCGCGTGAGCAGGGTCACGTGATCGCGCGCGCGACGCAACATGGCACGCGCCAATCCGGACTGAAACCGATCCGAGTACGCACCGAGACTCAACGCCGCCACCGGCTTACGCTCGGCATCGAAAACCGGGATGGCGACAGCGGAGATACTGGCCCCCGTTTCTATCGCGATCTCCCGTTTTCTGATCGCGGACAGTTCGCGCTCCAATCCCGTCCCGAGTTGCGACACCAACCCGGTCGCAAGGTTCCGATCGTAGGCGAGAAGAATCTTTCCCGCAGCACTGTCCTGCAGCAGGGAGCTGCTTTCTATTCGCTTGATGGCCGGCAGGTAAACCTCGTCATATACGGTATCAATGAATCTTACCGTCGAGTCGTCTGGAACCGCGAGCCCAGCAATGTACCCGGTCCTCGAGTACAGTTGAACCAATACCGGCTTGATCGCCTGACGCAGAAATTCGGACCCTGGATAGCCTTCTTCCAGAAGGCGCCACATTGTCGGCCCCAGCATATAGCAATCGGCTTGACGCCGAACTACGTCATGCTCGACCAGCTTGACCAAAAGCCGATGAACAGTGCTCTTCGGAAGCCTCGTGCGCCGCGCGATGTCCGCCAATCCCGGAGGTTCCACCGAGACCTGAATTGCCTCGAGCACTGTCATCATTCTTCCGACAAACTGACTTATTCCCCCTTTTTCACGGTTCTTCGCGGACTTCAATTCCAGCTCAGGATCCATCGCAACGACCATTCGGATCAATAGGATGCATGTACACGACTTCGGACGGTAATTCCACATCAACCACCGTTTATTAGATCATGGCCCGCCGACTGGCTGACACCACCGATCGGTCGACCACGGAACGACTCCTTCGCCACAGATCGAAATGTGATTTCAATGCCAGATCAGCTTATCCACCACTGTCTTCAATACCCAAAGATCACCAGATGAGGCTCCCGACGCGACAGGGCCGAGGTTCAGAAATCGTATTTACACGGACGCGTTACCCGGAAACGCGCGACGCCACACCTGCCCGAAACACATCTGATGCGGTTAAGATTCCGATATGCACGGCCATACGACCGGTCGCGAAGTGTCCGACCCAGCGTCGGGAAGACACGCCATCACCAAGAAGAGCCACTACGGTGCGTAACCTGAAGTGATACGAGGTGGCTCTTGCGCTAAGACAACCCACTTGATGCCTACCGACCGCATTCACCCTTGTGGTGATGACCGGTACCCAGCGTCCGTGAAACTTGAGGGCAGTCACTCGCCTTGGCCCCACCTAGCAGGGCATGACCGTTCCGCAACCTGCCGCCACGAACCCGCAGGACCAGCCAGAGTAATCAGGCCCCGAGATGTGCTCCTACAGCGGAAATGGCTTGATCATTGTCGGCACCTTTCGGCTCGCCCGCGCGACACCACGAGTGCCGACGCCCCGCGAGCAGACCTGCCCCATACAGTGCCTCTGCTCGCGGAGTGGAGCTCGTTCCGCGAGCAGAGGGCCGGTGAGCGTGGCGAACACCCATTGGCGTCCGGTGCCTTTCAGCCATCTGTTCGCGATCTTGCGGTGGCTCACCGAGGCGCCGCTGCCCGAGGCCCGCGTCAACGGCGCGTGGCCCGCGCGGTGGCGAACCGGGCGGGTCGTCACTGACCTCCCCAGCAACCTGGCGCCGATCACCGGGCCGCAGCCAGGAAACGACCGATAGATCTCCGCGTGCGGGTGCGCGGTGAACACGGTGTCGAGTTCCGGCGAGATACACGACGCGGTCGCAGGCGGCGTTGAGCATGTCCAGCTCGGCGAGCGCGAGCGTGCCCATCGCGTCCTCGACCTCCCGCGACCACGTGATGACCGGTTCAGCGAAGCTGTCGGCGCGGTCAGTACCCGTCGTAACTGCCGCTGTTGTAACTACTGCTGTCATGGCTGCTGCTGTTGTTGTCGTGGTGACTGCTGCTGCCATGGTGGTGGCTGTTGCCGTGGCTACTTCTGCCGCTGCTGTGACTACCGCTGCCGTGGTGGTGGCTACCGCCGCCGTTGACGACGTTCCAGCCGTCACTGGTGCGGTGGTAGTCGTCGTTGACCGGGCTGACCGGGTTGCCGTCGCCCTGCGCGCTGGGCTTGGCCGGCCGGTGAGCCGCGGGTTCCGAACGGATCGGCGGATCGGGCACGGTCGACGGCCGCGCGGCGGGCACCTGCTGATTCTGCGGCGGCACCAGCCGCGGCGCCGGGGGCTTCTTCTCAATGACCTTCGTCTTCGCACCCGCGTCGGCAGTCCTTGCCTCTTCGTACTTGTCGTACTTGATGCAGCACCAGCCGGCAATCACGAGGAACGCCAGAAACGCCAGGATCCCCATAAAAGTAGCCATGCCGCGCCTCCGTGTCGCCGTAGGTCTGACGGTACGTGCCGTCCGCGCGCCGCCGATACCGCCCAGCGGCTGAAGGACTTCGCCGGAGGGGGTACCGAAGGAGTATTTGCCGAACCCAGTCGAATCGACCTTCACCAGATCCACCACGCCTGGCCTGGGGTCAATCCAGGACGGCCGCGCCGAGCTCGTGACCAGCTGCAACGTTCTACTTTGCAGCTGGCCGTAGCGTCGGCTGCCGAGACCTGGGCCGACGACACGTCAGACTACGCACAGCGGTCATCAAAGCGGTCATTGGTCAGTCTCAAACACCATTCACAACCAGGTGGCGAATGTGATCACCTATCGGGCGCCGTCGGCGATCCGCGATTCCGCCCGCGCCCTGGGCTACAGCCCCGGTCAGCTCTGAGACGGTCAGCCGGTCACCTGGCCGTGTGTACCGGGCCAGCTCGCGAAAGCCCTCACGCTCGAGCGCGGGAATCTTTTACGACGTCGCCGGGTCGGAGAACAGCCGCACCCCGTCCGCGCCGTCGACCAGCCCACCTCGGCGAGCAGGCATCGAGGCGAAAAGACCACTTAGGATTCCAGCCACGCAGCGGGAATCCGGCCTCGGCTTTCCACGACAGCCTACGCATCCTTGCCAGAGTAAGGAAACGCCTCACCGCCGAGCACGAACGGGTCGAATGAGTGTTCATACCGCGACATGTCCCAGCCGGGGACATTTTGCTTACCCTGACTCTTCGCGAGTTCGAGCATCACTGACGTCATCGTCCGTCTTCTTCGCATCCACGCGTCCGGACTGTGCCGACTCAGGTATATCACGTGCCACTTGTCGGGGTCGGACGTCCGAAGAAGTCAGAAGAACGCGCCACCCGCGTCGTCGGTAGCGAACGGTACAACTCCGCCGGATTCAGGAAAAGGCGGATAGGTATCGTATTCAGCCTGATCACGTGACGGAAGATTCCCGACGGAAACCTGGCCATGAATTCAGTTGAGTGCGGCGGCGATACCGTCTACCTCTGGATGGCGGTCGGCAGGCAAGACGAACTCCTTCAGGTATCTGACGCCAGGTCAGACCGTATTTCCTGGTTTCGCTGTACATGGTCGAGGTAGCGGTTGAGCAGTTCCGGGGTGAATTCGGGTTCGCGGACGCCTGTCGAGACGAGGTAGCGCTGCAGGTTGGTGGTGTCCCAGCGGTAGGTGTTCTGGTAGAGCTCGACGGTGGATTGTCCCTCGTGCATGTCGTCGGTGAACATGCTGCGCAGCGGATACAACGGAGCTGCGGGGTTCTGCTCCCACTGTGCCACCCAGTCCTTGAACGGCAGCACGGTGAAGTCCTGGCCGCAATGGCGGGTGAGCAGGTCGAAGAACTCGGTGAGGGTGATGGCCTGTTCAGGTGAGGGGACGAGGTTGAAGTGCTGTCCCAGAGCCTGCGGGCGGCGGGACACGGCGGCAATGGCCTGGGCCATGTAGTCGACGGTCGTCAGGCCCTCACGCAGCTCCCGCAGATCAGGGATGGCACGCAGGCTGGTGCAGGTCTGCACCAGCCGTCCCCACCACTGGTAGTCCGCGCACGCCCCGGTGCGGCTGTGACAGGTGGCGTAGCCCAGCCGGAAGGTCATCAGCGGCAGCCCCTGTTCGGCTGCGAGATCCGCGATCTTCTCCATGACCCATTTGCTGCGCACGTAGCCGATGTCGGTGCTGACCGCGGGCAGGTTCTGGTCGATGTCGTCGTCCTCGCGCATCCACGTCTTGCCGGTGAACAGGTGGCCCCAGCTGAACACGGAGATGGTCGACAGCAGGATCAGGGGCTTCGTCCTGCCTGCGACGGCGAAGGCGATCATTTGCCGCAGTCCGTCCACGTTGTCACGTTTCATGAAGGAGTACGGCTGGATGAAGTTGACGGCACTGGCGGAGTGGTAGACGAGGTCGACCTGTTCGGCGAGCCGCCGGTAGTCCGCTTCGTCGATTCCCAGTTCCCGTTCCGGCAGATCCGCGGGATAGACCGAGATGCGGCCGAAGTCGAGTTCGAGCCGGTGGCGGCGGGCGAGCCGGCGGAGCCGGTCGGTCGCGAGCGCGGTGCCGGCGCCGCGGATCGGCAGGTGCAGGTGTGCCTGGGTGGTGGTGAGCAGTTCGTCCAGCAAGTGGATACCGACGAATCCGGTGGCCCCGGTGAGCAGGATGTGCCGTGGCCTGGCCAGCGCGTCCGGCTCTGGCTCCCCGGATACCGTGAACCCGGCTGGGAGGGCGATGTCACGCCGCAGCTCACGGACCGGCTCGCCGTCGGTGACAGCGCCACGTCGGCTGGTGCGCCGGCCGAGTTCGGTGGCGAGCATCCGGATACTCGGGAACTCGTACACGTCGCGGATGTGGGTCTTCGCGCCGACGCGCGCACCGATCTTCTGGACTGCCGAGGCAGCCAGCATCGAGTCCCCGCCGACCTCGAGGAAGGCGTCGTCGGGACCGAAGTGACAATGCCCGAGGATTTCCTCCCACACAACGGAGATAGCCCGTTCGGTCTCGTTGCCGAACCCCTTCCGATCCGGGCGGGCAGGCTGTGTGGTCGCCGCGTTTTCACGCAGCGCGATACGGTCGATTTTGCCGGTGGCGGCGGTCGGTAGCTCCGTGACGACCCGGTAGACGGCGGGCACCATGAAATCGGGCAGTTCGGGCTGCAGACCTGCGCGGACGTCGGCGACGAGCTCGTCCTCCTGCGTGTCCGGGTCGTCGGGCACGAGGAACGCGACCAGCCGTTGATCCGCGCTCGCCGTGCCGGCCGCGACGACCGCCGCCGAGCGCACTTCCGGGAGTTTCAGCAGTGCCGCTTCCACGTCCCCTGGTTCCACCCGATAGCCGCGGATCTTGACCTGGTCATCACGGCGGCCGAGGAACTCCAGCGTGCCATCGTCCAGCCATCGGGCCAGGTCCCCGGTGCGGTACAGCCGCCGCTTGAGCCGACTACTTTGCACGAAGCGCCGGGCAGTGAGCTTGGGGCTGTTCAAATATCCCCTGGCCAGACCACCGCCCGCCAGACACAACTCACCCACCTCACCCTTCGGTACCTCGCCCAGACCCTCGTCGAGAACGAACGCCTCGGTGTCGGCGACAGGGTGCCCGATCGAAGGCCGGGCGTGCTCGCGCTGCTGCGGCAGCACCCGACAGGTCGCATAGATCGTCGCCTCCGTCGGGCCGTAGTAGTCCACGACCGTGTAGGGCAGCTCGGCGGTCGCCACCGGATGAAGCTTCTCCCCCGCGCAGAACAGATAGCGCAACCGCAAGGAGCCCGGTTGCTCGCTGCGCACCAGCCGAGGGACCAACGCGGTCGGCACATACGCGTGGGTGAGCGCCTGTTCGGCGTAGATATCGAGCAGTGCCTCAGGATCCGCGCGGATCTCGTCCTCGACGACATGTATCGTCGCCCCGGAAGCCAGCGCCGACCAGATCTCCCACTGCGAGACGTCGAAACCCACGCCGGCCATCAACGTGCTGCGACAACCTGGCCTCATCATGAACCGCGCGTTGTGCCAGTCGATCAACCTGGCGAGCGAATTGTGTTCGACGACAACGCCTTTCGGCTCACCGGTAGTCCCCGAAGTGAACACCACATAGACGGCGTCGAGGCCAGTTGCCGTGGCTGCTTCAGCCGGCACTCCGCCACCCTGACTGACAGCGTCCGCGATTCGGACGACGTCACCGGCAGGCACATCGACGTCGTCGTTCGACGTCGCCGCCAGTATCACCTTGGGCCGGCACTGCTCGATCATGCTCGAACGGCGCCTGGCGGGGAATCCAGCGTCGACAGGAGCATACGCGGCACCGCTTTTCGCGACGCCCACCGTCGCGGTGACCAGATCGACAGACCGCTCCGCCAAGACCGGCACCACATCGCCCGTTCCCACACCCCGGCTCGCCAGCCAGCCCGCCACCCTGTCGCTGGACTCCGCGAGCTCACGGTAACTCAAGGACCGATGCCGATCGACGACCGCCACTTTGTCCGGGACTTCCACCACAGCCCGTTCCAAGCAATCAAGAACAAGAGCGCCGCGCATCGATCATCCTCCTCGAATGTCGTATCCTCGGGAAATCAGCAAAGCCTTCGCATATGGAATTCCCACACCCGAACCTTCCCTAACACGGCCGATTCGGCGGGCGTCCACGGCCTCTGTCCGACGTGTGTCGCTGTCACGGTTGTCGCACGTCGCCGGACGACAGGAGAAGCGCGAACTACTCACACGAGCCCGGATCCCCGGACCCGGCAGACGCACCAACGCCACCCTGACCAAGGCGGGCTACGAGGTCGTGTGAAGGCAGCGCCAGGGCATGTCGCGGCCGTCCGGGAGTACCTGGTGGACGAGCTGACAGCACTGCGCCGGATCGGCACCGCAGTCGATGCCCGGATTCGGCCCGCCATGGCCCCAGGCGTCCTCGCCCCGCATCAACCTCCGGCTGTTGAGGTCACCGCGGAAGGTCCCGGAACCGGGTTCGCAGTGTTCGCCGAGCCGATCGGCACCGTTTCCGATCCGGCAGTCATCAAGCGCAGACAGTTTTCTCGCCAATTCCGTCAGATCAGATAACGATGACGTCCATTGCACCCACCGGGGAGGACGCCTGATTCTTCGCCCCAGGGGCACAGCAGGGGGCGGCCACATGCCGACAAAGCGGTTCCCACCACCGGTCGGCTGCCCCTTGAACAGTCCTCCGATAGCCAAGAAACCGACGGTGGAGCGATGTCGAAGCCGAACTCGGGCTGACACTCCTGCAGGACTACAAGGAGTTCTGTGACTACTACCCGGCCATGGAACCGGACGACTGGAAGGTCGTCGCCGGGACCTGGTCGACCACCACTTCGTCTACGACGGAAACTTCAGCTGACGAAGACGCCGGTGATGCCTGCACGTGCAAGCAGCGGCTGATCGTTGCGGATCACCTGGTCGGTGACGGCACCGCGACGATTCTCCTGGGCGATCTCGGGGGTGGCGTCGACCAGGAAGAGTGCGGCGCCGTCTTGACCGTGCTGGCCGGAGCCGACGGGCTGCCTGCACGATGAACCGGAAATCGGCGACGACCTTCAGAGCCGCACCGCAGCGTCAACTCGCCGCTTGATGGCACGTAATGGACTCGCACATTCGCCACTCCGACGAGCCGATCGCGGTAAAATTGCCGTCACCAAAAGCGTGCCGGTACGGATGCGAAACCAGATTACTCGGCAATGCGGAATACCGACCCTCGCCGATCGGGAAGTCATCATGATCCAGAACGGACAAAGCATCCTTTATGGATGGTCATGTCAAGGGCATCCACCCGGACCGGTCGAGCATCCGCCCTGTCGGAACAGCCCGATGACACGCATGGTGCACATGCGTGCGGTAATAATCGCTCAATGTCACCCAGATATCCTAGTTTTGACAACTTTCAGGAGGGAACCATCTGACCGCCCGTCACCGGCGACCCGGTCCAAGTCCTTCCATTTGAGTGGTATCCAGTGACGCAATTGCCGATCCAGACATGACCTGCAAAGCTGTGAAAAGTGGCGTAACCCACCAACGCACCGAAGTCGGGGGAAGGGTTCGCAGCACGCAAACTCGCATAGTTCGACAAGTGCGCGCGAATTCGAATCGACCATTCGACACCATTGTCGCGGGATAGGTACACGGTTCCGAAGAGACACCGAGGCCACCCGCGTGACCACGATGAACCATGGGACTCGGGGTGGGTGCGACCGCGGGGTCAGGTCGCTGCAGGGCAGACGTCTGGGAGACGAACATGCGTTTCGGGGTTCTTGGCACATTGCAAGTGGAGACCACGGCGGGTCTGGTGGCGATCCGCGCCATGCGGGTTCGCGCACTACTGGCGGTGCTTCTGCTCAGCGCTCCCCAGGTCGTTTCGATGGAGCGGATAGTGGGTGGCATCTGGCCGGTCAGGCCGCCGCGCTCGGCAGTGGACAACGTGCGGACTTACGTCTTCCAGCTGCGCAGTCTCTTCGAACAGATCGACCAACGCGACCGGCTGCTCAGTTACCCAGGCGGATACTGCCTCGCGGTAGAGCCCGAGGAAGTCGACCTGCTGCGGTTTCAGAGTCTCGCCGACCACGGGCACCGCGCGGTCTCGGCGGGCGATGTGGCGACCGGACGAGGTCTGCTGGAGAAGGCGTCCACGCTGTGGCGGGACCATCCGCTGCCCGAACTGGAACTGGGCGCGGTGGTACGGGCCAGGACGACGGCGCTCGACGAGCAGTACTGGCGGGTGCGCAGTGACCTGATCGCGGCCCGGCTCGCGCTGGGCGAGCACGCGGAGGTCGTACCGACCCTCTACTGGCTGGTCGGCGAACGATCCCTGGACGAAGCCCTGTGGGCACAACTGGTGACCGCGCTCTACGTGTCCGGCCGGACAGGCGACGCGCTCGCGGCACTGGCCACCGCTCGGCGGACCTGCCGAGAGGAACTGGGCGTCGACCCCGGTCCGGAACTGCGGGAACTCCAGGCCGTCGTGCTCGACGGCGGAGATCTGGCCAAGGCGCCACGGCGGCACCAGGTTGCCGGTGACAACGCGGTACTCAGCGCCACCAGGGCACTGCCTGCCGCACCGCGGAACCTGGTCGGCAGACAGGGCGAACTCAGCCGCGTCGAGTCCCTCGTCGGCTCCGGCTCGCCCCGGCCGAACCTGAGCGTCGTGGCATGAGCCTCGTCCTGGTGTCCGGCCCGCCCGGCGTCGGCAAAAGCGCCACCGCGCTCGCCGCCGCCACCGCGGCCGCCGAGAACTTCCCTTGCGGCCAGCTGTTCCTCGACCTGCGTGGTTCCCGCGAAGCACCGCTCAATGCCGCCGAAGCCCTGACCGAACTGCTCGCGGCGTTGGGGGTCCGTCACTCGGCCGCGGCCGACGGAGTGGATTCGTGCCGGTCGCTCTACCGGTCGCTGCTCGCGGAGCGGCCCACGCTCATCGTGCTCGACGACGCCGCGGACACCGACCAGGTCGAGCCGCTGGTGCCCGGTACGGGTGCGAGCCTGGTGATCGTCACGAGCAGGCGCCGGCTCGCGGGGCTGGAGACCGACCTCACCCTGGAGCTGGGTCCGCTGAGCATGGACGACGCGCTGGCGATGATCACGTCCGCGGTCGGGAAGGACATCGTCGACCAGGACCCGGCCGCGGCGCGCTCGATCGTGCTTTCCTGCGGGCTGCTTCCTTCGGCGATCCGGATCGCCGCCGCCCGGATCGCCGCGCGTCCGGTGCACCCGACTCGGGTGCTGGCCGAGAGGCTGCGGGACCCGAGCTCGTTGCTCGACGAGCTCGAAGTCGACGGGCTGAGCCTGCGTGCCGAATTGGCGCCGAGCTACCGCGCACTGGACCACGACGGGCAACGGCTTTTCGCCTCACTGGGCGGCTTCGATCCGGACCACATCAGCGCCGACGCGGTGGCCCGCCGCCTCGGCATGAGCACCCCCGTGGCCGACCGGCGCCTCGAAGCGCTGGTCTCCGAAGGACTCGTGGAGCCGGTGCTCGACGCCCAAGGAAGACCTGGCTACGGGATGTCCACCGTTCTGCACGCGTTCGCCCGTGAGTGCCAGGCCGAACATGACACCGTCGAAAGGAACTAGACCATGCGGGACTTCGAGATCCACGCGTTGATCAAGCAACTGCTGCTGGCCGACAACGCGTCGGTGGCCGAACTGGAGGTGGACGGCGCCACGTCGCTGGCCACCGGCGGGCTGGAGCTGACCTCGCTGGAGCTGATCCGGCTGCTGGTCGGGCTGGAAGAGTCACTCGACATCGAACTGGACGACGAAATGATCATGAATTCGCACTTCGGCACCGTCGACGACGTGGTGGAACTGGTCGGCCGAGGGCTGGCGAACTCCGGCCGCGAGCTGAGCACCACCAGCTCCTCGTGATGGTCCCCCATGCCTGGTACAACGCCCTTCCCGAGCTGGGGCTGACCCTGCCGCCGGACATCGGCGGACAGTCACGCCTGGCTCGCGCGAAGGGGATGCAGGTACCTGCTTCCCTGTTGCGCCAAGAGATGTCGACGCGCCGGTGGATTCCCATCCCGGAACCGGTGCGTGAGCACTACCTCGGATGGCGGCCGACGCCGCTGCGCCGGGCGTCGGCCTTCGAGCGCTCGATCGGCACCAACAGCCGGATCTACTACAAGTACGAGGGCGGCAACCTCTCCGGCAGCCACAAGCTCAACACCGCGCTGGCCCAGGCCTACTACTACAAGAAGGCAGGCGCGAGATGCCTGACCGTGGGCACCGGTGCCGGGCAATGGGGCACCGCCGTGGCCGCGGCCTGCTCGGTCTTCGGGCTGGAATGCCGGGTCTACATGGTGCGCTCGAGCGCCGAGGCGAAGCCCTACCGGCCCGCCCTGATGCGCATGCTGGGCGCGGAGGTGATCAGCAGCCCGAGCCCGCGCACCGAGGCCGGGCGCCGGGCCGTCGCGGAGGGCGACGACCAAGGCGGCAGTCTCGCGATCGCCTTGGCCGAGGCCGTCGAGGACACCACCGAACCGCACACCCACTTCTGCGCGGGGAGCGCCGAGACATACTCGCTGCTGCACCAGACCGTCATCGGCTTGGAAGCCATCGAGCAACTCAAGGCGGCCGGGGAGCACGCCGACGTCGTCGTGGCCTCACTCGGCGCGGGGAGCAACCTCGGCGGTCTGGTGCTGCCGTTCCTGTCGGATCTGGTCGAGGGCGGGCGGCCTCGGTGCGTGTCGGTGGAGTCCACCGCCTGTCCGAAGCTGACCCGCGGCCGCTACGCCTACGACTACGTGGACGCGTCCGGCTCGATCATGCAGAAGATGTTCACTCTCGGCTCGACGTTCGTGCCGCCGGACATGCACGCCGGCGGGCTGCGCTACCACGGCACGGCCAAGCTGGTGAGCGCGCTCTACGACCAGGGACTGCTGGAGGCGCGCGCCTACGGCCAGCGGTCGGTGTTCTCCAGCGCCGCCGAATTCGCACGGTGCGAAGGCGTCCTCCCGGCGCCGGAGAGCGCGCACGCCGTGCACGCCGCGGCGCTGGAAGCGCGCCGCGCCGACGACGAGGGTCGCGAAGACTGCGTCGTGCTGGGGCTGAGCGGCCACGGGTTGCTCGACCTGGCCGCCTATGACAGCTTCAGCTCAGGCGCGATGCTCGACGCGGTCGCCGACGACGCGGCGATCGCGCGGGCGCTCGACCGCCTCCCCAGCCGGCCCGATGCCCGGCGGGCAGTGACGGTGGACTGAGGATCGGAGTGGACGCATGGCCAGGGCCGCAGTGGACTGGCTGCTGGCGTCGGCCGAACCCGCCGTGCGGGCGCTGACCAAGCGGGACCTGCTCGACGAGGAACCGGATGAGGACGTCTTGTCCGGGCCGATCGTGCGGAAGCTCTTCGCCGGGCAACGTCCGGACGGCGGTTTCGGGGTGGCGCCCTATCGCAAGTGGACCGGAGCGCACTGGCGGCTGGTGTCGCTGGTCGAGCTGGGAGTGCCCGCAGGGGAACCGAGGGCGCTCGCCGCGCTGGAACCGGTGCTGACCTGGCGGCGGCGCGCACACGCGCGGGTGCCGGTGATCGACGGTCTGGCCAGGGTGTGCGGGTCCATCGACGGAAACGTGCTCGCCGTGTCCTGCGCGCTCGGCCTGGCCGAGGATCCACGGGTCGCCGGACTGGCCGAGCGGTTGCTGGAGTGGCAGTGGCCCGACGGCGGCTGGAACTGCGACCGGGCCGCGGGTGGGCATCGCTCGTCGTTCCACGAGACCCTGGTGCCCGCGTGGGGACTTCACGCCCACGGTATGGCGACGGGCAACGCCGACGCGCTGGCCGGTGCCGCCCGCGCGGCCGAGCTGTTGTTGTCACACCACCTTTTCCGGGCATCCGGTGGTGCGGTGATCGACCAGCGGTGGCTCGTGCCGCACTATCCGGTCTATTGGCACTACGACACACTCCAGGCGTTGCTGGTGCTGTCGCGAATGGACAAAGTGCGCGACGAGCGCGCCTCGGAAGCGCTCGATCTCCTGGAAGAAGCACGTGACGCGAAGTGCCGGTGGTCGGCAGGCCGTCCGTGGTGGCGGCCGCCGGGCAGCCGGGTGGCGCCCGAAGTCGTCGACTGGGGCGCGGACGGTCCACAGGAGATGGTGACGCTCAACGCCCTGCGGGTACTCCGCCGCGCAGGGCGTTGAGCGAGTCTTCAGCCGGCCGCGACGGTGAGGATGCCGGGCAACGCCGCACAGAACTCGGCCGCCTCGGCGGCGGTGAGGATCAGCGGCGGCGCCAGCCGGACGGCGTCGGGGCGCACCGGGTTGACGAGGAAACCCGCGGCGGCCGCCGCCTCGCACACCTGCACCGATACCGGTTCGGCCAGGGTGATCGCCAGCCACAGGCCCCGGCCGCGCACCCCGGTGAGCAGGGGATGTTCCACGGCCCGGATGCCCTCGGCCAGCGCGGCGCCGACCTGGGAGGCGTTCTCCAGCAGGCCGTCGCGCTCGATCACCGAGAGCACGGCCAGCGCGGCCGCACACGCCACCGGGTTTCCGCCGAAGGTGCTGCCGTGCGTGCCCGGTACCAGAATCCCGGCGCAGGAACCGAAACCGACGCACGCGGCGATCGGCATACCGCCCCCGAGCCCTTTGGACAGGGTCATCACATCGGGGACGATCCCTTCGGCCTGGTGGGCGAACCACCGGCCGGTACGCCCGATACCGCTCTGGACCTCGTCGAGGACCAGCAGCGCACCCGCGGCGTCGCACGCCTCACGGGCCGCGCGCAGGTATCCCTCGGGTGGGCTCACCACACCCGCCTCACCCTGCACGGGTTCCAGGAACACCGCGGCGGTGTCGTCCCGGACCGCGGCGGTCAAGGCGGCGACGTCGCCGAACGGCACGAACCGCACGTCGACACCGAACGGGGTGAACGGGTCGCGGATCGCGGGGACACCGGCCATCGGCAGGGCGCCCATGGTCCGGCCGTGGAAGGCACCCTCGGCCGCGATCACCATCGGCCGGTCCCGTCCCTGGGCGTGCCGAGCGAGCTTCAGTGCGGCTTCGGTGGCCTCGGTGCCGGAGTTGCACAGGTAGACGCGCGCGTCCGGGGCGTCGAGCAGGTCACGCAGCCGCTCCGCCAGTTCGACCTCGCGTCCGTGCAGGAACTGGTTGGACGTGTGCACCAGCTCGCCCGCCTGCCGGGCGATCGCCGCCGCCAGGTCCGGATGGCCGTGCCCGAGCGAACTGGCCGAGAGACCGCCGATGAGGTCGAGGTAGCTCCGGCCGTCGACGTCGCGGACCCGGCAGCCCTCGCCCGCGGCGAGCGCGATCGGGGGCGCGGGGGTGCCATAGGTGGGCATGAGCGCCCGGCCGAACCGGGCCCGCAGGCTGTCGGTCGCCGTACGCGTGGCGGTGCTGGTCATGACGCTCCTCGTGTGGTCAGTCCGGCGTCCTCGGGCAAGCCGAGCATCAGGTTGGCGTTCTGCACTGCCTGCCCGGCGGCGCCCTTGCCGAGGTTGTCGATGGCGGACAGCACGACACCGCGGCCGGTGCGGGTGTCCGCGCCTGCCTGCAGGAGGGCCGAGTTGGTCCCGGTCACCGCGGCGGTCGCGGGCCATCGGGAGGCGGGAAGCAGCCGGACGAAACGCTCGTCGAGGTAGGCCTCGGCCAGTGCGGCCCGCAGTTCGTCGCTTCCGGTTCCGTCACGTAGGCGAGCGCTGCAGCTGACGACGATCCCGCGCGGCATCGGCACGGAGAACGGGGTGAAGGAGACAGTGACGGGCGCTTTGGCGAACGTGGCCAGCTCCTGTTCCATCTCGGCGGGATTGCGGTAGGTCGCCCCCACCGTGTACGACCGCAACGCGCCGAGGACGTCGCTGGGAGACAAGGAGGCTTTGGCCGCTCGCCCGCCACTGGACGTACCGGAGACCGCGGTGACGACGAGGTCGTCCGGGCCGATCAGGCCCGCGGCGAGCAGCGGACCCAGTGCCAGGATCACCGCGGTGGCGTAGCAACCGGGTGTGGCCACGCGCCGGGCACCGGCGATACGTTCCCGCGCGCCGGGGATCTCCGGCAGCCCGTACGTCCAGCTGCCGGGGTGAGGGCCGCCGTAGTAGTGCTCCCACGCGAGCGGATCGGTCAAGCGGAAGTCCGGGCCCAGGTCCACCACGCGCACCGACGGCGTCAGCTCGGCGGCCAGCCGGGACGAGTGCCCCTTCGGCAGCGCGAGGAACACGACGTCGGCGGCCTCGAGCACCGCGGTGTCCGTGGGTTCGAAGACCCGGTCGCCCAGCTCCGCAAGGCCGGGATGCACCTCGGACACCGAGCTTCCCACCTGGGTCCCCGCGGTGATCGGCCCGAGGACCAGTTCAGGGTGACCTTCGATCAGCCGCAGCAGCTCGCCCCCGGCGTTGCCGCTGGCCCCGGCTACCGCGACCTTCACGCTCATCCCCATGCTCCTCGCCTCGGTGACCTGCTCGTCCCATGCTGGCGGAGCGGCATACGCGACGGGTACACGCGGACGTCACGCCGCTGCCCGCTCGCTCTCGTCGAGATGCCGGACGGCGGGGGCGAGCATCGGCAGGATCGACAGCAGGAGACCCGCGGCGATCACCCAGACCGACCCTGGGAACCCGAGCACGGTCGCCAGCACGCCGCCCGCGAGACCACCGAGCGGCATCGCCCCGTAGATCAGGAACCGCATGGTGGCGTTCATCCGGCCGAGCAGTTCCGGTGGGCAGATGCCTTGGCGGTAGCTCAGCTGCGCGACGTTCTGCATCGCGCCGCCGAAGAAGGCCAGGAACGTGCCCAACGGATAGAGGAACACCAGCCAGCCGCTGCCTGCCAGCGGCGCCAGCAGCAGGAAGGGATATCCCACGACCAGCGGCAGCCACATCGTGCGCCGGGTCCCGAGCCGGGCACCCGCCCAGGAGGCCGCCGAACTGCCCAGCAACCCGCCCACCCCCGCGGCGGCGACCACCAGACCGTAGGCACCCGCGCCGAGACCGAGATGTTCGAGCAGGAAGACCGGCTGCACCGCGAGCAGCGCCGACTCCCAGAAATTGCCGAGGAATCCGGCGAGACCCACCAGCCGCAGCACCGGATGACGCAGCACGAACCGGCCGCCTTCGGCGATCTGGCGGCGCAACCGGGTCTTGACCACCACCGGCTGGTCTTCGACGTGCCGGATACGTGCCAGCGCCACCGCGGACAACAGGAAGCTCACCGCGTCCACCGCGATACCCACGACGGCGTTGGTGAGCTGTACCAGCCATCCGCCGAGCGCCGGACCGCCCGCGCGCGCACCGGTCTCGACGGCTTCCAGCCGCGCGTTGGCGCTCAACAGGTTCTGGCGCGCGACCAACGACGGCACATAACTCATCGACGCGACGTCGAAGAACACCGTGGCCACACCGGCCAGCAGGGCCACGACGTACAGATGCGGCAAGGTGAGCACGCCGAACAGGGCCGCGATCGGTACCGAGCCCATCAGCAGGAACCGGGAGAAGTCCGCCGCCACCAGCACCGGCCTGCGCCGGAACCGGTCGACCCACGCCCCGGCGGGCAGTCCCACGAACGCGAACGCCGCGGTGCCTGCCGCGGTCAGCAGGCCGATCTCCAGCGGTGAGGCGTTCAGCAGCGTCAACGCGATCAGGGGCAGCGCCACGACGGCCACCTGGCTGCCGAGCTGGCTGATCGCGTCGGCGGTGAACAGCAGGCGGAAACCGCGGTGCCCGAGGAAAAGGCCGCTGCGGACGGGTGTGCTCGTGTTCATCGGCTCCCCCGGCATGTCCACGAATTTAACCGGCACTCGTCGTGATCGCGCGGTGGCGCGCGACTGCGATGCTCGCCACCGCGGATACAGACCGGCTACATCGCGCGCTCGCTGTACTGGACGTGTAGGTCGCAGCGGGAAATTGGGAGGCATGACTACAGAAACCCGACCCGATCGGGTTATCCCCATGCGCGACGAGCTGTCCGAGGAACAGATCCGGTCCTACCGGCGCGACGGTTTCCTGGTGATCGACGACTTCCTGGACGCGGACACGGTCGGACGGCTGCGCACGGTGCTGTCGGAAGCGGTGGTCGGACGCGGTGGCGCGCGGCTGCCCGGTGAAGGGCGCCGGTCGGCGGCCGCCACCGGCGCGGGCAGCGACGATCGCCGCAGGCTGCTCGACGCCCTGGGGAAACACCGGTCCAAAGCACTGAAAGTGCTGTCCCAGCACGTGAACCTATGGCAGGACGACGAGCGCGTGCGCCGCTTCTGCCTCGATCCCCGGCTCGGCAGGCTGGCGTGCCGTCTCGCCGGCATCGGCGGAGTACGGATCTGGCATGACCAGACGATGGTCAAACCCGCGTGGGGCGCGCCGACGGGGTGGCACACCGACACGCCCGTGTTCTCCTTCACCCACCCCGGCGCGTCGACGTTCTGGTTCGCCCTCGGCGACGCCGACCTGCGAAACGGTTGTCTGCACTACCTTCCGGGCAGCCACCACGACCGGGTCGAGGTCAAGGGCGACCTGCGGCGGCTGGACGGGTTGCGCCTGCTCAACCCGGCGTGGGAGCACGCCGAACCGACCCCTTGCCCGGTCCGTAAGGGCGCGCTGATCGTGCACAGCGGGGACACCGCGCACGCCGCAGGCGCGAACATGACACCGTTCGCCCGGTCGGCGTTCACGATCTCCTGGCAGCCCGAGGGCGCGGAGTTCAACGGCACGGCCAACATCCTGCCCGAAGAGATCCTGGCGACACTGCGCCCCGGTGACCCGCTGGACTTCGACGAGTGGAACCCGCTGGTGTACCGGAAGTGAACCGATGCCACTGTCCTGTCGGGTGCCGAGTCCGTGAAGGCCTTCACGGACTCGGCATCGGTCAACGACCAGCCCTGCTGCCTGCGAGACCGGCCAGTCCCCGCCGGTCGGTTTTGCCGTTGTCGGTGACCGGGAGAGCCTCCAGCCGGTCGAACCGCGCGGGCACCATGTAGGGCGGCAACTGCGCGCGAGCCTGCTCGGCGAGTTCGCCGGGCTCGGCCGCCCCCGTGTAGAACGCCCGCAGGTCGACACGTCCGGGCTCGGGCTCTCCGGCGACCACGGCGACGTCGTCCACGCCGGGGAGGACGCGAAGAACGGCCTCGATCTCACCCGGTTCGACACGCTGACCGTTCACCTTGACCTGGTCGTCGATCCGGCCCAGATGCAGAAGGTTCCCGTCGGCCCAGGCGACCCGGTCGCCGGTGAGGTAGTAGTTCCCAGCGGTCAGACCGTTCTCCGGGTGGGTGAACCGGCCGACGTTGTCGTTTTCGTCGAGGTAGCCGTCGAAACGCTGGGGGCCTCGCACGGCCAGCTGACCCTCGTCCGCGGGCCGGCCGCGCTCATCGAGAATCACGGCATCGAGGCCTTCGTTGGGCAAGCCGATCGGCACGGATCCGTTGGCGGTCGACGGCCATTCGCCCGCCGGGAGGCGATATCGCGTGCAGGTGATCGTCAGTTCCGTGGGTCCGTAGAGGTTTTCGACCGTGCTGCGCGGGGCGGCGGCCGACCAGGCCCGCGCCTGCTCCAGGGTGAGCCGTTCTCCCGCGAACAGACTCCAGCGCAGGTCCGGCATGCTCCCGGCGCGCAGCGCGCGCAGCCTGCGGGCGAGGGTGATGATCGACGGTACCGAGAACCAGTGCGTGATCGACCGCGATCGCACGAAACCCGTGGGTGTCACCAGATCCTGCTCGCCTGGGACGACGAGCGCCGCGCCGGAACGCCACGCGACGAACAGATCGAACACCGACGGGTCGAACGTCAGCGCGAAAGTCTGCGAGAGACGGCTCCCTGGGCCGACGTCGTAGCGGCGTACACAGTCGTCGAGGTAGCCGGTGAGGTTGCGGTGGCGCACAGGCACCCCTTTGGGGCGTCCGGTGGACCCGGACGTGAACAGCACGTAGGCCACGTCGTCCGGGTTGCCCACCCGATCCGGCCACGGGATGGGGCCGGTCGGCAGGTCGGCGTCGTCGGGCAGGGTGAGTCCACCGGCATCGGTCTCGACGTCGGTGAGGACGATTTGGACGTCCGCGGCACGGCTGACGGCCCGCACACGGGGAGCGGGCCAGCGTGGGCTAATCGGCACGACGGTCGCCCCGAGTGCCAGCACCGCCAGGTATCCCGCGTACGCGGCGGGTGTCCGTCCACAAAGGAGCCCGACGGTGCGGACCGGTCCGTCGACGCGGGCGCGGACGGCCGCCGCGATCCGGGCGGCCCGGTCGAGCAGTTCGTCGTACCGAAGGACCTGGGTGCCGGCTTGCAGTGCGATGGCGCCGGGATCTCGCCGCGCGGCTCCGGTGACACCGTCGAGGATTCCGGTCATGCCGTCCGTCCTGTCTTCGGGGCGTCCGCACGCAGGATGGCGTCGACCGCGGCACGGGCGACGCCCCAGCGGGGACGTCCGCGGGCGGCACTCTCCACCGCCATCTGCACCCACCGTGGCAGCGCCCCCCACAGTTCGGCGGTGGCCAGTTCGGTCTCGGTGTCCCCGGCCAGCGCCCGCCACCGGTGCGCGAACGCGCGATGACCGGCCGCGGCCCAGATGTCCGGGAGGTGACGGGCCGCGGCCGGGCCCTCGTCGGCGAGCCGGTTCATCAGGAGCGGCAGGACAAGCGAGTCGTCTTCGATGAGGCCGCTTTCCGGCGCCCGTTCCTCGCCGGAACCGAGGACTCTCCGGAGCAAGATCGAACCGGTTGTGGTGCCGGGCAGGGAAATTCTGGCGCCGAAGGCCATTTCGTTGCGCACGCGCTGGGGTGCGTCCCACTCGGGGAGGCCGGTGATGGCGGTCCGCAGGGCGGACCGGGCGACGGTGCCGAGGTACGGCTGCTGGGTTCCCTGTGGCAACAGCGCTTCGAACGCGTCCTCGACGAGGTAGTGGTCCGCCTCGGCGCCGGTGACGAGCAGCCAATGCGGAGCGTGAGCCGCGCCGAAGGCGACCGACCAGGGCAACCGGGCGGCGTCGGCGACGACCAGTGCCCGGCCGTACCGTCGGATCTCCTGGCGCAGCGCGTCTTCGGTGTCCGCGGCGGTGACGGCAGCGTACTCGAACCGGGTGCCGTCGGGCAGGTGATCCAGCGAGGGAGCGTGGTGAGAGAACACCAGTCCGACCTCGGTGGCGCGCACCGCGAGCCGGACCGACCGGCCCACCACGGCGGCCGAGTCGAACTCGCCCGCGAGATAACGCTCCAGATTCGCGGTGTAGCAACTCAATCCGGCTGTCACGTCACGACCTCCGTCAGCAAATCGTCGGCGTGCTGGGCGATGCCCTGCAGCAACGCCCCGCTCGCCCCGCCCGCGATGCCGAACATGGCTGTCTCGGCACGCAACCAGGCCAAGCCACCGTCTTGGAACGACTCGGCGCCGAGCAGGTCCACGCAACCGGAAAGCACCAGCTCCACGGTGTCCGCGCAGCGCACCTTCAGCAGCATCGCCGACGCGGGACGCAACGGGCCCGCCGACGCGGCCGCGACCTCGGCGTCCAGGGCACTCGACGCGACCAGGCAACGGGCGAACCGGTCGCGCACGGCCGCGTTGTCCCACAACACACCCGTTCCGCCAGGGCGTTCCCGGAGCCGCCGATACGTCTGGCGCAGTACCCGCCGGCAGAGCGCGCGAGCCCACAGACCTCCGGCCAGCCGCTCCCCCGCCATGGCCCGGACGAACTCCGCCATCGCCCGGCCGGGCCTGCCGACGACGTGGTTCGCGTCGAGCCGGACGTCGGTGAAGTCGATGTCGCCGATGCCCGCCCCGGTGAACAACGCTTCGGCGCCGGGCCTCACCACGGCCCGCCCGGCGGGCAGCAGTACCCAGGCGAAACTGGTGAAGTGCCGCGTTTCGCGTGATCGCGCCAAGACGAGCAGGTGATCCGCCCACAGCGCGTTGGTGATCCACCGCTTTCCGCCGTCCAGGCGCGGCCCGCCTGTTTCCTGGCGGATCCGCGTTCCCAGGTCCATCAGATCCGAGCCCGCCGCCGCCTCGTCGGTCGCGGCCAGTGCCACCATGGCCTTACCCGACAGCGCCGCATCGAACACGTCGGCGGCACCGCCGTCGCCGGGAGCGAGGGTGCGCAGCAACGGGATGACCGAGGCGATCTGCACACAGACCGACAGCACCACGCCCACCGGATAGCGGGAATCGAGATCGGTCAGCAGTTCACCCAGCGCTCGCGCGGAGTCCGGGCCGGAACAGCGCTCGATCGCCCCTGACCGGCCCAGTTCGCGCCAGACGGCAGGTGCTTCGGCCGTCACTGGCAGATCAGGCAAAACGCACCACCGGATCGCGGAGTGCGAGGGCGCCGTTGGTCTTGCGCAGCCGGTCGTCGGAGTAGTTGAGCGAGGCGGAGCGCAGGTCCCGGAACGAGCGTTCGAGACGCAGTTCGGAATCGGCGAAGTATCCGTGCTTCAGCCCGGCGATCTCGATCATCTCGTCGACCGCCGCAAAGCACTCCTGCGCCGCGTGGGTCTTGAGGGTGTTCACCAGCAGTTGGATCGAGAGCTCGGTGGGGTCCTCTGTGGACTCGACGGCCCGTGCGGTGTGGCGCAGGACGGCGTTGGCGACGTCGAGCCGTGAACGCACCGACGCCAGGCGTACCAGTGCCAGGTCCGATCCGGGATCGAAGCGCTTGCGCCCGGCGGACGAGCGCAAGTGGCGCAGCAACCTGCTGTACGCGCCCGCGGCGGTCCCCAGCCAGGCCGCGGCCCAGCCCAGGTGGGCCAGCGGGGCGAATACCGCGGCGGCGATCCGCGGAAAGGCTCCGTGACCGCCGACGACCTGGCTCGCGGGCACGTCGCCGGTCAACCGCATCGGTCCGCTCTCGGTGGCGCGCATGCCCAACGGCTGCCAGCCGCCGAGCGGGGCGACGCTCACCTGGTCACGCTCGACCCAGACCAGATCGACCTCGTTGGGTGAGGCCGCCCCTGGCGAGCGCATGGTGACCAGGAAGGCGTCCGCGTGCCTGCCACCGGTGACGATCGGCGCGGAACGGTCCAGCCGCAGCATCCCCTCGTCCAGCTCGGTCCGGGAGTCCGAGTCGAGCAGGCCACCGCCTTTGATCTCGGTCGTGACCGAGGCGACGTAGCACCGGCCTTCGGCGATCTCGGTGAGCGCCCGCTCGCGCAGGTCGCCCTCGGCGTAGCCCGCCAGGGCGGCGACCTGCTGGCCGTGCATGGCGAAGATCATCGCCACGGACATGTCGGTCCTGCCCAGCGCGACGGTGGCCTCGACCAGGTCCCCGATCGAACCGCCGAGGCCGCCGTGTTCTTTGGGCACCAGCATCCCGAGCAGTCCGGTGGCACGCATGGCTTCGAGCGCGCCTGCCGGGAACCGGGCCTCCCGGTCGGCGGCGTCGGCTTCGCGCTCGGCGGCGATCCGGACCTGCTCGACCGCGTCCACCGCCGTCATGCCGACCGCCTCGTCTCCGTGCCGAGCTCCGCCTCGATCACGGTCCACAGGCTGCCGACGGTGGCGAACGTCGCGTCCGTGAGCCGCTCGTCGGGGATGACGACGGCGTAGGTGTCCTCCACCGCGAACAGCAGCTCCACGGCACGCATCGAGTCCAGCCCGAGCGCGCGTAGTTCGGCGTCGGGGGTGAGATCCGCGCCGTCGCCCGCGTATTTCAGGTAGGGCAACAACATCGCGGCGAAGTCCTGGTCCACGGTCTCCATCGGCGGCACTCCTTCAGATGGCGGTACGGGCGGGGTGGGTGCGGACGAGTTCGAGGCGGGAGACGTCAACGACCCGTCCGTCCTCGACGACGACCTCGCTGGGCATCGGGTGGCTCAGGAAGGCGACCACGCTGGCCGTCAGGCCGTAGGCGCCGACGTTGGGGACCCGCAGTACTTGCCCACGGGCCACCTCGGGCAACCGCGCGCCGCGCGCCCAGGTGTCCAGTGGCGTGCACAGCGGTCCGACCAGCAGCACGGGGTCGGTGGACTCCGCCGGACCGCGGGCGTCGCCGGTCAGGACGTCCGGTACCAGGGGCGGCAGCCGCCGCAGGCCGGACATCCCGCCGAGATGGTTGATACCGCTCTCCAGCACCACGACTCGCTGCCCGTGCGAATGCTTGACGTCGGCGACCCGTACCAGCAGCGACCCACACGTGGAGGTGAGGTAGCGGCCCGACTCGAACGCGACCTCGGGAGTTCCCGAGCGCCAGCCGGGGAAGGCGGCGTCGAGCAGGTCGGCGACGCGGCCGCCCAGATCCGGGAACGGCACCAGATCACCTGCCTTGGCGAACGGTGCCGGGAAACCGCCGCCCAGGTCGAGCACCTCGGGATCGGCGCCGAGAACGTCGGCGAGGGTGCGCGCGGTGGCGATCGCGTGCCCGAACTGGGCGACGAGTGCGTCCGCGTCGGTCAGGTTGCTGCCCGCGTACAGGTGGAAGCCTGCGAAGCGGTCGCGGAAGGCACCGGGGTCGGCGGTGACCCACGCCGCGTCCGCACCGAAGGCGGAGGTCACCCCGGTCATCGCCAAACCCTGCCCGCCACCGGGGGCGGTCTCCGCGTTGACCCGCACCAGGCACCGGGCGTCCACATCGGACTCACCGGCCGCTCGGGCGACTTGGCCGAGGCCGGCGGGCGAGTCGACGGAGAACCACCGCACGCCGAGCCGGGCCGCGTCGAGCACCTCGGCGTCACGTTTGCCGGGTCCGGTGTAGAGCACATCGGAGGCGGGCACTCCGGCTGCCAGGGCGGCGGAGAGTTCCCCCGACGAAGACACCTCCGCACGGCAGCCGAGCGCGGCCAGCGCGCCGATGACAGCGGGATGCGGGTTCGCCTTGACCGAATAGAACAGAGTGCTCGGCTCGGGCAGAGCGGACCTGAGAAGGTCGTGTGCGCGCCGGACCTCGTCGAGGTCGTAGACGTAGGCCGGGGCGTGGGTGTCGGTGAAGCTCATCGTGCGGCCACCGTGTCGAGCGCGCGGCGGTCGATCTTTCCGTTGGGGGTCAACGGAAGCCGGTCGACCACGACACACCGGGCAGGCACTTTGGCGGCCTCCAGGTGCTCGCCGAGCGCGGCCAGGACGGCGTGGCCGTCGAGTTCCGATTCCACGAACAGCATCGCGCCGAACTCGTCTGCCCCCGGCAGGCGCACGGCGGCGGCGCGCACGCCGGGGACGCGGCAGGCGGCGGCCTCGACCTCTATCGCGCTCACGCGCGTACCGCGTTCCTTGTAGAGGTCGTCACGGCGCCCCGCGAAGTAGACGTAACCCTCGTCGTCGACACGGCCCTGGTCACCGGTGCGCAGTTCGGGGAACAGCCCCTCGGCGCGGGGAAACACCCGCCCGGTGAGTTCGGGGCGGCGCCAGTACCCGGCCATGACGTTCGGCCCCCGGACCACCAGCTCCCCCACCTCCCCCGGCGGCACTCGGGTGCCGTCCGCCCCGATGGCGAACACCTCGGTGCCGGGCAGCGCGCGTCCGCAGGAACCAGGGCGGTCGAGGTCCTCGTCCGGGGCCAGGATCGTGGCGCGTTTGCATTCGGTGAGCCCGTACATCAGCTGCACGCGCAGTCCGGGCGAGGCCGCTCGAAGCCGGGCGAGGAGCGCGGGCGGCATCGCGGCACCGGTGTTGGTGAGCAAACGCAACGACGGCGGCGCCGGACGGCGGGCGACCAACCGGGCGAGGTTGGCGGTGAGCGAGGGGACACCGGGCAGCACGGTGGCACCGGCGGCGGTCAGTTCGTTCACCAGCGCCGGCCCGGCTCCCTCGGCGAGCCACAGTCGCGCACCGGCGAGCGCGCACAGGAACAGTTGGTAAAGACCGTAATCGAAGGACAGCGGCAACGCACAGTACACGGTGTCACTGTCGCGATAGGACAGTCTGCTTTGGACGGCTCGGGCGGCGAAGCACACTTGCCGGTGCGTCGAGACGACGGCCTTCGGCAGTGCGGTACTGCCCGACGTGTAGATGAAGCAGGCGGCGTCGACCGGGAGTGGCCGGGCCAGGGGCACCGGGCCGCACGGCAGTTCGTGCGGGGTGCGCACCGGTACACCCATATCCCTCGCGACCGTCGACACCCCGGAGTCGTCGGTGACCACCAGTACGGGCCCGGCATCGGCGATCATGTGCCGCAGCACGGTTTCCGGTAGTTCCGCCCGTGTCAAGACGAAGACCGCGGCGACACGTGAGCACGCCCAGACCAGCGCCGGGACGTCCTCGGGACGGCTGAGGCAGAGCAGCACCCGCTCACCTCGACGGACACCGGCGCCGGCAAGGCCGGCGGCCAGCCGCAGACTCTCGTCCGCGAGCTCGCGGTAGGTCCGCTCACCTGTGGGCGACGCGACGGCGGGGGTTTCCGGGAACCGTCTGGTAACGGAGTCGAGCAGGTCGTGAAGCACCTCGTCGGACACCGGCCTACCTCCGGACCGTCGCACGGGTGAACAACCGGACGAGCCCGTCCACGTCGCCGAGGTCGTCCGCGCCCAGGTCATCGGGCAGCTCGGCGCTCAGCGCCCGCTCGACTCGTTCCAGCGCGTCGACGAGCCGGAACGAGTCGAACCCCGGCAGGTCCCGCAGGGTCGGCGCGGTCGCGACGGTGGACGGATCGATCGCGAGACTCTCACCGATCGCGGACAGCACCACCTCGCGGATCGCGGTGGGTTCGGCGGTATCGGTGAGTTCGGCGTCCATCCGCAACTGGTGACACACCTCGTCGACCACCTCTCTGCCGACCGGATGGCCGCGGCGGAGCCTGCGCAGTGCGAGATAGGTGCGCGCGGCCAGCCGCTGCCACGCTTCGACCCGGCCCGCCGATCGCCACACCTCGGCTTTCTCCGGTGAATGGTCGTCGAGCCAGCGCAGGTGCAGCCGCCGGTCACGTTCGATGAGCCACACGTCGAGTACCAGCTGCTCGACGGCGGTCTCCGAGGTTCGTCCGGCCAGCGCGTAGGCGTCGATCCCGTCGGCGGATGGTGCGGGCGGACGAGCGGGAACGGCGCCGGACTTCAGCGTGGTGACCAGGACCGGCCCATTCGCCAGCAGGTCCGCGACCTGGTCGTCGGTGCAGAACCGGACAGCCGGGCGAGCGGGACCCCATTGGGTGTCGTTGTGATAGGCGTCCACGAGGTCCCAGCCCTCGGGCGCGCGGGCGAGCACGAAGCTGTGCGACATGTGCTCGTGGCCTGCGTAAGGCAGCCACGGTAGGTCGTAGGCGTCGGCGACCACGTACAGCGGCCCGTCCCGGTCGTCGAGGCCTGCCATGTCCGTGACCTTCTCCGGTGGTGCCGAAATCAGCCCGAGCTCGTCACGGGCCTGCGCCAACCGGGCGGTCAGGTCAGCGGCTTCGGCATACCCGGTCCCGTCCGGAGCGGGGAACCACAATCGAGCACCGAGACCGCGGTGGGCACCCGGCCCGCCGACGACGTCGGCGAGGACCGCGACCCCGGTTTGCAGGCAGTCCAGCGCGTCGGCGGGCACGGCGGCGACGATCTCGTCCCACCGGGCGGCCGTCGGCGGGGTCTGCACCTGTTGTTCGGTCACCGGTCTCCTCGCTCCGTCTCGGAAATCACCAGTCGTCATCGCTTCGCCGCCAACCCTCCCCTCGGCGCATACACAGCGGATACGGCGGCCGGCGGTGTAGCAGGCCTGTAGCCGGGCCGGGCAGGGTCTGGACGGCCGGTGCACACGCCCGGTACCGGGATCGCACGAAGGAGCCGCCTGATGTCCGTCACCAGCGACGTCCCCGTCGAGGAGACCGTGCCGGTCGTCGACCTCTGGGACGACGACCGGGTCACCGCGTGGCAGGACTACCACCTGTCCGGGATGCCCGACCTGTTGTCCTCACTGAACCTGTGCCACGCACTGCTCGCGCTCGCCAACTCGGGCCTGCTGGACCGGTTGCGGGACAAGGGAAGCGTCCGCACGGACGAGCTGCTGACCGGAATGGACCAGCGCGTCGGGCGTGGCTTGCTGCGCTACCTGGAGGTGCGCGGGGTGCTCACCGGGCACGCCGGTGAGCACGCGCTGAGCCATCGCGGTGCGCTGCTCACCTCCGGGGTGGCGTTGGCCCGCCTCGGTTTCTACCTGGAGGCGTACGGCCCGGTGACCAGCCGGATGACCGATCTGCTCACCGGCGCGGCCACCTACGGCGTCGACGTCACCCGTGCGGGCGCACAGCTCGGCAAGCACTCCGGCACGGTCTCCACCGCCTCCTACACCCCGACCGTGCTGCACGCGCTGCGGTCGCGATCGGCCAGGACCCTGCTCGACCTCGGCTGCGGCGGCGGATCGCTGCTCGTCGAGGTCGCGATGCGGCATCCGGACCTGCGCGGCGTGGGCATCGACCTTTCACCGGACGCGATCGCCGACGCCCAGGCACTGGCCGAGCGGGCCGGAGTGGCCGACCGGGTCCGGTTCTTCGCCGGTGACGCGTTCGCCCCCGGCACCTGGCCCGAGGACTGCCGCGAGATGGACGTGGTGTGCGGGGTCGGTGTGCTGCACGAGCTCTTCCGCGACGGCGACCAGGCCGTGGTAGACGTGCTCGACCGCTTCGCCGCGATGCTCTCCGACGACGCCGTCGTGCTCATCGGCGAACCCGAACTGCGCTACGACGACCGGGAGAACGACTCCGACTTCTTCCTGATGCACGTGCTCACCGCACAGGGGATCCCGCGCGACACCGCCGGCTGGTTGCCGGTGTTCGAGGCCAGCGCGTTGCGCTGCACGACGGTCTACACGAACGCCGTCGCGGGCCCACGGACCCGGTTCTACGAGCTGGAACGCCGGTAACCGTGCGGATCGGGGTGCTGATCCTGCCCGAACGCCGCTGGTCCGACCAGGTCGCCCAGTGGCGTGCCGTCGAGGACCTCGGCTTCGACTCGGCGTGGACCTACGACCACCTCTGGTGGCGTTCGCTGAGCGAAAGCCCTTGGTACGGCGCCGTTCCGGTCCTCAGCGGAGCCGCTGTCGCGACCGAACGGGTGCGGCTGGGGCTGCTGGTCGGGTCGCCGAATTTCCGCCATCCGGTTCCGCTGGCCAAGGACGCGCTGACCCTGGACGAGATGTCCGACGGGCGCTTCACGCTGGGCCTCGGCGCGGGCTCCCCCACCGCGGGGGACGACGCCGTGCTGCAGCCGGGAGTGCCTGCCCCCGGCGAGCGTGCCGACCGGTTCGCCGAATTCGTCGAGCTGACGGATCTGCTGCTGCGCGAACCGGTCACCACCTACCGCGGCGAGCACTACCGGGCCGAGGGCGCGCGGATGATCCCCGGCTGTGTGCAGCGGCCGCGCCTGCCCTTCGCCATCGCGGCGACGGGCAGGCGCGGCATGGACCTGGCGGCGCGGTACGGGCAGTCGTGGGTCACTCTCGGCCCGGCGGCGCCCGGCGGCGTATCCCCTGGCGAGTGCCTGGAGCAGGTCGTTCCCGCACAGGTGACAGCCTTGGAGTCGGCCTGTGCCCGCGCCGGGCGTGACGTCGGCGAGCGGATCTTCGTTACGACCCCAGGTACCGGGGACCCGCTGGCGTCCTGGCAGGCGTGCCTGGATCTCGCGATCGGTTACGCCGCGGCGGGAATCACCCACCTGGTCGTGCACTGGCCGCGAGAGTCCGGGGTGTACGCGGGCGATGTGAAAGTACTGTCGGACATCTCGCGGCACGCGCTGGAGGAAATCCACTCGCTGTGAGCGACCTGGGTCGTCACCGGCAGATGGCGTAGGCCTGTTTGCCTCGGGGACCCGCGCCCGCGCGCAGGAAACCGTCGTCGCCGACGCCCACCATGCAGACCTTCGATCCCATCGAGTACGGCGCGACCAGTTCGACGTCGTGGCCGCGAGCACGCAGGTCCGCGACCGCCTCGGGTCCACAGTTGTCTTCCAGGACAACGGTTCCGGGCCGACAGCGGCGTGGGGTGAAGGACGGCGGGAAGTGATCGCTGTGGAACATGGTCGTCTCGGTCGCGGACTGGAGATCGGCGCCGAACTCGGTGACGGCGAGGAAGGATTCGAGCGTCCACACGTCTTGGCGGTCGCCGCCCGGCGTGCCGAAGGCCAGGTAGGGTTTTCCGTCACGCAAGGCGATGGTGGGGCTCAGCGTGGTGCGGGGTCGTTTGCCGGGCATCAGCGAGTTGGGGTGGCCATCCACCAGCCACAGGGTCTGGCCGCGGGTGCCGAGCGGAAAGCCCAGTCCGGGGATGACCGGTGAGCTTTTGAGCCAGCCGCCGCTGGGGACTCCCGCGGCCAGGTTGCCGTGGCGGTCGGCCACGGTGACCGAGCAGGTGTCGCCGGATTTCACCATGGCGCGCAGGACGATCGTGGGCATCCCGCTCTGCAGCTGGCCCATCCAGTCGGACTCGAAGGAAGGCGGCTCGTCCGGCGGCACGTCGGGCACCCAGCCCCGCACCCCGCCGATCGTGCTGGGGGCCGGATCCGACAGGGCGTGTTCACCGATCAGCGCGCGCCTGCGGGCGATCCGGGCGGGGTCGAGCAGTTCGCCGAGGCGGTCCGGGACGAAGTCGGGATCGCCGTACCAGGCTTCGCGATCGGCCATCGCCAGCTTGGCCGATTCGACGATCGTGTGCAGGTAGCGCCCGGAGCCGGGATCCATGGCCGCCAGGTCGATGTCTTCGAGCAGCGCGAGTTGCTGCAGGAACACGGGGCCTTGCGACCAGGGACCTGGTTTGTGCACGGTGAGGTCGCGGTAGCGCAGGCTCGCGGGCTCCTCGACCGTCGGGTGCCAGCGGTCCAGGTCGTCACCGCGGAGGAAAGCTCGGTGCCGGCGACCGGTGGAATCCAAGACCGCGGTGCGGCCCAGGTAGCCATCCATCGCTTCGGCGACGAATCCCCGGTAGAACGCGTCGATCGTCGCCTCGATCTTGGTCTCGCGGCCGCCTCGGGCTTGTTCGCCCTCGGCGACGAGCCTGCGCAGCGTCGCCGCGAGTTCGGGATTGCGCATCCGCGCGCCCACCGCGGGTGCCGCGCCGTGGTGCAGGAACGCGCGGCCGGATCCCGGCCAGTGCTCGGCGAACAGCGGCACCAGGGCGGCGATCGCTTTCTGCGAGTCAGCGGGCAGCGGGAAACCTGTCTCGGCGTAACCGATCGCCGGGGCCAGCGCGTCGGCCGCGCTGATCGTGCCGTGCTCGGCCAGCAGCCGAAGCCAGCCACCGAACGCGCCGGGAACGCAGGCGGCCAACAGCCCCGAACCGGGGATCTGGTTCAGCCCGAGCCCGGCGAACGCCGCGGTGGTGGCCGTCCGCGGCATCGGTCCCTGCCCGCACACCACCGCCGTGCGGCCGGGTCGCGCCTCGTGCAGGACGATCGAGACGTCCCCGCCGAAACCGTTGGAATGCGGTTCCACCACTTGGAGTACGAACCCGGCGGTGACAGCGGCGTCGAAGGCGTTGCCGCCCCGTTCGAGGGCGGCCATCCCCGCGCCGGTCGCCAGCCAATGCGTCGAGGACACCGCACCGAAGCCGCCGATCAGCTCCGGGCGTCCCGGCATCACGAGGTCACCGCCGCGGCGCTGCGAGACCGACCTGACTGTGCAAACCTTGATCGACCCCGATCGAAGGCGGTGGCTGATGGGATCACGGACCATCCTCTCCAGCGGGACGAAGACCGAGCAGGTCTTCGGCTATTCGCGTGCCGTAAGGGCGGGCGACTTCATTTTCGTCAGCGGTACCACCGCGATGGGCCCGGACGGCCCCGTCGGCGGCGCCGATATCGTGGCGCAGTCGGCGGAATGCCTGCGCCGTATCGAAGAAGCGCTGGCACATTTCGGAGCCGGGCTCGACACCGTGGTGCGCACCCGCGTGTTCGTCACCGACATCGACCAATGGCGCCGTGTCGGCGAGGCGCATTCGGCGCGCTTCGCCGAAATCCTGCCCACGACGACCATCGTCGGTATCTCCGCGTTGTTCGACCCCCGCCTGCTGGTGGAGATCGAGGCAGACGCCGTGCTGACGACCGGGTAGCACGTCAGGCCGTCCACTCGGCCGGGGCGGCCTGGAGCCGAGCCTGGATCTGCGCGGGCGCGTGGATCGCGATCTGCGCGAGGGTTTCCTCGAGGCGTGCCCGGCACCCCGCCACCGCGTCCTGCCACGGACCCGGTGCCTCCTCATGCGGAAAGCCTCCGTCGATGCCGTTGACCGTCAGATCCTGCGCGATGGCCACGAGCCGCCGGGACAACTGAGTCAGCACCTCCGGCCAGGACACCGGGGCACGCAGGGTGAAGAAGTAGTTGTCGTAGATCAGGTTCAGCAATCTGGTGTTGCGGTGACGGGTGGGCGACTGGCGCAGCAACGACACCCCACCGGGTACCAATCGGGCGGCGACACTCTCGTGCACGTGCCGGTGCAATTCGAGCGCGTCCGCGAGCGGCCGCCCGTCGGGCAGTACCTCCGGCAACCCGTCCCGCCCGCGGAAGACCTGCCGTACCGGACGGAAATCCGGTGCCCAGCTACCGCTGAAACCAGGGTGCTGACGGCGCATGCTGGGCCGGATGACGTCCTCGTAGACCGAGGTCGGGCACGAGCCCGAGTAGAGCAGCATCGCGCAGTAGCCACGCACGTAGAGCGGGAGCGTCTCCGCGAGCTCCTCGGGTGCGATCCGGCCGCCCGCGTGGTCGTCGAGGGCCTGTGCCATCAGCACCCAGAGCACGAAGCTGACCTGGTGGCCGGTGATCCACCGGAATCCGAACAGCTCGGCCGGGTCTTCCGACCTGGCCAAGTGTTCCTTGGCGACGCCGTCGGAATTGATGGCGCGGATGCGGCGGCTGATCGCCGACGGCCACGCCCTCGGCACCTGGGGTGCGGCCCGGCCGAGCTGCCCCGCCGAGTGCTGCGGCAGGGGCAGGCCTGCCGTGGGAAGGGTCAGCGGCTCCAGGCCGTAACTCAGGCCGCCGTAGTCCCACGCCGGCGCGGCAGGCAACTCGGCGAACGGCGCGGGCGCGGTCATCATGAGCCTCCCGGTACACAGGTGAACTCCAGCTCCAGACCATTGACGTCGTAGGCGTAGAAACTGTGCACGCCCTCGTCGTCGACCACGATGGGCGTGCTCCGCTCGGTCAGGGCGAAGGTGAACTCACCCGAGTCGTAGAGCCGTTCCCAGCGCTCACGCAATACTTCGAGGTCTCCTGGCGTGGACACCGCCAGGCACACATGCTGGAACTGGACCAGGCTCTCGGTCGGCGGGATCGGCGGACGGCCGGGACGGTGGAACAAGTGCAGCCGCAGCGTTCCGACGCCGATCTCGACCAGCTGGGTGATCCCTGGCAGCCGGGAGTGGGTGAGTTCGGAGAAGGTGTCCAATGACCAGGCCGGTTCGGCGCCGATGAACGCGCGGTACCAGGCGAGGGCGTTGGCCACATCCGCGGTCTGCACCCCGACGTGATGGATACCGGTGACAGTGGTCGTCGCGGTACTCAAGGCGCTTCACTCGCCCCGGCGCAAGGTGCAGTGCTCCCGCAGCTTGGCGAGATGGTCCATGACCTCGGTGTCACCGCCGCGGCGCGCGATCTCGGTGATCGTGCGCCAGGAGAAGTCCTCCCCACCGTCCTTCCGGTACTCCGTGCGCACCACGATGCCCGCCACCTGCGAGAGGGTGTCCATCGAGAGAACTCCGGAAAGGTTGTGCAGTGCCTCGCGCTCGTCCTCGGTGATTTTCGGGCGCTCCACAGTGTTCTCAGCCGGGATACCGCCACTGGCGGTCGCCGGGAAGGCGAACAGATCGGCCTGACCGGGAGCGTCGGCGAAGTCGAGGATCAGGTGGTAGCGGCGGGTGTCGGACAGCACGGCCGCGCTGTGCAGGTGGGTCACGTCGAGCGACCACACCTGCCCGACGGGCATCCGGTAGATCGTGCGGTCGTCCATGAACAGGCACGTCTCGTCGGTGGCGAGCGGGATGTGGAAGCGGTGTGCGGCCCTGGCCTCGATCGGGTCCTCGACGAACTCAACGAAGTCGCGATGCGGGATCAGCACGTTGTCGGTCATGAGCACCAACCGCGCGAAGAGCATGTGCTCGGTGTTGAACGAGCGGGTGATCAGTTCGTTGAGGTAGTCGAGCTGGGTGCCGTATTCGGTGGGCACACAGGGAAGTGTGCGGTCGTAGTGCGCGATGACACCGTCGCCGACTTCCCCGCCGACCGCCCAAAGCATGCAGCTCTTCCACGGCAAGCCGCTCTGGAACTCCCCGTACTGTTCGGCGAAGCCGAAGCCGTCGGTCGTCGCCAGCTCACGGTCCACGCGCTGCCGGTCGATGTCGATGTTCCCCAAGGTTTGTGTCTGCACGTCGAGGTCCTCTGGTCAGGGCGGATTGGTCATCATTCACTCTGGCGAGGTGGACTACAGGGCGGCTACATCAGCTTCGGCGGGCGCGGGCGGCGCCTCCACGGTCAACCCCATGGCGACACCCAGTCGTTCCACCGCGACACGCAGCTGCTCGTCGAGGGCTCGCGGCTCGTCGCCCCAACCGGCGACACATCCCGCCCGGCCCTCCTCGCTGACCGGGGTACGCACCCTCGCGCCCGGTCCGACGAACTGGCTGACCAGCCGGACGTCGGGAAGTCCGGAAACGACGGTCGCCGGCGGCACGAAGCGACGGACCAGCCCCGTGCCGACGAGGAAGCGGACCTGCGCGTACGGCGCGCACGCCGGGGTCTCGGCGGCTCCCGGCAACTCGGCCGCCGATCCCAGGGCGATCAGCGCCTGAGCGCGGTAAAGGTCGAGCCCGCCGACCCGGCGGGTGAGCTCGGGCACGAGCGCCCCGCCTGGCCGCAACGCGAATTCCAGCGGTGTCCACCGGTCGCCGTCGATCTTGAATTCCGCGTGGACCAGCCCATCCGCCAGCTTCAGGGCGGCCGCGATCGCGGCAAGCCGCGCCTCGGCCGCATCGTGATCGGGCGAACGACTCGCGTACTTGGCGGAAGTGGCGATGAATCCTTGCCCTCCCCCGTACTCACAGTCCACAACGGACACGAAGACCGGCCGCCCGGACACGATCACGGCGTCGACACACACCTCACGTCCCGGCAGGAACTCCTCGATGACCGCCGTGCGCGATGGCGAGAGCGACCGCACCACGGGCCATTGCCGCCGTGCCTCGGCCTCGCCGCCGACCGCGAGCACCCCCGCGCTGCCCGCCGAGTCCACCGGTTTGAGGACCGCGCGTCCGGTGGTCTCGGCGTAGAACTCGCCGATGTCGTCCGGGCCGGTCACTCGCCGCCAGCACGGCACCGTGATCCCCGCCTTGGACAGCAGCTCCCGCTGCCGCCATTTGGATCGCGCGACTTCGGCTCGCTCCGGGCCCACACCCGGAAGACCGAGTCGCCCGGCTATCCGGGCCGCGGTGGCCTGGGACGCGTCCGACAGGGTGGTCACGCCGTCGCAACCGCGGACCAGCTCCGCGATCCGATCCACGTCGGCACTGCCGTCGCGCGTGTCCACCGGGTGGAAGACGTCGGCCAGCAGGTCGTAGCGAGCCGGAGAATGCCCGTCGAGCAGCAGCACCCGCACCCCCATCGCCCGCCACTCCGCCAAGGCGGCCTCACGCATCGGACTTGCCCCGAGCACAGCCAGTCGCGCGCCTGACACTGGAGAGAAGACAGTCATGCGTACGACGGTCACAGCGGCGGATATACGCTCGCTACATCAGCCGATTCCCGGTCCCACTCCGCAGGTTCGGCCCCGGCGGCACCCTCATGAACGTCACGTTCACCGAAGAGACCCTGCGACAACGGCCCGAAGCACTTTCCGCCGCGGTGATGTCGACCATCCAGCAGGCCGTGGCCGAATCTGCGAGGAGTACACAGCGGCGGGTTTTGGGCATGGGTCACGACTCTCTCCAGAAGGGGCAGGCTGAGCGCGGTATCAGCACAGGAGTTACGCCGAGCGGGCCGAGTCCAGCTCTGCGAGCCTGCGTACGGACCGGTCGCGCCAATGTGTCGCCTGCAGGTCGGCATTGTGGTCAGCCGCCTGCCGGAAGAGGGAGACGGCCTGCTCGTGTTCGCCCGCTCCTGCGGCCACCTCGCCGAGAAAGTGGTCGATGGAGCCCCAGCAGAGGATTCCCGAACCGTTGGTGACCGCGCGTCCCGAGTACGGCAGCAGCCGTTCCAGGGCGTACCGGCAGGAAGCGGTGTCACCGCACAGTGCCCAGGTGTAGGCGCGCAGGACCATCTGGAGCAGCCATAGCCAGTCCTGCGGTGGCTCGGGGGTCTCCTTGGCGGGCTGGCAATGCGCGCGAGCCTCGGCGAGGTTGCCCTGGAGTGCCAGCGCCAAACCCAGGTGCGCGGAGGTGATCGGGCTTCCAGGGCGGTGCTTGGCCCGGATCACGGCCTCGAGTTCGCGATACCCGCGCCGGTCCAGCAGCCAGGACGCGACCTGGGCGGCGTAGGCGGGTTCGGCGCCCCACACGGTCCGCCGGTGCGCCAGGAACGCCTCGTGGGACAGCCGCTCGGCGGCGTCGGTGTCCCCGGTGAGCCCGGTGCGCATCGCGGACCACCACCGCAAGTGCACGTCGACCTCGGGCAGCAATACCTGCTCGTTGGCCTTCCGGCAGGCGTCGATGTCGCGTTGCGCGGCCGCGATGTCGCCGTTTTCCAGGACCGAATGTGCCCGGCGCAGCAAAGCGATCGGTGCCCACTCGGGTGCGCATCCGGGCTTGGCACTGAGCTCGACGAGCTCGTTCGCGATCCGCAGCCGGTCCGGCAGGGTGTCCGGTCGCCTGATCGCGTTGTAGCGCATGTGCAGGGTCCGGATCAGCAAACCCTGGTCATCGAGCCGCCTGGCCATCGACACGGCCTCGGCGGAAATCCGGCTCAGTTCGCGCGGATCGCTGTCCGGGGCGAAGTAGCCCTCGACGGCCAGAGCGGCCAGGCAGAGGCTACGGACGGGTGTGTCGTCCGAGGGCAAGCGCCGGGCCGCGGCTTGCAGTGCCTGGAAGGTGTCCGTGTCGCAGACGCCGTACTCCCGTGTGGACCCGATCGCTTCGGCGGCGTGCACCCCTGCGGCGGCGGCCAGTGCCGCCGGGTCGCCGGACCGCTCGGCGAGTCGGATCGCCCGCCGCAACGCCGTGGTGGCCTGGTCCTGCAAGCCGCTGCGACAGCTCGCCCGGCCGAGCCGCACCAGTACCTCACGCAGCCGGGCGGTGTCCTCGGCGTTCCGGGGCGGCACGTAGTTGTCGATCACGTCGACCACGCCGGACAACAGCCGCGCCTGGTTCGGGTGGGCGGACACGTGGCCGGCCCGCTCCGCGGCGGCCAGCCCGGCTTCGACAGCGCGCTCCGCGTGACCCGTGGGCGCCGCGGCCAGCCAGTGGAACGCGCGGGCGTCAAGCAGATCGGGATCCCCGCCGGTGCCTGCGCGCCGGTCCAGCGCCGTGGCGATATCCGCGTGTACCCCGGCGAGGCGCAGCCGGGAGACCGAGTGGCGCAGCGCGTCCCGGATCAGCGCGTGGTCGAACCGGTAGCGGTTGGCGACGCCGGTCTCGGTGAGCAGCCGGTGCCGCAGACCGGCCTCCAGCATGTCCAGCAGCGCGTCCCGCGGGGTGTGGGACACCTCGGCCACCAGGTCGACTTCGAACTCCTCGCCCAGTGCCGCGGCGATCAGCAGCGCGGACCGTGCGTCCCCTGGCAGTTGCCGCACCCTGCGCATGATCAGTTCCCTGGCGCCGTCGGGGAGGGCGGTAGCCAGGTCGACCGGCTCGATCTCGCGCGCCAGACGGGCCAATTCGACCGCGTGGAAGGGATTTCCGCCCGAGCGGGTGTGCAGCAACCGGGCGACGGCGGGGTCGACCGGTGCGCCGAGCTCGTGCTCGGCCAGGGTGGACACCTCCGTCTCGGTGAGGCGGCGCAACGGGAGGCGGGTGCCAGCCACGGCCGGGAGCGTGTCGTCCCGGCTGGTGCCCAGCACGACCAAGGGCAGCTCGGGCAGCACGGTGGCCAGCAGATGCAGCACGGTGAGCGAATCCCTGTCGGCCCAGTGCAGATCCTCCAGCACCACCAGCAGTGGTCGCCGCCCGGCCACCGCCACGAGCGCGGTCACGATCGCCGCATGCACACGGGAGCCGGGCACCCCGGCCCGGTCCGGTGGCGGGTCGGCTTCGCCGTCCAGGGTGCGCAGCACGGTCATCCAGGGCCAGAGATCGGGCACTCCCTCGCTGTCCGGACAGCGGCCGACCGCCACGGCCAGGCCGAGCTCGGCCGCCCGCCCGGCGGCCGCCTGCGCCACCCGTGTCTTGCCGATACCCGGCTCGCCGACGGCCAGCAGCAGCCCGCCCCGGCCCGCTCCCGCCGCGCGCAGTGCCGTGTCGACAGCGGCCAGCACGTCCTCTCGTCCTGGGATACTTTGCGGTGGAACGGTTTCGCCGGTGGCCGCAGGCCCAGGGCGAGGTGCCGGTTCGTCCCGCAGCAGCCGTTGCTGTGTCTCGACCAGCAGTGTGCCGGGGTTCAGCCCGAGGCCCTCGGCCAGCGCCGCGCTGTGCCGCCGGTACACCGCGAGACCGTCGGCGCTGCGGCCCGATCCGTGCAAGGCCAGCATCAACTGGGCGGTGAACCGGTCCCGCAGCGGGTGGGCCTCGGTGAGCGCGGACAGTTCGGCGACCAGTTCCCGATGGCGGCCCAGGCGCAGTTCATGGTCGATGCACTCTTCCCAGGCGGTCAGGCGCTGTTCGTTGAGGTCGAACGGACCCGCGGCAGGCCGCCTGCCGGGCAGTCCGTCGAGCACAGGACCTCGCCACAGTGCCAGCGCGCGGCGCAGCAGCAGGGCGGCCGACCGGGGGTCGGTGTCCCGCCGGGCCTGGGCGACCCGCGCGGTGAACAGGTCCGCGTCGAGCTGGTCGGCAGCCACCCTCAGCCGGTAGCCGGGGCCGTCCGTCTCCACCGCGCTTGCGCAGCGCGCCTCCGCCAGCCGCCTGCGGACCCCCGCGGCCAGGTTCCGGATCTGCTTGGCCGCGGTGGCCGGTGGCTGTTCATCCCACACCGCGTCCACCAGCCGGTCGACCGGCACGACCCGGTTCGGGTTCAGCAGCAGGGCGGCCAGCAGCCGTTCCTCACGCGGCCCGCCCAGCCGCACCCTTGTCTCGGCGGCCACGATCTCCAGTGGCCCCAGGATGGCGAACTCCACCACGACTCCTCCCCCTCGGCGAGTCTTCCGGCCGATTCCCGTTCGCTGACGCGCCGGGGCCTGCCGAAAGAATCATCGCAGAGGGCGAGGAGATCTCAGGGTGTCGTGAGGCGTGGTGAAGCTAGTTCCACGGGTTGGCGGCCTGGTCGTTGACCGCCGTCCAGAACCTGATCCCCTTGGTGAACTCGGGCAACTGCCCGCTCACCAGGTCACCGTAGGCCCACAGCGACCAGCCGCCGCCGTCGTGGAACTCGGCCATCCGGAAGCCGGAGCCGAAGCTGGACCGGCAGATGCCGTCGGCGGCCTCCCGGCTGATCAGCGCCGCACCCGGCACCGGTTTGGTGATCTTGACGGTGCCGTTGGCCCAGGCGTTGAACCCGCTGGTCGGGATGTCACCGAACGGCGGGGCCACGTTGAGGGTCACCAGGCACAGGATCGGCGCCTTCGCGGAGGCCGGGGTGTCGCCCTGGTACGGATCGCTGGCTGGCCCGTCACGACCGACGTGGAACACCGGGATATCACCGAATTTGCCGGTGCGCCGCGACTCCAGCACCGTCCAGGTCATCCCGGCGTGGGTGGCCGGGCGCGGGCCGGTGCGGACGTAGAGGAGCCGGTTGGCCGAATACGGTCCGGGGTCGGGGATCTTGTTCACGGTGGCGTCACCGATCAGCACCTGGCGCACTTCGTCCGGGCTCGCCGCCGGGTGGCTCTGCAGGTAGGCGGCCGCCGCGCCCGCCACCGCCGGCGCCGAGATCGAGGTGCCCGTGGTGACGCCGTACTGCCCGTCGCCGTCCTTGCCCGCGGTCTTGACGTCGACGCCGGGGGCGAAGATGTCGACCTTGCCGTAGTTGGCCCAGCCGGGCTTGTTGTCCGAGGAGTCCACGGCGCTCACCGAGATCACGCCGCCGGCTCGGGCCGGGCTCTGCCGGTCGGCGTTGTGACCACCGTTGCCCGCGGAGGCGACCACGGTGACGCCTCTGTCGATCGCCCGGCTCGCGGCCCTGTCGACCGGGGTGGGCTTGCGCATCCAGCGCCGCCAGAAACCGGGCCGGAACCCGTAACTGAGGCTGGCGACCGAGGGACCCTGATGGTTCTTGGCCACCCAGTCCAGGCCGAAGACCGCCGTGGACTGGAACAGGGAGATCAGCGGGTTGTACAGGTTGCCGTGGCATCCCGCGACCCGCACCGACCGCAGGTTCACGCCGGGCGCGACCCCCAGCGTGGAGCCGCCCGCGACACTGGCCGCCGCGGTGCCGTGGCCGTTGCAGTCGCCGTCCCGGACACCGCCGACCTTGATGAAGTCCATCGCGAGCGACGCCCGGCCGCCGAACTCCTGGTGCGTGGTACGCAGTCCGGTGTCCAGCAGGAAGACGTCCACGCCGACGCCGGTGCTGCCCCGGTCGTAGGGCTGGTGGTCCAGCGGGAGGTCACGCTGGTCGACCCGGTCGAGGTTCCAGCCGACGTCGTTGGGCTCCCCGTAGCTGTCCTGCTCGATGGTCTCCACCTTCGGGTCCGCGCTCAGCGCCTGCGCCTGCGCGTCGGTGGCGGTGAAGGAGAACCCGTTCGTGCCGGACAGCACGTCCAGCACCGTGCCGCCATGGCGGCCGACGAGTTCCGCGGCGGTCGCGGCGAGTTGGCTCTCCGGGATACTCGCGGGCAGCGAAGCGATGAACTGCCCCGGTACGGCCCACTCGGCGGTGAGGAACTTCGGCGGGGTGATCGACTCGGGTGCGGGCAGGGTGCCCGCGGAGTTCCACGGGTTGGCGGGCTGGTCGCTGATCGCGGTCCAGAACCGGGTACCGGCGGGAATCGAGCCGGCGCCCCAGAACGACCATCCGCCGCCGTCGTGGAACTCGGCCAGTTTCCAACCCGCGCCGAACGTCTCGGCGCAGACCACGTCGCCCTGGCCCTGCGAGGTCAGCACCGCACCCGGCACGGGCGGGGTGGCGCGGGTCTGCCCGCCAAGCCACCCGCTGTACTGGTCGAGTGACACGTTCGCCGGTTTGGGCCTGCCGTCCTTGAGGACGCACAGCACCGGCAGGGACTGATCGATGGTGGTGTCCCCGCGGTAGGCGTCGGTGCGCGAGTCGGCACCCACGTGGACGCTGCCGTCGACCTGGCCGAGGACGGTCCAGGTCATACCCGTTTTGATACCGGCCGCCTCGGCGGAAACCGCGCTCATGGTCGTCAGGCCCACGAGAACCACGGCCGCCGAGGACCAGAGTCTGGACAGAAATGTTGTCGCCAATGCGTTCCCCTTGATCGATTGGTCACGACCGGACCATTCATCCAGGGGACGGCACCGATCCGGCATCGGACCGTCACTCACCGGTCACGACCGTGTCCAGCGATCGGCCGCCAAGGGGCATCACGGCTGAATACGTGGTCATGGCATCGACGACCGATGCCGGCGTGGTCCGCTCAAGTACCGGCGGCTCGGTGATCGCCGGGACCTGTATGACGTCGCCCACGAGCAGGCCGGTCCGGTGCGGTCCACCCGTGCATCTGGCCTGCGGTGACACACAGGCGGCCCGATGACCGGGCTCTGCCGCCCTCGCCCGGTCTCAGTCAACGCGTCGAGACAGTCAGTGTTCCTGAATGTCAGCCTGTTGCGGTCGGTGGCGGCGTACGGCTTTGCCGTGTCCGCCGGAGGTAAGCCGACCAGGCACCGCCCCTTAGTCCCTTACCTCGCCTGATCAGGGAATGAGCGAAGGTAAGGGGTCGAATCAGGTGCGGCTTCAGGTGATCACCCGATGCTCCAGCGCACCCCTCAGGACGACTCTGAGCACTACCGACGAGACACAAAGTTCCTGAAGGGACAAGACCGTGATGAACAGCAACGACGTTCTTCTCACCGGCGTACTGGCCGAGGTCGACTACCGCGCCGAGCAAATGCTCAAGGCAGGCCGCAACGCCTGGATCGACCGGGCACGCCGCGCGGGCAAACGACTCCGCACACACCGCACCCAGAGCCGGGCGACAGTTCACTGACGTCGAGCCCTCACACTGCCTGGCCTCGTTCATGCCCTTCCAGGGGTGGTGAGGGCCTCGCAGCGGCTAACCTGTCGACCAACACAACGCGTAGCCATTCTTGCCGACACAGAGAAGAAGGTCCACCAAGCTTGATGAAGCAGCAGCAGATCCTCGACGCCCGGCTGAGCGATTGGCGAAAGCTCATCCGGGCCCTCCACGCGCGGTTCCTCACCGGTGACTTCGCCAAGGGCCTCGCGTTCGTCACCGCCGTCGGCAAGGCCGCCGAACGCGCCGGTCACCACCCCGACGTCAACCTGACATACTCCTTCGTAGACCTGAAACTGATCAGCCACGACGTTTCCCAGGTCACCCAGCGCGACATCGACCTCGCCCGGCAGATCAGCGAAATCGCCCGCGCACAAGGGATCGAATCCAACCCGAGCGGACTCGCCGAAATCGAACTCGCCCTCGACTCCGCCGACCTCGCCGCCGCCGGCCCGTTCTGGGCCGCCTTGCTCGACGGCGGATTCACCGGCGATGACGTCGTCGCCCCTGACGGACGGCTGCCGTCGCTCTGGTTCCAGCACACCGACGCACACGAGACTCCACGCCAGCGTTTCCACCTCGATCTGTGGCTACCGCACGACATCGCCGAAGAACGCATCGCGGCCGCCGTCGCCGCGGGCGGGCGAGTGGTCTACGACGACGAAGCCCCGGCCTTCGTCGTCCTGGCCGATCCCGAAGGCAACAAAGCCTGCGTGTGCACGTTCCTCAACCGCTGAGCCCCAGCAGCGCGCCGCCGACGATGGTGTAGCTAGTGTCCCGACGGTGAAGATCTGGACGGAGCCGCCCGCCAAGACCGACGTCGAAGCCGTTGTACGCCGCTACTTCGGCCTCCTGCGGGACGGGAAGACGACTGAGGCCGAGCAACTGGTCGATCACACGTCGGTCAAGCACGTGCTCAAATCGCTCTGGTCGGGTTCTGTCGGTGCGAGCCTCGATACGGAGCCGGCCGCCGGTGAGTGGGAACGCGACTTGTCCTGGCTGGCCGAGCTCACCCTGGGAAACTTCGCCTGGAACGACTCCAGGAGCAATCTCTACGTCGAGATCACCTTCCGCGAGCAGACGATCGAGGTGGCCTTGGGCTTCTGGGTCAAACCTGTCGATCACGGTTGGGTCGTCTCGGGACCGTCCACGCTCTGGTAGCTGGCAGGAATGGTCTGGGCTCGATCAACGAAGGACCGACGTGACCTCGCGAGGATGCGGGAGCCACCAGGCCCGCGCCCATGCGTGACGCCTGTGCTCTGCCCTCGACAAGCGGTGGCCCGGACCGAACTCGGTCTGGAGCTGTGGCTGCAAACCCCTTGCAAGGGAAGGACCCTCTGGGCTTGTCACGAAGCCCACCTGGCCTACTTGGAACGGTATGTCGCGGCCAGACTTCGCGAGCAGGTGCCGAACAGGAACAGCAGCCTGGCCAGCCGCCTTCCCGCCTGGATCAAGTCCGAGAAGAACCGTGACGCCGTCTCACGTGCCTTGAGCCGAATGCGTGCTTCCTTGCTCACCGGAGAAACGTCAGCCGGCCGCGCATAGTCGGCCAACCATGTCTCCGCAAAGGACACCTCCCACTCCGGGCGGATGGCTCGGCCAAGGAGCAGCAGCCATCAGCATCGCGCCCTGACAGCTAGCCAAGTACAAGGCCGCACGCGATCGCCCCTCGACAGGATCTGAATGGATTCCATCAGGGGCGATCGCAGCGTGCATGGGCTAGTTCTTCGTGTGGTAGGCCTCGACGGCCTCGGACGGGATCCGCCCGCGATCGGACACGGCGAACCCGTTCTTCCGGGCCCAGGCGCGGATGGCCTGGTTCAGCTCGCGATCGACCGCTGTGGTCTGCTTGGTTGCCACAGGGGCCGCAGCCACGGCGGGCGTGAGCCGACGCTTGCGGCCACCGGACCGACGGGCGTGCTCGACGAACTGCGCCATCGTGTCACGAAGCTCCTCGGCGTTTTCCGCGGAGAGATCGATCTGATAGGACACGCCGTCCAGGCCGAACTCGATGGTCTCTTCCGCCTCGGTCCCATCGATGTCATCGACAAAACTGACCGATACTTGCTGAGCCACGCTGCGCCCTCCAGAAATAGAAATACCGACCAGTCGAATAGTACTCGACCATATTCAATTCTACACCCGCACATTACGGTCGTTGCGGAAATCCTGCATGTCTGGGCTCGACCTTGTCGCCTGGATAGCCTGATTCCTCGCGATGAGACTCCGAGGCTCAGAGAGGTACTGAGCACCTGTCTCCCGGTCGAACCGTTCAGCCGACATCCGCGGTAGTGCGCGGATTCCCGGCCTACCACTGCTATCGGCTGATCCGGTAACGCCACGTGTGGCCGCACGGCAGTCCTGCAGGCACGGTGTACTGGTCGAGTGTGGACGGTGTGACGCCGGGGCCGCACTGCTCACCGGTGGCCGTTTCTGGCCAGCCGTGCCGCGCCGAGGACCGCTCAGCGGCGGGGATTCCTTGAGCGCGCAGGGCCGCCATTGGGTGTCCCGTTCGACTCGCGTTGACCGGGTGCCTGACCAGGCGTGGTCGAAGACGTCCGGGATGACAGAGAATCCTTTGTCCCCCAAAGATGGCGGTGCAGGTGATCTTTCCCCGGAGAGGAAGTCCGGGCCAGCGATGCGAGGAAGTTCCACATCGGACAGTGCTCTGACAAGCTCGCGGCTTTAGCGATGGCGTTCTGTGTCGCGGCCCGTCCGGAGCAGGAGGCGACACCGTGGACGTGGAGTGTGACGCGGTGCACGCCTCGTCCGCCGAGCCATCGGTGTCCAGCAGCAGCCGGGTCAGTGTCTTGACCGCGTCCGGCGGTGCTCCCGGCCGGCTTCGCTGAGAGCCGCTGGAGTGTTCTCGATGGACATGGCCGGGGACCATAGCCACGGTGACCGACAAGACCGGAGCGCCCGCTACACGATCTGGAGAACCGTCGCAGCAGCTTCACCGAACCGGGTGACAGAAGGCTGCCGCACAGGCGCTGCCGGCACGCGCGAAGCACAGTTCGCCGGAGCCACATGGCATCCATTGCCCGTCACTACCACCGTCGTCGCTCCTTACCTGCATCTGCCGTAGCGCAACGATGTCACTGACCAACCCGAGCAGGCCACAGCGCACCGATCGATCACTCGTGCTAGCCAGATCACCCTGGTCGCGTGGCCTCAGCCTTGCGACCAGGGTGGGAGAACGATTGCTGTGGCTAACGCCGTCGGCGCCTCCGCACCCTGAACGCCACCACGCCCACCACGGCGAGGACAGCCACACTCAGCCACACCGCGGTTGGCACACCGAACATCACGCCGGCGGCACTCAGCAGGGATCCGATCAACATGGGTGATGCTCCTTCGATGGTCATTATCGCGACGGCATAACCGTTGATGACGACGCTACGAACACCACCCCGGCTGTGTCGTCGGTTCGCGGGAGGACCCGTGGTGGAGCTTTCCCAGGCAGATGTCCACCCCATCTACACCTCCAGCACCAGGACACCCTGCCCGGAAACAGTCGGGGTGGTCGTGAATGATGTCGGAAAGCCGTGTGCGGGAGAACTGCATGCACGGTTCGAGGTGGCGGGGACTGGCAACAGAGCGTCAAGCGCCCGCGCCAGTCCCCTGCCCCGCTAATTCAGGAAGTCGCCGCGGTAGTCCTCGGCCCACTGGGCATAGGTGCGGCCCGGTCGGCCGGTGATCCTTTCGATGGTGTCGGTGATCGGTGCCGGGCGGTCGAGGTGACGGGCCCAGTCGTCGAGCAGGACGTCGGCGGGCGCGTGCGGGCCCATGGCCGTTCGGGCTTGCTCCACGGGCAGTTCCTCGTACCGGAGCGGTCGCTCGAGCGCTTCGGCCAGGAGCGCGATCTGCTCCGCGTGGGTCAGGGATTGCGGGCCGGTGACCGGGTAGGTCCGGCCGGCGTGGGCGTCGTCGGTGAGGGCCGCCACGGCGATGCCCGCGAAGTCGGCGGGGTGGATCGGGGCGCCGGCGGCCTGGGCGTACGGGCCTCGGACGACGTCACCTGCCCGTACCTGCCCCGGCACATCGAACGCCCATTGGATGGGGTTGGCGGCGGACAGTTCCAGACGCAGCATCGTCCATTCCAGACCGGAGTCGCGGAGCTGCTGCTCGATGTCGTGGTGGAAGGCGGCGACGGGGTGGGGCTGCTCGGCCGCGGTGTCGTCCACCGAGCCCGAGGACTGGAAGACGATGCGCCGCACGCCGGCTTCCTTCGCGGCGGCCAGGAACGCCGGTGCGAAGCCAGGTACGACGGCCAGCAGGAACACCGTTGACACGCCGCGCATCGCGATCGCCAGGGACTCGGGGTCGGCCAGGTCGCCGGCGACGACGTCGGTGGTGGCCGGGAGGCCGGTGTTCTCCGGGTCGCGGGTCAGGGCGCGCACCGGGTGGCCGGCGGCGGTGAGCTGGCCGACGATCTCACGGCCGACGGGGGCGGTGGCGGCGGTGACGAGGATCATGATGGTTCTCCTTCTGGTGAAAGGGATCGGTGGGGTGGGGACGCGACACCTGGGCGGGTCGCGTCCCCTGCGGGGCTCAGGTCAGAGGCTGGAGAGGTCGATGGCGTCGGCCATCGCCTGCAAGCCGGCGTCGTTGGGGTGCAGCCGGTCGCCGGCGTCGAACTCGGCGCGCAGTGCGGCCGGGTCGGCGGGGTCGGCCAGGACGGCGGCGAAGTCCACCACCGCGTCGTACTCGCCGCCCGTGCGGATCCAGCGGTTGACCTCGCCGCGGATCTGTTCGCCGCGCGGGCTGTCCAGCATCGAGCCCTTCATCGGGGTGACGGTGCCGCCGATGATCCTGACGCCGCGGTCGCGGGCGGCCCGGATCAGCTTCCGGTGCGCCCGGATCAGCTCGGCGCTGGTGACCTCGGGGTTGAAGCCGATGTCGTTGAGCGCCTGGGTGACGACGACGCTGCGCACGCCCGGCTGGTCGAGGACGTCGCGGCGGAACCGCGACAGCGCGCTGTCACCGCAGCAGTCGGAATCGTCGAGCACCCGGTTGCCCGCGATGCCCGCGTTGAGCACCGCCAGCGGCTCACGGGACGCGACCAGCCGTTCGGCCAACTGGTCGGGATAGCGGTTGTCGGCGTTCTTGGTGGCGCTGACACCGTCGGTGATCGAGTCGCCGAACGTGACGACCGCGGACCGGGCCGGACCGCCTGCGATGTCCACACCGGACAGGTAGTACCAGGAGTGGCTCTCGGCGGTGTACGCCCTTCCGGTGGCGTCGAACCGGTGGTCGCCCTTTGTGCGGTACGTCGTCGCGGTCGCCGCCTCGTGGAAGGTCGCCGGTCCGGTGGGCGCGGCGAAGTACAGCGTGACCGCCAACCGGTCCAGCGCGGACGTGGGCAGCAGCGTCACGTCGCTGACCGCCTCCGAGCCGACCGGGACCACTGTGGACTGCGAGCGGCCGAACCGCAGCGGGCGAACTGTGCCCGGCTGGATCGACGCGCCGTCGCCCGCCTTGGCGACTGTGGCGCCCGCCAGGCGCAGCGGCGACGTTCCGTAGCGGTTGGACAATCGGATACGCAACTGCGTGCCACCCCGGCTGATCCGTACGACTTGGCGGACCGACTCGCCTGCGAACCCGTCGAGCGACCAGTTCGCGCCCTGCCAGGTCGCACCCATGGGGCGCTGCATCGAGGTGGTCCAGGTGCCGGTCCATCGGTCGGCGGGGGCCGCGGCGGCGGGTGGTGCGATGAGGGCCCCGGCGACGCCGGCGGCTGCGAGGACGAGGCTCAATCCCTTGGTTCCCATGCCGACAAATCTCGTTCAAGCACCCCCTCGGCCACATCAGGAGAACTGTCCTCATCGGCAGACAGAACTCTTTACGCGCCCTCCGCCAACTCTTTAGGCCACCACGAGTGGTGGCATCATGGCGTCAGTGAACGTGCATGGGGTCGGGTCGGCCCTCGTCGGACGCGACGCCGAACTGGCCGCGTTGGGCGAGGTTTACGAGGTTGCTGTCGCAGAGGGGGCGGCCGTCGCGATCGTGGCGGGCGAGGCGGGCATCGGGAAGTCCCGGCTGGTCGCCGAGTTCACCGGCCGGCTCGGTACCGTCGCCCGGACGGTGCGCGGCGAGTGCCTCGAACTCGGCGCGGACAGCCTGCCGTTCGCGCCGTTCACCGCGGTGGTGCGACGGCTGCGCCGCGAACTCGGCGGCGACTCGATCCGGGACCTGCTGCCCGCCGGCGGGCTGAGCCTGGCGCGCTGGTTGCCCGAACTGGGCGAGCCTCCGGCCGATCAGGACCCGGCGCAGGGCAGGTCGAGGCTGTTCGACGAGGTGCTGACGCTGCTGGAAGGCGCCGCGGCACGGCACTCGCTGGTGGTCGTGCTCGAAGACCTGCACTGGGCCGATTCCGGCAGCCGAGACCTGCTCGCCTATCTGGTGCGCAACCTGGAACAGCCGGGACTGCTGCTGGTCGGCACCTACCGGTCGGGCGAGGTCGGCGGGGCTCACTTGCGCCCGCTGGTGCTCGACATCGCCCGCAGGCCCCGTGGCCTGCAGTTCGAGTTGGGCTCGCTGGACCGGGCACAGGTCGGCACGCAGTTGGCCGGGCTGCTCGGTCACGAGCCTGACCGCGCGCTGGTGGTACGCGTGCACGAGCGCAGCGACGGCAACCCGCTGTTCGTGGAGGCGCTGGCCGCCGACCCGGCGAACGTCACCCCGTCCTCGCTGCGGGACCTGCTCGCCGCGGTGACCGCGCGGCTGCCCGAGACCGGGCGGTCGGTGCTGCGCGCGGCGGCGGTCGTGGGTCACGAGGTCGGGCACGAACTGCTCGTGCTGGCCTGCCGGCTGCCCGACGAGGAGCTGGAACCGGCGCTGCGCGAGCTCGTCGACCGGCGGCTGCTGGTCGTGCGCGAGGACGGGTACGCCTTCCACCACGCGTTGCTCCGTGACGTCGTGTACGGCGACCTGCTGCCCGGCGAGCGGCGCAGGCTGCACGTCCGCTGCGCCGAAGCGATCCACGACAACCCGGCGCTGGTGCCCGAGGGGCGGGGTGCCGTCGAGCTGGCCGCGCACTGGAACGCCGCGGGCGATCACGCGCGGACCCTGGAAGCGTCCTGGCGGGCCGCGGCCGACGCGGGCCGCACCTACGCCTACGAACAGCAGCTCCGGCTGCTCGACCGGGTTCTCGACCGCTGGGACACGGTTCCCGAGCCCGCCGCCCGCCTGGGTGTGTCCCTGGCCGTCGTGCTGGACCACGCCGCGAGGGTGTGCGTCAACACCGGCGACTTCGAACGGGGCGTCACGCTGGCGAGCCGGGCGTTGGACGAAGTCGACCCCGCGACCGACCCGCAGGGGCCCGCCCGCGTACTGGCCACCCGCGGTCTGCTCAACCGCCGCGCCGGCCGCGACGGTGACGCGGACCTCCGCGCCGCCCTGGCCACCATGCCCGCTGACGCGCCGCCCGAGCTGCGTGGCCAGACGCTGGCCATGCTCGCGGTCACCGTGGGGCTGCGTGACCCCGACGAGGGCGGGCGCTACGCGAAGGAGGCTCTGGACATCGGCCGCGATCACGGGCTGCCCGTCGTCCAGGCCACCGCGCTGATCGCGGCCGCCAGGGTCGCGGCGGTGACGGGTGACGAGGATCGAGCGCTCGCCCTGTTCCGGGAAGCCGCCACGATCGCGGAGGTCACCTCCGACCACTACAACGCGCTCACCGCCCTGCTCGGCCAGGCGTACCTGCTCATGGGCGCCGGCGACTACGACTCAGCCGCCGTCGTCGCGGCGAAGGGCCGGGCGACGGCCCATCGTGTCGGACAGGCCCGGTCGCGAGGCGCTGCCCTCACGGGTGTCCTGGCCCAGGCGCTCTGGCTGCTCGGCCGGTGGGCGCAGGTACTAGAGGTCGTCGAAGACGCGTTGACCGACGAACCGCCGGCCATGACGACCGCGGTGCTGACCACCCTGCTGGGCGAGGTGCTGCTGGCCCAGGGCGACCCGAACGCGGCGGCGGAGGTCGCGGCCGGTTCGCCCGCCGATCCGACCGGGCAGGGGACGCCGGTGTTCGCCGCCGCGTTCCGGTGCCGGCTCGCGGTCGCCCGGCGTGACCTCGAAGCGGCTGACCGGCTCCTGGCCGACGCCCTGGACGACCCTGGTCTGCTCGGCCCTCTCGGCGACCCGTGGACGCTCCTGCGCGCGGGCGCCAGGGTACGGCGGGCTCTGCTCGACGCGGCAGGCCGCGACCAGCAGCGGCGCGAACTGGTCGAGCGGCGCACCGAACAGCTCCAGGACTTGGCGACGCGGGTGACCGCTGACCGCCCGGTACCGGCGGCGCACCTGGCCGCGTTCCACGCCGAGATCGCGCAGAACGATTCGCGGCTGTGGGCCGCCGCGGTGGCGGCGTGGCGTGGCCGGTCCCAGCCCTACGAACTCGCCCAGGCGCTGTTCGGCATGGCCGAGTCGGCGCTGTCGGCGGGCGACCGCGCCGCCGCGCAGGATCCGCTGCGGGAAGCCGCGTCCCTCGCCGACGACCTCGGCGCCGGGTACCTCGGTCGCGAGATCGACCTGCTCGCGGCCCGCGGCCGCGTCGATCTCGCCTCGCCCGAACCCCCACTCACACCACCGCCCGCGGATCCGTTCGGCCTGACCGTCCGGGAACTGGACGTGCTGCGTCTGCTGGCCGATGGGCTGACCAACAGCCAGATCGCCGCGTCACTGTTCATCTCCGCCAGCACAGCGGGGGTACACGTCTCCCGGATCCTGGCCAAACTCGGTGCAGGCCGCCGCACGGAGGCCGCCGCCATCGCCCACCGCGCCGGCCTGCTCCGGCGGCAGTAGGCGCCGCCGGGCGTGTCGTAACGGAGCTGGACGATGGCCAGCACGTGCAGCATCCGGTTGATCCCGCGGTTTCCCGCCCGCGACAGCCGACGCCGATCGCCCGAAGACGCCTCCAACGACGGCGTCCGTGGCCTCGCCGGTTTGCCGAAGAGCCGGGGCGGGCTTCCACCGCGATCCCCCTTGTCGTAGTGGGTGTTCTACCCGACCGACAACGAAGTCCGGCCGGCCGTCTGCCCGAACGTGCATGGTTGTCTATCCGTCCAGAAACTGTCGCGCTGCGGCATTCGTATGATCCACGCACCGAGCCGCCACCCGAGAACATGCGAAGAATTTCAGAGTCACGACCACGTCTTTGTCGAACGAATGCGCCTTACCAGGTGTTACGCCACAAGCGAGCGGCGCGTGCAATTGAGCAAGCGTGCAGATCATCCACTTGAAACAGGTCAACATGACTGGCGTCACAGTCTTGTCGACTCGGTTCCTTCGGATGATTCATGCCACGCTCAACCGAACGTTCCCGCAGTTTTGACCATGTCACGGGCCTCAGGCGGATGGCTGCCGGAGAGTCTTGCCAGAAAGGACAAAGTGCGATGAGCGAGGCGGAAACCTACGGCCCCCGCTTGTACCGCAACACCGAGAAGATGATGGCCTACAGCCTTCCGAACTGGACGGCAGCCGAAGACGCCGGCCTGATCGCCCTGCACGCCACAAGCAGCCCTGACGGGTCGCTTGTCGAGCGCAAAAGTGGTCACCAGTTCATCAATATGAGCTCGTATTCCTACCTGGGTCTCAATCGCCATCCGGCCGTGATTCAGGGTGCGATCGACGCTCTGCGTGAGGAACAGATCATTGAGCTGGGCATCGCACCGACGCGCATTCAGTCGTCGCTGATGTATGACGTCCAGGAGCGGTTCTCGACGCTGTTCGACGCGCAGTGCTTCCTGGCGATCTCCTGTTCCGTGGCCACGGCGGCGCTGCTACCACTGGTCACCTCGGGGGCGCTGATCGACGGCAAGCCGAGAGTCACCGTCTTCGACAAGCGAGCCCACTTCTGCATGGACCTGATGAAGCCGGTCTGTGCCGATGAGGCGCCCGTGTTCATCAGCCCGCACAACGACATGAACTACCTCGAAGACCTGTGCAAGAAGCATCCACGGGTGGCATACATCGCTGACGGGGCGTATTCCACCGGCGGTATGGCCGACATGGACGCCCTCCTCGAGTTGCAGGACCGCTACGGGTTGTTCCTGTGGCTGGACGACTCCCACGCCATGTCAGTCATAGGCAGCAAGGGTGAGGGCTTCGTGCGCTCACACATGGATGAACTCAATCCGCTGACCATCATCACCGGCTCGCTGGTCAAAGGCTTCGGATGCACCGGCGGGATCATCATGACCGGCCGCCAGGACATCGGGCGCATCGTCAACACCATGGCAGGCCCCATGTGCTGGTCGCAGACGATGAGTACAGCCAACCTCGGCAGCGTCCGGGCCTGCATCGGCATCCATGAAGGCCCTGAGTTGGCCCTGCTCCAAGGGAAGCTGCGGGAGAACCTCGCCTACTTCGACCACCGCGTTCCCACCGCCCAGACCGGCAGTCAGATGCCGGTTCGCATGCTGCTGGTGGGAGATCCGGCTCTTTCCGTCAGCCTGTCCAATACGCTGCTGGACAAGGGCTTCTACGTCGCGCCGGTGTATTTCCCGACCACCGCCCGCGGCAAGGAAGGACTCCGAGTCATGATCCGGGCCGACGTTGACCGGCCGGACCTGGAGCGGTTGTGCGACCTTCTCGACAAACACGTGGTGCCCCATGGCTGACACCTCGTTACTCGATGCTCCGTTGTGCCGGAGTCTGCTGGTCACCTCCGCGCTGCGCGTGGACCGATTCCGCCAGGGCCGTGCCAGCGGAGCCGATGTCAACCTCATCGACCTCGAAGACGCTGTCCCGGCAGGCGAAAAGGCGCGGGCCCGGCAGGCATATCTCCAGTTGACCAGCGAGGATCTGCCCGAGGTCTTGGGGGTGCGGATCAACGGCCTCATGACACGGGACGGACTGGAAGATCTACTGGCGGTCTGTGACGCAGAGATCGAGCCGGCGATCATCCACATTCCCAAAGCCGAGACTGCCGAGCAAATCGAGTTGGCCGATCGAATCCTCACTGCCGCAGGCCGCGCCTCGACGGTGTGGGCGGTGATCGAGACGTCCAACGGGGTGGCCAACGCGAGGGCAATCGCCTCTTCGAGTCCGCGGCTGAGTGGGCTGGTGTTCGGACTGGCCGATTACGCCGCCGAGATCGGCGCGTCCCTGTCGTGGGAGAGCGTGCTCTATGCAAGGTCACAGGTGGTCATGGCCGCCCGCGCCGCCGGGATCCAGGTCATGGACGCTCCCACCTTCGATCTCGACGACGTCGGACTGTTGCGCACCGAGGCGCGCCGGTCGGTGGACATGGGCTACACCGGCAAAGTCGCCGTTCACCCACGGCAAGTGCCGATCATCAACGAGATCTACAGCCCCACGGCCGAAGCGGTCACGTGGGCTCAGCAGGTGGTGGAGAAATTCGACGCCTCCTCGAAGGGCATCCACACCGTGGACGGGTTGATGGTGGGGCCGCCGTTCCTCAAGAGGGCCCAGGCGATTCTCGAACTCCAGGGGATGATGTGAAATCCGTACCGTTCTTTGAAGATCTGGGTGGCGGGCGCTACCGCGAAAACAAGGGTCTGTTCTACGAGCAGTTCGACGTCGGGGACATCATCGAACACCGGCCGGGCCGGACGGTCACCGAGACCGACAACGTGTGGCAGTCCCTGATCTCGCTCAACAATCATCCGCTGCACATCGACCACGAATACGCCCGCCACACCGAGTTCGGCAAGCCCTTGGTTTCGAGTCTGGTGACGCTGTCCATCGTCGGCGGGATGTGCACCAACGGCACCAGCGCCAAGGCGATCGCCAACCTCGGCTGGGAAAGCATTCGCTTGCCCAACCCGGTCTTCGTCGGCGACACCTTGTATGCCGAGACGACCGTGGTGGCCAAGCGGCGGTCGAAATCGCGCCCCGAAGCCGGGATCGTGACCTTCGAGTCCAGGGGGCTCAAGCCTGACGGCACCCTGGTGATGATCTTCACCCGGTCAGCGCTCATCCCGCTCAGCGAGGCCGTTGTCCGCGATGCCTCGATCACCTGATCCGGCGATGACATCCACCTCCCCCAGCGCGCCCCGTCAGGGCAGTCCAGCGGTTGTACGCGATGACATGACCGCACCCCGACGGCAGCGCCGGACGTGGCTCATGCTCGTGGCGCTGCTGACCGGGATGATCGTCCTGCCGATCTCGCAGACCTCGCTCCTGCCACTGCTGCCATCTCTGGCACGGGACTTCGGGGTTTCAGCGGCCGACATCAACTGGCTGATGATCGCCAACCTGGTGGCATCGGCAGTACTCACACCCCTGCTCGGGCGCCTCGGTGACCTCTACGGGCACAAGCGCCTCCTGCTGCTGGCGCTGCTGGGGCCCGTGGCCGGATCCCTCTTGGCGGCGCTGACACATTCCTTCGCCCTGCTCGTGCTTGCCCGCGTGCTGCAGGGTGCAACCGCCGGGGTGTTCCCGCTCGCGGTGGGCATCATCCGCACTCATCTCCCTCAGCCCGCCCGTGGCATGGCCTTGGTCAGCACGAGCATGGGTATCGGCAGCGGGCTTGGCGTACTGGCAGGCAGTGCGCTCATGACCGGGTGGGGGTATCAGGCAATCTTCTGGCTGCTGTTCGCCCTCAGCCTGGTGGCACTCCTCGCCGTGTCAAGGGCCGTTCCGGCGGACCACGTGGCCGGTCACGCTCGCGGCGTCGACCTCCTCGGTGCCCTCACACTGGTCAGCTGGCTGTGTGCACTGCTGATCGCAATCAGCAAAGGCAACACCTGGGGCTGGAGCGATATCCGCATCCTCGGCCTGATGCTCCTCACCGTCATAGGCATGGGAGCGTGGATCACCGTCGAGCGCCGCGTGCGCCACCCCTTGGTCGACCTGACCATGCTCACTCGGCGCACGGTCGCCCTTACCGGTATCGCCGCAACCCTGACCGGATTCGGCATGTACGGCGCTTTGATCATGGTAAGCGAGTTCGTCCAGACACCCCAAGAGGCCGGATTCGGCTTCTCCGCCACTGTGCTGGGTGCCGGTCTGATGCTGTTGCCCAGCTCCCTGGGCAACCTGGCCGCCGTCCCGCTCGGCCTCAAGATCGGACCGCGCCAGTGCCTGATCATGGGTGGTGTGGTGAGCGCTGTCGCCATGCTGCTCGTGCTCACGGGTCACGAGCACCGCATCGCCGTCTACCTGGCCAGCGCCATCATCGGTCTCGGCACCGGCCTGGCCTTCACCGCCATGCCCATCTGTATCAACATGGCGGTACCAGCCGACCAGACCGGTATCGCCAACAGTATGAACGTCGTCTTCCGCACCATAGGCTCAGCGACTGCCAGCGCCGTCATGGGTGCCATCCTCGTCAGCAGCCAAACCCTGCACGTCGTTCCGACCTTGGGTGCCTACCAGGCCGCTTTTCTCCTCACCGCCCTCGGATTCCTCACCGCCGGCCTGATTCCTCTGGCCATACGGGCTCAACGCCATCAAGCCTGAGAAAGGTGTCGGCCGCTCGGATTCATAAGCGCATGCCCGATGACCGATCCGAGGAGACCGGAAAGATGAATGCGGCTGGGAAGATGACGGACAGGACGACCACGACGGCATGTCGAGAACCGCGCGCCCAGCCGGCCCAGCGGCCGGGATGACCACCACTCCCCCGAGAAGAAACTGTCCCTGATTTCTGTACTTGCAGGTACAAAAAATGGCTCCTACGCTCGTTTCAGTGCAGGGCCGCCGATCGGGCGAGCCAGGGATTCAGCGTCGTTCTTCTCGGCGTGACAACGGATACAAGGGATTTCGATGCGTTCTGTAGTAGTGGAAGAGTTCGGCGGCCCCGAGGTGTTGAAAGTGCGGGACCAGCCGGATCCGGCGCCGGGACCGGGCGACGTGCTCGTGGACATCGAGTTCGCCGGTGTCAACTTCATGGACACCGGCTCCCGAGTCGGATACGGCCTGCCCAAAGGACTTCCGTTCGTCCCAGGGGTCGAAGGAGCCGGCAGGATCGCCGCGGTGGGCGGCGGCGTCACCGATCTCGCCGTCGGCGATCGGGTCGCGTGGGTCTACGCCTACGGCAGTTACTCCGAGCGCATGGTGATCCCGGCCGATCAGGTCGTCCCGGTTCCCGACGACGTGCCCGGCGACATCGCCGCCGCGATGATGATGCAGGGGCTCACCGCGCATCATTTCGTGACGGAGATCGCCCCGCTCGGCAAGGGCCAGGTGGCGTTGGTCCACTCCGCCGCCGGCGGTGTCGGCCGGATGGTCACCCAGTTGCTCAAGCTGCGCGGAACACGCGTGATCGGCCTGGTTTCCAGGGAGGACAAGGTTCCCGTCGCCCTGGCGGCAGGGGCGGACGACGTACTCGTCTCGACCGGTGGCGCCTTCGTCGGACGGGTCAAGGAACTCACCGGCGGCGAGGGGGTGCACGCGGTCTTCGACGGCGGCGGCGCTGCCACGTTCGACTCCTCGATCGAAGTGCTGCGACGGGCGGGCACACTCGTCTACTACGGTCCGCTGATCGGCGACATCCCCCAGGTGCGGATGACGGATCTGCCCAAGAGCGTCAAGGTCTCCTATGCCGTGTTCGCCGACCACATCCACACACCGGAACTGCTCCGCGAACACACCCGTGACCTGTTCCGGAAGTTCAGCGAGGGCAAGTTGAAGGTCGAGATCACGAAGCGTTACCCGCTGAGTGAAGCCGCACGAGCACACGCGGACATCGAATCACGCAGCACTTCCGGGAAACTGCTGCTGGACCCGTCCGCCCGTTGAGCCCTCAAGGACGGCGCTGCTGCTCGCTTCGGCGTGTTCCGAGGAAGGGCTGATGAGGCCGGAGCAGACGGCCTGGCGGCAGAGCCGTCTCGATTCCGGGCGTCCCGTCAGAGGCGGACATCGTGGCGGGAGGAGACGTTCAGCTTGCGGCGGACCTTGACCACGTACTCCTCGACCGTACGACGGGACAAGAACAGGGCTTGGGCGATCTCCCGGTTGGTGTGGCCTCCGGCCAGAAGGCGGGCGACATCCTGTTCACGAGGGGAGAGCTCGCTGCCGTAGCCGCGTCTGCCGCGGGGTGACGGAGTGGCTGTGCCGGTACTGCGGGCACGGTGGCGGCAGCGGGCGGCGTCGACCGTGGCTCCCAGGGCGTCGTAGGTCTGGGTCAGGGCTTCGAGCACTGTGGCGTCGGTGAGTGTTTCGCCCTCGGCCTGCTCGGCGAGCTGGGTGGCGCGGTAGGACAGGCCCAGGTCCCAGTGCAGGTCGATCGCCTCCCGGTAGAGCCGGTCGGCCTCGTCGCGGTCGTTCGTGGCCGCGGTCAGCCGGGCACGGCAGGCGGCCAGGCCCGCCTGGGCCAGTGGGGCGTCGACTCCTCGGAGACCGGTGGCTGTTTCCGAGACGAGCAGCCGTGCGGCCCCGACGTCGCCGACTGCCAAGTGGTAGTCGACGGCCTGGGGAAGAATATCGCCCGACCATACCCACGCGCCCTTGCTCCGCAGCATCGTCACGCCGCGTCGCACGTGCTCCTCCGCCGCGGCGGCCTTGCCCCGGCTGAGGAGCATGCCCACCATCCCGCCTGCCGCCGAGATGCCCACCGGGAACACCTGCGCCGACGGGTGCGCACCCGTCGCCGCCTGGAAGGCTTCCGCCGCCCGCACCCACTCGCCTCGTGCCGCCGCCAGCCAGCCTCGCGTGAGGTGCAGGTCCGTGGTCAGCAGCAGGTCCGCATAGGTTTCGATCAAGCGGTCGAGGCGCTGCCCCAATCCCGACCATCGCCCGCTGAGCCAGTCGAGCCGGGCCGCCGTGGCCTCGGCGGTGCCGACGACGTAAGAGGAACCGACCCGTTTGGCCAAGACGATCCCGTCGCGCAGGAACTCACGGGCCCTGGCGTAGTGCCCGATCCACGAGCACGCGTCCGCCAGGTTGCAATGGGCGCGGGCCAGGTGATGGAGTTCCTCGGGGTCGTGCACGTCCGACGGGGACGGCAGCCGGGCGATGCGGTCCCAGGTGCTCGGGTCGCCGGCGATCAGCCGTCCGCCGAGCGTCGTGGCCAGCAGCGCGGTGCGCAGTTCCCTGGTGGGCAGGTGGTCGATGACCTCCTCGACCCGATCGAGCGACCTCTGGTGCTCGGCGATGGACGCGGACCCCAGATAGGGCCCGGCCATCGCCGCCATACCGCGTACGGTGCGTTCCGGCTGGTCACCGAGCAGGCCGAGGGCCAGTGCGATCTCCTCGGCGCCGCGGTCGACCGACCCGGTCTCTCGTTGCAGCAGCAGTCCGAACCACAGGTGAACCTGGGCTCGGACGTCCGGGACCAGGCGGGGGTCCGCGAGGAGGCTTTCGACTCGCGCGGTCATCATCCCGCCGGGCAGTCCCGTCAAGGCGTGGTCACAGAGCTTGGTCGCCAGCCGGTTCGCGACCTCGGGACCGGTATCCGCATCGCTCAGGACCTCGACCAGCAAGTCGACCGCGGTGGAGACATCGTTGGCGTCCTCCGCGACTTTGGCGGCGAGTTCGCTGTATCGCAACCAGTCGGCTTTCATGCCCGCCGCTTTGGCGTGCGTGCACAGGCGGGCGACGGGGGCGTGGCCAAGGGCGGACAGCGCCGTGAGGGCACGCTCATGCAGTTCCCGCCGTCGCGGACCCGGCAGTGACGCGTACACCGCGCGTCTGGCGATGTTGTGCCGGAAGCCGTATCTGGTGGCCGTTTCCTCCACGAGCACACCGGAATCCACCGACGCGACCAGATGCGCCGCGGTCGCCTCTCCCGCCACGGCGCTCAGCACCTCAAGCGTCTCCGGGACGCCCAGCACCGCGGCGGCCTCGACGAGGATCCGCGCGGCGCCGGGCAAGGTCGCCAGCCGCTCCTTGATCGTGTCCGTCACCGAGGGCGGCACGTCGATCCCAGCGAGGACCCGCCGGGCCGAGTCACCTTCGGCGCGCACGTCCCGCATCGGGTCGCTCAGCGCCCGCACCGTTTCCTCGACCACGAAAGGGATCCCCGCGGTCTCGTCCAGGACGGCCTCGGCGAACCGGTGCGACGTCACGACGGCTCCCACCAGGGCGTCGATCATGGCGCGCACATCCGTCACGCCGAAGGGCCGCAGTACGAGATCGACCCCGGTCACTCCGTGCGGGACGTGGAAGGCGTGGCCGAGTGGTGCCACCGACGGCAGATCCTCGCGGCGGTAGGTGGCCACGATCGACAAGTCCGGCGGCGGGTCCGCCAGAACGAAGCGCAACACCCGGCGGGTCTTTTCGTCCGCCCACTGCAGATCCTCGAGCACGAGTACGGCCGGTCCCAGCGAACGGAGGAGATCGCGCACGGCGCGGAAGATCCGGTGCCGCTCCGCGTCGGGGTCACCGAGGGCGCGCGGCGCGGGTGGCAGGTGGTCGGCGAGTTCGGGTAGATGATCCCGTAGCGCACCGGTCACCGGGCCGGGCTCGCGCAGCAGGTCGCCGCACTGGCTGAGGCAGTCGAAGAGCACCCCGTACGGGAACGGGGCGGGCAGCGGCTGGCATGAACCCATGATCACTCGCGGGGCCCCGTCGCGGGCGGCCGCGGCGGCGAACTCGGCGACCAGCCTGGACTTGCCCACGCCGGCCTGGCCTTCCACGAAAGCAACCGATGGCGGGTTCCGCACCGCGCCGAGCAAAGCCGCGAGTTCGGCGTCCCGGCCGATCATCGGCGGCGGAATCGGCTGGAGAGGGAATTCGCGCAACCGTCGACCATGCTCGCTCCTGTCGGTGAACCGTCCGCAGAGGAATGCCCCGACATGGTAGGTCGGCGGGTGCGGGCGCCATAACCCCGCGAGCTACGGCACTTGCGTCCACACAGGATCAGGTACCGGTACGGGTCGCGACCACACTTGTTCCCCCGTCCGCCAGGCCGAAGGCTGATTGTTCGAGCGGCTCGATGTCACAAACCCCCTGCGGCCGTTCGAAACGCGCGATGGAGGAATCGATGCAACAGTGCAGAACGAGATGGATGGCGAACCTGTTCACCGTCGCGGTCGCCGCCGCGGCAGTGGTGACGACCGCGGGCGTGGCCGCGGCGCAGCAGGCGGAAGCGGCTGTCGTCCAGGCCGATCGGCCGTACTCCGGGCAGTACATAGTGGTGCTCGAAGGTGGCGCCCGTGCCGCGGCCGAAGGCCAGGCCTCGGCACTCACCGGACGTTACGGCGGCGAGGTGACCGACACGTACTCGGTCACGCTGAACGGTTTCTCGGTCCGCGGTCTTTCCGAGCGGCAGGCGCGGCGACTGGCCGCCGACCCGTCGGTCAAGGCAGTGCACCAGGACGGCACGACCAGGGCGGCGGGGGAACAGCCGAGTCCGCCGTCGTGGGGCCTGGACCAGATCGACCAGCGAACCGCCACTCTGGACAAGAAGTACACCTTCCCGAATTCGGGTGAGGGGGTGACCGCCTATGTCATCGACTCCGGGGTGCAGGCCCAGCACCCCGAGTTCGAGGGCAGGGCGAGCCACGGCTACGACTTCCTCGACAACGACACCGACGCCGGCGACTGTTACTGGCACGGCTCGCACGTGGCAGGCACGATCGCGGGCAAAACCGTCGGCGTGGCGAAGAAGGCCAAGGTCGTGGCCGTGCGCTCGCTGGACTGCAAAGGTTCCGGCCCGGACTCGGCCACGGTCAGTGCCATGGAATGGGTGGCCAAGAACGCCGTCAAACCCGCGGTGGTGAACCTGAGCCTGGGCATGGATGTGCCCGGCGTCGGTGACGAACAGGTCAAGGCACTGGTGGCCAAGGGAATCGTCGTGGCGGTCTCCGCGGGCAATGACGGCAAGGACGCGTGCGGCGTCAGCCCGGCGCGTGTCCCGGAGGCACTCACCGTCGGCTGGTTCAACAAGGACCGCACGCGCGGCGGGAACTACGGCCGCTGCGTCGATCTCTTCGCACCGGGCGGCAACATCCACTCCAGTGACAACACCGGATCGTTCCGCACCGCCAGCGGTACGTCCATGGCCTCCCCGCACGTCGCCGGCGCGGCCGCACTGTATCTCGCCGCGAACCCCGCCGCGACCCCGCAGCAGGTCAGCGACGCGCTGGTGCGCAGCGCCACCCCGGACCTGATCACCAACCCCGGAACCGGCTCGCCGAACAAGCTGCTCTACGTCGGCGACCTGGGCGGCGGCACGCCGACCAGATGCGGGACCAAGAGCAACGACCAGGATGTGGCCATCCCCGACGCGGACGCCGCGGTGGGGACCTCCGTGAGCCAGGATTCCTGCGACGGCAAGGCATCGGCCACGCTGGCGGTGCGAGTGGACATCGACCACGGCTACACCGGAGACCTCGCCGTCGACCTGATCGGGCCGAGCGGAACGCCCTATTCGCTCAACCGCGCGGGCGGCGTCGGCGAATCCGGCGGCATACACGAGAGCTTCACGGTCGACGCCTCAAACGAGGACGCGAACGGCACGTGGCGACTTTCGGTGCGCGACACCTACCGGTTCGACGTCGGCACGCTCACCGGCTGGTCGATCACATTCTGACCACAGTGGACGGACAGCGCCGTCCGCTCTTCCGCATCTCTTCATCCTTTGAAGGAGAACGATGAGAACACCACGCTTCGCACTGGCCCTCACTCTCGCACTGGCCACGGCGGCCCTGCCCGTCTTGAGCACCGCCGATGCCGCCCCGGCCGACAAGATCAGCGTCGCGGCGACCCCGACCGATCAGCTCCGTGCGGCGGACATGGGTACCCGGATCATCAACGGGGAACGCACCACGGTCAAGGAGAACCCGTCCGTCATCGCGGGCATGCGCGTCGGGGGCGGAGGTCCGCAGGGACAGTCCTGCACCGCCTCCGTGGTCGGCAAGCGCAAGATCCTGACCGCGGCGCACTGCATGGTCGATACCACCGGTGCCAAGAGCTACCTCTACGGCGACGACGACCTGAACACCCCCGGCGACGAGACGTTCCGCACGGCCGTCGCCTCGTTCAAGGCCCACCCCCAGTACAGCGGCTCCGGTGGCTGGCGGACGGGCAACGACGTCGCGGTGGTCACCACCGTCGACGACATCCCGGTGCCGGAAAGCCAGTGGGCCAAGGTGGCGGGCTCGGGAGACAGCGCGCTCACCAAGCCGGGCAAGTCCGGCATCTCCCTCGGCTACGGCAAGACCTCGGCGAGCGGCGGCTCCGGCGAACTCCGCAAGACCACCCTGCCGGTCAACGACCCCGCCGGCTGCCAGGTCTTCGACATCCGGGTCAACGGTGACCTGATGGTGTGCACGGGCTACAACGACGGCCGCACCGCCGACTGCTCGGGTGACAGCGGCGGTCCGTTCATCGTGGACGGCGTGATCGTCGGTGTCTCGTCATGGGGCTCCAGCGCCTGTGACCGCTACAGCATCATGGCGCGCCTGACCAACGCGATGGGCGACTGGGCCCGCGCCGAGATCGGCGGAACCCAGCCCGGCGACGGCAAGTTCGGCATCGCGTTGTCGCCATCGTCCGGCAAGGCCGATCCCGGTAAGCACGTCTCCACCAGCCTCACCACCACGGCAGGAGACCAGGGCCCGGAAAAGCTGGAGCTGAGCGCGTCCGCACTGCCCGCCGGAACGACCGCCACCTTCCAGCCCTCGTCGACCGTCGACTCCGGGCAGGTCGCCAAACTGACCATGCAGACCTCGGCGAGCACCCAGGCGGGCACCTACAAGGTCACCGTCACGGCCAAGGGCGTCTCCGGATCCAAGACCGCCGAGTTCACCCTCACGGTCGGAGACGGCGGTACCGGTGACGGTCCCAGACCGTCCGCCTCGCCGAACTCCGGCATCGTCCCGCCCGGCGGCTATGCGAACGCGACGATCACCGTCACCGGCGGCACGGGTCCCATCCGGCTCAGCGGCGCCGGACTGTCCTACTCGCCGACGTTCTCACCGCAGACCATCAACCCCGGCGGCACTTCGCGGATGACGGTCATGGGGCCGTATCAGCGCGGTAACCACAAGGTGACCATCACGGCGACGGACAGCACCGGCAAGGCCGGAACCACGGAGTACACCCTCACGGTCCGGTGATCCACGGATTCGAAACCTTTCCGCCCCTGTGGAACCCGCGGCCGCTCATGCGGTCGCGGGTTCCGCGATTCTCCGGCCGAGGGCAAGATCAGACGGCGTCAGGTCCGGCGGCAGGGGGTTCCGGTTCGGGGCACGCGATGTTCTCCGGCGGGGTGCGGGTGAACATGAAGGATTCCAGGACGGCGACCAGTTCAGGACGGCTCCGGGTCGTCCAGGTTCCGATGAACTCGACCTCGTCGGGCCCCCGCACCGCATTTCCCGTTCCCTTTCGAGGGCGGGGAAGGCGCAGGAAGTCGACCGTGTAGCAGCCCTCGGGGTCGCCTTCCGGCTCCCAGCGGGCATCGAAACTCAGCCGGGAATGATGGTCGTTGCCGGAGATCAGGACAGAGCCGTAGAACCATTCCATCGTCTCGGGCGACGGATCGACGGCGTAGAGACTGCTGATGTCGATCCGCCAGCCGGCAGCCACGCGAAGCGGTTGCAGAAGCCGCCAGTGATCCCTCACGAACCCGTCGCCTTTCGTGTCGTCAACGAGGGCCGTCGACAGGTGGCGCCACCCGGCCACTATCTCCGGCGATGATCCCAGGCCGGCACTGCCCCGGTGAACCGGCGCGGCGGAGAACGCAGGTCATCCGCCGATCTGCTGAGGTCGATACGCCCCGCGCTGGGTGCAGTGCAGCGGCCACCCCTATGGAACGGGTGGAACAGGAACAAAGCACGCAAGTACGCGGGGCCAGGAGATGAAGCGATCGTCTGGGTGTCGATGAACCCTCCAGACGTTCAAGCGGTCCATCACTCGCGCGGGGATCGCTCGCGGGAAAGGCGCAGCCATCTAGCGCACCTGACCTGCTACAAGTGCGGCAGGTTCCTGTGTCCAGGTTGCCGCGGAGCGACGAGCGCCACCGCCACGGCGGGCGAGGACGCGGCCACATGGCAGACCCGAGGCCAGACTCGCCACGGGCCTGCCGGCGCCAGGTGACTGGCAGGTCAGCTGTGTTTGTGGATGGTGCGGTGGATCCAGCCGGCGTAGGCGGGCACGCTGGTGTAGAGGCCGGGTCCGTTGGCGCAGGGGACGTCGTCGTCGCCGGGGCCGGAGGTGACGCCGATCAGTTCCCATCGGCCGCTCTTCCCGCGCTGGACCTGGGGCCCGCCGGAGTCGCCCATGCACGCCATGGCGTCAGGCTTGCGGCTGATCGTGCACAGCCGGGTCCGGTCCGCGTAGCCGGGCGAGCATTCGGACACCGCCCCGCGGCGGGTGTCGAGTTCCTGGAGCCGTTCGGGGAACACCGCCTTGGTCAGGTCGCCGGTGTCGACGGTGGTGCCGAAGCCCATCAAGCGGGTCGGCGTACCGGGGCGGCCGGGGCGCTCGGCGATCCGGATCGGCTGCTGGGAGACCGGGCGGTCCAGGCGTACCAAGGCGATGTCGTTCTTGTTCGGCGCGCCCGGTTCGTAGCCAGGGTGGCGCACCCAGCTGTCGATCGAGCGGACCGTGCCGCCGGAGGTCCGCCCTTGGCTGCCGATGCGGACCGTCCCTTCCGGCCTGGCCGGGTTGCGTCCCGGATCGACGCAGTGCGCCGCGGTCACCACCCACTGCGGATGGACCAGCACCGCGCCGCAGACACCCTTGGCGTTGTTCATCTCGGGCACGATCTCCGGGATCGAGGCCATGAACTCGTAGCGCTCGGTGGAGTCCTTCCCGTTCACCACGGCGCCGGCACTCCCTGGCACCGCGAGTGCGCAGGCGGTGCCCACCAGTGCGACACCGGCGGCACGAATCAGGTTGCGGCGCAAGGAACCCACTCTCGACATGCTTTTCCTTTGTTCGAGGACTTCGGATCGATCGGGTCCAGCCTCGTCGTCCACCGTGCCCAAGACCATCGGGCACTCCCCCCGAACCTCAGGGGTGGCGGCCAGACGCCGACTGGTGGCGCTGGCACCACCGGCACCTGGGCGCACTGATCCGAGACACGGCCCAGGCTGAGGGAAGGGGCGCTTGTCGACCGGGTTCCCCTCGTGGTCCGAGGGGAACCCGGTCGATCGTTACCGGCCGAACCAGTGGAGCAGCGCGGCTTCCGGGCTCTCAGCACCCGCCACCCAGCACACGTGGCCGTCCGGGCGAACCAGCACCGCCCGCGCGTCCACCGCGTCCCGCCAGTCCTCGGTCACGGTCGCCGACACGTGGTCGACCCGGCCTCGTGCGTGGCCGGCCAGCGTCGCCTCGCCGTCGAGTTCCAGCAGCAGGCCCCGACCGCCGCGGAGCAGGTCGTAGGTCCTGGTCGGGCCGACGGCCGTGGTCAGCCCGAGATCGGGCATCCGGGAGCCCACCAGTGGATGCTCCGAGTCGCCGTAGCGCACGTCGAGGCCGGAGATCATGCCGGCCAGGTAGCGGTTGCCGTCAGGTGTCCGCGCGAGATCGAGGACGATGTCGCGCAGCGCCGCGACGTTCTCGTCCTCGATCATGTTCAGCAGCACGCCCTGTGCCTTGGTGTTGTTCAGCACACGGGCGGCCACCGGGTGGCGCTCGGCGTGGTAGCCGTCCAACAACGCGTCTCCCGCCCGGTCACGCAGTCGCGCCGCGAGCTTCCAGCCGAGGTTGACCGCGTCCTGGATACCGAGGTTGATGCCCTGCCCGCCGACAGGGAGGTGGATGTGCGCCGCGTCGCCTGCGAAGAACACCCGGTCCACCCGATACCGGTCGACCTGCCGCGAGGCGTTGCTGAACCGCGATGCCCACCGGAGCTCCTGAAGGTCGGTTTCCTCGCCGTACACGGCCTGCAGCGCGGTGCGCGCCTCGGCCAAGGTGACCGGGGTATCACGGGGGACCCTGGACTGCGAGCCGAACATCAGCCGGTAGCACCCATTGTCCAATGGAGACAGTGCCGTCCAGTGGCCGCCCTTACCGCGGACGTGCCTGCTGAAATGCTCCATTGTGGTCGGTACCGCGTCCGACCGGCTGGTCAGCACGATATCGGAGACGACCGCGGAGATCGTGCCCGCCGTACCGGGGAAGCCGACGCCGACCAGCTTGCGCACCCTGCTGTGCGCGCCGTCGCAAGCGACCAGGTAGTGCCCGCGTAGCGGCACCGCCTCGCCATCCGGACCGGTCACGGTCCCGGTGACGCCCTCGGTGTCCTGATCCAGTGCGACCAGTTCGTGCCCGCGCAGCACCGGGATGCCGTACTCGACGACCCGCTTCTCCAGCACTTCCTCGACCCGTGCCTGCGGAATCGGCACACCCCACGGATGCCGGGTCCGCCAGGACCGGCAGTCCAGCGGAACCGGCAGCGCCGCGAAGTGACCGCCCGCCCCGTGCCGCGCCGACGCGCGGTCCAGCACGTTGTCGAGCAGGCCACGCTGGTCCAGCACCTCGGCGGTGCGCGGTTGCAGACCGCCGGCCTTGGACTGGCCGCTGCGCTCGACAAGCTTCTCCACCACCACGGTCCGCACCCCGGCCAGGCCCAGCTCGGCGGCCAGCATCAACCCGGTCGGCCCACCACCCACCACGATGACCTCGGTCTCCATCGCCCCTCCACTCCTTCGGTAAACCCGGTAGATATGTATACCAGGTTTACTTATCGCCTTGGTATAGGATTTACCGGTGACCGGGTTGCGAGAGCGTAAGAAGTTGCAGACCAGGACCGCGATCTCCAAGGCGGCGATCGCGCTGTTCCTGCGGTCCGGCTTCGACCGGGTTTCGGTCGCGGAGGTGGCCGAGGCGGCGGAGGTCTCCAAGCGCACCCTGTTCAAGTACTTCCCGACCAAGGAAGACCTGGTGCTGCACCGCTTCGCCGATCATGAGACCGAGACCGCACGGGTGGTCCTGGACCGCGAGGACGGGGAGACGCCGTTGGCCGCGCTGCACCGGTTCTTCCTGGACCGACTGGCCGAGCGCGATCCGGCCTATGGCCTGTGCGACGACCCCGAGGTGCTCGCCTTCTATCGGATGGTCTCCATGACCGACAGCCTCGGGGCCCGCTTGAAGCAGTACGGAACCCGCGGCGACGCCGCGCTGACCGACGCGTTGCGTGCGGCCGACACCGCTCAAACGACCGCGCACCTGGCCGCCCGCCAGATCAACCGGACCCTCCAGGTCCTGGTCGAGCTGAACTGGCGGCAACTGGCCGAGGGGCGCCGCGCCGACGATCTTTACCCCGAGGCCGTGGCCAACGCCAACCACGCCTTCGACCTGCTTCGTGGCGGTCTTGGCGACCATTTCGGCTGACCCGGAACTCCGGCAGGCCAGGACGCTCGTCCATCAGGGACGTGTTCGAGGCGCACCGTCGCCTGCAGTGGACAATGCTCCGGCAGCGCAGGAAGCTCGGCGTTCCCGTCGGTTTCCCCGCTCTTCACACACTGTCCTGCGCGGCGGCCGAAAGGACTGTACGGATGACGGGTACCGAGCCCCTTGTCGAGTTGCTGAGGGCCATCCAGGCAGGTGGGCGGCTCGCGTCGCCAGAGGTCGCCGACGACACGGTGGTGGACCGCGCGCGCCTCGCGCCGGCCGAGGTCGACGTCCTCGTCGAGATCGATCCCGACCTGGACGAGACTCCGGACACCGACATCATGGCGCTGACCGCACGTGCCACCGAGATCCTGGACCTCCCGGCGGCACGGTGGCGGCGAATCGTCGCCGCCGTGGCCGAGGAGATCGAGGCCGCCGTCGGCGATGCCTCCCACATCCAGGAACAGGCCGATCTGCGCGATGATCTGACCATCGTGTCGCTCACGGTCTGGCCGGACACGACACTGATCTCCTTCCACGCACCCCGTCAGTTCCCGGACTCGCGCATCGATGTGCAACTCGACGAGAACCTCGAAGTGGACGACCTCGCCGTCGGAAACAAGGACGACGACGGATAGGCACGCCTACGCTGCAGCGCCACCGGGCGTGCCCGAACAGGTGCCGTCCGCTCAGTCTTCTACATCCGCGAGTCTCGCGACTTCTTCTGGTGTCAGCACAAGCATGAGTCCGGCCGACTCGGGCAGTGCGAGGGCTTCCGCGACTCGATGCATCACCGGCACCGAGTTCGCCACCACGTCCTGGCGGATCGGGAATTCCGCCCGCGTGCCTTGCACGACGGAGATGGTGATCTGCCGCCCGCGGACCCCGTCGTCACTTCGTGCCGTGCCTGCGACCTTCCGGACTGTCGTCGCCACCGATTCGACATCCGCCGACTCGAGGAACAGCCAGATCGCGACGTTCGTGTTCGTCGGCAGCCCCGGATGCTGAACCTCGACCATCGCGCCATTGACCCCCGGTACAGCGGAGAGACGCGTCTCGAAACCCGCTGTATCGACATCGACGGACCGTGACGCGCAGCCCGCCAACGCCAAGATCGCCCACAACACGCACACGACGACCCTCATCGCGACCCGCCCCCTCGTCTTCGGCAGCACCAGAGATCTCCCCCGGCCTTGGCTCGCGGACGAACAGCTCGGCTCACCGGATTGCCCGGATCAGCGTCTGCAGTCAACGTCGAGGAAGACGAGGCGTGCCGGCGGCGAGCCAGCGCGCCGTCGGCGGGATCAGCGCCAGCAGGAGCGTCGCGGCCGCGGCGACCAGGACCACGGCGAACGGCCAGACAGTGCTGGTGATCGGAGTCAATTCGCTGTACGAGAAGGCGACACGCGAGCTGATCCACGGCACGAGCAGGACCAGCCCGGAGAATCCGAAAGCGATCCCCGCTCCGATCACGGTGAGCACCCGTCCAGGACCTTTACGCTGGAGCAGCAGGATCCCTCCGCTGGAGAGCAGCACCATGGCGACAAGATCGATCACCGCGGCGATCGCCAGGACCACGGGAACGACACCGGAGAGCTCGACGCCGGGGGCGATGGTTTTCGGAGCGATGGCTCCGACGGCGAGCACATAAAGGGACAAGACGCACTCGATGACGCAGAGCGCGGCAGCCACCAGGAAAACGAGACCGCCAAGAATCGCCAGGACCCCGGCAGCGACCCCGGTAGCGCCTTTCGGCTGCGACGTCACTTCCGGCAACGGATGCTGCTCGAGTGTCATCACAGTCCCGATCGCGTGGTCGCCCGCGTGTGGAGTTCGTTCCTCCCACCGCCGGTCGCGTTCCCGCGCTGGGCAGTCGTCATGGTGGCATCTCCGATGTCCGGGCGGGTCGGCTACACACGGTACTGGCCGGCGCGTCCGCATACTGTCGGTCGAACAGACCACAGTTCCCTGGGTCGACCGGTGATACCGGTCTCGCTCTGCCCGCCGTCCCGATCACGTACTCCTGAACAGCCGGTCCAGCTGCACGTCGATCGCGGCGAGCGCGTCCTGGGGCTCGATCACGTCGAGTTCGATCAGGGAGGTGAAGCCGGTGAGGGCGAGGAGCAGGTTGGTCTCGGTCGCCGGGTCGCGGCCGGAGTCGATGTGCCCGTCGGCGATCGCCTGGCGGACCGACTGCTCGACGAGGGCCCGCCCTTGGACGAGTCCCCGGCGCGCCTGCTCGTGCACGGCCTCGTCGTGCAGCGCCTCCAGGACGTAGGCGGCGCTCATCCGGCTGGTCGCGCGGGCGTCGGCATGCAGGGGGAGCATTTCCGTGAGCGTCAGTCGCAGCACATCACGGGGGTGCGGACGGTCACCGAGCTTTTCGAGCCCCTGGTGTACGCGCACCGAGGTCTGCTCGGACGCGAAATCCATGGCGAAGGAGAGCATGGCTGTCCGGGAGGCGAAATAGTGCTGCAGCTGCCCGAGTGACATGCCCGCCTCCTGCGCCACCACGCGCATCGTCAGCTGTGTGACGCCGCGCTGCTCCACCACCCGCCACAGTGCGCGGGCGATCGCTTCGCGGCGTCCGCGGTGATCCACCTGTTTCGGCATCTTCGGTCCCTCCCTCGTCCCCTGAGACTTTTCCAATACAGTTGACATAATACACCTGACCCATAACGTGGAGGTCCACTCGAGGGAAGGAACCGTCATGTCCGAACAGCCAAAGGTGCGGACCACGGAAGGCGTGGTGCAGGGGCTCCGTCGGCAGGGGCACGCGGTGTTCCGCGGCATCCCCTACGCCCAGCCCCCGGTCGGAGCACTCCGCTTCGCCGCGCCCGCGCCGCCACACCGCTGGGAGGGGACGAGGCAGGCGGTCGAGTTCGGCCCCGTGGTGCCGCTGTCCCTGCCGATCGACGTGCCCCCGCAGGGCACCGACTGGCTGACGCTCAACGTCGGCACTCCGGATCCCGGCGCGGCGGGACTGCCGGTGCTGGTGTGGATCCCCGTTGGCGGCTACCTCTCGGCGGCGTCGAGCGACCCGATGTACGACCCGGCAGCGCTGGCCGAGGCGGGAGTCGTCGTGGTGACCATCAACTGCCGCGTGGGCGCGGAGGGATTCGCGTTCCTCGACGACGTGCCGCCCAACCGCGGATTTCTCGACCAGATCGCGGCGCTGGAGTGGGTGCAGCGCAACATCGCCGCCTTCGGAGGCGACCCCGGCCGGGTCACCGTGGGCGGGGTGTCCGCCGGGGCGGGCTCGGTCGCCGCCCTGCTGACGATGAAGTCCGCGCGCGGCCTGTTCCGGCGGGCCATCGCCCACTCGGTGCCGGGGCTGCACAGCACCCCCGCGCTGGCACGGCAGGTCACCGCCGCGTTCGCGGACCGGCTCGGCGCGACGGCCCCGACCGCCGAGGCCCTGCGCGACATCGACCCATGGCACCTGGCCGCCGAGCTCACCTCGTTCAACGCGGGCCTCCACGCGCACCGGGAGAGCTGGGGACGCCTCACGGAGACCGGCACCGCGCTGTGCCCCGTCGTCGACGGCGAGGTCCTCCCGGAAGCGCCCTGGCCCGCGCTGACCGGCGCGCGCGCGAGCGGGACCGAACTGCTCGTCGGTCACACCCGTGACGAATTCCGGTACTTCAGTGTCGTGAGCGGACGGCACGGCACCTTCACCGAGGAGGACGCCCACGCGGCCTTGGAACTGCACGCCCCGCAGCCGGACGGCGCGCGGGCCTACCGTGCCGCGTTCCCGCAGGCAGGCCCGGAGGAACTGGTGGAGACGGTGTACTCCGACGCTCTTTTCCGCATGCCGTCACAGAAACTGGCCGAGGCGAACGCCGCGGCGGGCGGCACCTCGTACCTGTTCGAACTGTGCTGGGTCGCCCCGGCCCTCGGCGGCATCCTGGGCGCCTGCCACAGTCTCGACGTGCCCCTGGCGTTCGGCACGCTGGACAGCCCTGTCGGCACCCAGCTCATCGGCGAGGAGCCCACTCCCGAGGCCGTCGCGCTCTCCCGCGAGTTCCAGGAGGCATGGGTCCGCTTCGTCACCACCGGTGACGCGGGCTGGCCCGCCCACCGACCCGGCGAGAACCTCACCCGCGTCCTGGACACCGAGCCGAAGACTCTGCCCTACCCCGAACAGGCATCCCGCCAGATCTGGGAAGGCCACTCCCCCGCCCCCTTCGATCTCTCGTAATCGTCCAGGCAGGCCCAGGATCCGGGCGCGGTCGTACCCCGGCCGCGCTCGCCCGGTTCAGGGCAGATCAGCCAGCCTGGTCACCGGCGCCGCTCGCCGAGGAGGCCGCACGTAATCGATACCGAACGACGTGAAAGTCGCAGGGCAAAGATCTATCGATCGACCTCGACCTCGCCGTCCGGGTCGATCTCTTCCAGGAGTTCAGCGGCGACGACATCTCCCCAGGACGCGGCCCAAGCCAGGACATCCCGCGCTTCGTCGTTTCGATCTTGCTCGATCAGGAAGGACCCTAGCTCAAATCCCCAGCCAGGCTCGTCGTTGTCTTGCGCAAGGCGAAATTCCTGCTCCGCTCCAGCCAGGTCTTCCCGCTTGCCCCAAAGAAACAATGCGTAATTCTGGTGCACCTTGTTCGCATCGAGCGCGAGGGCTTCGCGGAATTTTTCCTCCGCCTCATCGAGCCGATCCTGCTCGGCGTAGACGTTGGCCAAAGCCACATAGGTACTGGGATGATCCTTGCTCAGGTACCGGAGCGCCAACTCCTCAGCCTTGTCCAGCTCCTCCAGATCATCGAAATACAGCGATACCAAATTCGCCGCGGCCAAATTGTCGCCTCCGGCGATCGCTCGCCGAAGAACATCGATGGCCTCGTCATATCGTTCGCGAGATCGAAGAAAAACGCCGTAGTCGTTGAGTGCGCCGGTGTCGCCTGCGTCGATCGCCTGCCGGTACGACGACTCGGCAAGCTCGTCGTCTTCGAGGTCGTCCGCGATGTCGCCGAGCAGACTTGCCAGGTGCGCCTGCCCTTTGGCGACAGCATCGATCAGTACCTGCTTAGCGCCCTCGAGGTCATTGATCTCCTTGAGCGTCAAGGCCAGGATCCGGTCGGCGTCCGGCTCGCGGGCCGCGATGGCCGCACGAAGGATCGGAACAGCTTCCTTGTGGCAGTCCTCGTCCCGCAGCGCTGCCGCCTGCGCAGTGAGCGCCCCGATGTCGTTGTGGCTTGTCATGCTGTTCCTGTCGTTTTAAGCGGATGCTCCAAAGCGATAGCGCAGAGCGGGATGGCGGGGCCACAAACGGGTGATGCGAGCTTACCCGCCCACAGATCACCCGCCGAGCCTCGTCGAGCGCGCCTGACTGTCACGCGGTGATCCGAACGCCTCGGAAACACGCGTGGCACGCGGTCACCAGCAAAAGGCCAAAGCCTGTCTCCGTTCCCGGACGGCCAGCGCGACCGAGGCCGCGGCCAGCCCGCTCATGACCACCATCGCGGCCGCCAGCCGTCGGAGCCGCCACGCGGATCGGTTCGCCCGTGCCCTCTCTTCTTCGCGGGCCCGGATGCTCGCGTCGAGGAACTGCTGTTCCCGGAGGGTCAATCTCGCCCATCCGGCCAACGTGATCGCTTCGTCGAGCTGGCTGCCAACCAAGTGCTCGGACGGCCACCGGGTCTACGGACCGCTGGCGGGACCGGGTAACTGGCTGTGGGGCGGCGATTGCTACAACCACGGCAACATCGTCGAGTTCGGCTGGTAGGACGGCTGAGCAGTGGCCTGAACGGCGGCTCGTTCCCTTATCGGGGGCGGGCCGCCCTCACCCGTCCAGGTCGATCAGAGGTCCTCTGCCTCCGGAAGCCCTGTCCCTCCTCGAAGACTTGACGGAGCAGGATCCGGGTTTCGGGACGTGGCAAGGCACGAGCAGCGAGTGGCTCCAGCGCATCCGCGACGATGTCGACGAACGCGGCGATATTCCCCACCACCTTCCGCCACGCCTGCCTGACAACGGTCTACCATGACGGCAACGACGTGGCGACGAGGGAGAACTGACATGTTCGGTCTCAGCCTCGAACATCTGCTGATCCTGCTGGTCGCCGGGCTTTTCGTCCTCGGCCCCGAACGGCTGCCGGAATCCGCCCGATGGCTGGCCAAGACCCTCACCAAGGCACGGGAGTTCGCCACCGGCGCTCAGAACCAGCTTCGGACCGAACTCGGCACCGAGTACCAGCAACTCCGCAAACCACTGCAAGACCTCAGCGCCCTGCGGAACCTCGATCCGAGAACCGCGGTCAGCCGCCACCTGCTCGATGACCCGCGCACCGGCACGCACCCGCTCGTGAGCAGCGACACGGAGTTCCCCAGTGCAGTCCCTCGCCGTAACACCGGCGCTCCGCTGACAACCGGAGAACGAGCACCTTTCGACCCGGACGCCACGTAAAGGAACCGAATCCACAGGGCGGCGAACCATCCCGACGGGGTCCGCGTGCTCGCGACCTGAAGTCGCGCCAGAGGCTTCGCCATCAACGATCAGCGCACCGGGAAGGCCTCACCGCGCTCGGAGTCGCTGTGCGGAGCCCGCACGGGCCCGCGGGCGGATTCCGGCTGTCCTACGCCAGACCGGTCGACTCGAACTCGTCACCGGCCGGGCCCATCACAGCTCCGATCCACCGGCATCCATTCCTTCTCGCCGGTCGTTCGCCTGGATCACCCATGCGGAAGGGTCCCGTGCGCTCGGGTCGCGGACACGGTCAGTGAGCAGGAAGCCCGGCAGCTCCACCCCATACTCTTCGGTGAGCCGGAAAGTGCCGCCGAGCACGCCGGGATCCCAGCCGAGGGCGAGCGCGCGCTCGATCAGGAACCGGACGTCGGCAGGCTCCGGGTACGAACCATCGGTCGCGGCCGGGGTCCAGCCCACGCTCATGGCCTTCGAGAGCAGATCGGCCTCCAGCGCACGGCCGTTCTTGCCGCCACCCCAGACACGCACCCTGACGCAGCGATGCCAGTCGACGCCGTCACCGGCAACCTGACCGATCGTGGCCCGCCAGGTGTAGGTCCGCTCCCCGACGCGCAGCGTCCGCAGCCTCGTTCGCACCAGACCACTCTAGAACGGCCACAACAGACGCTCTCTGGTGTGGCGACGCCACCTGGGAGCCGCGGGTTTGATGTCCCGGTCCTGACCGGGCTCACGCACCCCTGCCCGCCGCCATCGACCACGGCAACGCCGCGACACTGTCCCCCGCTTCGCCCGCGAAACCGTGCCCCCACTCGGATCGGCCGCGCGGCCTCCCTCCGCGGCGTCCTCAGAACCCGCGCCATCCGCACGCTGTTCAAAATCGCCGACCCGGCCCGAGGTTGAACGCTGCGGTTTTCGCCAGCCTCGACAAGGACATCGAGTTCACCGGCCGGTCGTCACCTCGACGGTGAACCGCAGGGTCACCTTGGAGGCGACCATGAGCCTGGTCGCGAAGTTCTGGTTCACTCCCCACCGATGGCGATCGATCGTGACGCTGCCCGCGAAAGCCACCCGTGACGTGGCGGTGTCGACCACTTCGACGACGATGCCGCGAACGGGGTTGGTGACACCCCGGATGGTCAGGTCCCCGGCGACCTCGAACCGGGTGCCGCCGAGGTGCCGGATCCCGGTCGAGGCGAAAGTGATCGCCGGGTGGCTCTCCACGTCGAGGAACGCCCCGCGCAACTGGTCGTCGCGCCGCGAGTTCCCGGTGTCGATGCTCGCGGCTTTCACGCTGAACCGGAGGCTGGACCTCGACGGTTCGCCGCCGTCGAGGTGAACACTGCCTTCGAAGTCGTCGAAGTGACCCGGCACGCGGCTGGACATGGTGTGCCGCGCGACGAAGCCGAGCGTCGTCCGGGCGATGTCGAGCCGGTAGTCACCGGTCAATTCGCTGAAGGTGGTCATGCTGCTGCTCCTAGCCGGTGGAGAATTCAATCTCGCCACTACGACGACACGGCCCGGCCGAATGTGAGGTGCCTCGACAGCCCGGACCCAGCACGCCACCGGGAAGTACTCCACCGGTACACCTCATCCGACGACTTCGAAGACGACGGGGCAGCGCCGTGCCAAGGCGGATTTTCTGTCGGTGCCCCTCTCTAGGCTGACCGCTGTGTTCGACACCAACCTGGAAGTCTGCGGCGCCTGCGGCGTGACGAAGCAACACCACGGAGAAACCTGCGATCCCGCCGCCCTTCGGCGCATCACGGAACTGGAGGAACAACTCGACCGCGAACTCGACGCGCTGCTCGCGCCCACCAGCGTGGCCTGACCGCCGGAGCAATCCGCACAGGACGGCACACGGGCATGGAAAACACAGCTCTGCCGACAGGCCGCGCGACCACCTGCGTTTGCTTGCGCCGCCCATTGTTTGCCCATCGCCGTGTCGCATCCTCTCCGCGATGAGACAGCGAACGGAGGGGGCCTGGTCAGCTCGACGGTGCGGCGGCGGAACCACACCGCGTAATCCAGTGTCTCCGCACGGGAACGCCGATCCGCGGCCAGGGCCCGATGTTCCGGAAACACACGCTCGTAGCCATCAAGCTCCGCCAAGGCGTTGGCGTCCGCCTGTTTCATCGAATCATTCAGTAGATCGCCCATAGGTCAGCTCGCTGCCGTGGTTGGCGGTGCTTCGTGCGCTGCGTGGCGGCGGACGCCGCGGACGAGCAGGTAGCCGATCATCCAGAACTCGCCCACGGTCGCGGGAACAGCGAGAGCATCCGCGACGAGCGGCAGGTCGGGGATGAGGTATTTGATGAACGCGCTGAGCAGGTATGCGACGCCGCCGCCGATGAGGAGCCGGCCGAGGGTGCGGGGCATCCAGCCCGAGCGGAGCACGCACCGGCCCATGGGGATGAGCCACAGGCCGAAGAACAGCGTTCCCACGCTCCAGAGGTTTCCGCTGAGCAGGTACAGGAGCTGGACGGTGGCTGCCGCGTCCCCGATCGGGTCGATCGCGAACTGGACCGCGGTGGCCAGCGTTGCCGCGCTGATGAGGATCGCCACCGCGTTGACGAGGCCGAAAGCGACGATGCCGGAGGCGGCGAGCGGGTCCGCGGTGCGGAACAGGCGATAGAACCACACCACGACAAGGGCTTTGGTGACGACGATGAGCAGTTCGACGGCGACGCCGGCACGGGCGAGCGATTCGTGTTCGACCAGGTTGACCAGTGTCGCGCCGGGGTCGTCGGCGGCAAAGAGTCGCGGCCGGATGACCAGGAAGCCGAGTGCACCGGTGACGGCGAGGCCGAGGTAGAGCAGTCCGGTCATGCGGGCGGTGCGGATCAGCGTGCGCATGGTGGCTCCTTCGGCAGCCGTACGGGCGCATGAAGGTGGTCGTGCCGATCAATTCTTACGTCGTAAGGTAACCAGGAAATCATACAATGTAAGGTGAGGGCAAGAGTAAGGAGATTCAGTGCCGTCGAAGGCGTCCCGGAAGCCGCTCAGCCGCCAGCGTGTACTGGCCGCGGCGGTCGTCCTGGCTGATGCGCAGGGAATCCAGGCACTGACGATGCGTCGCCTCGCCGTCGAACTCCACGTCGAGGCCATGTCGCTCTACTACCACCTGCGCGACAAGGAGGCCCTGCTCGACGGCGTCGTCGAGACCGTGATCGCCGAAATCGACGCGGCGATCTCCCGCCTCGACACGGATGACGGTGGCGAAGACTGGCGTACGCGGCTGCGGCAGCGGTTTCTCGCGGCACGTCACGTCATGCTGCGCCACCCGTGGGCGCCAGGGCTGCTCGGCTCGCGCCGGACCATCCCGGCCACCGTGTACGCCTACTACAACGAGATCATCGGCACGCTCGTCGGCGCCGGGTTCTCCTACCACCTCGCCCACCGGGCGCTGCACGCGTTCGGAAGCCTGCCGCTCGGGTTCACGCAGGAGGTCTTCAGCCCGGAGTCAGCCGGCGGGAACATGGAGGACGACGCTGCGGAGGCAGACCTGGCCGCGGCCACCGAGACCCTGCCGCATCTGATCGCCATGGTGGCAGCCGAGGTCCACGACAGCACCGACCCCACGCTCGGATGGTGCGACAGCCAGAGCAAGTTCGAGTTCACCCTCGACCTGCTCCTCGACGGGCTCGAACGCCTCCGCGGCTAGCCATCCCGCCGGCCGCATCCCCCACGATCGACGGGTCGCAGCGTCGCGGCCGCGAGCTCACCTCCGACGCAGGCCATCACTTCTCGACAGATCCAGGCCGGCGCCCACCTGGAGGAGCACCTCGTGCTCACGGGCGGAACTTCTCCAGCAGACGAGATGCGCTCGGGCTTCAAGGCGGGCCCGTGTACGACCACGGGCCCGCCTTGCTCCCACGCCGCGGCTCAGGCCCGCCGCCCGCCGTCCACCGACAACGCGATCCCGGTGACGAACGACGCGGCGTCCGAACAGAGCCACACCGCCGCCGCGGCGGCTTCTTCCGCCGTGGCCAGCCTGCCCAGCGGTGTGATCGCCGCCTGCATCGCGATGATGTCCGTTCCCGCCGCCCATTTCTCGAACCCCGGAGTACGGGTCGGGCCGGGACATACCGCGTTGACCCGGATCCCGCGCGAGGCGTAGTCGACCGCGGCGACCTTCGTGAGCCCGACGACGCCATGCTTCGCGGCTACGTAGCCGGGCGCGTTCGGAATCGCGGCCAAGCCGCCATTGGAGGCCACGTTCACGATCGCTCCGCCGCGTCCCAGCACGGGCAACTCGTGCTTCAAGCAGAGGAATGTCCCTGACAGATTGACGTGGACCACCCGCTCGAACTCGTCCAGGGTCATCTGGTCGAGCGGCCCGCGCGAAGACATTCCGGCGTTGTTCACCGCGAAGTCGAGGCCGCCGTAGGTCGCGACCGTGCGCTCGACGGCGGCCCGGACGGACTCTTCGTCCGCGATGTCGACCGCGATCGCCCTTGCTTCGCCGCCACTCTCGTCGATCAGGGCCGCGGTCTCGGCCGCGGCGGTCTCGTCGCGGTCGAGCACGGCGACCGACGCTCCTTGCCGGGCGAAGTCGATCGCCGCCGCACGGCCGATCCCGCTGCCCGCGCCGGTGACCAGTCCGCGCTTGCCGGAAAAGGCGCTCACGACAGCGGCTCGTGGTTCGCCCAGGCAACCTTGTACGGGTACCGCGACTGCCAGTGACCGATCACCGCGTGCAAGCCGGGCGCGGCGAAAGCCTTCGCCAACGTGTCGGTGTCGGCCACGGTGACCTGCACGATCGCGGTGGCGACCAGCGCCGGAATCGCCTCCTCGCCGGGGATCGGAAGGTGCCGCCGGACGGCGATCGATTGCGTGAGACCGGTGTCTCGCATCGCCCGTTCGATATCCGCCAGGTACTGGTCGAGCTCGGCGTCAGGGAGGGTTTCGTCGAACGCGACAATCATCGTATGCGTGATCATGTCCCGATTCTCGGCCAGGAAAGACGGCGGCGTCCAAGACCGATCGGACATCCGGCGATAACCTGCAGGCATGGTCGAACTGGAAACACGGGAACTCGAGTACTTCATCGCCGTCGCCGATGAACTGCACTTCGGCCGCGCGGCCGACCGCCTGTCGATCGCCCAACCCGCCCTCTCGAAAGCGATCCGGCGGATCGAAGCACGACTCGGAAGCCCGCTGTTCATCCGCTCCAGCCGTCACGTGTCGCTCACCCCCGCCGGTGAGGCGTTGCGGGAACACGGCAGGCACGCGCTCAACGCGGTCAGCGCCGCGGTCCGGAGCGCCCGCCGCGCCGGCGACACCGAGGCTCACCTGCGGCTCGTACTCAAACCCGGTGGCGACGCCGGCCTGCTCTCCGGGATCCTGGCGGGCTACGCCCAGCGGCCCCACGCGCGCCGGGTCGACATCCTGTTCAGCGGCCCCGCCGACCGCACCGACTTCCTGCGCGACGGCCGGGCGGACGTCGGCCTGCTCTACGCCCCGTTCGACGATCTCGACGGACTGGCCCACGAGACGCTCCGCACCGAGGACCGAGTGGTCATCGTTCCGCCAGGGCATCGGTTCGCGGGCAGGCGCTCGGTACGAATGTCCGAGCTGGAGGGTGAGTCACTGCCGCGTTGGAAAGGAGTTCCCGGCGGCGACGGAACCGGCCCCGAAGTCGCCGACGTGGTCCAACTGGTCGACATGATCAGGTTAGGCCGGATGGTCGGCGTGCTTCCCCGCTCACTGGTCGAACCGACTCGACGCGGCGTGGTGTGTGTACCCGTGATCGACGCACCGCCCAGTCGTCTCGTGCTCGCCTGGAACGAACAGGACCGCCGGCCGCTGGTCGCGTCGTTTGTGGCCGCCGTACTGGAAACCAAGTCATACGAGGGCGGCACCCAGTCAGCGCCGTGACACGTCAGGCAACTCGTCCTTGGTCACAAGCGCGTGCACTCGTCCGACCTGCGGCCTCGCGCTCGGCCGCAACTGGTCGACGACGACCGCGCAGCCCACCAGATCCGCACCGGCCTCCGTCACGAGCTGCCGCACGGCCAACGCCTGACTGCCCGTCTCGATCCAGTCATCCACCAGCAGAACTCGGTCACCAGGCCCCACGGACGACCGCTGAATCCGCAGAACGTGGCGGATGCCCCGATAATCCGGAGCTGTCTCGCGGGCGATCTTCTCGCCGGGAAACATCCCAGTGCCCTTCCTTACCGCCACGAAGCCGACGCCAAGCTCCACTGCGGCTGCCCCGCCGAGCAAGAACCCTCTCGACTCGATCCCGCACACGGCGGTCACCCCATCATCCCGGAACGGCGCCACCAAAGCCTTGATCACCTCGCCGAGCGCATGGCCGTCACGGAAGACAGGCCACATGTCCGCATGACCGCCAACCCACCGGAACCGCTGTAGCAGAAGATCACTCGCCGCTGTCGCCATGATGGCGATCTTCGCTCACCGCGCCATCACTCTGCCACCGATTTCCACCCAGGCCAGGAGAAGCGCAAACGGGCGCTTGTAGGTCACTTTTCCTGCGCTCAGTATGGAAAAAGCGACCAATCCACCAGCAGAGGGGAAACCATGATCCGGCATCTGGTCAGCGGCACGCTCGGCGTGCTCATCCTCTCCCTCGTCATCGCACCCCCGTCGGCCGCCGGAAACCTCACTCCCCAGGTGTCGACCACGGTGCTGATCAACGAGATCTTCCCCAAGGGACAGTTCGGGGAAACAGACGAGTTCCTCGAACTGCGCAACGTCAGCACTGTTCCCGTAGACCTCACCGGCTTCACACTGCGGTTCTACTCCTCGAACTGCCTTCCCGCCTACACCCTGGACCTTCCCCAGGACCTGGTGTTGCAACCGAAGAACTCGGTCGGGCAGTACGTGGCCCTGACCGGGCCGTACTTCTCCGGCACCATCGACGATCAGACCAACATCGTCCTGCTGCCCGACTTCCGTGATCTCATGCCTGCCTACAGCGGGTCGGTTGCTCTGCACAACCTTCCCGGCAGCCGGGTCGACGCGGTCGGATGGAGCACGCCGTGTCTGCGCGAAGGAGGGCCCGCACGCACCCCACCGCCAGGTCTCTCGCTGTCCCGCAACCACTTGAGCCGGGACACCGACAACAACCGAACCGATTTCACTGCCACACCACCAAGTGCCGGAGCACAATGACCGACGCCCCGGCAGCGGCCCGAGAACTCTCTTCTCGACACATACGCAGAAGCAGCTCATCCTTCTGCAGCCGGGCGGGGACATCCGGATCTTCGCTTTCCACATTCGCCATCGTCACCCTATCAACGAATCCGATGCCGCCGCGCCTTGACGCGGTTCACGAAAACCGAATATCGTCGAATTCGGCATTTCGAAAAATGGGGGAAGCCGATGCTTCTGAGCGGATCGCCGGCAGTGACTCTCGCTGTACATCAGGGAATCGGGACGATCCGTCTTGACGCTCCTCCTCTCAACGTCCTCGATGACCGAGGACGGGACGAACTGCGCCGAGTGGTCGAACAAGCCGCGGAGCGCCCGGATGTCAAAGCTGTGATTCTCTACGGCGGCCGCAACAAGTTCTCGGCGGGCGTCGAAGTGCGGCAGTTCGCCACCTTGACCTATTCCGAGATGCTTCCCTACGCGCTGCGAATACAGGAGACATTCACCGCCGTCGCCGAAATGCCCAAGCCGGTCGTCGCGGCGATCACCGGATTCGCCGTCGGAGGCGGCTGCGAACTCGCGCTCACCGCGGACCACCGGGTCTGTGCCGCGAACGCGCGGATCGGGCTGCCCGAGACGACCCTCGGCGTGATTCCCGGCGCGGGCGGGACGCAGCGGCTCAGCCGGCTGATCGGGGTCTCCCCCGCCAAGGAGATGATCTACACCGGTGCCGTCCTGAGTGCGTCACGCGCCAAGGAAATCGGCCTGGTCGACGTGGTCGTCCCAGCCGGCGAGGTGCTGGCCACGGCCACCACCTGGGCGGCCCGGTTCACCGGCCACGACAGGCATGCGCGGGGCGACGCGAGCCGAATCAGGCTTCGCGCTCGCGAAGAAGGAGGAAATTGAGGATAGTCGCCTTGAACACGGGCCGGTCCGCATCGTCGATCAGCTCCGCGAGCGTACGCACGAGACCACGATCGGGCTTGGAATTCGACACCTTGGTGTCGACGACGGTGACCCGCAGACGCAACCGGTCGTCCGACCGCACCGGTCGCAACCACCGTAGCTCGTCCACACCGGGACCGCCCAGGCTCGCGACACTGGAGAGATAGTACTGCGCGAACAAGCGCATCATCAGCGCGGAAGTCTGCCAGCCACTGGCGATGAGGCCGGCGAACGGACCGTTCGCGGCCGCGGCCGGATCCACGTGAAAAGATTGCGGATCGTATTCCTTCGCGAATTCGATGATCTGCGCCTCGGTGAGCGACGCCGATCCGAACTCGTACGTCGTCCCAGGAATGTAATCCTCAAAATAGCGCTGATCGATCGGGGTGGCGAACGCCTGCTTTTCAGCCGGTTCACTCATACGAGCTCCTCGCTTCTTCGGCAATTCGCCAACCCTAGCACGAGTGGTCGTGGTGATGATCACACGACCGTCATCGGGCCGACTGACCCGATTCCGTTGCGGCAGGCAGGAAACTGTCTCCGCTGTTCGGGTGAACGCTCGCGTCGGACAGCTTCAGCACCTCGAGCAAAGGGCCGGTCATCGCGGTCGTGACCACAGCCATGACCACCAGCAGGGTGTACAGCGAGCCGTCAAGGACCCCCAGCTGAAGCCCGACCGTGAGGATCACCAGTTCGGTGAGTCCACGGGTGTTCATCAGCACGCCGACCCCGAGCGCCGTCCGGTTGTCCAGCCCCGCGACGCGCCCGCCGAGATAGCCGCCGCCGAGCTTGCCACCCACGGCGACCAGCAAGATCAGCATCAGGGTCACCAGACTGCCGACACCTATTCCGGACAGATCGACCTGAAGCCCCGCGACGACGAAATAGATCGGCAGCAGCAAACCACCCAGCCTGCCTGCCTGATGAACGACTTCCGCAGATGTCTCCGAGGGAACATCACGCGGGATCAGCGCACCGAAAATGAACGCACCGAAGATGAAATGCAAGCCCAGGAATTCGGTGAACCCGGCCGAGACCAGCATGCCGATGAAAAGCACTACGAAACGATCTCTCGACAACCTTCGCGACGACCGTTGGCCGGACTGCCGCAACAGCCGCCGTAACAACGGGCGGACCGCCACGAGCGCGGCGAGGTACGGCACCAGCAGCACAAGCCGCCAGGGGCTGCCCCCGGACGGGTTGACGGCGGCGACCACCACGACCAGGAGACTCCACACGATCACGTCGCTGAGCGAAGCGGACGCGAGAGCCAGCGAGCCGAGCCGTCCGCGGTGAAGACCGCGTTCGATCAGGATACGGGCCAGCACGGGGAACGCGGTGACAGCCATCGAAACGGCGAAGAACATGACGAACGCGGTGCGGTCCGGCGTACTGCGGGACGACGCGACGACGAGCCCGAGCCCGGCGCCGAGCGCCAGCGGCAATACGGTGGCCATGACGGACACACTGACCGCCGCCCTGGCATCACCGGTGCGGGTCAGGTCGGCCTCGAGCCCGACAGCGAACATGAAGAGCGCGACGCCGAGGTTGGCCAGCGCACTCAGCTCCGGCCTGATGGCGGGCTGGATCACCATGTTCGCGAGCTCGCCGTGGAACAGTGTCGGGCCAAGCAGGATGCCCGCGACGATCTCCCCGACCACCGCGGGCTGGGCCAGGCGTACCGCCAGACCGCCGAGCACCCTGGCCAGCACCAGGATGAGCGCGAGTGCGGCGAACAACTGTACGGCGACACTCATGCCCTTTGATCCCCTTCAGCGAAGAACTCGGTGATCAGCGCGTTCACTTCGCCCGGCCGTTCGACGAAGCCGAAGTGCCCGCAATCAGGCAACTCCACATAGCGGCACGAGGGGATCGCCTTGGCGACGGCGGCCCCCTCGGCAGGCGGCATGATCACATCGTGCCCGAACGCCACGACGAGGCACGGACAGCGCACCCCGCGCAACTCGTTCACCCGGTCGTAGCCGATGGTCGCCTCGTATTGGGCCGCCGCACCTTCACCGCCGGGGCGAAAGAGCTCGTAGGCGGAAAGCCAGCTCCTCACGAAGTCCTCATCGGCCAGCGTGGCCGGCCCGAACAACTGGGACATCGACGCGACCGCCTCGAAGAGCGCGGTGTCCCGGCCCACCGCCCGCATCGCCTGCGCGTAACCCTGGCCGAGCGCGCTCCGGTACCCGTCCGCCCGGCCGCGAGTGCCCAGCAGGCAGGCCGCCCGAACGAGATCCGGGCGCGCGAGCGCGAGTTCCTGAGCGATCATGGCCCCCAGGGAAGCCCCGACCAGCCGGCATGGACCTAGTCCCAGCGCGGTGATCAACTCCGCGGCGTCCGACACCAGGTCGATCAGCGCGAACGGCTTCGGATGCTCCGGGCTGCGACGCGTGTGCCGGAGGTCGTAGGTCAGGACCCGGTAGCCCGCCGCCACCAACGCCGGGACCTGGTGTTGCCGCCAGACCGTGGCGCGTGCCGCGGCGGGCGGGATCAGCAGGACCGGCTCGCCGACGCCACGGTCGTGGTACGACACCGCCATGCCGTCGATCTCGATGGTCGACACGTTCGCGCCCGATCCGGCCAGGGCCACTCAGCCGGCAGGCCGCTGGCGGCCGATACCGAGCGGCTTGGTGACCAGATAGAGGCCGGAGGCCACGTCATGCAGATCGCTGGGATCGATCCGCAACGGCGCCAGATTCGACGGCTTACCGTCTTCGAGTTCCGCGTCAGCCCGGCGCTGCGCCCGCTCGGCCTCTTCGACGAGTTCGGTCATCACGCCCGACCCTTCGGCGGCCCCGGCGTCCCGGAGGTCGCTCAGCCCGGCGACGATCTCGACGAAGGCCGCGTTCGAGCCATCCGTCTCGAGGTGCCCCTTCTCCCGGACCATCCGCTGAGCCAGCCAGAAGTAGCTGTCCTTGCCTTCGTATTGCTCGTACACGCCGGAGACCAGGACGAGCAGGCGCGCATAGGCGTTTCGGTACAAGGTTTCGTAGAACCCTGCCGCTTCGGCCTCGGTGACCTCCTCACGCATCGTCGCGAGGACCGATGCCGAGGCGAGCATCGCGCTGTAGAGCGCCAGGTGCACTCCGGTCGACAACAGGGGATCGAGGAAGCAGGCGGCGTCGCCGACCTCGTAGTAGCCAGGCCCGCAGAACTGGTCCGCCACGTAGGAGAAGTCCTGCTCGATCCGCACCGGCTGCTCGAAAACGCCGTCGGCCATCAGGTCGCGGACCGTTTCGGAATCATCGACGATGCTCAGCAGCATCTCCTCGCTGGAACCGTACTTCTTCCGCTTCTCGAGGAAATTCGTCTGGTGAGTCACGAATCCCACGCTGTGCATGCCGTCACGCAGCGGGATGACCCAGTACCAGCCCTCGGGATGGGAGATGATGTCGATACCGCCGTCGGGTGTGTTGGGCAGGGTCCGGCCGCCCTTCCAATAACCCCAGATCGCGACGTTGCGGAAGATCTCGTGCGGGCGCCGGTTCTTGAAGTACTGCGAAGAAAGGACACCGGCTCGACCCGAGGCGTCGATCACGTAGTCGAATTCGGTGGTGATCAGTTTTCCGTCGTCCGCCTCGCTGGTCCACTCCGCGGCATAGGGGCGGCCGTCTTCGAAGAGGACACGCTTGACGTTCGCGCCCTGCCGGACGTCCGCACCCTGCTCCGCCGCGTGCTCGAGCAGGATCTGGTCGAAGTGTTCACGCTCGACCTGCCACGAGGAAACGTTGCTGCCGAACAGCTCCGACCAGTTGATGGTCCAGTCCTCTTCGGCACCCCACCGCAGGAGCGCGCCGCGTTTGGCCGGATATCCCTGTGCGTCGATCTTGTCCACCACTCCCGACAGATCGAGTACGACCCGACAGGACGAGGCCAGCGACTCGCCGATGTGATATCGCGGGAAGTGCTCGCGCTCCAGCAAAAGCACGTCGACTCCGTTGCGCGCGAGGAGTGCGGCCGCGGTCGACCCGCCGGGCCCGCCGCCGATCACCAGTACTTTCTTGGTCATGTGGCATTCCCTTGCTCATGGAGTACTTGTCTGTACGCATCGGCATACCTGCGCCTTTCGGAGAATATGGTTGACAATTCACACTTGTCAAGACAGCCACTTTTTCGGATTTTCTTAAGGTTGCCATAAGCGTCGCTTTAGCGCGAAACAACGCGATTCTTTAGCAATAGACTGTTACGGTCGGCAACGCGGTACGCATTCATCTCCCACCATTCGAGGAGTGTCATGTCCGACGTTCACGGTTGCGCCTTCGTGACCGGCGTGTCGCGGGGTATCGGCCGCGCGGTGGTGATCGAGCTGGCCGGCGCGGGCTATGACGTCGCCGGCTGCTTCAGGACTGGCGCCGAAGAAGCGGAAGCCCTGGCGGACGAGGTGAAGCAACTCGGCCGCCGAGCGCTGTTCGCCCAGTGCGACGTTCGCGACCGGCAGGCTGTCGAAGACCTCGTCGAACGCGCGGACACCGAGATCGGCCCGATCACCGCACTGGTCAACAACGCCGGGATCACGCGCAACGGGCCTGCCGCCCTGATGTCGGCGACGGCCTGGCAGGACGTCATCGACGTGAACCTCACAGGCGCGTGGAACGTGTGCCAGCCTGTCCTGTTCCGGCTCATGCGACGGCGCCGGGGCGCGGTGGTCACCATTTCGTCGATCGTCGGTATCCGCGGATTCGTCACCATGGCGAACTACGCGGCCGGGAAGGCCGGCCTCATCGGGCTGAGCAAGACGATGGCACGCGAAGCCGCGCCCTATGGGATCAGGGTCAATGTCGTCGCTCCCGGTATCACCGAGACCGCTCTGCTGGAAGACATTCCGCCGTCGGTCCGGCCGAAGGCGCTGGAGAACATCCCGCTCGGCCGCTTCGCCCAGCCCGAGGAGATCGCGGGCGTCGTGGCGTTCCTGCTTTCGGACCGGGCGTCGTACGTGACCGGGCAGGTGCTCCAGGTCGACGGCGGAGCCGCGATGTGACCGGACATCCGAACGACTCAGCTCATCGACCTAGGAGTGCGTGTGCCCATCGGAATCGTCGGCTTCGGTTCGTACCTGCCGGGACGCACGGTGACCAACGCGGAGGTCGCCTCTTGGTCGGGAACCACGGAGGACTGGATCGAAACGGCCACGGGCATCCGGGAACGCCGGTACGCCGACGACAACGAGGCGACCTCCGATCTCGCGATCGCCGCGGCCAGGGCCGCGCTCGGCGATGACGAAGGTCTCCGGTCGCGGCTGGCTGCGATCGTCCTGGCGACCTCGACTCCGGACCAGCCACAGCCCGCCACGGCGGCGCTGGTGCAACGAGCGCTCGGACTACCCGGCGTCCCGTCGTTCGACCTCAACGCGGTGTGTTCGGGCTTCCTCTACGCGCTGACGATCGTCGAGGCCATGCTGACCAGGTCGGCGCCGGACGCGACCGCGCTGGTGATCGGTGCCGACAAGTACTCGGCGATCATGAACCGGGCCGACCGGCGGACCGTCAGCCTCTTCGGGGACGGCGCCGGCGCCGTGGTGCTGGGCCAGGTCCCCGACGGATACGGGATCCACGCCACCCACCTGATCACCGACGGGCAGTACAGCGAGATGATCGAGGTGCCCGGCGGCGGCACCCGGCGTCCAGTGGGATCCCCTGGCACGACGGAACAGGACCTCTTGTTCCGGATGAACGGTTTCGCGGTACGCGAGTACGTACTGCGGACGCTTCCGGCAGCCGTGCACGCGGTCCTCGGCACGGCGGGCATGAAGCTCAGCGAGATCGACCGGCTGATCGTGCATCAGGCGAACCCGAACCTCGTCGAACTGTGCGCGGCCGAACTGGGAGTACCTCTCGAGAAGGTCCCGCTGACCGCCGTCGAACTGGGAAACACCGCTGTCGCGTCGGTGCCGGTGACGCTCGACTCGGCGCATCGGCGGCAGCCGCTACGCCGCGGTGAGCGAATCCTGCTCGCCGCCGTGGGCGGCGGCCTCAGCACAGGGGCCGTCCTGCTCACGTGGTACTGAGCAGGGCCGACCGGCCGGGTGACACATGTTCGCGGGCATCGGCCAAAGGTGCCCACAATCCAAGGAGGAGCGCAAAGCATGGCGATCGAAGACGGCTGGCGTGAGGTCGAGGCTTGGATCATCGACCAGCAGGACACGGACTCCCGGCGAGCGGAACTCGAACCCGACTTGGATCTGTTCGAGACCGGAATCCTCACGTCGTTGCAGGTGGTCGAACTGCACGTGGTGATCGAACGGGCAGGCGGGCAGAAGGTGGACCGGATGCAGATCGAACCCGACAATTTCCGTTCCCTGGAGGCGATTCAGCGCAAGTTCTTCCCCGGACTGCTACCGCAGGCGTCCCAGTAAGCCACCCACGATCGGTCGAACCAGGAGGGTGGGCATGGTCGAAGAAGGTTACCGGGTCCAGCTGAACCGTCCTGGTGATCCCGGCAGTCTCGAGCTGTCCGGCCACCCCCGGCGGGAGCCCTGCCCCGGCGAGGTGGAGATCGAGGTCGCGGCGGCCGGCCTGAACTTCGCGGATGTCCTGGTCGTGTTCGGGATGGCCGAGGCCGTCGGCAAGGGTGACGTACGCCGGCTCGGCCTGGACGGCTCCGGCACGGTCACGAGGACCGGTGCCGGAGTCAGCGAGGTGAGTCGCGGGGATCGCGTGGTCTTCTTCGCCGAAGGCGCTCTCGCGTCGCACGTGACAGTCGCCGCCGAACTGGTGGTGGCCGTACCGGACACGCTGTCCGCGACCGAAGCCGCGACGCTTCCGGTCGCCTACCTGACCGCCTGGTACGCGTTGGTCCGGCTGGCAGGCCTCCGCACGGGCGAGACGACGCTGATCCATTCCGCGGCCGGTGGTGTCGGCCTGGCCGCGGTGAACGTGGCCGCGATGCGCGGCGCCCGCGTCCTGGCCACCTGCGGTACCGAGAAGAAACGGAAGTACCTCGAGGAACGCGGCCTCGACCATGTCCTCCCGTCACGGTCCCTGGAGTTCGCCGAACAGGCACGCGCTCTTTCGGGCGACGGCGTGGACGTCGTGCTGAACTCCCTCACCGGTGACGCGCAACAGGCCGGTCTCGATCTGTTGCGCCTGCACGGACGGTTCGTCGAGATCGGAATGCGCGACATCCATGGCGGCGGGTCGATCGCCTTGGCGCCGTTCCGGAACAACATCAGCATGCACAGCGTCGACCTGATGCTGCTCTCCCGCGCCGACCGGCCTCTGGTGCGCGAATTGCTGAACGAACTCGCCCCGTTGTGGGCGGACGGAACACTGGAACCGCTCCCGCATTCGGCTCACGACGTGTCCGAGGCGGCGAGCGCGTTCCGCGCGATGACCACAGGGCGGCACATCGGGAAGACGGTACTGACGTTTCCCGCGGGGTGATCCGGTCAGCAGGTCTCACATCGTCATCGAAACCAGGCGCTGCGTTCCCGACTCCCCGTGACCCGCGTCGAGCCACTTGTCGCGGGCCAGCACGGACCGATGGAGCCGCTGCAGCTGAGCACTCGGCTCCATTCCCAACGCGTCCACCAGCGCTTCGCGCAGTTGCTGATACGCCCGCAGCGAATCGGCCGTACGCCCGGTTTGGTAAAGGGAAATCATCAGGTAGTAGTAAAGATTCTCCCAGAGCGGGTAACTCTCGATCAGCCCGTAGATCTCGCTGATCACCGTGGACAGCCGTCCGAGCCCGAATTCGAGTCCCAGCCGGCGCTCGCAGACGACAATCCGGCGTTCGTCGATCTGGCGGGCCACTCGCTCCACGGCAGGCAGTGACCGGAGGTCTCCCAGCGCGGGCCCCTCCCACAGGGTGAGCGCGTTGCCGAGCAGCTCCGACGCGCGTTCCGGAGAGCCCTCGGCCTCGGCCGAGGCGGCGATGGCGACCAAGGATTCGAACTCGTCCCGATCGGTCGTCAGGTGCCTGGCGTCCAACAGGTAGCCCGGCGATCGGGTGATCAGCACGGATCCCTCGACGCCCGCGGCACCCAGGAGTTTCCGCAGCTTGGACACATAGACCTGCACCGCGGTCTGCGCGGTCCGGGGGGCTTGGTCCCACAGGCTCCGCACGAGCTGGTCAGCCGAGACCACCCGGCCGGCATGCAGGCACAGCAAGGCGAGCAACGAACGCAACTTGAAACCGGGCAGTACGATCCTGGTCCCGGTCGCCGAAGTCATCTCGAACGGACCCAGCAGCTTGACCTTCATCCACTCGCCCCCAATAGCATGACAACGTCAGCTCGTCTGCCTGCATTTCAGTACGAATCCTTCGCTATTCCGCCTTTTCTCGAACTCCACCAGTGACAGAATTGACCACGAAGTCACTTCCAGGCGCCAGAACCGCGCCGTACCCCACCGAGATCCCGAAAGCGGGAGAACCCATCCATTGGTGACCATCCCAGTCGTCGCCGATATTACGCGAAGTTCGGTAGCCGTCAACCCATGTGGTCGCTACTATGAATGGAATAATCCGACAGCCGAGGAGCCGGGGTGACGAACGAAAGCCCATCCGGCGCTGGTCGCCTCGCGGCACGCCTGAATCACCTGTTTGCCACAGTCCATCCGCGTGAACGCGGCCCGTACAGCAACGAGGAAGCCGCAAAGGCGATTCGCGCACGCGGCGGGGACATATCCAAGGCGTACCTCGCCTACCTGAGAAATGGCACCCGGAACAACCCGACCATGCAGCACCTAACGGCCCTCGCCGCGTTCTTCGGCGTCAGCCCGGCCTACTTCTTCGACGACGAAGTGGCAGCCGACACGAATGCGAAGATATCCGAATTGGCAGCGCTCCGCGACGCCGGAGTCGACAGGGATCGATGGCAGAATCTGCAGAATGCGGAGATCAAGCGGGTCGCACTGCGCGCGACCGGGCTCTCCGCGCGAGGCCTGCGGGCCGCCGAGGTGATTCTCGACAACCTGCGTGCCATGGAAGGGCTCCCCGCCCCGGACGAAGATCCCCGATCCGATTCCGGGAAATCGAGCAACCGCTGATCCGCGGACCATCCTTACCAGCCCAGTCCCGATCACCGGTACGCCGCGACGCCCTCTTCCGCGATGCAGGCACCGAAAACCGTTGCCCCGGAACGCATTCAACTGTGCCAGAATGAATTCCGGGAGCGGGGTGCACATGCGTCGTCGAACAGTGGCCGAGGAGCGATCGCACCAGGCGACGTTGGTCGACGCGATGGATCGGGCCACGGATTAGTCCCTTGGGTCGCCGACGCCCCAAGTCCAGAACGCCCTCGCGCCGACTGCTGCGAGAGTGCGAAGGGTTGATAGACGGCCTGGACATCCCTGACCCCTTCGACGTTCAAGTGCTGTGCGACCGCCTCACGACGAGGCGCGGCCGCCCGCTCCGGCTCGCGGGAGCGGCGCTGCCGGCAGACAGCCCTGGCGGGCTCCTGGTGTCGACCGAGTCCGCCGACTACATCTTCTACGACAGCCGGCTCAGTTCCCTGCACCAGCTGCACGTGATCGCACACGAGATCGGCCACCTCCTGTTGGGACACCGGCCCGGCGACGACTGCGCCGAATCGTCCCGCATCCCACTGCCGGACGACTTCTCCCCCACGCTGATCCGGCACATGCTCGGCCGCAGCCACTACGACGACCCCGACGAGTTCGCGGCGGAGGTCTTCGCCACTCTCATCCTGCGCCGGGTCGGCAACCGGTCACCTGAGCCGCCCGAGGTCGCCCCGGAGGTCGTCGCTCTGGTCGCCCGGCTGGAGAGGTCTTTGCGACACCATGACGAGGGCCTGCGTTGATCGCCGCCGCCACGGCCCAGTTCGACATCCTGTTCCCGCTCTGCGCGCTGGCCAGTGTCGTCGCACTCGTTTACAAGCTGCGAGACCTGCGGCGTGACTGGGGCAACGCGGCCCTGCGGGCGCTCTGCGCCGGACGGCTGGCAACCGCCTTCGCGTACATCGTCCTGACCCCGGCGCTGTTCACCCGGCTCGACCAGGCTCTCGGCACGCACAACTTGGGCACGTTGCTGAGCAATTCGTGCATCGTCCTGAGCGCTCTCGCCTCCCAGGTGATGCTCCTGTACTGGTTCCATGACCAAGAGGTCGCGAGACGCCGCGCTCGTTGGGTGGGCGCATTCTTCCTGACAGTCGTGTGTGTCATGGTCACGCTCTTCGTGCTGGCGGCACCATCCGGCGAACATCCGGTGGATTTCGAGGTCCACTTCGCCACTGACCCCGAGGTCGCCGTCTACGTTGTGGTCTACCTCGGCACGTATGGCGCCAACCTGATCAACACCGCACGACTGACCTGGTCGTCTTCGCCGGACATCGTCAGCCGCCCTTGGTTGCGGCGCGGGCTCCGGCTGACCGCTCTCGGCTGCGTATTCGTGCTCGGTTACTTCGCGGGCAACACTCTCGGCGTCGTCGGCCGGTGGGCCGGGACGGACGTGTTCGACTTCGCCTCCATCCTGCTGGCACCGCTACTGGCAAGCGTGGGCTCGCTGGTCCTCGTGACCGGTTCGACCTTCCCAGGGTGGGGCCGGCGCGTCACCACCCACCTGAGCCGGGCACGATCTTTACGGCGTATCCATCCCCTCTGGTTTTCCCTGTGCGAGGCCGTGCCAGGGATCACCTTGTACGGCGGCGGATCACGCCGTCCACCCTGCCTGGTACGCGATCCGGAGATCCGGCTGTACCGGGCGATCATCGAGATCCACGACTGCAGGCGCGCCCTGCGCGTGTACCGGGACCAGCGGGTCGCGCGAGTGGCCAGGCAAGCCGGACACCGCTCCGGCCTCCAGGACGACGAACTGAGCGCGCTGGTCGAGGCCGTCACGCTCAAAGCCGCACTCCGGCAAAAGCTCTGCGGGGATCATCAGCACGAAGAACACGGCAGCATCGAAGACTCAGCGGCTCAGACGGAGGCGGACCTGAGTGATGAACTGGCTTGGCTGGAACGTGTCGCGCACGCTTTTTCCTGTTCGCCGCTGGTCGACCAGGTCCTCGCCGACGCCTTACCGGACCGAACGCCCCGCGAGTGACCGCTTACCGGGAAACATCCAGAACCAGCTTGCCGACCGTGGTCCTCGTCCGCAGGTCCTCGTGAGCCTGCCGTACTTCACTGTGCCGACCACCTCGCTGCCGAGAACGTAGGGCAGCGCGACAGATGCAACGTAATTGTCTTCTGTGATGTGGACATCCGCGTAAAACTGTTGATCACGACAGCGCGCACCCGCAGCCCACTGGTGCCGGCCACACTTCGACCGCGATGTTCAACGTACCGGCCATCGCCGGTCCCGTCTGGTGGCGCCGCAGGTGATCACTCGTACTACTCGAAACTGTGTCTCACGAAATCATTCCCTTTTCGCAGCCGCCGAGGCGGATCCCTCGGGCAGAGGAATCTTTTGCTGGTCGAAACTGTGCCGGCATCTATCCCTCTTCGGCATGCCGTCCGCTCAGGAGCCGGCTCACCCGGTGGAAGATTATGGACAGTTTGAGGAACAGCCTGGCTATTGGAAGACGCTTCGGCTTAGCTGGTCACCTGGCGTGCGGGGGTCGGTCGAACAGCCATCTGTACCGAGGAGGGGCTATGCGGGTGCAGCTGAAGGTGATCCGCAAGCGCGGGAAGATCTTCCTGTACCGCCTCAGCTGGCGGACTCGAGACGGCGGGTCGTTCAAGATTCACCTGATCGTGCAAGACGACGTCGACAGGGCGCACAGGCACCCGTGGAACTTCACCTCATTCGCGCTGCTAGGTGCCTACAAGGAGACGGTCGACGATGTCACCGTGGCACACCGTCCGTTGACCCTGATCCGCAGGAGAGCCGATCAGCGCCACCGCGTTCTTCTCTACAGGCTGTTCGGTTATCCGCTACCGTGCCTCACCGTCGGTCGGTACTCGCCCAAACTGCAGCCCTGGTGTGAACACCGGGCGCTATGCGACTTCTGCGCGCCTGTTGGCGAGTGCTCCGACAAGGCCTTTTGGAAGTCACGACACCAGCAGGAAAGCGGGTAACCCGGTCATGTGGGAAACATCTGTGGTCACTCTGGAAGCAGCCGGACAGGCCGCGACCAGCGAGCTCTCGCGCGCGGCGTTGCGCCACGCGGCGGCCGAGCTGGCCGGTGACTCCAGCGGGCACGACCCCTCTCACGTCGTCCGGGTTTACCGAAGCGCCCGTGACCTGGCGCGGGCCGAGGGTGCGCAAATGGAGAAGGTCGAGATCATCGCAGCACTCCACGACCTCAAAGACTTCAAGTTCACCGGTGACACGACGACCGGGCCCCGTGCCGCCCGCGAGTGGTTGCTGGCCAATGGAGCGGACGAGACCCTCGCCGCGGGCGTCGCAGACGACATCGCCGGGATCTCGTTCAAAGGCGCAGGCACACCACTCCAACCTCTGTCCCTCGAAGGCGCCTGTGTCCAGGACGCTGATCGGTTGGACGCATTGGGGGCAATCGGAGTCGCGCGGTGTTTCGCGTACGGCGGCTTCGTCGGCCGTCCCCTGTTCGACCCGACGGTACCGACTGTGGAACACACGAGCGTCGAGTCGTATCTCAAGACGCAGGGAACGAGCCTCAATCACTTCCACGAGAAGCTGTTCCTTCTCCGATCACGCATGAACACCGCAACAGCCAAGGGCATCGCCGACGCTCGACACGAGTTCATGGAGAGGTTCGTTGCGCAATTTTTGGATGAGTGGAACGGAGAAGGCCAGCGGTAGGATCGAGGACCTGGCAGCGGATCTGCTCGGTGTCGACGACTTCCGCGCATTGTGCGAGTCGGTCCTCGAACGCTGCATCCTGCCTCAACAGCGCTTCGAGGCCGACGAGTTCGGCCGGGACGAGCACTCATCCGCGTCTGCGGGCGCCGTCCTCAACGGCGTCGGGAGCCTGCCCACGATCGGTCCTGCCACCAGACAGGCACTTGTCGCGGCCATTCACGACTTGATCAGGCCGGACGGCACCCTGCGTGGGCACGACCGCCAGATGAATGTCGGTACGACGAGCTGGTCGCTCGCCCAAGTGCTGCTCGGGCTTTCCCGGTTCGGCGGCGAGGATGTCCGCGCGTCCACCCGGTTCGGGGCCGCGGTCGACCGATTGCTGAATTGCCAGGACGGCGAGGACGGTGCCTGGCTGCTCCGTGAAGGCGACTTGAAAGACCCGCTGTTCGCGTTCTACCCGTCCTTGCTGTTCGTCGACCTCTGCCGGACCCCGGACTGGCGCAACCTTGCCGAGCGTGTTCTCGCCCGTACCAGGTCCTATCTGGCGACCGCGCTCCTCGGCAACGTGACGCTGGTCGACAAGGTCCTCGCGGCGCACGTCATCGACCAGGTGGAAAAGGTGCTCCCGGCAGGCGAGCCGGACCGTCGCGCATTCGAGCGACGGCGTACCAGCCTGCTGAACTCGCTGGTGGGTGACTCGGGACTTCGGATCGAGGACCGCATCGTGCAGAACAACGTGCAGCCGCGGTGGCACAGTGTCACCTGGACAGGCGCGTTGTATCCGTGCACGCGCCGCTGGGGATCGGTCACCGCGCCGTACAACGTGATGATCGGCGACAGGGTGATCCGAGAGTTTGACGCGGAAGCCGGTGCGTGGCACGGCGTCGGGAGCTCGCGCGGTCTTGGGCGCTCATGGGCGACATCCCTCGGCCTGCTCTCCACGTATCTGCTCGCGTCAGACCTGCGGGCAGCAGATTTGAACGCCGAGGACTGGCACCGGCTGGTCGACGAGGTCGGCAACGGCCGCAAATTCGACGTCGTCATCTCATTCGGCGGCCCGGACCGCGCGATCGCCGAGGCGATCCGTAACCGGCTGGTCGCGGCGGGCCTCTCAGTCTTCTACGACGACGACTTCCAGCACCAACTGCTGGGCGAGGATCTCGCGGTCGTCCTCCAGGACATCTACTTCGCCCGGAGCCGCTACGCCATCACCATCCTGTCACGGGCCTTCGTCAAGTCGGAGTGGGCGGGGAACTGGGAGTGGCGCGCCGTGTTGGCGCGTATGAACAGACAGCGCGAGGGGTACCTCCTTCCCTACTTCCTCGAGAAGATCGACATCCCTGGTCTCAACCCGACAATCGGGCACTTGTCCGCCGAGAAGTTCACGGCGCTGGAGTTCGCCGACGTCGTCATCCGCAAGATCCGTGGCCACTGAGCACATGCCCAGTCGAGAGCTGCTGGGGACGTCGTCACGGGGGCCGATGAGCCGGACATCGGCGTTGCGGAGGCTGTCAGGACATGGCCGGTTCTGGGCCCCGTCGGACAGTGTCATGTCAGCGCTTGCCGTGGTCGTTGTCGTCGGCTCAGGTAGAATCGGCGCCATGTCTGCCGCTTCGTGGTCGAGCCGAAGCGGCGCGTTGGTGCTGCTCGGAACTTTCTTCTGAGCAACGGAGCGAGTAGCTTTCTGGCCATCGCCGGACTCGCTGTGGCCGGGTTCGTCACCTGGCGGATCGCCGTTCCCACCGCCGTGACAGCGGAATCGATCACCTGACCTCGAACAGGTCCCTGCCTGCCGAAGGCGCCGGGCTCCCGTCGGGTGCGTGCTCCAAGCAGTTGGCCGCTTGCATGACGCTGAATGGATCATCCGACGCCAGGCGTTCTGCTCTGTTCGAGTGGTTGTGATTTTCCGATACTGCGAGCGGTGATCGGCCGCCGCTAGCGTCGGCTGGGGAGAACTTTGGGATCCGAGGGGAGATTTTCCTTATCATGCAACGAAGATTCTTGCGGTCTCTGACGAAGATTCGACTCGTCGCCGCGCTCACCGCGGCCGGGCTGATCGCCACCACAGGCACCGCGCTCGCCGACACCAGCGCCGACCGCAAGGTCGTGCAGGAGGCGCTGGACGAGTTCGTCGCAAGCGGCGGAGCGCTCGGCGCGCAGGCCAGGGTGACCGACGGCCACCAGCGATTCACCGCGCGCTCCGGCAAGGCGGAACTGGGTTCGAACCGCCCGGTTCCGGAGAACGGCCGGTTCCGCGTCGGCAGCATCACCAAGACGTTCGTGTCGACGGTACTGCTGCAACTCCAGGGCGAAGGCAAGTTCGACCTGGACGCGCCGGTCGTCCGCTACCTGCCCGGCCTGATCGACAGCCGCATCAAGGTGCGCCAGATCCTGCAGCACACCAGCGGCCTCTACAACTACACCAACGCGCTGCCGCTCGACCCGGACAAGTTCGAGCAGATCCGCTACAAGCATTGGGAGCCCAGGGAGCTGCTCAAGATCTCCACCGACAAGCCGCTCGACTTCGACCCCGGCACCCGGTGGAGTTACTCCAACACCAACTACGTGGTCGCGGGTCTGCTGGCGGAGAAGCTGACCGGCAGGCCGTACGAGAAGGCGGTCGAGCAGCGGATCCTTAAGCCGTTGCACCTCGACGACACCGAGGTCCCCGGCGACAACGTCGACATCAACGGCCCGCACGCCCACGGCTACGTGTCCCTCGCGGGAAAGCCGAATGACATCACCCGCCTCAATCCGTCGGTCGCTTGGGCCGCAGGCGAGATCATCTCCACGACCCGTGACCTCGACACGTTCGGCGTAGCGCTCGCCAGTGGCAAGCTGCTCAAACCCGCGCAACAGCAGGAAATCACCAGGACCACCGCGGTCAGCCCCGAATACGGCCTCGGCCTGCAGGTGCAGACCCTGCCGTGCGGCACCAAGCTGTGGGGCCACGGTGGCGGCATCCCAGGGTACTCCTCGGAACTGCTGACCACACCGGACACCGCCAAGCGGCTGGAGCTCTCGGTCACGAGCGCACCGGCCGGCGGTAACCCCAACCCGGCGCTCCTCAAGCTGGTCAACGAAGTCTTCTGCTGACGTCCATCGGTGCAGGCTCTGCCCAAGTGCGAGCAGGGCCTGCACCTTGCCGTCCCAAGTGACGAACAAACCCCAGCCGGGTTACGCGAGTGTGTTGGGGACATTCTTGTGCGGGCCGAAGTAGCCGATGTAAACCTTTCCTGTCTCCCTCGACGGGAGGAAGTAAATGCGCGGAGCCAGCACTCCGCCACCTTCGGCGATTTTCAAGTGAGCCTCCATGTAGATGCTTCCCGAAGGGTCCACCGCGCGGTCAACCGGGAACACTCTCTTGGCGCGCAGGCGATCACTCCGCTTCACCGAGTCGCTTTCGACCATGGCCAGCTTTTTCGAGCTCGCGGGCCACGCATAGGAGTGACGAGAGTTCTCACACCAGGTCCAAAAGGACCCTGGATCCTCCGCACCGGCCAGCGCCTGCCCATACGCATGAAGCGCTCTGAAGCCCCGCCACGATGTCTCGCCCCATGCCCGTGCCTCCACCGCCGTGTCGATATCGTCGAGATCCTTGCAAGCGTCGTCCGGGAAGCTCAGAAAATCGATCAGATACTCTTGCGCGTACAAGGCGGCCTCGCCTGGTGAGTCGGCGTTGTCCGGCAGACGGCGGCTCTCCAGCTCCGTGACCGAATCCGCCTGGTCCTCCCACAGTTCGCGGCCTACCAGCCTCAACTTTTTCCACGCAAGTTCCAGGTCCGCGCGCAAGCGGTTGTTGTCTGCTTCAAGCTGCTGCTGTTCTTCGATGACACTCAGGTACTTCTGGTCCAGCACCGCCAAGCACAATCGGTGCTCCACGATCTCCGCCTCGGCCAGGTCCAGGTACTCGTGCAGCTCCTTGGGCTCGTCCGAGCGCGCCGAATCGAGTCGCTCGACTGCCGCGTCGTAGCTGTCCGGCGGCCGGCGAGCGCCGGCTCGCAACGCGATGGCCCGGCCGACCAGTCTTCCGGCGGCGTCCCGATACCGCAGGAACCGGGCAGGCACCGTGTAACGATGCCGCCACCCCTCATCGACAGCAGGGTCGACACCGGGAAGATAGATCCGGAACGCTCCGTCACGAACCTCGTAGGTGCTACCGACGATTTCGTTGAAGTACCGGGTTCCCTCCTCGTCGAGGCGGCAAACGAGCGCGAGCCCCGCGGTCATCGTCGCGGCCCGCGCTATCGCATCATCGAATCTCCCGGCCACGGAAACACCCTGCGGCAGGTCTCTGACCTGGAACCCCGATGGCAAAGCCGAGAACACCACGAGTGGCACATCCCGCTCGATATCCGTCACCAGCTCGGCCAGCTCCTCCGCGCCTTGCTCACCTGAGAAGACAGTGGGCTCCGGCGTCAGCGAAACCCCATGCCGGTGAGGGTCGCAACCACCGAGAAGGAGAGGCGCAACGAATTTCGGCGCCGCGATGGTGACGTTTTCAAGCAGGTCATCGGCCACCGCTTCGACGTCCAGCCATACCCAGCCGCCGAATTCACCTTCGGCTGAAACTTCTTCCCAGCTGCGCACCGAGGTTGTCCAGCGGGAGCCCTCTCTGCTCGTTTCGACGAAGGCCGCTCGTAGGACAGCACCTACCGGAATCCCCGCGCCGTCCGCATGTTCCACACAGACCCGCATCGCCCCGTCCGGTGTCGCCTCGGACGCCGTTCCCGATAGTTGCTCAAAACTTTTGTGTTTCACCCACTCTGAGAAAGCGGTTTGAACACGTGAGACCAGCTCTGGTCCACGGTCATTCCAAATCGCACGGTAGAGAATCGACACCTGCCACCTCACCATCCGGCGCCCTTGGTCAGCCGGACAATGGTGCGGGCGCCGATTGCCTACGATGTCGAGCACGCTCAGCCACATCGTTACAGCCCGGAGGAACCGTCTCGGATCCGTTAGGCGGAAGAGCTCACCCGAGGCTCCGTAGTCACCGAAGGTCGTCGTACTGTGATATCCCGGATCCGCTCGGCCCAGGGTCAGGAGGAAGCAGACGGTGAGTTCGAACGACCCGTTGGCGCTGTTCCACGCTCAGCTGCGTGACTTGTGGCACGACGTCGGCTCACCGGGGTATGAACAGCTCCGCGCGTACGCGGTTCTGCGGGGCTTCACCCTGCGCGCCACGACGATCGCGAGCCTGCTCACCAAGCCCATCGTGCCGCGGTGGAGAACCGTCGAAGCCTTCGTCGACGCTTGCCACGAGCACGCCCGGCACCTCGATCTTCCCCTGCCCGATTCGCTTTTCGACCAAGGACGATGGCGAGCAGATCACGCCCATGTATCCACGGTCGTGGCCTCTCGTTCCCAGTATCAGGAGCGAAGCGGACCGCGTAACGAGGTCTCCGGCATGGCCACGACCGTGCTGCAAGCGGGGAGCATCGCCGGTGGTGTGCACATTCACCCCACGTCGCCCTCTGCCGCGCCGGTTTCGGCGAAACCGATCATGGAGTGGGACCCGTTCGACCTGGATGTGCACCACGCGATCCGTCTCGACGACTCGACGACGACCGTCGGCGAGACCGCACTGCCGAAGTACCTGCGACGCGACCACGACGAAGAACTCACCACTCATTTCGGTGATCTGAACCGCAGCGTGATGATCGTCCTGACCGGCGGGTCGTCCACCGGCAAGACACGCGCCCTCTACGAAGCGGTGCGCGGCCACGAAGTCCTCCGCTCCTGGCCACTGGCCTACCCACGTTCCGCGGACGACTTGCTGCGGCTGGAAAATATCGCACCGAAAACCGTGCTCTGGCTCAACGAGACCCACAACCACCTGTCCGGTGCGACCGGTGAAGTGGCGGCGGCCTGGCTACGCGCCTTACTCGAGTCAAGCCCAGGTCCGGTCGTCGTGCTGGGCACGCTCTGGCCACGGTATTGGTCGGCGCTGATCGCGACACCACTCGGCGAGCGTCAAGACGACCATCCGCATGCCCGCGGCCTGCTTCAACACCGGGTGCATCGGGTTCGGGTGGCCGAGCAGTTCAGCGCCAAGGAGCTGAGCGCGCTGCGCGGGGACCGGTCGATCGATCCCCGCCTCAAGACCGCGGCCACCGCGTCGGGCACTGGCGGGCTGGTGATCCAGACCCTGGCAGGCGGGCCCGCGCTGGTCGAACGCCACGAGCACCCCGATCATCTCGAGGACAGGTACGCCGCCGCGATCGTCTCGGCGGCGATCGACGCGCGCCGCCTCGGTCACCGGCAGCCTTACCTCTCCCCCGCGTTGTTGGAGGCGGGCGCCTACGGCTATCTCGACGACCGCGATCGCGTCGACCCAGCCGAGGACTGGTTCGCACTCGGCATGGCACGTGCCGCGAAGCACCCGCTCTACGGGATCACCGCGCTCACCGCCGCACGCCGCGAACCAGGTGCCGGCCCCGCCGACGGCTACGTACTGCATGACTACCTCGAACAACACGGCAGCACGACCAGGCACGCGCGTCCGGTCCCGGACTCGCTCTGGGAAGCACTGGTGACGCACGTCGACGACACCGAAGACCGGCTCTTGCTGATGCAAGCCGCTTACCGTCGTCTGCGTTACCGATACGCCGACAGGCTTTTCCACCGCCTGACGGCCTCGGTCGAGCCGCTCCAGCGAGCCCTCATGCTGCCCACACTGGTCGAATACGGCCGTCTGGAGCTAGCGCTCACCTGGATCGAGCAGGCCGGCACACTCAGACATCCGTTCGTCCACCCGCACTCGACCATCCCGGCGCTGCGGAAGCTCGGACGCACGGCTGACGCGCTGACGCTCTTGGAACAGGCAGTGGAGAACAAGAACAACTCGCTCTGGGCCGGGCGAATGCTTGTGGATCTTCTCGTCGAACTCGACAGGGTGAACGATGCCTTGGCGGTACTCCGCCGCCTGAGCACCCTCGACGAGGACGGCGATCCTGAAAGGTTTTCGCTCGAACACGACGAGCACCCTTGGGACAGAATGCTGGCACACCTCTTGGCAGACCACAGCCGCACGGAAGAACTACAGGAGCTCGCTGAAAGCGGAAATCAGCACGCCCGAGAGAAACTAGCGGATCTGTGCGCCGAGAACGGGGAATGGGAGCAAGCTCTTCAGCTGGTTCGCCACGGCGCGAGCTGGTGGACTTGGCGCTGGCTGGCCAGGAATCTGGCGAAGGCAGGCAGAATTGATCATCTGCGAACCCTCGCAGAATCACACGGCACCCCGACCACCGAGCTTCTCATCGAGACGCTCCTTGCTCACGGGCACCTCGGCGAGGCGCTTGAGCGAATCGGACGGCAGACGGGAGACCTCGCCCATCTGCACAATGACCGCTTGCTGGCCCTGCTGATCGAACACGGTTGCGAAGACGTAGCCATCACACTCGTTTCACGTCAGACGATAGCTCACACGCTGGACCTTTCACCTCGACCCGATCGCACGACCACCTGGCAAGAGCTTCGCGGTTTCAGCCAGTTACTGGTTGACGCCGGCCATGCGGACAAGGCCGAAACGATGCTCAAACAACTCGTTCTCGACAACACGCCAAACGGAGCCGAGCTGTTGGCGGACTGCCTGGCTGATCGAGGGAAATGGGCCGACGCTCTGGAACTCGTTCGCAGCGGAGCGCCTTGGACCTTGGCCTGGTTACCGAAGCGACTGAGCCGCGCCGGCAATATCGGCAAGCTCCGTCAGCTGGCCGACAGCGGGAACTCCCACGCCCGCGAGGCCTGTACCGACCTGCTCATGGAACGCGGCCGCGTGGCCGAGGCCATCGAGATGCTGCGCGTGTACGCCGCGAACCGCGACGACCGGGCGGCCGAAAAGCTGGTCGAGATTTTGGCAGCGCGCGGCGAGGAGTCAGAACTGCGGGCACGGGCGGCCGGGGGTGATCGGTACGCCGCGCAATGGCTGGTCGCCCTGGCTCAGCAAGGCAAACTTGGCGACGCCGAGAACCTGTTGCGCTTCGGCTTGACTTTCGACGGCGCCGTCGCCACGGTCGCCCGCTAACCGTTGTGCAGTCCACCGTGCAGATGACCGACCTGGATCGCGGTGCCGGTTTGGATGCCGCTCATGACATTCCTGACGCTGCCCGCCGCCTGGTCTCGCGTGTCCGCCACCGGATCCGACGCCTCCTGGTGTGGCTCTTCAGAACCGAACCCGTGCCGCAACAGGTCACCGCTGGGATTCGGCACATAGAGATGGACCAGGCTCTCGAACTCCTTCACCCGGACAGCCGTCTGCACGACCCGCGAAGCCGGAAGGGCCGCATATCCGCTGGCGACCACGTCTTCGAAGACCCGATGCGACAACGCCACCGCGAGAAAGGTCTGCTCCGGGTCCGATCGCGCCAGCAGGTCACGCACCACGTCGGCGTCGAGCAGCCGGTGCGTGGCGATCACGGTGCGACCCACCACGGCGGTCTGGCCACCCGGATCGGGCTCGCGCACCGGCCCGACGTTCAAACTGGCCCGCATCCGCAGACGGAGGCGCCTGTCGACCGCACGCAACCTCGCGTCCCGCTCCGCCAGCACTTCCTGAAGCGAGTCGAACAACCTGGCCACCACCGCGGGCAAATGCACGGTGTCGAACCCGATGCCGAAGCCGTCTCCGGTGTTGTGCGGGAACAAGGCTTCCTGCCACAGCTTCCCGAGACCCGCCCGCTCGAACGCCAAGGCCATCACATCCGGGACGGCGGCGGCCAGCAGTTCCTGGCCGGGGTCGGTGTTGCCGCCGAACTCCTTGGTGTCGACCACGAGAACAGCTCGATACGGCGGAAGGCCGTCTTCACCGATGGCACTGTCACCCGACATCCCGATTCCCCACTCCCCTGGAAACGATGAGCCCGCATTCTAACCAGGCTCGAGTTCACCCGACAGATCCGCGACAGTGGCGGCGGGGCTGATCAACGTCGTCCACGCCAGGAGCGCCCGCAACCTGGTCCGGTCCGCCGGGGCGAGTTCGTCCTCCGACAGAGCCTTCGTGAGCGTTGCGACGACCAGGTCACGCTGACCGCATTTCACCAGGCACGATGCCGCGGTGACACCGTCTTGAACGACCTCGCCGTGGTAACGGACCACATCGAGCCACACCGGCGTCGCCGAGGCCAGCCAGCCACCGTCCGCCAGTTCACGCGCGACTTCCAAGCGACGCGACGTGTGCATATCCGCGGCCAGTATTTCGATCGCGATGTCCTCCGCCGCTTGTGCACCGCCGACGTGCAGCCACGCACTCAGAAAACGCGTCGGGAATTCTCCTGTCGAGACTCTATGAACGAAAGCCCGACGAGCGACATCGATGGCTTGCTCTGCGGAGCCCACGTCGAAAAGCGCGGTCACCAAGCCAGGTTCATAAGTTCGTTCGCTGGTGCGCTGCAAAGCCGCGCCAAGCAGGTCGCCGGCCAAGGACCATTCACCGAAACGAAGGAAGTCCGAAGCCATAGTGACGAGTTGCCCTGAAGCCACCGAAGCCTCAAGTATTTGACTGACAAGCATGGCGGCCGCTTCGCGATAGCCGGCCTTACATAATAACGGGGCAATTTCGGCCCAGTGCGCCGGCGATCGTTCGAGGGTCGCCTGTAGTATCTCTTCGGCGACTTCGTCATCTTCAGCGATGATCAGAGTTTCCCCAGCACGCCAAAAAGCGTAGTTGTCGCTCGACAGGTCGGCCAAGACTTGCTTGGCGCACCTGCAAGCCTCAGCTCGCCGCCCTCCGTCATTCAGCTCGGAAGTCAGGTCTGCCCACTGTTCACCGGTCAAGCCCTGGCGAGTTGCCAAGAGATCGCGGATTTCCTCGTCGGAGACACTCGAACAGGTACCCAGGATTCCGATCGCCCTGACGAACTCGTCCTCGTCCGTTGCTTTCTCGGTCAGGAGCAGTCGGATCAATCCCGCCGCCGCTTCAGGGAAATGCACCTCCGCGAGTTTGCTCGCGACGACGGTCAGTAAATCAGCCGGCCTTGACCTGGCCTTTGCGCTGATCTCGTCCACGACCGCGATGCCCCTGACTGACAGCAGCACCTCGGTTGCATCGCCGATTTCCTCTTCTTCCGGCTCCGCTTTTTCGAACACCTTCCACGCCGCCCAATACGCCTCATCCGTACATCCCGAGCGGGCCGCGATATCGGCGACCATGGCCCAGTTCGGCGCGGCTTTCTCGTTCAGTGACTGAAGAATCCGCACAGGCCCGGCATGATGCGTGGCACGTGTCGGCATCACTGGGCTGTCGCTCGCCCCAGAGTCTCTTCGCAAACGAGCTGCCAGGTCTCGGACAAGCGGCGCGGCCGCACCGCTTCGACCGATCGACAGGAGCCCCGCCGCCACAGTCAGCGTCACCACGTAATCGTCGCCTGCGTTTCCTCCCAAGCGCACAAGCAGTCGTTCGGCTCTGTCAGCACCATCCGGCAGGAAATCGATCATTCCATCGACGATATGCTCGAGCGACGACAGTTCATCGGTGGTGGCGCGCTGCTCCAACCACTCGGCGGCCTCGACTGGATCACTGAAGTGACCGAGGACCAAAGCGCATTCGACGCGAGTAGCGGCCGCCACTTCGGGCTGGTCACGGAGCCGGACGAGCCGCTCGATCACCGCGGCACCGACGACGTCCGAGCCGAGCAGGGTGAGCACCTTCCCTGCCCTCCTTGCCATCTCCCAGTTGGCGTCCTGGGTTCCGGCGCAGAGAATCAGCTCGACCAGGCGGTTCACCGTCGAGCCGACGAGATCGTTGTCGGCTGGCGTGTGCTCGGCGAGGAGCCGACCGGCCAGTAGAACCCGGTTGATGTCGCCGTCGAGCAGCCGACGGAACACCTTGCCGAGATCATGACTGTCACGCCGGGCCCACAACACGAAAGTGAACAGGACGAAAGCCTGGGTCGCCGGTCTCAGGCCACGAGCGATCCACGCATCCAGATCGGGAAAGTCCGGGGAGATCTCCTCTGATTTCCGCCGCGCGGCCAGAAATTCCGAGAACGAGTGATGCAGGAAACGCAGATCCTCGCGCGCACGGACGAACACACCGCTCCCCGCGAGCAACTCCCAGAGATCGTCACGCCACCCGTCAGGGCAGGCCGCGTCCTTGTATTCTTCGGCGACCCAGGCACAAGCCGCCTCGAACAGCCTGCCGTCGGTCTCCATTCGCTGCACCGCGAGATGTTCGATGATCGTGACGCGGTGCTCGTCGGTCCATTCGACCAGCCGCAGACGTGCCACGGATACGTTCTGCGATCGACGGAGGTCCGCGATCGTTTTCCGCCATCTGGCATTGCCGTCGAGCAGGTATTCCATGAACCGCTTGTACAGACCGGCCCGGTTGTTGGGCAGTTTCCGTTCGGGTTCCAGGGTGTCCGCGATCGCCGCGATCGTGGCGAGAAGCGGATTACGGACCAGTTCACGAAGACGGCCGTCATGGACCTGGCGAATGAACTCGGTTGCTCGATCATGCGCGCTTATCGGATCTTGCGCACGAAACCACGCATCGGCGAACCTGCTCAACTCGTCCGGACCGAAGGGCTGGATCGAGTAGAGGTCGACCCCTGGCTGCTCGAGGTCCTGCAGTTCGGCGTCCGGCAGCGGCCTCGTGGTGACCACCAGCCGATGGTCGGCACTCCGCCGCATCTGATAGGCGATCGCCTTGATCACCTTCCGGCGAGTGTCGATTTCCGCTATCTCGTCGAGCCCGTCGATGAACACCAGCCATCGCGCGCCCAGGGCGCGCTGCGCGAACAGTTCGGCCTTGGGCTTCGAGGCGAGGCGGTACTCGCACGCCTCCTGCACCCCGTCGGCCATTCGTTCACTCCACGAACCCCCTGTCGCCAACGCGCGCGCCGGAACACGGATGGCCAGCACCGGCTCGGACAGTGGCGGGCGAGTGCCGTCGCCCGCGAGCCAGAGCTCCGAGATCCGTTGCACGTACATATGGCCGAGGGTCGACTTGCCCGCTCCGGGTTCGCCCGTGATGACCAGGTGCCCTCCCCGGTCGAGAGCTTTGGTGACGGTGATCGGGCGCTCGCGGTTTTCGCTTACGGCACGGGGAGTTCGTTCTTCGACGGCTTTGCGGTCCGCGTCCTTGTCCGACTGACGTTCCACAACCTGCGGGCGAACGTGTTGCCGTACGTAGACTTTGGTCAGCTCAGGCTGTTTCACCCCCAGCAGCTCGTACGGCAGCGACTCGGTCGCCTCCCGCTGCGCGTCCAGGAGATCCCTCAGGGCGGGCGTCAGCTCGGAACGAGCTTCCCAGGACTCCAGCGGCGGATGGATCCTCGGCTCGGGCGGAGCGGTGATGTGCACGTTCTCGGCGTTGCCGATCTGGTAGGCCGAGCCGTGGATCTGCGAGTTCGTGATCTCGTTGTGCAACTCGGCCATCCTAGAACGTGACGTTCCCGTGGATGTCGCCCGCCTGCAGGACTTTCCCGCCGACATCGCCGGAAATCTGGTTGATCACTTTCGCGTCCTCGGCCTTCTGGGCTGTCGACACCTTCGCCCATTCGGCGCGCAGCCTCGCGCTGAACTCGGGATCGTCCCGCTCGGCCAGGCCCAAGCGTTCGGCCAGTACCTGGACCACACCAGGTGCCGAGGGGGTGGTCACTGCCGCCTCGAGCGCCGCGTCGGCCGCCGGTTCCTTGGCGAACTTCCGCTTCACCAGGTCGTAAAGGCCAACTGCGGCCTTGGCCGCGAGCGCGGCGGAGATCGAGATCAAGATCGGATCTGGCATGAACGACTCCCGGTTCGAACGACGCCGACCGGTTCACCGTAGCGTGCGCGCGGCCGTCACTCCCCTCACTGGACGGCGAGTGCCGCCGCCGGCGACGCTCCCGTGTCGAACGATCCGATGCTTCCGTTACTGGTGCACGAAATGCCGGCCGACCCGGTCTTCGACGTCCGGCTGCGCGATGTTCCTGCTTTACGCCAGCCCGTATCGGCCGCACCTGGCCCAGGCGCTGGTCTTCTTGAGTCGCTGCGCGTGCTCGGTGGGCCGCAGCAACGAACTCTCGTCGAAAAGCTGTACTGCGAGCCTCAGCCCGTCGAACAGCGGTCAGCCGCGGACGCGCTGACGAAGGAAGAGCGCGGCCCGGTCAAGAGCTTCGCCTGCCTCGTCGAGGATGCCGGTGAACGACTGGAACACGTGCGGCACCTTCGCGGTGATGTCGAGGATGACGTCGACCTCCGCGTCGGAGGCGCGCAGAGCGAGCCGACGTGCGTCGTCGAGGAGCATCTCGTTCGTGCCGACCTGCACCAGCATGGGCGGCAGGCCGGTCAGATCGGCTGACACCGCCGGGCTGAGCAAGGGGTCACGGCGGTCCTGATCGACGATGTAGAAGCCGCTCATCAGGTCGAGGTACGCCCTGTCGAGCAAGGGATCCGCATCCGCCTTGGTCACCATGCTCTCACCGGTACGTGTCGCGTCCACACCTGGCGAGAACGCGACGATCGCCGCAGGCATGGGAAGCCCCGCGTCGCGCGCCGCGAGTGCGCCCGTGATCGTCAGCCCACCGCCGGCGGAGTCCCCGGCGAAGGCGATCGACTCGGGAGCGCACCCCTGGTCGAGGAGATCCCGGTAGGCCGAGACCACGTCCTGGACGTCCGCCGGGAACGGGTGCTCCGGGGCCAGCCGGTAGTCAAGGGAGACAGCGGCGATCCCGGTCCTGACCACCAGGCCAGCGGTGAGGCCGAGGGCCGTCCGGGGAGAGCCGACCACATGTGACCCGCCGTGAAGGTAGAGCAGGGTCCCGGAATTGGCCGCGACTTCAGGACCGACCTGCAGCGCGGGGCGTCCGCCCAGCGAAGTCTCGTGCACGCGGACGCCTTCGGGCACCGGCAGCGCGTTCATCATCTGCGCGAAGTTTTCGCGCATCTCCCCGACGGACTGCTCTGACCCGGCCGCGGCGCCGCGTAGCTGCGCATCGAGTTGGTCGCGCTGGACTGTCGACATCGTCTTTACCTTCCGTTTCGAAGTTGCTGCCACTACAGTATATGCCATGGCAGATACTTCGAAGGAAGGTCATGCGGACCTCGACACGGTGTTCACCGACCTCGTCCGCGCGGAGACGCGGCTCTACAACGCTGTCGCCGAGCGCCTGAAGACGGAGACCGGTATCGGAGCCGGGCACTTCGAACTGCTGCGCCACGTCCGCGACCACCCGGACGCGCGCGTCGCGGATCTCGCTTCCGCCTTCGCGATCGGCGTCGGAACGACCAGCAAGATCGTCGACCGTTTGGAGAAGGAGGGCTGGCTGAAGCGTCGCCCGAATCCGGCGAACCGGCGCTCGTCCCTGCTCGCGCTGACCGCGGCGGGCGAGTCGGTCTTGTCACGGGCGGAGCCTGTTTGGCGGGCGGCGATCCAGGAGACCCTCGGCGGGGTCGTCGCAGCCGAGGAGCTGACGGCCCTTGCCCCGATCCTCGCCGCCCTGCGTTCGGATCTCGAACGACGCGACCTGGGGCTCCCGACCGGATGACGCGGACCTGTCCGGCCCTACGAAAGCGTGAACCCCAGCTCCCTGCCCAGCGTCACGAGTTCATCCCGGACGGCCGGATGCGCGACGTGGTCGACGATCTGCTGCGCCTGCTCGCTGGCGTCGTTGCCCCAGATGGTCGCGGCGCCGTGTTCGCTGACCAGGAAACTGTGCTGGAACGACGTGACCGGCCCGGCCAGCCGGGGTACGACCGTCGAGACGTCGGCTTTCGGATGCCAGGAGGGCAGCGCGATGATCGCCCGGCCGCCGGGTGAATGCAACGCCCCGACCACGAAGTCGGTCTGCCCGCCGAATCCCGAGTAGATCGCCCCTCGCACCCGACTCGCGTTGGCCTGCGCGAACAGGTCCACCTCGAGGGCACTGTTCACCGAGACCAGACCACGCTGACGCGCGATCACCGCGGGGTCGTTCGTCTTTTCCGTGCGCAGCAAACGGATCCGCGGGTTGCGGTCGAGCCACTGGTACAGCTCGGCGCTGCCGAACACGAACGACGCCGTCACCGGTTCCGCCGGATCCAGGGCCCCGGCGCGGTCGAGCGCGAGCACGCCGTCGCTGAACATCTCCGACCAGATCGCGAGCCCGCGCCTGCCGGTCACCGCCGCCAGGGTCGCGTCCGGGATCCCGCCGATGCCCAGTTGCAGCGTCGCGCCGTCCGCGACCAGTCCGGCCACCCGCTCGCCGATGGTCCGCGCTGTGTCCCCCACCGGCCGCGGGACCGGCGACAGGAGCGGCTCGGCCACTTCAAGGGCGTAGTCGATGTCTCCGACCGGCAGGACGCCGTCGCCGTAGGTGAACGGCATCTCCGGGTTCAGCTGCGCGATGACCAGGCCCCCGCGGGCCCGCACCGCCTCGACGGCCGCGGGCAGGATGTTCACCTCCGTACCCAGCGACACCACGCCGTCGACCGGAACCGACGTGTGCAGCAGGACGACGTCCGGCGGCAGCGCGTGCTTGAGCAGCTGCGGCACCAGCGACAGCCGGGACGGGAAGTACCGCAGACCGGCACGACCGCGCATCCCCGCACCCACGAACGGCGTCTCCAGCAGCACACCCTCGCGGTCCGGCATTCCGGCCTGCGCGTTCAACGCGAACAACCGGTACTCCGCCAGCGCCGAGTCCAGCACCTTCAGCGCCTGCATCGGTGTGGCGAAGTTCCCGCTCACCACCACCCGCGGCTGCGGCGCGGGCACGCGCGCCAGTACGGAACCGAGCTCACTCTCCGACAGGACGCGCATGAGTCGATCATGCCAGGTCAGGCTCGAGGGCGGCTCTTGCGGCCGGTCACCTTGTTGTAGATGACCAGGACGATCACCGCGCCGATGACCGAACCGATCCACCCCGCGGGCTGAAAGCCCCGGAATCCGACCGTGAGCAGGCCGAACAACAGGCCTCCCACGACCGACCCGACCACGCCCAGCACGATCGTCCGCAGCACGCCGATGTCGTCCTTGCCCGGCACCAGGGCCCGCGCGATGAACCCGGCGATCAGGCCGAACAGAATCCAGCCGAGAATGGTCCAGAACATTTCTTCACCTCGTGGTCGATTGGACGGCAAGACCACCCTACGGCGATACGGCACCCGCGCGCCAAACGGCGAATGTGCGGGCCGCCTTCGCGACAAACGCCCGACCTGACTGTTTTCCCATGCTAGTTTCATGCCCGATCGGGTCGGGTGACCCCGGCATCGGACTGACGAGATCGGAGATGACCGGCGTGACTCGTGCCGGACTGGAAACCGCGGCCGTCGGCCGCCGGAATTCGCGCTCGGCCGGTGTCTGGCCCTCGGCAGCGCTGCTCCTGTTCGCGACCGCCTGCAGCAGTCCCGTTCCCCCGTCCGCCGCTCCGCCTGCTCCATCGTCGTCTCCGGCGAGCACGGCACCCACGAGCACGACGCCGTCGGTCGACCTTTCGTCGCTGCGCCAAGGCAAAATCCCGGCGGATTACCCCAAGCCCGATCTGAGCGGCCTCCCGCCCAAGCCCGAGGACTCCGCGCCTCTGCGAGAGCGGCTCGCCTGGGAAGCGCTGCAGAAGGTGACCGACTTCGCCCATCGCGTCGACCCCGGAGCACGCTCGTCTTGCCCTGCCTTCGATGCCCGCCGCACCACCACGGCGACCTGTACGGTCACCTACCTCGGCGAGGGTTACGACTACGTCCTGCGCGACATCAAATTCCGTGGCACCGGGATATCCGACGGCCGGAATGAACAGGGCACCATCTCCTACACCGCGGAACTCGCCTCCGGGCCGATCATCCGCGACCAGGTCGAGTCGGTGCTGCGCTACCAGAACGCCACCGAGTACGAGGCCTGCGACATGCCCGAGCATCTGCGATTCGCCTTCAGTTCCACCCTGCGGCGGCCGTCCGGATCGTCGATCGCCGGCCAGTGGATCCACGTACCCGGCATCTCCTGCCGCCACCTCGACCCCAAGACCCGGACGATCAGCACCCTCCCCCTGGAACTCTACGAATCAGGCGCGCCTATCCACCCCTCGTCACGGATCGGCGGCTGAGGGGCGCTTCACCGTGAACTGCCCGCCGAGGTCGTCACGACTGAATGCTCGGCGTTGGAAGGAGACCGATGCCTGCCACGATGCTCCACCGCACCACGAGCAGTCTGCCCATCGAGGACAACGGCTTCTCCCTCGGAGACCGCAACGATCCGCGGAGCCCCCTCTGTCACGTCGGTGCACTCCCTTCCCCTGACAGCACGGGATTGCTCGCCGTAGCTCCTGGCTTCGTCGCGGTCACCTGCGGCGTCCACTTCGGCGACATCACCGTCACCACCGAGGTCTGGAGTGGTCGTCCCGAACCTGACCTCGTTCCCTGGCAGGACGTGGCCGAAGTATCCGTCACCTGGCCCACCGCTCGGATCGGGGTCTGCGGAACCGAAACCGACATCGCCGCCGACATCCCTGTCACGCTGCCACCGGCTCCGGAGAACAGCTTTCGGGTGCGGGATTCGGTGCGCCACCGCGACGCCGGCGAAGACCGCGGGCCGGACGACCTCCGCGAGAACCACTTGATCCAGATCTGGCCTGCCGCCCCACGCCAGGACGAACTGCTGAAGGCAACCGACAAGACCGGCGAACTCTGGCGCTCTCCCGCAGGCGCCGAAAGTCGGCTCAGCTCGCGTGGATCCCAGAATCCTAGTCCATAGTGGACAGTCACAGCAGCCGGAGAGCATCTCAATGTGACCGCCGTCACTGTTCGCCAGGTTGTGGCAACCTCCGATACCGGTGAACGCCTTCAAGCTCGAGAAGTACCGATACCGAAACCTGGGGAGCACATGAAGAGACTTTTCGTCATCCTGACCGCGATACTGGCGGTTCTCACGTTGACACCAGCCACGCCCGCCGGTGCGACGCCCCGCTTCGACCGGGAACTCCAGGCACGCATCGCGCGCGCCCAGGCCTACGCCGACAGCAGGCCCGGTGACACCGGGATCGTCCTTCGGGATCGGTGGACCGGTGCCGTCTACCGGAGCGCCGCCGCCGGTAGCCTCATCTGGGCCTGTTCCACCCCGAAGCTGGCCATGGTCGTCGACCTGTTGCTGCGCAACGATTCCGGGGCCGTCCAGCTCACCGCCGAGGACCGGGACCTGATCCACCGGATGCTCAACTCCAGCGACGACGCCGCCGCCCACACCCTGTGGACCCGGTACGGCGGGGAGGCCGAGTTCGCCAAGCGGTTCCCGTCGTACGGGATGACCGACATGCGGTTCACCGACCAGCACCCGCATCACTGGGGCTGGATCCTGACCACGGCGAACGACCTGGACCGGCTGGTCAACTACGTCCTGACCAAGCTGCCCCGTCAGCACCGCGACTACATCGTCGGCGAGATGCGCACCGTCGACGTCAACCAGCAGTGGGGGGTCTGGGGCGCCGGGCCCGCCGCGCGACCGGGGAACAAGGACGGCTGGTCCGACGACAACGACGACGGCTCCTGGATCATGAACTCGGTCGGCTTCGTCGGGCGGCACGAGCGATACACCCTCGCACTGATGAACAACACCAAGGTCATCCAGAACGGCTACGAAACCGGCCAGGAGACCACCACCAAGATCAGCGAGATCCTGTTCAAGGGATATTTCGGGAGCTGACCGAGCCCCACGTCGGGCCCGGCCGGTCTCTCCGGGCCCGACGCTGTCCGGTCTGAGTGCCGCATAGTCCGTTTCACCCATAATCCTTGCGCTGCCAGGGAAACCGGTATGCGCTTCGGTGCTAACAGTTCCCCGATCGTCGCGACTTGAGTACTGCAAGCCGACACGAAGGGGACGTGATGCGTGCTTTGGTTATCGCAGGCGTGACCGGTCTGCTCATCCTGACACTCACGCCACCGGCGAAGGCCTCCGGCGTGCCGGAACGGTGGTCGGCAGGCCCGTTCACGGCACAGGTCGCGGTCATGGCGGGAGACGTCGACGGCGACGGCAAGGCCGACCTGGTCAGTTACAACGAATATCTGGTCGGATGTCATGTGCTGCGGTCGACCGGTTCCGCCTTCAAGCCGCAGCAGAACTGGGGACCGGGTGGTCCCTTCAACGGCAGGTTCAACCTCGTCGGCGACGTGGACAAAGACGGCCGGGCCGACGCCGTCGCGGTCCGGCTGCCCACGGGTTCGACACGGCAGGGCATCTTCGTGGCGAGGTCGACCGTCGACGGCTCCGGCGTGGAAACCTTCGCGAAGCCCGCGCACTGGCTGGAGAACCGCATCGCCGGTGATTACGGGAACCTGGCGGCGGACGTGGACGGCGACGGGGACACCGACGTCATCGGCCTGTTCGCCGGGATCACGCTGGCGGCGAGGTCGGACGGCACCAAGTCGCTGCCGCTGGAGGCGTGGGGCCCGGACATCCGCGGCGAGAAGGCGACGCTGGCGGCGGACGCGACCGGCGACGGAAAGGCCGATTTCATCCTCGTCGACCAGGGCGGCACGAGAGTGGTGCCCGGCACCGCGAACAAGTGGTTCGACGCCCCGGCGTCGTGGTCGAAAACATCTTTCCACGGCAGTAAGAAGACCCTCACCGCGGACATCGACGCCGACGGCGACGCGGACCTCATCGCCGTCAACGACACCGACGTACGGGTGATGCGCTCCGCCCGTACAGGCTATTCCCCGCCGGAACTGTGGTACGCGGGCGCCTTCTTCGGCACGAAAGAGACCCTCGCGGCCGATGTGGACGGCGACGGCGACGCGGACCTCGTCGCGGTGAACAGCGGCGACGTCTGGGTGTTGCGCTCGCACTAGGGCCGTCCGAGTCGGCCACTGCGGTTCCACAACATTCCCGCAAGAGGGTGCTCCTAGCGTCGCGATCAAGTCGAACCCCCTTACGGAGGACACATGATCGCGATACGCAGGAGACACGGCGCCGGTTCCGCGGCCAGGCCGCCGAACCGGCGCCGGATACTGGTCAACGCCCTGGCAGGGGTGACCATGGCCGCGCTGGCCGGGATCGCGGCGCCGGGCACGGCCGCCGCCGACGCGGAACCGCTGGGCCCGGACGTCACCTTCAACAGCACGCCGGTGATCGACCCGTCGGGACTGTTCATGGTCTCCCGCGGGCTGGACAGGTCCATCCTGTACAGCCGGGGATTACCCAGCACCAACGGCTACGAGGACTTCCGTTCCCTCGGCCAGCAGATCATCGGTGACCCGACCGGGGTGACCGCACCCGAAGGCGCGCAGATCTTCGCCAGGAACACCGACAACCAGGCGATCACCAGCCTGATCGTCTCGTACAACGTCCCGACCGGTTTCCAGGTCATTCCCGGACTCCGGATCTCGAGCGAGGTCACCGCGGTCAAGATCCCCACCAGGGGTTCCCGGCTGCCGATGATCCGGATCTTCGCCCGCGACCTGGACACCGGGCGGGTCTTCACCAACCTGCTCGTCCAGGGCGCGCCGCAGGGCTGGTCCGATCTAGGCCTCTTCGCCACCAGCGAGCTTTCGGCGGCGGTCATCGATTCGCCGGGCCTCGACGTCAGTATCCGGCTCGTGGTGCGCGGGGTGGTCAACCGGTTGTACTCGACAGTCATCGACAACACCACCGGGTCGATCCCCGGCTGGACACAGCTCGGTGACCTGTTCACGACCGGCAACCCGACGCTCGTCAACGAGGGCGCCATGTTCACCTTCCGGGGCAACGAGGTGTTCACCCGTCAATCGGGCAGCAACACCATCTTCACCTGGAACTTCGACAGCCCCGGCTGGGTCAGCCTTGGCGGTATCGCCACCAGCGACATCGCCGTCTCCGTCGCCAAGGACAACGGGCTGCAGTTCTACCACCGGGGCACCAACCTCCGCATCTACCTGAACCGGCGCCCGCCGGGGTCGACCCGGTTCGGCGGATACATCGACCTCGGCGGCAAGTCGTTCGGCAACCCCGCCGCGAGTGGCGGAACAGCGGTGAACGTGCGGACGGTGGCCGACCAGTTCATCGTGCGGGGCACCGACAACCGGTTGTACAGCCGGATCCAGACCAACTTCGTCGGCGGCTTCACGGCGTTCTTCGCGTTCGGAGGACCGCTGCACGGCTGATCCGGGCACGGTCGGGGAAGACGGCTCGGGCACACCACGTGCCCGAGCCGTCTTTCCGGTTCAGCGCAGGTCTGCCAGTTCCTTCTCGATCACGTCGGCCGCGGGCAGGGTGAGGTCGCGGTAGAGCGTGGTGGCGCGGTCGTAATGACGGCGTGCGGTGCGGAGATCGCCCGTGTCCGCGGCGGCCCTGGCGAGACCGTGGTGGGCGCGGGCCGCCTGTTCCTGCGCGCCGGTTCGGTCGGCCAGGTCCAGCGCGGCGGTGTGATGCGCGCGGGCGGAAGCGGGAGCGCCGTCAGCGCGGCATGCTTCGCCGAGTCCGTTGAGTGCCCAGGTTTCGCCGTCGCGGTCGCCGTGCGCGACGAACAGGTCGAGGGCGCGGCGGTGGTGTTCGGCCGCTCTGTCGGGGTGGCCGCGGAGGGTGTGGGTCCGGCCGAGGCCGTCGATTCCCCAGGCTTCGCTTCCGCGGTGGCCGACGGTGCGGAACAGTTCCACAGCTTCGGTGTGCAGGGCGAGAGCGTCGCTCAGGTGGTCGCGGGTGATGGCGATCTCGGCGAGGCCGAGTTTGGCCCATGCCTGGCCGAAAGGGTGGCCCGCCTGCCGGTGCAGTGCCATCGCGTGGTCGAGGTTGGTCACCGCGGCGGCGTGGCCGATGCGGGCTTCGGTGGTGCCGAGCCTGGTCAGGACGTGCGCCTGGGCGACCAGGTCGGTGTCATGGCGGAACAGGGCCAGCGCCCGGCTGTAGTGGTCGATGGCGGGCCGGTAGTGTCCGGCGCGTTCTTCGACCATGCCGACGGCGGCCACGGCCCGGCCCTGCGACGACAGATCGCCGATCTCCTTGAAGAGAGCGGACGCCGCACGCAGATGCGCGACGGCCGCGTCGGCCCGCCCTGCCTGGAGATGGACGCCGCCGAGTGCGTGCAGGGCGGTGGCCTCGCCGGCGCGGTCGCCGGTGGTGTGGGCGGCGGCGTGCGCTTGGTCGTGGATGGAGATGGCGACGGTCTCGTTACGCCCGTCGAGATAGCGGAACAGCAACCGGGACAGCGTCACCGAGGTCTCCGGCCTGCCGTGTGCCGCCGCGTGCGCGGACAGGCCGGGCATCATGGCGAGTTCGGCGTCCAGCCAGTCCCGCGCGCCGTCGGTGCCGTCGAATCCGGGCACCGGGCTCGCCACGGCGGGGACCGCCGGTCTGCGGTGGGCTTCGCCGGGGTAGAGCCGGTCCATCGCCGCGGCGATGGTGGCGAGGTAGTAGGCGTAGACCCGGTCGAGCGCGGCACTCTCGTCGATGCTCCCGGTTTCCCTCGCGTAGGCCTTGAGCAGGTCGTGCATGAGATACCGGTCGACGCCCGCCGGGTGCACCAGGTGCGCGCGGACGAGGGTGTTCAGCAGGACCTGCGCCGTCTCGAGCGGTTGACCGGCGAGCGCGGCCAGGCCGTGGACGTCGAAGGTCGGGACTGGGTGGCGGCCGAGCGCGGCGAAGGCGTCGGTGGCCTGGTCGCTCAGCTGCCGCAGGGACCAGGAGAACACCGCCCGGATGGCGGCCCGCTGGTCTTCTCCGCTGCTCAGCACGTCGAGGGTGCGCTGGGCCGCGCCCAGTTCGGCGGCCAGCCGGGACAGCGGGACCGCGGGCCGGGACACCGCGAGTTCGGCGGCGAGGCGCAGGGTCAGCGGCAGCCGCACACACCGCTCGGCGAGCTCGGCGGCCGCCCCTGGTTCGGCGTCCACCCGCCGTCCGATCAGCCGCCGGAGCAGGGTGACCGCGTCGGCGACCGGAAGCTGGTCCACGGTGACCCGGTGCGCGCCGTGCAGCGCCACGAGACCGGGGAGCGCGTCACGGCTGGTCACCACGACGGCGCAGCCACCGGTGCCGGGCAGCAGCATGCGGACCTGCTCGACGGACGCCGCGTTGTCCAGCACCACGAGCATCCGCCTGCCGTCGAGCGCGGTGCGAAACCGCGCGGCGCGTTCGGTCGCACCGAGCGGAACCTCCGCGCCGACGGGCAGCAACGCGGTCAGGAACGCTCCGAGCGCGTCGTCGGGCGACACCGGCTTCTCCGGTGCGTAGCCGCGCAGGTCCAGGTAAAGCTGACCGTCCGGGAACCGGTCGCGCATCCGATGGCCCCACTGCACGACCGTCGCCGTCTTTCCCGCCCCGGCCGTACCGGTCAGGCAGGCGATCACCGGTTCGTCGCCTGCCCTGGCCGCCAGCCGGTCGAGCTCGGCGGTTTCGTCGGCCCTGCCGGTGAACTCGGCGACCGCGGCAGGCAGCTGCGCGGGCACCGCGGGCGGGCCCTGCTCCCCCGGCGGCAGATCGTGGCGCAGCACGGCCTCGTGGACCGCGGCCAGTTCCGGACCGGGATCGACGCCGAGTTCGTCGCGCAAGGCACGGCGGGTCCGTTCGTGCACGGCGAGAGCGTCGGCCGTCCTGGCCACCGCGTACAACGCGCGCATCAGCACGGCGGCGGCACCCTCGTGCAGTGGATGCTCCTCGACCAGTTCGGTCAGCGGGATGATTGTTGCGGCCGCCTGGCCTGCGCGGATCTCGGCCACCGCCCAGGCCACCACGGCGGCCTCGTGTTCCTGGCCCAGTGTGCGGCGGACGCGCTCGGCCCACTCGCCGGGAAGTCCCGCCAAAGGCTCGCCCCGCCACAGATCCAGTGCCGCGGTCAAGGCTTCGCGGTCGGTGGCGCCGTCCCGCAACGCGTTCCGGAAGCGGAACACGTCGACCTGGTCGGGGCTGATGTCCAGCCGGTAGCCACCGGCGTCCCGCGCGAGCCACGAGCTCCCCGGCTCGGCCTGCTCGAGCACCCGCCGGATGCGTGTGATGTGCGCCTGCAGTGAACGGCGGGCCTGCTTCGGCGGCGACTCACCCCAGACCCGGCTCACCAGGGTGTCGAGGCCGACGGTCCGCCCGGCCTCGAGCAGCAACACCGCCAGAACATGCTGCTGACGCGGCTCACCGACCGCGAACACCTGCCCGCCCGCCCGCACCGTGACGGACCCGAGAACCTGGAATTCCACTCCCTTGCCTCTCACATTCCCCAAGCATCGTAAAGCCGCAAATCGCGCTGTCACAACACTTTCGGAGCTGCGAGGCGTCCGCTGACCGGTTCGGCCGAGCGGGAATGTCCAACTGGACTGGACCACCGTGAAAACCTGAGCGAGGGGGCGCTGTCCGGTCCGGTGCGTGACGCGGGGGCCGGGCAGGCTAGTTTGCCCTGGTGAGTCTCCTCGATGATGTGGCCGAGCGCGACAGCTGGCGATGCTGGGTGTGCGACGAACAGGTCGACCCCGACATGTCGGTGAACGACCCGCGAGGGCCCAGCGTCGACAGCCGCACCGCCGACCGGAAGGCCAAGATCTCCGAGCGGCTCGCGCACCGCGGGTGCAACACCCGCAAGGGCGCGGTCAAAGTGGTCATCGCCTGGCCCGACCGCCTGCACGTGGTCGAACCCGCGCCGCTGATCACCGTCGCAGGCAGGCTGGAGCGCAAGGGCGGCCGCGAGATGGTGGCCCGCTGTCCGACCGAGCAGGACGCACGGGAAGCGGCGGATTGGCTGGTGGACCGGTTCTCCCGGCTGGTACCGGGGCTTCCGGTGACCGCCGCCGTCGAGCCGGGCGGCGGTCAGTTCCTCGTCATCCTGGCCGCCGGGCGGCGCTGACCGGCGCCGACGGGCTCACTGCCGGGAACGCCGGACCTCGACCGCCCGCCGGGCCGACCCGCCGACCGGATACCGGACGTCGCACGCCCTCATCATCTCGTCGTCGTGGGTCGCCACGATGACCGCGCAACCGCGGCGGGCCAGGCCCACGAGCAGTTCGATGACCCGCGTCCTGTTGTCTTCGTCGAGCGATGCCGTCGGCTCGTCGACGAAGACCGCCCGCGCGTCCTTGTAGAGGGCTCGCGCGATGGAGAGCCGCTGTTTCTCGCCCCCGCTGAGGTGTGAGGCCCGTTCACCCGCACGGCCGGTCAGCCCGGTCAGTTCGAGAACGGAGTTCAGCTTCTTCTCGTCTCCCACCACGCGCGAGCCGAAGACGGTCGACTTCATGACCACGTTGAAGGCGACGGACTCCTCTTCCATCACGCCGTAATCCTGCAGGACGAAAGCACCGGACTCCTTCCAGAACCGTCGCCGTTCCCTCGCCTTCCAGCCGGTGGTGTCGACCCCGTCCACCGACACCCGTCCCGAAGTGGGCCGTTGCAGCAAACCCAGGCAGTGCAGCAACGTCGTCTTACCGCAGCCACTCGGGCCGACCAAGGCCGTCAGGGATCCCTGGCCGCAGGTCAGCGAAACGTCGTGCACGATCTCCCGCCCGTCGATGACCACGGAGACGCCGTTCGCTTGTACTTCCATGGAAATCTCCCGTCTACAGTGAGCGCCGCCGGACTTCGGCGAAGGTCCAGCGAGTCGCCAGCAGATGCGCGACCGGTGACGCGAGCAGGCACAGGATCGCCGCGATCGCCGCGACCAAGGCACCTTCACCGCCGCGAAGCAGGATGACCATGAAGGCCAGCGCCGCGCCGACGAGCCATTCCGGAGCGACCCGCCCGGCCAGTATCTCCGGCCAGCGTTGTCCCGAAAGCCGCAGCGGGAAGTCCCGGCGAGCCCGCAGCACCGCCACGATGAACGCCGCGATGAGGGACGAGACCACCAGCGCCACCAGGAGGGCGATCAGCGAAACACTTTGAAGCCAGGCGAAGTACGCGGTGAACTGAGCGAGCAGGATCCCTTCTTCGGCCGCGTACTTCACGTTCGCCTTGTACTGCAGCCCGTGCTGCACGAGCAAAGCCTGGGTCGGGCCGAGCCCGGTGAACACCAGATTCCGGCTGGACGCGGCGGAAGCGAGGAAGTCGTCGTTGAGCAGGCCGTGCAGATCCGGGACGACCGCGATGACCGCGTCCTTCGGGAACACCAGCTGGCCGTTCCCTGCCAGGGCCAGCGGCAGCTGCGCCGATTCCGAGAAATGCAGGAAGGAGACCGCGCCCGTCATCTCGGCGGCGGACAAGCCACGACGCGACCACAGCGGCAGGTTCTCCCCCAGGAACTGCCGGGCACCCTCGGGGACCTGTTCGAGCGCCAGCGGCGCCAACCGGGAAGACGACCCGTTTCCCTTGTCCAGCATCAGCCGGAGCCAGCCCTCACTGACCATCGACACGGCGTCGTAGGATCCGATGTCCAGACCTTCCAGTCCCTCCCGGTCCCAGGTGTAGGAAAGCGCGACATCGCGACGCTGTTCCGCGTCGCGGACCACGTCGCCCACCGCGCCCATGATCCCCTGGAAGCCGTTCTCGCCCATCGCCGCGGGAAAGGACAGCGCGACCTGGTCGGCCAAGGACTTCCATTGGGCCTGTTGCTTGGCCGTGCTCTGGGCGTTCACGTACGCCGTGTACGCCGGCGCGACCGCGGCCAGGACCAGAACGAAGATGAGCGCCTTGAGCACCACCGAAACCGTGCGCAGTGACCTGACCGCGGGTTCTCGTTCGGCGAGCATCGCCGGACGCGGCCTGGAAGCGACCGACATCGCGAGCGCGCAGAGCATCGTCAAGCCGACGACGATGGCATCGAACAGCAGCAGGATCGACGCGTAGAGCGGCGCGAACGTCCAGCCCTGGGTGATCCCGACACACACCACGGCGATCGCGTCCACGACGACGGCGGCCAGCACCATCGAGCCGAGGAAGCCCACCAGGTCCTCGTACTGGACACGCGAGGCCGAGACCCCGCCGAGCACGCGGAGCGCCCGGCCTCTGGCCTTCACCGACAGCCAGTAGAGGACCAGCGACGCCATCAACGCGGTGGCGGCGAGCAGGCTCATGACGAAACTTCCCTGCCGCAGCACCAGTTCCAGCGTCGTCCCGAGGTCGTTGTCGTTCCACTGGGCGATCACCTGACGCGCCGTCAGCCATTCCCGGAACTCGGGCAGCTGGCCGGTCGAACCGGTGACCAGATACTCCCCGCTCGCATAGGAGTGCTCGAGTGCCGCTTTGCTTCTGATCTCGGCGCCGCTTTCGTCACCGAAACGGCTTATCCGCTCGGGCAGGTCACCCCGTGATCCCACCTTCACGAAAACCTGGCCCGACTGATCCCCGCCGAGATCCGGGGCGAGTTTGACGAGGCCGATTCCCAGCCGGTCGCTCAAATCCCCCAATCCGGCGATCGCCTCGGCGTCGGACAGGCCGGAATTGACGAAATCGAGAGTGACGACGGATTCCGCACCGAGCTCCCGCGGGTAGGTCCGGTCGTGCATCGTCGCCAGCACCGTCACCGCGACCGCCAGCAACGCGAACAGCACCGCCGAGACGGCGGCCACCACTTTTCTGTGCACCGGCTTCCTCTCGATCATTTCGCCGATCGAAGACCCGTGACCGTACCCGGCCGTCGCGCGACGGCCGGGTACGGCCGCTCATCGGATCAGCAGGTGCGGTAGTAGTAGGCGTCGTCGGCACCGGGGGTGTTGACCGCGTACTTCTCCGCGACGGACTTCCGGCCCGACGCGGTGTTGGCACTGCGCACCAGGTCCCCGTTGAGCTTCACCGAGGAACCGTGGCACTTGTTCACCGTGTAGTACGAGCGGACCTTCACGTTCCAGAAGCCGTACTCCCAGGTCCCGCCGCTCGACGGGTGCTGGGTGGTCGGGCCGGGGTGCAGCCAGGCCATCGCACTGGGTGCCGCCACGCCGAAGCCCACGAACCCGGCAGAGGCGATGATCGCCGCCGCCAGTCCCCTTCTGAACCTCTTCGTCTCCATTTTCGATTCCATGCCGAACACACTCCCCATCGTTGAACAGGCATCGATTTTTCGGATCCGAACGATCGGAGAACACGAAAGAGTGAATATGCTTCATGACCCGGAATTCATGATCACTTCGCGAAAACCCCGGAACCCCCCGCGCCGCCCCCAATCGCGCTAGGGACGCTACGAGCATCACATGATCGAGACAACCCGTGAACGAGTAACAAACCAGTAACACGCGCTTTTGTCCCGGCCTCAGCCGGTTACGTTTTTCGTAATTTACGCCGCACACTACGACGAGCGCTGCTGTTTCCGATTCGAATTCCTGAATGAGTAGTGCGCAGAGAGCACGCTTGGTGAATCGACAGCCGGTAGCGAAGGGGCCCTTCACGGACGAGCGGTTCCGGTCAGCGCGATACTCGTCAGGTTGGCCAGCGAATCGGTGCCGGGACTCAGGTAGTGGTCGTGATCGGCCACATCCGACGTGCCGAAGACGCGGGCACCGAAGGCCGGGGCCGTGGGCTTCGTGCCGTGACCGAGACCGAACAACCGGACGCCCGGCACCCACCGGATCCAGTCCTCAGTGGACTGCCCGGCCCAGACCCGCGCGGTGGTGCGCAACCGGATCACATTGTCCACCCCCATCCCCGGACTGCCGAACACCGCGATATCGGTCACCTGCCCCGGCAGGTCGCGGGCGGCCAGACCGATCACGGTCGACCCGTAGCTGTGTCCCAGCAACGCGATCGTCGCTTCCGGGCGAATCGTGGCGAGCCCGGCGATGAACCGCTTCAAGGCCACCGCACCCGCGCGCGCCGAATCCTCGCGTGCCGCGGAGATGGACACCCCGGCGGGAGTGTCGTAACCGAGCCAGGCGATCACCGCGAACCGGCCTTGCCTGCCGGCCGCTTCGTACAGATCGGCCGCTTGCACCGCGGGTGCCCGATGGCGTTTTCCGCCGACACCGGTCCAGAAGTTGTCCGCTCGCGTGGCCACGCCGGGTACCAAGACGGCTATCCGGTCGGCTGTGGACAGATCCCCGAACACCTGCGCCACTCGCCCGTTACCGCGCGGGTCGAACAGCAGGATCTGCCCTTCCTGGTCCTGGTACGGCGGCCCGGCCGCACGCATCCCCTGGTGGTTCGCCAGATACCGGAGCGACGGCGCGGCGCCGTCCAACGTGCCTATCACTCCGGGATACCGCGTCACCAGTTCACGCTGCCCGGCGGCGCTCACGGCGGCCAGAAAGCTCTGGACCGCAACAGGTTCTGCCTGTAAGGGATCCGGCAGATGCCGATCGTCGGCGAGCCACGCGGCGATACCCGGCGGCGGCGTCAGCCGCACCGCGCCAGGCGCCGCAGGCGACGGGCCCGCCATGGTCGCGAGGGCGGTGATGACGACCAGGAGATTCTTACGGCCAGGCCGGTTGCTTTCGATCACCCGGAAAACGGTGCCGATTCCAGGAGCGCGCGACATCGGCCCGCCGATCACAGTGCCCAAGGCGGCGGGTAGCCCGTCGGCGTACGTCCCCCGGCCGATGCCCGGCGGGAAACCGGCTGGCTACGATCGGCGCATGCCCGCCGAACCGCACCCGTCGCCGCCCGCACGGGGACCGGCGAAGGCCAGGACAGTCCTCGTCTGGTCCGGGCTCGTACTGTCTCCGCTCCTCCTGTTCCCGTGGATCACGCTCCGTGGCTCGTTCGACGCCGTACCGGTACTGGCCATGGCCTTGCCGTTCGGTGTCCTGCGCAGGAAACCGTGGGTGGCGCTGGGCGTCCTGCTCGTCGAGATGGTGGCGGTGGAACTGCTGCCGCTGCCACCCGCGAGCGCGTCCGGGTTGCACCAATTCCTTCGGTATCTCCAGATCGTGACCGTCGACCTCGCCGTCGGCTGCATCGCGGCCACTCACCGCCTGAAGGCCTCGGTCATGGCCGCCGCGTTCGCGCTCGCCGTCCAGCTCGCGGTGGCCGCTGCCTTCGAACTCCAGCCCGGCGATTTCGGAACCACCGCCGTTCTGTGCGTGCTCGCGATCGTCAGCGGCTGGGCGATCGGGACCGCGATCCGCCAGCGGCGGCAGTACCGCGACGCGCGGCGGGCTCAGGACGAACTCCTGGCGGTCCAGGCGGAGCGGCTGCGGATCGCCAGGGAGCTGCACGACATGATCGCGCACAGCATCGGCGCCATCGCCTTCCAGGCGGGCATGGGCAGCCGGGTCATCGAAACGCAGCAGGCGCAGGCCCGCGATGCGTTGCGCACCATCGAAAACACCAGCCGGGACACGCTGGCAGGCCTGCGCCGGATGCTCAGCGCGCTGCGCCGCCCGGAAGACGGACCCAGCACCGCCCCGCTGGGCCTGGCGCAGCTCGAAGACCTGGTCGCGCGGTCACTCGACGCCGGGGTGCGCGTGACCGTCGAGTGGCGCGGTGCTCGACGTCCGCTGCCGCCGGACATCGACCTGTCCGTGTACCGGATCATCCAGGAGGCGATCACCAACGTGACCCGGCACGCCGGCACCGACCGGTGCGAAGTGCTCATCGACCAGCAGGACGAGGACTTGACCGTCGAGGTGACCGACGACGGGCGTGGCGGTCTCCACGGCGACGGCTACGGCATCCCCGGAATGCGCGAGCGGGTCGCCCTGCTCAACGGCGAGTTCGCCGCCGGGCCCCGCCCCGAAGCCGGATTCCGGGTAGCCGCCCGGATCCCGGTCCCGGCGAGCGTCCCATGACGGTCCGGGTCGTGCTCGCCGACGATCAGCCGCTGATCCGCAGCGGCCTGCGCGTGCTCATCGCGGACACCGAAGACCTGACCGTGGTCGGCGAGGCCGCGACAGGCACCGAAGCCGTCCGGCTCGCCCATGCCGCATGCCCGGACGTGGTGGTGATGGACATCCGGATGCCGGAGATGGACGGCATCGAGGCCACCCGGCGAATCACCACCGGGACTTCCCCGCCACACGTCCTCGTGCTCACGACCTTCGACGATGACGAATCCGTCTACGGCGCCCTTCGAGCAGGCGCCGGTGGTTTCCTGGTCAAGGACATGGCGCTGGACGACATCCTCGGCGCGATCCGCGTGGTCGCCGCCGGTGACGCCCTCATTGCGCCGAGCGTCACCAGGCGCCTGATCGCGGACTTCGCAGGCCGCCCCGAGCCCGCGCCGGTGCGCCGGTCGGCCGACGGCATCACCGGACGGGAGCGCGAAGTACTGACGCTGGTCGGTCTCGGCCGGTCCAACAGCGAGATCGCCGGGGAGCTGTACATCACCGTGGCCACCGCCAAGGCACACGTGGCGCGGCTGTTCACCAAGCTCGACGCCCGCGACCGCGTCCACCTGGTCATCATCGCCTATGAGATGGGCTTGGTGACACCGCCGCGTTAGGCGCCACGTCCTCCCGCGGGCGTACGCCGGCGGGATACCGCGGATGTGGTCGCCGGGCGGATGTATCGAGGTTCTCCGGCAGGCACCTTGGGGTGACCGAAGAGAGGAACCCGATGCCCCGCCTGGACCGATCGAAGCTGACCACCGCCGTGACCACCCTGCTGGCCCGCCGGACGCCCTACCTGGAAACCGAACTGCACACGCTGCCGGGCCTGATCAGGCCCGGCGACGTATGCGTGGACGTCGGCTCGGCGGCAGGCCTGTACAGCCAGGCACTGTCCCGTCTGGCCGGACCGGCAGGACTGGTCCACAGCGTCGAACCGTTGTCCTTCTCCCATCCGGTGTGGTCCCGCGTCCTCGGCGCGTGGGAACGGCCCAACGTGATCCGCCACGCCAAGGCGCTGGGCGCCGAACCGGGGCGAGCGACGATGCGCGTACCGTTCCGGACCACCGGACCGGACACCAGCCGCTCCTTCCTGGCCTGGAAAACCCAAGGCCTGGGCTCCAATTCCGAGTTCCCGCACCACGCCGACATCGTCGTGGACGTGGACACTCTCGACGGCCTGGCCGCGAGCGCCGCGCTGACCCGGCTCGACTTCGTCAAGATCGACGTCGAAGGCGGGGAACTTCATGTACTGCAAGGCGGGCAGGAAACCATCGAGACGTTCCGGCCGACGATGCTCATCGAAATCGAAGCACGGCATATCGCGCGATACGACTACTCCGCGGATGACGTGGCGGACTGGCTGACGTGCCGCGGCTACACCATGTACGCCTGGCGGAACGGCTGGCACCCGACCGACAGAGTGTGCCCGCACACGAACAACTATCTGTTCCGCCCCACGGTGGCAAGTCCGTGAAGGCCTCCTTGAGGGACTCAGAGTCCCTCAAGGAGGCCTTCACGGACTTGCGAACGCACCCACGCCTGACGGCCGGAAGCAAATACGAGTCCGTCAGAATCGTCCGCACCACTCACGAGGCACTCGGCGTAGACTTGGATCTTCGCCTGTCTCAGAGGGGTTCGGATGAGCGTTGATTTCCTCGGCCTTCGCACCGTCGTCTACCCGGCGCCGGATCTCGCGGCCGCCAAGAAGTGGTGGACTTCGGTGCTGGGCATCGAGCCGTACTTCGACCAGCCGTTCTACGTCGGGTACACGGTCGCCGGCTACGAACTCGCGCTCGATCCCGACGGCGACCCCGAAGCCGGTCCGGTCACCTACTGGGGAGTCGAGGACGCCGAGGCCAGTGAAGAGGCCTTGCTCGCCGCCGGGGCGACCTCACATTCCGGAGTCAAAGAAGTCGGCGGGGGCATCAAGGTCGCCATCGTCCGCACTCCCGACGGCAGTCTGCTCGGCCTGATTTACAACCCGCATTTCAAGGCCGAATAGAGCAGCTCAGACGACGTCCAGCACCGCTTTGCCGTGCAGGCGGCGGTCGAGCAGCGCCGTGGCCGCCTCGTCGTGGGAGGTCCATGCCGCTCGCATGCTGATCCCCGGATCGAGACGACCGGCGGCGATCTCGGCGGCGAGCCAGGTCAGGTCCGCGGAGAAGTCTTCGGCCGGGTCGGCCAGCAAGAAGAAGGTGCGGATCGACCGGTCGTGCCGTCCGTCGGTCGGTGTCAACGCTTCGGCGGGGAAGACCGAGTCCGCCCCGGACGAGCGGCCGACACTCACCACCGTGCCCCCGGCCTGGACAGCGGCGAAAGCGTCCACGAGCTGCTGTCCCCCGACGTTCTCCAGCACCCCGGACACCGGCCGGTCCACGTGAGCCGGGTCGGCGTGCACCTCGTGCGCGCCGAGCGCCCGAAGGCCGTCCTCCATCGCGGGATTCCCGCTGATCGCGACGACTTCGGCGCCCGCGCGGGCCGCGAGCTGCACAGCGTAGCGGCCGACGCCTCCGGAAGCGCCGGTGATCATCACCCGGCGGCCGAGGAGCGGTCCCAGGCGGCGCAACACGTGCAACGCCGACAGGCCGGCGACGGGGATCGTGCTGACCGCGCCGAGGTCCGCACCGTCCGGCACGGTACCCAGCAGGGTGGCCGGGACCGCCCGTAGCTCGGCCCAGCCCGCGGTCGCGCCCAGCGTGACCACCGGGGTTCCGGCGGCGGGACCCGAACCGTCGGCCGCCGCCTCGACCACCACGCCCGCCGCGTCCCATCCGATCAGGGCGCCGTCCGGAGTACCAGGGTCGGTGGCGCCCTTGACCTCGCCGTAGTTGAGCGAAACCGCTTCCACCCGGACCAGCGCCTCGCCGGGCGCGGGAACCGGATCGGCCACGTCGGCCAGCGAGAGATGGGCTTTCGCGGCGTGGTCGACGACGAGTGCTCGCACGATCTGGTCTCCTCTGCTCAAAGTGCCACAGTGTGGCGTTTGCTCCATTGAAGCATATGCTCGCCCGAGGCGGGTCGGCTAGACTTCGGTCCATGACGACCTCCGGGGAGCCCGCGACACTGCGCGAGCGCAAGAAGCTGCGCACTCGCCAGGCCCTGGCGGAAACGGCGATCTCACTGTTCGGCGAGCGCGGTTTCGACGCCACGCCTCTCGACGCGCTGCTGGAGGCGGTGGAAGTGTCGAGGCGGACCTTCTTCCGCAACTACCGCTCGAAGGAGGACGTCGCCCTCACCGCCGTCAAGCTTCTCTGGAGCGATTTCCTTGTCACGCTGGACGAAACCGGGAAGTCCGGGTCGCTTGTGGACGTTTTCCGCGATGCGCTTCTGACCACCTTGGACCGGATGGACGACGACTGGTACCAGCGCTTCCCCGCGACGCTCCGGCTGATCGACCAGTCGGCCTCGTTGAACGGCCATTCCCTGCGGCACTGCGCGGAGATCCAGACGGAGGTCGCGGGACGGCTCGGCGACCCACGCGATCTCGAACTCCGCATGCTCATCGAATTCTGCGTGGCGACCTGGCGGTGCGCGCTGGACGAATGGTTGCCCGACTGCGCTCCCGGCGAACTGCCGGACCACGTCCGGCGCGCCTTCTCCGCCATGAAGGACAGCCTGCTCCTGCGAGCGTGACCCCGGAATCGCGGCCGCCTCAGATCGCTCCCGTCCGCAAGGCGTACGCCACCGCATGCGACCGGTTCCGCAGCTTCAACCGGGAAGTCATGGCGTAGATGATGTTCTTCACCGTCCGTTCCGAATAGGACAGTGCCGCCGCGATCGCGTTCGTGTCGAGCCCGTCGGCCATCAACCGCAGCACTTCGGTCTCACGCTCGGAAAGGTTAGTCGCGGCGGGCTCGGGAGTCCTGAGGTAATCCCGGTCGAATCGCTCGGCTTGCTCGATCAGCGTGCCGAGCGGTTTCGACGGCAGGCCCGCGGCGAACCGGACGGCGTCCGGCAACTGTTTGCCCGCCACCGCCGCACGCGGCAGGAGAGCGACCACCCGGCACTCCGCCGCGACCGGCAGCTCGCTTTCCCTGATCCGGTCGACCATCAGCACGATCGGTTTGCCCGCGCTCCGGCGTAATGCCGTGATCGCGGCGGCGGAAAGGCTTTCGAACGCGGCGATGACGACGTCGGCCTCATCGTGCCGCGAGCCGTCGACGACCTCCATGTCCGCACAGGACCCGAGATAGCTGACCATCCCGGCCGCCGTGAGGGGGTCCAGGGCACAGACCCGCACTTTCACGGCCGCCCGATCGTCGTGTCGATCAGTTCGTGGGCGAGGTCGAAGCGGACACCGTCGGGGTTGGTCAGGCCCGCGTCCTCGTACCAGGACTCGTCGGCCTCCGGATGGGGTCCGCTGACACCGACCCGGCCCTTGCCGTACGGGGCGACGACGACGGCGGCGGCTCCGTTGTCGTAGGTCGCCAGGACGGTCGCGTCCGCTCCCCCGTTCAGGCGGAAAGCCGGGCCGTCCTGGAAGTACATGTGCCGGGACTCGCCCCGCCATGTCACCTCCAGCACGGTGTCACGGTCGTCGGGGACGGTGGAGCCGGGGGAACCGGCATACCCGTAGCTGTCGCCGGGCAGCAGGCCGAACCCAGGGTCGCTTCCGGCGAGGTAGCCGCCGAAGCACAGGCCGAGGTAGCTGCCGCCTGCCTGAACCCAGTCGCGCACCACCTGGGCGGAGCCACGCAGATCCCGCCAGGTCCGCTCCAGGTCGGCACCGCCGCCGGGCTGGACGTACAACTGCGCCTCGGCCAGCGTGGCGGCGGTGAGGGGAATCCCGGTGCCGGGACCCACATACTTGACGTCGAACGGTTGCGGCGCCTTGCGCAACAACGCCGCCACCGTCGGCGCGCACTCCGTGCAGCCCTGCGGACCGTTGTACACCAGCGCGAGCCTCTTACGACCGACTTCGTCCCCGAGGGCCTGCCGTCCGCAGCCGACGGCCAGCAAAGCGGCGACGGGCAGCGCGCCGAGAAGCACCCGTCGTCGGCTCAGCCCGCTCGGCGAAGGGATGATCTTCGGATCTGTTCCAGACACTGCTTCACTCCTATCGTCGCCTTCCATGCTCGGCGCACGCGGGGGCACGCCGTCACCGGCGACCCGGCCCGAACAACCCGCCGACCGGCTGCCGCCGTCCACCCGATCGGCGGGTGCGGGCCTTCCCGCCTCGGGTGGTGCCCGCCGGCCGGGTGCGACGAGACTGGGCGCATGATTCGAGTGGTGGTCGTCGACGACGAGGAGCTGGTGCGCTCCGGGTTCCGCCTCATCCTGGAGGCCGCGGGCGACATCGAGGTCGTCGCGACCGTGACCGGTGCCGAGGCGGTCAAGGAGATCGGCCTGCACGGCCCCGACGTCGTGCTGCTCGACATCCGGATGCCCGACGTCGACGGGCTCACCGTCCTGCGGCATCTGCGTGGCCTGCGGAAAGCGCCGGCCGTGGCGATGCTGACGACCTTCGACTCCGACGAATACATCGCGACCGCGTTGCGCTCGGGCGCGGCCGGGTTCCTGCTCAAGGACACCGCCCCCGACCTGCTCGCGCATTTCGTCCGGACGCTGGCCGCCGGTGGCGTGGTGCTCTCCCCCAAGGTCACGCGCACCGTCGTCGACGGCTATCTCGAGTCGGGGGCGGGCTCGTCGGCGGCCGCGCAGGTCAGCGTGCTGTCCGAACGCGAGCGCGCGGTGCTCGTGCTCATCACGGACGGGTTGTCCAACGCGGACATCGCCGCGCGGATCCATCTGAGTGTCGGCACGGTCAAGGATCACGTGTCCGCCATCCTCACGAAACTCCGCGTCACCACCCGCGTCCAGGCCGCCCTGGTGGCGCAGCAGGCCGGTTTGCTGAGCAACGGCGACGGCCGCTCGTGAACCGGGTGCGCCCGCTGCTCGTCGACGCCGGGTTGATCGCCGTCGCCGCGATCGACGCGGGGCTGGGGCGGGCCGAGCCGCTGGCGTTCGGCGCCGCGCTGGTGGCTCTGGGGACCCTGCTGCTCCGTCGCCGGTGGCCAGTCTTCGTCTTCGCCGTCACCCTGCCCGCCCTCGCGATCTCGGGCTCGGTCATCGCGACGCTCATCGCGCTCTACTCCGTGGCACTGCTGCGGTCGAGCCGTGGCCTGCTCGTCGGATGCGGCGTACTGGCCACCGCCGGCTACCTGTTCCCCGGCCTCGATCTGCGGTTCGAGGAAACCGACGTGCTCACCGTCATCTACGCGGTCATCACCCCGGCCGCGCCGATCTTCCTCGGCAGGCTGGTGCACACCCAGCGCGAACTCACCCTGCGGCTGGACGAAATCCGGCAGGCCCGCGAACACGAACGGATCCTGGACGCCCAGGCGGTCCTCGCCAAGGAACGCACCCAGCTGGCCCGCGAAATGCACGACGTCGTTTCGCATCAGGTCAGCCTGATCGCCGTGCAGGCGGGCGCGCTCAGCGTTTCGACCGCGGACCCGGCCGCGAAAGCCACCGCCGAGAACGTCCGCAGGTTGTCGGTCGACACCCTCGACGAACTCCGCCACATGGTGAACCTGCTGCGTGCTTCGGGCAGTTCCACCACCGAGCTGATGCCCCAGCCGACGCTGTCCGACCTCGACCGCCTGATCGCCGGGAGCGGGATCGAGACGCGACGGACCGGAACGGCGCCGGACGGCATCGACACGGCCGTCCAGCGCACGATCTACCGGACCATCCAGGAAGCACTGACCAATGTGCGCAAACACGCGCCGGGAAGCACGGCGACCGTGGACATCGCGCACGACGGCGCCGATCTCACGGTGACCGTCAGCAACACCGCGGCGACCCGGCCGACGCTGGCGCTGCCCAGTGCCCGCCACGGACTGCTCGGGCTGCGGGAACGCGCGGCGTTGCTGGGCGGCACCGTGGTCACCGGCGCCGACCCCGACGGCGGCTTCCGCCTGCGGTTGCGGTTGCCCATCGCCGGTCAGCGAAGCAGCGTGGACTCCTGACAGGGACTTTCGGACAACCCTGCCGCGACAGACGGGCAATCCCCTTTCGATCGAGGAATGCGGACACGAAGCGCGGGCTTGGACCGGTCATGGTCACCCTTCGCCCGCTCGCGTCGTCCGATCTCCTCGTTTCCCCGTTGTGCCTGGGCGGGAACGTGTTCGGCTGGACAGCCGACGAAGCGGGATCGTTCGCGGTTCTCGACGCCTACCACCGCGCGGGCGGCAACTTCGTGGACACCGCCGACGCGTACATGTACCACTTCCCCGGTAACGAGGCAGGCCAGTCCGAGACCATCATCGGCAAGTGGCTCGCCGCCCGCCGTAACCGCGACGACGTGGTCGTGGCCACCAAGGTCGGCGACCACCCACGGTTCAAGGGTCTCGCACCGGCGAACATCAAGGCCGCCGCCGAGGAGTCCCTGCGACGGCTGGGCACCGACCGCATCGACCTCTACTACACCCATTTCGACGACGAGTCCGTCCCGGTCGAGGACATCGTCACCGCGCTCGACGACCTCGTGAAGGCAGGCAAGGTCCGCACGCTCGGGGCGTCCAACATCAGCCCGGAGCGCCTCGCCGCCTCGCTGGCTTTCTCCGACCGAGAGGGCCTCGCCCGCTACGCCGCGCTTCAGCCGCAGTACAACCTCGTCTCGCGCGACACTTACGAAGGCGAGCGGCGGGACATCGTCCGGCGCGAAGGGCTGGCCTGCGTCCCGTATTTCGCTCTCGCTTCCGGCTTCCTGACCGGCAAGTACCGGCCGGGGCAGACCGTCGAGAACATCCGCAATCTGCCCGGCCTCGCCGGCGGGTACGCCGATACGGAGCGGGGCATGAAGGTTCTGGCCGCCTTGGAAGAAGTCGCGACCGCCAGGGGTGTGGAGATGGCGACCGTCGCGGTGGCCTGGCTCGCGCAGCAGCCCACGGTGACCGCGCCGATCGCCTCGGCCCGTACGGTCGGGCAGTTGCCTGCCCTGCTCGCCCTGTTCGACCTGCGGCTTTCCGACGCCGAACGCCGGACGCTGACCGACGCCTCGGCCTGATCAGCTCACGTTCATCGCGGTCCGTAGAGCACGACGGTGGTGCCCCAGGGATCGCGCGCCACGGCCCGGACCTCGTGCGGGCCGCGTTCCGGTTCCCGGACGACGGATCCGCCGCCCGCCACGACGGCGGCCACCGCGGCGGCCACGTCGGGCACCTTGAACGAGGCCGCGGGCACCCCACCGGTGACGTCCTCGGCGGGGCCGGCGAGAGCCAGTGTGGTGCCGCCCGCGTCGAGGGCCGCGTAGCGGTCTCCGTCCACGAATTTCGTTTCCAGGCCGAGGGCGGTCGAGTAGAACCGGACGGCGGCGTCGACATCCGGCACCGGGTGCAGCACGTTCCCGATCCTGGCAGGCTCGTTCTTCGCGTTCTCGCTCATGAGGCGACCGTAGCGGTTTTCACCCCGCCGACGGCGGGACATCTCAGCGCACGAGGCCGGATTCCCAGGCCCACACGGCGATTTCGGTGCGGTTGCGGGCCGCGATCTTGCGCTGGATCGACGCGAGATGGGTCTTCACCGTCGACAGGGAGATCGTCAGCTCGCCGGTGATCTCGGCGTTCGTCCGGCCGCGCGCGACGGCTTTGACGACTTCCAGTTCGCGGTGGGTCAGCGCGGGATCGGCACGGCGGGCGCGGCGTTTGGCCGACGTGGCGGTGAAATGGGCCAGCAGCCGGGTGGTGATCGACGGCGAGACCAGGGCTTCACCGTTCGCCGCCGCGTGCACCGCCTCCACCAGCAGCCCCGGACCGGCGTCCTTCAGCAGGAAACCGCAGGCCCCGGCGCACAGGGCCTCGTGCACCAGTTCGTCGAGATCGAAAGTGGTGACGACCAAGACGCGCAACGGATCTTCGACGTCGGGACCGGCCAGCCGCCGGGTGGCCGCGAGACCGTCGACCAGCGGCATGCGGATGTCCATCAGCGTGACGTCCGGGCGCAGCCGCTTGGCCAGCTCGACCGCCTGCTCTCCGTTCTGCGCCTCGCCGACGACTTCCAGCCCTGGCACCCGCTCCAGGATCAGCCGGAATCCCGTGCGTACCAAGGCCTGGTCGTCGGCCAGCAGCACTCGCAGTGTCACCGCGCGGATCCCCTTTCCGGTGCGGCGGTGGCCGACACCCCGCCCGGCAGCGGCAGTTCGGCGAGGACCCGCCAGCCGCGTTCCCCGTGTCCCCCGGCGGTCAGCGTGCCGTCCAGCGCCGAGATCCGCTCGGCCATCCCGATCAGGCCGTAGCCGCCCGGCGAGCGCCGCACCCTGCCGGGCCGGAGCCCGTCGTTGCCGACCTCGACCCGGAGACACCGGCGGTCGTCGGCGGGCTCGACCACGACGGTGACCCGGCGGGCGTCGGGCGCGTGCCTGCGCACGTTGTTCAGCGATTCGAGAACCACCCGGTGGACGGTGGACACCGTTTCCGGTGCGACCGCGAGATCCTCGAGCCCGTCCGCCAGCAGCACCGTGACCCCCTCGTCGTCGCCGACCGCCGCTTCGATGGTCTCCACCAAGCCGCCCACGGTGACCTGCGACGCGAGTTCGGGGCTGCGCAACATCATGACCAGCCGCCGTACCGCGCCGAGGGCTTCCGCGCCCGCCTGCTCGATCTCCTTGATCAGATCGTGTTCCGGCCCGTCCGCCAGTACGACGCCCGCGGCCTGGGTGCGGACCACGACCCCGGTGATGTGGTGCGCCACCAGATCGTGCAGTTCCCTTGCCAGCGCGAGTCGTTCCCGGTCACGGGTCGCGGCCAGCGCCGCTTCGCGACGGGCGTCGCCGTCCCGGAGGATCAGCCCGACGATGACACTGCAGCCCCACAGCAAAGCCCACACCACCGCGACGGTCAGCGTCGTGGACGTACCGCCGAAGCGCAGGACCGGAGCCCCGGCCATGGTCAGCCCGCCGAGCACCGCGAGCACGGCGGCGTGACCACGCGGCAGCCGGTGGCATGCCGCCCCGACCAGCACCGCCAGCGCCACCGCCTCCGTGTCACCGCTGACCTCCGCGGCCGGCCGGCTCAGGAATCCCGCCGCGCTGCAGACCAGCGAAAGCGCGATCCCCGACGTGGTCAGCGCCGCCGTCCGTGCCGGGAAACGGCGTCGCAGCAACGCGAGCACACCCAGCAGCAGACCGGACGCGAAGTAGAGCACCTCGCCCGCCGGGGCCGGACCGGGCACGATCAGGCGGCGCACCAGCTGTTCGATGTTCAATCCGGCCAGCACCACGACCTCGGCGATCACCAGACCGCGGACGGGTGGTGGTGCGGCGGTCGGAAGCACGCGGCCGTCCTTCCTGGTTCGCGGGTCCGGTGATCATCATGCCTCAGCGGCCGTGGAGACGCCGGATGCGCCGACGGCACCCGGCGTCCCGGTGGTCATCGTGGTTCGGCCGCGCACTTCAGGTCGTGCTCCGGGCGCTGTCCCGTGGTCAGGAACGTGGTCGCCACCGTGTCGGCGCATTTGTTGCCGACGTAGGGATAGACGCCGTGCCCGCCCGCGTCGACGGTGACCATGCGCGCCCTGTCGCCGAACGCGTGCCGCAGCTTCTCGGCACCCGCCAGCGGGGTCGCCGGGTCACGCCGGTTCTGCAGCATGAGGACGTTGGACGGACCCCGGTCACCGACGCGCACCGGCGGCTCGGTCGGCGCGGGCCAGAACGCGCACGGCTGGACGTTGGCCCCGGCGGCGCCGAACATCGGATGGCGGAGCCGGTCGATCGCCACGGTGCGCTGATAGGTTCCGACCGAGCCGGGCCAGCGGGAATCGTTGCAGATCATGTAATAGCGGCCGGAGACCAGGTTCTCCACGCCGGGTACTTCGCCAGGACCCATCGGCGGGAGCGGCTGGTCGTTGTCGAGCGCCTGCCAGATCTTGCCGACGAGCGGCATCCCCGCGTCGCTGAAGAGGAAACCCCACGTGAGCATCCGGAACGTCGGGCCGTCGATGTCACGGACCGGGGCTTTGTCCAGCCGTGCGGCGAGGTCGAAGTACTTCGCGGTGATCTCCTCCGGGGTGGTGCCGAGCCCGTATTCGGGGTGGGCGGCGGCGAACTTGGCGAAGTCCGGGAAACGGTCGTCGAAGCCCTGGGCGTAGATCCGGTCGTTCGCGTAGTCCCAGCCGTCCGGGCCGACGTTGCTGTCGAGCATGATCCGGTCGCTGCGCTGCGGGTACAGCGTGGTGTACACGGCGCCGAGGTGAGTCCCCCACGAGTAGCCCGCGAAGGAGATCTTCGGTTCGCCCAGCGCGGCCCGGATGCGGTCCATGTCCCGCGCGGTGTTCGCCGTGCTGACGTGCGGCAGCATCCCCGCCGTCTTCGAAGTGGCGCACTGCCGCGCGATGGCCTTCGACTGCTCGGCCCGCTTCGTGACGTCGGCGGCGTCACGCGCGTACGGCGGGACGTTGCCCACCGCGCTCTGCTCCGGCGTCAGGTCACAGGTCACCGGGGTGCTGTGCCCGATCCCCCGCGGGTCGAACCCGATCAGGTCGTAGCTGTCCAGCACGCTTTGCGGCATCTTCGCCGCCGTCAGTTCGGCGGGGAACTTCAGCCCGGACGACGGACCGCCCGGATTGGTCAGCAGCACCCCGCGACGCTGCGCGGGGTTCTTGCTCGGCAGCCGGGAGATCGCGATGTCGATCTGCCTGCCACCGGGATCCTGGTAGTCGAGCGGGACCTTGATCGTCGAACACTCCAGGCCGGGCGCCGAGGCGTCCGCTGGGCACGGCCCCCACCGCACCGTCTCCGTCTCCGCTCCGGCCGGTGCCGCGGCGGCCGCTGCCGCCGCCAGGATGGCGATCGCGAGCGCGATGGACCACGTCTTCCTCATCCGAGACCCCTCTTCCGATCTGTTGGCGAATCTCCATCCTGTTCACCGGACGGTGAACGCACATCGAGCGCGCGAATGGTTCCGCCACCGCCTTTGGTCGGCCAAAAGGACTAGGCCTCGTGAGTGGCTAGGGCGGTTAGAGAGGGGTAAGTCAAACGTGTCCTGGCGGGCGGCGAGTCCGTGAAGGCATCCTTCGCGTCAAGCCCTGCCGGGTTCGGGTGCCCCCGCGCCGTGCTTCAGGATGTCCCAAAGGGGGCCTTCAGGACGTTGACCGTCCCACAGGGGGCCTTCAAGACATGACGTCGAGTCACCCGATCCCAGGTCGCCCCCAACGGCACGACACGTTTGCCTTACCTCTCAAGATAGAACCGCCTTTACCACTCACGAGGGGCAGCGGTCAGAGCATCGCGTTCACACCGGTCAGGTCGCGGCCGATCAACAGCTTCTGCACCTGGCTGGTGCCTTCGTACAAGGTCAGCACACGGGCGTCGCGCAGGTACTTGCCGACCGGGAACTCGTCGATGAACCCGTAGCCGCCGAAGACCTGGAGACAGTTGTTGCTGACGCGCACCGCGGCCTCGCTCGCGTGGTACTTCGCGATGGACGCGTCGGTCGCGTAATCCTTCGGCGAGACACCGGAATCGGCGATCCGCGCCACGTGGTGGGTCAGCAGGCGGGCGGCGCGGACGTCCACCGCGGAATCGGCGAGCAGTTCCTGCACCAGCTGGAACGACGCGATCGGGCGGCCGAACTGGGTGCGTTCGGTGGAATACCGCACGGCGGCGTTCACGGCGGCCTGCGCCAGCCCGACAGCGCCTGCCGCGACCGAAATCCGGCCGCGGGACAGCGCTCCCAGCGCGATCCCCAGACCGCGGTCGACCTCGCCCAGCCGTGCCGAATCGGGCACGCGCACGCCGTCGAAGGTCAGCTCCGCGGTCGCCTGGCCGCGCAGGCCGAGCTTGCCGTGGATCTCCCGCGCGGTCAGGCCCGGCGAGTCGGTCGGCACCAGGAAGGCGGTGAGGCCGCGTTCGCTGGTACGGGCGAAGGTCAGCGCCACCTGCGCCCAGGTTCCGTTGGTGATGAACATCTTTCCGCCGTCGAGGATCCAGTCGCCGCCGTCGCGGGTGGCGCGGGTGCTGACCGACGCCGCGTCGGAACCGGTGCCCGGCTCGGTGAGGGCGAAGCAGCCGAGTGCGTCGCCGCTGACGAGGCGGGGCAGCCACTCTGCCCGCTGCTCGTCCGTCCCGTGCGTCACGATGGTCTTGGTGACCAGACCAAGCGACACCGACACGATCCCGCGCACCGCGGAATCGCCGCGCCCCAGTTCCTCGGTCACCAGGACGTAGGACAGCATGTCCGCGTCCACCCCGCCGTAGGTCTCGGGGACCATCAAGCCGAGGAAACCCAGCTCTCCCAAGCGTTTCACGATGCCGCGATCGACCTGTTCGGCACGATCCCATTCCGCCGCGTGCGGGGCGATCTCCTCGTCGACGAACCGCGCGGCCATGGCGCGGATGTCGCGCTGTGTCTCGGCGAGGCCGAAATCCGGTGAAATCACGATGCTTCCTTCTCCAGCGGGTAGGCGGATGCGGTCAAGGGCAGGCCGAGTTCTGCTCGTTCCCGCAGCCAGCGCGTCGGCCGGTAGCGCGGGTCACCGGTGCTCTCGTGCAGCCGGTTCTGGAGTTCGAGCAGGCGGACGGCTCCGACGCGATCACCCCAGGCGAGCGGTCCGGCCGGATAGCCGAGCGCGGCCGTGACGGCCAAGTCGATGTCCTCCGGTGCGGCCAGCGAACGTTCCGCGATCGACGCCGCGACCGAGACGATCGACGCGAGCAGCCGCTGGGCGATCGAACCGGCGGTGTCCCGCACCACCGACACCGCTTCCGCGCCCAAGGCGCCGACGGCCGCATGGACCGCGTCCGGGTCCGACGCCGGTGTCACCGCCAGCACCCGGCGGCGGGTGGTCAGCGAAAGCGGATCGACGCCGAAGGTGCGGGACGCGGGCAGCCCGTGCGCGGCGATCTCCGCCGAAACCGTGGTGCCCCAGGTCGGCACCAGCACAACTGCGTCGGAAGTCAGCTCGTCCGACGCCGCCGGTAGCGCCGCGCGCAAGGCCTCGGCGTCCGGTCCCGAACCGGCGATCCACAGTGGACACTCGGTGGCGACGACGGCTGCTTCCGGGGTGGCCTCGGCGCCGGGCCGGTGGTCGTAGAACCCGCGGCCGCTCTTGCGGCCGAACAGGCCGGCTGCCACCCGGTTCGGGGTGAGGAACGAGGGCCGCAGCCGGTCGGAGTGCCGGAACCCGGTCCAGATCGAGTCGATGACGGCGGCCGTGACGTCGAGGCCGGTCAGGTCCATCAGTTCGAACGGGCCCATCCGCAGGCCGAGGACATCACGAGCGATCCGGTCGATCACCACCGGTTCGGCGGCGGAGTCCTCCAGCAAAGCGAACGCCTCGGTGACCAGCCCGCGCCCCGCGTGGTTGACCAGGAAGCCGGGGGTGTCGGCGACCGTCACCGCATGGTGGCCGGACGCGTGCACCAGTTCGGCCAGTACGCCGGGAATGCCGGGGCGGGTGGCCGCACCCGGCACCACCTCGACGATCTTCATCAGCGGTACCGGGTTGAAGAAGTGCAGCCCGGCCAGCCGCGACGGATCGGCCAGTGTCGCGGCGATCCGGGTGACCGGCAGCGAGGACGTGTTCGTCGCGAAGATCGTCGTGGACGGCAGCACCGCCTCCAGCTCACCGAAGAGGGCGGCCTTGGTGTCGAGGTCTTCGCGGACGGCCTCGATCACCAGGTCCACATCGTCACCCGGCGCCGAAACCGCGTCCAACGGCACGAGCCTGGCGCGAACGGCGCCCGACTCGGCTTCCGTCATGCGCCCCTTGACGACAGCGCGGTCGAGCAGCTGCCCGACGAAGTCGATCGCCTCGCCGACCGCCTCCGGCCTGGCGTCGGCGAGTTCGACGGTATGCCCGGCGGTCGCCGCCCACTGGGCGATCCCCCGGCCCATCACGCCGGTTCCGATGATCCTGATCCGCATGTTCACTCCTCAGCGCAGGTAGACGCGACCGGGGTCGACTTCTTCGCGCAGCCGCCGGAGTTCGGCGGCCGCGGGCGGCTCGATCGTGGCCAGGTCTCCGGCGACCTCCAGCGGCCAGCCGGTGGCCGCGCGCACCTGGTCGGCCGTCACGCCGGGATGGACGGCGACCAGCCGCAGCGGCTCGCCCACCCCCGGCCGCGCGAGGATCCCGAGTTCGGTGATCACCCTGGTGACCCCCGCTCCCAGCGGACGGATACCGTCGGCCAGCGCGCGATCAGGGCCGGGTGAGGTGCAGAAGTCCAGCTCGTCCACAAAGGACCTCGGATCGTGGCGGCGCATCACGACGAAGACCTCGCCGGAGTTGGCCATCACCTCCATCGCGCCGCCGGGGCCGGGCAGCCGCACCGCGGGTTCGGACCAGTCCCCGATCACCGACGAGTTCAGGTTCCCCCACCGGTCGATCTGCGCGGCGCCGAGGAAGCCGACGTCGATATGCCCGCCCTGCAGTACGTTCCCGAAGAGCGCGGGCATCGACAGCACAGCTTCGGCACCGGTGATCAGGACGGCGTCGGCGATCGTTTCCGGCAGCTGCGAAGGGTGCGCGCCGCAGACCCCGGACTCGTAGACGATCTCCAGTTCCGGCGCGACCGTGAGGTGCGCCAGTGACGCCGCCAGGGTGGGCAGGCCGATCCCGGCGAACACGGTGCGTTTCCCTGCCAGTTCACGGGAAGCCACCACCGAAAGCAGTTCGGACGAGGTAATGTCCTTTGTGGACGTCATCGCGCGTTCTCCCGTCGCTTCCCGTAGTTCACCGGCAGGCTCAGCGCGTCGTCGACGGCGAGGCCCGCCCAGTACCGCTCCCCCAGTTTCGCCACGTACTCCGTGTGATCCTTCGTGCCGAAGACCCACTCCGCCAGCCATGCTCGCAGGCGCGCCGGATCCGCGCTGATCGCCGACCAGCCGCGGTAGAACGCGTTGTCACGGTCGTAGTACCCCTGTGCGAACGACGGGTGCGCGCCGCGCGGGCAGGCCACCACGGCGTCGACCGCGTGCGAGGGAACGATCGTGCGGTTGGGATCGCGGCGGATGACGTCGTCGTCGACGATCTCCTCGACCACCACCACGGCCTTCTTCGCCGCGTACACGGCTTCGGCCTGGATGCCGGTCAGGCCCCAGATCTGGGTGTTGCCCGAACGGTCCGCCCGCTGGGCGTGGACGATCGTCACGTCCGGGTTGACCGGCGGCACCACGTAGACCTGCTCGCCGTCGTCGTAGGGCGAGCGCACCTTGCGGAGGCCGGGGTTGACCGACGGCAGATCGCTGCCCCCGTACGAGCGCACCGGGTAGAACGGCAGCCGCTGAGCACCGGCCAGGTAGCGGCCGATCATCCCGTAGTGGCTGTACTCCTCGAATTCCAGCGGTTCGGGATCGGCGCGCTCGATCCGCCGCCGCAGTTCCCCGAGCGAGCCCGCCGAGGAGTTGCCGACGAACGAGGACACCAGTTTGCGCACGCAGCCGCCCGCGAGCATCTGGTCCACGACGATGTCCGCGGTCATCCGGACCACGGTGAGGTCGCGGCGGCCCTGCCGGATGATCTCGTGCCCCGCCGCGGTCGGGATCAGATGCGTGAACCCTTCGAGCGCGACGGTGTCGCCGTCGTGGACGAAGGCGGCGATGGCCTCGGCCATCGTGGTGGTCTTGTCGGTCACGGGTTCACCGTGCCAGGTGGCATTGTGCAGAGTCCAATACCGAATTAAGGTCGGATTGATACTGAGCTGAGAATAATCGAGGTGCGACATGGAGTTCCGTCATCTGAACGCCTTCCTGGCGGTGGCCGAGGAGCTGCATTTCGGCCGCGCCGCGAAGCGCCTGCAGATGGCCCAGCCGCCGCTGAGCCAGCAGATCCGCCAGCTGGAACGCGAGCTCGGGGTCGCCCTGTTCGAACGCAACACCCGGTCGGTGCGTCTCACCAGCGCGGGTGAGTCGTTCCTCGCGCCGGTGCGCACCGTGCTCGACGACGTCGACCTGGCCACCCGCGCCGCGAAGGCGGCGGGCCGCGGCGAGTTCGGCCGGGTGACCGTCGGTTTCGCCGGAGCGTCGAGCCACGAGTCGCTTCCGCTGCTGACCAGGGCGGTGCGGGCCGCGCATCCGGGGCTCGAACTGGTGATGCGCGGGCAGACCTACGCCAACGTGGCCCTCGACCGCGTCGCGGACGGCTCGCTGGACCTCGGCTTCGTCCGCCTGCCGGTCACGCAGCCGGGAGTGCGGGCCAGGGTGATCGACGAAGAGGAGCTGATCTGCGCGCTGCCGTCGGATCACCGGCTGGCGGACTACGACCGCATCCCCATCGGGGAACTGGCCTCCGAGTCGTTCGTCAGCTTCCCCGCGAACGCGGGTTCCACGGTTCGCGAGGCCACCGTCAAGGCCTGCACCGAAGGCGGGTTCACCCCGAAGGTGGTCCAGGAGGCGCCGGACTCGTACACGATCCTGGCGCTGGTCGCGGCGGGCGTCGGCGTGACGCTGACCCTGACGTCCTGCCAGCACATCCAGCAGACCGGGCTGGTCTACCGGCGCCTCGCCGGGAAGGCGATGCGGCTGCAGGCGGCGCTGGCCTGGCGCGCCGACAACCCGTCCGCCGCGCTGCGGACCGTGCTCGCGGTCGCCAAGGAGGCACTGCCCACGCCCAGCGGGGATTGATACGCAGCGGCACATACTGAGTGGCCTATTCAGTATTGGACGTGTCTCGGTGGCGGCTGGCATGGTTCCGGCCAGACAGGGACGTTGGCGCCGGGGGCCGCCGTGCCCTGGAACAACGGCGATCCAAGGAGACGGTATGGGTGCGGCGAATGCGACCGCGAAACGCGCGGGAATCGGGGCGTTCATCGGCTCGACCATCGAATGGTTCGATTTCTACATCTACGGCACCGCTTCCGCGCTGGTGTTCGACAAGGTCTTCTTCCCCGAACTCGACGGTGCGCTCGGCACCCTGGTCGCGTTCGCGACGTTCTGGGTCGGCTTCCTCGCCCGGCCGCTCGGCGGCATCATCTTCGGGCATATCGGCGACCGCGTCGGCCGCAAGAAGACGCTGGTCATCACGCTGCTGCTGATGGGCGTCTCGACCACCCTGATCGGTGTGCTGCCCGGCTACGCGACCATCGGGATCGCCGCGCCGATCCTGCTCGTGGTGATCCGGATGATCCAGGGCATCGGGCTCGGCGGTGAATGGGGCGGTTCCGTACTCATCGCCTCCGAACACGCGCCCAAGGGGAAGTCGATCCTCTACGGCGCCTTCGCGCAACAGGGTTCGCCGGTGGGCAACACGCTCAGCACGGTCAGCTTCCTCGCCATCAGCCAGTTGCCGGACGCGGCGTTCGTCAGCTGGGGCTGGCGCGTCCCGTTCCTCGCCTCCGCGCTGCTGGTCGTGGTCGGGCTGTTCATCCGCCTGAAGGTCACCGAATCCCCGGCCATGGCGGGGCTGATCGAGGCCAAGAAGGTCGCCAAGCTGCCGCTCACCGAGGTGCTCCGCAACCACCCGATGCTCATCGTGCTCGGCATCGGCGCCTGCACCATCGGCCTGTCCGCCACCTACTTCAAGTCCACCTTCGCGCTTTCGTGGGCGACGTCGGACATCGGCTTCAGCCGCAGTTCCTTCCTCACCATCATCCTGGTCGCCAACATCACCCAGATCCTGGTGCAGCCGTGGGGCGCGGTGATCGTCACGAAGATGACCAGCTGGCGGCGCGCGGTGTCGATGATGCTGCTGCCCGAACTCGTGCTGATGCCGCTGATGTTCCTGCTGATCAGCACCGGGGACTACGCCTCGGCGATGGTCGGCGTCGTGGTCGCCACCGTTCCGCACTGCCTCTACTACGCCGCGCTCGCGGGCATGCTGGCCAGCCGGTTCCCCGCGCACGTCCGCTACACCGGGATCTCGCTGTGCTACCAGCTTTGCGGCACGCTGCTCGGCGGCACGACACCGATCGTGGGCCAGTTCCTGCTCAACGTCACCGGTTCGATCACCGCCGTGATCGCGTTCGCTGTGTTCCAGGTCCTGCTGACCATGGGCTGCATGCTGGCGCTGCTGAAGCGGCCCAGCTATGACGAGCGCGCCGAAGAGACCGCGCCCGCCGCCGCGGCGGTGACCCGATGATCACCGCGAACGGCATCGAAGAGCTCCAAGCCTTGGCAGGACACGATCTCGGCACTTCGGCCTGGCGAACGGTGACACAGGACCTCATCGACACTTTCGCCGAAGTCTCCGGCGATCACCAGTGGATCCACACCGACCCGGTGCGCGCCGCGGCCGGGCCGTTCGGCGGCACGATCGCCCACGGCTATATGACGCTCAGCTGGGGCATCCCGATGTTCGCCGAACTGCTGAGCGTCACCGGCGTCGGTATGGCGCTGAACTACGGGCTCAACAAGGTCCGGTTCCCCGCGCCGGTCCCGGTCGGCGGCCGGGTGCGCCTGCACGCGTCCGTGCTGGAGGTGACGGCCGTGCCGCGGGACGGCGTACAGATGGTGCGTACCTTCACCTTCGAACTCGAAGGGTCCGCCAAACCGGCCTGTACCGCGGAATCCGTGACGCGCTACTACGCGTGACGTGACTCGCGTGATCAGACTCCGCACTCACGTGATTGAAGGCGGAACTCACGTGATCAGACGGCGATCTCGGGTGTGCGGTGTCTGGACACACGAGATCCGTCTCCAATCACGCGAGTTCCGCAGCCGGTTGAACCGGAGTCTCGTGGCGCACGCGACATGGACCGGATCCGCGAGGCGCTGCACGAGGACAAGCGTTCCTGACCACGGGCGAGCGTCCGAAGACCGATCGCGTCTGCGGGTAAGACCAGCCGTTCGAGCGAATCGGCCAGGTATGACGCTGTATCACTGGTCCCGCCGCCGCCCCCGTACGAAAATCAAGCCGTCCACTCTCTTGTCGACGGCGCCGAGAACGGGGAGAACCATGCAGAACGACCTGCTGATCGTCGAGGATCTGCTCCTGCTGCTGCTCGACGACGAGACAGGGACCCCCGCGGCGGCGGGCACCTTGCCCTACACCCTCGGCGGCGCCGTGCTCACCGAACTCGCCCTGCTCGGCAGGGTCGAGACAGGGAAGGGCTCGGCGTTGAACGGTCCCGAAATCATCGCGGCGGGAGACGGCCCGCTGCCCGACCCGCTGTTGCAGGCCGCGTACGACCAGATCGCCGAGAAACCCCGGCGCGTGCAACCACTGCTGCTCGCGATCGGCGGCGACCTGTGGAAGACGGTGACCGACAGGCTGATCGAGCGCGGCCTCATCCGCCGTGAAAAGAAGCGGGTGCTCGGCCTGTTCCCCGTGACGAGACTGCCCGCGGCCGACACGCGGCGTGAGACGGCGCTCCGGGAGGAGATCCGTGCCGTGCTGCTGGAGGACAAGACTCCCGACCCGCACACCGCGGCGGTGACCGCCCTGCTCTCCGCGAGCGGCGCCCTGCCCTCCCTCCGGCCCGCCCTCGCGTGGTCGGCGAAGGTCTACAAGCGCGCGAAGGAGATCGAGAACGGCAACTGGGGTGCCTCGGCCGTCAACACCGCCGTGATCCGTACCGCCGCGGGAATCGCGGCGTCCACCGCCGCCGTGGCGGTCACCGTCGCCACCACCACGACGTAGCCGGAAGGCCGGGTCGACGCGCGTACCCTCGGGCCAAGAGGGTCGTTCACCACCAGGGGAGGCAGCATGTCGGAAGGCGTTTCGATCCCAGCCCGCCGGACAGCCGTCGCAGACGCCGCGAGCCGGTTCGGCGCGGATCACCGGGAGACGCTGAAAGCCAGGAATCTGCTCGGTTTCGCCCTGCACCGAGCAGGCAGGCTGGAGGAGGCCGAACGTGAGCTACGCGCCGCCAAAGACGACTGCGCCCGCGCTCTCGGTTCGACCGACACGGAAACCCTGTTCAGCCAAAGCCTGCTGGCCTATCTCCTGCTCGACTCCGGCAACGCTCGCGAAGCCGTCGACGAACAACGCGGGTTGGTCGAGGCCTCGGTGGCCGCTCTCGGCGAGCACGATCCGGTCACCCTCGGCCGCCGCGTGAACCACGGCGTCCTGCTCTACCACCTCGGCCGGCGCGAAGCCGCCGAGCAGGAACAACGCTCCACCCTGGCGGTCTGCGGCGAAGTCCTCGGCGCGCGCCACCCGATCACCATCAGCTGCCGCCAAAGCCTGGAAACACTCGAGAGGTAAGGGAAAGGTCAGACGGCCGCCGCGTGTTTCCCGCTGGGCTGGTCCTCGGCCGCCTGGTCCAGGATGCGGTTCGCGACCCGGCCGAGTGCCGCGTCGAGTTCGTCGTGTCCTTCCAGGCCCCAGTCCTTGAGCCGCTCGGCCAGCCAGGCCTTCCACGCCCGGATGAGCTTTTCGAGTTCGGCGCGTCCGGTCTCCGTGGTGGCCCATTCGCCGGACTTGAAGGCCAAGTGCCCGGTGAACTCCAGGCGTGCGAAGGCGGCTTCGAAAACCTCGGGCGGGATTCCGTAGCGATCGCCGATCACCTTCAGGGAGGTGGGTTTGTCCCGCCGTTCCCGTAGCCGGACCTGGCCCAGACACCACAGTCCACCGGTGTCGAGTTCGCAACCGGACTTCGCGAGGATCCCCGCGGAGGCCGCTTTTCCGTCGCGTGCCAGCAACCGGCCGACAGCGCGCTCGAGGTCTTGGTCGCCGTTGCCCGATTCCGGCATCGCGAAGCCCTCACCGAGATCCGGCGCGGCCGCTCGCGAGGTGTCCCGCAGCGGAACCTCCTTGAGGAAGAAGGCCAGTACCAACGCCACGAGCCCGACCGGTGCCGCGTAGAGGAACACGGTGTGCAAGGAATCGCTGTACGCCTGGACATACGGCGCCGAAACGGAATCCGGCAAGGCGTGGAGCGCGTTGGGGACCTGCACGGCTCTGGGGTCGATTCCGGGCGGCAGCGGATGTTCCGCGCCCGCCGCGGCCATGTTCGGCGCCAGCTGGTTGGCGTAGATCGTGCCGAAGATGGCCGCGCCGAAGGAAGAACCCAAGGACCGGAGGAAGGTCACGCCGGAGGTCGCCACCCCGAGATCGCGGTAGTCGGCGGTGTTCTGCACGATGATGACCAGGACCTGCATGCTCAAGCCGATTCCCAGGCCGAGGACGGCGAAGTAGAGGGACATCTCCCAGAACCCGCTCGTCGGGGTCAGGCGCGAGAGCAGGTACAGGCCGAGGGTCAGCCCGACCCCGCCGGCGATCGGGAAGATCTTGTACCGCCCCGTCCTGCCGACCACGTTGCCCGCGAACACACCGGCCACCAGCAGCGCGAGCACCATCGGCAGCATCCGCACCCCCGAGCTGGTCGCCGAGATGCCGTGCACGTATTGCAGATACGTCGGCAGGTAAGAAAGCGCGCCGAGCATCGCGAAGCCGACGACGAAGCTCAGGATCGCCGAAACGGTGAACACGGGATTCCGGAACAGCCGCATCGGCAGCGTCGGTTCCTTCGCACGCTTCTCCGCGAAGACGAACAGCACCAGCAGGATCACCGAGCCGATCGACATCCCGATGATCGTCGGCGAATCCCACGCGTACTGCGTGCCGCCCCAGCTGGTGACCAGGGTCAGCCCGGTCGCGGCGAGCCCGATGAGCAGGATGCCGAGATAGTCGATCACCGGCTTCGCGGCGGCCTTCACGCTCGGCATCGCGCTCGCTGCCACGATCAGCACGAGGACCGCGATCGGGACGTTGACGTAGAAGGCCCAGCGCCACGACAGGTGGTCCACGAACAGCCCGCCCAGCATCGGGCCGAGCACCGTGACGACGCCGAAGACCGACCCGAGTATCCCCTGGTACTTGCCCCGCTCCCGCAAGGGGACGACGTCGGCCACGAGCGCGGTCGCGGTGACCATCAGGCCGCCCGCGCCGAGCCCCTGCACCGCGCGGGCCACGATGAGCCAGATCATGTCGTCGGCGAACCCGCAGAAGAACGAGCCCACCGTGAACACGATCACCGACAGCTGGAACATGAGCTTGCGGCCGAACAGGTCGCCGAGCTTCCCCACGACAACGGTCATGATCGTCTCGGCGAGCAGGTACGAGGTGATCACCCACGACAGATGCCCGGCCCCGCCGAGATCCCCGACGATCGTCGGCAGCGCGGTGCCCACGATCGTCTGGTCCAGCGCGGCGAGCAGCATGCCGAGCATGACCGCCGCGAACACCGCGTTCCGGCGTTTGCGGCTCAGCACCGGTGGGGCGACGTCAGGCCTGCTGACCTCGGCGGTCGTGGTCATCGAGTCTCCCTCACGTCAGGCACACAACGTAAGACAGGCTCCGGGTGCGGCGCACTTCGATGATCACCCGATCCGGTGGTCCGAACTGCGCTGGTCCGTGAAGGCCTCCTTGAGGGACTCTGAGTCCCTCAAGGAGGCCTTCACGGACCTGTGACCGGGCTAGCCGAGCGTCCAGTACACCGCGTGGCTCTTGCCGGAGGCGGTGGAGGCGGTTCCGGCGACACGGCCGCCGTCGGTGATCCGGTAGGCCTGGCTGCGGGTGCCGCCGGGCAGCTTGCCGAGTTGCCTGCGTTCCCCGCTCCGGAACCAGACCGTCGCCTGGCTCTGGAAGGTGCCCGCCACGGTGCCGTCCGCGTTGACCGATTCGGCGTCGGCGCCCTTGCCGTCGTCGGACAAGGCTGTGACGTGACCGTCGAGGTCCCAGAGCACGGCCGACCGCTTGGGCGGATTGAGGTAGCCGGAGCCGACCACGTAGCCGGTGGAGCCGATGCCGTAGACCCAGACCGTGTGGGGACTCGGCCAATCCATCGGGTGCCGCACGCCTGCCTGGTCCCACCTCGCCGGGATGGTGGGCCCGCTGCTGGTGTCACGCACGGTCCCGGCGATCACGCCGCTGTTGTTGATCACATGCGCCCCGCTGCTCTGGGCCAGCGGCGCCAGCTCGGTGATCGGCCCGCCGTTCACCCATCGCGCGGACTGGTTCGCGCCGGTGCGGAAGGCGCCGCCCGCGATGATGGAGCCATCGGCGGAGATGTCCTCGGCCATACTCCAGGTCTCGCCGGGCAGGGCGCCCAGATCGGCGACCGTGCCGTCCGGGTTCCAGCGGAAGCCGTGGTACTGGTTGTCCGGTGTCGACCAGCTCCCGACGACGACGTTCGTGTCGCTGATCGCCCACGCGAGAGCGTTGTGGTAGCCGGCCGGAAGCTGGAGCAACGTCGCCTGACCCGCGGCGTCCCACCGGGCAGGCACGGCGGTGCCCGCGGTCAGCACGTAACCGGCGGAAACCCCGTTGCCGTTGATGTCGCGCACCTGACCCTCGGTGCCGCCCGGCGTGGGCAGTGCGGTGATCTGGCCGTTGGCGTCCCAGCGAACCGGATGATCGCGCCTCGGGTTCGTGCCCGCCTGCGACAACCCCACCATCACGCCGGCCTCGTTGACCGCCAGGACCGTACTTTCGTCGTCGCCCGGCAGCGTGCCCAGATCCACCGGCCCGATCGGGGTGGCTCGCGCCGTCCCCGTCATCACGCCGGTGGCCACCACCACCGCCGCCGCCAACGACAACGCCCGTCTTCGTCCCGTGGACACACGATTCCTCATCATGACGACTCCCCATTCCCGATCCGGTTGCGTGCGATGTGCAGCCCCCGGTGCGACCGTAAGGCACTCGCTTCGGAAATGGTTTCTGCCGCGATCACATTCCACACGAACAGCCGAAGGGCGGTATTTTTGCCCTCAGCGGCGAAGGATCGCTTATCCGGAAAGGATTCCGTAAAGGACACGGCGTGCGTTCGCGGATTCCTCATCGGACCGACCGACGGTCTGAGCACAGGCGACCAGCACCTTCCACAGTGCCCAGCCACGTCCGCGTGCCCAGGTCGCCTCGTCGACGGACAGCCGCTCGCGGAACGCCTGCCTGCCGTCGGCGGTCAGCAGCGTCCAGGCGATGGCCATGTCGCACGACAGGTCGCCGACACCGCAGGTCCCGAAGTCGATGACCGCCGCCAGCTCCCCGCCGTCGAGCAGGAGGTTCCCCGGCGCCATGTCGCCGTGGAACCAGCGGTCTCTCCGGTCCCATGGCGTGTCCAACGCGGTCTGCCAGATCTCGCGCGCCGAGTCGACGTCGACGTGGCCTTCCAAGGTCGTCAGCGCGCGTCGGGCCGTCGCGTCGTAGGTGCGCAGGGTGGCGCCCCGGAACCAGTTGTGCTTGCCCGGCTGAGGACCGTCCGCGGTATCGACGCCTTGCAGGGCCGCGAGGAACCCGGCCAGCTCGAGGGCGAAGCGGACCGGGTCGGCGATGCGGTCCGCGCTCGCCGGTTCGCCCTGGAGCCAGGGGTAGATCGACCACGGGAAGGGGTAGTCCGCGCCGGGACGCCCCTTCGCCAGCGGGACCGGGATGGGGAGCGGCAGTCGCGGGGCGAGCACCGGCAGCCAGTGCTGTTCCTTGTCGACGGCGAGGGCGTACTCGGACGCGCTCGGCAGCCGCACCACCATCCCGTCGCCGAGCCGGAAGGTGACGTTGTCCCAGCCGCCATCGGCCACGGGCCGGACCGGAAGGCCGTCCCACCGCGGAAACTGCTCGGCGATCAACCGGCGTACCTGCGCCACGTCCACGGTGACGCGCCGGGGCATGGGACCGAGATCGGGCGTAGTGCTCAAAGACGGGATCCTCACTCGGACGGCCGGTCGGTTCGACGCGGTCAGTCCGTCGAGCGTGACAGCTCCTCCCGCTCGCGCAAGTTCTTTTCGACCCGACCGGCGAGCTAGCGACGCTCGTTGAACGGCGTCAGCGGGTCCCAGAGCTTTTCGCAGTGGTGCTGCTTGGGAATCTCGGTGGTGAGCTGGCTGTCGCCCGCGGCGTTGAGCGCCATGACGACGGGATCATCCTCGGTGTAAGGATCCCAGCGGGGCGTGCCGTCCACGGTCGGATTACCGGTGCGGGCGAATCCCGTCCACTGCGCGAGCAATTGGTCCGAAAGGACCTGCTGATTGGGGGTGAGCTTGGCGTCGCCGGGGAGCAGCAGCATCATTTCGGCGATATGGTAGGCGCCGTTCGGTTTGGTGGGGTCGAGGAAGAACTGCGGCGGAGCGTCGGTGTCGTCGAATTGATAGGCGAACACCGGGATGTGCCGGGCCAGCCGCTCACTGTTGAGTATCGAGGGACAGACCGAATTGGAATCGGCCACGATGGTCCGGTAGGCGATGAACGGCGCGGGCGTCGGGAACCGCTTCAGCGGATAAGTACCGCGGACCTCGGTCGCGTGCTCGCCGTATTGCTGGCGCACCAGGTTTTCGTAGTCGGCCGGAGTCGTCGCGGAGGGCAATTGGGTCTCGTCGCGGTCCACGCCGTGGATCAGCGCGACGTCGTTGACGTGCCCGGTGACGAAGGCCTCCCCCGGTGACATCGGCAGGAACTTCCCGTCCACGATCGGCGCCACCGTGCCGTTGTCGGGCTCTCTTCCCTGGCCCGCCTGTTTGAGGACGGCCGCCGCCGGAACCTTGCGCAGACACGCCGCCGCTTCGGCGGCGACGCCGCAGCCGAGAGCGGCGGCGAACTTCGCCCCGGTGCGCTGCGCCTGTTCCTCGGTGGGCAGCTTCGCCTTGCAATCCTGCGCCTGCCAGACGGTGTCCGCGCCGAGCAGCGAGTTGTACTCGCCGCTCTGGGCGATACCGCGCTGGAACAAGCCCGCCGAACTCGGCGCCGCCGTATGGGCGCAGACGCTCGAGCCGCCGGCGGAAGCACCGTAGATCGTGACGTTGCGCGGATCGCCGCCGAACCGCGCGATGTTGCGCTGCACCCAGCGCAACGCGGCCTGCTGGTCCAGCAATCCGTAGTTGCCGGCGTGCTCGCCGAATCCCTCGTGAGCGAGGAAACCGAAGATCCCGAGCCGGTAGTTGACCTCCACGCTGATGACGTTGCCCCCGGTCACCAGGCGGGTGGCGTCGTGCGGCTTCAACAGCAGGAAGCCGCCTCCGTGGATCTGCACCATCACCGCGAGCGGCCCTGGCCCCAGTTTGGCGGGCGCGCGGACGGTGAGGTTGAGGCAGTCTTCGTTGTCCGAGCCAGGCCCCAAGCTCGGCGGTTGCGGGCACTGGTTGCCCTCGGTGGTCGCGGCGAAAGGCTCGGTCCACGGGGCGGGCCGTCTCGGCGCCTTCCAGCGCAGCTCCCCGGTCGGCGGTGCGCCGTAACGGATCCCCTGCCACGATGTGACCCCGGCGGTCGTCACACCGCATACCGGACCGTCGTCGGTCTTCACCGTCGTGCCCGGCGAGCAGACAGGCGCGGGTGGATCTCCCCTGGTCAGCTCGCCTGCCATGGACACCGAACCGGTCAACGGCGTCGCGATCAGCACGGTGGCCGCCACGGCGGCGACCACCTTTCGGTCGAATCTCATCCGTCCTCCTCGCGGTGGCAATGATCTCCAGTCTTGCCACCGCCGAGGAAGGCACAACCTCCATTCGGCCGCCCAGGAATTGTCATAACCACGGCCAAGATGGTCTTCGCCGGGGTCCGGATTTCAGCCGGAAAGGAATACGGAAATGAAGACCGCGAAAACGACGGAATTCACCGGTCAGGATTTGATTCGGATTTTCCCGGACCCGAGATCGGCGAGGAGCGCGGACTGTTCCCGGCGATAAGCCTCGACATTCGCCAGTTTGACGTCCTCATAGCCGCGGACCAGGTCGGGCAGCTCGGCCAGCGCCAGCAGCCTGCCACGATCGGCGGCCTCGGTGCCGAAAGCGGTGAGCATCGTTTCCCGGTACTGGGTGACGAGTTCCCGCTCCACCTGCCGGACGTGTGCCTTGCCGAACGGGTCCCAGCGCGTGCCGCGAAGTTTCCGCGCGGCACGCAGCGCGACGAACACCGGGCGGAACTTCGGCCCCAGCGCGATCTTCCGCTTCATCCCGAGCGCGCGGAGGACGGGCGGGTGCAGGCGGTAGGCGTAGCGGCTGCCTACGCCGAATTCCGCCTCGATCCCCGCGAGCACGGCGGGATCGAGCGAAAGCCGCGCGACCTCGTATTCGTCCTTGTAGGCCATCAGTTTATGCAGGTTGCGCGCCACCGCTTCGGTGACGGCCGTCGAGCCGTCTTCCAGGACCCGGACACGTTCGACGAACTCGGCGTACTGCCGCGCATAGCGGACATCCTGGTACCGGACGAGTTCGGGGACGCGGATGTCCAGCAAGCGCGCGAGTTCCGAGCCCGGCTCGGCGTGCACGAGCGCGCGGGCGCGGAGGGCTGCCGCCGACGGGGCGGGGGTCGCGGCGACGACGGGCGGGGCGACCGCCGCGTGCAGCGCGTCGGGGTCGGCGACGAGTTGCCTGCCGCGGCGGAAGGCCTGGAGGTTGCCCGCGACGGCGACCCCGTTGAGTTCGATCGCGCGTTCCAGGCTGGCCGCGTCCAGCGGGATGGCCCCGGTCTGGTGCGCCGCGCCGAGCTGGAGGATGTTGGCGAACTGGTCGTCGTCGAACAGGGTTTCCGCCAGTGCCCGCGCGTCGAGCGCCACCGTTCGCGCCGAATTCTCCGAGATCGCGCCCCGTACGGCGGCGGCGTCGGGGAAGGACACGGTGGTGTCGACGACCATCCGGCCGGTCGGCACCTCGGTCGTGGAGACGACGGCAGTGGTCCGGCCGGGGTCCGCCACCGTCAGATGGGCCGGATCCGCGCCGACGAGGACGTCACAGGCCAGGTAGAGGTCGCATTCCCCGGCCGCGAGCTTCGGGGCCTGCGGCGTCGGCTCGGCGGTGATCTTCAGATCCGAGACGACGGCGCCGCCCTTCTGCGCGAGCCCGGTCTGATCCAGCGTCCGGACCTGCCTGCCCTCGATCACGGCGGCGGTGGCGAGGATCTGCGCGACGGTGACCACGCCGGTCCCGCCGACCCCGGTGATCCGCACGGTGAAGTCGGTTCCGGTGGTCTCGGGCTCGGGCAGTTCGGCCGCGGTGATTTCGCCTGCCCGCCGCCGGTGCTTCCGCCCGGTGGGCAGCACCGTCATGAACGAGGGGCAATCCCCCGCCAGGCACGAATAGTCCACATTGCACGATGACTGGTGGATCGCGGTCTTGCGGCCGAATTCGGTGCTGACCGGCTGCACCGACAGGCAGTTCGACTTCTCGCCGCAGTCACCGCAGCCCTCGCACACACGCTCGTTGATTACGACCTTGGCGGCGGGGGTTTCCAGCTTCCCGCGACGTCGTTTGCGGCGCTTCTCCGCGGCGCATTCCTGGTCGTGGATGAGCACGGTCACGCCGGAAATACCGGCCAGTTCCTCTTGTGTGCTCAGCAGTTCGTCGCGATGCCGGACCTCGACGCCGTCAGGCAGGCTGACGCCGCGGAACCGTTTCGGCTCGTCACTGGTGATGACCACCTTGGCGACGCCTTCGACCAGGAGCAGCGACGCCAGGCGCTCCACCGAAAGCCCGCCGACGGCGTCCTGTCCCCCGGTCATCGCGACCGTCGCGTTGTAGAGGATCTTGTAGGTGATGTTCACCCCGGCGGCCACCGCGGCCCGCACCGCGAGGCTGCCGGAGTGGGTGAACGTGCCGTCACCGATGTTCTGCACGAAATGCGAGGCCTCGACGAACGGCTCCATCCCGAGCCACTGCGCGCCCTCGCCACCCATCTGGGTCAGGCCGACCACGTCCCCGACCTGTTCCGGTTCCATGAACAGCGCCATGGCGTGACAGCCGATGCCGCCACCCACGACAGTGCCCTCGGGCACTTTGGTCGAGGAGTTGTGCGGGCAGCCGGAGCAGAAGTACGGCGTCCTGGTCAGCAACGGGATCGAGATGCGCTCGCGGCGGCGTTGCTGCCGCCACGCGGTCACCGACGGGATTTCGTGGTGGTCGCTCAGCCGTCCGGCCAGCACCCTGGCGACGACGTCCGGGTCGAGTTCGCCGAGTTCGGTGCACAGGCTGCGGCCGTCGGGGCCGGTCTTGCCGTACACGGCGGGTGCCCCGGCGGTGCCGTAAAGCACCTCCTTGACCGCCGACTCGACGAAGGAACGCTTCTCCTCCACCACGACGATCTCGCTCAGCCCGTCGGCGAACCGGCGGACGATCGACGGTTCGAGCGGGTGGATGACGCCGAGTTTGAGGATCCGGATCCCGTGCCGGGACAACGCTTCCGCGTCCAGGCCGAGCAGTCGCAGCGCCTGCATCAGGTCCAAATAGGACTTTCCGGCGGTGACGATGCCGATGCGGTCCGAAGGTCCTTCCTGGACGATCCGGTTGACCCCGCTCGCCCGCACGTACTCGACGGCCAGCGGCAGGCGTTCGGTGTACAGGCTGCGTTCGAGCGCCATCAACGTGGTCCCGAGCAGCCGGGAGCTGGGCTTGTGCCGGTAGGGCGTGAAACCCTTGGCCAGCTCCGGCGCCGTCCACCGCGGCCGGACGTGGGCGGTGCTCGCGGCGTCGGCCACGTTCGCCACGAGTTTCATCGACGACCACAGCCCGCTCGCCCTGGACAGCTCGACGGCGTGCAGCCCGAAGTCCAGTACGTCCTGGGAATCGGACGGGAAGAACACCGGCATGGACAGGTCAGCGAGCGCGAGTTCGGAAGCGCAGGGCACCGACGACGATTTGGCGTTCGGATCGTCGCCGACCAGCGCGACCGCGCCACCCGCCGGATCGGTACCCGCGAGATTGGCGTGCCGCAGGGCGTCCGTCGCCCGGTCCAGGCCCGGTGCCTTGCCGTACCAGAAGCCGGTGACCCCGCCGGGTGAAGAGCCGACCGACGCGGTGAGCTGGCTGCCCATCACCGCCGTCGCGGCGAGTTCTTCGTTCAGGCCGGGGCGGTGCACGACGTCGTGCTTATCGAGCAGGACGGAACGACGGCCGAGTTCGAGGTCGTACCCGGCCAGCGGGGATCCCTCGTAGCCCGAGACGAACACGGCGGGTGACGCCCCGGCGGCGCGATCGTGCCGCACCCGGTCGAACAGCATCCGGACCAGGGCCTGGACACCGCTGAGGTAGACGGTGCCGTCCTCCCGCAGATACCGGTCCTCCAATGTGAACTGCTCCACCAGACCTGCCTCCTTCGGCACCCCGCGACGTCACGACAGAAGACCCGACCTCGCCAGGCGGCCGCAACAAGCGGCAGTCTATTGCTCTCGATCGCGCAAAAAATCCGACCCATCTTCACCTATGGCCGAGATCCGTTGCGTCTGCGTACCATCCTGGCTCATGGCGGAGCAGCTCATCGACGAGACCGATCGCGAAATCCTCGAACTACTGAGGGAAGACGCCCGGCGCACGCTGGGGGACATCGGGGCCCGTGTCACGCTGTCCACCGCGGCGGTCAAACGCCGCATCGACCGCATGCAGGAGAACGGCGTCATCGTCGGCTACACCGTCCAGATCGACCACACCAAACTCGGCTGGGGCATCGAGGCGTTCACCGAACTGCGGTTCACCGGGACCACGAAGGTCGGCGAGATCGTCCGCACGACCACCCGGATGCCGGAGGCCCAGGCGGTGTTCACCATCGCGGGCGACCCCGACGCGCTCGTCTGGCTGCGGGTCCGGGACATGGCCCACCTGCAGCGCACCATCGACGAGATCAGGCGGCATCACCAGGTGACGGGAACGAAGACGCTGATGGTGCTGGACTCGTGGACCCGCGGGCAGCAGTGGCCCCAACCGGGCGACGCCTGATTCCGCGAAGGCCCCCTTCACCACCTTCAGGGTAGGCAAGGAGTCCTTCACGACCGACCGCCCTTACGGCTCACGACAACCCCGGCCCGGTACGACCTGACGTCGCGAAAGCCACTTTCGGGACGTCAGGTGTCCCGAAAGTGGCTTTCGCGACACCGCCCGCAGCACTCGTGAGTGACAAAGCGCGTTCTAACGACACTTACCACTCACGAGGCCCACCGGACCCGCTCCCACGAAGCAGCCGCCGCCCGGTCCGCGCGAGGTACTCGCCGAACTCCGCCGGTTCCTCCACCGTGAAGCCGATGTCGGTGAGCGTCAGGACGACCGCCAGCCACTCGAAGGAATCGACGTGCGCGACGTACCGGCAACTGTCGTCGCCGAGGGCCTCGAAACTCCCGTCGACCCGGTGCAGCCGGGCCGCGGCCTCCTCCGCTCCGACGTCCAGGGTCAGCGTGATCCGGAGCGATTTCGGGCTGTGGAAGCGTTCTTGGAGATGGCCGGCGACGTCGTCGACCGGGAGGTCACGCGGCTCGAACGCCACCTCGGTCGTCCTCGGCGCGGCGATCCGGTCGAGGCGGAAGCTCCGCCAGTCCCGCCGTCCGAGGTCCCAGGCGTAGAGATACCACCGCCTGCCGAGCTGGACGAGGCGCATCGGCTCGACTGTCCGGGAGGACGGGCCGTCCTTTGCCGTGTACGTGAACTCGAGGCACCGGCGAGCCGCGATTGCCGCGGCGAGGACGGTGAGGACGTCGGGCGTGACCCGCGGCTGTTCGCCGATCCCGAACTCGACCGCGGCGAGCATCGCGTCCGTCCGCCGTCGCAGTGCCGGCGGGAGGACACGCCGGAGTTTCGCGGCGGCGCGGTCCGCCGATTCGGCGGTCAGGTCGATGCCGGTCCCGCCTGCGGCGGCGAGACGCAGCCCGAGCACGGTGGCGATCGCTTCGTCGTGTTCCAGCATGAGCGGCGGCAGCGCGGTGCCGGCGACGAGCCGGTAGTTGCCTCCCGGACCGCGGCTGCTCTCCACCGGATACCCCAGGCCGCGGAGGTGGTCGATGTCCCGGCGGAGGGTGCGTGGCGGGACTTCCATGGCCGTCGCGAGTTCGGCGGCGGGCCATCCCCTGCCGGTCTGCAGGAGCGACAGCAGCCGCAGCATCCGTTCCCGTGGTGCGGTCACCGCGCCTCCCGATAATTGTGGCCGTAAACCGGCCACATCTCATCGTAGCGTGGTCTCATGTCGAGGGTTCGAGATGAGCGCGGCCGGTGGATCACGGTGGAGGGTGCCCGGACGAACAACCTCCGCGAGGTGTCGGTACGGGTGCCGAAACACCGGCTGACGGTGTTCACCGGCGTATCGGGGTCGGGAAAGTCGTCACTGGCGTTCGACACGATCGCGGCCGAGGCCGAGCGCCTGGTGACCGGTTCCTACCCCGCCTTCGTCCGGAACCGGCTCCCGCAGCATCCGCCCGCGGACGTGGACCGGATCGACGGGCTGGTCTTCACCACGATCGTGGATCAACGGCGGTTCACCGGGAACGCGCGGTCCACAGTGGGCACGGCGAGTGACATCGCGCCACTGCTGCGCCTGCTGTTCTCCCGCCTCGGAAAACCGGGCGCCGGGTTCTCACCCGCCTACTCGTTCAACGATCCCAGCGGGATGTGCCCGCGCTGCGAAGGGCTCGGGATGGTCGACGACATCGATCTCGACCGGCTGCTCGACCGCTCGCGGAGCCTGCGCGACGGCGCCGTGCGCTTCCCGACGTTCGCGCCGGGGACCTACCGGTGGAAACGGCTCGTCCACTCCGGACTCGCCGACCCGGATGTCCCCTTGGGACGGTTGCCGTCGGCGACGGTCGAAACCCTGCTTCACGCCGAAGGGCTTCCCCTCGACAATCCCGGCTCTGACTACCCCAAACACGGTGTCTTCGACGGCGTCGTCCCCCGGCTGCGGGACTCGTACCTGCGCAAGACACCGTCGCGCCTCACCGCCGAGGAACAGGAAGGGCTCGCCGGAGTCGTCACCCGCGGCGTCTGCCCGGACTGCGAAGGGACCCGTCTGAACGAGACGGCGCGCGCCAGCCTGATCGACGGGCGGTCCATCGCGGACTGGTCGGCGCTGCCGGTCGGCGACTTGCGCGACGTCGTGGCGGGCGTGCGCCACCCGTCGGTGGCGCCGCTGCTGCAAGCGATCCGGGAACGTCTCGACGCGCTCGCGTCCGTCGGCCTCGGCTATCTCAGCCTGTCCAGGGAATCGAGAACGCTGTCCGGCGGCGAAGCCCAGCGCGTCAAGATCGTCCGTCACCTCGGCAGCGCGCTCAGCGACGTCTGCTACGTGTTCGACGAGCCCAGTACCGGCCTTCACCCGCACGACGTGCACCGGCTCCTCGAACTGCTGGCCAGGCTCCGCGACGCGCACAACACGATCCTCGTGGTCGAACACCATCCCGCGGTCATCGCGGCCGCCGACCACGTGATCGACCTCGGACCCGCCGGCGGTGACGGCGGCGGTCACGTCCAGTTCGAAGGCGGTCCCGGCGAACTCACCGCGAGCGGCACCGAAACCGGGCGGACCCTCCGCGCACCGCTCGGTTTCCGGAAGCGTCCCCGCGCCGCACGGGGAGTCGTGACGATCTCCGGCGCGCGGAGTCACAACCTGCGTGACGTCACCGTCGACGTGCCACTCGGCGTCCTGACCGTCGTCTCGGGCGTCGCCGGATCCGGCAAGAGCACCCTGATCACCGGCGAACTCCCCCGGCAGCATCCCGGTTTCGTCGTCGTCGAGCAGGCTCCGCTGCGCGGTGGCGTCCGGTCCACGCCCGCCACGGTGCTCGGTGTCGCCGAGCCCGTCCGCGACGCCTTCGGCAAGGCCACCGGGAAACCTCCGTCGTGGTTCAGCGCCAACGGCCGAGGGGCCTGCCCGGTCTGCAAGGGAAAGGGAGTCATCGTCACCGACCTGGCGTTCCTGGACGACGTCCAGACCGGCTGCGACGCCTGCGCCGGCACCCGGTTCAACCCGGAGGCCCTCGCCGCGCGCCTGAACGGCCGGACCATCGCCGACGTCCTGGCGATGAACCCCGCGGACGCCGCCGCCCTGTTCGGCGAGCGGTCCCCCATCGCACGGCGGTTGCGCTGGCTGGACCGGGTCGGACTCGGCTACTTGACCATCGGGCAGAGCCTCGACACCTTCTCCGGCGGCGAACGGCAACGGCTCCTGCTCGCCCGCCACCTCGCCGACGCGGGTCCGGCGGCCGAACTGCGCCTGGTGCTCGACGAGCCCACCTCCGGGCTGCACGGCAGCGACGTCGCGCGGTTGCTCACCCTCTGCGACGACCTCGTCGACGACGGGGCGACCCTCGTTCTGATCGAGCACGACCAGCAGGTGATCGCGCACGCCGACCATGTCATCGACATCGGGCCGGGCGCGGGTTCCGACGGCGGGACGGTCGTGTTCGAGGGCACGCCGTCGGCGCTGGCTGCGGACCCCTCGTCGCTCACGGGACGGTACCTGCGGAAAGGCTGACGAACGCGTTCCCGGCGCCGGACGGCGCCGGGAACACCCACCCGTCCGGGAACAGTTCCCGGACGAGCGCGATGATTCCCGATCAGGCTTTGCCCGACACGCCGGTACCGAACAGTTCTTCGCCCGATTCCGGTGATTCAGCCGACCGGTCCCTGACCTCTTCCCTGTCGACGACCTTGGTGAGGAAGTGCTGCTGCCCCAGCGTCCACACGTTGGTGGCCAGGAAGTACAGCAGCACCCCGATCGGCACCGGGAAGAACGAACCCGAGACCAGCATGCCGACCGGCGCCAGGTACATCATCAGTTTGGTGATCCCCGCGGCCTGCGGGGCCACCTCGGTCTGCCTGGCGAGGCCCGAGCGCATCGAGAAAAACGTGGCGAGACTCGCGATCAGCATCAGCGGTACCCCGACCGCGATCATGTGGACGTGGTCCGTGCCGAACGTGGCCAGCTCCGCGGCCGGTTGCGAAAGCCAGTTCCCGAGCTTCGCGCCGAACAGGTCGGCGTTCAGGAACGACTCCACCCCGGCCTGATCGAAGACGTGATTCGACCGGGCTCCCGGCGTGAAATCGCGCAAGACCCAGTACAACGACAGGAACACCGGCAGCTGGATCAGCGCCGGGAGGCAACCGCCCAGCGGGCTGACGCCGCTTTCGGCGTGCAGCTTCTGGATCTCCGTCGCCATCCGGCGGCGGTCCTTGCCGTACTTCTCCTTGATCTTCTGCATCTGCGGGGCCAGCGCCTGGGTGCGGCGGCCCGCGCGCAGCGCGCCGAGCGCGGGTTTGACCAGCAGGAGGCGCAGGGTGAAGACGAGGAACACAATGGACAGCACCCAGGCCAGGCCCGAATCGGGACTCGAAACGGCGCCGAAAACCTTGTGCCAGAACCAGAGAATGGCGGAAACGGGGTACAGGAAGACATCGAACATGACCAGGTCACTCCGTCGATCGAAGGTGGGTGGGCAGGAGTGACTGCCTCACCTTCGAACGCAGAGAGGTCAGGCAGCCGCGAAGCCCTGTGACGGAGCTCGAGGCCGGACACGGCCGCGCGCGTCGGGATCGCGCAGGCTCAAGAACAGCTGCGCGCGTTCGCGCAGGCTGATGGCACGCACCTTCATCGCGGCGGCCGCCGGTTCCAGGCGGAAATGCGCCGAGAGCGCGAGCAGGACGACGGCGAGGGACGCCGTCAAAGCGGCGGCGAGGCCGAGCGGATTGGCCACCGTCACCGACGCGGTCAGCGCGGTGACCAGGCCCAGCGGGTTGACCCCGCCGACGACCGGGAGCACGAGGAACAGCTCCGGCAGGAACAGCGCAAGCATCAGCTTGAGCCGCACGCCGAAGAAGGTTCGCTCCACGTCGATCACAGTACCGGAATTACGTTGCGTGCTTTCCGCAGGCACGGGCAGTCTGTCGAAATGGGACATGTGGAAGTCGCGCACGCCGAGTACTACCTGCCCGACGGGCGGCTGCTGCTCGGCGACGTCTCGTTCCGCGTCGGTGAGGGCAACGTGTGCGCGCTCGTCGGCGCCAACGGGGCAGGCAAGACGACCCTGCTGCGGCTGATCTCGGGCGAACTGGTACCCGACGGCGGCTCGGTGACCATCAGTGGCGGCCTCGGGGTGATGCCCCAGTTCGTCGGCTCGGTGCGCGACGAACGGACCGTGCGGGACCTGCTCGTGTCGGTGTCGCCGGAACCGCTCCGCGTCGCCGCCCGCGCTGTCGAAGAGACCGAACTCGCGTTGATGGAACGCGACGACGAAGCGGCCCAGATGGCCTACGCCCAGGCGCTCGGCGACTGGGGCGACGCTCGCGGCTACGAAGCCGAAGTCATGTGGGACAAGTGCACGACGGCGGCGCTCAACCTGCCGTACGAGAAGGCGCGCTGGCGCGAGGTGCGCACCCTGTCCGGCGGCGAGCAGAAACGGCTGGTCCTCGAAGCGCTGCTCCTCGGCGGTTGCGGTGTCCTCCTGCTCGACGAGCCGGACAACTATCTCGACGTCCCCGGCAAGCAGTGGCTGGAAGAGCGGCTGCGGGAGACCCAGAAGACCGTCCTGTTCGTCTCGCACGACCGGGAACTGCTCGCGCGGGCGGCGAAGAAGATCATCAGCGTCGAACCCGGTCCAGCCGGCGGCGACGTGTGGGTGCACGGCGGCGGCTTCGACACCTACCACCAGGCACGCGCGGAGCGGTTCGAGCGTTTCGAGGAGCTCCGCCGTCGCTGGGACGAAAAGCATGCCCAGCTCAAGAAGCTCGTGGCCGACATGCGTCAGTACGCCGCGCGCAGCGACGAGATGGCCTCGCGCTACCACGCCGCGCAGACCCGCCTGCGGAAGTTCGAAGAGGCGGGCGCGCCCGCCGCGCCCCCGCGCGAGCAGAAGATCACCATGCGCCTGCGCGGCGGCCGGACCGGCGTCCGCGCCGTCACCTGCGAAGGACTCGAACTCCGCGGTCTGATGAAACCCTTCGACCTGGAGATCTTCTACGGCGAACGGGTCGCGGTACTCGGCTCGAACGGCTCCGGCAAATCGCACTTCCTGCGCTTGCTGGCCGGTGAGGACGTCGCTCACGACGGACTGTGGAAGCTGGGTGCCCGTGTCGTCCCCGGCCATTTCGCGCAGACGCACGCCCATCCCGAACTGCTCGGGCACACGCTCGTCGACATCCTCTGGACCGGCCACGCGCGGAGCCGCGGGCCCGCGATGAACATCCTGCGCCGCTACGAACTCGACGGCCAGGGTGACCAGCGGTTCGAGAAGCTGTCCGGTGGCCAGCAGGCGCGGTTCCAGATCCTGCTGCTGGAGATCGGCGGCGCCACCGCCCTGCTGCTGGACGAGCCGACCGACAACCTCGACCTCGCTTCGGCGGAAGCGCTGCAGCAGGCGCTCGAGGCGTACGAGGGCACCACGGTGGCGGTGACGCACGACCGGTGGTTCGCGCGCTCCTTCGACCGGTACCTCGTGTTCGGCTCCGACGGCCGGGTCCGGGAAACCCCGGAACCCGTCTGGGACGAACGGCCGGTGCAGCGGCGGCGGTAACCACGGTCGGGCCAGGAAAGGCGACACGCCGACCGAAGGTGCCTTCGGCGGCTTCGCCGTGTGTTTCAATGCCGCCGCACCGCGTGCCGACACTCGAGTGCCCGCCTCGTCCGAAGCTGGAGTTCTCGTGAAGGCCGCTGCAATTCCCTTCGCCATCGCGACCCTGTGCTGCGCGGCGTTCCTGGTGAGCTTCCTTCGCGACCGGCGTCGGCTGAGGAACGGCTTCTACCTCTTCTTCGCGCTGCTGTTCCTCGGCATCACCTTCATCGCGCTTCTCGCTTCGGTGTCGCCCGAGGCCGCGGGCTTCGTCGCGCTCGGCGTGATCCTGCTGATCATCCCGACGGTCCTCGCGCTGACGGTCTTCCTGATCTGCAACGGGATCACCATGCTCCGCCGCGAAGGACGACGGCTGGCCAACGTGCTGTCGCTGCTGACGGGGATCGGCATCATCGCGCTCATCGTGTTCAACGCGACGGTCACTCAACTGGCCTGGGAACCTCTGGACATCGTCCGGGGCAGCCTCAACGGAATCCTCGTCTACGTCTCGTTCCTCTTCGTCTGCTTTCTTCTGTACTCCATCGTCTACGGCCGCATCCGCACCGAGAAGAACGTGGACTTCGTCGTGGTGCTGGGCTCGGGACTGCTGGACGGCCACCGGGTGCCGCCGCTGCTGGCCGGCCGCCTGAACCGCGCCAAACGCGTCGTGGACGCGGAAGCCCGCCGCGGCCGGGAGCCGATGGTGGTCACCTCGGGCGGGCAAGGACCCGACGAGGATCTGCCGGAGTCCCACGCCATGGCCGACTATCTGGTCGAGAACGGGCTGCCGAGGGAGCGGATCCTCCTGGAGGATCGGTCGCGGACGACGTTCGAGAATCTCACCTTCAGCGCCGAGATCATGCGGGAGCGGAAGGCGGGCTACCGGTGCACGGTGGTCACGAACAACTTCCACGTCCTCCGCGCCGCCCTCATCGCCCGCCGCGCCAAGGTGAACGGCCAGGTCATCGGGTCGCCGACGGCCTGGTACTTCTGGCCGAGCGCCACCATCCGCGAATTCGTGGCCATCCTGGTGGATCACAAGATCAAGAACCTGGTGATCTGCGGGCTCATCGTGCTTTCGCAGATTTCCCGCGCTTTCTAAAGCCTTTCGGCTGTCCGTGAAGGCCTCCTTGAGGGACTCACGACCGGTGCGGCCAGGCAGGCGACGTTGCGAAAGCCACTTTGCCAAGGCTGGAGGTTGCGAAAGTGGCTTTCGCAACACCTTGGGACCAAACGTATCGTGGTCGCAGGCGGTCGGCTGTCCGTGAGGGCCTCCTTGAGGGACTCTGAGTCCCTCAAGGAGGCCCTCACGGACTTCCCACAAGGGCCTTGAGCATCTTTGACATCTCGGCGCGAATTCCTGAAGCTCACGACCGGAGCACCGTGACAAATCCCGCGTCTTCGTTTGACAACACCGTTTTCGCCGGGTCATCGTCCTGCGCATGAGCACGGACACCCGGCAGGCGATGGCGCTGCTGTTCGACCGGACGGCGGAGACCTACGACGCCCTCGGCGTCGACTTCTTCGGCGTGTTCGCCGAGGAACTGCTCGACCGGGTCGACCTCGTGCCCGGTGAGCAGGTGCTGGACGTGGGTTGCGGACGCGGCGCGGTGCTGTTCCCGGCGGCCGAACGGGTCGGCGCGGGTGGATCGGTGCTGGGCATCGACCTTTCCGCCGAGATGATCCGCCGCACCGCGAAAGACATCGAGGCCCGCGGGGTCAACGCCTCGGTTTCCCTTATGGACGCCCAAGAACCGACGCTGGCCGACGCCTCCTTCGACGCGCTCCTCGCGTCCTTCGTGGTGTTCTTCCTGCCGGATCCGGTCGCCGCGCTGCGGTCGTGGCACCGCCTGCTCAAGCCCGGCGGCCGGGCGGGGGTGACCACGTTCGGCGCCGACGATCCCCGATGGGCGGCCGTGCGGGAGGTGTTCAAACCGTTCGTACCGCCGGAACTGGCCTGGACCCTGACCATCAGGGCCAGTCTGTTCGCCACCGTCGAGAGCTTCGGCCAGGCCGTGGAGTCGGCGGGCTTCACCGGCGTCACGTCCGTGGAACGTGTCTGCCCGGTGAAGTTCGCCGACCCCGTGCACTGGATCGACTGGTCCTGGTCGCAGGGCCAGCGGATGTTCTGGGAGCTGGTCCCGGAAAACCGTCTCGACGCCGTGCACCAGGCCGTGCTCGCCGAGCTCGAACCGCTGCGCGAACCCGACGGGAGCGTGGTGCTGGCGCAGACCGTGCGCTACACCATCGCCCACCGCGGTTGACGGCTCACAAAGCGAGCCTCGGCCAGGACTCGGTGTCGCGCGACAACTGCCTGTCGTGCGTGGCGATCACCACCGCGGCCGGGGTGGTCCCGAGCGCGGCGGTCAGCTCGTCGACGAGCGTGACGGACAGGTGGTTGGTCGGCTCGTCCAGCAGCACCACATGCGGACGGTGGGCCAGCACCAGTGCCAGATCCAGCCGCCGCCGAGCGCCGACCGACAGTTCGGCCACCGGCCGGTGCCGGTCGTAGCCGCCGAGCAGGCCCAGTTCACCCAGCCCCGGCCCGGAAATCCCCGCCCTGGCGAGCTGTTCGTCGTACAGCTCCGTCGCCGTGCGCCTGCCGGGCAGGTCGGACTCCTGCCCCAGCCGCCCGATCCGCGCCGACCGGGAGCGGGTGACCGTGCCCGTACTCGGCTCCAGTTCCCCGGCCAGCACGGTCAGGAGGGTCGATTTGCCCGCGCCGTTGTGGCCGGTGACCACCAGCCGGTCGCCGCTTTCCAGCACCAGGTCGACCGGCCGTGCGAGCCGCCCGGCCACCGTCACCCCGGCTGCGCCGAGCAGTATCGCGCCACCATGCGAAGGCAGCTCGGGCATGGCGAACCTGGCCGGTGGCGGCGGGATCGCCACCACGTGCGCGGCCAGTTCCTCCTGCCGCCGGTGGACCGCGCGGACGAGTCCCGGCGCACGGGTGGCGCGGGTATGCCTGCCGGTGCCTTTGGGCGGCCGCCAGCCGTCGCGCAGCCGGTTCCGCGCCGCGCTCAGGTCATCGGCAAGACGTTGCCGCTCGGCGATCTGTTCGGCGTGCGACGCCTCCCAGCGAGCCCGTTCGGCCCGGCGGGCCTCGCCGTAGGCGGCGTAGCCACCGCCGTAGACCCGCGGCCGTCCGTCGCTCGACGGATCGAGGTCGACCACCGTGGTGGCCACCTCCGCGAGCAACGCCCGGTCATGGCTGACCAGCACGATCACGCCGGGGTGCGCGCGCAACCGCTCGGTGAGGTGTTCGAGCCCGGCGGCGTCGAGGTGGTTGGTCGGCTCGTCGAGCAGCAGGACGGGATGTCCGGCGCCGAGCAGGCAGGCCAGCCGCACCCGGTGGCGTTGCCCGACCGACAGTGTCCCGAGTGGACGGTCGCGGTCGTCGACAGCGTTCAACGCGGCCAAGGACACCTCGACCCGCCTGTCCGCGTCCCACGCGTCGAGGGCCTCGGCCTTCTCCAGCGCGGCGGTGAAGAAGTCGTCCGCACCCGGAAGCCCGTCACTGAGCGCCTCCGTCGCGGTCTCCAGACGGGCCAGCGCGCCACGGACAGCGGCCAGTTCGAGATCGATCAGCGCGCCGACGGTGTCGGCCGGGCCGAGCGGGATCTGCTGGTCGGCGACACCGGCCGAACCGGAGCGGTGGACCTCGCCCCGGTCCGCGGCCAGGTCACCGGCGAGGAGCCGGAGGAGGGTGGTCTTGCCGCGACCGTTCTCCCCGACGACGGCGACGCGCTCACCGGCCCCGGCGACGAGGTCGACCCCGGAAAGCACGGGCCGTCCCCCGAGGGCGAGGTGGACGTCGGACAGGCGGACGTGCGCCGTGCGCACAGGCGACGGCGAAAGAGGGGATGACATGAGAGAACTGCCTCCGATGAAGTGATGAGCAGGAAGAACGAACCCCGGTACCCGCGGCTCGCGGATACCGGTGGAGGCGTCGTTCCTCAGAGGAACAGCATTTGCTGCATCACGGGCACGAGGTTAGGGCAAGCCCGAGGCCCGCGCATCCGATTTTCGGCAGGCCGGAGATCCACACCTTCGCGCCATCCCCCATGCGGGCCGGTCACCCCGCGAGCACCCGCTTCCACCTGCGACGACACGCCGGGCCTAGCCCGTGCGCACAGCCCCCAAACCCGCACTTTCCGGGGTCCCCCACGGGTGCACCACGACGGTTGCCATGATCACCGGCCCGGCAGACGGTGGCCTTCTGGAGCAGCATCGTTCGAGAGGAGCAAGACCGATGGCGAAGACCATGCAGCCGCAGGAACTCATCGACAGTGCCGTGGTCGACCCGACCGGCAACAAGCTCGGAAAGGTCGGCAACGTCTACCTCGCCGACGCGACGCACCAGCCGGAATGGATCACGGTCAAAACGGGCCTGTTCGGCTCCAAGGAGAGTTTCGTGCCGCTCTCGGGCGCCCACGCCGACCGGGACGGCGTGCACGTCCGTGTCGACAAGGACGCCGTCTCCGACGCGCCCCGCATCGACGCCGACGGCCACCTGTCCAGGGAAGAGAGCGCCCGGCTGTACGAGCACTACGGGCTGCCGATGCCGAGGACCTCGCCGGACGGGCGGATGGACGACCGGGCACAGGGCACCGGCCGAGGCAAGGCCGGGACGGACGCCGCCGCCGGGAAGTCCGACCGGGACGCCGAGCACACGATGACGCGCTCCGAGGAGCGGCTGAACGTCGGCACCGAGCAGGTCGAGACCGGCCATGTCCGCCTGCGCAAGTACGTCGTCACCGAGGAACAGCAGGTGACCGTGCCGGTCAGCCACGAAGAGGTGCGCATCGAACGGGAGCCGATCACCGGCGCCTCCGGCGGGACGGCCGAGATCGCCGAGGACGAGCAGGAAGTCGTGCTGCACGCCGAGAAACCGGTGGTGAACAAGGAAACCGTCGCGGTCGAGCGGGCGAGGCTCAAGACCGAGACCGTCACCGAGGAGCAGACTGTCTCCGGCAAGGTCCGCAAGGAGCAGTTCGAGGTCACGGACGACGAGGGCAAGCATCGCAAGTCCTGATCCCGGACCGGGGCGGTCCGTGCGACGGGCCGCCCCCGTGGGTTCAGCGAGCGCGGGCGGCCGCGACCACGAAACCCGTCGCCACCGCACCCGCGATCGAGCAGCCGATACCGAACAGCATCGCGGGTTCGTGCACCCGCAGCACCGAGACGCACAGCCACGCCGCCGCGCCGAACAGCAGGCCGAGCACCGGCCCGCCGACGAGCGCGCCCCGCCAGCGATGGCCGTTCCGGATGGTCCGCAGCCCGGATTCCAGGTACGCCAAGGCGAACAGCGCCAGGATCAGGCTGCCCGCGCCGAGCGCGCTCGCGAGCGGATGCTGCCGGGTGAGCAGCGTGAACGTCTCGGTGACGCCGTCGGCCGTCACCGTCGCGGTGACGGCACCACCGACGATCCACCGGGTGAGCCCAGGAAAACGGAGATCGGCGCTGTAAGAGCCGCCCTCGACCTTGGGTGTCGCCGTGGCGGACCCCAAGGGGATCCCCCCGGCTGTCAGGCCGAGGCTGACTTGCGCAGGAGTCCCCTTGCCCGTCAGGGTGAACGTCTTGCTGAGATCCACTTCCGGCGACGACGAAACGACCATGAGGTCGACAGCCAGGAGCGACGGCTCGTGTGGCTGCCGCTCCGGATTGAGCAGCGCGAGCACCACGAGCACGATGGCGGCGGCCGCCGCGGCCAGCCGGAACCAGAGCACCGGACCGGGACGCCTGCCGGCTTCGGGTTCGAACGTCGCACGGGTGGCCGAAAGCGTCGGATCCGGCGCGGGACGGCGAACCGGCCGTGTCGGGCCGTCCCCTGCCGGAGCCGGCGCGGCGACCGGGGTGCTGAGCGCGGTGATCACCCGTGGGGTGAGGTGGCGGACCGGCACCCGCGAGCGTTCCAGCCAGCCCGGCCCGTAGACGGCGGTCGCCGCCGAGGCGAGGTCTGCCGCGAAGGTCTCCGCGTCGCGGTACCGGGAGCCGAGCTCGCGCGCGAGGCTGCGCATGACGACCGCGGCGAGCGGCGCGGGCACGCCGTCGATCGGGCGCGGATCGGTGAACATGTGCTGGCGCATCATGCTGATCGCGCCACGGGTGTTGTCGAACGGCAGCTTCCCGGACAGCAGTTCGTAGAGCACCGTGCCCGCCGAGTAGACGTCGGCCGCCGGGCTCAGCGCGTTGCCCAGCGCTTGCTCCGGCGCGATGTAGGCGGGGGTGCCGAGGACTTCGCCGCCGTGCGTGACGAGGGTGGCGCCCTCGCTGATCACCTTCGCGATGCCGAAGTCGGCCACCTTCATCACGCCTTGCGTGGTGAAGAGCAGGTTCTTCGGCTTGACGTCCAGATGCAGGACGCCCGCTTCGTGTGCCGCGTGGAGCCCGGCGAGCATCGCCAGCGCGATCGCACAGGCCTGCTCGGCGCTGACTCCACCGCTTTGGAAACGGCTGTGCACCGTGCCGCCGTCGAGGCGCTCCATCACCAGCAGGTGCTCGCGGCCGGTGCGCACGTAGTCGTACACGGGCACGATGTGCGGGTGGTCGAGGCTGGCCAGCACGCGCGCTTCACGGTCGAAGAGCTCACTGCTGACAGCGTGGTTCAGCACGTCCCACGGCAGCTGTTTGATGGCGACGTCGCGGCGCAGCGAACGGTGGACGCCCGCGAAGACGACCCCCATCCCGCCCTGGCCGATCGCTGTCCCGATCTCGTACTGCGGCAGCGCGGCGACCACCTCGGCGGGTGCGCTCATCGGTTGAATTCCCTGGTGTCGCCGGAAAGGCGGACCGTCTCGCCGCTGTCGGGCCCTGGCGCCGGATGCGGCGTCAGGTAGCCGAGCAGGAACGCGATGACGGCGGCGCCGAGCACCACCGGGATCTCGATCGCCGGCTCCGGCGGGACGAGCCGCAGCACGGACAGCGAGACGACGGCGACGAGCCCGGTGCCGAATCCGGCGGGCAGGAAGCGCAGGCCGCGGCGCCAGCGGTTGGCGGGCAGGCGATGGCGGGCGAGCGCGAGCAACGCGGTCAGCCAGGCCAGCACGGTGAGCACGAGCATCGCGAGACCGAAGGCGCCGTAGACGGACCAGAAGGACCCGCGGATGTCGGCGACCGTGGAGGCCTCCCCGAGCGTGCCGCGCTGCGCGTCCAGCAGTTCGACGGTGGACGGCAGCAGCCCGATCGCCTGGCCGGAGAGGTCGGCCATGTCCAGCACGAAGGTCCTGGTGACCCGGCTGTGCGCGGGGACCTCGAACGGTGCCGTGGTGTCGTAGGCGAAGAAGGTGAGGGCGAGCGCGACGCCGGACACCCGCACGCTGCGGACCTTGACCGCCGTGCCGCCGCTGTTGGTCGCCGTGACGGTGAGTTCGATCTGCTTCGCCGGGTCGATCATGACCGTGGCGTTGCCGATCGGCCGGTCGTCGAGGGTGACCGCCAGGTCGAGCCTTCCATTTCCGGCACTGTCGACACCACCGCCACTGTCCGCAGTGGCCGGTGGCGAGACCGAGAGGACCGCGCACAGACCCAACGCAACCCCTGCCGCGATGACACGTCCCATTTTGCGTATCCCCTGTTTGCGTAATCCGACTGGTCCGGAATGCTACAGCGAGTACTTACCGGAGAGGGACGTCCCAATGCGTATCGTGGTTCGCCTGATATTCGGCACCGTGACCGGGTTGTTGTTCCTGCTTTCCCAGGTGGGAGCGGGCAACGCGCAACAGTCCCCTTATCAATCGACGGTTGGTTTGAAACCTTCGAGCGGCCCCGCCGGGAGTTCTTTTACCATTTCCTGGAATTTCTCCCCGTGCAAAGGACCGATTTCTTTCACCTGGGAAGGCGCGGCCATCACTTCGGTCAGTGCCCCCAGTGGACAGGTGGGGGCGACGGTCCCCGGCAACGCGACACCCGGTGGCCACACCGTGTCGGGCACCTGCACGAACGCGCGGACCGGCGGGCCGCTGACCGGGAGCGCGGTGTACAGCGTGACCGGGACCGTGACCACGCCGCCGCCGACCACGAAGGTGCCCCCGACGACGAAGCCGACCGTCCCGGTGACCACGCCGACCAGGCCGGGGACGACCACCACGCCGACCACCCCGGTCACCACGACGACGACACCCACCACGACCACACCGCCGCCGTCGTCCACAACGGACACTCCCCCGCCGACGGACGTCCCCTCGTCGAGCAGCACCCCGCCGAAGCCGGACGAACTGATCCTCGACCGGCCGAGTGTGCAGCCGGGCGACAAGCTGTCCGCGACCGGCAAGGGTTGTGCGCCCGGTGAGCCCGTCAACCTGACTTCGAACGGCGACAGCGTCGGCCATGCCTACGCCGACAGCACCGGGGCCTTCACCACGGCAGTCGAGTTCACCCGGATCGAGGCGGGCAGGCACACCGTCGTCGCGGACTGCGGTGTGCGGCTGACCGGCGCTGTCGAGCAGGTCGTGACCAGTTCGTCCGGCGGGCACAGCGGAACCCTGGTGGTGCTGGTGTTCTTCGTGCTGGCCGGGATCACCGTGATCCGCTTCCCCTGAGGTCAGCGGGGAAGCTTCACCACGGTGACGAAGAAGTTGTCGATCTGCCGGACCACGTCGATGAACCGGTCGAAGTCGACCGGTTTGGTGACGTAGGCGTTGGCGTGGAGGTCGTAGCTGCGGAGGATGTCCTCTTCGGCCTCGGACGTGGTGAGCACGACCACGGGGATGCTGCGCAGTTCCGGTGACGCCTTGACCTCGCTGAGCACCTCGCGACCGTCCTTGCGGGGCAGGTTCAGGTCGAGCAGGATCAGCCCCGGCCGTTCCGCGTCCTCGTACGGCGCTTCCCGGCGCAGGAACTGCAGAGCCTGCTCGCCGTCGGAAACGACCGAAAGGGTGTTGCGGATCTTGTGGTGCTCGAACGCCTCCTGCGTCATGAGGACGTCGCCGGGGTCGTCCTCGACCAGCAGGATGTGGATCGGTTCCAGGGAGTCTGTCATGCTTCTCCGTTTTCTTCGCTGGGGTTCTCGGCTACGGGCAGGGTGAAGCTGAACCGGGTCCCGGCTGTGACGGTGGTGTCCAGCCAGATCCTCCCGCCGTGGTGTTCGACGATCTTGCGGCACAGGGCGAGGCCGATCCCGGTGCCCGGATAGTCGCCACGGCCGTGCAGTCGTTGGAAGATCACGAAGATCCGCTCGGCGTACTCGTCCTTGATGCCGATTCCGTTGTCGGTGACGGAGAATCGCCAGTCCTCGCCGTCACGCTCGGCGGAGACGTCGATCTCCGGCGGGTCCTCCCCGCGGAACTTGATCGCGTTGCCGACCAGATTCTGCAGTACCGCCGTGAGCAGGGACTTCTCCCCCAGGACGGCGGGAAGTTCCCCGTGCGTGATCCGGGCGCCGGACTCGGCGATGGCGTCTTCGAGATTGCCCAGCGCGATGTTCAGCAGGTCCCCGGTCTCCAGCAGGACGTTCTCCCCTGGACGGCGTCCGACGCGGGAGAAGGCGAGCAGGTCGTTGATCAGCGCCTGCATCCTTTTCGCGCCGTCGACGGCGAACCCGATGTACTGGTCCCCGCGTTCGTCCAGTTTCCCCTGGTACCGCTTCTGGAGCAGCTGGCAGAAGCTGGCCACCTTCCGCAGCGGCTCCTGCAGGTCGTGCGAGGCGACGTAGGCGAACTGCTCCAGATCCGAGTTCGACCGCTCCAGCTCCCGTGTCCGCACGGCGATCGTCTCCTGCGCGCGCTCCAGGTCCGTGACCTCCGCGATGATCCGCGCGCGCAGCGATTCCACATCGGACGCCAGCTCGCGCATCTCCTTGGGCCCCGAGCCGCGGACCTCACGGTGGATGTCGGCGCTGGCGACGTCACGCACCTCGGTGGCGAGCCGCCGGATCGGCTTGATCAGTTTCCGGTGCAGGACAAGGAAGACCAGTGCCAGCGCGGCGCAGAGCAGGACCGCGATCACGATGAGCATCACGCGCAGGACGTCTGCCGAGGCCGACAGGTCCCCCCGCGCGTCCAGCCGTTCCACCTCCAGACGGCTCTGCAGCGTGCCCAGGGAACCGCGGACTTCGTCGAACAGCGGTTTGCTCGCGTCCACCTGCGCGACCGTGGCGGGAACGCCGGAGAGCACGGGTTCGATGACCGTCCGGCGCCAGGCCGTGGCGGCGTTCAGGACCCGGTCCAGGTCGTCACCGGTGGCGGTACCGGGGGTGGCTCCGAGCCGCCGCAACTCCGCGACGGCCGTGTCCTGCGCCTTCACCCCGTCCCGGTACGGCTCCAGGAACTCGGGCCGCCCGCCCAGGAGGTAGCCGCGGACGCCGGTCTCCTGGTCGAGCATCGCCGTCGAGAGGGCGGTGGACTGCAGCACCTGCGGACCGGTCACGTCCAGCAGCCTGGCGCGCGAATCGGTGAGGTTGGTCAGGGCCAGCGAGCCGGCCACGATCGCGCCGCCGAGCAGCAGGGTGGCGATCACCCCGGACAGCGACGCCCAGCGGCGGATCGACCAAGCGGGCTTCATCGAGGCGGCTCCCCGGAGTCGAACGTGAGCAGGGCAAGCGCGACATCGTCGTCCAGTGGCCCGCCGTGCAGGACGTCCATCTCGCTGATCAGGTGGTCGAGCACGGCGGCGGAGCCACCCTCGGCGGTCAGGCTGTCCACCGCGGCGGCGGCCATCCGTTCCAGCCCGACCCGTTCCCCGCTGCCCTCGACGCGCCCTTCGAACAGGCCGTCGGTGTACAGCAGCAGTGACCATCGCGGCCCCATCGGCACCGTCAGCTCCCGCCACCCGGTGCCCGGCGCGACTCCGAGCGGCGGGCCGAGTGCCTCTCTGGACAGCAGCCTGCCGCCCGAGTCGTCGACCAGCAGCGGCTGCGGATGACCGGCCAGGCTCATCCGCAGCGACCGGCGGTCCGGAGCGACGGTGATCATGCAGACGGTGGCGAACAGCGGGCCCAATGCCTCGTGCTGCAGCATCTTTTCCACCATCGCCAGCGTTTCCGCCATCGGCAGCCCGGCGAGCACCACCGAACGCCACGCGATCCGCAGCGCGACCCCGAGCGCCGCCTCGTCCGGGCCGTGCCCGCAGACGTCGCCGATGACCAGCTGCAGGGTGCCATCGGGGAGTTCGACGGCGTCGTAGAAGTCGCCGCCCAGCAGGGCCCCGTTCCGGCCGGGCCGGTACCGCACCACGAGACCGAGCCGGGGATCGGTCACCAGCGGGGTCGGCAGCAGTCCGCGTTCGAGCCGCGCGTTCTCCCTGGCCAGCAACTGGTGCTGGAGCAGTTGCTGCTCGACGCGTTCGGCCCGGCTGCGTTCCCATGAGTAGCGGAGGGTCCTTGCCAGCAGCTGGCCGTCGACGTGGTGCTTGACCAGGTAGTCCTGCGCGCCGGCCCCCAGCGCGGACACCCCGAGCGCCTCGTCCTCGCGGCCGGTCAGGACGATCACCGCCGTCGACGGCGCGTGCTGCCGCAGCCGGGTCAAGCCGGTCAGGCCGGTCGCGTCCGGCAACTGGAGGTCCAGGAGCACACAGTCGGCGGTGATCGGCTGGGCGAGGGCCTGTTCGAGGGTGGTCGCCCGGTCGAGCACGACCCGTTCGAGGGTTTCGGCCGCGTCCGCGAGCATCTCTTCGACCAGGAGCGCGTCGCCGTCGTCGTCCTCGATCAGCAGGACATGCAGGCGATCCAGCTGCGGTGAGGGTCTACGAGGTGGGGACTGCTCGCCGTGCCGCACGGCGTTGGACACGGACAGCCACCTTTCCTCACCGGTTTTCCGGCGCGCGAACAGAAGACGGCTGTCTTCTCAACCACCGGGAGCGTACCGGCCGTACCGGACATGCCGCCCCGACACGCCAGCGTTCGATCACGGCGGCGGCCTTGGCGGCCGCATCGCCGCGAAGACCAGGACCAGCGCGGCCAGGAAGAGCGCGGCGACCGCGAGATCGACCAGGAAGCCGACGACGAGTCCGGTGATCATCGCTCACTCCTTCGCCGCCTTGGCCGCTTCGCGACGGCGCGCGTACAGACTGGTGAAAGAGACCGTGACGAGGACGACGACGATCACTCCCAGTGAGACCGGGGTCGGGACCTGCGGCACGGCCGGCCAGATCCCGTGTGCCCAGTGCAGGACCAGCTTCACCCCGATGAACGCGAGGATGATCGCGAGACCGTGGTTCAGGTGGACGAGCTTCGCCAGCGCGGAGTGGAGCACGAAGTACAGAGCACGCAGGCCCAGCAGGGCGAAGGCGTTGGTGGCGAACACGAGGTACGGGTCCTCGGTGATGCCGTAGACGGCGGGCACCGAATCGACCGCGAACACCACGTCGGTGGCGAAGACCGCGACGACCACGACAGCCAGCGGGGTGAGGGCGCGACGCCCTTGTTCACGCACGGTGAGCCGGGTGCCGCGGTAGTCGTCGGTGACCGGCATCAGCCGTCGCAGCAACCGGACCGACCGCAGCTGGGAGAGATCCAGTTCGCTCTGCCCGTCGGACATGGCTTCGCGCAGGATCTTGACCGCCGAGGCGAGCAGGATGACCCCGAAGACGAGGAAGGCCCAGGTGCCCGCCGACAGCATCGCGGCCCCGGCCGCGATGAACACGCCGCGGAGCACCAGCGCGCCCACGATGCCGTACAGCAGCACTCGTTGCTGTACGGCCGGCGGGACCGCGAAGGCGGCGAGCAACAGCATGAAGACGAACAGGTTGTCCACCGACAGGGACTTCTCGACCACGAACCCCGTCATGAACTCGAGCGCCTGGCCGCCGCCGAATTCGAGCCACAGCCAGAGCCCGAACACCACCGGGAGCGCGAGGTAGAAGACCGACCAGCCGGCGGCCTCCCGCATCGACACCTCATGAGGTTTGCGGGTGACGGCGAAATCGGCGACGAGCAGTGCCAGCAGGACGGCGATGCTGATCGCCCACAACCCCGGCGATCCCACGGAACCAGCGGACTCGGGCATGGAGCCTCCTCGAACTCGAAGTTCGAGGTCTCCTTCACCCCTGCGGGGCGGCCTCCCGAGGACACTGGCGGAGTGTCCGTACTGACCGGGCAGACCCTTGGGAAGTACTCCCCTCGTCGGTCCAGTATCGCACTTGGTAAAGAGTTATTAAAGGTGGGGTCAAGCAGGGCCCTCCCTCAGTACGCCGCGCACCGCGTCGACGGACAGGTCGTCCCACGGGAATTCGGCCATCCACCAGGTCGCGCCCGCCTTCGCGTACGGCTCGAGATCCGTGCCCGCGGGAACGCCGATCGCGAAGTCGTACGGCTTCTTGTCGTCTTCGCGCAGCGCGGTGATCGTCTCGACCGCCTCGGCGAACTCGTCCGCGTGCGGCAGATTCACCGGGAAGAACCCGTCGTACCGCGCGGCCCTGCGCATCGGCTTCGTCTTCCCTGGAAAACCCGCCAGCCAGACGGGAACCGGGCGCGCGGGACGGGGCAGGAAGGTGATGTCGTCGACCGTGTAGTGCACGCCGTGGTGCCGCACGGGCTCCCCGGACCAGGCGGCGGTGAGGATCTCCAGCGACTCGTCGAGCATCTCGCCGCGTTTGCGGTCGTCCACCTCGTCACCGGTCTTCGAGAACTCCGCGCCGAACCGGTCGCTTCCGAGCCCCGCGCCGAGAATCAGCCTCCCGCCGCTCAACCGGTCCAGCGTGGCTGTCTCACGGGCGAGCTTGACCGGGCGCCGCCGCGCCAGTGGCGTGACCATCGGACCGAAGGCGAGCTTTTCGGTGGCCGACGCGACGGCGGCGAGCGTGATCCACGGGTCGGCGACGGCACGCACCGGCTCCTGCCAGCGGACGTGGTCCCAGACGAACAGGCCGTGCCAGCCCGCCTCCTCGGCCTCGGCGGCGAGGCGCGCGACGATCACCGGGTCGGCGAGCTCGTCGAAGATCGGCAGCCAGAGTGCTGAGCGCAATTTCATGCCTGCGACCGTACGACGCCGCACCGACAATTGTGGCGCTTTTCGGCCTCGCGAGCGGGAAGGCCGGTTCCAACGACACTTACCACTCACGACCAGCCGGACCGCCCGGTATGCCCCGAGGGGAAGGTGGTCGTCGCCTCCGACACTCACGCACCGTCGCCCTCGCACAGGTCAGGCGTGCGAACCCTCTCGCCCGCCAGCATCAGGTGTCGCGAAAGCCACTTTCGGGACGTCAGATGTCCCGAAAGTGGCTTTCGCGACACCGCCCCCACTGCCGCGCTAACCCACCTCCCGCAGCACCTCGCACGCACGCGCCACCCCGTCCTCCTCGCGCAGCCGCGCGGCGACGTACTGCGCCTCGCGACGGAACAGGAGGTTCCCGGACAGCTCCAGCAACCGCGCGGTCAGGGCGTCCGCGGTGAGTTCCCGCAACGGCAGCGGACGCGGCCCGGCGCCGAGGCGGGCCACCCGGTCGCCCCAGTAGGGCTGGTCGGCGAAGACCGGGCAGATCAGCGACGGGGCACCCGCGCGCAACGCGGCCGCGGTCGTACCCGCGCCGCCGTGATGCACCACCGCGGCGGTCCGCGGGAAGAGCCACGCGTGCGGGACGTCCTGAACCATCAGCAGATCATCGTCGTCTGCCCCGGCGTCGGTGGCGAGCAGGCCGCGCAGCCCGACACGACGCAACGCCGTGCGGACGGCGGCGAACGTCCGCTCCGCCTCCGACGGCCGCATACTGCCGAAACCGACATACACCGGAGGCGGCCCCGAGGCCAGGAAGTCCCGCAGTCGCGGGTCCGGCCGCCACCCGGCGGGGGTCTCGAGGAACCAGTACCCGGTGACGTGGACCCTCGCGGGCCAATCCTTCGGCCGGGGCACCACGGCGCCGGAAAAACCGCACAGCACGGGGGTTTCCGACCGCCGGGGGCCACGCCATCCCGCCGCCGGGAGACCGAGTTCCGCACCACGCCACCGGTCCACCTCGGGCCGCAGCACCTGCCAGGCGACGGCGTCGACGGCGCGGAAGCTCAGCCGCCGTCCGCACGGGCCTGCCTTGGCCGCCCACGGAAGCAGCGGATGCGCGAACTTCCTCGTCGGCACACTGGGCTGGTAATGCAGTTCGACGTCGGGGACGCCGAGCGCGGCACCCAGGTGCGCGCCGAGGAAACCCAGCGTCGGGGCGAGCACGAGGTCCGCCCCTGTCGCTCCTTTGCGGACATCGGCAAGCAGGCGTTCCAGCACCGGGGCCAGCGCACCTCGCAGACCACGCAGGAACGTCGCGGGAGTGCGCCCGCCGTCGGTCCATTCGCGGCCGCCGTCCGAACCGAGGATCTCGCCGGGATCCGCCGAGAGCGGCGCGAACTCCAGGCCGTGCCCGGTCACCCAAGCCCGGAATCGCTCGGCCGCCAGCACCCGGACCCGGTCACCGTGGAGCCCGCGCCCCAGGGCGATACACGGCTGGACGTCGCCGCGCGAACCGGGAGCGACGATCACGACAAGCCGGGTCACCGCTTCGCCGCCGTCAACCGGTAACGGAGCCGGAACGGCAGGTTCGCCAGCACCGCCGCGGCACGCGCGTCCCGGCCGACCAGGTAGCGCGGCGCGGGACGGCGGGCGGTGAGCGCGTGGACCACGACCCGCGCGGCCCGCTCCGGCGGCACACCGTTCCGTGCGGAACGCTCGGCACTGCGTTCGGCCTCTTCCAGTTGCGCCGCGTACCTTTCCCGCGCGACTTCCGGCAAAGCCGCGCGTACTTCTTCGGCGGCGGCGCGGGCACGCGGCCAGATGGCGGTGGCGACCGCGCCGGGTTCGACGAGGACGACGTCGATCCCGGACGGCGCCAGTTCCGCACGCAGGCTGTCGGTCAAGCCGACCAGGGCGAACTTCGACGTGTGATAGGGCCCGACCATCGGGCCGGCGATCCGCCCGCCCATCGACCCGACCGTCACCACCCTGGCGGCGGGTGCGGCTCGCAGGGCGGGCAGCATCGCCTGCGTGACGGCGAGCTGACCGGTGACGTTGACCTCCAGCTGCTGCCGGAAATCCTCGAGCGGGACATGTTCCAGCGGTCCGGGCCGGGCGATCCCGGCGTTGTTCACCAGGCCCCGCAACGGTCCCGCCGCCGCGACCTTCTCCCCGCACGCCGCGATCGACGCCGCGTCACGGAGATCCATCCGCAGGACGGTGACCGCTTCGCCGTGGGTGCGGGCGAGTTCCGTTTCGTCCGCGTCGGTGCGCACACCGGCCCAGACATGGGCGCCCCGCCGGATGAGTTCGGCCACGCAGGCGCGGCCGATCCCGCTCGAAGCCCCGGTGACCACAAAGGATGGACGGGTCACGACGCCTCCCCTGTCTTCACCGGCGCGGCGAGCGCGTTCAGCATCCGCGGCCAGGTCTTGTGCAGCTGGTCCTGCCAGTACGCCCAGTGGTGCGTCCCCGGCCCGTAGAAGTCCGTCGTGACCGGGACACCGAGCCGGTTCAGCCGGTCCGCCATCGCGGTGGTCTGGCCGGAGCACAGGAATTCGAGCAGCATCGCGCCGGGGAGGACGTCGATCGGGAGCTTCCCGTCGAACGGGCCCGGCAGGCCGTTGCCCGTCGACAGGTACAGCTCGGTGCCGCGCAGGCGGTCGGCGTTCACCAGCGGATCGTGCGCGTCCCAGCGGGACGCCTCGCGCCGCCGGTCACCCCAGAGCGCCTCGGGATCCTGCCGGGCCGAGGCGACGATCGCGCTGGTCAGCAGCTCGCCGTACGGACCGGTCGGATTGAGGTTGCCGCTGAACGATCCGGCGAACCGGAACACGCCGGGCCTCCGGGCAGCCAGTTCCACCGCGCCGTAGCCGCCGAGCGAGAGCCCCGCCGCCACCCGCCGCCCGTCCCCGCGATAGCCGCGATCGATCAGCTGCGGGATCTCGACGGCGGTGAACGTCTCCCAGTGATTCAGGACGACGCTCTTGCCGTAATTCCACCAGTCGGAAAAGAAGCCCGCGGAACCGGACCCCGGCATCACCACCAAAGCGCCGGAGTCGTCGGCGAGTTTCCGGATGTCGGTGTTCGCGGTCCAGCCGCGATAGTCCTGCAGCCGCGTCTCCCCGGCGAGCAGGTACACCGCAGGCCATTTCCGGTCCGGTTCGGCGTCCCACCGAGACGGCAGGATCAGCCGCACCATCGCGTAGCCGCCGACGCCGACCGAGCGCACGGTGAGATCCAGCATCCGCGGATCACCGTCCACAGTGGTCTGGGCGACGACGTGTGAGCCGTCGTCGGCGCGGGCGTCCGGGACACCGCTCTCGGCACGGGCCGGGGCGACGGCGACGGTCGGCAGCAAGCAGGTCACGGCCGCCAGCACCGCGACAGCCCGCGGCCGCCTCGAAGTATTGCGCATACGTAATCCTTTGTCCCGGTCGTTCGATCGAATTCGAAAATGTGACGGCGATTACCCGCAAAGGAAATCCGGAGAGCCGACACGTTAAGCGGAAGAGCCCCCTCCAGGCAATTGTCCTGTCCACGATCCGGGAGGACAATGTGAATGCCAGGGAAACAAGAAATGCACCGGCCTCCCCCGGCAGGGTGACCCGTCGCTCACGCACAGTGAGCGACTGTGGCACGGGAGTACCAAACTGGCTCGCACACCAGCGAAAAGCTCGAAAGTCGCAGCTCACGCCCAGTACACGAAGGATATTGACGTTCTCTTGACACCTTCCGGTATTCGATTTCCCGTCGTAGCCTTCGTCGTGCCGCCCCGGTTCGGCGTCCCCTGACGCAACCCCGGCGCCTGCGTCCCACCGAAGGGACCGTGACCCCCTCAGGACCCTTCCGAAAGGGCTATTCATGACTGCCCGAATTCGTGCTCTCGTCATCTCCGCCGCCGCGGTGGCCACCATTTCCGGCGTGCCGGGAGAATCGATTCAGGCGGCCGCGACGCCGCGTTCTCCCGCCGTTCCGCCCGCTGCTCTGCTCCCTCCGGAGACCGTCCCGCACGCGTCCGCGCGCGAAGATTTCGATCTGACCGCGGCACTGTCCACAACAGACCGGGAAGAGAGCCGGGTCGACGTCGGTGGCTGCGAGGACGTCGTCCGCGGCAGGCTGGTCGGCACCGGCGCCGCCGGTCGGGGTTTCCAGTCCGCGGTGCCCGGCGGCCAGGTCTCCGAACTGGTCGCACGCAGGACGAACCCGCCCGATCTGGCGGCGTGGACCGCGCAGGCCGGACGGTGCTCGAAGGTGACGGTCGACGACGCGACCGGTACCGCGTTGTCGACCGTCACCGTCCACCCGGCGCCCGTCGTTCCGGATGCGAAAACCCTTTCCTACCAACAACTCCTGACGTTACCCGGACAGCCCCCCGAACTGCCCGGACTGCGTCTGCGCACCGTCGCCATCGCCGCCGACGACGTACTGGTCGTGCTTCGTGACGCCGGGACCACCGGCCTCGACCTCGACGCTCTCGCCGTCGCCGCCTGGCGGCACGCCGCCGGACCGCTCGGCCGCTGAAACCCCGACCCCCGAACCCGCCTCGGCCGCCACCGTGACGTAGCTGACCGGGCCGCGCCCTGCCGACGTCGATCGCGGTCGCGGGTTCACCACCAAACACCGAGGAGACGCCATGTCCCTGGCCCCCGAAAACCTGCCCGCCATCCCCGGCCCCACCCTCCCCGCCTGCCTCCGGCATTGGGCGGACACCGACGGCGACCGGCCCGCGCTGACCTTCGCCGACTTCGCGACCGATCGCGCCGGGCGGCGGCGGACCCTGACCTGGAAGCAGCTCCGGGAGCGCGTCGACGCCGTCGCGGGCGCGCTGCCCGTCCGGCCCGGCGACCGGGTGGCCGTGCTGTGCCCGCAAAGCGCCGACTACGTCGTCGCCTTCCTCGGCGCGATCACCGCGGGCGCGATCGCCGTACCGCTGTTCGACCCTGGGCTGCCAGGGCACACCGGACGGCTCGCCGCCGTGCTGACCGACTGCTCCCCCACCGCGGTCATCACCACCTTCTCGGCCGAGGACGCGGTCCGCGAATTCCTCGCCGGGCTGCCCGGCGGCGAACGCGTCGCCGTCGTCGCGGCCGACAAGCCCGCCGAAGGCCCGGCCCGCGCGTGGCCCGCCCCGGATCCGGCGCCGGAGGACGTGGCCTATCTGCAGTACACCTCCGGTTCGACCCGCAGCCCGGCGGGCGTGGTCCTGACGCACGCGAACGTGCTGGCCAACGTCAGCCAGGCGGTGCGGGGGCTCGGCATCGACCCGGCGACGGGGACCACGGTGTCCTGGCTGCCGTTGTTCCACGACATGGGTCTCGTGCTCGGCCTGATCACGCCGCTGGCGATGGGCATGCGGTCGGTGCTGATGGATCCGCTGGCCTTCATCGAACGACCGGTGCGCTGGCTTGAGTTGCTCGGCGACCACAACGGGAGCTGGAGCGCCGCCCCGAACTTCGCGTTCCACTACGCCGCGAGCCGGGTGCGCGAGGAGGACCGTGCCAAGCTCCGCCTCGACCGCGTCGCCGCGATCGTCAACGGCGCGGAACCGATCAATCCCGACGTCCTCGACAGGTTCCACACCACCTTCGCCGATTCCGGCTACCTGCCGGAGAAGACGCGCCCCTCGTACGGGCTGGCCGAGGCGACAGTCTTCGTCACCACCGGCCCTGGCGCTCCCCCGCGCGTCACCACCTTCGACCGCACGGCACTGGGAGCGGGGACGGCACGGCAGGCGGACGACGGGCTCCGGCTGGTGGCCTGCGGTGTGCCGGTGGGTCAGCACGTCGCGCTGGTCGACCCGGAAACCGGTGTCGCGCTGGAAGACGGCTCGGTCGGCGAGATCTGGGTACACGGGCCCAACGTCGGCACCGGCTACTGGCAGAAACCTGTGGAGAGCACCGAGACCTTCGGCGCCCGGCTGACCGGCGACCACACCGGGCTCCCGGCAGGGCCCTGGTTGCGCACCGGGGACCTCGGCGTGCGGTACGACGGCGAGGTCTACATCGCGGGCCGGATCAAGGACCTGCTCATCGTCGACGGCCGCAACCACTACCCGCAGGACGTCGAAGCGACGGCGGCCGCGGCCGACCGCGACATCCGCCCCGGCAGCGTCGCCGCGTTCGCCGTCGAAGGCGCCGACACCGAAGCCGCGGTCGTCGTCGCCGAACATCGCGGCCACACAGCGCTGACCACAGAGGACGAACGGGCCCTCGCCGTGTCGATCCGGCGGCTGGTCTCCGACGCGCACGGGCTCGCGCTGCGTGCCGTCGTGCTCGTCCCGGCGGGCCTGGTCCCGCGGACCTCCAGCGGCAAGATCGCGCGGAGCGCCTGCCGCGACCGCTACCTCGCCGGCGACTACGGAAAGGCACTGGCGCGATGAGAAACCCGTCGTTCGACACCCCCGCGCTGCGCCGCTGGCTGCTCGACACCGTCGCCGAGCACACCGGCGTCGACGCGGCCCGGCTCGAAGCCGACCGCCCGCTCAGCGACTACGGCCTGTCCTCCCGCCAGGCCGTCGGTATCGCCGCCGACCTCGAAGACCTGCTCGGCACCCCGCTTCCCGCCACCCTGTTGTGGGAAAGCCCGACCATCGACCACCTCGCCCGCAGTCTCACCGGCAGCGCCGAACCGGAACCGGAGCAGGCGGGCACTGACCGTCGCCGGACCGATCCGATCGCCGTGATCGGCCTCGGCTGCCGCTGGCCGGGAGCGAACGGCCTCGACGAGTTCTGGGACCTGCTGCGCAGCGGGCGGGACGCCGTCCGCACCGCGCCGCCGGGCCGCTGGAACGCCGACGCGGCACCGATCGTCGGCGGCTTCCTCGACGACGTCGCCGGATTCGACGCCGAACACTTCGGCATCACCCCGCGTGAAGCGTCCACAATGGACCCGCAACAGCGGATGCTGCTGGAGGTCGCCTGGGCTGCACTGGAACACGCCGGGATCGCCCCGGCGTCCCTGCGCGGCAGCCGGACCGGCGTGTTCACCGGGATCTCCACCCACGACTACGGGCATCTCACGATGTCGGGCGGCGGCGTCGACCTCTGGACGGCCACCGGCGCGGCCGGGAGTATCTCCGCCAATCGGCTGTCCTACGTCTACGACCTGCGCGGGCCGAGCATGGCGGTGGACACCGCCTGCTCGTCTTCGCTGGTCGCGGTGCACCACGCTGTCCGCGCGCTGCGCGACGGCGAGGCGGATCTTGCCCTGGCCGGAGGTGTGAACCTCATGCTGCTACCGGGACCGACGGCCGCGTTCGCCGCGGCCGGGCTGCTCGCCGGCGACGGCCGGTGCAAGACGTTCGCCGCGGACGCCGACGGCATCGCGCGTGCCGAAGGCTGCGGCGTCGTCGTGCTCAAACGGCTGACAGACGCCGAATACGACGGCGACCGGGTGCTGGCGGTGATCCGTTCCACCGCGGTCAACTCCGACGGCCGGTCACAGGGTATGGCGGCGCCGAACCCCATCGCCCAGCAGGACATGCTGCGCACGGCGTACCACGGCGCCCGGCTCGACCCGTCCACTGTGGACTACGTCGAGGCGCACGGCACCGGCACCCTGCTGGGCGACCCGATCGAGGCTCGCTCGCTCGGCGCGGTTCTCGGCAAGGACCGCCCGGCCGACGCACCGCTGCTGATCGGTTCGGTGAAGACGAACATCGCGCACGCGGAGGCGGCCGCGGGGATCGCCGGGCTGATCAAGGTCGTGCTCGCGCTGTCCCGCGACGAACTGCCGCCCCAGCTGCACTTCTCCGCGCCCAATCCGCACATCCCGTTCGGCGACCTGCGCCTGAAGGTGGTCACCGAACCGACGCCGTGGCCGCGGCGGTCCGGCCGTGCCACGGCGGGGGTGTCGGCGTTCGGATTCGGCGGGACCAACGCGCACGTCGTCCTCGAACAGGCCCCGGCGCTGGAACCGGCCGGGGACCACACAGACGTCCGGATCGGGCTGCTCTCCGCCCGCACCCGCGACCGTCTCACCGAACGCGCGACGCAGCTGGCGAACTGGCTGGAAGCCACGCCGTCGCTTTCCCTCGCCGACGTCACCCACACGCTGTCCCGCCGTGACAACGGCGGACCGCACCGCGCCGCCGTCGTCGCCGGGGACACCGCCGAACTGGCGGTCCTGCTGCGCGCTGTCGGCGCCGGCGCCGATCCGCTGCCCGCGGGCGCGGCCGCCGGGACCGCGCTGAGCACCGACGGCCCGGTGTTCGTGTTCTCCGGCCACGGCTCTCAGTGGCCGGGGATGGGCCGCGGGCTGCTGGCCGCCGAGCCCGCCTTCGCCGCCCAGGTCGACAAGCTCCATGACCTGTTCACCGAGCACACGGGCCGCTCGCTGCGCGCCTTGCTCACCACCGGGAACTCGTTGTCCCTGCCCGAAACCCAGACCGCCATCTTCGGGACGCAGATCGCGCTGGCCGCCCAGTGGGAGGCGCTCGGGGTGCGGCCCGCGGCCGTCGTCGGGCACTCCCTCGGCTCCGCGGCGGCCGCCGTGGTGAGCGGCGTGCTCACCCCCGACGAGGCCGTCCACCTGGTGGCTACCCGTGCCCGGCTCCTGGGCACCATCGGACCGGGCGGGGCGATGGCGGCGGTGGAACTGGCGCCGGAGGAACTGGAGCTGTACCCGGACATCGAACTCGCCGTCGAATCCGCGCCGGGTCAGCTGACCGTGGCCGGGGACGCGACCGTGCTCGATCTGCTCGTCGCGGAACTCGAGGCCGCCGGGCTGACCGCGCGGCGGCTGCCGGTCGAGGTCGCCGGGCACTCCGCCCGTGTCGACCCCGTCCTGCCCGAGCTCCGGGAGGCGCTCGCCGAACTGGGCGGTGGCCGTCCGACGGTGCCTTGGTACGACACGGTTCTGGCCGATCCGCGAGAGCTGCCGGATTTCGACGCCGGGTACTGGGCCGCACATCTGCGCCGTCCGGTGCGGTTCCGGCAGGCCGTGGCGGCCGCCGCCGCGGACGGGCACCGGGTCTTCCTGGAGGTGTCGCCGCATCCGATCCTGCGGGGTTCGGTGTCGCGGACGCTCGACGCCGAAGGGATCCACGACGCCGTCGTCACCGGGACGCTGCGCCGGGGTCAGGACGAGGCCCGCTCGCTGGGCGCCGCCGCGGCCGGGCTCTACTGCGCGGGTACCCGGATCACCACCGCCGATCCGGACGACGGCGCCCGGCTGGTCGACGTCCCGCCGATGCCGTGGCGGCACGAACGGCACTGGTACACCGCCGCCGAGGAGCCACCGTCGTTCGCGGCACGGACGCCGGAACCCGAACCGGTGCGGAGCGGCGGCGACCGGCTGACCGAGATCGTCGCCGCCGTCATGGGGCTGCGCCCCGATCGGATCGACGCCGACGTCCCGCTCGTCGAACTCGGGCTGGATTCCCTGATGGCGAACCGGATCCGCGACGCCGTCCGGCGGGAATTCGGCACCGAACCCGACACCGTCAGCGTGCTCCGGGGCGCGACCCTCGCCGACCTCAGCCGGGATCTCGCACCTCGCGACGACGAGGAGCCGCGTCCGGCCCGTGGCCGTGCCTGGGACGCGGCCGACCGCCTGGTGCTGCGGCTGTGGCAGGAGCACACCGGCGCCGACGCGAGCGGCACCCACGTCCGGCTGACCGAGACCGACACGCCGGACCGGCTGGCCGAACTGCTCGCCGAAGGCCTCGGCACCGAACTCGACACGCCTGTCGACGCCGCCGAACTCCGCCGGCACGACTCGCTCGCGGCAATCGCCGACGTCGCCCGCGCCGTCCTCGACACGAGGGAGGAACGCGGTCCGGTCCACATCCTCGCTCCTGGCTCAGTGGGAGTCGCGCCGCTGCTGCTGTTCCACCCCGGCGGCAGCACGTGCACCGTGTACCGGCCGCTGCTGGACCGGCTGCCCACCTCGGTGCCGTGTGTCGGGTTCGAGCGGGTTCCCGGCGCCGGCATCGAGGAGCGGGTCGAGCAGCTGTTGCCGTTGGTGCGGGCACAACGCCGCGACCGGCCGTACCGGCTGGCGGGCTGGTCGTTCGGCGGGGCGCTGGCCTACGGCGTCGCCGCACGGCTCGCCGAAGAGGGCGAAGAGGTCGAGTTCGTCGCGCTGATCGACACCATGCTCCCGCTCCCGGAACCGGACCTCGATCCGCGCGCGTCGTCCGCCCGGCGGTTCCTGCGGTTCACCGGCTATGTCGAGGGAACCTATGGCCGCGAAGTCCGGCTCGGCCACGAGGAACTGGCTCCGCTGCCCGAGGAGGAGCAGATCGAGCTGACCATGCGACGGGTCGCCGAAGCCGGTCTGCTCAGCCCCGGCGTGCTCCGGCACCAGCGTCAGTCCTTTTTGGACACCCTGGCGGCCGAACGCGCGACGCCCCGTCGCTACGACGGCCGGGTCGTGCTCTATCGGGCCGTCGAGCAGTACGCGGCCGGACTGGCGATGGAACCGCGGTACTCGCGCACGGATCTCGCGGCGGGCTGGGCCGAGCTGTGCCCGGAGCTGGAGATCGTGCCGGTCGAGGCGCATCACCTGTCGGTGGTCGACCCGCCGCACGTCGATGTCGTGGCGCGACATCTGGCGGGACTCCTGTGACCACGGCCCGGACCGAGCGAGCGGCCGACCGCGCCTGGCCGCTCCTGGCGGTGCTCGGCGCCGGGCTCTTCCTCGTGGCGGTCGACGCGACGGTACTGCATGTCGCGTTGCCCGACCTCGTCCGGCAGTTGCGTCCCGGTGCGGCGGCGCAGGTGTGGATCGTGGCGATCTACCCGCTGACCGCCGCGCCGCTGCTGCTGCCGTTCGGCACCCTCGGCGACCGGTACGGACGGCGACGCGTACTGGTCGCCGGGTACGTCGTGTTCGGGATCGCGTCGCTCGGATGCGCTTTCGCGCCGAACGTCCCGGCGTTGCTGGCTTTTCGCGCGCTGCTCGGCTGCGGCGGCGCGATGATCATGCCGGTCACGATGTCGCTGCTCCGCGAACTCTTCCCGGAGCAGCGGCACCGCCGCACGGCGATCGCGGTGTGCAGCGGGATCGCGGGGACCGGCTCGGTGTTCGGGCCGATCCTCGGCGGCGTGCTCGTGGAGACGTGGGGCTGGCGGGCGACGTTCCTGCTGAACCCTCCGGTGATCCTGGCCGCCGTGGTCCTGGCACTGCGCTGGCTCCCCCGGAATCCACCGGGACAGCGGCCGTGGGACGCGCGCAGCGCCGCCCTCGCCGCGGGCGGTGTCCTCGGAATCGCTTTCGCCATCGGACATCCGGGGTCCTGGCTGCCGGCCGTCGCTTCGGGCGTGACCGGCTGTGTCCTCATCGGACTGTTCGTGCGCCGCCAGCGCCGGACCGATCCACCACTGCTGGATCTCACCCTGTTCCGGGTGCCGGGCGTGCGGGCGGCCGTGGGCGGGGTCCTGCTGGTGATGAGCACACTGGTCGGTCTCGGACTGCTGTTCGCCCAGTATCTGCAAGTGGTGCTCGGTCTCTCGCCGACGGCGGCGGCAAGCCGGCTGCTCCTGGTGCTGGGCGCGTCGGCCGTCGGGAGCGTGGTGACCCCTACGCTGCTGGGACGGTTCGGCAACGCGCGGGTCCGCACGGCCGGGTTCGCGGTGGCGGCGGTGTCGCTGCTGGTCCCGGCCTCGGGGTCGGCCGCGCTGACGTCACCGGTGCTCCTCGGTGCCGGGCTGACCGGACTGGGGCTGGGGATGGCGCTCGCGCTCACGTCGAGCACCGACACCCTGCTTTCGGCGACCTCGGCGGACCAGGCGGGCGGCGCCGCGGCGGTCGAGAAGACGGGCTACGAACTGGGCGCCGGTTTCGGGACGACGGTGTTCGGTTCCCTGGCGGCCGTGGTGTACGCGGGACATCTGGCCGTCCCGGCCGGGGTGCCCGACGCGGCACGACAGCTCGCCTTGTCGGGACCTGCTCAAACGGAGGCGGCCGTGTCCGGCCTCGCCTCACAGGTTGGCGGCGAGTTGCTCGACGCCGCCCGAGTTGCTTGCACTATCGGGTTGCAGGTGTCCGCTGCGGTCGCTTGTGGACTGTTCGTGGTGGCAGGTCTCGTGAGTGGCGCCGCTGTCAGCTCTCATATGAGACCGGCGAAGTAGCGATAAACTTCAGCGATTTTCAGAGTCGAAGTCTCTGTGCGCCGCGCATCCATTGATTCACGGTTCCTGAATTCAAGCGATCGATCGCTGAGTGAACCCAAGCGCGAAGCCGAAGACGGCTATCACCAGCAAGAAAGTTTGTCATGAGGCGAGGGCTCCGAGCAGCTAAGCCATCGACCCGTCCGTCGGTGAGCCACTTCGCGTCCAGTAGCCGGGTCAGCATCAGGTACAGCACCCCCCCCCCACGAACCTCGGCTCGCTTGCTCGGGCTATTTGCCGTTCGATTATCGGTCGCTCGATCGGCTGCGCTGCTCAGCGTTTCGCGGCCTGGGTGAGGATCACCGGAAAGTGGGTTGTTACCTGCGGGTTCACCGGAGGCAGTCCACAGACTGTGCCCGATCGACTACGATGACATGCGCCGCCGATCGGTCTAACCGATCAAGCGCGATAGGTCGCACCGATCACGCACATTGACGAGGGGTCAAGAGGGGCATGAGCGAGGGTGGGGATAGAGCGTCCGAGCTGGCGAAAGAACTGTTCGCCGCCGGGGCTGCGGGGTACTACGAGACGGTATCGAAACTGGGGCATCGCGCCGAGTTGGCTGCTAACGACACGACCTCGACAGTCGGTCAAGGTTTCACACTCAGCTCCGACCAGGCCCACGCGGCACTCGAAGACGTGAACGGGTTCCTGATTCGACTGGGCCAGATGAAATTGTCGGCGAAAACTTTACAACGCCTCGAACCGCCTGCGCAGGATGTCGTGAGCGTCGAATACAACGGGAAACTGACCGGGGGCTCTTTGGATGCCCTGACCCCGTGGACCAGCGCGGCAGCGTTCGACAAAGCGGTTCAACAGATCGACGATGAGATTCGATACCTTGAAACCTTGCGCAAGAAACTTCGCAAGGCGCTGGGGATGACCACCGAAACCGATGCCGATAACAAGACTGCGATCAACCGCGTGGGCGCGGATACCGAGACCCAAGGGGGCATGGCCGGATGATGACCAAGGCGGCGAAATGCAGTGCGCTGGCGGCTGGTATCGCCGTGCTGCTCGGGGCGTGCGCTACGGGCGACCCGACAGATACAGTCAGCCAAACCCCCTCAAGTGCGCCTGCATCTTCCAATAGTCCCAACACGTCGTTGCCATACGCCGGCGCCCCAAAGGTAACTAATCCTCTGCCCGCTTCCGTGTTGTCGGGCGACCCTTGCTCAACCGCGCTCACCCCCGGACAAGTAAAGCAAGCCATCGGGGTCGAGGTTCCAGGCAAGCCCAACAACCTGGTCGAGACAGTGGGCAACGGCTGCACATGGGCCAACTCGGCCACTCTTGGTCAAATTCTCGTGACCTACGTAACGAAAACTCACGACGGTCTTAGCGGCGTCTACAAAAACAGTCAGCCCAAGAATCCGATTTGGCGCCCATTGGCCGATATTCAAGGATTCCCCGCTGTCGCGTACTCGAACAACAAAGACCAAGACTGCACTGTCACGATCGGCATAGCCGACGATCTCTCGGTCGATGTCGGCGGCTTTCTCGGTGACGGCAAGCGCGGTAAGGCTGATTCCTGCGAGGTGACCGCGCAAATGGCCGGACTCGTGGTGTCCACGTTGAAACAGCGGGCGGGAGCGTGACACGGTGAGCCTGTGGGACGACGCGCGGAACCTGGTCACCAAAGCCGCGCACACGGTCGAGGGCGGTGTGAAGGCCGGTCTTCATGCCGCCGCCGAATGGGCCGGCGGCCTGTTCGGCGACGGTGGCCGGCTAGGGCGGGCAACCTCCATTGACGAAGCAGTGAAGGCGATGCTCGCCGGGTCAAGCAAGCTGTGGCACATCGGCGCGCGTACCGCGTCGGACTTGGCTGAGGATCACCGCGCGCTGTCGTCGGAAGTGCTCGCGTTCGCGGGAAAGTTCGAATCCGCCTGGACCGGTCACGCTTCGGACGCCGCGCAGGCCCGGATGAAGAAACTCAGTTCCGTGCTCAATGTCACCAGTGACACGCTCGCCGACAACAGCGGCAACGTGACCAACGTGGCGAGCCATTTTGACAGCACACAGAAGAAAATGGTGCCACTGCCGGACAAACCACCGGAGAAGAGCTTCCTGGATGCGGCTCTGCCGTGGGACACCGACACGGAAAAGTCGATTGGCGACTACAACCAGACCTCCAAGCAGAACGCGGAAGCTTATAACTCCTATGCCACCAGCACCCGCACACAAGCGAAGCTGTTAACCGGCGACTACGGCACGCTCGGAGAGTTTGACGCCGGAGAGGTCACGCTCATTCCCGGCCCCGGCACCCCGGACGCGAAACGCGGCCCGGTCAAGGGATTCGGTGCTGACCGCTCCGACCGCGATACCGGACCGGGAACAGCGACCCCACCGTCGTCGAGACCTGCGCCGTCGTCGGGACCTGCGCCAGTAACGCCGGGGTTTTCCACGAACGCGGGACCAGGCGAGCACACCGCAACTCCTGCCCCTGTGCCGCACCCGGCAGCTCACGAGGAAACAACCACCTCCGGATGGACACCACCCGCGACCAGCCCCGGCCCGGTCAGCCCCGGCCCCGGCGTTCCTTCCTTGGGTGTGCCCTCCGGACCCGAGACGCGCGCGGCAAACCCGTACTTCGAGGGCGGCTGGAACCCCGGCGCGGTCCCTGGCAGCGGACCAGGCGCAGGCGGAAGGACTCCGGGCGGAGGCGGTTCCGGCAGTGGAACCGGTGGTGCTCCGGGCGCGGGGCGGCAAACGGGGATGCGCGGCGTTCCTGGAGAGCCCGGCCCTGTCAGTGGTGCAGGATCCTCGCGCGCCGGCGGCCGCCCCGGTAGCACTCCCGGCATGATGCCGCCCGGTGGAGCACGAGGTAAAAGCGAGGAAGACCGCGAGCGGCAACGCAAGTACGTCCAAGACGACGACGCGCTGTTCACCGAAAAGGGAGACAAGCTGGTCGACCCCGAGACCGGGTACCCGGCCGTTCCACCGACCATCGGTAAATAGGCATCGCCCTCGGTCCCCGCAGCCGGCGAACGCTCCCTCTTGTCGACCCATACCAAAGGGTGTGCCCGTGAGTGTGCTCGAACACGCCGTCGTATTGCCCCGTCAAGGATTCCTTACCGCATGGTCGATGATCGACCTACCCGACCCGCACCCGATCATCGGGACCGATCGGCATCTGTGGACCGATGACGAGAGCACCCGCGCGCTACACGAAGAAACCCTCAAACTGTTAGCAGAGAAGGGCTTGGCGCGTGGCGGCAGGCTGAACCCGCTCTGGATCAACACGCTGACCCTGATAGCTGCCCCCTCCCGCGAGTTCTACGCGTTCAGTCATTACCGCGACGACTCCCACGGCGCGGTACTGGTCGCCGCGAGCGACACCGACGGGCTACGCGTCATCGCAGACCCACAGGCGGTGATCATCGAACCTATCCCCGCGACCCGGCTGGCGACCACGCTATTCGATTCGCTGCCGCCGATCGACCCGGCAGGCGTGCGAGCGGTATCGATGACGAGGGCGGAAGCAGAGAACGGACCAGCACACCCCGACGACCCGTTGGCCGAAGCCCCCGATACCCGCGACTACGACGAGCTGGTGTCCGTGCTCGGTGCGCCGCGTGACGCCGCACACCAAGTTTATGCCGCATGCCGGCGCGACGGGGAGCGCGTGCGGTCGAGCCCTATCACGGCGTTGGACCTGACCGGGCGGGGACGCGTGCTGACCTACGCCACTGGCGACGACCGGGTAGTGATGCACCCGGCCACATTCCGAGACTCCATACTCACCCTGAACGACACCCTCAAGGGACTGAGCTGACCCAGCTACGGCCGCCTCACGGGACTTTGCGGTTGGCATTGGCAATGTCAACCAGGCGGCAGCGGATGCGGGACTTCGACGGCCTGGCCGGCTGCGTCGCTTCCGGTGAACCACAGCCCGACCGGAGTCCACCGCCGTTGCCTTTTCGCCCGGTTGGAGGCTGGGCATCCGGCGATCACAACACCGACAAAATTCAGGGGCGTGACTCCGGAGAGCCACGCCCCTGGCGTGAATTTCATGGGTTCTGACGATACCCTTTATGTGGGCGATACTGGGATCGAACCAGTGACCTCTTCGGTGTGAACGAAGCGCTCTCCCCCTGAGCTAATCGCCCGCGGTACGAACTCCGGTTCACCTGGGGAAGTGAACCTGGTGCGCGATACTGGGATTGAACCAGTGACCTCTTCCGTGTCAGGGAAGCGCTCTCCCGCTGAGCTAAACGCGCGTGTGTTGTTCGTTCGTACTGGAGACAGCTTAGCGGACCCGTTTCCGGGCCCGCACAGGGGTTCCCTTTCTCCATCAGACCTCAGGGCTTCGGGAGCTTCGGCACGATCGAGCTCGCGATCTCCTTCGCCCGGCCGCAGGGGCTTTCGCTCCCCTCACGTGCGAGCAACCGGACGGCGACGTGTTCGGCCTCGCGGTCCTGGAGTGCGCGGTGCTGCCACGTCACCGCGCAGTTCGAGCCACCGAACTCCCGGACGTCTCCGGTGAAGCCGTTGCCGAGGTCGACTGGCGAACCTTCGGGCACGTACGCGCCTCGCTGCAGCTCGACGGTCAGGGTGTCCCCGCCGCCCACCCACTCGCAGATCCGCAACGTCCGCGGCGCGGTCTGCGCGTTGGGCAGGTTCTTGCCGAGCACCGCCGGATCGGCGACCGCGCACGGGTCGAGCGGGAGGATGCTCGCCGGGTCGCCCGCGCGGTCGACCTCGTGGGTGCGCAGCCGGGTGAGGGCGGCGGACAGCATGTCGTCGGCGGCCTGGCAAGGATCGCCGTCCCGGCCCGGTTGGGAGACGACGACGCCGAGCCGCCGGTCCGACGGCAACTGGGCGATCGAGTCGCATCCGCCGCTGACCGTGCTGCGCAGCAACGGAAACCCCTCCGCGGTACGGTCGGTCCGCTCCAGACTGCCGGCCGTCACGCCTTCGCCGAGCCGGAGTTCGAAGTCGACCCCCTTGAGTCCCGTGTACTTGCAGCGGGCCGGGTAGCTCGAGTCCGTGTCCGCCTTCAGGGTGCCGAACTCCTGCACGAACCGGCCCGCGAGCACCTTGCACGGGTCCACCAGGCGCAGCCGTTCCGGGCTGAGCGCCTCGGCGGCGGCCAGCGACGTCGTGCCGGGGCTCTCGGGTTTGGCGTAGTCGGCGATGGAGAGGCCGAGCGCCACGATCCCGGCGGCCACCAGGAGAACGACCGCGGCGAGCGAGCCGAACAGGATCTTCTTCGTCCGCGGCGCCATCTTCTTGGGCGGCGGCCGCCAGATCGGCAACGGCAGGGCCAGCACCGAGCGCACCTCAGTGTCCTGCCGCTGGATCCGGGCGTGCACGGCGGGTGGCCAGGGTGCCGCGCCCGGCGGCACCGGGCCGAGGAAGTCCAGGATCTGTTCCGGCGTCGGCCTCCGTGCGGGGTCTTTGGCCAGGCAGGGCTCGGCGAGGCGCCGGATCTCTTCCGGAACGTCGCTGAAATCCGCGGTGCTGTGCACGACGTTATACAGCGTTTGAGGGGCGGTCGGCCCGGTGAACGGGCCGCGTCCGGTCGCCGCCATGACCAGGATCGCGCCGAGGGAGAACACGTCGCTCGCGCCGGTGACCTGCCCGCTGCCCGCCTGTTCCGGGGACATGAACGCGGGCGAACCGATGATCGCGCCCGTCCCGGTGAGGTCCTGCGCCTCCTCCGTCACACGGGCGATGCCGAAGTCGATCACCCTGGGGCCGTCACTCGTCAGGATGATGTTGCCGGGTTTGAGATCCCGGTGGATCAGCCCGGCACGGTGGATCTCGGTCAGCGCGGCGGCGAGCCCGGACGCCAGCAGGCGGACCGATTCGGCGGGCAGCGGCCCGGCGGCGTCCACCGCCTCCTTCAACGACGGCCCGGTGACGAAGACCGAGGCGAGCCACGGGGTTTCCGCTTCCGCGTCGGCGTCCATGACCGCGGCGGTGTAGGCGCCGGAGACCAGCCGCGAGGTGGCGACCTCGCGCCGGAACCGTTCACGGAAGCGTGGATCGTGCGCGAACTGGGCGTGCAGCTGTTTGACCGCGACGAGCCTGCCGTCCGGGGCCAGGCCGAGCACCACCCGCCCCATCCCGCCTTCACCGAGCTCGGCGATGATCCGGTACGGGCCGATCTGCCGGGGTTCGCCGGGGTTCAACGGTTTCACTGACCAGCCCTACGTTTTCGGAAGTTTCTGCATCAGCGCCCCGGCGAAGCCCTTCGCCTTCTCACAAGCTTCGTCGGCGGTCATCTTCGTACCACTGGTACTGACGGTCAGCTCGACGTTCTCCCCGTCACGGTCGCTGACGGATCGGTGCTGCCAGGTCAGCGAACAGGTCGAACGGGCGACGCCGTCGTCCTTCTTCGCCAGGTAGACCTTGGCGCCGCCGAGATCCAGGGTCGCGGTCCCCGTGTAATAGGAGTCCTTCGACTGGACCGGCGGGTACGCCCGCACGAGGCTCACCCGGACGCTGCCCGCCGCGTCGTACCGGCATTGGTGCAGATGTTCGCGGATCGTCTCGACGACCGGGCCGATCAGCCGGTCCGCGGTCGCGGGGCCGACCAGGGCGCACGGGTCCAGCGGAGCCAGGGTGCCCGCCGCGGGCTCACGGTCGTGTCCACCGGCCCGGATCCGCTTGACCGCGTCGGTGAGCGCGGCCTTCACCACCGAGCACGCCTCGTCCTTTGAGGACATCGAGTTCACATCGGCGCTGAGTTTGGTGTTCGGCAAGCCGCCGACCGGGACGGCGACCGCGCACGAGTCGCCGGAACCCTTGATCCGCAAGGGAAGTCCTTCCAGCTCACCGCCCGCTTCGCCTTCGACCAGGTCGCCGCCGACCCCGAGCTCCAGCCATTTGCCCGCAGGCGAGGAGTAGGTGCACGAGTCGAAATGGATGTCGATCTCCGTGCTCAGCTTGCCGAACCCCGGCACGTCGCGCCCTTCGAGCACCTTGCACAGGTCGACCTTGCGCAGGTTGTCCGGGCCGAGCGGATCCGGGTTGACGGGGGTGGTGACCGGCACGTCCGGTACCGCGGACGCGCTCGGCGCGGCCACGGCCGGTGGCGGATCGTCGCCGGACAGGGAGACCGCCGCGACCGTGCCACTGGCCAGCAGCACCACCGCGGCTGCGGCGAGTCCCGCGTACAGGCCACGCCGGAATCGCTTCGGCGGAGGGGGGTTCAGCAGCCGCCCGACCTCGGCCTGCTGGGTCTCGATCAGCCGCGAGACCACCGGCGGCCACGGACTGGCCATCGGCGGGATCGGGCCGAGCCGCTCCAGCACCCAGGCCGGGGACGGCCGGTCCGCCGGGTTCTTCGCCAGGCAAGGCTCGATGATCTGCCGGAGTTCAGGCGCCAGCTGCCGCAGGTCGGGCCGGCCGTGCACGACGTTGTAGAGGGTGTGCGGGGTGGACGTCCCGGTGAAGGGATTCGACCCGGTCGCGGCCATCACCAGCAGCGCGCCGAAGGAGAACATGTCGCTCGCCGAGGTCAGCGGCTTGCCCTCGGCCTGCTCCGGCGACATGAACCCCGGCGACCCGATCACCGCGCCGGTGTGCGTGAGCTCCGAGTCGCCTTCGATGGCGCGGGCGATCCCGAAGTCGATCACCCTGGGGCCGTCGCCGGTGAGGATGACGTTGCTCGGCTTCAGGTCCCGGTGGATCAGCCCGGCGCGGTGGATGTCGCCCAGCGCCAGCGCGAGTCCCGCGGCGAGATGCCGGACCGCCGTCGGGGGCAGTGGCCCGCCCGCCGAGACCGCCTCGGACAGCGACGGCCCCGGCACGAACACCGAGGCCAGCCACGGGGTCGGCGCGTGCGGATCGGCGTCCATGACCGGAGCGGTGTACGCGCCGGACACCAGCCGCGACGTCTCGACCTCGCGGCGGAACCGCTCGCGGAAGCCGGGGTCGTGCGCGAAACCAGGGTGGACCTGCTTGATCGCGACCAGGCGGCCGTCGGACGAGATCCCGAGCAGCACTCGGCCCATCCCGCCCTCACCGAGCGCGGCGAACACGCGGTAGCGGCCCACGCCGGTGGGTTCGCCGGTGTTCAACGGCTTCACGAAAGGCCCCCTTGGTCCGGGCGATGGTACAAAACCACCCGGAAGTGTCACGCAGGGCGTCGGTCCGTCCGGCCGAAATCCTTCAGACGCAGGCTGTTGGACACGACGAGCACCGACGACAGCGACATCGCCGCCCCGGCGATCAGCGGGTTCAGCAGCCCCAGCGCGGCCAGCGGGATCGCGGCGACGTTGTAGCCGAACGCCCAGGCCAGGTTCCCCCGGATGATCCGCAGCGTGCGATCGGCGAGCCGGATGGCGTCGGGGACCACTCGCAGGTCCTCACGGACCAGCACGATGTCGGCCGAACGCAACGCGATGTCGCTCCCCTTGGCCATCGCCATGCCGAGATCCGCGGTGGCCAGCGCCGGGCCGTCGTTGATCCCGTCGCCGACCATCGCGACCCGCGCTCCCCCGGCCCTCAGCTCCTCGATGACCTGGGCTTTCTCCGCGGGGAGCACGCCGGCACGCACGTCGGAGACGCCCACCTCGACGGCGACCGACCGGGCGGCGGCCTCGTTGTCGCCGGTCAGCAGCACGGTCCGCAGGCCGAGCGCGTGCAAGGCCTCGACCGCGGCTCGCGCCGACGGCTTCACGACGTCCCGGATGACCAGATGCCCGGCGACCCCGCCGTCCACCGCGACGAGGATCGCCGTCGCCCCGTCCTGTTCGGCGGCCACGAAGCCGTCAGGGACGGCGATCCCCCGCTCGGCGAACAAGCGCGCGTTGCCGACGAGGACTTCGCGACCCTCGACCTCGCCCTTCGCGCCGAGCCCCGGCAGAGCGCCGAACCCTTCGACCGGGGGCAGCTCCGGCAGTTCGGCCAGCGCCGCGGTCACGACGGCGGCCGCGATCGCGTGCTCGGAACCGGCCTCCACCGCCCCGGCGAACCAGAGCACCTCGCCGACGGTGAACCCGTCGGCGGGACGGCACTCGGTGACGGTCATCTTCCCGGTGGTGACGGTGCCGGTCTTGTCCAGCACCACGGTGTCCACCGCGCGGCTCGCTTCGAGCGCGTCGGGTCCCTTGATGAGAATGCCCAGCTGCGCGCCGCGGCCGACGCCCGCCATGAGCGCGGTCGGCGTGGCCAGCCCGAGCGCGCACGGGCAGGCGATGATGAGGACGGCGACAGCCGCCGCGAAACCTTCGCGAGCCGGAGCCCCGCCGAGCAGCCAGACCGCGAGCGTCAGCACGGCCACGCCGAGCACGACGGGAACGAACACCGCGCAGATCCGGTCGACCAGGCGTTGCACGGTGGCCTTGCGAGCCTGCGCGCGTTCCGCGAGCGCGGTCATCTGGGCCAGTTGGGTGTGCGCGCCGACCGCGGTCGCGCGGACGACCAGCCTGCCGTCCCGGTTCACCGACGCGCCGATGACCCGGTCCCCCGCGCCGGCCTCCGCGGGCACCGGCTCACCGGTCACCGCGCTGACATCCACAGTGGACAGTCCACTCTCGACGATTCCGTCCGCCGCGATCGACTCCCCCGGTTTCACCACGAACAGGTCGCCTGCCGCGAGCTCGCCGATCGGGACCATCCGCTCGGCTCCGTCCCGCAGTATCCGGACGTCCTTGGCGGCCAAGGCGTCCAGCGCCGCCAGTAGCCCGGCGGCGCTGCGCCGGGACCGGCTCTCGAAGTACCGGCCCGCCAGCAGGAAGGTGGTCACCCCGGCGGCGACGTCGAGGTAGATCGCGTCCGCCCCGGCCGCGGTCGGGCCGAAGCCGATCCAGTATCCGGGTTCGGTACCGCCGGCGAAAGCGGACCACGCCGACCACGCGAACGACGAGATCACCCCCAACGACACCAGCGTGTCCATACTGGACGAACGATGGCGCAGGTTTCGCAGCGTGGCCCGGTGGAACGGCAGCGCCGACCAGAACACCACCGGCACCGCCAGGACGAGACACAGTATTTCCCAGCCGGGGAAGCGCAGTCGTGGCACCAGGGCGAGGGTGATCGAAAGGTTCCCCAGCGGGATCGCCAGCAAGGCGGCGACGACCAGCCTCCGCCGAAGATCGCGGACCCTGGCGAAACCGGTGTCCGGATCCTCTTCCCCGCGGATCTCCGCCGTGTAACCGGACTTGCGGACACGCTCGATGAGGACGTCGTCGGCCAGCGCTTCGGGCACCTGGACGGTGGCGCGTTCGGTCGCGTAGTTCACCGACGCGCGGACACCGTCCAGTTTGTTCAGCGTGCGTTCCACCCGCGCGGAACAGGCGGCGCAGGTCATCCCCGACACGGTCAGTTCCACCGTGCGGACGGCGGCCTCCGGCGCGGAAATCGTCATTTCGTGGCACTCCCAGGATTCACCAGTGGTTCCTTGGTGGTGGAACAGGTGCCCCGAGTGGTGTCGCGACGCAGATTACCGCCGCCGGGAACCGGACCCGCGTCCGGGCCGACTACTGCGGTGGTGGTGGAACAGAGGTCCTGGGGTCTCGTGAGTGGCGAGGACTGTTGGAGTCAACCGTGTCTCAGGTACCTACGGGCGGGGTTTCGCGTGACCGGCGGGACGACACACGTGATCAGATGGACGACACGCGTGACTGGACGGACGACACGCGACGGGACTCGGCCGTCGCCGCGTGTCGTCCATCTGATCACGAGTGACGTCCATCTGATCACACGTGCCGTCCACTCGGGCACGCGAAAGTACCGGGTCTCGTGAGACGGAAGGTCATGCCTTCCGCGGGGTCAGCACCAGATCGAACGTATTCCCCTCCCCCTGCACGAACGTGCTCAGGTACGGGGTGAACGCGCCGCAACCGGTCAGCGGCGCCAGCGAGTAGGTGCCGGTGAGCGCGCCGCCTGCCGCCAGGGTGAAGCCGGTGCCGGTGCGCAGTTCCGCCGTCGACGGGGCCGACGTCTTGCAGTCCGGCCCGCTGCTGACCGGCATGCCGACGAGGGTGACGAGCGGGAGGACGGTGGTGAACCGGGGCCGCGCGACGAAACCGGTCCCGGTGAGGTCGCCGCCCTGCGGTCCGTCGGCGACGAATTCGAGATCGGCCGCGCCCGGCACGAAGCCGAACAGCCGGAACTCGGTGTGTGCCTTGTCGAAGACCGGGCCGCCGCTGAACACCGTGGCCGCGGTGGGGCTCAGGTCGAACGCGCCGGTCAGCGGCGCGGTGGCGCCGAGCGCCTTGACGCCGGTCTTCCCGCCGATCGAGTACCGGTGTCCCGCCGGCTTGTCGCCGAGGTCGAAGGAGAGCAGGACCGCGTCCTGACCGGGGTCGAGCGCGCAGTCCGAGGTGAACGAGCCGATCCCGGTGAACGAGCCGTCGGCCTTCTTCGGGGTCAGGCGGGTGGTGAAGTCACCGACGGTCAAGGTGGTCTTGCCCGGCTTCGCCAGTGTCACCGTCGGCACGGAGCCTTTGGCCACCGTGCTGAAGGAGCCGGACGGCGGAAGACCGGTTTTGGCGACGTCCAGCGGGATGCGTACCGGGAAGGGATTCGCGTCGCCGTTGACCAGCGTCACGCCCGCCGCCGCGGTGCCTTCGATGGTGGCGGCGCCGACGAGGTTGAGCCCGCGCGCGGCCTTGTCCGGCACGTTCACGGTGATCGTCAGCCCCGAGGTGCTGAGTGTGCCACCGGGCGCTGTCGGGACCTCGAAGTCGGCCTTGATGTTCACGTCGAGCTTCTGCAGCCCGATCAGCGGGAACGGGCAGGTGAACGACAGTTTCTTGTCCACGGGGGTGCTCGCCGCCGCGCCGCGGACGGCGACGAACAGCAGGCAGCAGGCGGTGAGCAGGACGATGACGCCCGCCGCGAGCAGCATCCGGACGTTGATGCGAAGGGGCATGGTCGCCTTCCTGACGGCGCTGAGACGGCACCGGTCCCCGCCGCGGCGTGCGACGGGGACCGGCTTGCCTGACTACTTCTTGGTGAGGTTCAGGTCGAGCGTGTTGCCGTCGCTCTTGGCGAACGCGCTGACCCAGTCGTTCAGCTGACCGCAGTTCTGCAGCGCCGACAGCGAGTAGGTGCCCGTCAGCTTCCCGCCCTTGAGCAGGTCGAAGTCGGGACCGGTGGTCATCTCGCTGGTGGACGGGCTGACCGTGCCGCACTTCGGGTCACTGCTGATGGGGATCCCGAAGATCTGCACGCTCGGCAGGAACACGTTGAACTTGATGTGCGCCTTGAAACCGGTGCCGACGAGCTCACCGGTCTGCTTGCCGACCTGCTCGACCTTGATGTCCGAGCCACCCTGGAGGAAGCCGAACAGCTTGAAGTCCGTGTGCGACGGGTCGAGCTTCAGGTCGCCGGTGAACGTCTTCGAAGCCAGGTCGACGTCCGCGTCGAAGCCACCGTTGATCGGCGCGGTGCTGCCGAGCGACTTCAGCGCGGTCTGACCCTTGATGCCGAACGAGTACTTGATCGCGCCGCCACCGGGGGTGGTGGTGGGCGTGGTCGGAGTCGTCGGCGTCGTGGTCGGCGTCGTGGGGGTGGTGGTCGGCGTGGTCGGAGTGGTGGTGGGCGTGGTGGTGCCACCGCCACCGTCACCGATCTTGATCGTGGCCAGGGTGTTGTTCTGGCCGGGATCCTGTGTGCACGGCGCGTCGATCGTGCCGTCCGGCGTGATGCCGGTGACCGAACCGTCGGCCTTGCGCGGGGTGACCTTCAGCTGCAGGTCGCCCACGGTGATCTTCGCCTCGCCGGGCTGGTTGAAGGTCAGCGAAGGGGTCTTGCCCGCCGCGTTGACCGTCATCTCGCCAGTGGCGGGGATGTTCTGCTTGGCGATGTCGTTGGGGACCTTGACCGGGAGGTTGAGCCCCGGTGCCGCCACGGTCGCCGCCGCGATGGCCTGGCCTTCCAACGTGGTGGCACCGATCAGGTTGAGCCCGCTGACCGTGTCCGCGTTGATCGTGGAGATGGCCTTGATGTCGAACGTGCCGGTCGGCTGACCGGTCTTGACCGACAGCGGAAGATCGGTGTTGATCACCACCTTCAGCGACTGCGACCCCACGAGCGGCAGATTGCAGTGATAGTTGAGCGGCAGCGAAATGGGATCGGCGACACTGGACTGTGCCCCGACCACGAGTACCGCGGTGGCAAGCCCCACGGCACCGGCAGCGGCGGCGGCGACCGCCTTCTTGGTTCCTCTACGGTGACTCACGATCGTCCTTCCGTGGTATCAACGATGATACGAAACGGCGTACAATTCCCCAGAGCAATGAATATCGGCCCGAGAGAATTCTCCGGGTAGCGACGATGTCTGACGGATCGCAACCGAACAGTAAACTAACGACGCGTCCGCACCGCTATCAAGTGCTTCCCCGGAAAAGTTGACGGCTCGCCGGTAAATTGTCACCCTGGCACGGTACACCCGCCTGGTTCCTAGTAGCGGCACATGGGTTTCCCCAGTACAGAGCCATTAGAGGCCGTCAGCGGAACCGCTGACGCAGGTGACAATCGCGCCGCATGAAACTATCTCGCGCGTGCCAATCGCCCTTTTTCAGCCGCAGGCTGTCTTGCCTGCCGGATTCTATCGTGAGTAACCTCGCGGTTCAGCAAGCCGGTCACCGGCCCTCTTTCGCCGAATTCGACGGGGAAATCATGAAAAGAATGCGCCGCACGGCAGCGCGAATCGCGTTCGCCACCGTCTCCGCGACGGCCGCCGCGGTCCTGCTGAGCGCCTGCGGGTCCGACAAGCCCGCCGACACCGGACGGCACGCCGACCCGGCCGCGCTCGCCTGGGTGGACAAGGTGTGCTCCGGGGTCGCGACGGGCTCGGCGAAGCTGTCCCAGCCGCCCGCCTTCGATCCCGCCAACCCTCAAGGGACGAAGACAGCCATGGTGGGCTTTCTGAATTCCCTCACCGCCGCTCTCGACGACATGGCCGGCGGGATCCGGAACGCCGGGGTGCCGCCGGTCCCCGATGGACAGTCCGCTGTGGACAAGGCCACCACCACGCTCGGCGAGACCAAGTCGAAGGTGTCCGCCACCCTCACGAAGATGCAGGACGCGAAGGTCACCGACCAGGCGAGCCTGCAGAAGGTGGTCGCCGACGCCGACTCCACGATGAGCGGCTTGAGCGAACCCGAGGGCCCGATCAAGCACCTGCGCGCCAACCCGGAACTGAACCTCGCGTTCGCCGAGTCCACGACCTGCCGTCAGGTCTACGGCGGCAACGCCTGAGTGCCGACCGCGGCTTCAGGTGTCGCGAAAGCCACTTTCGGGACATCAGACGTCCCGAAAGTGGCTTTCGCGACACCCTCAAGCCCGTCCATCACCGTCTTCGACCTTCCCCTCGGGGGACGTCATCCATCCGCGCTCTGGAGGCCCGGCCGTGCCGATCTCGTTCCCCCGCCCGTCCCGGCGGCTGCTCGCCGCCGCGGTGGCGATCGTCCTGTCCGCCGGTCTGCTGACCGTGCTGGGCTGGAGCCCGGCGAACTCCGCCACCCCGGCGGCGTCCGACGATTCGTTCTACACCCCGCCGTCCCCGCTCCCGGCGGGCAAGCCGGGTGACGTCATCCGCTCGCGGGTCTCGAAAGCCGGTCCGCGCAAGGATTCCGTCAACGCGTGGCAGGTGATGTACCTGTCGACGGACGCCCTCGGGCGGCCGGACGCGGTGACCGGGACGGTGCTGGTGCCGAAGAACGCGGACCCGGCCAAAGCGCCGATCGTCTCGTTCGCGGCAGGCACGCACGGTCCGGCGTTCGACTGCACGCCGTCGAAGATGATCGACATCGGCGCGTTCTACGAGCAGTCCGGCCTCGACGACGCGCTCGACGCCGGATACGCCGTCGCGCTCACCGACTACGAGGGCTACCGCCAGGATCCGAAGACGACGTACGTGGTCGGGCGTTCGGAAGGCCCGGCGGTGATCGACGCCGTCCGCGCCGCGCAGCGCCTGCCGGAGGCGAAACTGTCCACCGACGCCAAGGTGGCCTTCCGCGGGTATTCGCAGGGTGGCGGGGCGGCGGCCTGGGCCGGCGAACTGCAACCGACGTACGCGCCGGAGCTGAACCTCGTCGGCGTCGCCGCCGGCGGTGTGCCCGCCGACCTCGTCCAGGTCACACTGCAACTCGACGGGAAAGCGGGTTTCGGCGTCTTCGCCTACGCCCTCGTCGGCCTGGACAACGCGTACCCCGAGCTGAAACTGGACTCCTTCCTCAGTGACAACGGCCGCGTGAAGCTGGCGGAGATGCAGAAGAGCGCGTGCACGTTCGAACTGCTCACCACCTACGCGAACCAGAAGATCGCCGACTACACGACCAGCGCCGGGTACGTCCGGCCGGAATGGGTGAAGCGGCTCAACGAGAACAAGCTCGGCGTCACTCCCCCCAAGGTCCCGGTGTTCCTCTATCACGCCACCCAGGACCAGCTCGTGCAGTTCGCCCAGGCCGACGCGCTGCACAAGGCCTACTGCGCCGCCGGGGTCAAGACCACCTGGAAGACCTTCGACACCGACCACATCACGGCGGTCTACACCGGCAACGCCGACGTGCTCGCCTTCCTCAAGGACCGGGTCGCGGGCGTCCCGGCGACGTCGAACTGCTGAGCCCGCGGTGCTCAGAACCGCCCCTGCGTCCTTTGTGGACCAAGTGGCGACCGGCGGTGCGCGAGCCGGGAAGCGGCGTGAGCTGCTCCGGTTCGCCACCGTCGGCCTCGCCGCTTTCGTCCTCACCCTCGGGACCAACTACGGGCTGAAGCTCACCGTCCTGCAAGAGAAACCGGTCACGGCACTGGCCATCGCGACCGTCGTGGCGACGGCCTTCGCGTATCTGCTTTCCCGGCGCTGGGCGTTCCACACCCGCGGCGGCAGGCGCGGCCTCCACGAGGCGACGCTCTTCTTCGCCGTCAACGCGATCGCCGTGACGATCAACCTGTGCCCGCCGCTGATCTCGCGCTACGTCCTGCGTCTCGAGGTCCCTGAGGTGAGCTTCGTCGCGCAGGAGATCGCCGACTTCGTCAGCGGGATGCTGCTGGGCACCGCGGCGGGTTCGGCGTTCCGCTGGTGGGGCTACCGGCGCTGGGTCTTCCCGGTCGCCGGCGCCCGTCAGGCGTCCGCGGGCCGCAGCCGTTCCGCGCGCAGCGCCAGTTCGATCCGCAGCCGCTGATCCGGATCGTCCAGCCGTTCGCCGAACAACTCCGTGAGCCGCCGCAGGCGGGCCCGCACCGTCTGCGGGTGCACGGCGAGCTGCCGGGCGATCTCGGGCGCGCTCCCCCGCGTCTGCACCTGCGTGAGCAGGGTCGCCGACAGCTCGCCATGCTGCCGCGGCGCCAGGCCGGACAACGGTTCCAGCGCCTCTCCGGCCAGCTGGTCCAGCAGGAACTCGTCGGCGAGCAGCAGCAGTGTGGTGAGGTGCTCCTCGCACCACAGCACCGGCCCGACCGTGGTGATCATCCCCCGCTGGGCCAGCTCCGACGCGCGGCGCGCGATCCGGAACGATTCGGCGGCCTGCTCCGGCGGGACGGCCACCCCGACCGTCGCCGTCCAGCCGGAAGGCAGTTCCCGCAAGGTGTCGAGGTCGGCGTCGGGACAGGTCACCAGCGCGCCGGGCGTGTCGGAGACGAGGTCCGCGGGAACCGCCGGGGGCAGGAGCGCCGACGGGAACGCGGGCGCGCCGGGCGCCGCGGTGAAGACGACCGCGGTGACGCGCCGTGGGATCCGCCAGCCGATGGCGACGGCGAGCGCGCCGGCGTCGGCCTGGCTGTACCCCGCGCCACCGGTCAGCAGCCGGAACAACCGGGCCCGCTGCTCGGCCGGTCCTGTCGACTCGGCCTCCGCGGCGTTGTATCCGTCCGTCAGCGCCATCGTCACCTCGACGACGTCACCGAAGAGGCATTCCGCCGCGCCGTAGAGGACGTCGCCCGAGAGCCGGAGCTGACGGCCTGCCGTCGCGATCGAACGCCACAGCACCCGGCTCGAGACCCTGAACGCCGCCTGCGCGGCCTCACGGCTGAGTCCTTGATGGAACGCCGTCCGGCCCTGCGCGCGGAAATCCGCCGGCAGGTCGTTCTGCAACAACTCGGGGACGCCGACCCTGTCGATGGCGCGTTCGATACTGCGCCTGGTCAGCTCGACAGCGGCCGCACGGGCCTCGCCGTCGCTGAACACTTCGGCGCATTCGCCGATCTCGGACATCACGCTTTCGACGCAGTGCCGGGCGATCACCGGGATCCGCGGCCGGACGGCGTCACCGAGTTCCCTCGGCAGGCGTGCCCACAACGCGCCAACGGGCTGCCAGGTCACGTGTGGGGTCCCCCGCTCGGAAGTAGGCCGACGATGACGGGCACCAATTCCCTTTCGTCCGCACTCGAATGCACGGAGCGTAGAACCGGCGCCACATCCGTGTCAAAAGCCGCCGCGCCCCAATTCAACGTCACATTCGCGGTACGCGCCGACGGTCGATCCAGTAGAAACACTGCGGCACCCGTTCCCGTCGATCCGACGCGGTTGTGCAAAGGGATTCATGTTTCCCTCCCTGGTTCGAAAAAAATCAAAGGTGGTCTTCGTGGTCGAGTACCGCAGTTTCGGCATGCTGGCGACGCTGCCGCGTTCGCTCGGCGAAGAACTGCGTCCGTATACCGGTCACGCCGCGGCCGCCATGATCAAGCAGGTGCAGCGGTCGGTCAGCGCGTACGCGCAGCCGTTGCGCGGCGTCTTCGGCCGCGCACTGGTCGTCTCCTGCGAGCGGGCGGTGCGGCATTACGTCGACTGCATCGGCACCCCGGACCTCCCGCACGATCGCTGGATCGACTTCTACCGCAGGCGCGGGCGGATCGAGTTCACCGAGGGCCGGAACCTGGAACCGTTGCACGACAGCGCGACCATCGGCGCGCGGACGGCGTGGCGGGCGATGCTGCCCATCGTGCGCGGGCTCGGCGTCAGCCCAGGGGTCGTCGCCCTCGCGGCGGAGTCGGTCTTCGTCTACGTCGACGAACTGTGCGCCACGGCGATCGAGGGATACCAGCAGGCGGAGGCCAAGGCGGCGGGCGCGATCCCGCTCCGGCGCCGTCGCCTGCTGGACCTGATCGCCCAGGCACCGGAAGGGTCCGCGTGCAGTATCGCCAGCCTGGCCGACGGTGCCGGCTGGCGGGTTCCGGGGGCCGCGGCCATGGTCGCGCTTCACCGCGCTCCGGGCGCGCCGGAGTTCCCCGCTCATCTCCTGGACGACACCGTGCTGCTCGACCTGGACGCCGACGAGCCGTACCTGCTCACCGCGGATCCCGACACCGATCTCGCGCCGCTGAAGGGCGCGCTGGACGGGTGGCGCGTGGCCGTCTCCCCCGTCGTCCCGCTCGCCGATGCCCCGGCCGCCCTCCGCACCGCCCGCCGCGCCCTCCTGTTGACCAGCGAGGACGCGCCCGGCCCGGTCATCTGGTGCCGGGACCACCTCGCGACGCTCTGGCTGCTGGCCGAGGACTTCCTCGGCGCCGAGATGGCCAAGCAGAGCCTCGACCCGTTCACGTCGCTGAGCGCGAAACAACAGGAGCGGCTCAGCGAAACCCTGCTGGCCTGGCTGGAGACCCGCGGCGGGGCACCGGAGATCGCCCAGCGGCTGGGCGTGCATCCGCAGACCGTGCGGAACCGTCTCCGTCAGCTGGAAGAGCTGTTCGGCGACCGGCTCAGGGACGCGGACGACCGGCTGGGCATGCAACTCGCGCTGCGCGCGCAGCGGCTCATGCGCGCCCACCGCCGCGACGGCGAGCGAGGGAACTGACGCGCCGGACCCGCCGTTCCGGTGGCCGCACGGTGGGCAGCACCCAGCGAAGGCCGCGGCGGGCACGCTTCGCCCTCGGCTGGTCGACATGGAAGTCCGCCCGGCAGGCCATCGCTTTCCCTCCCCGTGGTGACGGGTGTTTACCGACGCTTTCCTGAATACCGGGACGGTGGGAAAATGTCGATGCGGAATTGCCCTGTCCGCACGGTTTTGGCATCCGGATCGGGGTCCGCTGCGGAATTCTTGTCACTCGGATCGCAATTGCCGGACGTGTCCGGCGACACGCTGACGCAACCGCCGTTCTCCACGTTATTTTGACGCCTGACCACGGAAAGGCGGAACATGGCCCTCGAAGCGCGCACACTGACCCTGCACGGGCAGGAAATCCGGCTGCGGGAATACCTTCCGTCCACAAAGGACTCCATCGGTGAGCCGCTCGTGCTGCTGCACGGGATCTCGGGCAGCGGTGACACCTGGGCCCCGCTGCTCGAGCACTTCGAGCGGACCGGGTTCGGGCGCCGCGTCCTCGTCCCCGATCTTCCTGGCCACGGCGATTCGGGAGCACCACGGGCCGACTACGGCCTCGGCGCGATGGCCAGCGTGGTCCGGGACGTCCTCGCGCTCACCGGGAACCGGCACGCGACCATCGCCGGTCATTCCCTCGGCGGCGGGATCGCGATGCAGTTCGCCTACCAGTTCCCCGAGATGTGCGCCCGGCTGGTGCTCGTGGGCAGTGCCGGGCTCGACCCGCAGGTGACCCCGGTGCTGCGCGCGACGGCACTGCCGGGAGCCACCGTGACACTCTCCCTCGCGGTCAACCGGGGCACCGTCGCGATCGCGCGCGGACTCGCCGCGGCCTGCCGCTCCCTCGGCGGGAAGCTCTCCCCCGAGACACGTGAGCTGACCAGGCATCTTTCGTCACTGTCCGATCCGGGCAGGCGGCGGGCGTTCCTGTTCATCGCGCGCAGCCTGATCGACCTCCGGGGGCAGCGCGCGAGCGCGATCGACAAGCTCTACCTCGCCAGGGAGGTGCCGACGCTGGTCGTCTGGGGCGCCCACGACCAGCTCATCCCGGTCGCCCACGGCCGGAAGACGGCCGAGCTGCTGCCGAACAGCCGCTTGACGGTGTTCGAAAATGCGAAACACTTTCCACATGTGGCCGACCCGGCCCGGTTCGGCGGCGAGATCGAACGCTTCCTCGCCGAGACCGTGCCCGCCCGGTTGAGCCTCGACGAGGTCGTCGAGGTGCTCATCCGCGCCAGTGAGGCGGCGGAGGCGCTCGAGAAGGTCCCGGAAAAGTTGTCATCCGGACGCCATTTGAGGCCCGCCTAAATGTCACTCGCCACCGGATCGGACCACCCGTTCGGGTGTAGTCCATCCAGGTGGCCGATCAAGGTCCCGCCAGCCGTTGACAGTCCTCTCGGCCGGATTTTATGTTGCGTGAGCCACAAAATCTGGATCGGCTTCACCGTTGAAGAGGCTGATTTTGTTGCCAGCAAGGATAAAAAACATGACCGACTTGGATACCGGGTTCTCGCGGCACGATCTGCGGACCGCACGGCCTGACCCCGACGTGCGCCACCCCGCCACCCCGCACCGCCAGCCACCGGGTCCGGTCCAGCGACCGCGCGCCTTCACGCCGGCACCGAGAACCCCAGTGGAGAACCGACCTGTGCGCAGCACCGGTGCGAACGGCCTGTGGGCGTCGCTGCCCAGAGACCTCGGCGAGCGGTTCCGGCCGCGCGCCGACCCCTTGGCACGAGCCATCCTTCAGGAGGTGCAACGAGCCGTTCCCGAATACGCGCAGCCGTTGGAAGGCGCGTTCGGACAGATCATCACGCAGGGTATCCGGCAGGCGATCCTGCACTGCCTCGACACCATCGGTCAGGGGACGGCCGCGCTCGACAAGTGGTCGGCGGTGTTCCGCAACCTCGGCAAGGTCGAGTTCAAAGAGGGCCGCAGCCTCGACTGCCTGCAGACGGCCTACCGCGTCGGCGGTCGCGTCGCGTGGCGGCACGTTTCGGAATTCGGGCAGGCGATCGGAGCGGACGCCGATCTCCTGTGCACCGCGGCCGAGGCGATCTTCGCTTACGTGGACGAGATTTCCGCACTGTCCATCGAGGGCTACACGGCCGCGCAGGAACGGGCCGCGGGCACCAGGGCGAGACGCAGGCGCAGGCTCCTCGAACTGATGCTCTCCGATCCGCCGTCCTCACCGCAGTCGATCGCGTCCCACGCGGCGAACGCCCAGTGGGCGCTGCCCGCCGAGGTCACCGTCGTCGCGCTGGAGCGGCGGCCCGGCCCGATGGACCCCGACAGCGCCGACCTGGACGCCGCCGTCCTGGTCGACTTCGAGGGCACCAAGCCCTGCCTGGTCACCGGAGACCCCGAAAAGCACCTGAAGGACCTCGCTGAGCGGCTTCCCGGCTGGCGCGCGGTGATCGGCCCGTCCGTGCGGCTCACCGAGGCGCCGCGCTCCCTGATGTGGGCGCGCCGCACGCTGCGGCTGGTCCAGCGAGGGGTCCTTCCGGACAATCCGGTCACGAGGTACAGCGATCACCTGTCCACCCTGTGGCTGCTCGCCGACGAGTTCCTGGTCCGTGAGCTGTGCACGCGCAGCCTCGCCCCGTTCGACGACCTCACGCCCAAACAGCGGGCGCGGCTCGGGGAGACGTTGCTGATCTGGTTGCAGTCCCGTGGCAGCGCTCCCGAGATCGCGAAGAAGCTCAAGGTCCACCCGCAGACCGTCCGGTACCGCATGCACCAGCTGATCGATCTGTTCGGCGACCGGTTGAACAACGCCGACGACCGGCTCGACATGGAGATCGCCCTGCGTGCGGAGGCGTTGCTCGCCGAGGACTGACCAGCGTTTCCCACTCACAACGAGGTGACGAGGTGACCCGACCGCAGGATGGTCGCAGCGGGGTCGAGGCGACGTACGGCCCGCTCCTCACGCCCGCTCGGCCGGGCGGGTCGAGCGGGCGTCCCGTCCAGCTCTGGGCGTTGCTGCCGAGAGAGCTGGCGACCGTGTTCCGGCCGGTACTGGCCGACGTGGCCGGGGAAGTGGTCCGCGAGATCCAGCGGACCATCCCCGACTACGCGCGACCGCTGGACGGCGCGTTCGGGAAGGCGCTCAAAACCGGCGTCCAGATGGCGTTCATCCAGTTCGTGGAGCGGATCGGGAACCCGGAAGCGCCGTCGGAGGACCGGCGGGCCGTGTTCCTGAGCCTGGGTGTCCAGGAGTTCCATCAGGGCCGCAACGTCGACGTCCTCCAGGCGGCGTACCGGGTCGGTGCCAGGGTGACCTGGCGCCGGGTGGCCGAGGCCGGACGCCGCGCGGGTGTCCCCTCGGCGACACTGTGCCTGCTCGCGGAGGCCATCTTCGCCTACATCGACGAGCTGTCCGCGCTGTCGGTCGAGGGCCACGCGGAAGCGCGGGAGAAGGCCGCGGGCGCGCTGGAGCGCCGGCGCCATCGGCTGATGGAGCTCCTGCTCACCGAGCCGCCTTCACCGCCCGAAGTCGTCAAACACGCCGCCGAACTGGCCCGCTGGCAACTACCGGACCTGCTCGTCGCCGTCGCCCTCGACCAGTCAGCGGACGAGGCTCCGGCGGCCGCCGCGACCGCACTGGCCGACTTCGAGAGCACCTTCCCCTGTCTGCTGCTCCCCGCGCCGCAACCGGAGGAACGGGAGCAGTTCGCCGAAGACCTGGCGGGCTGGCGGGCCGCGATCGGCCCCGCCGTCCCGCCCGCTTTCGCCGCGCGTTCCCTGCGGGCGGCGCGGGAAGCCCTGCGGCTCGTCGATTCCGGCGCGCTCGCCGACGAGCCCGTGACGTGGTGCGTCGACCATCTTTCGCGTCTGTGGCTGCTCAAGGAGCCGTTCCTGGCCGCCGAGCTGGTCCGGGAACGACTCGGCCCGCTGGCCGGGTTGACCGGGAAGCAGCATTCGCGCCTGGCCGGGACGCTGCTGGCGTGGCTGGAGACCTGCGGGAACGTCCGCGAGGTGGCCGAACGGCTCGCGGTGCATCCGCAGACTGTGCGGTCGCGCGCTCAGGAACTGGAGGCGCTGTTCGCGGACGGGCTGCGGGATCCCGAACGGCGGTTCGAGATGATCCTGGCCCTGCGGGCCGCCCCCTCCTGAAGGCTGGGTTTGTACGTGAAGGCGGAACTCACGTGATCAGACAGCGAACTCGCGTGCTTGAAGGCGGAACTCACGTGATTGAACACCGAACTCGAGTGTGCGGCATCTGATCACGCGAGATCCGCCTCCAAGCACGCGAGATCCGTCTCTGAGCACGCGAGATCCGGGTCTGAACACGCGAGTTCGGAGGGGGGTCAGGCAGCGGCGAGGGCGGTGACTCGCCAGCGGCCGTCGGAGCGTTCGGCGCTCACGCTCAACTGGGCCGCACCGGTGGAGCGCTGCCCGTCCCCGCGCACACCGGTCTGGTCCAGGAACACGAGAAGCGACGCCCGGTCTCCGTCGAGAACCTTGACGCCCGAGACCACCGGGGTCGACGTCACGACCAGCTTCTGCTCCGCCGCCAGCCCCCGGACCTGCGCGAACAGCTGGTCGTATTGCCCGAGCGCGGGCCCCGTCAGGACCTCTTTCGCGGCCTGCTCGCTCTTGGCGGGATCGTCGAAGCGGTAGGAGAAGACCGTGCCGAGTGCCTTGCCGATTTGATCGCTCACCTCGGCGGTGGTGGCGACGTCGGTCAGCGCGGTGTTGTGCGCCAGGACCGACGTCGCGTCCCGCGCTTCGATGGCGAACCACCCCGCGAGGCCCGCCATCACCACCGCGACCGCGCCGAACACCACGGCGCCCCGCCGCCGCGCAGGCGGCGCAGCGACCTCAGGCTCCGAAGGAACCACAGCGTCCTCTACCGACGCTTCGGACTCTTCAAGGGCTTCGAGGACGCGCGTGCTCCCGCCCATTTTCCCGGCCACCTTCACCGCGCGCCGCACCGGTTTCCGTTTCGTGGTCATCCCGGTCTCTCCTCAGGACTTTCCGGTGTCGGTCACCGGCACCTGGCCGAGTGACGTGACGCGCCACCCGTCCGGTGTCCGGTTCAGGCCGGCGCGGAACCGGTTGTGCTTGGTCACGGCTTCTCCGCCGTCGGGCCGGACCTCGAGTTCGACCGAGGCGATCACCTCGGCGGTCCCGCCGCCACTGTCCACTTCGGTCACCGCGGCGTCGACGACCCGGCCGGTGGTGACGGTCTTCGCCTGGCCAATGCGGCCGAGCCCGCCTTCCCGGTCCCGCGCCAGTTCGTCGTGCAGCGCACCGCCCGACAGGTTCAGCCAGTTCTGGTAGCCCTGCTCGGCTTGCCGGTAGTCCAAAGTGGTCAATGCGGCCACGGACTGTCTGCCCGCCTGCAACGCGTCCTCGCGGACCGTGGCCCGCGCGACGCCGTCGTCCCGGCTCGCGTCCCACCAGGAGTAGCCGAACCAGGCCGCGAACGCGGTGGCCACCACCGCGAGCAGGACCGCGAGTCGAGTCATCGTCTTCACCTTCCCGGCACGTTCTGCGAACCGCGCACGTTCGTCGGATTGCCCTTGGGCAGTGCGCAGCGCGCCGAGGTGTTCAACGGACGTGCCGACGTGTCGAGCCCGTCGCGGTAACCGGTGCCGTAGCCGGTGACGCACGGCGGCGGATCGAAGAACGTCAGCGACAGGCCGACGTGCGCGCCGTCCGGGCCCATGATCGCGTGACCCGCGGCGACCGCTTTCGGGGCGGTGACCAGCAGCTGCTCGATACCGTCCTGTCGCGTTTCCAGGACGTCCGCGGTGGTCAGCAGGTTCGCCAGCAGGACACCGAGACTCGGCCCGGTCTCCCGCAGGAGCGTGCTGACCTCGTTCGCGGCCGCCGGCACGGCCGGGATCAGCCGCCGCAGGTCCCCGTCGGAGCTTTTCAGCGTCGCCGCCAGCAGTTTCGCGTTGGCGCCGAACGAGCGGATCGCGTCCGCCTGGGAGACCTGGGTGTCGAGCACGGTCTGCGCGTCGGTCACGAACCTGGTCAGCGGGCCGACGTGCGCGCTCGCCTCCTTCACGAACTCGATCCCCCGCCCGACCAGCTGGTCCAGTGCCGGGCCCGCGTCCGACGTCGCGTTGTACAGCTCGTCGACCACGGTCCGCAGTGCGGGCTTCGGCACCGAGTTGGCGAAAGAGTCCACACTGGACAGGACGACGTCCACCGGGAGCGGGATCTTCGTGTCCGCCTCGGCGATCACCGAGCCGCCCTGCAGCCGGGCACCGTCGGCACGGCGCGGACGCAGGTCGACGTACTGCTCGCCGACGGCGGATCGGTTGGCCACAACGGCTTCGGTGTCCGCTGGTACTTCTGGGCCGCCCGGATCGATTTCGAGGTCGACCTCCATCCCGGAGGCGGTCAGCCGCAGTTCGCCGACGCGGCCGATCGGCACACCCCGGTAGGTGACCTCGGCGTTGCTGAAGATGCCGCCTCCGGTGGCGAGCCGCATTTTGACGGTGTACCCGCGGTCGAGCACCAGCTTGTCCAGCCCGGCGTACGTCGCGCCGACATACGCCGTGCCGAGGACCGCGATGACCACGAAGATCACCAGCTGGACGCGGACGAACTTGGTCAGCATCAGCGGCCACCACTGTTCTTGAAGGTCAGGAAGGTGTTCAGGTAGTCACCGCGGATGGCGTCGAGCGCGGCGTCGGGGAACGGGAAGGTGAAGATCATCTCCATCGCCTTCGGCAGTTTGTCCCCGGAGTCGGCCAGGCGCCGCAGCAACGGTTCGAGCGCTTTGAGATCGGCGACGAGGTCGTCCTTGCTGCGGTTCACCGTGTCGACCGCGACCGACGTGAGCCCGTCCAGCGATTTCAGCATTCCGACCAGCGCTTGACGCTGCTGGTTCAGCACCTCGATACCGGGGGTGAGCCCGTTCAGTGTCGCCTTGATCTCGTCGGTGTTCGCGTTCAGCGTCGCCGCGAGCTTGTTGACACTCTCGATGGCGCGGGTGATCTCCGCCTTGTGCTCGTCCAGTCCGCGGACGAAAGTGTCCAAATTGGACAGCAGGCTGCGGGCCGCGCTTTCCTTGCCGCCGAGCGCGTCGTTGAGTTCGCGGGTGATGTTCTGCACCTGCGCGACGCCTCCACCATTGAGCAGCAGGGAAAGCGCGCCGAAGACCTCTTCGATCTCCGGGGTCAGCGACGAACTGGCGATGGGGATCACCGCGCCGTCGGCCAGCCGCCCGCTCGGGGTGCCGTCGTCCGGCGGCGCGAGCTCGACGAACTTCTCGCCGAGGATGCTCGCCTGCCGCAACCGCGCGACGGCGTTGGCAGGCAGATTCACGTCCCCGTTGATCAGCAGGCCGACGATCGCGCTGCGGCCGTCCGGCGCCAGATCGACCGTCCGCACCTGGCCGACCGGGACGTCGTTGACCTTCACCCCGGACTGCGGCACGAGGTCCAGCACGTTGGTGAAACTCGCGGTGACCCGGATCGGATGCGGACCCAGCGCGGCACCGCCGGGCAACGGGATGTCGTAGACGTCGACACTGCTGCTGCAGCCCGTGGCCGCCAGCGTGACGACCAGGACGGCCGCGCACTTGAGCCGGGACTTCATTTCGCCCCCGAGAATTCGGTGATGTTCCCTCGGCCGTCCAGCGTCCCGGCGCCCTGGTTGTACGCGCCGAGGACGTTCGCCAGGGCGTTCGGCGCGGCGTCGAGCGCCTCGCTCAGCGACGCCTTCTGCTGACTGAGCGTCTTGGTGATCTCGGCGAGTTTGTCCACATCGGACTTGACCTTGCCCCGGTTGTCCTTGATGAAGCCCTGGACGACGCTGAGCGCCTCGGTGAGCTCGGTCATCGCGCCGGAGAACTGGTCCCGCTGATCGGCCAGGATCTTGCTGATCGAGGAGATCTGCTGGATCGCCTCTTTCACCTTGCCGTCGTTCGAGGCGAGCATCGCGGTGAACTTGCTGATGTTGTCGACCGAGTTGAACAGGTCGTCCTTGGAGTCGCTCGCCGTCCTGGCGAACTCGCCGAGGTTCTTGATCGCCTCGCCGAGTTTGCCGCCGTTGCCGTCGAGGTAGGTCGCGGCCTTGGTCAGGACGTCGCTGACCGCGCCGTCCCGGTTCGCGCCCTTCGGCCCCAGCGCGGTCATCAGCTGGTTGAGGCTGCCGAGGAGTTCGTCGACCTCCACTGGGGTCACGGTGCGCTCGGGCGGGATCCGGGCGTCGGCGCCCAGCTCCGGCCCGCCGAGGTACACCGGGGTGAGCTGCACGTACCGGTCGGCGACCAGGCTCGGCGTGATCACGACGGCGCCGACGTCGGCGGGCAGTTTCACGTCGGGCCGCACCGACATCGTCACCTCGACGTTCGTGGCCTTCGGCTCGACCTTGGTCACCGAACCGATCGGGACGCCGAGCACACGGACCTCGGTGTTCGGGTACACCCCGACGGTCGCGGTGAAGTACCCGGTCAGGACGCGGTCGGCCTGCCTGGTCACCAGGGGCCAGGCCGCCGTGACGAGCAGCCCCGCGACGACGGCGAGCGCGAGCCGCCGCATCCAGGCACGCCGCTTGGCGTGGGCTCCGAGATCGGACAGCGTGAAGTGGCGCCCCATCAGCGTCCCCCGTTCCTCGACGGCATGCAGCTGCCGGGTGTACTGCCGGTCGAGACGAGCCCGCAGATGTAGGTGTCGATCCAGCGGCCGTTGCCGACCGCGTTGCCGAGCAACCGGTAGAACGGCCCGGCCAGCCGCAGGCTCTCGCTGAGCTTGTCCTGATTGCGCTGCAGCACGGTGGCGACGCGGTCGAGCTGGTCGAGCGCCGGGCCGAGCGTCTTCTGGTTGTCCGCGACGAGTCCCTTGAGCTGCACCGACAGGTTCTTCACGCCGCTGAACAGCTTCGCGATGGCGTCCTTGCGCGCGTTCAGCTCCTTGAGCAGGGTGTTGCCGTCACGGATCAGCGCCTCGATCTGCTGAGACCGGTCGCCGAGCGTCTGGGACACCTTGTTGGTGTTCTGGAACAGCTTCACCAGTTCCTCGTCCCGCGAAGCGAGCGTCTTGGACAGCGCGGTGATGCCGTCGAAGGCGGTCCGGACGTCCTGAGGCGTGGAAGCACCGAGCGTTTCCGACAACGTGCCGAAAGCCTTCGCCAGCTGATCGGTGTCGATCGCGCCCACCGTGGTGGCGAGGTCGTTGAACACCGCGGTGACGTCGTAGGGGGAACTCGTGCGCTCCGCCGGGATCGGCTGGTCCGGATCCAGTTCGGCGTTGCCGACCGGGTCGATGACCAGGTTCTTCTGTCCCAGCAGGGTTTTGATCTTGATCGCGGCGGTGGTGCGGTTGCCGATCCAGGTGTCCTTGACCCGGAACAGGACCTTGACGCGGCCGCCGTCCAGCAGGACGTCGGAGACCTCGCCGACCTTCACCCCGGCGACCCGGACCTCGTCGTTGCGCTTCAGCCCGGCGGCTTCGGTGAACTCCGCCGCGTACGTGGTTCCGCCGCCGATCAGCGGGAGATCGTCGGAGAAGAACACCGCCGAACCGGCGACGGTCATCAGCACGGCCGTGATGGTGCCGACCACGATCGGGTTGCGACTGCGGAAGGGTTTGATCCTGGGCGCTTTCACCGGCACCGTCCCTGCGTCAGCGGGATACCGACCGGTGGGCCGCCGGGGGCGGGTGGCGCGTCCGATTTGACCGAGCACAGGTAGAAGTTGAACCACGAGCCGTACGAGACCATCGCGCCCATGCGGTCCAGCTTCTTCGGCAGGTTCGCCAGGAACTGCTCGAACACCGGCGTGTTGTCGGCGAGGTTCTTCGACAGGTCGCCGAGGGTGTCGATACTGGCCTTCAACGGCGCCCGGCCTTCCTGGAGCAGCCCCGCGGTGGACGTGGTCAGCTCGCCGAGCCCGCCGATCGCCTGCCCGATGGGCTCAGCGTCACCGGCCAGCCCGGAGACGAGTTGCGCGGTGACGTCGACGAGTTTGTCGAACTGATCGCCCTGGGAGTTCAGCGTGTCGAGCACCGTGTTGAGGTTCCCGACCACCTGGCCGATCACCTCGTCCTTGCCCGCCAGGGTGTTCGTGAGCGACGCGGTGTGCTCCAGCAGGCTGTCGATGGTGCTTCCCTCCCCCTGCAGCACCTGGACGATCTCGAACGACAGCTGGTTGACGTCATTCGGCGACAGCGCCTGGAACAGCGGTTTGAACCCGTTGAACAACGCGGTGAGATCCAGCGCCGGCTTCGTGCGCTCCGGCGGGATCAGCGCGCCCTCGTCCAGTGCCCCCGGCCCGTCCGGACCGGGGTCGATCGAGAGATAGCGCTGGCCGACGAGGTTGCGGTACCTGATGGTGACCGTGGCGCCCGCGGTGAGACGGCGCTTGTTCTCGATGGAGAACCGCACGTCGGCCAGCCGCCGTTCGACCACGCCGATGGACTCCACCTGGCCGATCCGGACACCGGACATCCGGACCTCGTCGCCGGGGTTGACCGACGTCGCGTCGGTGAATCTGGCGGTGTAGCCGACCGTCGTGCCGACCCCGGAGTTGGCGATGGTGATCGCCAGGATCCCGGTCGCCACCGCGGTGATCACGAAGAAGATCAGGCCCTTGATCGCCGGGCCCGCGACGCTCCTCATCGGACGGTCACCTCCGTTCCGCGCAGGGCCGGGCCCACGAGCACACTGCTCCAGTCCGGGACCTCGGCCGGTTTCATCCCGAGCGACGGCGCCAGCAGCTCGGCGACCAGCCCTCGCTCCCCCTTCGAATTGGCCGGGCCGAGGTCCCCATCGGCGGCGAACTCCACCGCCGCCGAAGCCTGACCCCCGCCGAAGCACCGCGGGCCGCCCTTCTGGTCGAACCGCGGGTCGTCCCGGCCCGGCACGTACTTGTCGCGCGGATCGTGGACGGACAGCGTCACGTGCAGGCCCGGCTCGCCGGTGCCCTTGCCCAAGGCCTTCTCCATCACCGGTTTGAGCCGGTTCACCGCGTCGAACAGGCACGGGAACTCGGGCGAATAACGGGAAAGCAGTTCGAGCGTCGGCCTGCTCTTCACGCTGACACCGATGATGTTGTCCTTGTTCTGCACCAGGAACTTGTTCAGATCGCCGCTCGCGGTGGTGACGCTGGTGTACAGCTTGTCGAGGTCGGCGCGGGTGTCCACAATGGTCTTCGCCGTGGTGGAGAGATCCGAGAGGGCCTTGAGGATGTCCGGCGCGGCGCCGGTGTAGAGGTCGGCCACGTCGGCGAGACCGCTGATGTCCGCCTTGAACTGCGGCATCAGCGGGTTCACCTGGCCGAGCAGGTCGTTGAGCTGGACAATGCTGTCCCCCAGGGATTTCCCGCGATTGTCCAGCGCGAGTGAGATCGCGCCGAGCGAACTGTTGAGCTTCTGCGGCTGCACGGCTCGCAGCAGGGGCAGCAGATCGCCGAGGACGCGTTCCAGTTCGATCGCGTTGGCCGACCGGTCCTGGCCGATGACGTCGCCGTCCTGAAGCGAGCCACCGGCAGGCCGGTCCGGCAGCACGAGATTGACGTAGCGCTCGCCGAACACCGTCTTCGGCAAGAGCCGCGCCGAGATGTTCCTCGGCAGCTGGTCGATCTTCGCCGGATCGATGGCGAGGTCGATCTCGGCGCCGTCCGCGCTGCCCCGGACCGCCCTGACCTCGCCGAACGGGACACCGCGGACCTTGACCTCAGCGGGCGGGGCCAGCTGGTTGCCGACCCGGTCGGTCTTGAGCGTGACCAGTTCCGCGCGGTCGAAGTCCTTGTTGAAGATGGCGACCGCGACCCAGCCGAGCAGCACCAGGATGACGAGGAAGACCACCCCGGCGGCCTGCGTCCGTGCCCGCGCGCTCATCCGGAGACCTTCACCGTCGTGGTGGCGCCCCAGATGGCCAGGCTGAGGAACAGGTCGAGCACGCTGATCAGCACGATCGACGTCCGCACGGCGCGGCCGACCGCCACCCCGACACCCGCCGGGCCGCCCGCGGCGCGATAGCCGTAGAAGCAGTGCGTGAGGATGACGCCGACGCTGAACACGAGCACCTTGCCGAACGACCACAGCACGTCCTCCGGCGGCAAGAACAGGGAGAAGTAGTGGTCGTAGGTTCCGCCGGACTGCCCGAAGAAGACGACCGTGGTCACCCGCGAACCGAGGTACGAGATCAGCAGGCCGATCACGTAGAGCGGGATGATCGCGATGAACCCGGCCACGATCCGCGTGGTGACGAGGTACGGCATGCTGCGCACCGCCATCACTTCGAGCGCGTCGATCTCCTCGGAGATCCGCATGGCGCCCAGCTGCGCGGTGAATCCGGCGCCGACCGTCGCGGACAACGCGAGCCCCGCCGAAAGCGGCGCGATCTCGCGGGTGTTGAAGTACGCGGTGAGGAAGCCTGTCATCGCGGAGATGTTGATCTGGTTCAGCGCGCTGAACCCCTGCAATCCCACGGTGATCCCGGTGAACACGCACAGGCCGACCATCACGCCGACGGTGCCGCCGATCACCGCGAGCGCGCCGCTGCCGAAGGTCACCTCGGCGAGCAGGCGCACCACTTCGCGGAAGTAGCGGGTGACGGCCATCGGGATCGCCGCGAGCGCGCGGACGTAGAACAGCAACTGGTCGCCCAGTTCGAAAAGACTGTTGCCGGGGCGTTTGAACGCCTCGCGGGCCCGTTCGGGGACGCTGGTCACGGGATCAGGTTCCCTTCGCGGGGACGAGCTGAAGGTACAGCGCGGTCAGGACCGTGTTGACGAAGAACAGGAGCAGGAACGTGATCACCACCGACTGGTTGACGACGTCACCGACGCCTTTGGGACCGCCTCTGGGGTTCAGCCCGCGGTAGGCCGCGACGACACCGGCGAGGAAACCGAAGATGAACGCCTTGATCGAGCTGACGACGAGGTCGGGCAGCTGGGCCAGCGCGTTGAAGCTCGCGAGGTACGCGCCCGGTGTCCCGCCCTGCACGATGACGTTGAAGAAGTAGCCGCCGAGCACGCCGACCACGCTGACCAAACCGTTGAGCAGCACGGAAACCCCGATGGCCGCCTGGACACGCGGGACGATCAGCCGGTGGATCGGCGAGACGCCGAGCACCTCCATCGCGTCGATCTCCTCGCGGATGGAGCGGGCGCCGAGGTCCGCGCAGATCGCCGAACCGCCCGCGCCCGCGATGATCAGCGTCGTCACGATCGGGCTGGCCTGCTGCACGACGGCCAGGACGCTCGCGGCGCCGTTGAACTGCTGCGCGCCGATCTGGCTCGTGAGCGAGCCGAGTTGCAGCGAGATGACCGCGCCGAACGGGATCGACACGAGGATCGCCGGGGTGATCGACACACTGGCGATGAACCAGAACTGCTGGATGAACTCGCGGATCTGCACCGGGCGGCGGAACATCGCGAGGATGACGTCAAGCCCCATGGCGCACATGCGGCCGAATTCGCGCAACCCCGCGGCGGCCTTTTCCGGCGCGCGGGCGAGCAGGGCGACGGGATTGGTCATCGTCAGGCTCCGCATCCGTTGGGGGGCGGGCCCGAACCGACGCACCGCAGCTTGAGGTTGGTGACCAGGGTGTTGCCGGGGCCGGAAACCAGGCCGGTGAGCAACGGGCTCAGGTCCTCACGCACCCCGCATCCGGTGAAGCCCGGTGTCGAGAAGGTGCTGGTGGCCTTGACCGACGGGGCCGGGAAACCGAGCGGCATCAACGCTTTGATGTTCACCGCGACCGACTGCGCGGTCCGGCAGTTCGGGCCGACGTCGAGGACCTTGCCGTCCACTTTGACGTTCGACAGCTTGATGAACACCTTGTTGGTGACATCGGAATCACCGCACAGGTTGGTGCCGACGGCCTTGCAGTTGGTCGTGGCGCCGGTCTTCACTTCGACCGTCCCGGTGGCGTCGCCGTCCGGGATCAGCTCGACCGTGCCGGTGGCGGGCATGAACCGGAAGGACACGAAGTAGCTCTCCGTCGACGGGATGACGAGCTTGCCGGTGATCGGCACCTTGCCGGACAGGCCGAGGAGCGAGCCGTCGAACCGGCCCTGCGGGAACGTGATGTCGGAACCGAGTTTGGCGACGTGGCTCGTCGTGGCCTGTTTCTCGTCGCCGACGTAGAAACCGAACGGCAGCCCCGCCGCGGCGGCCGCCACCGGCTCGGGCCGGGCCTGCTGCACGGGGGCGGGTTCGGCGGAGGCGGAAGCCAGGGAAAGCGCCCCCAGCCCCAGCACCGCCGGGAGCAGGAAGGCGCGCGGAACGCGCCCGGTCAGCACTGACATTCGGGCTTCCTCACTTCGACTTCTCCGGCCGAACGGCCAACTCGTGCAGACGCTACTGGCGGATGTTGTGCCACACAAGTAATGCGTGGCAGGGGGTTCCGGAAACGGGAAAGGTTGTAATGGGGGTAACTGTTTTGGCGTGGAAGTCGTGAGTGGTAATGACGGTTCTGACCGTCATTACCACTCACGAGACTCGACCTACTTCTTGGTGAGGTTGATCTCCAGGCTGTTCCCGTCACCCGAAGCCATCGCGCTGATCAACGGCGTCAGCAGGCCACAGCCACGGAATTGCGGCAGCTTGTACTCGGCGGTCAGCTTGCCGCCCTTCAGCGGGTTGAAGCCGTGCGCCGAAACCAGCGGGATGTCCGCGGGCCGGTCCGTCTTGCAGGTCGAGCTCGCCAGGATCGGGAAGCCGAACAGCCGGACGGTGAGCAGCTTGACGTCGGCCTTCGTGTCGGCCTTCACCGCGCCGGCGTTGACGGTGCCCGTCACGTCGCCGACCTGGTTGATCTTCACCGTCGCCGAGGCCGGGAAGAACCCGAGGAAGCGGAACTGCACGTTCGACGGCGGCAGCGACAGCTGACCGGTGAACTTGCCCGACTGCGCGTTCAGCTTCGCGGTGAACTCACCGGGGCCGAGCGGGAGCTTCGCGTTCAGCCCGGCGATGGTGGTCTTGCCCTTGACGCCGTAGGTGATCTGCGTGTCGCCCGGCGGCTGCGTCGTGGTGGTGGTCGGCGCGGTGGTCGGGCTCGTCGTCGGCGTCGGCTCCGTGGTGGGCGTCGGCTGCGTGGTCGGAGTCGGCTCGGTCGTGGGAGTCGGCTGGGTCGTGGGAGTCGGCTGGGTCGTGGGAGTCGGCTGGGTCGTCGGAGTGGGCTCGGTGGTCGGTGTCGGCTCCGTCGTCGGGGTCGGCTGGGTGGTCGGAGTCGGAGTGGGCTCCGTGGTCGGCGTCGGCTCCGTCGTGGGAGTCGGCTGGGTGGTGGGGGTCGGCTCGGTCGTCGGTGTGGGCTCTGTGGTGGGCGTCGGCTGCGTGGTCGGCGTCGGCTCCGTGGTGGGAGTGGGTTCCGTCGTCGGGGTCGGCTGCGTCGTCGGCGTCGGTTCCGTGGTCGGCGTCGGCTGCGTGGTCGGCGTCGGCTCGGTCGTCGGCGTCGGCTGTGTGGTGGGCGTCGTCGGGGCGGTCGGTGTCGTCGTGCCACCACCGGCGGGTTTGATCTCGAACGTCCCCAGCTGCTGGTTCTGGCCCGGCTGGACGACGCAGTCCGAGGTGAACGTGCCGAGGTCGGTCGGCTGACCCTGCGCGTTCTTCGGGGTCATGGTGGTGCTGAAGTTCCCGACCGTCACCGAAGCGGTGCCGGGGCTGGGGAACGTGACCGCGGGCGCCTTGCCGCTCGTCTTGACGTGGAACTCGCCCGACTCCGGCACCGGCGTGACCGGGATGGCCAGCGGCAGACCGAGGTTCAGCGTCTTGTCGACCGGATACTTCAGCACCGCGGCGGCCTTCGCGCTGCCTTCGACGGTGGTGGCGCCGACGAGCGTCAGTCCCGAGGTCGCGTCCGCCGGGACGGTGACGTCGACGCCGAACGTGATCGGGGTCGACGTCTTCCCGGCGACGGCGTCGTCCGGCAGGACGGTGTCGATCTTCACGACCAGCGTCTGGTCGCCGATCAGCGGGAACGGGCAGGTGTACTTCAGGGTCAGCGACGCGGGCGCCGCTTCGCTCAAGCCGGCGCCGACGACGCCCAGAGTGGCCGCGACGGCGGCCACCGTGCCGGCGGCCAAGGCTTGCACGGATCTTTTCGACTTCAGTGGGAACTTCACAACGGTCACTCCCGTGGAATCGGGGAAATTGCGTGACACAGCCGAAACGGCGTGGACACGGAAGCGGTAAATTACCTGTGCCCTCGCGCACCGGCAAGGACACCGAATCCGTTTGTCATCCAGGTGGGATCAGGTGACCGATTAACTGGCATCGGCACCCCGCGTGAAATCGCTTTTGTCACTCACGTCAGCGGCGACGGGCGCGCAATTGTCACGCGTGTCCGGAGTCCGTTCACGTTCATTGCGGCCGTACCGAAAGTCCCGCTACGTTCGGCGAATGGAGCAGGCTGCCATCGAGGTGACCGGCCTCGCCAAGCACTACGGTGAAGTGACGGCTCTCGCCGACGTCAGCCTTCGTGTCGGCCGCGGCACCGTGCTCGCGGTGCTCGGCCACAACGGCGCGGGAAAGACGACACTGATCGACATCCTCAGCACCCGCGTCAAACCGAGCGGCGGCAGCGCCAAGGTCTGCGGTTTCGACGTCGTCCGCGCCGGGCAGCACGTCCGGCGGAGGATCGGGGTCACCGGCCAGTTCGCGGCGGTCGACGACGCGCTCTCCGGCCGAGGCAACCTCGAACTCGTCGCCCGGCTGCTGGGCGCGAACCGGCACCAAGCACGGACACGCGCGGCCGAACTGCTCGCCATGTTCGGCCTCGACGACGCCTCGGACAGGCCCGCGAGCACGTACTCCGGCGGGATGCGGCGGCGGCTCGATCTCGCCGCCGGGCTCGTCGGCTCGCCCGCCGTCCTCTTCCTCGACGAACCGACCACCGGCCTCGACCCGGTCAGCCGCGCCGGCCTCTGGGACGGCGTCGAACGGCTCGCCGCACGCGGCACCACCGTCGTGCTCACCACGCAGTACCTCGAGGAGGCGGACAGACTGGCGGATCACGTCATCGTGCTGGGACTGGGGCACGTCACGGTTTCCGGGCGGCCGTCGGAACTGAAGGCCCGGCTCGGGGAACGCACCGCGACCCTGACCTTCGGCACCGGCCTCGCCGCCCGCCGGGCGCTGGCGGCGCTGCACAGACTCGGCATGAGCTGCACGCCGTCGGCCTCCGGCCTGGTGATCGGCGTCGCGCTGTCCGGGCCAGCCGACATCACCGTGCTGGTCCGCGCCCTCGACGCGGCGGGCGCGCCGATGAAGGACCTGACCGTCGCCGAGCCGACGCTCGACGACGTCTACCTTTCCCTGCACCGGAATCCGGCGGTCCGGTCATGACCGAGGCACGGCACCGCGCTCCGGTCACCCCGATGCCGTCCGAGCAGGCGCCCTGGCCGCCGAGCACCTTCACCACCCAGGTCCGGGTGCTCGCCGCCCGGTCGCTGAAGACCGCGTTCGGCGACCGGCGGCTGGTCTTTTTCGGGCTGCTGCAACCGATCGTGCTGCTCCTGCTGTTCAGCCAGGTCTTCAACGGGGTCAGCACGCTGCCCGGTGTCGCGGCCTACCAGGGGTACGTGAACTTCCTCGTCCCGGCGACACTGGTGAACATCGCGATGACCACCGCGATGAGTTCGGGTGCCGGCCTGCTCGCGGAGATCTACAGTGGATTCACCGGACGGCTGCGGTGCATGCCCATCAGCCTTTCGGCCGTCCTGGTGGCCCGCACCATCTCCGACTCCGCCCGGCTCGGCGTGCAACTGCTGGTGACGGCGCTCGCCAGCGTGGTCCTGCTCGGTTTCCGGCCGACCGGCGGCGTTTTCGGTGTCACCGCGGCACTTCTGCTCACACTCGTCGTCGGGTGGTGCCTGAGCTGGATCTTCGTCGCCATCACGACTTGGCTGCGGAAGGCCGAAACCCTGCAGATGGCATCCTTCGTGGTCATGTTCCCGCTGATGTTCTCCTCCAGCGCGTACATGCCGCTCGAGACGATGCCTGCCTGGCTGCGGGTGGTTTCCGCGCTCAACCCGCTGACCTACGCGATCGACGCGACGAGGGCACTCGCGCTGGGGCGGCCGTCGGGGTGGTCGATCCCGGTGTCGCTCGCGATCGCGGCCGTGGCCGCCTTGGCGGGCGGGTGGATCGCTGCCCGGACCTTCCGGTCACCACGGGAATCGGCTCCGCGCTGACTCCTGGTCCCTCGATATCGTGGTCACCGACCAGAACCGAACGAGGACAGGAGCGGGGATGACCGACGATGTGGCCTGCCAGGTGATCAAGGCCGAGCGGGACCGGATCCGCTGTCTCCTCGACGTGGATCGCGACACCTACGACCGCTTGCACGCCCCGGAGTACCGGTTGTGCAACCCGACCGGCACCGTGTGGACGAAGGACGAATACCTGGATCTCCTCACCACCGGGCGGGTCGCCTACCGGGAGCTGGGGCTGATCGGCGACGTGGACACCATCGTCGGCACCGACGTCGTCGTCCTCCGCTACCGGTGCGTCATCGAACTCACCGTCGACGGCGCGGACATCCCGAAGCACGAGGCCTGGCACACCGACGTCTACACCGATACCGGCGGCACGTGGCGTTGTGCCTGGTCGCAAGCCACCGGCATCATGGACCTTCCGCCTGCCGCGCCCTGACCTGGCAGGACCTAGCGCGGCAAGGACTCCAGGTGGTCCACCGCGGCCACCACTCCCCCGGCCGCCGCGAACGAAGCCCGCACCCGCGCGGCAGCCGCGACGTAGGCGGGCTCGGTCAGCACCTCGGTGACCGTGGCCCGGATGTCCGGCGCCTTCACCCGGTCGAAGCGCAGCCGCAGTCCCGCGCCTGCCGCCTCGACCTGCTGGGCCAGCATCGACTGATCGTCCCGGATCGGCGCGATCACCAGCGGCAGCCCGGACGCGAGGGTCTCGCTGACGGTGTTGTGCCCGCCGTGACAGATCACCGCCGCCGCCTTGCGCACCACGTCCGCCTGCGGGATCCGTCTGGCCGTCAGCACTGTTTCGCTGAGCAGTTCGCCGGTGGGGTCGACGACCAGCCCCTGGACCTCGGGCATCCCGGCGAGCGCGTCGACGCATTCGGACAGGAAGCGGCGGCCGAGGGCGGCGTTGGCGGTGCCGAGGGTGGCGAGGACGAGCGGGCGGCCGTCGAGCCGGTCCCACGAGAAACCCACCGGGGGCGCGGGAGCCAGCGCCGGGCCGACGAACCGGACAGCGCCGTCGTCGGCGATCGGACCGGTCAGGGACACGGTGGTGAAGGCCAGGACGAGGTCCGGGGAGAACCGCAGGTCGCCGCAGGACACCTTGTGCCGTGTACGGAGATCTCCCTGCAGCTTGTCCACCCAGGCGGCGATCTTCGGCATGGCCGCCAGCGGATCGCCGAGTTCGGTGGACGTCGACGCGGACGTCACCCAGGGCAGGGCGCGGCGGCTCGCCACCAGGGCTCCCGCGAAGGCCTGCTGATCGGCGATGACGACGTCGGGACGGAACGCGGCCACCGCCTTCTCGACCCCGTGGACCATCCCGTCCGCGAGCGGGACCAGGTACTGCTCCCACAGGAACTTCAGCGCCGCGAACCCGCGCAGCCCCTCGGGACGCCGCTCGACGGCGAACTCCAGCGCGTCCCCGGCCGGGTACACCCGGCCCGCCCGCGTCAGCTCGGACGTCGTGGGTTCCGGGCCGCACCACGCGACGTCGTGACCTCGCCCCACCAGTTCGGCGGCGACCGCGCGCAACGGTGCCACATGTCCGGTGAGCGGTGGGACGACCAGCAGGAAGCGGCTCATCCGCGCGGCCTCCCGTGCCGGGAGATCCAGCTCAGCAGCAGCTCCCGTACCTCGCGGTGCTGCTCGACGAGCACCGAATGCCCCTGGCCTTCGAACACGTGCAACTCGCCTCGGGGCAACAAGGACGTCAGCGCGTCGAGGTCGTCGGCCTGATAGCCGTGACTGCCCAAAATGGACAGTACGGGGCAGTCGATCCCCGCCACCTGGTCCAGGGTCAGCAACGGCCCGAGCGGGACCTCCTCGGCCATCGACGTGGCCATGATCCGTTCGGCCGCCATTCGCGCGAGCCGCCGGTGGTGGGCGCTGTAATTGGCCTCGATCCACTCGAAGCTTTCCTCGACCTTCAAGAACCGCACGGTGTGCTCGAGGATCTGCGCCATCTTGTCCGCCCACAGTTCCGTCGCGGGCTCCGACTCGATGCACACGATGCTACGCACCCGTTCCGGTTTCGCCACGGCGTAGCTGTAGGCGAGGGTGCCGCCGAAACTGTTGCCCACCAGGTGGACCGGCCGGTCGAGGTCGAGCTGGGCCAGCAGGTCGTCGAGGTCGGCGACGAAATCCGCGATCGTGTAACCACGTTCGGGACGTTCGGTCTTGCCGTGCCCGCGCAGGTCGTAGCTGATCACGTCCACCCCGGCGGCGGCGACCGGCGGGGCCAGCGTGAGGTAGAAACTCGCCAGGCTGTCGGTGCCCATGCCGTGCAGGAACACCACGGTCTCCGTGCCCCCGCCGGGCACGAGCTGCACGTTCGTGCGCAGCCCGTTGACGGTCATCGTCGGCACCGCTTCAGCCCCGTTCGCAGAGGCGGGCGGCCACGTAGTCCGCGATGTCGCCGACCCGGAGTTCGATCACGTCGTCGAGATCCTTCTCCGCCAGGAACTCCGCGAGGTTGACGTCCGCGCCGAAGAACTCGGCGAGGATGCTCGCGAAGGTCACCAGGTCGATGCTTTCCAGCTGGAGATCCTCGTGGAAGGTGGTCCGCGGGGTGATCTCGATGCCGAGGACGTCGACATCCCCGACCAGTTCCCTCAGCAACTCCGCCACGGTGCCGAAAACCGACGCCGGGCTGTGCTGTTCGGACGCCGGACTGTGCTGTTCGATCGTCATGTTCTGCTCCTGTTCCTACCCGCGATTCCAGGCCACCACGTAACCGGGGATTCCGGCGAACTCCGCTCCGACACCGATCTCCTCGGCCAGTCCGGCCGGCTCTCCTTCGGCCCGGACCGCGATCCGGGGCGGCGTCGTGCTCTCTTCCCGGACGAGGGCGACCGCGACCTCTCCGGCGGTCGCGACGGCCACCGCCAGCGGCGGCACCACCAGCCCGTGGAGCCCGGTCACCCTGGTCCCGTCGGCGCTCACCCGCAGCTCCGCCGGGTACACGCCGTCCAAGCCGAGTTTCGCGCGGACAGCGTCCTTGATCGCGATCCGTTCCAGCAGCCAGCCGCGCTGCCTCCGGGGCGCGCACGCGGCGAATTCCGCGCGTTCCCCGGCTCCGAGGTAGACGCCGGCGTAGATGTCGCGCGCGGCCGGGCTCGGCCACCGGTCGGTGACCACCGTCCAGCCGCCGGGGTGGTCCTCGGAAAGCCGGTGCCGGTCTGGGAAGGCGTAGACGCGGTGGGCGGGCCGGTCGCACGGGAACCGGATGTCTCGCCACTGCTCGATCCGGGCCAGCACCACCCCGTCCCGCACCAGTTCGGCGTCCATCTCCAGCACGTCCGGCCGCGGCAGCCGGACCCGGACCACGCAGCCGACCGTGGTGCCCGGCGCCGGTTCCGGGCCGTACCAGCTGATCCGGCCCATCGATGTCGGGAACGCCAGCAGCGCGTCCGCCTTGGTGGCCATCAGCCAGCAGCCCAGCAGCTGGCCGACGTTGTCCAGCAGCGCACCGGGCGCCGACGGGACGATGAGTTCGCCGCGGATGTGCCGCTCGCCGAGCCCGATGAGCCTGGCGAGCCCTTGGTACGCGGGACCGTGGAACATCTCGCGGCGCGAGTAGATCTCGGCGGCGCTCAGCGGCGGCGCGGTTTCCGGTCCCGGCGGCGGGGAAGGCCGGGGCGACGTCGGATAACGCCGCGCCAGGTGGACGTCCATACTGGCGTGCGGTCCTATTTGGACGCTGATCCGGCCGCCCTCGCGGGTCATCGAAACCGGCACGCGCGCCGCCGGGGCGGCGATCAGCCACCGGGAGAACGCCGCGTTGCTCACGCCGGTCGCGACCGTTCCCGGCCAGGCCTGTTCCGCCGCCCGGCAGGCCAGGTCGACCAGGGTCGTCGCGGGGACGGTGGGGCGGAAGTCCACCTCGTCCGGCCAGTCCTCGCGCTGGCGGAAGAACCGGTGATCCACCAGGTACGGCATCGCGGCGAGCGAGACGTCCACAGTGGATTCGAAAGTGCGCCGCGCCGCCGCGTTCACCACGCTGGCCGCGGCCTGCCTGGTCTCGGCGAGCAGCGCGGTGAACTCGGCGACGATCGCGTCCGGGATCCCGTCGGCCAGCTCGGAGACCTCGTCGGCGTTCGCGAACATGCCCTTGGCGTCGCCGTCGACCGAGAGCAGCGTGCCCGCCGTGTCGATCCGGGTCCGGCGTGGCTCCAGCGCGTCGAACGCGGGCCGTCCCCCCTCCACCCAGACCGCGGTGGCCACCCGGCGCAGCTGGGCGAGACCGGGCCTGGTGCCGGAGGACGCCGGAATGACCAGATGCGGCCGCGTCCCCAGCGTGTCCGCCACGAACGAGCCGACCTGACCGGCGCCTGCCTGCACGAAGACGCGGGCACCGTCGGCGTGGAGCGCGTCGACGAGTTCCCGGAACCGGACCTTGCGCACCAGATGCGCCAGGTACAGCTCGCGGACCTCCACCGGATCCGCGGGGTACGGCCGTGCCGTGGTCGCCGACCAGACCGGGATCCGCGGCGGCTTCAGGTCCAGTTCCGCCGCGAGCCGGGTGAACGGGCCGAGCCGCGAGCGCATCAGCGGGGTGTGGAACCCGGACCGGAACGGCAGGGTCCTGGCGACGACGCCGTGCTGCGTGCACAGCTTGGCGAGCCGCGCCGCGGCCGCCGGGTCACCGCAGACGATCGTCTGCCGTGGCGCGTTCTCGTGGGAGACCATCAGTTCCGGTTCGGCGGCGAGCAACGCCTCCGCCCGCTCCGCGGAACAGCCGAGTACCAGGAATTCGGCGTCCGGCAGGGTGAATCCCTGCGGCCAGTACCGGTTCAGCATGTCCTCTGTGGACTGTCCGGGGTACATCCCGGCCGCCTGCATCGCGGTCCACTCGCCGACACTGTGCCCGGCGAGGAGATCCGGCGTGATGGCCAGCCGTCGCAGCGCGCTGTCGAGCAGCAACCCGACCTGGGACACGCTCGACGCGCGCGAAAGCACGCTCGTCGTCGACCACTCGGGCCGGTCCAGGCCGAAATGCCGGGCGACGTCGGCGCAGCGCGGCTCCGCGTCCGCCTCCAGCCCTGGGTAGATGAAAGCGGTCTTCGCCCCGGCCTGCTCCAGCAGGGGCGCGGTACTGCACCAGATGTCGTTGGGCCCGTGCCAGGACTGGCCCTCGGCCGCGACCTTCGCGAGCACCCTGCGCGCGACTTCCAGCCGTTTCCCGGTCGGCCCGACGATCCCGATCCGGCACGGGCCGTGCCCGGCGGTTTCGGGGTCCGGACGATCGAGCAGTGCGCGCAGTTCGTCCGGGGTGGACGCCGCGAGCCGCAGGATCCGCTCGGGTTCCCCGGTCACCTTGGCCCGGCGGGGCCGGGCGGGCGCCGGGTCGGCCTCCTCCAGCACCACATGCGCGTTGACGCCACCGAAACCGAAGGCGTTGACCGCCGCCCGGCGCGGGACGTCACCGGCCGCCCAGGGCTCGGCGACAGACAAGGTCCGGAACCGGGTCTTGTCCAGCAGCGGACTCGGATCGGCGCAGTTCAGGGTCGGCGGCAGGACGGCGTGGTGCAGCGCGAGCGCCGCCTTGACCAGTCCGGCGGCCCCGGCGGTCGGCATCGTGTGCCCGATCATCGCCTTCACCGCGCCGATCGCGGCGCGGGGCCCGTCCGGCGGGCCGAACACCTCGGCGAGGGTGGCCAGTTCGGCCGCGTCGCCGGTCGGCGTCGCCGTCCCGTGCGCCTCCAGCAGGCCGAGCGCGCCGGGCTCGGTGGGATCGAGGCCCGCCGACGCCCACGCGCGGCGCAGCGCCAGGGTCTGGCCCGTCACGGCCGGGCTGAGCAGGCTCGCGCCCTTCCCGTCACTCGACGTCCCCGAACCGCGCAGCACCGCGTAGACCCGGTCGCCGTCGCGGCGCGCGTCGTAGAACCGTTTCAGCACGACGATCGCGGTGCCCTCACCGATCAGCAGGCCGTCCGCGTCCCGCGAGAACGGGCTGATCCGCTGGCTCGGTGACAAGGCGCCGAGCTGGGTGAACATCGACCAGAGCGTGTCGTCGTGGCAGTGGTGCACCCCGCCCGCCAGCACGACGTCGCAGCGGCGGCGGGCGAGTTCGCCGATCGCCTGGTCCACGGCCAGCAGCGAGGACGCGCAGGCGGCGTCCACCGTGTACGCGGGACCGCCGAGATCCAGGCGGTTGGCCACCCGTGACGCGGCGAGGTTCGGCACCAGCCCGATCGCGGTGTCGGGCCGGAACTCGCCGAGCGGTTTCAGCAACGCGTCCCGGAGCCTGTCGAGCATCTCCGGCCGCGCCGACGGCAGGAGTTCCCGTACGGCGCCGGTGATCTGGCGGACCGACCGGACCCGCTGGTCGAACCGCTGGAGCCCCGGCGAGAGATAGCCGCCCCGGCCGAGGATCACGCCGACGCGTTCGAGGTCGCCCAGCCGTCGCAGGCCACCGGCGTCGTCGACCGCGGAAGCGGCCACGGCCAGCGCGACGAGCTGATCGGGCTCCATCCCGTCGACGGAGCTGGGGGCGATGCCGAGCGCCGTCGCGTCGAAGTCCAGGCTGTCGGAGACGAAGCCGCCTCGCCGCCCGTAGGTGCGGTCGGGGGTGCGGCCGTCACCGTCGTGGAAACTCGGATCCCAGCGGTGCGGCGGGATCTCGGTGATCGCGTCCGTACCCGAAACGATGTTCTGCCAATATTCGTCCACAGTGGACGCACCGGGAAGGAACACACCCATCCCGACGATCGCGACGGCCTCTTGGTTCACCATAGCGAGGCCGTGTACAGCACCGAGCGGACGTCGGCCGGGCCGTAGGCCAGCTCGAGCAGGAGCGCGGCGGTGCCTTCCTCCGGGTCGATCAACTCGACTTCGCGTCGTTCGTACTCACGCGCGAGCTCCGGTGACACCATGCCGCCGTGGTCGTCCGAGGGCGCCCACGGTCCCCAATGGACGGTCAGTGCCCGGCAGCCGGTGCGGTCGGCCCACTGCTCGCCGAGGGTTTCCAGCGCGTCGTTCGCCGCCGCGTAGTCGGTCTGGCCACGATTGCCCAGCACGGCGGCGATACTGCCGAAGAAGGTCACGAATCCGGGGCGGACACCGAAGTGTTCCAACGCGTCGAGCAACGCCCGCGCACCGTCCACTTTGGTCCCGTACACCGTGCGGAACGACTGCTCGTCCTTGTCCGCCATCAGCTTGTCGTCGATCACCCCGGCCGCGTGGACGACGCCGTCGATCCGGCCGTGCCGGGTGTGCAGGTCCTTGACCACCTGCCGGACGGCGGCGGCGTCGCGGACGTCGAGCGACCGGTAGGCCGCGGTACCACCGGCCGCGCCGATCTGGTCGAGGGTCCTGGCGATCTCGCGCTGGGCCAGCACAGTGCGCACCCGGCGTTCGATGTCCACCAGCGAACCGCCACGCGCGGCCAGAACCGAACGCATCCCCGGTGCGTCGTCCGGCAAGTCCTCGTCGCCGGGTTCGGCCGGCCACGGCGTGCGCCCGGCCAGCTCGATCCGGCATCCGCTCGACGCGAGCGCGACCGCCGCCCGCGCGGTGATCCCGCGGGCACCGCCGATCAGCAGCAGCACCGAATCCGGGGTGAGACCGAGCGCCTTGACCTCCCCGCCGCCGGGCCCGGCGCCCGCGTAGGCGACCGATCCGAGAGTGACGGCGGACGGCTCGAAAGCCGCGCGTCCGGCGGTGTCGTACCGAACGGCGGCAGGCCCGTCGGCGATCACCTCCTCCAGCACTATCCGCGCGAGGTCCACTGTGGACTCCAGCTCGACCAGCCGGACCGGCTCGTTCCGTTCCCGCGCCGCGGCACGGACGAGGCCGCGCAATCCGGCGGTGTGCGCGGATCCTGGCCGCGCCACCACGACCACCGCTCCCTTGGCCTCTTTGATCAGTCCGAAGACCTGCGCCGCGACCGGTTCCTCGGCGTCCGCCAGCGGATTCAGCACGAGGACGATTTCGGCGTCACGCCGCTCCCCCGGTACGGCGCCCGCGTCGGCGAAGACCGCGCGAACGGACTCGGCCAGGTCCTCCTGGCCGGGTTCGAAGCTCACCGCGACCGTTTTGCCGCCCACCCTGGCGAGGTCGGGCGAGCCGAGCGGCGCGGCCACCCTGCCGATCAGGTACCGGCCTGGCGCGCGGCCGGCCGTGGCCTCGACGGGAGCCGGTGTCACGGCGGCCGGTTCGAGCCATTTCCGCAGCCGGGCGGTCAGCGCGCTCGCCGTCCGGTCGCGACTGAGCTGATCCTGGGCGTCGTCGTGCACGCGCCCCGAAAGCCCGAGCTTCGCCAGCAACGACCCCGCGATCTCGGTGCGTTTGATCGAGTCGATGGAAAGATCCGCTTCGAGGTCGAGATCGGCGTCGATCATTTCGGCGGGGTAGCCGGTGCGCTCGCTGATCGCGCCGATCACGGTGGCCAGGACGTCCGTCACGGCGGTCTCCACGACCGGTTCCGGCTCGACGACGGCCACCGGCACGACCGGCGCCTCGACCGGCGGCAGCAGCGCCGGCACGACCGGGGCCTGCACCGAGACCGGAGTGAGCGGGACGGTGCCGAGGTAGCCCAGCATCACGTCCCGTTGCGCAGCCAGCATTTCCCGGCTGGTGCGGAGGAATTCGACGACGGCCTGGTCACGACCGGGCGCGGGCTGGTTCATGGTCGTCCTCGGGATTCGTCGGGCGGGCACGAGCCCATGGGCGGGGACCTCGCCGCCGGGCGCGCGGACGGTCTGGCCGTCCACGGTCCAAGCGGGTCCGGGAAGCGGGCCGACACGGACACGGCCCCGGAAAAGCCGTTCTGTCCGCACGTCGACACCCGTGAGCGCGAGACGCGCGAGCGCCGTGAGGAACCCTCGCAGCCCCGGCCCGCCGGGGTCGCACGCGACCGCGGTGTACGGCCGCTCACCGAGGATGTCCTTGACCAGCCGGGAAAGGACCTGACCGGGGCCGACCTCGACGAACGTGCGCGCGCCCGCCGCGTACATGTCCTCGATCAGTTCGACGAAGCGCACCGGCGAACCGATCTGCGCGGCGAGTTCGGCGCGCACGTTCCCCGGCTCGTACGGCCGGACGGTGCGGTTGGACCACACCGGCGGCCCCGGCTCGCCGATCTCGGCGTTGTCGAGATCGACGGCGAACACGTCGCTCGCCCCGGCCACCAGCGGGCTGTGGAAGGCGCAGGCGACGGGGATCCGCTTGGCCCCGATCCCCTGGTCCCGCAGCTCGCGGACGGCTTCCTCCACGGCGGCCGTTGGTCCGGAAAGGACGGTCTGCCCCGGCGCGTTGTGGTTGGCCAGGACGACGTCCGGCCGGTCGAGGGCGGCCGCCAGTTCCTCGCGGGACGCCTTCACCGCGGCCATCGCGCCAGGGTCAGCGCCCGCGACTTCGGCGATCGAGCGGGCCCTGGCGCGGCTCAGTGCCACCAGGGTCGCGGTGTCGAACGCGCCCGCGACCGACAGCGCGGCCAGCTCGCCGTAACTGTGCCCCGCCAGCAGATCCGGCCGGACACCGAGGTCGGCGAGCAAACCGCACAAGGCCGCTTCGACGAGCCCGAGCGCGGGCTGCGCGACGCGCGTGTCCTTCAGCGCCTCGTCCTGCGCCACGCGCGCTTCCTCGGTGAAGGCGCGCGGCGGGAACGTGGTCGCGGCGACGTCGGGGGCGAGCCGCAGGACGTCGGCCAGCTCCGGGAAGTGCACGAACAGCTCCGCCAGCATCCCCGTCCGCTGGCTGCCCTGACCGGGGAACAGGAACGCGACCTTGCCCGCTTCAGTGTCGCCCGCGGTGAGCCCGCCGCCAGTTTCAGCGGCCTCGCGCAGCTCCGCGACGTCACTCGCGACGACGGCGAGCCGGACCGGCTCGGAGCCGCCCTGATCAGCGGCGAGGGCGGCGAGTTCCCGCAGCGGGCGTCCTTCGTTCGCCGACAGCAGGTTCCGCAGCGCGGCACGGGCGCCGTCCACGTCGGGACCTCGGAGCAGGACCAGCTCGGCGTCCCGGTCGCGCGGCCCGTGCCGTCGTCCCGGTGGCACTCCCGGTGCGGCCAGGACGGCGTGGAAGTTGGTCCCACCGAACCCGAACGCGCTCACTCCGGCGAACTCGCGTCCGCGCGGAACCGGCGTCGGCCGGGCGCCGGTGGAGAAGGTGAAGGGACTGCTCTCGGCGTCCCAGGCGGGGTTCGGCTTGCTCAGGTGCAGCGTGGGCGGCACGACCTCGTGCCACAGCGCCAGCGCCGCCTTCATCAGGCCCGCCAGCCCCGCGGCGCATTTCGTGTGCCCGATCTGGCTTTTCACCGAACCCAGCGCGCAGCTGCCCGGTCCGGCGCCCGCGTCCAGGAAGAACTCGGTGAGCGTGGTCAGTTCGGTGGCGTCGCCGACGACCGTGCCGGTGCCGTGCGCCTCCACCAGCGAGACGTCCGCCGGGGACACCCCGGCGTCGCGGTACGCCCGTGCGAGGGCTCGCCGTTGCCCCTCGGGACGCGGCGCGGTGAGGCCGAGCGCCTTGCCGTCGCTGGCGGCGCCGACCCCCTTGACCACGGCGTACACCCGGTCACCGTCGCGTTCGGCGTCGGCGCGCCGCTTGAGCACGAGACACGCGACGCCCTCGCCGAGCGCGATCCCGTCCGCCGCCGAGTCGAACGGACGGCACCGGCCGGTCGGCGACAGCGCGCCCGCGGAGGTGAACATGAGGTAGTCGTTGACGCCGTTGTGGAGGTCGACCGCGCCGCACAGGACCATCGAGCTCGTGCCCGCCCGCAGTTCCTTCACCGCGAGATCCAGCGCCGCCAGTGAGGATCCGCACGCGGCGTCCACCGTGTAGTTGGTGCCGCCGAGGTCGAGCCGGTTGGCGATCCGGCCGGAGATGACGTTGGCGAGCGTGCCGGGGAACGAGTCTTCGGTCAGTTCCGGCAACTGCGCGAGCAGCTCTTCCGGGACGTCTTCGAGGTAGCTGGGCAGCAGGGCGCGCACGACACCCGCGTTGGCCAGGTCTCCCCCGGCTTCGGCGCCGAAGATGACGCTGGTGCGCTCGCGGTCGAAGCCGCCGTCGCCGTAGCCCGCGTCTTCCAGGGCACGCCGCGCCGTCTGCAGCGACACGAGCTGGGCCGGGTCGATGCTGCCCATCGACTTCGGCGGGATGCCGTAGGCGAGCGGGTCGAAATCGACGGGTGGTAGGAACCCGCCCCATTTCGACGTCGACTGGTCCGCGTAGACCTGCTTGTCCCAGCGCTGATCCGGGACCTCGGTGACGGCGTCCGTACCGCCGAGGACGTTGGACCAGAAGGCCGGGAGATCCGGTGCGCCGGGGAACACGCAGGCCATGCCGACGATGGCGACGTCACCGTCCACAACGGACTCTTCGGAAGTGGCGCGGGCGGTGAGCAGTTCCGCCGCGCCTTCGGTGACTTCCCGGTGCAGGGCGGCGATGTCGGTCCGCCGCTCGCGCAGGACCGTCACCTGGCCCGCCATGTACATCCCCTCGGCGAGCTGGCCGAGGGTGTCGACCTCGACGAGGGCGTCGCCTTCCCGCCGGAGGCCCTTGCTCGCGATCCGCAGCCGTCCGGTGTTCAGCTCCTCCAGCCGTTGCCAGCTCTCCTGAGGCGGGACGCCGTCCGCGTGGAGCCCGGCCTTCAGCGCGGCGAACTCGTCGGTGTACGGGCTGGGCAGGCAGCGGGTGAGGTGTCCGGGCGCGGTCTCCAGGGTGACCGTGGATCCGGCGCCGAGCACGCGGTCCTGGAAGACCTCGGTGATGGCGCCGTGGGTCACGGCCTCCTCGGTGAACAGGTACGCGGTGCCCATCAGGACACCGATTCCCGTGAGCGGCCCCGCCATCGCCGCGACCATCGCGGCGGACCGGGCGTCGTGGATACCGCCCGCGAACAGCACCTCGACGTCCTCGGCGCCGTGTTCACGCAGGACGTCCAGTTGCTGCTCCCACAGCACGAAACTCGACCTGGGGCCGATGTGCCCGCCGCATTCGGCGCCCTCGAAGACGAACCGGCGGACGCCCGCGTCGAGGAACTGCCGCAGCAGGATCGGCGACGGCACGTGGAGGAAGGTCGCGATCCCTTCGGCCTCCAGTGCCTTGGCCTGCGCGGGTTTCCCGCCCGCGATCAGGACACAGCGCGGGCGGGCGGTGCGGACGGCGGCGAGCTGTTCGGCCCGCAAGGCTTCCGGGACGAACCCGAGGATGCCCGCGCCCCATGGCCGTTCGCCGAGCGCTTCGGCGGTGCGGCCGAGCAACTCGGCCGTCTTGGCGCCGTTCGCGGTGGCCACGGCGACGAACGGGAACCCGTCGTGCGCGGCGACGGCGGCGGCGAAACCGGGCTGGTCGCTCACCCGCGTCATCGGTCCCTGCACGACCGGCAGCCGGGTCCCCAGCGTGCGGCACAGCCGTACGCCTTGGCCAGAGGGGCTCACCGGCGGCCGTGTGGCGAGGGAACGCACAACGGATCGGACAGCGCTTTCCGCGTCCTCGAAACGCTTCGCTAGCAGCGCCGACAGCCCGTCGTCGGCCCTGGCCAGTCCGTTCCGTGCCTCGACGGGCACGTCAGCCTCCGGGAACAGGCCGAGCCCGTCGAGGACCACGCCCGCCGCGCCTCCGGCGATCGCGGCCACCGCGGTCCTCGGCCCGATGCCCCCGTACGCCCACACCGGGACGTCGCCGAACCGCTCCAGCAATCGCTGCAGCAGGACGAACGTGGTGAGGTCGGAGCCGCCCGCCTCGGCGCCCTTCGCCACGAGACCGGAGGCGCCGGCGTCGAGCATCCGGACGGCCTGCTCGACGCCGGTCACCTCGGCCAGCACGGGAAGGTCGTCCCTGCCCCGCCGAACTGCCCCTTCGGCCAGCAGGACGAGCCCCGCGCCGCTTTCCCGCACCTCTTCGTCCCGCACGTGACGGCCCGCCGGGATCCGGACCCCGAACGGGACCTTGCCGTCCATTGTGGACCCGATCTCCACGATCCCGAGACCGCCACCCCTGGCGACGGCGGCCGCCAGCCCCGGATCCGGGCGTCCGAGCGGATTGACGCCGAGTACCCGCATGCGCGCCGTCACCTGACTCACCGGCGGACCTCCTGTTCGGCTTGGCTGGTCGGACCTCGCCGGGTTCGGCGATCTTCAGCGGGATTCCCAAGAAATAACCTACTTGCCGCAGAGAGCGCAATACTCTCGTGTGAAAACTCGGAAAACAAGGGAACGCATGCTAAAGTCCGGCGCCGGAAACAAATATGTCGACACGATCAGAACAAGCCTCTGACCTGCACTTTTATCATCCGCATTCCAGGTTTCGGCAGCGCGTCGCTCACCGGCATAACAAAACAGAAGAATTGTCATAGAACGCAGAATCGATAAGCATGGAGCGCATGTGGAAGTGACAGGACGAGTCGTCGTGCTGACCGGCGCGGCACACGGTATCGGCGCCGCCATGGCCCGGCGTTTCGCCGCCGAGGGCGCCGCCGGAGTGGTGGTCTCCGACCTCGACCTCGAGGCCGCGGAGAAGGTCGTCGCCGGGATCACGGCCGCGGGCGGTGCCGCGATCGCGCGCCACGCCGACGCGTCGTCCAAAGAGGACTTGAAGATGCTGGTGACCGAAGCCCGCGCGGAGTTCGGCCCGGTGGACCTGTTCTGTTCCAACGCCGGCGCCGCGTTCGGGACGGGCGTGCACGCGGCCGACGAACAATGGGCGCGATCGTGGTCGATCAATGTCATGCAGCATGTGCACGCCGCGCAGGTGGCGCTACCCGCGATGTTGAGCCGCGGTCACGGCTATCTGCTGATCACGGCCTCGGGCGCGGGCCTGCTGGGCACCCCCGGCGACGCGCCGTACTCGGTGACCAAGCACGCGGCCGTCGGGCTCGCCGAATGGCTGGCCATCACCTACCGGCCGCGCGGAGTGCGGGTCAGCGCGCTGTGCCCGCTCGGTGTGCGGACCGCGTTGCTGGAACCGGGGATCGCCGCCGGGCACCCCGCCGCGCTCGCGATCGCCGCCGCGGCGCCACTGCTGGAACCGGAGGACGTCGCGGAATCCGTCGTGCACGGCCTGGCGTCGGAGGAGTTCCTGATCCTGCCGCACGAATCGGTGCGGGAGACCTATGCCCGCAAGGCGGCCGGTCTCGACGCATGGATCGACCGCACCATCCTCGAAACCGGCGCGCGGAAGAGGTGACCATGGAATACCGCAGGCTCGGCGCGAGCGGACTGTCCGTCAGCGAGATCTCCTACGGCAACTGGCTCACGCACCGCGACGGCGCGGAATGCGTCCAGGCCGCGCTCGACGCGGGCGTCACGACCTTCCACACCGCCGCGGCCTGGGACGGTGGCGCCGCCGAAGAGAACCTCGCCGCGGCGCTGACCAACGCGCGTCGCGACGATCTCGTCCTGTGCACCGGCGTCTTCTGGCCCGAAGGCCCTGGTGTCAACGACGCCGGGCTCAGCCGCAAGCACCTGGTCACGTCGCTGCACGGATCGCTGCGGCGCCTGCGCACCGACTACGTCGACGTCTACCAGTTGCTGCGCTTCGACTACCGCACGCCGCTGGAGGAGACTTTCCTCGCTCTGTCGGATCTGGTGCGGCAGGGGAAGATCCTCTACGTGGGCACGGCGGAATGGACGGCCGAACAGTTACTGGAGGGCCGGTCGATCGCCGACCGCCACGGTGTCCCGCTCATCGCGAACCAGCCGCACTATTCGATGCTCTGGCGGGTCGCCGAAGCCCAGGTGATGCCGGTATGCGAACGCGCCGGGATCGGCCAGTTCGCCTCGGTCCCGCTCGCGCAGGGCGTGCTGACCGGCAAGTACCGGCCGGGCGAGATCCCGCCGGACTCGCGGGGCGCGAAATCGGCCGAGGCGCGGCCACTGCTTCTGCCGGACCTCCTCGAACGCGTCAGCATGCTGCGCGGCGTCGCCGATGAAGCCGGGCTGACCATGGCGCAGCTGGCGCTCGCGTGGACGTTGCAGCACAACACCGTCGCGTCGGTGGTGACCGGGGCGAGCACCGCCGCCCAGATGACCGAGAACGCGAAGGCGGCCGGGGTGGTCTTGGACCTCGACGCGCTGACACGGATCGATCACCTGCTGGGCAGCTTCGTCCAGACGGACCCACGGCTGACCTGGTCGCCACCCGCCGTCGCCTAATTCGCCTACCCGCAGGAATATGCTCTCGCGTCGGTGTCTTCGTGCTGGACGGAAGGTGTGACGGGGACACGCGAGTCGTCCCACCAGACACGCGTGTCGTCCATCAGGTCACATGTGTCGTCCATCCCGTCACGCGAGTCGTCCCGCTGGACACACGACACCGCCACCCGCGCACCACGAACCCTTGCCCCGCTTACCACTCACGAGCCCAGGGCGGTCCGCAGGATGGCCTCGAACCGTTCCGCCATCGGTGGTTCGTCCCGCAGCAATCCCTGCAGCAGCAGCCCGTCCACCAGCCCGACCAGCATCTCGACCCGCACCGGATCATCGGTGTGTCGTCGCGCGAAGTCGGCCAGGGCCGCCATCCAGCGATCAGTCGACTCACGGAGTCTCGGCTCCCGCGCGGCGAGGAGGTACAGCTCGTACTCCGCCAGCAGATGCCCTGGTTCCGCGGCCACCCTGGCCAGCAGAGCGGCGAATTTCGGCAAGGCGTCTCCGCCGGTTTCCTCGGCGAGGACGCGCATCCGCTCGGCGTCTTCGTCCATGCAGCGGGTGAGCGCGGCGGTCAGCAGGTCTTCGATCCCCCGGAAGTGGTACGCGGCCGCCGTCGCGGGCAAACCCGCCTCACGGGCGACCGTGCGGTGACTGACCCCCGACGCGCCGTCCCTCGCGACGATGCGCAGAGTCGCCTCGATCAGTTCCCGTTTGCGTTGCTCACCTTTGGCGAGGCGGCCGTCGGTCACCAGGTCACCTCCTCGCGGATCGTGGTCTTCCGGCTCAGCAGAGGATACGAGAGCAGGGCGATCAGGATGATCAAGCCACCGGCGACGACCGCGACGGTGAAGCCGCCATCCGGCCCGAAGCGGTCGACGGCTTCTCCCGACACCGCGGCACCGAGGGCGACGCCGATGCTGAGGCCGGTGATCGCCCACGTCATCCCCTCGGTCAGCTTCTCCGCCGGGACGATCTTCTCGATCATCCCCATGACGACGATCATCGTGGGCGAGAAGAACAATCCGGCGACGAAGACCACCGCGCACAGGCCGATGACGTCGTCCACGACCAGCAACGGCACCGCGCTCGCGGCCGTGCCCGCGGTACCGATCAGGAGCAGCCGCGGTGGCGCCGTCTTCAGCTTGAGCGTCCCGAAAACCAGTCCCGAGATCGCGGAGCCCACGGCGTAGACCGAAACGACGACGCCCGCCGCCGACGGCGCCCCGGCCTGCCCCGCGAACGCCACGCTGACGACGTCGACCGTGCCGACGATGACGCCGCCCGCCACCAGCGTCAGCACCAGGACCCGCACCGCGCCCAGCCGGATCGCCGAACTCCCCGACGATCCGCTCGACGGCAGGACAGGCGGCTCCGTCGCGCGCTGCGAAACGAACAACAGCACCCCGGCGGCGAGGAGCAACAGCGCGACCAGCGGTCCCGCTTCGGGGAAAACGGTGGTGCACAACGCCACCGAAAGCGCGGGCCCGATGACGAACGTCAGTTCGTCGACCACCGATTCCAGCGCGAACGCCGTATGCAGCCGCGGCGAGTCGCGATAGAGCCCCGACCAGCGGGCCCGGACCATCGCCGCCATGCTGGGCATGAACCCGGCGAGGATCGCGCATACGAACAGCGTCCAAACCGGCGCCTCGAACCGGGCGCAGAGCAGGAGCGCGCCGAGCGCCAGCACGCTGATCCCCGTCACCGGCAGCAGGATCCGGCCCTGCCCCCGGCGATCCACCAGTCGCGAGACCTGCGGTCCGAGCAACGCCATGGACAACGTGAACGCCGCCGAGACCAGTCCGGCGAGGCCGTAGTCGCCGCGCGTCCGCGCCAGCATGGTGATGATCCCGATCCCCACCATGGGGACCGGGATCCTGGCGACCAGCCCTGCGGCAGAGAAGGCGAACGAGCCCTTCGCGGAGAACAGCTCTCGGTACTGGCCTGCCACGGCACACTCCACAACTTGAACAGTCGTTACATTTTGAACAGTCGTTTCACTTTATACACGCGCCCCCTCTGGACCCGCAACGAGCGTCAGCGCCTCGGCCAGCCCGGCCGTCTCGCCGTCCGGCGCGGCCCACGCGACGTACCCGTCCGGCCGCGCCAGGAAGGCCGGACCGGAGTCCGCCTCGACGATCCGGACCCGGCCGTTCACCATCTCCCGGACCTCTTCGGTTCCGGACGCCAGAAGCGCGCGGCCGTCCTCGGACACCAACGGCACCGGAGCGAAGCGGCCGACCAGCGGATGCGCGGAGTCCGGCGCGTAGTCGATGTCGGTCCCGTTCCCCATCTCGATGAAGTGCCGCATGGCCTCGGGGATCCCCAGGGTCTCCCCCAGCACCTCCCGCAGCGCGGCGACCTGCGGACCGGGCCGCATCAGCGCGACCTGGGCCCTGGTGTTGCGCAAAACTCGCTCTCCCACCGGATGCCGCTCCGCGGTGTAAGTGTCCAATAAGGACTCCGGCGCCCGGCCACTCACCACCAGGCCCAGTTTCCAGCCGAGGTTCATCGCGTCCTGGAGGCCCAGGTTCAACCCCTGACCGCCGATCGGCGAATGCACGTGAGCGGCATCGCCCGCCAGGAGCACGCGCCCACGCCGATAGGTGGCCGCCTGGCGCGTGTTGTCACTGAAGCGGATTCCGCCGTCCAGCCTGGTGACCGTCACGTCGACCCCGCTGACCCGGCTGATGCTCGCCCGCATCTCCTCCGCCGTCATCGGCGCGTCCCGATCCCCCGGCCCGCCGTCGAACTCCATGGTGGCGATCTCACCCGGCACCAGCGAAACGTGCACCATCCCGCCGGGGCCGTGCATGGACGACTCCACCGCGCCGGGATCGGCGAGTTCCGCCACGGCGACCCGTCCGGTCATCGTCGCGTCCGTGCCGGGGAACGCGATCCCGGCCCGCTTCCGCACGACACTGCGGCCGCCGTCGCAGCCCACCAGGTAGGCGGCCCGCTCGGACCCGCCGTCGGCGAGCACGGCGCGAACCCCCGAATCGTCCTGGACGATGTCGATGACCTCGCGGCCCGTCCGGATCCGGACGCCGAGCCCGGTCGCCCAGTCGGCGAGAATCCTTTCCAGTACATGCTGTTTGAGAATGAACCCACCGGCCGCGCCAGGCTGTACCTCGGCCTCGACGAGCGGCAAACCGGCGAAATGCCCTCGGGCCCGATTCCCTTTCATCAGCGGAGGAAGTCCTCCGGCGACGGCGAACAGCTCATCCTGCGCCTCCGAGAACGCGTCGGTCAGGCCGCGCATCCGCAGCGATTGCGAGGTGCGGCCGTTGATCCCGCGCAACCCGTAACTCCTGTTCCGGCGCAGCGCCCCGTCCGCCACCTCCAGGACGAGCGGATCCGCGCCGGCCAGCAGCAGCTCGCCTGCCAGCAGCAGGCCGACCGGTCCCCCACCCACGATGATCACGTCGTTCACGACACCCCCAAGGTATTTACAGCGTATATTTACACCGTAAATATGATAGATACACCGTAAACCTGTCAAGCGAAGGATGTGAGGATGACGCGGAGAGAACCGCTGAACCGGGAGAAGGTCCTGGACGCGGCGCTCGCCTTGGCCGCCGAAGAGGGCCTCAAGGGGCTGTCGATGCGCAAGCTCGCCAAGACACTCGGTGTCGAAGCGATGGCGCTGTACAACCACGTCCAGAACAAGAACGACATCCTCGACGGCATCGTGGAACGCGTCTACCGCGGGGTCGAACGGGCCGACCCCGGCTCACCGTGGCCGGAACGGGTGCGGGTCACCGTGCTCAACATCTACCGCGCGCTCGCCGAGCATCCGGCCGTACCGATGGCGTTGGCCACCGACGCGGCCAATCCGAACTCGCTGCAAGCCCTGCTGCCGTTCGACGATCTCATCGGCGCGCTCTACGACGCCGGTTTCGACGACGACGGACTCCGTCAGGCACTGGGCGCCTTGAACAGCCTCGTCTTCGGCTCACTGCTGCTGACGACCACCGGCTTCACCAAGGCACGCAAGGGCGAAGCCGAACGGGAGCAAGAGCAACAGCTTCTCCGGCGAATCGACCCGTCGGTCCTGCCGAACTTCAGCCGCGCGATCCCCGCGCTGAAGGCGCACGACCCCGAGCCTGACTTCATCCGGGCACTGGACCTGCTGATCAGCGGTCTTGTCGCGGCCTCAACATCGGGACCAGGAACCGCCTAGCCACCTCGCGGACCTGCTCGTCGTCGTCCAGATCGACGACCTGGCTGGGCGTGACCAGGAACGAGGCGGAGACACGGGTCATCAGCTCGGCGACGAGTTCGACGTCGACGTCCTCCGAGACGTTGCCCGCCTGCTGCTCGCGGCGGAGCTGACCCGCGACGAACCGCTGGACCGTCGCCAGAGTGCCACCGCCGTCGCTGACCATCGACGGGACGAGCACGTCGGGCTCGACAGCCATCAGCCCGCCGATCAGCGGGTTGCGCCGGATCGCGCCCAGTGCGCTGGCGAACCCCAGCACGACCCGGTCCGCCGCGGTTTCGGCCTGCTGGATGTCGAGCAGGAACCGGTCGAAGTAGCGGCGGAACTCGCGGCGCACCACCTGTTCGACCAGCGCGTCCTTGGTCGCGAACCGGCGATAGGCGGTGATCCGGGAGACGCCGGCCCGGCGCGCGACGTCCTCCATCGTGGACCGCCGGATCCCCATCCGGCAGAACTGCTCGTAGGCGGCGTCGAGCAGCCGAAGCGCGATCTCGTCGGTTTCGTCGGCGCGTTCGAGCGCGTCGGCGAGCGCGCGTTCCAGCAGAGAATCCGGGTCTGGCGTCTTCGCGATGATTGTGCTCTCCTTGAGATACGCGGTTGCACTACTTGTATCACAGTATCAATCCGCAGGTCCGGGACTCAAGGAGGAGTACTGGCGCATGACCGAACTCAATCGACGCAAGATGCTGATCGTCAGTGGCGGAGCGACCCTTTTGGGGGCCATGGGGATGGCCCAGCCCGCCTGGGCGTGGAGTCCGAGCGGTTCGGTGGCCGGGGCGGGGGCGGGCACCGATCCGAAATGGGTGTGGGACGCCGAAGCCGATCCGGTGGTCGCCGCGATGCTCGACCGGGGCGAGGTCGCGGCGGTCAACCAGGCGCTGCGGACCTGGACCAGGAACGACCAGCCGACGCCGTCCGGGCTCCCGCCGGACCTGCGGGAGTTCGTCGATCACGCGCGACGGCTCCCCGCATGGGCCGATCAGTCCACATTGGACTCGGCGGCGGATTTCATGAAGGTCAGCGGACGGTTCGTCAACCTGCTGAACGGACTCGGCGGCGGAATGCTGAGCACCGCCATCCCGAACGAGGCCAGGGCCGTCTACTACTCCAAGGGCGGCGCGGACATGAAGGACCGCGTCGCGAAGACGGCCAAACTCGGCTACGACGTCGGTTCACTCAACGCGTACCGGCCCGACGGCCAGATGATCGTCTCGGCGGTGAAGACCCGCCTGGTGCACGCCGCCGTCCGGCATCTGCTGCCGCGATCACCGCACTGGCAGCAGGGAATCCCGATCAGCCAGAACGACATGCTGGTCACCTGGCACACCTTGCCGACGTACACGATGCGCAAGCTGACCGACTGGCGCGTCCGGGTCTCCCCCGCGCATTCCGCCGCGTATCTGCACAGCTGGCAGGTGACCGGGCACATGCTCGGGATCCGCGACGAGTACTTGCCGTCCACTTGGGACGCGGCTTACGCGCAGTCCGAGCAGGTGCTGGATCCGGCGATGGGGCCGACCCGCGAGGGCGTCGAACTCACCGACATCCTCCTCGACATGCTCGCCGAGCAGACCAGCCCCGGCCGCGCCGACCGGCCGATGGTCAACGCGCTGGCCCGCCACATCATCGGCGACCGGTTCTCCGCGTGGAACGGGATCCCGCGCGAGCCGGTCTGGGACCCGCTGATCGGCACCGCTTTCCCGGCGCTGGTGGCGTTCCACGAGAAGCTCATCCCGCTGCCGCTGGTGCCGCAGGCCGCCTGGGTGCTGGACGAGGCGATCCGGCGGTACATCCGGTTGTGGCTCTCGGAGGGCAGGCCGGTGAACATCGAGATCCCGGACATGAACCGCCCCTCCTGACCTCGTGAGTGGTAAGGACGGTTCTGACCGTCCTTACCACTCACGGGACCCGCGATCCCCTGGGGTCCAGTGCGGTCTGGCGGGGAGGGCGTGTTGCGAAAGCCACTTTCGCAACCTTCAACGTTGCGAAAGTGGCTTTCGCAACGCGACCAGCGGGGCGTGTGCTTGGACCGTCGGCAGGGCTGGTCGTGAGTGGTAAGGCTGGTTCTGACGGACCCGTATTTGCCTACCCACTGATGCGACTGGCGGTCGAGTGTGGAGGATTCGGGACGTTCAACGTCCTGATTCCTCCACGCTCGGTCTCGGTGACGAGGGACTCGGGACGTTGTACGCCCGGAAGCTTCCCCCGTCGCGTATCTGCCACCGGTCGTGACCGGTGCGACCGCGATCCGCTCGACGGTGAAGGAATCAGGACGTTCAACGTCCTGATTCCTCCACCGTCAAGCCCGACAGCCGCGGAACCGCCACCTTCGCTCAGGTCAGGCGTGGGTAGGTAAATGCTGGTCCGCTCTGACCGTCCATACCACTCACGCGGGCCCGCTCAGCCCAAACTGGAGCAAGGCCTCGCATCGGGATCCTGAGCACCCTTGGGCACCCACCGCACGTTCGCGAACGAAGCGGAGAACTTGCCGTCGGTGTACACCAGGAACGGTGTGTTGACGTTCTCCAGGTCCAGCCCGTTGGCGAAGCACGAAACCGGGATCTTCACCGTCGACTTCGGCGCGCCAGCCAGGTCGGTGAACAGCTTGGTGGCGTTCACCTCCGAGAAGCACGGGTAGACACAGTGCATGCTGATCACCGTCCGGTTGGCGGGCGCCTCTTGCACGATCGTGTCGAACTCCAGCGCCGCGTCGGCGTTGAGGTATCCGCGCAGATCGTTGGTACCGGCCGGGTTCTGGAAGTAGAGCTGCGCCGGGCCGGTGCCGGTCCAGGTCGACTTCAGGCCGTCCTGCTGCACGTTGACGTCGGACTGCACGACGGTGATCTCGGCGTGCGAGGCGGTGCCGTCGGGGCCGATCTCGGTACCGCCCCAGTTCTGCGCCGAGCCGATGAAACCCTTGTACGGCGCGACATCGGTGCGGTTGAAGACCTCGAGGTCCTCGGTCGCCGTGCCGCCACCGCCGGTCGAACCACAGGCCACCGGGCCGGCGGTCTCGTCCAGCTGCCCAATGGTGACACGCTGACCGGTCTTGAGGCCGTAGCCGAGTTTGAACAGCGGGTCGTAGTCCGCCGAACCGGGGTTCAGCGGCGTCTGGCACGCGCTCTTCGGCCACGAGTACGACAGGGTGCCCTTGAAACCGCCCTTGACGAGGACGTCCGCGACGCCACCGCCTTCGGTGCCTGGCAGCCATGCCGCCACGAACGCGTCGGAGCGGTTGATCTCCTTGTTCAGGTACAGCGGGCGGCCGCCGACGTAGACGGTGACGACCGGAGCGCCCTTTCCGCGGACCTTGTCCAGCACGGCCAGGTCCTCGGGGTACAGCTTCGAGGCCTCGAGGGTCTTGCGGGTCAGGTCGCCGACGCCTTCCGCGTACGGGGTCTCACCGATGACGGCGATGACGGCGTCGTAGCCCTTCGGGTCGGTGTCGCCCTTCTCGTCGAAGGTGACGTTGACGTCGCCGAGCTGCTGCTTGAGCCCGGCGAGGATCGACGTGGCGTTGGGGAAATCGGCGTTGGTGTTGCCGGTCCCCTGCCAGCTCAGGGTCCAGCCACCGGTCTGGTTCTGGATGCTGTCCGCGCTCTTGCCGACCACGAGGACCTTCGACTTCGGCTTCAGCGGCAGCACGTTGCCGTTGTTCTTCAGCAGCGTCTGCGACGAGCGGACCGCGTCCCGCGCCAGCCACGTCTCCTTCAGCGCTTCGTCGGAGTTCGCGTAGGAACGGTCCGACGGCTTCTGCGACTCGTACAGCCCGGAGCGCAGCTTGACGCGCAGGATGCGGGTCACCGCGTCGTCGATCCGCGAGACCGGGATCTGGCCGCCGTTGACCTGGGCGACGGTGTTGGTGATGAACGCCTTCCAGTCGTTCGGCACCATCACGATGTCGATACCGGCGTTGATCGCCTGCGGGCACGAGGCGTTCGTGCAACCGGGGACCTGGCCGATACCGTTCCAGTCGGACACGACGAGGCCGTCGAAGCCCATCTTGCCCTTGAGGATCTGGTTCAGCGCCTTGTCGCTGCCGTGCAGCTTGCCCTCGTCGATGCCGAGGTCCGCGTTGGTCCAGCTGTTGAACGACACCATCACGGTCTGGGAACCCGCCGCGAGCGCGCCGTAATAGCCCTGGCCGTGAAGGTTGATCATCTCGGCCTCGGACGACGGGTTGACGCCCTGGTCCTGCCCCTTGAGCGTGCCGCCGTCACCGATGAAATGCTTCGCGGTGCCGATCACGCCGTTGTAGCCGATGCGTTTGGTCGAGCCGTCCTGGAGGCCGTTGATCGCCTCGTAGCCGTAGGCACGGGTGATCCGCGGGTCCTCGGAGAACCCTTCGTAGGTGCGGCCCCAGCGGTCGTCCCGCACGACGGCCAGCGTCGGCGCGAACGCCCAGTCCTGGCCGGTGGCGCGGATCTGCCGGGCCGTCGCCGCGGAGACGTCACGCACCAGGCACGGGTCGTGCGCCGCGCCCAGACCGATGTTGTGCGGGAAGACGGTTGCGCCGTACACGTTGTTGTTGCCGTGCACGGCGTCGATGCCCCAGATCACCGGGATCTTCGTCCGGCCGGCCTTCGAAGCGTCCCAGTAGGAGTCGGCGAGTTTCAGCCAGTCCTGCTGGGACGCGTGCTTGTTCTGGTTCGGCCACGAGCCGCCGCCGTTGAGGACCGAACCGATGGAGTACTGGCGGACCTCGTCGGGAGTGATGGCGGCGATCTCGGGCTGCGTCATCTGCCCGACCTTCTCCTCCAGGGTCATCCCCTTGAGAATCTCGGCGATCCGCTGCTCGTCACCGGCCTTCCCCTTGAACCGGCTCTCGACCTTCGGCCAGTCGGCGAGCGTCGGCAGGCTCTTCTCGATCCGGGCGCAACCGTCCCGGTCGAGCGCGGGCTTCCCGATCACGGGCTGCTCGGCGGCGACGGCGCTGGGCGTGGCCGCCAGGGCCCCGCCGAGCAGGGTGAGACTCATCAAGGCGACGATCGGACTTCGGCGCGCGCGAGGACGTCTTGCCATGGTCTGGTCCATTCTGCGGGAGGCGGGGACCGGCCGATCCTCACCGGACCGGACCGCCGCGTCAAGAGTTTCCGGCCGGTACGGATGGTGTTAATTTTTGCCATAAACTAAGATCCGGCGAGTCACCCGGACACGCTCCGCCTGCTGCGCCGCTTGGCGGTATACGGCAGCGCGAACAGGTAGAGGCCGCTGAACATCAACAGGAAGAGCGGCGGCAGCGGCGTGTAAAGCACCCATTGAGCCGAACTGCCCACCGCCACGACGACGAAGCACACGATGACGGTGGCGACGAAGACGAGGGACGTCCACCGGTGGAACGTCCGGATCCGCTTGCTCACGAGAACCTCCTGGAGTCGTTTTGCCTGTGGCGAAGACGCTAGGGATTCCGCGGGCGCAAACGCTTCTCGATTCCTGACCGGTCCGCTTGACCTCCACATTACTTGAGATTTTACCTTCGCGGAAAACGAAGGGAATCAACCATGACCGTCTTGGTGACCGGGGCCACCGGGAACACTGGCCGCCACGTGGTGGCCGAACTCGTCCGGCGCGGCGAACGCGTCCGGGCACTCACCAGGAATCCCGCCGGAGCCCGGCTTCCGGCGGGCGTCGAACTGGTGAAAGGCACGCACACCGCACCCGGAACGCTGTCCTTCGACGGTGTCACCCGGCTGCACATCACCGTGACCGCGGGCCTCGCCGACGTCGGCGCCGAACTGGTCGAACGCGCTGTGGACGCGAGTGTACGGCGCATGACCATCGTGTGGGGCGGTTACGTCGGCCCGACGGAACAGGCCATGGCCGAGTCCGGCGTGGAATGGACCCGGCTGGAGCCGCAGGAGTTCATGTCCAACGCTCTGACCTGGGCCGACTCCGTCCGCACCGACGGCGTCGTCCGGGAGCCGTTCGACCTTCCCAGCGCGGTGGTGCACGAGGGGGACATCGGCGCCGTCGCCGCCACCGCGCTCGTGGAGGACGGGCACTCGGGCAAGGTCTACAACCTCACCGGACCGGAATCACTGACCACGCGCGAACGGATCGCGATCCTCGGCGCCGCCCTGGGCCGCGACATCGGCCTGGAACAGATCACGCGGCAGCAGGCGATCGACCGGCTGCTGGCCGACGGCGTCTCAATGGCGGACGCCGAATACGTGATCGGCTGGCACAGCGATCCGCCGGTGGAGGCGAGGACCGTGGACGCCACGGTCGAGCAGGTGCTCGGCCGTCCGGCGCGGACGTTCGCGCAGTGGGTCGGCGAGCACTTGGACCGGTTCTAGAGCTCGTGAGTGGCAAGGGTGGTTCCAACCGTCCTTGCCACTCACGAGTCCTCCCGGAACCACGTGCCGATGCCCGCCAGCGCACCCGGACCGTAGTCGCCCCTGACGTCGTCGGCCAGATTCGCGATGGTGACCTCGCGCAGCGCCGCGCGCCACTGGACTTCCGCGTTGGCCATCGCGCGGCTGATGGCGCACGGCGCCGTGCACGCTTCGGGCGGTGTCGCCATCGGCCCGCGCTGCCGGATCTCGGTGCAGATGAAGGCCGGGCCGGGACCTTCGATGGCCTCGACGACGTCGAGCACCGTGATCTCCGAGGGCGGCCGGGTGAGGACGTAGCCGCCGGCCTTCCCCTGCACCGACCGGATGAGGTCGGCCCGCGAAAGCGCCTGGAGCTGCTTCGCGAGATAGCTCGGGGAGACGTCGTGCAGCTGCGCCAGGCGCGCGGCGGGCGCGGGTTCGTCGACCGAGGTCAGCACGACGCAGCAGTGCAGGGCCCACTCGACCCCGCCGGACATCTTCACCCGGATGACTCTAACCCGCCTCTTGACTCGGACACAATGTGTCTGAGTATTATCTCGGACATGAGGTGTCCGAGTTAGCGGGCGCTCACCGAGGAAGGACACGGGGTCATGAAATTCGCGATCATCGGCGGGACCGGGCTGATCGGCTCGCAGGTCGTGCGGAACCTGAACGAAGCCGGACACGAGGCGGTGCCGCATTCGCCGTCCACCGGGGTCGACCTCCTCACCGGCCAGGGCCTGGACGCCGCGCTCGACGGCGCCGACGTGGTCGTAAACCTCTCGAACTCCCCGACCTTCGACGACGCCTCGCCCGCGTTCTTTCAGACGTCGATGGACAATCTCGTGGCCGCGGCGAAGAAGGCGGGCACCGGGCATTTCGTGATCCTGTCGATCGTCGGCGTCGACCAGGTCCCCGAACTCGACTACTACCGGGCCAAGACGCTGCAGGAGGACATCCTCAAGAGCAGCGGTGTCCCCTACTCGATCGTGCGCGCCACGCAGTTCATGGAATTCGTCGGCGCGGTCCTGTCCTGGACCTCCGACGAGAACACGGTCCGCCTGCCCAGCACGCCGATCCAGCCGATCGCCGCGGCGGACGTCGCCGCCGCCGTTTCCGAGGTCTCGGCGGGGAAACCCTTGAACGGAACCCTCGACGTGGGCGGCCCGGACGTCTACCCGCTCGACGAACTGGGCCGGATCACCTTGTCCGCCAAGGGAGACACGCGTCCGGTGACCAACGACGAGACCGCGGGCATGTTCTCCGCCGTCCGCGGTGACGTCCTCACCACCAAAGACGGCGCCCGCATCGCCGCTACCCGCTACCTGGACTGGCTCAAGTAGCCGACGAAGTCCGTGAAGGCCTCCTTGAGGGACCAGTATTTGCTTATCCACTGCGGCTGGCGGTCGAGTGTGGAGGATTCGGGACGTTGAACGTCCCGAATCCTCCACAGACGGGCCCTGTTTCGCCTTGCCGCCGAGTGGAGCTTGTGCGGGATGGCGGTGTAGTCGACGGGGGAAGATTGTCCGCCACAGGGCATGACAGGCACGACCTTGATCAACGGAAGATCGGGGACGTTGAGTGTCCCGGATCTTCCGTTGATCAAGACCTGCAACCGGATGTACCCGCGCAACCACCACCCTTGCGCAGGTCAGGCGCAGGCAAACAAGTCCGTGAAGGCCTCCTTGAGGGACTCAGAGTCCCTCAAGGAGGCCTTCACGGACTGACGTGGTTCAGCTGGGCAGCAGCGCCGGGGCGGCGAGGCGGCTGGCGTTCGCCGCCTCGTCGTCCGGCTGGGCCTGGGCGGAGCGTTCCGCCTCGACCCGCGCGAGGTAGTTGGTGACCTCACGCTCCTGCCGGTGCGAGTCCCAGCCCAGCAGCGGCGCCATCAGCGCGGCCACCACCGGCGCCGCCGTCACCCCGCGGTCCCGCTCCTCGATGGAGATCCGGGTGCGGCGCGTCAGGACGTCCTCCAGGTGCAGCGCGCCCTCGTGCGAGACGGCGTAGACCGCCTCTGCCTTCAGGTACTCCGCGGTCCCCGGAATCGGCTCGGCCAGTTCCGGACGCTCCGAAATGGACTCCAGGATGTCGTCGATCGCGGTGCCGTAGCGCTGGAGCAGGTGCTCGATCCGGCGGATCGGCAGCCCCGTGCGCTGGACGAGCGCGTGCCGCGCGCCCCACAGTTCGTGGTAGCCCGTCGCGCCGACGATCGGGAGGCGCTCGGTCCACGACGACGGCGCCGGGCGCCCGAGGTCCTCCACCGCGACGTCGACCGCGTCGGCGGCCATCACCCGGTACGTCGTGTACTTGCCGCCCGCCACGATCACGAGACCCGGCACCGGATGCGCCACGGCGTGCTCCCGCGACAGCTTCGTCGTCGACGTCGCCTTCGCGGCCAGCAACGGCCGAAGCCCGGCGTACACGCCTTCGATGTCGTCAGCGGTGAGCGGCGTGCGAAGGACGGCGTTGAGGTGGCCGAGCACGTAGTCGACGTCCGCCTGGCTGGCCGCCGGATGCTCGCGGTCGAGGTCCCATTCGGTGTCGGTGGTGCCGACGATCCAGTGCCGTCCCCACGGGATGACGAACAGCACGCTCTTCTCCGTGCGCAGGATCAGCCCGGTGTCCAGGTCGATCTTCTCGCGCGGCACCACCAGGTGGATACCCTTCGACGCGCGCACGGTGAACGGCGCGGGGATGCCCGCCGCTTCCGCCATGTCGTCACTCCACACACCGGTGGCCGCGACGACCGTCTTCGCCCGGACCTCGATCTCCGCGCCGCTCTCCCGGTCGACGACCTTGGCGCCGACGACGCGTTCGCCGTCACGGATCAGCGAGGTGACGCGGGCACGGGTCAGCACCGAAGCGCCTTGTTCGGCAGCGGTCCGCGCGATCGTCATCGTGTGGCGGGCGTCGTCGACCTGCGCGTCGTAGTACTGGATGGCGCCGATCAGGGCGTCGTCCGCGAGGCCGGGCGCGACCTTGCCCGCGCCGCGCTTGGACAGATGCCGGTGCCTCGGCAGCGCGCGAGCCCCACCGAGGGTGTCGTAAAGCGTGACACCGGCGCCGATGTAGCCGCGTTCCCAGACGCGGTGCTTGAGCGGCACCAGGAACTTCACCGGCCGCACCAGATGCGGGGCGAGGGTCTGCAGCAGCAGGCTGCGTTCCTTCAGCGCCTCCCGGACCAGCTTGAAGTCCAGGTTCTCCAGGTAGCGAAGCCCGCCGTGGATCAGCTTGCTGGACCGGCTGGACGTCCCGGCGGCGAAGTCGCGGGCCTCGACCAGCGCGACGGAGAGCCCGCGCGACGCCGCGTCGAGCGCGACGCCGGCACCGGTCACTCCCCCGCCGACGACCAGCACGTCGATCTCTTCACGGGCGAGCTTGCGCAGCGTCTCGGCCCGGTAGACCGGGGAAAGCGGTACGGATGACACCTTGTTCCTCCTGTTCATCGGGCTCACTCGACCTCGACCCAGTCGAGCGTGCGGCCGACGGCCTTCTGCCAGCCCGCGTAGCCCACGGCGCGCTGTTCGTCCGTCCAGGACGGCTCCCAGCGCTTGTCCTCGTTCCAGTTCTGTTCCAGCTCGTCGGTGGACTTCCAGAACCCGACGGCCAGGCCCGCCGCGTAGGCGGCTCCGAGCGCGGTGGTCTCGGCGACGACCGGCTTCGACACCGGCACGCCGAGGATGTCGGCCTGCAGCTGCATGCAGAGTTCGTTCGCGGTCACGCCACCGTCCACCCGCAGCACGTCGAGCGTGACGCCGGAGTCGTTCTGCATGGCCTCGACGACGTCGCGGGTCTGGTAGCAGATCGCTTCGAGCGTCGCCCGCGCCAGATGCGCGTTGGTGGTGGCGCGGGTGAGGCCGACGATCGCGCCGCGCGCGTCCGAACGCCAGTACGGCGCGAAAAGACCGGAGAACGCGGGGACGAAGTAGACGCCGCCGTTGTCCTCGACCTGGCGGGCGAGGCTCTCGCTCTGCGACGCGCCGCTGATGATGCCCAGCTGGTCGCGCAGCCACTGCACGGCGGAACCGGTGACGGCGATGGACCCTTCCAGCGCGTACACCGGCTTCTCGTCACCGAACTGGTAGGCCAGCGTCGTGAGCAGGCCGTGCTTCGAGCGGACGACCTCGTGCCCGGTGTTGAGCAGCAGGAAGTTGCCGGTGCCGTAGGTGTTCTTGGCCTCGCCGGGCCGGAAGCACACCTGGCCGACGGTCGCCGCCTGCTGGTCGCCGAGCACGCCGGTGATGGCGACCTCGCCGCCGAGCGGGCCGTCCGCGCGGGTGACGCCGAAGTGGCCGTTGTTCGACGACGGCCGGATCGACGGCAGCATCTGCTTGGGGACGCCGAAGAACGACAGCAGTTCGTCGTCCCACTCCAGCGTTTCGAGGTCCATGAGCATGGTGCGCGACGCGTTGGTCGGATCCGTCACGTGCACGCCGCCGTCGGGGCCGCCGGTGAGGTTCCAGATCAGCCAGGAGTCCGTGGTGCCGAAGAGCGCGTCGCCCTTCTCCGCGTCTTCGCGGACGCCGTCGACGTTCTCCAGGATCCACTGCAGCTTGCCGCCGGAGAAGTAGGTGGCGGGCGGCAGACCGGCCTTGCGGCGGATGACGTCGCCCTTGCCCTCGCGTTCCAGCGCCGAGGCGATCCGGTCGGTGCGGGTGTCCTGCCACACGATCGCGTTGCAGTACGGGCGCCCGGTGCGGCGGTTCCACACGACGGTGGTCTCACGCTGGTTGGTGATGCCGAGCGAAGCCAGGTCCGCGGCGGTCAGCTTCGCCTTGTTGAGCGCGGTGGCGATGACCGAACGGGTCCGTTCCCAGATCTCGGTCGCGTCGTGTTCGACCCAGCCCGGCTTCGGCAGGATCTGCTCGTGCTCCAGCTGGTGGCGGGCGATCTCGTTGCCGCCGTGGTCGAAGATCATGAACCGCGTGCTGGTGGTGCCCTGGTCGACGGCGCCGATGTAGTCAGGCATGGTTGCTCTCCTTAGGAAACGCGCTCGATGTCCTTGGCGGGCAAAGCTTCCGGTGCGGGATCACCGGGGAGGTACCGCTCGATGAAGAACTTGTAGATCGCGCCGCCGATGACCGCGCCGATGACCGGCGCCACGATCGGGATCCACCAGTACGGGTAGCCGTATTGGTCGGTGAACGCGGTGTCGTAACCGGTGAGCCAGGACATCAGCCGCGGGCCGAAGTCACGGGCGGGGTTGATCGCGTAGCCGGCGTTGGTGCCCCAGGCCATGCCGATCGCGACCACCAGGAAGCCGACGACGACCGGGGCCAGGTTCGCGGCGGGCGCGGTGTTGCGGAGGTCGGTGATGGCGAAGATCACCAAGGCGAGGATGGCGGTGCCGATGATCTGGTCGCGGAAGGCGCCCCAGTCACCCACCGGAAGGGTCCCGTTACCCGGAAGGGTGGAGAAGACGCCCTGGGTCTTGATCGTCAGGCCGGGGTCCGCGGCGTTGAGCACCTCGGTGTAGTTCCAGCGCACCAGCAGCGCGCCGAGGAACGCGCCGGCGGTCTGCGCCAAGGCGTACGGGGCGACCTTGCGCCACGAGAAACCCTTGAACACCGCGAGTGCCACGGTGATGGCCGGGTTCAGATGGGCGCCGCTGATCCGTGAAGCCACGTAGATACCGAGCGTGACACCGATGCCCCAGGCCCACGCGATGCTGTCGTGATCCCCGATACCCGCGGCGGCGACCTGGGCCACCACCCCGCAGCCGAACAGGATGAGGATCATCGTCCCGACGAACTCCGCCGCCAGTTCGCCCGCGAGTCCGCGAGCCTTGAGGTTTCGCACCATTGCTTCCTCCACAAAGGACACCGTTGCCCTGTTGAGGCCGAAGTTAAGTTCGCGGAAACGCGGGGTCAACGGACACCGGTCGGCATTGTCGAACGCGTGAAGACGATGTTCGACATTGTCGAATCAGGGCCGGTCGGGCTACGGTTGGGCCGTGCCCGGTCCGATCCAGTCCATCGAGCGCGCCGCCGCGATCCTGCGGTTGCTGGCGCGCGGTTCCGGCCGTCTCGGGGTCGGCGAGATCGCCGATTCCCTCGAACTCGCCAAGGGAACGGCGCACGGGATCCTGCGCACCCTGCAAGGGGTCGGGTTTGTCGAACAGGACCGCGACACCGGGAAATACCAACTGGGCGCGGCGCTGCTGCACCTCGGCACGAGCTACCTCGACGTCAACGAACTCCGGTCACGCGCGATCAACTGGGCCGACGCGCTGGCCGCGCGCAGCGGTGAAGCCGTCCGGATCGGCGCGCCGCTGGAAGGCCGGGTCCTGGTGGTGCACCACGTGTTCCGGCCCGACGACAGCCTGCAGACGCTCGACGTCGGCACGCTTCTGCCATTGCACGCGACGGCGCTCGGGAAAGTCCTTCTGGCCTACGACACCGGTCTCGTGGCATCGTTGCGCACCGGCGGGCCGGAGTCCTACACCCGCCGGACCCTGGTCACCCAGACCGCGATCAAACGCGCCTGCGGCAAGGTGCGCGAGGCGGGCTGGGCGAGCGAGAACGGCGAGATGATCTCAGGCGAGGCCGGGATAGCGGCACCGATCCGCGGGCACGGCGGCATCGTGGTCGGCGCGATCGGGGTGTCCGGCGCGGCGGAACGGATCTGCGAAGCCGACGGCAGCCCGATCCCGCGGCTGCTCGGCCACGTGCGCGACGCGGCACGGGCGGTCTCCCGCGATCTCGGCGCGTCCCGATGGTGATGGAGGTGCTCGCGTGGTCCAGCGCTATGTGATGTCGATCGACCAGGGCACCACCTCGACGCGGTGCATCCTGTTCGACGCGCGCGGCAGGCTGGTGTCGGTCGCGCAGCGCGAGCATCAGCAGCACTTCCCCCGGCCGGGCTGGGTCGAACACGACGCGACGGAGATCTGGCGCAACGTCGCCAGGATCGTGCCCCAGGCGCTCGCCGACGCCGGCGCCGAAGCCGGGCAGGTGGCCGGTCTCGGCATCGCGAACCAGCGTGAGACGACGGTGCTGTGGGACAGGCACACCGGCAACCCCGTCGGGCGCGCGATCGTCTGGCAGGACACGCGCACCGACGCGATGCTCGAACAGCTCGCCCGCGAGCCGGGCGCGGACCGTGTCCGGCGGCTGTGCGGGCTGCCGCTGGCCACGTACTTCTCCGCGCCTCGTATCCGCTGGATGCTCGAAAGGACCCCTGGCCTGCGGGAACGCGCCGAGCGCGGCGACGTCCTGTTCGGGACCGTCGAGAGCTGGCTGATCTGGAACCTGACCGGCGGCCCCGAGGGCGGCGTCCACGTCACCGACGTCACCAACGCCTCGCGCACCATGCTGATGAACCTGCGGACGCTGTCGTGGGACGACGAGCTGCTGGAGTTCTTCGACGTCCCGCGCGCGATGCTGCCGGAGATCCGGCCGTCGACCGAGGTGTACGGGACGACGTCACGGGTGGTGCCGGGGATCCGGATCGCGGCAGCGCTCGGTGATCAGCAGGCCGCGTTGTTCGGCCAGACCTGTTTCGCGCCCGGTGAGGCGAAGTGCACCTACGGGACAGGCAGCTTCCTGCTGCTCAACACCGGTCCGACGCCGGTGCTGTCGACGCACGGCATGCTGACCACCGTCGGATTCAAGATCGGCGACGAGCCCGCCGTGTACGCCCTCGAAGGGTCGATCGCGGTCACCGGGTCGCTCGTGCAGTGGTTCCGGGACGGGCTGGAGCTGATCGGCAGCGCGCCCGAGATCGAGACGCTGGCCCGCACGGTCGAGGACAACGGCGGTTGCTACATCGTGCCCGCCTTCTCGGGGCTGTTCGCGCCGCACTGGCACAGTGAAGCGCGCGGGGTGATCGCCGGGCTGACGTCGTACATCACCAAAGGTCACCTCGCCAGGGCGGTGCTCGAAGCCACCGGCTGGCAGACCCGCGAGGTCGTCGACGCGATGAACGCCGATTCGGGGCTCGCACTGTCGACGCTCAAAGTGGACGGCGGGATGACCGCGGACAACCTGCTGATGCAGTTCGTCGCAGACGTCCTCGACGTGCCGGTGGTCCGCCCGATGGTCGCCGAGACGGTCTCGCTGGGCGCGGCGTACGCGGCCGGGTTGTCGGTCGGATACTGGCCGGATCTGGAGGGCCTGCGCCGGAACTGGCATCGCGCCGGGCAATGGCTGCCGTCGATGAACCCCGCCCGCCGGGACAGCGAGTACTCGCACTGGCGCCAGGCCGTGGAGCTGACGTTCGGCTGGATGCGCCCCGGTCCGACGGCCGCTCCCCCCGGCTCCGACCTGGTCGAGGTCGTCCTGGCCGACCATCGCCGGATCGAGCAGCTCTTCCGGGACCTCCGCAACGACGAGGCCGACCGTCCGGCGCTGATCGCGGAGCTGTCGGCGTCGCTGGTCGCGCATGCCACCGCGACGGAACGGATCGTCCGTCCCGATGCGACGGAGAGCGGCTTCGCGGAGGAACTGCTGGCCGTACTGGAATCCACCGGCTCCGAGAAGGCGTTGGCAGCACTGGAGAATTCGGTGGACGCGCATATCCGTTCCGAGGAACGCGGACTGCTGAACGAACTCAGGCGCACACTGTCCACTTCGGACCGCACCGGTCTCGGCCGGGCGTTCGTCGCGGAACGGCAACGCCAGCTGGACCTCGGCTGCGGGTCCGTCGCGCACGTCCGGGAACAAGGGCCCCGGCTGCGGCTCTCCTGACTTCCGGCGGGGCGTGCTAGCCTGTCGCCGTGCGCCGCTTCACTCGACTCTTCACTCGACTCGTAGTCAAGCGCGCCGGCTGAACCAGGTCGCCGGCGCGCATTCCGGCGACCCCTCGACACGGGGTATCTCGCGGGACCTGGCCCTCCATGGCCTGTTCGTTTTCCCGCCTTTGGAGACCACGATGTCGCTCACCGCTTTCCAGGTTCCCGCCCCTCGTTCGGCCATGCTGGTCCGCCGCCGGATCGCCACGTATTTCGTCGGCGGCGTCGAGCAGATCCCCGGCCTGGTCGACGCGCTCGGCTGCCTCGTCCACGACCTGTCGGTCGACGTGCGCGACGGCGTCCGGGAAAGCACGATGACCTGCGCCGTCCTCATCGCGGCCGACGAGGTCGAGCCGCTACTGGAGCGACTGCGGACCCTCCGCGCGGTCGTCTCGTCCGAACTGCTCTAGATCAAAACTCGTGACTCGCGTGATCAGAGGCGGATCTCGCGTGATCAGACGCCACACACCGAGATCGCCGTCTGATCACGCGAGTTCCGCCTTCAAGCACGTGAGTCACGCCCGCTTGCATGGTTCCATGCAGCCGTCGCCGACTTCTTGACTTAGTTAGGAAGCCTTCTTAACTTCAATTTCATGGCCGAAACTCCCCGGAACAGCAGGTCCCAAGCCTACCGTCGGCTCAGCCTGGCCGAGAAACACGACAACTTCGTCAACCAGTACTCGAGGCGGACCCTGTTCCGGGTGGGCGCGGTGAGCGGCGCGGCACTCACCCTCGGCGGCGTCCTGCAGCCCGGCACCGCCTTGGCCTCCCCCGGACCGACCGTGCTGCTCAACGCGGACAAGGTCGCGGGGTCGGCGCTGCGGCCCTTCGGACGGCACATCGCCTACGGGGCCGACCCGTCCCAGCAGGTCGTGGTCTCCTGGCAGGTGCCCGCGGCGGTGACCGCGCCGTTCGTCCGGATCGGCACGGTGCCCGGCGACTTCAGCCCGCCCATCCAGGCCGAGGTCAGGGCGCTGACCAGCCAGATGTCCTGGCAGCACCCGGTCGAGGAAGTGCCGCCGAACAGCCCGAAGGCGATCACCCAGTACTACCTCCACGCCAGGATCGACCGCCTGCTGCCCAACACCACCTACTACTACGTCGTCGGCCACGACGGTTACGATCCCGCCGCCAGGCTCGGCGAGATGGCGAGTTTCCGCACCGCCCCGGCCCCCGGCGGCGACGGCACGTTCTCCTTCACGGCCTTCGGCGACCAGGGCGTCGGCTACAACGCCGTCGCGACCAGCAGCCTGATCGCGGGCCTCGACCCGGCCTTCCACCTCGCCATGGGCGACCTGAGCTACGCGCTCGAGGGCGAGGGCGGGCATCCGGAGGAAGACCAGTACGACGCCCGGCTGTGGGACTCCTTCTTCGTGCAGAACGAACCCGTCACCGCCGGGATCCCGTGGATGATGGCGCTCGGCAACCACGAGATGGAGGGCTGGTACTCCGCGGACGGGTACGGCGGCGTGCGGGCGCGGTTCACCATGCCGGACAACGCCTGGAACGGCTCCACCTGCATCTACTCGTGGCGGTACCAGAACGTCGGCCTGATCAGCCTCGACGGCAACGACGTCTGCTACAACAGCCCGTCCAACCTGGACTACACCAAGGGCAAGCAGCTCAAGTGGCTCGGCAAGACGCTCGCCGCCTTCCGCGCCGATCCCACGATCGACTTCATCGTCGTCTACTG